>NZ_JBDLBR010000002.1:0-895119 GCF_039710615.1 Aurantiacibacter flavus
CCCGCCCAACCACCCGATATTGTAACCGTAAGCTATCGGGTGGTTGGGCGGGGGCGCGGGCTGGCACCGCCAATCAAAATACGCGTCGCCTTTGCCAGCGGCTTATCGCAAGGGCAATGGGGATGACGCCGTGCAGCGCTTGTAAGCGCGCGCATTTGGCCGCATAGCATGCCCATGCGTGAGTGGGCGGAGTTTACGATTGAGGAGGCAGGTGGGCGCCTGACCGTCGTGATCAGCGGGCCTCTGCGCGTATCCTCGATCGGCAAGCTCGATCCGCAGTTGCGCGCCATAGAAGATCCGGTGCAGACCGTGGACCTCAGCGAGGTGACCGAAGTCGATACGGTCGGCGCGTGGGTGGTGCAGCGCTTTGTCGACGCGCATAACGCCTCGGTTGTCGGCGCCAGCGAGCAGGCAGACGTGCTGATGGAATCGGTGCGCGAGGCGCAGTCCACCGCCGATGTGAAGCCGCCGCAACTGCCGTTCTTTACCCGCGTGCCCGAATTTACCGGCGAGAAGGTCGTCCACTGGTTCCAGGGCGTCGTTGCCGTGCTCGGTTTTCTTGGTGCGGTGATTGGTGCCCTGTTCGGCTCGATCCGCCACCCGCGCCGCTTCCGCGTGAAAGCGCTGGTGCGGCAGATGGAGCTGGTGGGCGTATCCAGCCTGCCGATCATCGGCCTGATGAGCTTCCTGATCGGCATCGTGATCGCGCAGCAGGGCGCGGTTCAGTTGCAGCAGTTTGGCGCCGAAACGCTGACGGTGAATCTCGTTGGCCGCATCACCATGCGCGAACTGGGCGTGCTGATGACCGCGATCATGGTCGCAGGCCGTTCGGGCAGCGCCTTTGCCGCGCAGATCGGCACCATGAAGCTGACCGAGGAAGTGGACGCGATGCGCACCATCGGCGTCTCCCCGGTCGAGGCGCTGGTGCTGCCGCGCATCCTTGCCGCCGTGCTGATGATGCCGCTGCTGGGCTTCTTTGCCAGCGTGGTGGCGATTATCGGCGGTGCGGTGATCGGCGATGTCATGCTGGACATTCCGTTCCTCACTTTCCTCGCCCGCATTCAGGAAGTGGTGCCGCTGCACGATTTCTATGTCGGTATGATCAAGGCTCCGGTGTTCGGGCTGATCGTGGCCATATCGGGCTGCCATCAGGGCATGCTGGTGAAGGGCAATGCCGAGGAAGTGGGCCTGCGCACCACCCAGGCCGTGGTGCAGGCGATCTTCATGGTGATCGTGCTCGATGCGTTTTTTGCGGTGTTCTTCACCGAGATCGGCTGGGGATGAGCGAAGACGAAACCGCCACCCCGGCTCCTGCCGAAGCGGAGGACATCCCCGAAACCGAGCGGTTTGAGGGCGAGTATCCGATCCGCATTCGCGGCTTGCGCAATGCCTTCGGCGATCAGGTGGTCCACGAGGACCTCGACCTCGACGTGCGGCGCGGCGAGATCCTCGGCGTAGTCGGCGGCTCGGGCACCGGCAAGAGCGTGCTGATGCGTTCGATCATCGGCCTCCAGATCCCGACCGAAGGCACGATCGAGGTGTTCGGCCACGATATCACCAGTGCCGAGCCGGACGAGGTGATCGGCGTGCGCAACCGCTGGGGCGTGCTGTTTCAGGGCGGGGCGCTGTTCTCCACCCTCACGGTGGCCGAAAACGTGCAGGTGCCGCTCAAGCAGTTCTATCCCGAGCTGAGCCAGGAGCTGCTCGACGAGATTGCGCGTTACAAGGTCGTGTTCACCGGCCTGCCCGAGACCGCGACCAGTAAGTATCCCTCGGAGCTTTCGGGCGGGATGCGCAAGCGCGCCGGGCTTGCCCGTGCCCTGGCGATTGACCCGGAATTGCTGTTCCTCGACGAGCCGACCGCAGGGCTTGACCCGATCGGCGCGGCCAAGTTCGACGATCTGACGCGCGAGCTGACCAATCGGCTGGGGCTGACGGTGTTCCTGATCACCCACGATCTCGATACGCTCTACGCAATCTGCGACCGGGTGGCGGTACTGGCCGATCACAAGGTGGTGGCGGTGGGCACGATCCCCGAGTTGCTCGAAAGCGGGCACCCGTGGATCGAGGAATACTTCAAGGGCCCGCGCGCCCGCGCTGCGCAGAGCACCAAAGAGGCGGCGCAGGCAAAGGGAACCGCAGGCGCGGGGAAACATTTGGACAACACGGACCCGCAGGGTTCATAGGGGCGGGCAATGGAAACAAGAGCCAATCACGTCTGGGTCGGTATAGTCACGCTGCTTTTGCTGGCGGCGGCGGCGGTCTTCTTCGTCTGGCTCGCCCGGTTAGATCAGGCCGATCAGAAAGAATACGACATCTTCTTCGGACAGTCGGTCGGCGGCGTGGCGAAGGGATCGACGGTCACCTATTCTGGCGTGCCCGTGGGCCAGGTGGCGGACATTTCGATCTGGGACAAGGATCCCGAATTCGTGAAGGTCCGCATCAACGTGCAGGGCCAGACGCCCATCCTCGTCGGCACCACGGCCACCGTCTCGGCCAGCTTCACCGGCGTTTCGAACATCAGCCTCGATGGCGGTCGTTCGAACCAGCCGTCGATTTCCTGCGAGACCACCGATTGCCCCGAAGGCGTGCCGGTGATCCCGCCCGCGCCCGGTGCGCTCGGCGAAATCCTCACCAGCGCGCCGCTGCTGCTCGAACGGCTGGCGACGCTGACCGACCGCCTCAGCCGCGTGCTTGATGACGACAATCAGGAATCGATCGCCGGCATCCTAGCGAATACGAACAAGATCAGCGCCGACTTCGCCGAGACCGCGCCCGAAGTGCAGGTCGCCATGGGCGAATTGCAAGGCACGCTGGCGCAGTCGACCCGCACGCTCGCGGCCTTTGAAAGCACGCTCAACACCGCGAACAGCATGATGGGCGAAGAGGGTGAAGCACTGGCAGGCGAACTGCGCACCACCTTGCGCAGCGCGAAGGGCGCGGCGGACCAGCTGCAGGCCACGCTCGCCAATGTCGAGCCGGTGACCAACCAGTTGCAGCGCGACACCCTGCCGGCGGCCAATGCCACCTTGCAGGATATCCGCCGCACCAGCGAGAGCCTGCGCAATCTCACCGAGCGGCTCGAAAACAATGGCGCGGGCGCGCTGGTGGGTGGGACCAAGCTGCCGGATTACGAACCATGAGAGACCCTGTGATGAGCAACCGGGCGAAGAGCCACAGTCTTGCGATGACCCGGCGGTTTTCCGCACTTCTGGCCGCCGTAGCGGGCGCCGCGCTGCTGAGCGGCTGCATCAGCTTTGGCGAAGATCCGCCCGAGCAGCTGCTGACGCTGACTCCGCAAAGCCGGATCGAGGCAGGTGCGGACCGCGAAGGCAGCATCGGCGCGTCGCTGGCGGTGATGGAGCCGACCACTTCGCAGCGCCTCAATGTTAACCGGGTGCCAGTCAGCACGACTGACAGCTCGCTCGCATACCTACAAAACGCCTTCTGGGTGGAAAAGCCTGCCAAGCTGTTCCGCAGCGTGCTGGCCGAAACGATCCGGTCGGGTGGTAAGCGCTTCGTCGTCGATGGCGGCGACATTGTCTATGCCGCGCCCGTTCAGCTAACCGGTGAGCTGGTCGAAATGGGCTATGATGCGCCGAGCGGCTCGGCCGTCGTTGTGTTCGATGCGATGCTGATGGACGCCAGCGGCGCGCTGCGCACGCAGCGGTTCGAGCAACGCGTGAATGGTGTGCGGGCCGAGGCGCGCGATGTAGGACGCGCGCTTAACGAAGCGGCCAATGCCGTGGCCGCGGACGTTGCGGAGTGGGTGGGCTGAGGCCGAGGAGCGCGAGCCCTAATCCTCGGAGCGCTTCGCGGCATCCGCTCAGCCTGAGCTTGTCGAAGGCCACGCGCTAGTCAGGCCATTTGCCTGCCCTTTGACAGGCTCAGGGCGAGCGGGCCTTGGTGAAGTGGTCAGCCCCGCACCGCCGCAGCAAACTCAGCCGCGCGCAAAAAGGCCTCGAGCCGCAGGGCGCGCACCTTTTCGGCCTCAAAATCGCTGCCCCATAGCTCGGCCTGCCAGTCTTCCTCGGCATTGGCGGCGGTGAACAGCCGTTCGGCTTCGGCCTCGTGCTCGATCACCGCCAGCGCCGTGATTAGCGAGGCGGCGAGCGAGGCGAGGGTGAGCAGGGCGGCAAGGGTGAAGTCGCTCTCTCGCTCCAGCCGTATGCGCAGCGCGGCCATGGTGGCTTCGGGTTGCGCGCGGTGAATGATCCCGCTGATCCGCTCGAACCGCGCCGCGTGGCGTTCCTCGCAGGCCGCCACGAGCGGCTCCCACAACGCGTCCTGCCGTTCGAACAGCGCTTCGCCCGGTTCGGCGCGGTAACACAGGGTGTCGGTCTCGGCGTAGGCGAGCAGCTTGGCCACGGTCGCTGCGCGGTCGCTCGCCACCGAGTCGAGCGCGAGATCGGCCAAGTCACGGAACACGAAGCTCTTGGGGTCGATCTTCTCGCCTTGCGCGGCCCATTCGCCCGCCAGCAGCTGCGCCGCAGCTTCGGTGGGCACGATCTGCTGGCCGCCGCCCTGCGTCTTTAAGCCACGCCCATCAAGCTGCACCTGCCAGCCGCCGTCGACACGGGCAGTGCTAACATCCTTGTAAAACCGCTTCATTCGTCGGGCGACTTCCAGCGCTTTGCGAGCATGATCGGCATCACGAAGAATTCGAACAAGCCGAAGATCAGCAAGCCATAGCCGAGTGCAGGTGGCCCGGCGATTGCGCCGCCGATAATCACCAGCCCGCCCACGGCGAGCAGCACGCCGCCAAGGCGCATCAGTTGCAGCATGATCCAGCGCCCCTGAGCTGGGTCGGGCGCGGGATCGGCTTCGGGCTGTTCGCTCATCCGATCAACTCTTCCAGTTCGGCCATGCTGGTGGCAACAGCGTCGGCTCCCGCGTTGCGCAGTTCGTCGGCCTCGTGATAGCCCCAGTCGACCCCGATGCCCCGCACCTGGACCGCGCGTGCCATCACGATATCGTAGACCGTATCGCCGATCATCACCGTGTTTTCGGGCGCGGCAAGGCAATCGTCCATCGCTGCCTGCAACATGGCGGGATTGGGCTTCGAAGGGTGGCGGTCCGCGGTGTGAAGCGGGCCGAACAGGTGGGCGAGGTTGTTGGTGGCGAGTGTGCTGGCCAGCCCCCGGTCGGATTTGCCGGTGGCGACGCCAAGGGTCCAGCCCTTGGCGTGAAGCCGTTCGAGCAGCGCGGGAATGCCGTCGTAAAGCGGTTCCTTGAGCGATCCATCCTCGCGCATGGCACGAAAGGCGCTCTTGTAGCTTTCCACGAGGTCGCGCACGGCGTCGTCATCGGCCTGCGGAGCGAGCTCGCGCATGGCCTGCGGCAGGCTCAGCCCGACGATGCGGCGCACTGTGTGGTGATCGGGGGCGGCGAGGCCTTGTTCGGCAAAGGCGCTGTCCATCGCGCGCACGACACCGGCCTGTCCGTCCGACAGGGTGCCGTCGCAGTCGAATACGGCAAGGCGGACGGTCATGCGGAGCGCTCCTGCTTGTGGTTCACGCGGAGACGCGGAGACGCGGAGGAGGAAAATGTCCTTCGCGCCGTAGGCGCTTTCCTTCCCGAGTGCTCACACAAGCACAGAAGCACGGAGGAATAGTCCTTCTTCTCTGTGCCTCTGTGCCTCTGTGCGCGCATGAAAATAGCTGCGCCTGCGGCGCGGACTGGAGCCAGATTCTCCGCGTCTCCGCGCCTCCGCGTGAATCCCATCATCGTTTCGGTCGCCCCTTCGGGGCAGGCTTGCCGACCGGCGCGGAGCGGCGCCCGCGGCGTTCGCCCTTGCGCGCCTTGCGATATTGCTTGGCGTGCTGGCGCGCGGCCTGCTTCTTTTCTGCAGCGCTGCGCTCGGGCGGCGGGGCGGCGACCGGGGCCGCCTCGCTCAGCGACAGGTCGAAGCCCAGTTGCTCCATCGAGCCGGCAAAGTGCTCGGGCAGATCGGCCGTCACATCGAGTTTCTCGCCGCCCGGAGCATCGATGATCAGGCGGCGCGCGTGCAGGTGCATTTTGCGGCTGACGCTACCGGTGAGGAACGCATCCTGCCCGCCATACTTGCCGTCGCCCACGATCGGGTGGCCGATCGCCGCCATATGCACGCGCAGCTGGTGGGTGCGCCCGGTGAACGGCTGCAGCTCGACCCACGCCGCGGCATTGCCTGCGCGTTCGACCACGCGGTAGACCGTCTTGGCGGGCTGGCCGTTCTCCTCGTCGATGTGCATCTTCTCACCGCCCGAGCCGGGCTGCTTGGCGAGCGGGGCCTCGATCGTGCCTTCGAACACCTCGGGCACGCCGACCACCAGTGCCCAGTAGATCTTCTTTGCGCTGCGGCCCGAAAACCGCTTGGAGAAGAACGCCGCGCTTCCCGGTGTGCGCGCCACCAGCAGGACGCCCGAGGTATCCTTGTCGAGCCGGTGGACGAGGCGGGGGCGGGGCTGCTCGCCCTCGATGTAGGCATCGAGCAGGCCATCGACGTGGTGGTGAGTCTTGGTGCCGCCTTGCGTGGCGAGGCCCGGCGGCTTGTTCAGCACCAGCGCGGCCTTGCTGCGGTGGATCAGCATGTCTTCGGCTGCGTGGCGTTCGGCCTCGCTCAGCTCGCGCTTCTGGCGCTGGGTGCGCGGGGCATCCTCGCCGCCGGGCGGCACGCGCAGCACCTGGCCCGTGGCGAGGCGATCTTCGGGCTTGGCGCGCTTGCCGTCGACGCGCAGCTGCCCGGTGCGCGCCCAGCGCGACACGGTGCCGAAGCCGACCTGCGGCAGGTGCCGCTTGAACCAGCGGTCAAGCCGGACGCCGTCGTCATCCTCGGCAATGGTAAACTGGCGAACACTGTCCGCCGACTGGTTCGTACTCATCCAAACAACCGCATTACGATAAGGCCTATATAAAGTCCCGCCAGCCCCGCCATGATCGATACCGAGCCGTAGACAAAGGCGAGTGCATTGTCGCCCCGGTCCATCAGCAGCATCATTTCGAGGCTGAACGAGCTGAACGTGGTGAACCCTCCGAGCAGGCCGACGCCGACCAGCAGCCGCACCTGTTCGCCGCCGTCGCGCAGGTCCGGCCCGTGGCGGGCCAGCCATCCGGCCAGCACACCCATGGCCAGGCTGCCGATGACATTGACCATCAGCGTGGCCCATGGGAAGCCGACCATGGTCTGCGGCCCGGCCAGATGGGTAAGGGCGCGGCCCATCTGATAGCGCAGCAGCGCGCCGATGCCGCCGCCGAGGGCTACCGACAGTGAGGCATAGAGCGGCGGAGGGGTGGAGATCATCGCATGCCCTTAGCGACAGATCGCCCCCGCGTCATCCCGCCGTGCGCGCAAAGTGCCCGAGGCAATCACGGTACGAATCCTTGCCAAGCCTGCGATTTTGAATTAATGGCCGCCCCAGAAAGCCGATCCCGCAAGGATTCGGCGCTTATTTCATTGGGTTTTCTGACTGGTGTCGCCCGCGCCTTTCGCTTCGCGGGGCGGCGCCTTTGTTGAAACATATTTTGTAAGGTGGTTCAGGTTTATGCAAATCGTCGTCCGCGATAACAATGTCGAACAGGCCCTTCGTGCCCTGAAGAAGAAGCTTCAGCGGGAAGGTGTTTATCGCGAGATGAAGCTGCGTCGCCACTACGAAAAGCCGAGCGAAAAGCGCGCCCGCGAAAAGGCCGCCGCCGTGCGCCGCGCCCGCAAGATGGAGCGCAAGCGTTCGGAGCGTGACGGTTCGCGCTAAGCGCTGAACAAGCTTTACGTTTGAGAGAGCGGGTCGGTTTCGGCCCGCTTTTTCTTTGGCGGAAGCCAATGCGGCGTGGCCCGGAACCGCTTGAACATGTCATGCCGCTGGGCCAAAGGGGCGTGGAGCTGAACCTTGCGCGCCCTTTTGCTTTTGAGGACACCCGATTCATGACCGAAGTCACCCGCGTTCCGCTGCAGCCGATTGCCAAGGGCTCGCTGACCAAGCTTTGGCTCGGCGTCGCCGCTGCCATCGCGCTGGGCGCCGGGGTGGCCTGGGCCGCCATGCCCGCAGGCGTTTCGATCGAGACGGTGACCGAGGGCAGCGGCGAGAGCCCCGGGCCGACCGACGTGGTGTTCGTCAAATATACCGGCAAGCTGGCCGACGGCACCGTGTTCGACCAGTCGCAGCCCGCAGCATGGCCGGTGCCCGGCATCCTGCCCGATGGCGCGCCGATGGCGCTCGATCAGGTGATCCCCGGCTTCCGCGATGCGATGGTGCAGATGCAGAAGGGCGGCAAGTACACGGTCGAGATCCCGTCGGACATGGCCTATGGCGCATCGCCGCCTCCCGGCGCGCCGATCCCGCCCAATGCCGATCTCGTGTTCGATGTCGAGATGGTCGACTTCATGACCCGCGAAGAAGCCGAGGCGCGTTACAACCGCATGATGCAGGCGATGCAGCAGCAAATGCCGGCGATGGGGCCGGAGGGCGCGATGCCTGCGCCTGAAGCTGCGCCGCAGTAAAACGCACGGGCGGGAGGCGAGCCAGATGGACGACGCAGCCCACCACGTTGATGCCGGTTTGATCGAGGACCGGGGGCTGATCGAGGACTGGCCCGCGCGACCATGGTTGCTCGGCGCATTGGGCGCGCTCGCTGGCCTGCTCATTCATCTGGTCGTCGGCGATGCGTCGCCTGAGGATTCGCTCAGGGCAGCTGCTGTGGCGCTGATCGTGTTCTTCGCGCTCGCCGCCGCGTTTACCCTGCGCGAGAAAAAGCTGGCCGAGCCGCTGATCTTTTCCGCGCTGCTCGGGCTCGTGATGGGCGGTATCGCCTGGCAGGTGGTCGCCGCCGACGGGCACCGCGCGGGTACCGAATTCGCCTTTGCCGCCGGATGCTTTTTCGCGCTGCTGGCGCTGCCGCTGTTTCAGGCGGATTTTCACCGCACGAGGCTGGCGACCGATTATCGCGCGACCCATTTCCATGTCTGGGCCGATGCGGTGAGCGGTGGCGGCGCGCTGGCCTTTGTCGGCCTCTCGTGGCTGGCGCTGTTGCTGCTCGATGGCTTGTTCGGCCTGATCGGAATCGATGCGATTGGCGACCTGATGGAAGAGCGCGCCTTCGGCCTCGCATGGAGCGGCGGCACGTTCGGCGCTGGCCTCGGCGTGATTCGCAACAATCTGAAAGTGATCGGCGCGCTGCAGAACGTGGTGATGATCGTCTTTGCGATCCTCGCCGTGCCCTTTGGGGCGGCGCTGCTGGTGTTCCTCGTGATTCTGCTCGCCTCAGGCGGCAAGGCGTTGTGGGAGGCGACCGATTCGGCAACCCCGATCCTGCTCGCCTGTGCGGCAGGCAGCTTCATCCTCGCCAATGCGATTATCCGTGACTCGGACGAGGACCGCTCGCCCAGCCGGATCATGCAGATCGCGGCGGCGGTGCTGGCGGGGGTGATTCTGCCGCTGTCGGTGTTCGCGGCAATTTCGCTGGGTGTCCGCATCGACCAGCATGGCCTTTCGCCGGAGCGCATCTGGGCGGTGATCGCGGTGGCGGTGGCCTGCGCCTATGGCCTTGCGTGCTGGGTAGCGCTGATCCGTGGGCGCAAGGCTATGTGGAGCGCAAGGATGCGCGATGCGAACCTCCACCTTGCAGCGGGGGTTTGCGTGGTGGCGCTGGTGCTGGCGCTGCCCTTGTGGGATTTCGGTGCGGTGTCGGCCCGAAATCAGGTTGCGCGGCTGGATGCAGGCGAGGTTAAGCCGGAAGACTTCGACTTTTCGGCGCTGCGCTGGGATTTTGGCGATGCCGGGCGCGCGGAGCTGGCGAAACTGGCCAAGGGCGAGGGCGAAGTGGCGAAGCTAGCCATAGCCGCGCAAGAGCAGAGCGAGCGGCCCTGGCGCAGGTTTGAAACGGCCTCCAGTGCGGAGCGGATCGGCAACCTCGTTCTCCGGTCGGCCGATCCCGATATGCGCGCGGCTTTCGAGCACCTCTTGCAAGAGCAGAGGTGGCGTTGCGCAAGTGCTTGTTTCGCAATCGAGATCGGTCGCTTCCCTTCAGGCGCGAGGCATGTCGCCTTGGTGGAGGCCTCCAATGTGGAGCACTTCCGCCTTTCGCGGCAGGAATTGACGCAGTTTGATGCGAGAGTTCGCGGTTATGGCGCGGTAGAAGTTGATCAGTTCAGCAAGGGTGCTCAAGTAGAGGTTCGCGATATCGCTGTGCGGCAGGTTGAAGTTGATGGAAAGGCAGTTGGGTTGCCCTTCGTGGTGGATCCGGAAGAGCCATCTACCCAGACAGGCGAAGAGAACCTTCTGATCACTGTCACGACAACCGAATAGCTTGAAGGCGGCCAGCCCCGGCGCTAACGCACCTCACATGTCCGTAACCCGTGAACAGGTGGCGAAAATCGCCTCGCTTGCCCGCATCAAGGTGGACGAGGGCGACCTCGACCACTTCGTGCCCGAATTCAACGCGATCCTCGGCTTTGTCGAGCAACTGGGCGAGGTCGATACCTCGACCGTTGAACCGATGACCGCCGTGATCCCGCAAAAGCTGCGCCTGCGTGACGACGTGATCGACGCCGATCCGCTCACCGGCGGCGGCAAGCAGGCCGAGGTGCTGGCCAATGCGCCGGTGGCCGAGCACGGCTTTTTCGGTGTGCCCAAGGTGATCGAGTGATTGTCTATCCCCGCAATCCTTCCCCGCTCATCCTGAGCTTGTCGAAGGATTGCCCTTGTTCTTCCAGCGCTGCTCCTGAAGAAAAGCAGTGCTTCGACAAGCTCAGCACGAGCGGAGAAATGTGTGTCTGACCTGACCAACCTTGGCGTTAAAGCCATCCGCGACGGCGTTGCCGCCGGGGACTTCACCGCGCGCGAAGTGGCCGAGGCGTTCAACGCCAATGTCGCCGCTGCCGCTGATCTCAACGCCTTTATCGTCACCACGCCCGAGCACGCGCTCGCCGCTGCTAATGCGGTGGATGCTAAGCGCGCCGCGGGCGAGGAACTGGGTGCGATGGCAGGCGTGCCGATCGGCATGAAGGACCTGTTTGCGACGCGCGGCGTGCAGACCACCGCCGCCAGCGCGATCCTCGAAGGCTTCAAGCCCGAATACGAAAGCACCGTCAGCCAGAAGCTGTGGGACGCGGGCGCGGGCATGCTCGGCAAGCTCAACCTCGACCAGTTCGCGATGGGCTCCTCGAACGAGACCAGCCACTTCGGCAATGTCGCCAACCCGTGGAAGGCCAACGATGGCGGCAACGCGGTGCTCGCACCGGGCGGTTCGTCGGGCGGTTCCTCGGCGGCGGTTGCGGCGCGGCTCGCCCCTGCGGCGACCGGCACCGACACCGGCGGCTCGATCCGCCAGCCTGCCGCCTTCACCGGCATTTCGGGCATCAAGCCGACCTATGGCCGCTGCTCGCGCTGGGGCATCGTGGCCTTTGCCTCCTCGCTCGATCAGGCCGGGCCGATGGCGCGCTCGGTTGAGGATTGCGCGGTGATGCTCGGCGCGATGGCCGGGTTCGATCCGAAGGATTCGACCAGCCTCGATGCGCCGGTGCCCGACTGGGCCGGAGCACTCAACGCCGATCTGCGCGGCAAGAAAGTCGGTATCCCCAAGGAATACCGCATGGACGGCACCGACGCCGAAATCCTCGCCAGCTGGGACGACGGCATCGCCTGGCTGAAGGACGCGGGCGCCGAGGTGGTCGACGTGAGCCTGCCGCACACCAAATATGCGCTGCCGGCCTACTATATCGTCGCGCCTGCCGAGGCATCGAGCAATCTCGCGCGCTATGACGGTGTGCGCTACGGCCTGCGCGACCTGCCAGAGGGCGCTGGCCTGCAGGACATGTATGCCGCCACCCGCGCCGCCGGGTTCGGCCCGGAGGTGAAGCGCCGTATCATGCTCGGCACTTATGTGCTGTCGGCGGGGTTCTACGACGCCTACTACACGCAGGCGATGAAGGTGCGCACGCTGATCCAGCGCGACTTCGACGAGGCCTTTGCCGAGTGCGACGTGATCCTCGCCCCGACCACGCCGACCGCCGCCTTCCCGCTCGGCGACAAGCTCGACGATCCGCTGGCGATGTATCTGAACGACGTGTTCTCGGTCCCCGCTTCGCTCGCTGGCCTGCCCGCGATGAGCGTGCCCTCGCGGCTGAACGCCAAGGGCTTGCCGCTTGGTCTGCAACTGGTCGGCAAGGCGATGGACGAGCAGATGGTGCTCAACGCAGGGCTGGCAATCGAACAGCGTAGCGGCTTCGAAGCTGCGCCGGAGAAGTGGTGGTAGGTATGCTGGAGGCGCTTCCGCTCATCGCGATGGTTATCGTGGCGTTCTGGGTTCCTGCCTACCTCGCGCGCCGTATCAAGCATGGCGAGGCGCGCTTCGACGAAAACGGAAAGATTATCGACGATGAGTAATTATCGCATTGAAGGCGCAACCGGAACCTGGGAGGTCGTGATCGGCCTTGAGGTCCACGCGCAGGTCACCAGCAACGCCAAGCTGTTCTCGGGAGCCTCCACCGCCTTCGGGGCCGAGCCCAATTCGCAGGTCAGCCTCGTCGACGCGGCCATGCCCGGCATGTTGCCCGTGCCCAACCGCGAGTGCATCCGGCAGGCCGTGCGCACCGGCATGGCGATTGAAGCGCAGATCAACGCGTGGTCGCGTTTTGACCGGAAGAACTACTTCTACGCCGATCTCCCGCAGGGCTACCAGATCAGCCAGCTTTACCACCCGCTGGTGGGCGAGGGGCAGCTGCTGATCGAGGCCGATGAAAAGGCCGGCATTCCTGAAGACAAGATGATCCGCATCGAGCGCATCCATGTCGAGCAGGACGCGGGCAAGCTGATGCACGACCAGCATCCGACCATGTCCTATGTCGACCTCAACCGCACGGGCGTGGCGCTGATGGAGATCGTCAGCCGCCCGGACATGACCTCGCCCGCCGAGGCCGGGGCCTATATCCGCAAGTTGCGCGCGATCCTGCGTTATGTCGGCTCGTGCGACGGGAACATGGAAGAAGGCTCGATGCGCGCCGACGTCAACGTTTCGGTGCGCAAGGTGGGTGACACCGAACTCGGCACCCGCACCGAAACCAAGAACGTCAACTCGGTCCGCTTCGTGATGCAGGCGATCGAACACGAGGTGCAGCGCCAGATCGACGTGATCGAGGATGGTGGCCAGATCGTGCAGGAAACCCGTCTGTTCGACCCGAATACCGGCACCACGCGCTCGATGCGGAGCAAGGAAGACGCGCACGACTATCGCTACTTCCCCGATCCCGACCTGCTGCCGCTCGAACTCGATCAGGTCTTCCTCGACGAGTGCCGCGCCAGCCTTCCCGAACTGCCCGACGCCAAGCGCGCCCGCTACACCGGCGAGCTGGGGCTGACCGACTACAACGCCCGCGAACTGACCGCCGAGGTCGAGACCTTCGCCCGCTTCGAAACGCTGCTGGCCGAGACCGCCAAGGCGCTCGGCAAGCCCGAGGCCAAGGTGGCGACGCCGGTGGCGAACTGGTCGCTGTCGGTCGCGCCGGGCGTCATCAAGGCGCTGGGTGACGAGGGCGACATGGCCAACGCCACGCCGGCGCGTCAGGCCGCGATCCTCAAGATGCAGGACGCGGGCGAGATCAGCGGGGGGCAGGCGAAGGAAATCTTCGAGATCGTGCTCAAGACCGGCCGCGAGCCCGACGAGATCGCAGACAGCGAAGGCCTAAAGCAGGTCAGCGACACCGGTGCCATCGAAGAGGCAATTGCCGCGATCATGGCCGCCAACGAGGACAAGGTCGCCGAATATCGCGGCGGCAAGGACAAGTTGTTCGGCTTCTTCGTCGGCCAGACGATGAAGGCGATGCAGGGCAAGGCCAACCCGGCGGTGGTGAACCAGCTGCTGAAGGACAAATTGGGCTAGGCGAGGGCGGGCCGGTCAGCCAATGACCTCTATCGTCCTCGTCCACCCGGAAATCCCCGGCAACACCGGCGCGGTCGGGCGCACCTGCGTGGCGCTGGACCTTGAGCTGGTGCTGATCCATCCGCTCGGCTTCACCATCACCGATACGCGCCTGAAGCGGGCGGGGCTTGATTACTGGCGCCACATCCGGCTGGCCGAATTCGCCAGTTGGGAAGAGTTCCTTGCCCAGCGCGCGCCGCGCGAGGACCAGCTCTACCTGTTCGAGGAATATGCCCCGCGCAGCTTCTACGAGCCCGCCTACCCGGACGACGCCTATCTGGCGTTCGGCTGCGAGACCAAGGGGCTGCCCGAGGCAATCGCAACGACGCACCGGGCGCAGATGGTGAACCTGCCGATGCGCAGCGACAAGGTGCGCTCGCTCAACCTCGCGAATACGGTTGCGGCGGCCGCCTATCAGGCTGTGCGCGGGCAGTTCACTGGCTGAACTAGGGTCTGCTGATATTGCCCTGATCCGCCTTACGCCCCTCCCCTCGGGAAGGGGCTTGCGGGTTGGGGGCTCAACGCTATCCCAACCCTTCCCCACAGGGGAAGGGCTTTGCGAGTCGACGCTATTTCATCCCGCTCTAGGCGATCTTCCGTCCAGTCAGCGACATTGTCCCGAAAATCCCGGCGCGCACGGTGCCTTCCACCGTGTCGCCGCTCACCACGGCCTCGCAATCGAGGCCCATCGGCATTGGCGAGGACATGCGCATCGACCAGCTGAGCGTGTCGCCAACGATGGTCCCGTCTTCCACTTCGATATGGCCGAGCGAGCCCTCGATCGTGCCGGTGAAGGCTGTGCCGCTGGCATCGGGCACCACGGTCATGGTGCCCGACTGCGCGCCCATTGGGGTGTTCACGGCGAATTCGTAAGTTCCGGCGACTGACATTGCCTGTGGTCCTTGTTTCTAGAGTACCTCGGCGTCCAGCCAGGTCACGTCCATGCCGAGCTGTTCGAGCTGCGGCGCTACGGTCTCGCGGTCGCCCACCACCACGATGGTGAGGTTGTCGGGCACGAGATATTCGGCTGCGGCGGCGTTCAGCGCGTCTGCGTCCATTGCGCGGTAGATCTCCGGCAACTGCGCCTGATAGCGAATATCCCGCCCGAAAAGGCGGTTGCTGACCAGCGCGCCGAGAACCTGTCCGTTCGTCTCGAAGCGGTTGGGCAGATTGCGCACATTGCCATCAGTCACGCGTTGCAATTCGACCGGATCGACTGGTGCCGTGGCGGGATAGGCCTTGAGCTGGTCGACGATGGCGACGATCGAATCGCCCGTTCGGTCGGCCTGAACCTGCGTGGCAATGGAGAAGCGGCGCTGACCCGTGGCGGCGGGGATGCCCGAGCGAATGCCATAGGTCCAGCCCTTGGTCTCGCGCAGGTCAGAGTTCAGCCGCGAGAGGAACCCGCCGCCGAGCACCTCGTTGGCGGTTTCGATCACCTCAATGCCTTCCGGCTCCCCCACAAGCGGGGTGAGGCGGCCCAGCATCAGGTAGCTCGACGGCGAATTGGGCCGGTCAACGCCGACGATCTGTGCGCGCGGCGCCGGCCCGGGCGCGGCGAGGTAACGGATCGGCGGAACACTTGTCAGTGGCTGCCAGTCGCCGAACCCGGCTTCGAGCGCGGCGACCAGCTCTGCCATCGACACGTCGCCCACCGCAGTGATCTGCGCGAGGTCGGGGCGCAGCCAGCGGTCATGCTCGGCCTTGAGCGCCGCCGGCGTCAGCGCGGAAACCACCGCCGGATCGCCCGAAGACGACGCATGGGCATAGGGGTGCTCTTCGCCGTAGATCAGCGGCATGAAGGCCTTGCTCGCGAGGCTGCCGGGCGAGGCCAGCTCCTGCGCGATTTCGGCCAATCGCTGTTCCTTCACGCGGGCGACATCCTCAGCCCGGAAGGCGGGGTTAAGCGTGACATCGGCCATCAACTCCACGGAAGGGGCGAGGTTGCTGGTGAGCGTGGTGAGGGTGACCTGCGATGTTTCGACCCCCGCACCGGCGCTCAGCGAGCTGCCCAGCTCTTCGAGCGCGATGGCGATATCGAGCGCGCTGCGACTGGTGGTGCCCTCAGTCAGCAGGTCCATCATCGTTTCGTGGCGGCCTGCGGAGTCGACCGGGTCCACCACGGAGCCCGCCGCGAAGGTCAGCGTCATGCTCACCATGGGCACGGCATCGCGGCGCGCGAGCACGACCTCGATTCCGTTCGAGAGCGTGGCGCGCTCGACTTGCGGGAAGGTCAGTTCGTCCACCGGCAGCACGGGCGGAGCCTCGCGCGGCGGGGCCGTGCGGGTGACTTCGACCGGCGCGCGGGCATCGGGGGCTGGCGGAGGATAGAGATCTTCATCGCCCCAGCCGCCCATGGTCGCGCCATCGAGCTTGCGCTCGCCAGGGACAATCGACAGCGTATAGGCCGGGCGCGAGAGCCAGCGTTGCAGCGCACCCTGCACCTGTGCAGGGGTCAGCGCGGCAATCGCTTCCAGCTCTTTGCGGTAATGCTCGGCATCGCCGGTGTAGAGTTCTCCCTCAGCCAGCACCATGCCCTTGCCGCCAAACCCGCCGACGCGCTCCAGCCCGCCCACCGTGGAGGCGATGAGCGAAGTCTGCGCGCGCTCCAGCTCGGCGGCGGTGGGGCCTTCGGCGATTAGCCGCTCGGTTTCGGCCACCAGCTTCGCCTCGGCCGCTTCGCGTTCCACGCCGTCCTTCACCTCGACCATGGTGACGAGCCGACTCATCTCCTCAAAACCTAGCGCATAGGCCGAGACCGTGGTGGCGATCTCGTCGCCGCGCACCATCGCGTTGTCGAGGCGCGAGGAGGCGAGCCCGCCGAGGATGTGCATCCCTACCGCGACGGGAATCGCATCGGGATCGGTCATCTCGGGGCCGGTCCAGCTGCGGTAGATCTGCGTTGCCGGAACCTGATCGGTCACCACCCGCTCGACCGGGGCGGCCAGCGTTACCGGGCCGCCGGGCGCTTCGGCCACTTCCGGTCCGCGCGGGATATCGCCGAACCAGCGTTCGACCATCGGCCGCGCGGTGGCGGCGTCGATATCTCCTGCCAGCACCAGCACCACGTTGTTGGGCCCGTAGTTGTCGCGGAACCATTTCTGCACGTCGGTGAGGCTGGCGGCTTCCAGATCGGCCATCGAGCCGATGGTATCATGGCGATAGGGGTGGCCGACCGGCAGCAGGCCCTCGGCCATCAGGTAGTCGAGCAGGCCATAAGGCTGGTTGTCGTTCTGGCGCTTCTCGTTCTGCACTACCATGCGCTGGTTATCGAGCTTCTCCTGCGTCACCGCGCCGAGCAGATAGCCCATGCGGTCGCTCTCCATGAACAGCGCCAGATCGAGCGCGCCGGTGGGTACGGTTTCGACGTAGTTGGTGCGGTCGTACCAGGTCGAGCCGTTGGTGGAGGTCGAGCCTGCCGCCTCGAGAGGGATATCGAAATTCTCGACGTTTTCGCTGCCGCCGAACATCAGGTGTTCGAACAGGTGGGCAAAGCCGGTGCGCCCGCGCGGTTCATGCCGCGAGCCGACGCGGTAATAGACGGTGACGCCGACAATCGGGGCCTTGCGGTCGGTATGGACCAACGTGGTTAGCCCGTTTTCGAGCGTAAAGCGCTCGTAAGGGATCTGCACCTCGTCGACGAGGGCGGTGAGCGAGCTGTCGCTCGGCGTGGCGGGCGCGGTGGTCTCTGCCAGCGGAGCGGGCGATTGCGCCGTGGCGCAGGCGGCCAGCGCGAAGGGGGCGAGAAAAGCGAACGGCAGGCTGCGCCGGAAGACAGTTTTCATGCGAAACCAATAGCAGGCTTTTTCTTGTATGCCAGAGCGTTTGGCCGGGTGTTTGGGGCGCCCAAAGAGCGTTACAGCCGCCGCAACAAAGGCTCTCCCAACCGGATCGTCCGCCCCGTCTCCAGCCCCGCCACCGGAGCCCAGGCAGAAGGCGCGAACACCACAATGGTGCTGCCATGTTCGAACCAGCCCATCTCCTCGCCCTTGGCAAAGGCGTGGTCCAGCGGCTCGGTGCGCGCGCCGCCCCGCCGGATCGAGAAGCTCTCGTCGAGCCACGGCAGCCGGATCGAGGCCACCAGTACCGCCGCCACCGGCACCAGCACCATGCGCTCTCCGGTCGTCTTCATCCGCACGGTGATCGGGGCGCGCTCGTTGCGGCAGAACAATCGCTCGATCCGGGCGAGGGTGGGCGGGTTCACGTTCCAGGTGTCGCCCGAGATGTAGCGCAGCTGCTCGGCCACCACATCGTGCGGGGCGTGGAAGCGGTGGTACATCCCCGCCGTCAGCCGCAGGGTGACATACCAGCCGCCTTCGAACGCCGCTGCCTCGTCGGTTGAGCCGAACAGATCGGCGACCGGGTAGGGCATACCTTTCACCTGCAAGGCCATGCCGCGCTCCACCCGCCCGAATGCGCCGACAATGGCGTCGCACGGGCTGGTCAGCGTGGCCGGCTCGGGGTCGATTGGACGCGCGCCGTCTTTCAGCTGGCGGATGAACGCCTCATGGAGGCTGGCGAAGCGCGTCTCCTTGCTGTCGGACATATCGACCGCGCAAAACAGCTTCCACAGTGCAATCGACAGGCTCCGCACCGGGGCGAACTCGATCTTGCTGAACCAGCCCATGAACCGCGTCAGCACGTGACGCGGGATTCGGTTGGTCAGCAGGAAATTGACATATCCCTGACTCATAAAAGTCCGATTGTAGCGAGCGACCCCATCGGGATTCGCCTTAAGACCACGAATAAGGAACGCGTATGACAATCGCCCCATGGCTTGCTGGTGCCGCCGCTGCCGCTGTGCTCGCGGTAAAGCTGCCCAAGCGGCTGCAACTGAGCCGCGCCAAGCACAAGGGGCTGGTCGGTCACGTGCGCCTGGCGAAGCGGATGAGCCGCCTGCTGCCGTTCTACGATTTCGACCGCGACCAGTTCTTCGCCGCCGATGGCGCGCCCGCCGATGTGGCGGCACGGCGCGAGGCGGGCTTTGCGCGGCTTGCGGCGCTCTATGCCGAGCGCTTCCCCAAAAGCGCGGCGGCCTCGGCAGAAATGCGCGATAGCATCCCCGATATCGCCTTTACCGGCACCTACCGGGTGCCGTTCCCATTCAGCCGCGTGGTGCGCGAGGCCTTATCCTCGGGCAACTTCTATGCCGCCAGCGACGGTGTCATGCTGACCGACCTCGACGGCAACCGGTTTTACGACCTCACCGGCTCCTATGGCGTGAACCTGCTCGGCACCGATGCCTACAAAGAGTTCATGCGGCGCGGCGAGGAGACGGTGGCGGCGCTCGGCCCGGTGCTGGGCGGCTTGCACCCGGTGGTGGCCGAGAATGTGAAGCGGCTGAAGGCGATCAGTGGGCTCGATGCGGTGAGCTTCCACATGTCGGGCACCGAGGCGGTGATGCAGGCGGTGCGGCTGGCGCAGTATCACACCGGGCGGCAGCGGATCGTGCGTTTTGCGGGGAGCTACAACGGCTGGTGGGGCGATGTGCAGCCGGGGGTGGGCAATCCCGTTTCGGCTGACCGCACGCTGACTTTGGCCGACATGAGCGAGGCGACGCTCAAGGTACTGGCGAGCCGCAAGGACATTGCCTGCGTGCTGGTCAACCCGTTGCAGGCGATGCACCCGAACGCGAACGCTGCGGGCGATAGTGCGCTGGTGGATTCGAGCCGCGGCGTGCGGGTGGATCGTGCCGCTTATTCGGCATGGCTGGCGCGGCTGCGTGAGGTCTGCACGAAGGCGGGCGTGGTGCTGATTATCGACGAGGTGTTCACCGGCTTCCGTCTTTCGAAGCACGGCGCGAGCGAATATTTCGGCGTGCAGGGCGATCTGGTGACTTACGGCAAAACGCTGGGCGGCGGCTATCCGGTGGGAGTGCTGTGCGGGCGCGCCGACCTGATGAAGCGCTATCGCGAGGACCGTCCCGCCGACATCTGCTTCGCGCGCGGCACCTTCAACTCGCACCCCAGCGTGATGGGGGCGATGGACCAGTTTTTGCGGTGGCACGCCAGCGCCGAGGCCGATGCGGCTTACGAGGGCGTGGACGAGAAGTGGAATGCGCGCGCTGAGGCGCTCAATGCGCGATTGGAGGCTGAGGGTTTAAGCCCGCGCGTGGGCAATCTCGGCACGGTGTGGAGCACGTTTTACACCAGGCCCTCGCGCTATAACTGGATGTTCCAGTTCTATCTGCGCGCCGAGTGTCTTGCGACCGGCTGGACCGGGTCGGGGCGGTTCATCTTCTCCTTTGCCTATGGCGATGCGGAGTTCGCCGAAGTGGCGGAGCGCTATGTTGCCGCGGCACGGGCGTTCGAGATGGATGGCTGGGCGTGGAGCGGTGAGGGGGTGACAAACAAGGACCTGAAGCGGCAGATTTTGCGTGAGAGCTTGCGGGCGAAGTTTGGAAGAAGCTGAGTGGGCATGGGGCTGGTGCCAGTGCGTGGCCTTCGACAAGCTCAGGCAGAGCGGGTGTTATATTGCCCCCATCCGCTCAGCCTGAGCTTGTCGAAGGCCGCACGCCAAGGCTAACCCAAAGCGGTGTCCTTCTACGCCTATCTCCTGCGCTGCAACGATGGCTCTTACTACGCCGGCCACACCGACGATCTTGAACTGCGCATGGCACAACATGCGAGTGGTGCACTTGGCGGGTACACCGCCAAGCGGCTGCCGGTGGTGCTGGTCTGGTCGGAAAGCTTCCCAACCCGCGACGAAGCTTTTTCCGCCGAGCGCCGGATCAAAGGTTGGGGCAGGGCCAAGAAGGAAGCGCTGATCGCGGGAGACTGGGAACTGCTCTCCCAACTTGCGCGCAATCGGCAGGGGTTTGGGGCCAAGGACAGCGCGTGGCCTTCGACAGGCTCAGGCTGAGCGGATGCGGTGAACGGGCCGCCCGAAAAAAAGCCGGAGCGCCCCTCAGCGCCCCGGCCCCCCAATTCTCAAGCGTAGCGCTGAAAAATCACCCCCGCGACGGCCGCCAGGCCACCGCCGCCTTCGCGCACTCAGCCGGCGCTTTCATGTAGAGTTTGAAGTCGGTGAAGGGGTCGGTGATGATCTTCGTCACCCACACGATGCCGGTCTCTACGTCGCGGATGACAAACAGCTGCACCATGCGGAACAGCATCGCGCCCACGCCAAGGCCCAGCCAGATCATGCCCAGATTCTCGAAGAACATCCGCGCCGTGGTGAAGGGCTCGGAAAACAGGCCGAAGAACGTGGGGTTCAGATAGAGCACCAGCGGCGAAATCGCCCACAGGCCCATCAGGATCACCTTGCGGAACAGGTTGTAGCCAACCTTGATCTCTTCCTTGTGCTCGTGCGTCGCGTCGTTGACGTGGTCATAGCCCTTCGGCTCGAAGAAGAAGTGCCCGGCCTGCCGACTTACCATCGCGAAACCCCATGCGAGCAGAGCGGCCAGCCAGGGGTAGTTCCACAGCAGCACGTAGCTCAGCAGGAAGGTGCAGGCGCTGAAGAAGTGCAGCGCCTGATTGATGATCGACTGGTGATAGTAGCGGTGGTCATCCCAGCGCTGTTCGCGCAGTTGTTCGCGAAAACCGGTCATTGCATGCACTCCGTCCGAATATCCGTGTCCAAGTTATGACAAGGAGATTTTAAGTCATTCCGCTAGTTTGCGGTATCTCAGCATCGAAAAGTGTCCAAGAGGTGGCAATGCTGTGTTCTCTACCAGCTCGACACGTCCGTTTATCTTAGCCCAATTATCATAACGAGTATAAGGAAATTCTGTCCTAAACCCCAGCTTCGTGGTGAGCGGCATCAGGAATTTCTCTATCCGCCCGCGCAGGCCGAGGTTCGCGCCGATGCGGGTCGTGATGATGATCTCGCCGCCGGGCTTCGCCACGCGCACGAATTCGTCGAGCGCCGCCTCGGGGTGCGGGCAAGAGGTGATGATGTACTGCGCCATCACCACTTCGAAGCTGTTGTCCTCGAAGCGCATGGCCTCGGCGTCCATCACCTGGATATCCTCGACATTGTCGAGCCCGAGCCGCGCCTTGCGGGCGCGTGCCTTGTCGAGCATCGCATCGGACAGGTCGACCGCGACCAGCCGCGTGCTGCGCTGGTATTGCGGCAGCGAAATGCCCGTGCCCACGCCGACTTCCAGTACGCGCCCGCCCTTGGGCAGCGCGGCCTCGGCGGCGCGGATCGCGTCCGAGCGGCCTTCGGTGAAGACCTTGCCGAACACCATGTCATATACCGGTGCCCAGCGATCGTAGGCGGCGGTGACCGATCCGGTCTGAAGGTCTGCGCGTTGTGCTCTGCTAGCCATAAGGGCGCGCTATGCGGGCCTTTCGTTTCAGCCGGGAGACAGATGTGTGACCATGGCAAGAATGCGATGCGGCTCTTATGCGACAAGCGCGCCTCGGGGGCTTTACCCGGACCGAGCGAACCCCAAATATAGCCCGGACATTTATTTTCGTCTCGGGCTTGTGTTGCCATTATGCAACACTATCTCGGCGGAGAAAGGATTAGGGGTACACCATGAATCTCGAAAAATTCACCGACCGGGCGCGCGGGTTCCTGCAGAGCGCCCAGACCGTGGCCATCCGCATGAACCATCAGCGCATCAGCCCGGACCACATTCTGAAGGCCTTGCTGGAAGATAGCGAGGGCATGGCTGCCGGGCTTATTCAGCGTGCCGGCGGCGATCCGGCGCGCGCGGTCGACGCGGTCGATGCGGCGCTGGCCAAGCAGCCAGCCGTCTCGGGCAGCGGGGCCCAGCAGACGCCGGGGCTCGACAACGATGCCGTGCGCGTGCTCGACCAGGCCGAACAGGTCGCGCAGAAGGCGGGCGACGAATATGTCACCGTCGAGCGGATGCTGCTGGCCCTCGTGCTCGCCAAGACCACGGCGGCGGGCAAGGCACTCGAAGATGCCGGGCTGACCGCCGAGGCGCTGAATGCCGCGATCACCGAGCTGCGCGGCGGGCGCACCGCCGACACGGCCTCTGCCGAGAGCGCCTATGACGCGATGAAGAAGTACGCTCGTGACCTGACTCAGGCGGCCAGGGACGGCAAGCTCGATCCCGTGATCGGGCGCGACGAGGAAATTCGCCGCACCGTGCAGATCCTTGCTCGTCGCACCAAGAACAACCCGGTCCTGATCGGCGAGCCCGGCACCGGCAAGACCGCCATCGCCGAAGGCCTCGCGCTGCGCATCGCCAATGGCGACGTTCCCGACAGCCTCAAGGGCCGCACGCTGATGAGCCTCGACCTCGGCTCGATGATCGCGGGCGCGAAGTATCGCGGCGAGTTCGAGGAGCGGCTGAAGGCCGTGCTCGACGAGGTGAAGGGCGCCGACGGCCAGATCATCCTGTTCATCGATGAGATGCACACGCTGATCGGCGCGGGCGCGTCCGAAGGCTCGATGGATGCGGGCAACCTTCTGAAGCCAGCGCTGGCGCGCGGCGAACTGCACTGCATCGGCGCGACCACGCTCGACGAGTATCAGAAGTACGTCGAAAAGGACGCCGCCTTGCAGCGCCGTTTCCAGCCGGTGTTTGTCGATGAGCCCAGCGTGGAAGACACGATCTCGATCCTGCGCGGCATCAAGGAGAAATACGAGCTGCACCACGGTGTGCGTATCACCGATGGCGCGATCGTGGCGGCGGCGAAGCTGTCCGAACGCTACATCACCGACCGCTTCCTGCCGGATAAGGCGATCGACCTCATGGATGAGGCCGCCAGCCGCATCCGCATGGAGGTGGAGAGCAAGCCCGAGGAAATCGAGGGGCTCGACCGGCGCATCATCCAGCTCAAGATCGAGGAGCAGGCGCTCACCAAAGAGCATGACGACGCCTCGAAAGACCGGCTTGCCACCCTGCGCGAAGAGCTGGCCAATCTGGAGCAGCAATCCTCCGAGCTGACCACCCGCTGGCAGAACGAGCGCGACAAGATCCATGCCGAAGCGCGGATCAAGGAAGAGCTGGACGCGGCGCGGATCGAACTCGAACAGGCGCAGCGCGCGGGCGATCTCGCCAAGGCGGGCGAGCTTTCCTACGGACGCATCCCCGAGCTGGAAAAGAAGCTCGCCGAGGCCGAAGGGCAGACCGAAAACGCCTTGCTGCGTGAGGAAGTGACCGAGGACGACATCGCTGCCGTCGTCAGCAAGTGGACCGGGGTCGCCATCGAGAAGATGCTCGAAGGCGAACGCGAGAAGCTGCTGAAGATGGAAGAGATGCTCGGCAAGCGCGTGATCGGGCAGGCCGATGCGGTGAAGGCCGTGTCCAAGGCCGTGCGCCGCGCGCGGGCGGGCCTGCAGGACCCGAACCGTCCGCTCGGCAGCTTCCTTTTCCTCGGCCCGACCGGCGTCGGCAAGACCGAGCTGACCAAGGCGCTCGCCTCGTTCTTGTTCGACGACGACAACGCGATGGTTCGCATCGACATGAGCGAGTTCATGGAGAAGCACTCCGTCAGCCGCCTGATCGGTGCGCCTCCGGGCTATGTCGGCTATGACGAGGGCGGGGTGCTGACCGAGGCGGTGCGGCGCAGGCCCTATCAGGTCGTGCTGTTCGACGAGGTCGAGAAGGCCCACGCCGACGTGTTCAACGTGCTCCTCCAGGTGCTCGACGATGGCCGCCTGACCGACGGGCAGGGTCGCCAGGTCGACTTTTCGAACACGCTGATCATCCTGACCAGCAACCTCGGCAGTCAGTACCTGTCGAACCTGGGCGACGATCAGAAGGTGGCGGATGTGGAGCCGCAGGTGATGGAGACGGTGCGGGCGCACTTCCGGCCTGAGTTTCTGAACCGGCTCGACGAGATTATCCTGTTCCACCGTCTGGGGCAGGATCACATGGCGCCGATCGTGAATATCCAGGTCGGCCGGGTGCAGAAGCTGCTCGACGAGCGCAAGGTGACGCTTGACCTGACCGAGGCGGGCCTGCGCTGGCTGGGCCGGGTGGGGTACGACCCGGTCTATGGTGCCCGTCCCTTGAAGCGCGCGGTGCAGCGTTACCTGCAAGACCCGCTCGCCGAGATGATCCTTGCCGGCAAGGTGCCCGATGGCTCGACCGTTAAGGTCGACGAGGGCGAGGGGGAGCTGGTGTTGACGGTCAGCTGACTGCGTCCGACGGATTAGCGGCGAGCGTCTCATCCGGGGCGCCGCCGCAAACGAGAAGAGGGGCGGAAGGTCTGACCTTCCGCCCCTCTTTCTTTGCCTGTGTTATCAGACGGGTGCGCTTAGAAATCCAGGCTGAACCCGGCATAGAAGCGGCGGCCCCAAACGTCGAAGATCGCGCTGCCGTCAGTCAGGCCGGTGGCGCTGAGCGGGGGGTGCTTGTCGAACGCGTTATCTACACCGAGGAAGAACTCACCCGAGGTTGCCGGAGCAATCTGGTCAGCTCTCACCGCCACCCGGAAGTTGTGATAGAGCACATCCGGAAACTTCTCCTGCGGATAGGCATCCGGGTTGGTCGGCGGGTTGCCGTTCAGCGGGTTGTAGTATTCGTAGTCACCCAAATACATCGGACCGATGTAATGGGCCCCATAGCCGAACGTGAAATTACCGACGGAGAGGTCGAGATTGAACACAACCTCGTCGATCGGATCCCCAAGTTCACCGCGAACAACATCTTCGAAGGATGGGTCGGTCGGATTGGTGAAGTCGCTCGCCTTCAGTACATGCGTGTAATAGACGCGGCCGTTGAGGAACACGTTGTTGGCGACCTCGTGATTGTACTGGACGTCGACATCGATGCCGCGACGTTGACGCTGCGCGAAGTTGAGCGGGCCTTCGATCAGCGACTGCTTCAGGATAGTGCCTGGCTGCTCGCCATCAGGGCCGAGTCCTGAGGTGTCGTTACGCTCGAACTGGGCGCAGAACTGATTGTTCAACGTCGGCAGGTCGTAGCACTGATCGACAATGGTCTGGGCACCGACGTCATCGATGACATTGCTCACGTCAATGTCGTAATAGTCGACCGTGATGGACAGGCCCGGTACCCAGCGCGGCTGGATTACCGCGCCTAGGGTCAGCGACTTCGAAGTTTCGGCAGTGAGGTTCGGGTTCGAACCCAATAGCGTTTCGAGCGAATAGGAACCTGCAACGAAGCTCTGATAGGCCGGGTTGGTGAGGTTTGCCCCTAGATCCGCCGCGCAGTTGGCCTGACGGTTAGGATTCGCATTAATCCGCGAGTCGGCGCAAGGATCTTCAAGCGTTGCGAAGTTCTGCGAAAGCGGGGACTGCGTCTCGGTGTAGTTCGGAGCACGCACCGCCTTGCCGTAGTTGGCGCGGAAGGTGATGTCCCGCACCGGTGACCAGCGACCGCCCACGTTCCAGGCAAACACCGTACCCGTGGCGCCACCGTAGTCGGACAGACGGCCGGCTGCGGTCAGTCCCAGTTCTTCGAAGAACGGCATGTTTCCGAGCAACGGAACGTCGACTTCGCCGAACATTTCCTTCACCTCGGTGGGGTTCGGGTCGAACGTTTGCAGGGCGTTGAGGAAGGTCAGGCCCGAGTTGACGACGTCGTCGGCTTCGAAGAACGCATCTTCGCGGCGGAACTCGGCACCGATCGCGAAGCCCACAGGACCGCCCGGAAGCTCGAAGAAACTGCCGGTGTCGCCTGCAATGAACGCCTGAACGTCGAACTGTTCCAGCCAGCCTTCGTTACCCGAATTGGAAACGATGTAGTTGGCTGCGGCAGCGTTGTCGGGCATTCCGAACGGATTATAGGGCACACAGGCCGCGATATCGCCAGCAAGCGTCGCGGCACCGCCAGCGGTGTCGACATCGGGTGAAGCAAAAGCCGCGTTCGGATCGAATTTGGCACGACACTCGATGTTCCCGGTGGCAGGATTCACGCCCGCGTCGAGCGCCAGCATTAGGCGCTGAATATTGACATTGCCAAGGATATCGACGGTCTCATTCGTCCGACCGTAGATGGCCGACACTTCGTAGTTGAGGTTAGGGCTAAGATCGCCGCGGACTCCCAGAACAGCGCGATAGGTCTCGCGTACCGTATCTTCGTCGCGGATGCCCAGATCCTCGAAGCTCTTGGCGATGGCAAAGCGATAGCTGCCATTCGCAATGTCGGTGTAATCACCCGCCGTAAGAGGACCGAAGACTGGCACCAGATCGTTATTGATGCCCGAAGCAATCAACTGATCGGTGATGATCTGGCGGGCTTGACCACTCAAGAATGGGTTGTCCAGACGCAGACGCGCGCGACTGTCGTTGAAGGTGATGAACTGGCCCTGGTTGAATGCCGGACCCGAGTTCGAACCGACCGATTCGGCGCGGATGTACTTGCCTTCGAAGAACACCTCCGCAGCCGGGCTGAATTCGTACTTGGCAAACAGGTTCGCGACGTAACGTTCGCTCTCCGGATAGACAGAGACCTGACGACCTTCCTGGCCGGTGTCAGAGTTGCCACCGATGTAGGTGCCGAAGTTGCCTGTGCCAACACGCTGGTCGAAGGTGACGGGAACTAGGGTGCCATCAGGCTGGAAGATGAAATCGCAGTTATATGCTGCGCCTGACACCGAAGTGCCTCCACAGTCCGGATTGGGCGTGGGCTGCAGGAAGGCAACAAGCCCGTAGCGGGAGATGGTGGTATTACGAAGATCATTGAAGAACTGGCGGTCAGGCACGCCGTCGCCAGGGCTCGAATCGGTGTCCACGGTTGCGTAGCCGTAGCTCCTACGCCGCCACGGCACGTCGGATGCGAAAACACGATTCTGGTTCGTGTACTCAAGCGCCAGCGTGACATTACCGCGATCATCCGCGAAGTTGGTGCCAGCCACTCCCGAAATGTAATAGTTGGACCCGTTTACATACTCAGGCATGCCGCCACCGGCGCGGATGTTCACACCTTCGTAGTCGTCCTTCATGACGAAGTTCACGACACCGGCGATGGCGTCAGAACCGTAAATTGCCGAGTTGCCGCCAGTCACGATCTCGACGCGCTCAACGAGCGAGTTGGGAATGGTGTTCACGTCGACAGCCGAGGCGGTCGACTGAATGTCGCTGGGCACATGGCGGCGCCCGTTTACGAGGACCAGGGTGCGCTGAATACCGAGGCCGCGAAGGTCAAGCAGGTTGAGGCCGGCAATGCCGATGCCAAGTTCCGGGTTGGACTGCGCATAGGTGCTGCGCAGCGCGGGCAGGTTGTTGAGAGCCTCACCTACGTTAGGCGTGGACTGCTTGTAGATCTGGTCGCCGCCGAAGTTAGTGATCGGAACCGTCGACTCGATCTCCGGACGACGCAGACGCGAGCCGGTAACAGTGATGACGGCGTCTTGATCGTTGACGCTGGTGGTCGCCACCTCGTCAGTGACGCCTTCGTCCGAAGCATCCTGCGCGAACGAAGGCGTCGCCAAAAGCGCGACAGAGAGGGCGATCGGCGCGCTTGCGCCTTTGAGAATGGATTGAAGCTTCACAGGTTGCAGTCCCTAGTAAGCGGCCAAAGTGTGACCCGAAAATCGCGAACGGTGAGCTGTCGGGCGCAAGCAAATAGCAATGCGGCGAGTCAGCGGGCGTTCACTTGAGCGCACGACTGCTTTAAGAAGGATTTAGTTTCAATTCATATCAACCTAAATTGCGAGATTGTTTCACCGCTGTTGCAGATTCGTCACAATCGCGAGAGGCGCTTCGCTCCCTCGTATTTCCCGATGGGAAAAACACGCTGGATAATGGCCGAGCGGCCCCGCTAAGACAAGGCCGCTCACGCGTTCCGGCGTGTTCCTGAATGGAGAAGACGGTGCCCAACACAACCACCAAGGCCAGCGGCAAATGGCATATCGGCGTGATCGGCGGTTCCGGCCTTTATGAGCCCGGCGCGCTGGAAGACGCGCAGGAAATCCGTGTCGCCAGTGCTTTTGGCGCGCCGTCCGGACCGATCACCACCGGCCATATCGGCGGCGTCCGCTTCAGCTTTATCGCCCGCCATGGGGCAGGGCACGCACTGGCACCCTCCGAGGTGAATTATCGCGCCAACATCGATGCACTCAAGCGGTGCGGTGTCACCGATGTCGTCGCGATCAGCGCCATCGGCTCGCTCGCCGAAGAGATGGCGCCGGGCGACTTCGTGGTGGTCGACCAGTTGATCGACCGCACTCTGGGCCGTGCGCGCAGCTTCTTCGGGGATGGCATCGTCGCCCATGTGCCGCTCGCCGATCCGGTCTGCCCGCGCCTGTCACAGTTCGCGGGCGAGGCGGCGGGCAAGGCGGGCGCGAAGGTCCACGCGGGCGGCACCTACGTCGCCATCGAGGGGCCGCAGTTCTCGACCCGCGCGGAAAGCCATATGTATCGCCAGTGGGGCGGGCAGGTGATCGGCATGACCGCCATGCCCGAAGCGCGCCTCGCCCGCGAGGCCGAGCTGCCCTATGCGCTCGTCGGAATGGTCACCGACTACGACTGCTGGCGTGAGAGCGATGCCGATGTCGATGTCGCCGAGATTCTCACCGTGATGCGCGCCAATGCCGATAAGGCCCGCGCGCTGATCGCCGCTCTTGCCGAGGCCTTGCCCGCGACGCGTTCGGCCAGCCCTATCGACACCGTCCTCGACACCGCCATAGTCTCCGCGCGGGAGAACCTTGCCGGGCTTGGCGCTGCCAGGCTCGATGCCGTCGCCGGACGGCTATTGCAGGGATTGCCGAATCGGGACACCTGACGAGCGATACTTGCAATTTTTTCTCAGCTGTTGAAGGATAGTTGCCTATGCAACAAATGGCTCCTCTCGCGCGGTTTCTGCCTTATCAGCTCTCCATCGCTTCGAACGCGGTGAGCGGTCGGATCGCACAGGAATATCGCGCCCGCTGGGGGCTGTCGGTGCCGGAATGGCGGGTGATGGCGCTGCTCGGCGACTTCGGCACGATTACCCAGCGCGATCTCACACGGCTCTCACTGATGGACAAGGTGGCGGTGAACCGCGCCTGCAAGGTGCTCGAGGATCGCGGTCTGGTGGAGCGTACGCCAAACGAGCAAGATGGCCGTTCGCATCTTCTCGACCTGACCGAATCGGGGCATGAGATGCACGCCCAGATCATGCCGCTCGCGCGCGAGATGGAGCGGCGGATCTGCGCCGGGTTCAGCGATGCCGAGCTCGACATGTTTCGCGCGATGCTTGACCGGCTGCACCGGCAGTCGGCCATCGTCGATGCCGACGATATCGTCAGCGACAACTTCGGGATCGAATAGCCGCGCCGCGCATGAGGCAGGGCGCGCTTAGTTGGCGCCCGGTCCGCCGCCCGAGAAGGCATCGGCAATCGAACAGGCCGCCGGGCCAAGAATCACGATGAACAGCACCGGCAGGATGAACAGGATCAGCGGCACGGTCATGATCGCGGGCAGGCGCGCGGCCTTTTCTTCCGCGCGCATCATGCGCTCGTTGCGGAATTCGGCCGAGAGCACACGCAGGGCCGAGGCCAGCGGGGTACCGTAGCGTTCGGTCTGCACCATGGTGGTGACGACGCCGCGCACCGCATCGAGATCGACCCGATAGGCGAAGTTTTCGAAGGCCTGGCGCCGTTCGGTAAGGAACGAAAGCTCGATCGCGGTCAGCGCGAACTCGTCGCCCAGTTCGGGGTAGGCGCGGCCCAGTTCGCGCGCGACGCGGTTGAACGCCGCATCGACCGTGAGACCGGCCTCGGCGCAGATCACCAGCAGGTCGAGCGCGTCGGGCAAGCCCTTCTGGATCTCCTTGGTGCGCTTGTTGGCGACGTTTGAAATGAACAGGTCCGGCCCCTTGTAGCCCAGGATCACCAAAGCGGCGAAGCCCAGGAAGCGCTTGAAGCTGCCCCAGTCGGGGAACATGTCGGACCAGTAGAACATCACCACGCCGATCAGGCCCAGCACGATCGGCAGGACCATGCGGGCAAAGATGATGACGACCGCCAGCTCCTTGTTGCGGTAGCCGGCCTGCGCCAGCTTCTGCTGGATATCCTTGACCTGGCTCTCCTGCAGCACCTTCATGCCCTGCAGGGTGTCTTTCATCTTGTCGGTGGTGTCGGAGCGGCGCACGAGGCTCTGGCGCTTGCGCGAGCTGTGCGAGATCATGCCCGACTTGAGCTCGTCGCGCCGCGCGTTGAGTGCCTTCACGCGCTTGGCCATCGGATCCTTGACTGTGATCGCGGTGTAGATCGCGAAGATCACGGCCATCGCGGCGATGGCTGCGAGGATCGAGCCAACGAGGATGATATCGACCCCGAGGAGGGTAGGTCCGCCTTGTGACATATGCCTGGTCCTTCCCCGCTCAGATCTCGAAGCTGACCATCTTGGCCATGATGAAGCCGCCGATGGTCATCCAGATAAGGCCGCCGATGCCGGTGACGATGAGGCGATCCTCGGTGAAGAAGCCGCCGATATAGCTGGGGTTGATCCAGTAGATCAGGATGAACACGATGAACGGCAGCGCGCCCACGATATAGGCCGAGGCTTTCGATTCCGAACTCATCGCCTTGATCTTGAGCTTCATCTGCGCGCGCTTGCGCAGCACGTCGGCGAGGTTGGAGAGGGTTTCAGCCAGGTTGCCACCGGTTTCGCGCTGGATCGCCAGCGTGATCACGAAGAACTGAAATTCCGCCGTGTTCAGCTTGTCGGCGGTCTCTTGCAGCGCTTCTTCCATCGTGCGGCCGATCTTGATGCGTTCGACCACGCTGCGGAACTCCGCGCCCACGGGGCCGGGGATTTCCTGCGCCACCACGTTGAGCGTCTCGGAGACCGGCAAGCCCGAACGCAGGCCGCGCACGAGCAGTTCGATGGCATCGGGGAACTTGGCGTTGAACTGATTCATCCGCTTCTTGATGAAGTGGCCGACCACGAGATGCGGTACACCCGCACCCAGCATCAGCCCCATGCCTAGCGCCAGCAGCCCGGCTCCGGTCTGCAGGTAGATCAGCGCCGTCAGAACGAGGGCAAGCCCGGCCGAGGCATAGACATATTGCGTGACTGTCCAGCCCTTGCCGGTGCGGGCAAGGCGCAGCGCCAGCGCTTCACCGCGCGAACCTGCGCCAGCAATCCGGTGCGCCTTGGGGCGGCGCGCAGCGATAGCCTTCTTGAGCTGGCTTTCGACCTTGTCGGTCGTGCTTTCGGAATGGCGGAAACGCACGGCCTGCAACCGGCGTGCGCTTTCCTTGGTCGGGCTCGGTCCCGACAGTAGCAGATAGCCAAGGACCATCAGCGTCATCAGTCCGGTGCCGACAAGAAGGAGTTGGAGGATGTTCATCGTCTACCTTCTTTCACCCGCCATGCCTGCGCCCCGCGGGGCCGGAGTGGCCGGCTTGAATCTTACTCGGCCGGCGTCGCATCGGCCTTGGCCTTCGAACCGCCAAGCAAGGCCTTGAGGTCGAACTTGTCGAGCAGCGAAGAGCCGGACTTGGACGAATTGGCGAGCGCCGCGCCATCGTCTTCGCTGATGCCGGTGATGATCCGGGCGATCTCGCTGATCGGGGCGGTCGCCTTGGCATTCTTGTTGGCCTCGGCAAAGGTCTGGCCCAGCTTGGCGGCATTGACCGCTGCCTTCTGGTCGAACGGGATCATGTAGTTGATCTTGCGCTCGATGGAGGCTTCGAAATCGGCCTTCGAGATTTCGGCCGCGCCGGGCTGGACCTTGTTGCACACCACCATCGGATGAGCGTTGGGCGCGTTGCTCTTGAGCCAAGACAGGATGCGGATCGTGTCGCGGGCGGAGGCCAGCGTAAGTTCGCACACCAGCGCCACGACGTGAACTTCGGCAAGCAGGTGCGGGAAGTTGATCAGGATGTTGCGCGGCAGATCGACGATGGTCATGTCGAAGGCGGCGCGAAACTCCTCCTGCAATTGCAGGAAGGCGGTTCCATCGGTCATCAGCGGCGCGTTGATCGATGCTTCCGCCGACATGATCGCCAGTTTCTCGTTGGCGCGGATCGCCGCGCGCTCGATGAACAGGCCGTCGATGCGGCCGGGATTCTCGATGGCATCGGTAAGACCGCGGCCCGGTTCGAGATCGAGACACAGCGCATCGGTGCCGAAATGAACGTCGAGATCGAGCAGCGCGGTGGAGCGATCATAGTCGGTCGAGCACAGCCAGGCGAGCGAGGTTGCGAGCATCGAGGCGCCGACGCCGCCGCGCGTACCAACCACGGCAGTCGCAATGTGTTCGCGCTCTTCGCCGTGGTCGCCGCCGCGCGGGTTGCTGAACACGGCCTGCGCCTGTGTCAGGCAATCGCGCAGTTGATTGGCCGAGAGCGGCTTGAGCAGATAGTCGTGAATGCCGCTGGACAGCAGGTCGCGATAGAGGCGAACGTCGTTGACCTGACCGATGGCAATCACCACCGTGCCCGGCTCGCAGACCTCGGCGAGCGCGTTAATGTCGTTTAGCGGGTCGCCACTTTCGGAGAGGTCGACCATCAGGATGGCCGGACTGGCCGATATCGAGAGCGACTGGACTGCGTTGCGCAGGCCGCCTTTGTTGCACTTTTCGCTCTGCCAGCCCATTTCGCTGACGACCGGGCGCAGCACATCAAGCGCGGCCTCGTCGCAGATATAGGCGGCGAAGGGATCGCGGTTGCCCATCGGGCTGGGTTTCCAGGGTGCGCTCATTGTCGTTAGTTCCCCGTGCTTGCGTTTGCGGTGACGCCTTCGGAGGCGGTCGGGGCCTGCTCGCGATAGGACTGGATGGCGCGGTTCGAGGTCATCACCGTGGTTTCGCCCGTCCCACGCGCCCCTTCGAGCAGGTGTTCGGGATCGGCGATCATCGCCGCCAGGTTCGAATTGACCGCGCAACCGAAGTTCGGGGAGGTGTTGTTGCCCAGCGTGGTGCCTTCTTGGTCGGTCCAGTCAGGGCAGTTCGGCACATACGCGCGCGAACGGGTGACGACGACGCGCACCTTACCTGGATCGATGAAGCCTTCGGTGACTGGAGCGCCTTCGCTCAGCAGCAGGCTGTGGCGGCTGGCGAGGGCGGTCACATCCTCGCGCACGGCAGGGTTGTCGATTGCGGCATCGAGCGCAATGCGGTCGCCATATCCGATATCCATCGTCTCGAACCAGTCAGCCAGACGCTGCTGTTCGCTGATCGGCAGGCCGCCCGCATTGGTGGCGAGATCGAGCGTATAGTTGTTGCGCTCGACGACCGGTTCGTGAACCGAATAGAGGGTGCCATTGGTGGTCCCGTCGGTCGCGGAGCAGGCGGCGAGGCCCAGCGCAAGCGAGAGGGCCAGGACCGAAGTGGCGGCGCGATTGCGGCTGTTGGTCATCTTCAGAACCCTTCTCAGTTCAGGCTGAAGCCGGGGCGCGCGGCCTCGGCGGATTGGGCGGGGGCAGCAGCAGGCGCGCCGTCGGCACGCACTGCGCCGCTCTGATCGGCGGCGCTTACCGCCGGATTGGCCCCTGCTTCGCCGGCAGCGCGCGGCATCGGCCGGATTGCGCCGGGGCGTCCAGCGGTCTCGCGGTTGAAGAAGAACTGCTCACCGAAGTTGGGCGAGGCATAGCCGTCGGTCGGCAGGCGGATATCGCTGTCGTTGACCGGCTTCACCAGATAGGGGGTGACGACGATCACCAGCTCGGTTTCACCGCGCTGGAACTGGTTCGAGCGGAACAGGTTGCCGAGGATCGGCAGGTCGCCCACGCCCGGTGTCTTGTCGATAATGCTCTGCGCGTTGTTCGAGAGCAGCCCGGCAATCATGAAACTTTCACCCGAGCCCAGCTCGATGGTCGTTTCGGCGCGGCGCGTGGTGAGCGCCGGGATCGAATTGCCATTCAGATTGATGGCGCCCTGCGCCGACAGCTCCGAAACTTCCGGTCGCACGCGCATCGAAATGCGGCCATTGGCCAGCACCGTGGGCGCGTAGCTGAGGCTGACGCCATAGTTCTTGTATTCAATAGAATTGGTGCCAAGCGCCTGCGGTACGAGAATCGGAAACTCACCGCCCGCGAGAAACTCGGCGGTTTCGCCAGATAGCGCAGTTAGATTGGGCTGGGCCAGCGTGGTCACAAGGCCCTCGGTTTCCGCCAGATCGAGTGTGCCGCCGATATCCAGCCCGAGGAGACGGCCGATACCCGACAAGGTCGTGCCGGCGGCATCCGTCGTGGCCCTCGATCCGGGAACTTCGATCAGTTTGGTCGGGTCATTCGGGTCGATCACATACTGCGAAACATCGTTGCCGACCCCGAGCGCCCGGCCCGGATTGAAATCACTGAAAGGCGTGCCTCGGGCGAGGCCGAACTGAAATCCGCCGGTGCTATCGATGGTGGTAAGCTTTGCGCCAAGGGCGCGCACCAGCGAGCGACTCACCTCGGCAAAGCGGACACGCAGGTTGACCTGCAGCGGGGTCGCCATGCGCAGCCGCGAAATGACGTTGGTATCTTCGCCGACGAAGGCCGCAACGAGCCGTTCGGCCTCGGCGGCATCTTCGGGCGCGCCCACGGTGCCGGTCAGCAGCACGGTGTTGGAGCCCATGGTGGCGATGTTCACCTTTGCCTCGGGCATGGCGAGCGCCAGCATCTGGTCTATCGAATCGATGTTCGAGCCGACACGGATATTGGCCGACCAGATGATGTCGCCCGTTGCGTTGCTGGCATAGATTGTGGTCTCGCCGCCAGACTTGCCCATCACGAACAGCTGCCGCTGCGACTTCACCTGAACATCGGCCACCGTATCATTGGAAACAAAGACATCCGTCATCGAGCCCGGTACGTTGACAAGTTCACCGCGCCCGATCGAGAGGACGATATCCTGCGCGGGAGCGATGGTGCCCTGGGCCTGCGCGGGGCCGGCCGGGACGGCGGCCAGCGGGGCCAGCGCGCAGGCAGCGCTCAGCGCGATCTTGGTAAGGCGGCTGTGCATCGACTTGCCTTTCAGGTTGGCGAACTTGCCGGGATGCGGCTGCGGGTTGGAGTGGCTCATGACTGTCACCTTGTTCTCGCGTCTCAGCGTTGACCGGTGGTCGCCGCACCGCGGTCGAGCAGGGAGCCTGCCTTGCCGACCGGCTCGACAGTGGTTTCCTGGCCGCGCGTCACACGCACGGTGGGGCCCTGCGGGACGGCCGCGGCAACGGTCTGGGTCATCTGGCCCAGCGGATTGAACGCGGCCTGATTGCCGGCTGCGGCCTGCTGCGGCGGAGGCGAACGGCGTGGCATGGTGCTGCGCTGGAAGCGCGACACGTCGCCGCCGGTCACATAGGTGGTGGAGCTGTCACGCGGTCGAGAAACCGCCGTGCGCAGCAACGCCTCTTCCTCTTCCTTGCTCGCATTGTCGGGCAGGTCGACATCGCCAGAAGCCAGCGCGCGTTCGAGTTCGGACTGGTTGTCGGCGATCGAGCGCAGCGACAGGCTGAGCGTGCCGATGGTCTGGGCAACGGCGATCTTCTCGGCGATGCGCGGCGTCACTTCGAGCGTGACGGCGCGGAACTGGCGGACCACGGTCTTGCCGTCTTCGTTGGTGACGCTTTCGGTGTCCTGGTCGGTGGCGAGCACGCGCAGGTTGAACAGCACGGTTTCGGACGTGTTGAGCGTGCCGCCTTCGGCATCGCCCTGCACGGTCTGGGTCAGCACGAGGTCGACGCGGTCACCCGGAAAGACGAAGCCGGAAACGCCGGTGCGGGCTGAAACGGGAACTGATACGGCGCGCATGCCCGGTCCAAGCGCGGCGGCAAGGAAGCCGCGGTCGCCCGGTGCGACGAGCGCGCCCTGGGTCACCGGCTCACCGGCAGTGACGGTGTTGCGAACGACGGTGCCGAGCAGGCCATCCATGTTGACTTCGCCGTCGATGAAGTAGGCGTCCTGCACCAGCTCTTCCGGCCACTGCTGATAGAAAATGGCATCGGCGGTGATGATGGTGCCGACCGGAAGGCTGCGCTTGGCGACGAGAACCTTGGGGCCTTGCGGCTCGACCACGGCCGCCTCGGCCTCTGGCGCAGAGGCACCCGCGAACATGCTGCGAGCGGCCAGCGCGGTCCCCACCGCGACGACCAATGCTGCAACCAGCAATACGAGCTTCTTCTTGTCCATGGTGCGATACGCCCCTTCAGGTCCTTGCGCGTTGGTCTCGCGTCATTAGGCGGTCAGTGGTTAAGATCGGGTTCACCCGGCCAGCTGTGTCGCGGGCAGGGCGGGATGGATAATTCCGTAAATGATCCAGAGGCCTGCCAGCGAAATCGCCACCCCGTATGGGATCGTCAGCTTGTCCTTCTGGCGACGGGTGACGTGCCACAGGCCGAACGCGATGGTGAGCACACCGCCAAGCAGCGCCATCATGATCAGCAGGTTGAGGAAGGTGAGCGGTTCGATCCACAGCGCCAGCGCAGTCAGCAGCTTGACGTCGCCGCCGCCCATCGCACGCAGCGCAAACAGGCCCGCCAGCACGGCGAAGGTCGCCAGCGCCAGCCCGATCTGCCAGGCGACATCAGGCCATAAGGCCATGTCGCTGGCGTACCAGTAGATCGGCGCCCCCAGCGCAATCGCTCCGTTCAGCCAATTGGCTATGCGGCGGCTGCGGATATCGGTGAAGGCGGCAACCAGCAGTGCAATTGCCAAGGCGCATAGCAGTCCGTACTGGAATGGATCGTCAACCATCATGCTCTCGTGGGTTCCCCATGAGCATGGGTGCTAGCTCGTAGTGCTTACGAAACAGTAACCACGCCCGGGAGGTCGCCATTCACCACACGCCCAAAGCCGACGCCTTCGACCGGCGCGCCATTCCGGCCTCTGCGCGCGAGACCATCTGGCACGCTGCCGATGGCCATGCCATCCGCCGGATCGACTGGCCCGAGCCTCCCGCCGGGGTGAGCCCGCGCGGGCACATGCTGTTCATGGCCGGGCGCGGCGATGCCTACGAGAAGTATCTGGAAAGCTTCGAGCACTGGCGGCTGGCGGGCTGGCAGGTCAGCGCGGCCGACTGGCGCGGGCAGGGCGGCTCGGGCCGGCTGGGTGTGGCCGACGCAGGGCATATCGACGATTTCGGTATCTGGGTGGCCGACCTTGCCGCGCTCTGGGCCGACTGGGCCGATGGTCGCCAGGGGCCGCTGGTGCTGCTCGGCCATTCGATGGGCGGTCATCTCGCACTACGGGCCGCGCTCGAACGCGTGCTGGAGCCGCGTCCGGCGGCGCTGGTGCTGTCGGCACCGATGCTCGATATCTTCCCAGAGCATCTGCCGCTGTTCGCCAAGCGGCTGGTGGCCGATGCGATGGCGCGGCTGGGCGATCCGGGCCGCGCGGCCTGGAAGATGAGCGAGAAACCCGGCAGCAAGCCGAGCTCGCGCCAGTGGCTGCTCACCCATGATTCGGATCGCTATGCCGACGAGCACTTCTGGCGAGAGGCCCGCCCGGAACTGAAGCTGGGGCCGGGCAGTTGGGGCTGGCTGGCGGCGGCCACCCGCTCGACCAGGGCGCTGTTTGCGCCCGGCGCGCTTGAGAGCGTTGACGTGCCGGTCATGATCGTGGCGACCGCGGTGGACAAGCTCGTCAGCCCTGCAGCGATCCGGGTGGCCGTGCGGCGCCTGCCCGATGCCGAGCTGCTTGAATTCGGGGCCGAGGCGAACCACGAGATCTTGCGCGAGGTCGATCCGGTGCGCGACAAGGCGCTGGCCGCGATCGACGACTTTCTCGCGCGGCGAACGACGAACGGAGAATGACAGCAGATATGGGTGCGCAGGATTGCGATGTTCTGGTCGTAGGGGCCGGAATTGCCGGGGCGAGCATCGCCGCCGAAGCAGCCGAGCACGGCGCTGGACGGGTGGTGGTGGTCGAGGCGGAGAGCCAGCCGGGCTATCACACGACCGGGCGCTCTGCCGCGTTCTGGGAAGAGTGCTATGGCGGGCCGGAGATCGTGCCTTTGACCATGGCCTCGGGCACGGCGCTGCGCGAAGGGGGCTTTCTCACCCCGCGCGGCGCGCTTTACCTGTCGCGCGAGCAGGACCGATCGCAAGTCGACGCCTTCATGGAGCGATTTGCCGATAGCGGGGTGACCATCGAGCGGATTGATGGCGAGGCGATCCGCGACATCGTGCCCGGCGTGCGGCCCGAGTGGAGCCTCGCGATCACCCAGCCGCATTGCGCGGACATCGATGTGGCGAGCCTGCACCAGCATTTCCTCGCCCGCGCACGCGCCGCCGGGGTGGACATCCGCACGCACCACCGCCTGCATGCGGCGGAGCGCGACGGGGCCGGGTGGCTGGTCGACCTTGGTCCTGCCGGTGAAATGCGCGCAGGCGTGATCGTCAATGCCGCCGGGGCCTGGGCCGACGAAGTTGCGCGCGCCTGCGGTGCATGTCCGCTTGGGATCACACCGCTGCGCCGCACCATCGCGCAGGTGCGCTGCACCCCGGCGGTGCCGCAAGACCTGCCGCTGGTGCTCGACATTTCGGGGCAGTTCTACTTCAAGCCCGAGGCGGGCAAGCTCTGGCTCAGCCCGCAGGACGAGACGCCGAGCGAACCCTGCGACGCAGCACCCGAAGAGCTGGACGTGGCGCTGGCCATCGACCGTTTCGAGCAGGTGGTCGACTGGCGGATCGATGCGGTTGAACACAAGTGGGCGGGCCTGCGCAGCTTCGCCCCCGACCGCGCGCCGGTCTACGGTTTCGACCCGCGGCAGGAGGGCTTTTTCTGGTACGCAGGCCAGGGCGGCTACGGCATCCAGACCTCGCCCGCCGGGGCGCGGCTGGGCGCGCAATTGCTGCTGCGCCGCGCGGCCGATGCGATGACGCAAGACATCGATCCGGCACCATACGCAGCGGCCCGCTTCGGCTAGTCAGCGGCTTGCGATTTGCTATAGTTGGCTTGGCTTTAGCAACGAGAGGACAAGTGCGTGTCTCATCACTTTGAAATCTACAAGGACAAGGCCGGAGAGTTCCGGGTCCGTTTCAAGTACAATTCGGAAATCATGTTCTCAACCGAAGGCTATGCCTCGAAGGCGAGCGCCAAGAACGCCATCGAATCGATCAAGAAGAACGGCCCCGAGGCCGAGGTCGTCGACAACTCCGACGCCTGATGTGGTTTCACGGGCCCGGAGGCGTTAACGGGCCCTGAGGTGTTAACGGGCGGAGTCGGCCGCATCGCTGGCGAGGCGATCGACCCGCTCGTTTTCCGCATGGCCCGAGTGGCCGCGCACCCAGATCCATTCAATCTCATGGACCGCTGCGGCATCGATCAGGTCGTGCCACAGATCGGCATTGCGCACCGGCTTCTTGCTGGCATTGACCCAGCCGCGCTTCTGCCAGCCGTGGATCCACTTTGTCATACCGTCGATCACATAGCGGCTGTCGGTGTGCAGGCGTACATGGCACGGCTCGATCAGTGCCCCTAGTGCGCGCAGCACGGCGGTCATTTCCATCCGGTTGTTGGTGGTATCGGGCTCGCCGCCCGAGAGTTCCTTCTCGTGCGGCCCCATCCGCAGGAGCGCGCCCCAGCCGCCGGGGCCGGGGTTACCCTTGCAGGCACCATCGGTGAAAATCTCGACTTCCTTCATGCCGTAAACAGGTCTCCACCTTCGCGCCGATAGAAATCCAGCCGACGCACGAAGGCCATCGGGTCTTTGCGCGTGACCAACGCATCGGCGGGTGTCTCGATCCAGTCCTGCGCGCGGCTGGACACGAAACGCAGCGCGGCCCCTTGCGCAAGCACGGGCAGCGCGGCGCGTTCGTCCTTGCCAAGTTTACGCACGCTTTCATAGCCTTGGACAAGCGCGCGGCCGATCTCGGCGCGATAGCCGTGTCCGTCAGACGAAAAGCTCCAGGCCGCGTGAGTCACGGCCAGATCGTAGGCCATGGCATCGGTGCAGGCGAAGTAGAAGTCGATCAGCGCGCTGACCTCGTCACCGCGCATCAGGACGTTGTCGGGAAAAAGATCCGAATGGATGATCGAGCGCGGCAGATCGGTCGGCCAAGCCTCGGCCACCTCGCGCGCCTGCGCAATGGTGGCGGGCAGCGCCGGGGCGATTTCGGCCAGCGCCGCCTCGCCGCATTCTGCCAGCACCTGCGCGGACGTTTCCGGGCCGAGTGTGTTGGCTCGGCTGGCGGCAAAGCCTTCGGCGGCCAGATGCATCTCTGCCAGCACCGCGCCGACGCTGTAGGCCTGTCCCTCGGTCGGGTGGTCAACAGAGACGCCGGGCAGGAACTCGATCAGCGCCACCGCCTTGCCGTCGAGCCAGCGGAACGAAGCGCCCGCGCGGTCGTGGATCGTGCGCGGCACGGGGCACCCCTGCGCGGCCAGATGGTCGAGCAGGTCGAGGAAGAAGGGCAGGTCGGAAAGGTCGATCCGCTTCTCGTACATGGTGAGGATGAAGCGAGCGCCTGCCCCGTCCTTGCCGCTTGTCTCGATTAGCCAGTTCGAATTGGAAACGCCCTCGGCAATGCCCTTGGCCGAGACCAGCTCGCCCACGTCGTATTGCGCGATCAGCTCGGCGAGAGTCTCGGCAGAGAGCTGCGTGTAAACGGCCAAGGCGCTTGTCCTATTCGCTGTCGGCGAGTTCGCGCGGGAGCTTGAACACCATCTTTTCCTCGGCGGAAACGAGCGTGCGCTCTTCCACCGCGCGCCATTCGCCAAGCCGCTCGATCACTTCGCGCACCAGCCGTTCGGGCGCCGAAGCCCCGGCGGTGACACCGATTGTGCCGACACCATCAAGCCAGGCGGGGTCGATTTCATCGCCTCGCTGGATCAGCTTGGCCTGAGTGCCACACCGTTCGGCAACCTCGACCAGCCGCAGCGAGTTGGATGAATTTGGCGCACCGATCACCAGCACCAGATCGCTTGCCGGAGCGATCCGCTTGACCGCGGCCTGCCGGTTGGAGGTGGCATAGCAGATGTCTTCCGCCTTCGGCCCGGCTATCTCGGGATAGCGCGCTTCGAGCGCGGCGATGATCTCGGCGGTATCGTCGACCGAAAGCGTGGTCTGGCTCAGATAGGCAAGCGGAACATCCTGCGCGAAGGGCAGGGCGGCCACGTCCTTCACCGTTTCCACCAGCGTCATCTGCCCCGGCTCCACCTGGCCCATGGTGCCGATCACCTCGGGATGGCCCTCGTGGCCGATGAAAATGATATGCCGATCCTTCTCTATCTGGCGTTCGGCCTGACGGTGGACCTTGCTCACCAGCGGGCAGGTGGCATCAAGGTAGGTCAGCTCGCGCCGCTCGGCCTCGGCCGGGACCGACTTGGGCACGCCGTGCGCGCTGAACACCACGTGGCCATCGGCGGGCACTTCGTCCAGCTCCTCCACGAACACCGCGCCCTTGGCCCGCAGGTTTTCGACCACGTACTTGTTATGGACGATCTCGTGGCGAACATAGACCGGCGCGCCATAGCGCTGAAGTGCGCGCTCGACGATCTCGATAGCGCGGTCGACCCCGGCGCAGAAACCGCGCGGGGCGGCGATCAGCACGGTCAGCGGCAGCTTGGCTGCGTCCTGAGGCGATTGGCTCGGAAAGGGGGCGTTCATATCCGCGCCTCTAGCGCTTGTGACCGCGCTGCGAAAGGGTTAGGGCACCCGCCACCAGATATACGAGGATATTCGATGCACCCGAGGATGATCGCCACCGGCGCTTTGGCAACACTTTTGGCGTTGGCCGGATGCAGGAGCGAGGGCGATATCGTGATCGAGCAGGGCGTGGGCATCACCGCGCTGCGCTCGACTTGCCCGGCTGTCGGCGTGCCGATCTACACCGGCGATATCACCACTTTCACGCCCGCCGATGCGCGCACGCTCGATGCCATGGACGTGACTGCCTATATCACGAATGTCCGCTCCACCTGTGATGAGAATGGCGGCCAGGTATTCACTTCGGCCACCTTCGATGTCGTCGCCAGCCGCGAGGATACGGCAGGCGCGCGTACGGTAGAGCTGCCCTATTTCTCCACCGTCGTGCGCGGGAATGACAATGTCGTGGCCAAGCGCGTGGGCACCGTGCAGGTGAGCTTCGCCGACGGACAGGCGCGCGCGCAGGCAAGCGGCAACGCGGAGGCCTGGGTCGACCGCGCCGAGGCGACCCTGCCCGCCGATATCCGCGAGCGGATCACCCGCAAGCGCCGCGCGGGCGAAGCTGACGCCGCGATCGATCCGCTGACCGAACCCGACGTGCGCGCTGCCGTTGCGAAAGCCACGTTCGAGCTGCTGATCGGCTTCCAGCTGACCGAAGAGCAACTCGCCTACAACGCTACGCGTTAAGGGCTGGCCGCTAAGCCTGCTGGATATGGGCGCGCGCTTGGGCTAACGGCGCGCCATGTCGGATATTCAAACGCTCTATGCCGCCTTTGCGGCCCGTATCGATGCCGTGCTCTCGGCGCTTGAGGCCGAGGGCGTGCTGCCCGCTGGCGTAAGCCGCGCCAATGTCGCGGTCGAGCCGCCACGCGATCCCTCGCATGGCGACCTTGCCACCAATGCCGCGATGGTGCTGGCCAAGCCCGCCGCCACCAATCCTCGCGCGCTGGCCGAAAAGATCGTCGAGCACCTGAGCCGCGATCCAGCCATCGTCTCGGATGAAATCGCCGGGCCGGGCTTCATCAACCTGCGGCTCGATCGCAAGGCCTGGGAAGAAGAGCTGGCCGCCATCGCCTCGCTCGCCACCGACTATGGCCGCTCGGGCATGGGCGAGGGCACGCGGGTGAACGTCGAATATGTCTCGGCCAACCCGACCGGGCCGATGCACATGGGCCATTGCCGGGGCGCGGTGGTGGGCGATGCGCTCGCCAACCTGCTCCAGTATGCGGGCCACGCGGTAACGAAGGAGTATTACGTCAACGACGCGGGCAGCCAGGTCGATACGCTCGCCCGCTCGGCCCACCTGCGCTATCGCGAGGCGCTCGGCGAGGATATCGGAGAGATTCCGGCGGGGATGTATCCGGGCGAATACCTGAAGCCTATCGGCAAGCTGCTGGCCGAGGAATTCGGCGACAAATATCGCGAAGCGCCCGAAAGCGAATGGCTGCTGCTGTTCCGCGGCAAGGCGGTCGCCGCGATGATGGACCAGATCCGCGCGGACCTCGCCATGCTTGGCATTCAGCACGATGTGTTCTCGTCGGAGGCCGAATTGCAGGCGGCGGGCAAGCCCGAGCAGGCCGAAGCATGGCTGCGCGAACATGACCTCGTTTACGATGGCGTGCTCGAAGCTCCCAAGGGCAAGGCCCCGCCCGAAGACTGGGAGCCGGTCGAGCTGCCGCTGTTCCGCAGCACCAAGTTCGGTGACGATCAGGATCGTCCGATCAAGAAGAGCGACGGCAAGTGGACCTACTTCGGGGCCGACCTCGCCTACCACATGCAGAAGGCCGAAAGCGCCGACGCGCTGATCGACATCTGGGGCGCCGACCACGCCGGCACCGTCAAGCGGATCAAGGCTGCCGTTGCCGCGCTCGCCGAGGGCGAGGGCAAGGTGATCCCGTTCGACGTGAAGCTGGTGCAGATGGTGCAGCTGCTGCGCGATGGCGAACCGGCGAAAATGTCTAAGCGTTCCGGTAACTTCGTCACCATTGCCGATATGGTGGATGAGGTCGGCAAGGACGTGGTCCGCTTCTCCATGCTGACCCGCAAGCCCGATGCGCAGATGGACTTCGACTTCGTCAAGGTGGTCGAGACCAGCAAGGACAACCCGGTTTTCTACGTCCAGTATGCCCATGCCCGGATATGCTCGATCCTGCGCCGCGCGGCGGAAGAGGGCGTGGAGCCGCTGCCCGATCAGGCCGAGCTGCTGGGCGAGGACGAGCTGGCGCTGATCAAGCTGGCCGCGCAGTTCCCGCGCGAGGTCGAGGCGGCAGCGCGTGCGCGCGAGCCGCACCGGATCGCGTTTTACCTCTACGAACTGGCCGGGGCGCTCCACGGCTGGTGGAACATGGGCAACGACGATCCGCAAAAACGTATCATTGTTGCACAGAAATTAACCATTTCCGGGGCAAGACTTTTCCTCGCCCAACAGATCGGGCAAGTTATTCGCAACGGTCTCGCAATATTGGGGGTCGAGGCGGTCGAGGAGTTGTAGGCAATGCAGACGGGTGGCGATGATCGCAACGGGGACGCAATTCCCGATGATGTGGCTGGCAGCGACGATGACAACATCGACGCGCGTGCAATCACGCAGGATCAGCTGCCCGAACAGTCATTGCGGCATTCCGACGAGGAAGAGGACCTGCCCGAAGAGCCGGTGATGCTCTCCGATATGGACGAGCGGCTGCCGTGGCTTGAATCGGATGAAGACCAAAACGAGGGCGGGGTCGATGTCGGTCGGCTGGTGGCGCTCGTGGTGGTGGCGCTGGCCGCATTGCTTGGCCTGCTCGCGCTGCTTTGGTTCCTGTCGCAGCCCGCCGAGGATGGCGAGTTGCAGGCCGAAGGCAGCACGATCGAAGCCCCTGAGGAACCCTATCGCACCGCGCCCGACGATCCCGGCGGCACCGAGGTTGCCGGCACCGGCGACATGAGCTTCGAGGTGGGCGAGGGGCAGAGCCGCGATTCGCAGCTTGCGAGCGATAGCACCCCCACACCAAGCATCGACCGCACGCAGAGCGAAGCGGGGGCCAGCCCCGAGCCGAGCCCGACGCCTTCGGCCAGCGCTTCTACGAGCAGCGCCAGCGGCGTGCCGATCCAGGTTGCTGCCTATTCCAGCCGCGCCCGCGCCGAGCAAGGCTGGAACGAGGTTCGGGGCCGTTATGAAGCGCTGAGTGGCCTCAACCACCGCATTCAGGAAGCGGTGGTCGATGGGGCGACGGTGTACCGCTTGCAGGCTCTGGCGGGCTCGGCCTCGGCTGCCGAGGAGGTCTGCCGGTCGGTTCGCGCCGCTGGCGGCGACTGTCAGGTGAAGCGATAAGCAGGCAGCGGGCGGAGAGTTTTCCCCGCCCGCACTGGCTGTCCTCTTGCCCAAAGCAGCGCTTTTGTGCGTAAGCTGGCGGCATGATCCCGGCGATTTTCGGCTGTTCCGGTCTGTCCCTGACCGATGACGAGCGCGCTTTCTTCCGCGATTGTGACCCGGCGGGCTATATCCTGTTTGGTCGCAACGTCGAAAACCGCGAGCAACTGCGCGCTCTCACCGAGGAGCTGCGCAGCCTTCACGGCCGCGAGCGCCTGCTGATTTCCATCGATCAGGAAGGGGGGCGCGTTTCGCGGATGAAGCCGCCGGTCTGGGCTGCGTTTCCGCCCGGTTCGCGCTTTGCCGAGCTTTACGAGTTGGCCCCCGCCAGCGCGATAGAGGCCGCGCGCGCCAATGCCGAGGCACTGGCGCTTGATCTGGCCGAGGTCGGCATCACGGTCGACTACCTGCCCTTGCTCGACGTTCGGCAAGAGGGCGCGCACGATGTTATCGGCGACCGCGCGTTGGGCAGCGAGCCGCTGCGCGTCGCAGCGCTTGGTCGTGCCATTCTCGATGGGCTCGCGCGTGGCGGGGTGACGGGGTGCGTGAAGCACATGCCTGGCCATGGCCGCGCGATGGTCGACAGCCACAAGGATCTGCCGGTGGTGGAGGCGAGCGCCGAGGAGCTGGAAACCGATCTCGCGCCGTTCCGCCGCCTCGCCGATGCGCCGATCGCGATGTCGGCCCATATCCGGTATATGGCGTGGGACGCCGAAAACCCTGCCACGCTCTCGCCCACGGTGATCGACGAGATCATTCGCGGCGAGATCGGCTTTGGCGGCCTGCTGCTCACCGATGATATCGACATGGAGGCGCTGTCTGGCAGCGTGCCCGAACGCGCCGAGCGTGCGATTACGGCGGGCTGCGATCTGGTGCTCAACTGCTGGGCCAAGCTGGACGATATGACCGGCATTGCCGAACGTTTGCCCGCGATCACAGAGGCTGCGCGAGAGCGGCTTGATGCGGCGCTGGCCGTGCCGCAAGCGCCCGACTTCGCGCGACGGCATGAGCTTCTGGCCAAGCGCGACAGTCTGTTAGGGCTGGTCGAGGCGAACGCGTGAGCGAAGAGGGCGCCGCTACCGCCGCGCCAGCCGATGGCGACTGGGCAGGCCCTGCCGTCGCAGCACCTGCCCAAAACGAGGACGCACTCTACCTCGAACTCGATGGCTGGGAAGGTCCGCTCGACCTGCTGCTTGATCTGGCCCGGCGGCAGAAAGTCGACCTGAAGGCAATCTCGATCCTCGAACTGGTCGATCAGTACATCGCCTATATCGAGCAGGCCGAAGCGCTGAAGCTGGAGATCGCTGCCGACTATCTCGTGATGGCTTCGTGGCTGGCCTACCTCAAGAGCGCGCTGTTGCTCCCGCGCGAGGAGCAGGAAGACCCGAGTCCCGAGGAACTGGCGCTGCGCCTGCAACTGCGCCTACAACGGCTGGGCGCGATGCGCGAGGCGGCAGCAAGGCTGATGGCGGGCGACCGGCTGGGCCGCGACGTGTTCGCGTGCGGTGCGCCCGAAGGCCTGCGCGTGCTCACCAAGAGCGCCTGGACCTGCGACTGGTACGACCTCATCAACGCCTATGGCCAGGTCAAGCTGCGCAACGAGCCGGTGGTCCACATGGTGCGCGAGCGTCCGGTGATGAGCCTCGAAGCGGCAATCGACCGGGTGGCGGCGATGCTCGGCGTGACGCGTGACTGGCTTGAACTGCGCAGCTTCCTGCCTGCCCATGCCGATCCGCGCCTCAAGCGTTCGGCGCTCGCCTCCAGCTTTGTCGCCGCGCTGGAGCTGGCGCGCACCGGGCAGGCCGAACTGCGGCAGGAAGAAACCTACGGCCCGCTTCATCTGCGGCGGATGGCCTCATGAGCGAGGACAGTGCCCCCGACGATCTCGTGCGCGCGGTGGAGGCCTGCCTGTTTGCGGCGGAAGAGCCCATGACCAAGGACCAGATCGCGACTCACCTCGAAGGGGCCGAGGTTGGCGCGGCGCTGGCCGAGCTGACCGAGCACTATGCGCAGCGCGGGGTGCGGCTGGTCGAGCGCGGCGGGCGCTGGCAGTTCCAGACCGCGCCCGATCTCGCTCATCTCCTGCGGCGTGAGCGCGAACAGGTCCGCCGCCTGAGTCGCGCGGCGACCGAATTGCTCGCCATCGTAGCCTATCATGAGCCGGTCAGCCGGGCCGAGATCGAGGCGATCCGCGGGGTGCAGACCTCGTCGGGCACGCTCGACGTGCTGATGGAGGCGGGCTGGGTGCGCTCGGTGGGGCGGCGCGAGGTGCCGGGCCGTCCGCTGATCTATGCCACCACACCCGAGTTTCTCAGCCATTTTGGCCTCGCCAGCCGCCGCGATCTGCCCGGTATCGACGAGTTGAAGGCGGCGGGCCTGCTTGATCCGGTTGATGAAGCTTATGACGAGATGATGGCTGCGGACGAGCAGGGCGATGACGAGCCCGACGAGCGCGAGGATTCTTCATCCTGAGCGCTTGCGGCGCTGGCCATGCCGCTTTCGCCCCTCTATAGAAGGCCCAGTCCTCTAACCGAAGAGTTGTGTCATGGGTCTTAGTGTCTGGCAGATTGCCATCATCGCCGTTGTCGTGCTCGTCCTGTTCGGGCGTGGCCGCATTTCCGAAATGATGGGGGATTTCGGCAAGGGCATTTCCAGCTTCAAGAAGGGCATGAGCGAAGACGTCGACGCCGGCAAACCGGCTGAAAAGCCCGCCGGCCAGATCGGCGCACCTTCCGCCGATAGCGCCGGGGAACCGGTCGACAGCGCCAAGGCGACCGACAAGACCGCTTCCTGATTGGCGAAGCGGCATGAAGGTCCGCTGATATGTTCGACATCGGTGCTGCAGAACTGCTCGTCATCGTCATTGTGGCGGTGATTGTGATCGGCCCCAAGGACCTGCCGCTTGCCATGCGCACGGCGGGCCGGTGGATCGGCAAGATGCGCAAGCTTTCCAGCCATTTCCGCAGCGGGATCGACGCCATGGTGCGCGAGGCCGAGCTGGAGGATATGGAGAAGAAGTGGAAAGAGCAGAACGCCCGCATCATGCGTGAGCATCCGCAAGGTGGCCCCAAGGAGATGGAGCCGACCGGAGCCTATCCGCCGCCTGCGGCAACGCCAGCACCGGCCTCGGCGGAAAGCGCCAAGCCAGTCGAGCCAGTCGAGCCTGCGCCCGCTCCCGCGCCAGCCTCTGCTCCTGATCCCACCACCGACAGCACCGCCAAGCCGGGCAATCAGGCCTGACCATGGCATTCTCGCTCAAGGATCTCGACGATACGCAGGCCCCGCTGCTCGAACACCTGATCGAGCTGCGCGGACGGCTGGTGCGTGCGCTGGTCGCCTTCTGCATCGCCTTTGCCATCTGCTTCTACTTCGCCGATCCGATCCTCGGCTTCCTGATCCAGCCGTTGAAGGATGCCTTCCCCGAAGGTGAGGGCCAGCTGATCTTCACCAAGCTATACGAGGTGTTCTTCGTGGAGCTGAAGGTGGCGGTGTTCGCCGGGTTCTGCCTCAGCTTCCCGGTGATCGCCAACCAGCTGTGGGCCTTCGTTGCGCCGGGGCTCTATGCGCGCGAGAAGCGGGCTTTCCTGCCCTTCCTCATCGCCACTCCGGTGCTGTTCATCATGGGCGCGGCGCTGGCTTATTACGTGGTGATGCCCACGGCTTTCACCTGGTTCCTCGGCTTCGAGGGCGAGGCAGGCGGCATGAAGATCGAGGCGCTGCCGAGCGCAAACGAATACCTGTCGCTGGTTATGCAGTTCATCCTCGCCTTCGGGGCGAGCTTCCTGATGCCGGTGCTGCTGATGCTGCTGCACACGGCGGGCATTCTCGAGCGCGCGCAGCTGGCCAAGGCACGGCGCTATGTGATCGTGGCAGTGTTTGCGCTGGCAGCGATCATCACGCCGCCCGATCCTGGTTCGCAGCTGTTGCTGGCGGTGCCTCTGCTGGTCCTGTTCGAAGGCTCGCTGCTGCTGATGCGGCTGGTCGAGAGAAAGCGCGTGGCCGAGGATGACGAGGAGCCCGAGGCTGAGCCAGCCGCGAGCGCCGAACAACCGGCCCCCGAATTCGGCGACCGCGACCTTCAGTAATTTACTGTGCCGGGAACACGCGCCGCCCGGCCACCCAGGTCTGCAACACGCGGGTGTTGCGTAGCTGTTCGGGCGAGGTCAGCAGCGGGTCGTTGTCGAGCACAACGAAGTCGGCGCGTTCGCCCACCTGCAGGCTGCCGAAGCGGCCCTCGGCATATCCGGCATAGGCCCCGGCTGCGGTGTAGGCGGCCAAGGCCTGCTCGCGGCTGAGGCGCTGTTCAGGCATCCAGCCGCCAGCCGGTTCGCCTGCTGCATCCTGCCGCGAGATGGCCGTGGCAAGGCCCGCCAGCACGTCGACCGGCTCGACCGGCGAAGCGCTGCCGAAGGCGAGCAGCGCGCCCGCCTCGGAAATCGCGCGCCAGGCATAGGCGCCCGCCAGCCGGTCCGGGCCGAGTCGCGCTTCGGCCATCAGCCGATCGGAGGTCATATGCACCGGCTGCATCGAGGCGATCACGTCATGCTTCCCGAACCGGGCAATGTCCGCCGGGTCGACGATCTGCGCATGCTCGATGCGCCAGCGCCGCTCGCCCGGATATTCGGCGGCGAGCTCGTCGATGGCGGCCAGCGCCTCGGCATTCGCGGCATCGCCGATGGCGTGGATCGCGACCTGAAACTCGTCGAGCGAGGCGCGGCTCATGATGTTGCGCAGCTGCGTGCCGCTGGTCACGTCGATCCCGAGATTGGCCGGATCGTCGGCATAGGCAGTCTTCAGCCGCGCCCCGCGCGAACCGAGCGCGCCATCGAGCCAGACCTTGATCCCGCCCATGCGCAGCTTGTCGTCATAGAGCCACAGCGTCGGCCCGGTCCCGCCGATCAGCAGCATCTCGCCGAGATCGCCAGCATAGGCCATGATCCGCATCTGCAACCAGCCGGCATCGCCCGCACGGCGATAGCTCATCCAGTCGGCCAGGCTCGTGCCCATGTCGGCGACTGCGGTAATGCCATGTTCGAAGAAGATTTTCTGAGCCGCGAACAGCGCCTGCTCGCGGTCTTCGGGCAGTGGCGGCGGCACGGCGGCGTCGACCGGAGCCATCGCGGCGTCGATCAGCACACCGGCAGGCTCGCGGCCATTGCCGATGCGAAGGATGCGCCCGCCCACAGGATCGCGCGTCTCGGCGGTGATCTCGGCGGCGGCCAGCGCAGCCGAGTTCGCCCAACCGGCGTGGCCGTCGATCCGGCTCAGCCAGACCGGTCGGTCGCCCACCACGGCATCGAGTTCGGCGGCGGTGGGGAAGCGACCGAGGCCCCATTGCTCCTGATTCCAGCCGTGCCCGAGCAACCACGGACGCTCGGGATACTTGGCGGCATAGTCCGCGATCAGCGCCAATGCCTCTTCAAGCGAGCGCGTCTGCGACAGGTCGAGCGTCATCGTGCCGAGACCGAGCGCCATCACATGGGCATGGCTATCGACGAAGCCGGGCACGACATGCGCACCTTTCATGTCTTCGAGATAGTCGATCTCGCCCTCAGGCCCGTCGCCGAAGTCCAGCAGTTCGGTGATCCGGCCTTCGTCGTCGACCACCATCGCGGCGAAGCGGTCAACCTTGCCATCGGGCGTGATGGAAATGCCGTCGACATTTTCGAACAGCGTATCGGCGAGGGCAGGCGAAGGGGCAAGGGCAAGGGCCGCCCCGGCCAGCAGCAGGCGCTTCATTGCGAGACCTCGGGCAGGTGGCGGATCAGTGCGGAGGTATCCTGCCGCGCGCCGCCTTGGGCCTGCACCTGCGCATAGAACTGGTCGACCAGTGCGGTGATTGGCAGCGACAGGCCCGCGTCCTTCGCCTCGGCCAGTGCGATGGCGAGATCCTTGCGCATCCAGTCGATCGCGAAGCCGAAGTCGAACTCGCCAGCGGCCATCGTCGGCCAGCGGTTTTCCATCTGCCAGCTCTGCGCCGCGCCGCCCGCGATGGCTTCGAGCACCTTGTCCATCGCCAGCCCCTCGGCCTGCGCCAGCCGCACACCTTCCGACAGGCCAGCCAGCACGCCCGCGATGCACACCTGGTTGACCGCCTTGGTCGCCTGCCCCGCGCCCGCTGCGCCCACATGGACGATGCGCGCGGCATAGGCCTCGATCACGGGGCGCGCGGCGGCCATCGCCGCGTCGGAGCCGCCGCACATGATCGAGAGCTTGCCGTTCTCGGCCCCGGCCTGTCCGCCGGACACCGGCGCATCGAGGGCGAGCACGCCGCAGCTTTCCGCCTCCTGCGCAATGGTGCGCGCGATGGCGGGCGAAACGGTTGTGTGGTCGACGAACAATGCGCCCTCTCGCATCGTCTTCAGCGCCCCGTCCTCGCCCAGCATCACGGCGGCGAGGTCGCTGTCGTTGCCGAGGCAGGCGAGCACCACGTCCTGCCCTTCGGCTGCTTCGGCAGGCGTTGCTGCGACGCTGGCGGCAAAGCCTTCGTTGGCCAGCTTGGCCTGCCACGCCTGGGCGCGGGTATTGGTGCGGTTGTAAACGGTGACCTGATGGCCGGCGCGGGCGAGGTGGGCTGCCATCGGCGCGCCCATCACGCCAAGGCCCAGAAAGGCGACTTTGCTCATGCGCCTAGCCCTGCCGCGCTTCGCCCCGATGCGCAATCTTTGCCTTGCTCCATGCGCTCACCTATTTCCTTTGTCTGCCATTTCGGTCTAGGCGCTCCGGCATGACCGATAGCGCCACCGACAACGCCCTGACCATCGATACGATCCGCGATGCTGCCGCCCGGATTGGCGACGCGGTGGTCCATACGCCCACGCTCTTCTCTAAAACGCTGTCGCAGATGACTGGCGCGAACATCTGGCTCAAGTTCGAGAACCAGCAGTTCACCGCTGCCTACAAGGAGCGCGGCGCGCTCAACAAGCTGTTGCAGCTCGACCCGGCCGACCTGAAGCGTGGGGTGATCACCGCCTCGGCGGGCAACCACTCACAGGGCCTGTCGTATCACGGAACCCGGCTTGGCGTGCCCGTCACCATCGTGATGCCGCGCACCACGCCCACGGTGAAGGTGATGCAGACCGAAAGCGTGGGCGGCAAGGTCTTGCTCGAAGGCGAGAACTTCGACGAGGCCTATGCCCATGCGCGCAAGCTGGAAGCTGAACTGGGCCTCACCTTCGTCCATCCGTTCGACGATCCGGATGTGGCGGCGGGGCAGGGCACCGTGGCGCTCGAAATGTTCGCCGACGCGCCCGAGATCGATACGCTGGTGGTGCCCATCGGCGGCGGCGGGCTGATCTCGGGCATGGCTACCGTGGCCAAGGCGCTGGCCGAGCAGGAAGACCGCGCGATCGAAGTCGTAGGCGTCCAGGCGCGGCTATATCCCAGCATGTATGCCTGCACCAAGGGCAAGGAGATGCCGATCGGCGGCGATTCGCTGGCAGAGGGCATCGCGGTAAAGGAGCCAGGGCAGTTCACCCGCAAGGTGGTGGCCCAGCTGGTCGACGACATCGTGCTGGTCGACGAACCGCACCTCGAAACGGCGGTGGCGCTCCTGTTGCAGATCGAGAAGACTGTGGTCGAAGGGGCCGGCGCGGCGGGGCTTGCCGCGGTGCTGGCCAACAAGGACCGGTTTGCAGGGCGCAATATCGGCCTGGTGCTGTGCGGCGGCAATATCGACACCCGCCTGCTCGCCAACGTGCTGCTGCGCGATCTTGCCCGCTCGGGCCGCTTGGCGCGGCTGCGGATCACGTTGCAGGATCGGCCCGGCTCGCTGATGAAGGTGATGCACGAGTTTGCCGAGGCCAACGTCAACATCCTCGAAATATCACACCAGCGGATTTTCACCAATCTGCCTGCCAAGGGCCTCGTCACCGATATCGAGTGCGAGGCGCGTGACAGCGTGCAGCTCGAGGCGCTGGTCGCGCGGCTGACGGCAGAGGGCTACACGGTTAGTCATGTCGAGCTGAACTGACCCGGAACGGGGCAACCCTGATTGTCCGGCCCGGTGAGGGGGCAAATTAACGCTGCGCAGCGGGTATAAGATGGTTAATATACTTTAACCGGGCGATTCCCCTCGGCATGGTCCGGTCTATCGGCGCTGCCAGGCGCCAGCCGCTGCCATGATGAGAGGATCGCCTCACAGTGACCGCACCCGTGCGCTTCCCCCGTTTTTTCGTGACGAGCCCTGCGCCGTGCCCCTATCTGCCGGGCAAGACCGAGCGCAAGGTCTTCACCGAGCTGAACAGCCCGCATTCCGATGCGCTGAACGATGCGCTGTCGCGGATCGGCTTCCGGCGTAGCCAGAACGTCGCCTATCGCCCCAGTTGCGCCGATTGCCGCGCCTGCGTTTCGGTGCGCGTGGTGGCGGATGAGTTCCGCCCCTCCAGCTCGCAGAAGCGGACCGAGAGGCGCAACAAGGATCTGGTGGTGAGCGAATGCCGCCCCTGGGCGACGGCGGAGCAGTTCGCCTTGTTGCAAGGCTATCTCTCGCACCGCCACCCCGACGGTGGCATGGCCGCGATGGACGAGATCGACTATGCCGACATGGTCGAGCACACCTCGGTCAACACGGTGGTGATCGAATATCGCGAGCCGCGCGAAGATGGCGGACCGGGCAAGCTGGTCGCAGCCTGCCTGACCGATCGTCAGGGCGATGGCCTGTCGATGATCTACAGCTTCTACGACCCTGAGACCGAGCGCTCGGGGCTGGGCACCTTCGTGATCCTCGACCACATCCGCCGCGCGGCGGCCGAAGGGCTGCCGTTCGTGTACCTCGGCTACTGGGTCGAGGGCTCGGAGCGGATGCAGTACAAGGTGCGCTATCGCCCGCTCGACAAGCTTGGCCCCGAGGGCTGGCAGCGGATGAGCGACGAGGAGCAGGACCGCCAGATTGCGCGTGTGGTGAGCGGTGACGGATCGGCTGGGCCTGCGCCTGCGGGGGCGAGCAAGGATGGAAGCTCGGAGCTGACGCGGCGGGTTGTGAAGGTTTGAGGTTGGGGCGGGTTGTCTGCTTCCGGCACGGAAATTCTGGTTTGCGCCGCGGATTTTGTAAGGCAGATTCTGGGGAGGGAGTGAAGTTTAGCGGCCACTCCAAAAGGCGACAGGACTGGGAAGCGTTGATACGTAACTAAACCGCAAGTCCCATTTTCCGCCGTGGGGGTGCGAGGAGGCAATGTGGGGGAAGCAAGACGCAGAAGGCAGGCCGTACTCCAAGCACCATGCCCGTGTGGTTCCACAAACATTGCGCAGCAGTGTTGCTTTGACGGCCGAAGCTGGCACCGACCATCCGCATCACTTGGTCTCCGCGATCTGCCAGCGGTGGAAACCGTCGAGCGCTGTTATATGCGTGAACTTGGATCGTGCGTGGCGCCAATATCAGGTGAGCATCTAATCTCGGAATCCGTTATTGAAGTTCTCCAAGGGGAAGGAGGGTTTTCTATATCCGGGGTGCCGTGGCTGGCCAAAGGCGAGGAGAAAATCCTAAGTAAGAAAAGTCTGCGCGCCAATTGTCTTTGTACGAAGCACAACAGTTCGCTTGCTCCTATCGATGAAGCTGCAAAACAACTCTTTCGTGCCCTAAAAATCTTCCTAGACAGTGATGTTGGGGAACCTCGCCATGTGCTCGTGTCGGGCCACGATATAGAACGTTGGCTGCTCAAAACCGCCAAGGCACTCGCGGTATCGGGTAACCTAGTACACAACGAGAAACGCCTCTCGGGCGCGTTCGCCAAAGATATCTCGTTGGTCGATATGCTGGATGATCCCACAGCTTGGCCTGAAGGCGCGGGGCTTTACTGCGTGATGAACGAGGGTGATCTAATGGTAAACCACTCTCGGTTCCAGCTTGTTCCTTGGGTCGAGACAGCTGAGTGCAGAGATGAGATCGTTGCACTTCAAGTAAGCATCCTTGGGTTCATTTTCGTACTGCTGCTGGAGCAAGTGGACCTTGAAAAGTACCCGCTTTTAGGAAGGGCTAGATATCGACCCGGACGCATAGAAATTCAGCATCCCAAGTCGGTGAGCTGGGTGACGATAAGTTGGGAAGACAATTCCTTTCACGCGACGCTCAAGGTCCAGCATGTGAAGCACCTAGCCGCCGATCAAGCCAACGGAAAAGCACGTTAGAGTAATTTTGAAGCGAGCGAGGGCCAATGGCGGAACACCTTCGCTTTTAACCGCATGACAATGCAATGGGAGCCTCCAGAAATGGCGCGCAGCTGTCGTTGCGAGGTGCGAATGACTACTTCCAACCGTCAATCCCGCCCACCATATAGCCCCGCCTCAGCCTCCCGCCGCCGCACCAGCCCGCGCATCACCTTCCTCCCAGCATAGACCCAGCGCGAAAACTCTTCTGCCGCGCCCTCATAATCCCCCGCGATATGCCGTCTGGTCAGCGTCGCTCGCGCAATCGCGCCGGTGTTGTAGTGAAATGAGACCAGCGCATCGAACTGCTGCTGGCTTGTGGGGGCATCGCCGATAGCCTCGGCGACCTCCTCGGCGTGGCGCGCAAGATCGGCCTCCAGCCGCGCATCGCATTGGGCGCGGGTCCAGACGGTGCCGGGGCCGATCCCCGGCCCGGTCGCGCCCCAGCCGATAGTCCAGGGATCGCCGCCCGTGCCTGGATCGGGGTAGGCCTCCACCATGCCATCGGCCCGCACCTTCGCCAGCCCCTCGAACCGGCGGACTAGCGCCACGCCCTGTGGGCCGACAGCGAGCGGGGATGGAAGCTCCAGCGCCGCGTCGATAGCGGTGTCGAGCGCGCGGACATCCGCCTCTATCAAAGGGCGGGCGAGCAGGTGGCGGACGGCGGCGAAAATGGGTGTGCGGTTCATAGGTAAGCGCTCCGGCAAAACGAATCGCTTCCCCGGTTAGGCATTTCCAACGCGTGTAGGAAAGTGCGCAAACAAAAGGGCCGCCCGGTTTCCCGAGCGGCCCGAATTTTGCGCCACGCTGCCTTCAAGCAGCGGAGCGGTAAGCAGCAAATCAGCCGCTATAATACATGTCGTATTCGACCGGGGCAGGGGTCTGCTCGGTGCGATAGACCTCGGGCCACTTCAGCTCCATGTAAGCGTCGATCTGGTCCTTGGTGAACACGTCGCCCTTCAGCAGGAACTCGTGATCGGCTTCGAGCGATTCCAGAGCTTCGCGCAGCGAGCCGCAGACGGTCGGGATCTCGGCCAGCTCTTCGGGCGGCAGGTCGTACAGATCCTTGTCGGCCGAATCGCCGGGGTGGATCTTGTTCTCGATGCCGTCGAGGCCCGCCATCAGCAGCGCCGAGAAGGCGAGGTACGGGTTCGCCAGCGGATCGGGGAAGCGGAACTCTACGCGCTTCGCCTTCTCGCCCGAGCCATAGGGAATGCGGCACGAGGCCGAACGGTTGCGGGCCGAGTAAGCCAGCAGAACGGGGGCTTCGAAGCCCGGCACCAGCCGCTTGTAGCTGTTGGTGGTCGGGTTGGTGAAAGCGTTGCAGGCCTTCGCGTGCTTGATCACGCCGCCGATGAAATAGAGGCAGGTTTCCGACAGACCGGCATATTCGTTGCCGGCGAAGGTCGGCTTGCCATCCTTCCAGATCGACATGTGGGTGTGCATGCCCGAGCCGTTATCTTCCTTGATCGGCTTCGGCATAAAGGTCGCGGTCTTGCCATAGGCATGGGCGACCTGATGCACGACGTACTTGTAAACCTGCACGCGGTCGGCGGTTTCGGTGAGCGTGCCGAAGGTGATGCCAAGCTCGTGCTGGGCAGCGGCCACCTCGTGGTGGTGCTTGTCCATCGGCAGGCCCATTTCGAGCATGGTCGAAACCATCTCGGCACGGATGTCCATGCAGCTGTCGACCGGCGCGACGGGGAAGTACCCGCCCTTGGCGCGCGGACGGTGGCCCATGTTGCCGCCTTCCATCTCGGTGGCGGTGTTGGTGGGCAGCTCGACGTCGTCGATCTGGAAGCCCGAGCCGGCATAGCCGTCCTCGAAGCGCACGTCGTCGAACATGAAGAACTCGGGCTCGGGGCCGACGAAGACGGTGTCACCGATGCCGGTGGTCTTCAGGTAGGCTTCGGCGCGCTTGGCGGTCGAGCGCGGGTCGCGGCTATACAGCTCGCCGTCCGAAGGCTCGACGATGTCGCAGTTGATCGAGATCATCGGCGTGGCGCTGAACGGGTCGATGTAGACCGCGTCACAGTCGGGCTTCAGGATCATGTCGGATTCGTTGATGGCCTTCCAACCGGCGATCGACGAACCGTCGAACATCAGGCCTTCTTCCAGCGCGTCCTCGTCGATGACGCCGGCGCACATCTGGAGGTGCTGCCACTTGCCCTTGGGATCGGTGAAGCGAAGATCGACCCACTCGATCTCCTCTTCCTTGATGCGCTTCACGATATCAGCCGGAGTAGCCATAATAATCCTTCCTTATGGAGTGTTTGGCGTGAATTGGAGGCGGGCCATTGCGGCCCGCAATGGATTACGCAGTGCCGCCTAGATGGCGGCTTCGTCCTGCTCACCGGTGCGGATGCGGACGGCGCTCTGGATGTCGGACACGAAAATCTTGCCGTCACCGATGCGGCCCGTTTTGGCGGCACCTGCGATGGCATCGACCACGGCTTCGGCCTGGCCATCGGCAACGATGACCTCGAGCTTCACCTTGGGCAGGAAATCGACCACATATTCGGCGCCGCGATAGAGCTCGGTGTGGCCCTTCTGGCGGCCGAACCCCTTGGCCTCGGTAACGGTGATACCCGATACGCCTACTTCGTGCAGCGCATCCTTCACTTCATCAAGCTTGAACGGTTTGATGATGGCTTCGATTTTCTTCACTTTACCCCTGCCGTTCTATCCGACGCCCGGTCTGTTCCCGGAACGCCGATGGTGCCGCTTCCCCGGCAATCACATCAAGGTATTAACAAGAATCGTGCCAAGGTGTGTGGCACTGGATTAGACAATCATCGGGAAGAGCGAAAGGGCGGATTTGCGGCATTTGCAAAGCGCCGCCGCGCGCACGCGAAACGCCGTTTCGTGCCCGAGTGGCAAGGTGCTGCCTAATTGTTGTGCAGGCATTGCCGCATTAGCAGGCAGCCCGGTCAGAGGCGCAGCCCGGCATATTCGTCGCAGCCGGCCATGAGGTTGAGCGACTGTACGGCGGCGCCGCTGGCACCTTTGCCGAGATTGTCGAGCACGGCGATCAGGCGCGCGGTCTTGCCCTCGGCATCGGCGCAGACGTAGATATCAATCCGGTCAGACGGCGGCGCATCGGCGCGCAGCACCAGCTCATCGGGGCATTCATCGTGGACCGTGATCGTGCGCGTCCCGTCATAGGCCTTGGCGAGGCAGGCGCGTAGCTCAGCGGGCGGGGCGGACTTGCGCATGGCCTCGATCGGCAGCGGAACTTCGACCACCATGCCGCGATAGGCAGGAACGACCGAGGGCGCGAAGACAGGCGGATATTCGAGCCCCGTGCGGGCCTGCATCTCGGCCAGGTGCTTATGCGCGAGGGTGAGGCCATAGGTGCGGAAGGCGAGATCGGTCTCTTCCTCGTAACGTGCGATCAGGCCCTTGCCGCCGCCCGAATAGCCCGACACCGCGTTGACCGTATAGGGCCATTCGCGCGGCAGCAGACGCTCGCGGATCAGGGGCGTGATCAGCGCGATAAAGCCGGTGGAATAGCAACCGGGGTTCGACACCTGCTTGGCCCCGGCCACCACTTCGCGGCCAACGATCTCGGGGAATCCATAAATCCAGCCGGGCGCGGTGCGATGGGCGGTCGAGGCGTCGATCACGCGGGTGTCGCTGTCGGGCGAGATCATCGCCACGGCTTCGCGCGCGGCATCGTCGGGCAGGCACAGGATAACGAAATCGGCGAAGTTGAGCGCGGTCTTGCGGCAGTCCGCGTCCTTGCGCTCGGCCTCGCTGAGGCGGATCAGCTCGAAGTCGTCGCGCCCGGCCAGCCGGTCCGCGATTTCGAGGCCGGTGGTCCCGGCGCCGCCGTCGATGAAGACATTATGTGCCATTGTGTTCCTCAGCCTGCCGTGGCCGGCTCAAGCCGGTCGATATGGACATAGCCCACCGGGCCTTCGAGCGAGAGACAACCCCAGGCCCAGCTTCCGGTGATGTCGAGCAGTTCGAAGCTGTCGCCTTCCATCAGCACGCACAGTTCCTCGGCATTTTCCGACGGAGCCACGCGCAAGGTGGCGCCGCCGGGCATGACGGCGCGCGGCTGCGGAACCGCATAGTGCGGCACGAAATGCGTGCCCGCGAGGCCGATGTGCGCGAGGTCGCCGCGCAGCGGCAAGTCGTGGCCCTGCGGCCGGACAACCGGACCGGACAATGCAAACGGGCCCTGTACGTGCGTGGAAGGCTGGGTGTTTTCGTTCTGGCTCAAGCGCCGGTTATCCGTAAATACTGGCTACAAGCGGCTGCGCTTAGACGGCGCGGCCCCATGGGGCAAGGCCGCGCGGCGAAGGGGTGTTAACCGAAGCGTTGGCGCAACATGTGAAAGGCCGCTCTGAGGCCGAGAGCCTCGCCGCCCTTGGGCCGACCGGGTTTGGCCGCCGGACGCCAGGCGAAGGTATCGAAATGGGCCCAGTCGATCGGGGCACCATCATCCTTGTCGCCGACGAATCGATCGAGGAATAGCGCGGCCACGCTCGCCCCGGCATAGGGATTGTTAGGGCTGTTGGTGAGATCGGCGATGGGCGACTTTAGCCACTCGCCATAGGGATCGTGTAGCGGCAGACGCCAGACCGCATCGTCGTGGTCTTTCCCGGCGGCAAGCAACGCTTCGGCGGTGGAATCTTCGCGGGTGAACAGGGCGGGCAGGTCTGGCCCCAGCGCCACGCGCGCCGCGCCGGTCAGCGTGGCGAAGTCGATCACCAGTTCGGGCGCGCCCTCGCTCGCCAGCGCCAGCGCGTCGGCCAGCACCAGCCGTCCTTCGGCATCGGTGTTGCCGATCTCCACCGACAGGCCCTTGCGGCTGGCAAGGATATCGCCGGGGCGGAAGGAATTGCCAGAAATCGCGTTCTCGACCGCGGGGACCAGGCATTGCAGGCGCACCTTAAGGCCGGCCTGCATGATCCATTCGGACAAGGCGAGGGCATGGGCCGCGCCGCCCATATCCTTCTTCATCAGCAGCATGCCCGCCGACGACTTCACATCGAGCCCGCCCGAATCGAAACACACGCCCTTGCCGACAATGGCGACGCGCGGATGGGCATCGTCGCCCCAGTTCAGCTCGATCAGGCGCGGGGCGTGCTTGCGCTCTGCTGCACGGCCGACCGCGTGGACCATCGGAAACTCTTTTTCGAGCCGGTCGCCGCGCACAACCTCGGTGCTCGCGCCGTGGGCCTTGGCGATGCGTTCGGCCTCGGCCTCCAGCGCGGCAGGCCCCATGTCCTCGGCGGGGGTGTTGACCAGATCGCGCACCAGCGCCACCGCACGCGCTTCGGCCATGGCGGCGTCGATCTTGCTCGCCTCGGGCGTCAGCAACACACGCGGGCCTTCGCCCTCGCTATCCCCGAGGTAGCGGGTGAAGCGGTATTGCGCGGTCTGCCAGCCGTGCAGCGCCCGCCCGGCCGCGCCACTGGCAAGACGATAGGTTCCGGCGGGCAGGACCTCGGCCAGCTTGGCCAGACACCAGCTCGAAAGCGCCTCGGGATCGGCCACACCGCCAACGGCGAACCATCCGTCGCCCTCGGGCACGATCGCGACCTCGTGACCTGCCCCCTTGAACTTTTGCGCAGCCAGCGTAGCGCGTTGCGGGCCGCTCAGCCCCTTGGCGAAATCCTCGAAGCTGGCAGTGTTCACAAGGTGGATCGTGTGCGCGTCCTGGCCACGATCCGGCTGGATCAAAGGGTCTGCAATGCTCATAAGGCAGTCGCTTGCCTATTCGGGATGAATTTGGAAAGAGACGAAGGGTATGATGCGCGAATTTTTCTTGCTCGCCTCCGCGCTTGCGCTTGCCTCTTGCCAGGAGGCGCCGCAGCCCGATGCGCCCCCTCAGGCGCCGACCCCGCCGCCGCTGGCCACCGAGTCGGGCAGTGCAGAGACCACGGCGCCGACCGGCGGTGCCCGTCAGGTCACCGAGGAGACCGACACCTTCGTCTTCGACTATTCCTATCCGCAGGCCGCTGGCGACCAGCCCGAGCTGGCCAAGTGGCTCGACAATCAGCTGCAGGAGCGGCGCGACGCCTTGGCGTTGAGCGCGGCGCGCGACAAGGAAGAGGCACGCGACAACGGATTCCCGTTCAACAAGTATTCGTCCAACACCGAGTGGGAGGTGGTGGCCGATCTGCCCGGCTGGCTGAGCCTGTCTGCCGAAATCTCGACCTACACCGGCGGCGCGCATCCGAACTACGGGTTCGATTCGATGGTCTGGGACGAGGAGCGCAACATTCCGCTCGAACCGATCGCCTTCTTTACCTCGCCCGATGCACTCGATGCGGTGCTGGGGCAGGAGCTGTGCGACCAGCTTAACGAGGAGCGGGCCAAGCGGCGGGGCGAGCCGGTGCAAGAAGGCTCCGACGATCTGTTCGACGCCTGCGTGGCGATCAGCGAGCCAAACCTGCTGCTCGGCTCTTCTGGCGGGCAAAAGTTCGATCGGATCGGGGTAAAGATCGCGCCCTATATCGCCGGGCCATGGGTCGAGGGCAGCTACGAGTTCACCTTCTCCATGACGCCCGAAATGCTCGAAACGGTGCGCCCCGAATATCGCGAGATATTCGCGGTCGGGAAGTAGGCGAGCGGCGAATTATCGCTGACGGGTCGAAATTGCGCGCAAGCCGCGCTACATGGGCTGCATGACGCAATACCAACACGTAGATGCCGACGCCGATATCGTGCGTGACGGCACGATCAAGCTGCACGGCCCTGAAGGTTTCGAGGGCATGCGCAAGGCCGGGCGACTGGCTGCCGAAATTCTCGATGCGCTGGCCGATCACGTCCGCCCCGGTGTGACCACCGGCGAGCTGGACGACATCGTGCGCCAGATGACGCTCGCGGGCGGCGGCGTGCCTGCCACGATGGGCTATCGCGGTTATACCCATTCCTGCTGTATCTCGCTTAACCATGTGGTTTGCCACGGTATTCCGGGCGACAAGAAGCTGAAGGATGGCGACATCCTCAACATCGACGTGACCCCGCTGCTTGATGGCTGGCACGGCGACACCAGCCGTATGTTCCTCGTAGGCGACGTTCCGCTGAAGGCGCGCAAGCTGGTCGAAGTGACTTACGAATGCCTGATGGTCGGCATTGCCGAGGTGCGCCCCGGTGCGCGGGTGGGCGACATCGGCGCGGCGATCCAGGCTCATGCCGAGCGGCACCGCTATGGCGTGGTGCGCGATTTCTGCGGCCATGGCCTCGGACGCCTGTTCCACGATGCGCCCGAGGTGATCCACGCCGGGCGTGCGGGGACGGGGCCGGAGCTGCGCGCGGGCATGTTCATGACCATCGAGCCGATGATCAATCTCGGCAAACCCGCGGTAAAGGTGCTCAACGACGGCTGGACTGCGGTGACGCGCGACAAGAGCCTGTCGGCGCAGTTCGAGCATTCGATCGGCATCACCGAGGACGGCTGCGAGATCTTCACCAAAAGCCCGACCGGGCGCGACCAGCCGCCTTACGCCTGACCCACGAAAGGTTGATCGGGCGCAAGGTTTTTTTGTGCCGACTGTGGCACCTTTTAGCCCCATGGTTCCGGAGCCCTTCGATGTCGAACATTGCCTTAAAGTCCGTCCTGCTCTCCATGCCGCTGATCCTCGGTGCGTGCCAGACCGTGACCGCCGACGAGGCTGCGGTCGCGCGCTCCGTGGCCACCACTGATGGCCATGCGCTGGCGCAGGCGGCCTGCGCGGGGTGCCATTCGGTCGAGCGTTATGGCCTCTCGCCAAACCCGAAGTCGCCCGAGTTCCCGACCATTGCCAATGCGCGCGGGCTGAGCGTGGCAACGCTGACCAACTGGCTGCGCAACGCGCACAACTATCCCGAAGAGATGGACTTCTATCTCGAGGATGACGAGACCGCCTCGCTGGTCAGCTATATCCTTAGCCTGCGCGACGAGGCCTACCAGCCGCCGCGTTAAGTCTCGCAGTTAGCCCTCGCGAGAGGCCCGGATTGCCGCTCCGCCCGCAAAGGGCGCCATGGCCACCAGCACGAGGCTGATCGCAGCCGTCAGTGCAAGCCCGCCTTCGCCGCCGGTCGAGAGCGCGCCCGCGCCGAAGATCAGCAGCGGCACGGCGAGCGGGATCACCAGCAGCCCCGCCAGCGCCGCCCCGCCGCCGCGCAGGCCAACGGTCACGGCGGCGATGATGATGCCGATCGCGGCCAGCCCCGGCGTGCCTGCCAGAAGACCCAGCTCGACCACGCGCAGGGTCTCGCCCTCAATCCCCACCAGCGCACTGGCGGGCAGGGCGGCCAGCATCACGAACGGCCCGAAGCTCAGCCAGTGTGCGATCAGGCGCACCGCCACCACCAGCTCTTCGGAGAGGCCGCGCAGCGCCCATTGGTCGAACATGCCCGCTTCGAGATCGGGCGCGAACAGCCGATCGAGCGGGAGGATCGCGGCGAGCAAGGCGGCGACCCAGATCACCCCGCCGCCGGTGCCTGCCAGCAGCGTGGGGTTGGGGCCGATGGCGAAGGGGTAGAGCATCGCTACGGCGAGGAAGAACAGCAGCGGCAGCAAGGTGCCGCCGCCCTGCGCACCGGGGAGCAGCCGCCCGAGGTCGCGCCGCAGCAGGGCCAGTGCGGCGCTCATGCCACGTGCTCCGCCAGGGCCAGCCGGGTGAGCGTGGGCAGGGCGAAGGTCTGGTGGCTGGCGATGATGGCGATGCCGCCTGCGGAAAGGTGCTCCGCCACCAGCTCCTCGACCAGCGCGACGGCGTGGGTGTCGAGCCCGTTGAGCGGCTCGTCGAGCAGCCAGATCGGCGCACGCTGGCCGAGCAGGCGGGCGAGGGCAGCGCGTTTCCTCTGCCCGGTGGAGAGATAGCGCACCGGCACGTCAAGCAGCGGCTCCAGCCCGAGCCGCTCGATCCCCACCGCTTCACCGCCGTCGATCCGGCGCCAGAAGCCGAGCGCCCGACCCAGCGGCTGGTGTTCGTCAAGCGCGGGCCGTTCGTCGAGCAGGGCGAGCGTGCCTTGCCGCTCGACCTCGCCGGAATAGGGCCGTGCGAGCCCTGCCAGAATGCGCATCAGGCTCGACTTGCCGATCCCGTTTGCGCCTGCCAGTTGCAGCGCCTCGCCGGGGCCGAGCGCGAGCGACAGCCCCGCGAAGAGAAGCCGGTCGCCGCGTCGGCAAGCGACATTGGTCGCACGGATATGGCACTCTTCCATCGTTTCGTGCGTTAGGCGATGGAAGAGAGCCTAACAAGCCAGGGGATTCGCATCATGACCGACCAGTCAACGACAGCCATCGACAAGCCGAGCGAACTCGAGAGCGCGCTGGCCCGCCTGCCCGAATGGACGCTGGGCGAGGCGCACAAGTCGATCTCGCGCGGGTTTTCGTTTGCCGACTTTTCCGAAGCCTTCGCCTTCATGACGCGCGTGGCCATGCTCGCCGAGCAGCACAACCATCACCCGGACTGGGCCAATGTTTACAACCGCGTCGCAATCACGCTGACCAGCCACGATGCGGGCGGGCTCACCTCGCGGGATTTCCGCATGGCCAGCGCGATCGACGCGCTGGCGGATTGAGACTGGTGGATTGAGAATTGAACCAAGGTCCGCTCGCCCTGAGCTTGTCGAAGGGCTGTTCTTCTTATTCGAGCACCAGCACTTGAAGAACAGGACAATCCTTCGACAAGCTCAGGATGAGCGAGGGGAGGGGGATGAGGCCTAAAGCCCCAGATGCTCCGCCCCATTGGGAATCTGCGCGGTGGATTTCGCCACCGTGTCACCCGCCGCCTCGGCCCGGCCGCCGAGATAGCGAGACAGAAACTCCTCGGTTATCGCGTTGAAGGCGATGTTGTTTTCCGGGCGGTGGAAGCCGTGGCCCTCGTCGGGAAACAGAACATAGGTGACGGGAATGCCGTGCTTCTCCATCGCGCTCACGATCTGGTCGCTCTCGGCCTGCTTCACGCGCGGATCGTTTGCGCCTTGCCCGATCAAGAGCGGCTTCTCGATCTTGTCCGCTTTGTAAAGCGGGCTGATCGACTTCAAGAACGCCAGCCCCTCGGGCGTGGTCGGGTTGCCCATCCGCTCGTGGAACTGCTTCACCAGCGGCTCCCAATAGGGTGGGATCGTTTCCAGCAGCGTTTCAAGGTTCGAGGGGCCGACAATATCCACCCCGCAGGCGAACACTTCCGGCGTGAAGGTGAGGCCAACCAAGGTGGCATAGCCGCCATAGGAGCCGCCCATGATCGCGACCTTCTCGCGCGCGGCGATGCCTTTTTCCACCGCCCATTCGACCGCGTCGATCAGGTCGTCGTGCATCTTGCCCGACCATTCGAGATTGCCTGCGTTGATGAAGCTCTTGCCGAACCCGGTCGAGCCGCGAAAGTTCACCGAGAGCACCGCATAGCCACGGTTCGCCAACCACTGGTGCGCACGGTTGTAGCCATAGGCATCGCGCGCCCACGGCCCGCCATGGACGAGCAGCACCATCGGCACCGGCGCGGTGGGCACGCCGTCGCCGTCTTGATCGCAGGCCGGGGGCAGGGTGAGAAACGAGGGTAGCGTCAGCCCGTCGCGGCTGGTGATCTCCACCGCGTGCATCGGTTGCAGCGGCGCTCCTTCCAGCTCGGGGCGGGTGTTGTAGAACTCGGTCAGCGTCTCGGCGTTGCGGTCATATAGATAGGCGCGGATCGGGGCGGTCAGCGGGTCGTTCCAGACCAGCCACTTGCGATCATCGTCTGTGCGCGACTGGATGCCGAAGTCGCCATCGAGCCGCTTGCGCAACCATGCGAGCGCAGCGCCGATTTCTGGATCGATGGCGTGGTGCTCGGTGCGCAGGTAGGTCGCGCTCCAGGCCTGCACCACACCGGTTTTCATGTCGCGCATGGTGCCGCCGATATCGGCCTTGTCATGCTCGGCGACGAGGGTGCGTTCGCCCGTCGCCGTGTCCTCGGCATAGAGCGCGGCGGTGTCGCGGCCGCGGCTGTCGAGCCAGTAAAGCACCGAGCCGTCGGTGGTGTAGCCCGCCATGCTGGTGGTGAGCGCATCGTCCATCCCGATGCTTTCGCGTGGAGCTTCGGCCACCACACCATCGACGATCTCGAACATGTCGTTGCCGCCTGCCGCGTTCTGCGCGATGGCCCAGCGCAAGGTCAGGCTGTCGTCGCTTTCGAAGCCGACATAGGCGTTGTTCTCGTAAACCAGCTCCAGTTCGCCGGTCTTGAGGTTGAGCTTGTGGACATCGTGGAAGCGCGGATCGCGGTTGTTGATGCCGACGAGGATCGTGTCCTTGATCGTGTCCGAAGCGCCGACGATCTGCGCGCGGGTGTTCTCGAACGGGGTCAGGCAACGTTCTTCGCCGCTGGCGACATTCACCTGATAAAGCAGGAAGTTCTCGTCGCCGCCCTTGTCCTGAATGTAAAGCAAGGAGGTGGAATCCGGCGACCAGAAATAGGCCGGAATCGGGCGCTCTGTGGCGCTGGTCATGCGGCGAGGGTTTTCGGGATCGTCCGATGGGGCCATCCACACGTTCATCACGCCCTCGTGCGGGGCCATCCAGCTGACCCAGTTGCCATCGGGGCTGATCTTGCCGCCCGAGCGGGTCGGATTGCCGAAGATGTGATCGCGCGGGATCAGGGGAACGGTGGAGAGGGCATCGGCGGTCGTGGTGGTCATGAGGTCTCCCTTGGGTTGCAGGAGAGCTAGGGATTGTGTTGGGGATTGGGAAGGGATTGTGTTGGGGATTGGGAAGGGTGGGGCGTAAATGGTTGCTCGTGCTTTGTGGCCGACAGGTAGGTGGCCGCCTACGGACCTCTCCTGCAGGCCACGCACGCGTTTACACCGCGCCAGCTCTTTCCCATCGTCAGCTTTTTGCGTGCAGTTCCGGCGAAGTGTCAACTTCGTCATGTTTGCCAGCTCTCACAGGGCCGGGTTATCGTAACAATGCCAGGTAAAGATCGCGAGCGCGCCGCGATGAGGCCGCCAGCCCTCGGCAAGCGCACGGGTCGCCTTTTCGTCGGGCCGTTCCTCCAGCCCCAAGATCTTCCCGATCCCCGCCATCACCGCAAGATCGCCCGCAGGCCAGATGTCGGGGCGGCCTTCCGCAAACAGCAGGTAAATCTCCGCCGACCAGCGGCCGATGCCCTTGATCCGCACAAGCTCCGCAATTGCGGCCTCGTCGTCCTCGGGCAGGGCCTCCAGATCGAGTTCGCCCGCGTGGACCAGTTCGCAAAGGCTTCGCGCATAGCCCTGTTTCTGCCGCGACAACCCGCAAGCGCGCAGGGTGTCGTAATCGCGTGCCAGCACCTCGGCGGGGTGAATGTCCTCGCCCAGTTCCGCCTCCAGCTTACCCCACACCGAGGAGGCCGCCGCCACGCTCACCTGCTGGCCGACAATGGTGCGCAGCAAGGTGCGGTAGCCGCGCTCGCGAATGCGCGGTTCGGGATAGCCGCAGGCTTCGAGCGCGCGGGCAATCGCCGGTTCGCGCGCCGCAATCCAGTCGAGGCTGGTGGTGATTTGATCGGCAGTAAGTCCCATACGCGCCCTTCTTGCCAACTTTTGCTCCATTGCCTAGCAGTTCCCGAAATCAACAAAGGGATTGCCACATATGCCGAAGCTTACCGTCGTCAGCCGTTCGGGTGAGGAAAAGACCGTCGAGGTTGGCGAAGGCCTCACCGTGATGGAGGCCATCCGCGACAACGGGTTCGACGAACTGCTCGCGCTGTGTGGCGGTTGCTGTTCCTGCGCCACCTGCCATGTCCACGTCGACCCGGCCTTTGCCGACAAGCTCGCGGCCATGAGCGAGGACGAGGACGACCTACTCGACAGTTCGGACCATCGCGATGCGACCAGCCGCCTTTCCTGCCAGCTTCCGTTCACCGCCGAGCTGGATGGCCTCAAGGTCCGCATCGCCGAGGAAGACTGACTTAACGCGGGCCAAGGCAAAGCTGATTGCCCTCTGGCCTCGCGCGTTCTACTTCGGGCAGCATGACAGCTTTACCCGTCAAGACCGACAGCCTCGACCTCATCGGCAACACCCCGCTCGTTCTCTTGAAGGGCGCGAGCGAAGCGGCCGGATGCGAGATCTGGGGCAAGTGTGAATTTGCCAACCCCGGTGCCTCGGTAAAAGACCGTGCGGCTTTGTGGATCATCCGCGATGCCGAAGAGCGCGGCGAACTCAAGCCCGGCGGCACCGTGGTCGAAGGGACGGCGGGCAACACCGGAATTGGCCTCGCGCTGGTGGCCAATGCGAAGGGCTACAAGACGATCATCGTCATGCCCGACAACCAGAGCGCGGAGAAAATGGCCACGCTGCGTGCGCTGGGCGCGGAGCTGGTGCTGGTCCCGCCGACCAAGTTTGCCGACCCCAATCACTTCGTCCACACCAGCCGCCGTCTGGCCGAGGAAACCGAAGGCGCGATCTGGGCCAACCAGTTCGACAACGTGGCGAACCGCCGCGCGCATATCGAAAGCACTGCGCCCGAAATCTGGGAGCAGCTTGGCGGCAAGGTTTCCGGTTTTACCTGCGCGGCAGGCACCGGCGGCACCATCGCTGGCGTGGCGCTGGGCCTGAAGGCATTTGACGAGAATATCCGCATCGCACTCACCGATCCGCACGGCGCGGCGCTTTATAATTACTATGCCCATGGCGAGTTGAAGGCCGAAGGCTCCTCGGTGGCGGAGGGGATCGGGCAGGGGCGCATCACCGCCAACCTTGAAGGCGCGCCGATCGATACGCAGTTCCGCATTTCGGACGAGGAGGGCCTCAAGTGGGTCGCCCAGTTGCTGCGCGAGGAGGGGCTGGCTTTGGGCCTCTCATCCGGCATCAACGTGGCGGGTGCGGTGGCGCTGGGGCGCGAACTCGGGCCCGATGCACGGGTGGCGACGATCCTGTGCGACACTGGCTTCCGCTACCTCTCGACGCTGTACAACGCCGAATGGTTGCGCGCGAAAGGGTTGCCCGTTTTCGATTGGCTAGGTTAGGTTCATCTCGACCGGCTTAGGGGGCCGGGATTATGGTGATCGATCCGCGCGATTTGCTGAAGAGCTTCAACCGCCCGCATGCGGCACCTGAAACCGTGCCCCTTGCCGGGACGAGGGCGCAGAAGGTGCAGCGTTTGCAGGTCGGGATCTTCGGCCTGGTCTGCATGATCCTGGTGGTGGCGCTGGCCGATATCGTGGTCAGCCGCGCCGATGAGACCGAGGCGAGTGTCGTGTCCGAGACCGGGCCTGATGTGTTGCCATCGGAGCCCGCCGCGCCGCGCGATCCGCTGGCCGATGCGGGCGTGGTGCCCGAATTGCCGGCCGAGACCGGCACGCCCGCCGAAATCGCGCAACCCACCCCGGCCACCAATGCTCCGCTGCCCGCTGGTGTCACTGCGCAGTAGTCTGGCGTTTGCGGTCGGAGCAGCGGCGTTGGCCTTGTCCCCGCCGCTGGCTGCGAGCGATGGCGCGCCCGAAGCGGAGAGTGAGGCTGCCTTGCCGCCGCTCGGCGTGATGGGGACAATTCCGATCTACTGGGGCGAAAGCGGCACCTTTGGCGAACTGCTGGCGGGCGAGGCCGACTTGCACTGGGCGCGCGCCAGCTTGGAGCGCGACTATCGCCTCGTCCCGCTCGACTATCTTTCGCGCGAGGCGCTGGCCGGGCAGAAATTCCTCCTGCTGGCCCAGCCGCGCGGACTCACCGCCGACGAGAATGTCGCGCTCGATGCGTGGGTGCGGTCAGGTGGGCATTTGTTGCTGTTTGCCGATCCGCTGATGACGGGTGAGAGCCGCTTTGCGCTGGGCGACCGGCGCCGCCCGCAGGACGTGGCACTGCTCTCGCCGATTCTCGCGCACTGGGGGCTGGAGCTGCGATTCGAACGGACTCAGAGCGCGGATTGGCAAATGCGGGATTTTGCGGGCACGCCGTTGCCGACTCGGCTTTTCGGTACGTTTGGCAAGCTCGGTGAGGCAGAACACTGCACCCTGTCAGCTGGCGATATGGTGGCGCAATGCAGCCTTGGAAGCGGGTTTGCGCTGATTCTGGCTGATGCCGCCGTGCTCGATCTGGCCGATCCTGCTCCCCAATCCGATGCAGCTCTCGCTGCGCTGGTGGCGCGTGCCTTCGGGGACATTGCGGGACGGAGCGGGATCGGGCGGGTTAACGCGGTTTCATCTGATAATATTGCTGAGAATCAAGAATATGATAGGAATTCCGGGGGGTTGGTTAACGATCCGGAAACCATATCTAGCCCGCCGTAAAAGCTGGACAGTCCCACATATCCCAAGATTTCCCGTAATTTCCCCTTTATTCCCGCCCAACCTCACGGTACTAAGGTGAGGCATCGGACATGACTCTCGTCCAGCGCTCCGGATTCCGGGGCGACCCCTGCTGCGGCTGCGCTTCGGGGTGCGGGGAGGGCGTGTCTGCCGAGTTTGGGCTTAAGTGGGGACCGGGGCAGTGGCATTGCCGATCCAGTACAAAGGACAGGGCTTTTCGCTTCGCGGCGAAAAGAGCCGGTTCGTGCTGCCTCCGTCCTTCCGCAATGACTTCGCCGACAAGGGTGACGAGCGCATCCTGTGCCTCGGCAAGCACGAGCGCTGGCCCTGCCTCAAGGCCTTCAGCCAGTCCGCCATCGCCGGATTCGAGGATATCCTCGACCGCGAGGAAGAAGCCGCCCTGCGCCGCGACAAGGACTATGACCGCGAACTGCGCGGCGCGCAGCTGCTGAGCTATGTCGAGGTGCCGTTCGATGCCAGCGGTCGCTTCGTCATGCCCGATCACCTGGCCGACCTTGCCGGGCTGGGCGACGAAATCTTTTTCCAGGGCGGTATGCCGTTCTTCACGATCTGGGCGCCCGACAAGCTCTATTCGATGGGCGAGGCCTGGGAGAATGGGAAGGCCAACTGCCGCACGCTCGCCGAAACCGCGAAGAAGAAGGCGAAGGCCAAATGAGCGGCGCAACCCATCCCGATACGCCGCACGTTCCCGTCTTGCTCGACGAGGTGATCGAGGCGCTGGCCCCGCAGCCGGGCGACCTGATGGTCGACGCGACCTTCGGCGCGGGCGGCTATACCCGCGCGTTGTTGGCGCGCGGGGCGACAGTCCACGCCTTCGACCGCGACCCCGACGCCATCGGGGCAGGGCGCGAATGGCCCGAAACCCGCGAAGACCCGCCGCGGCTGGTGCTGCATCACCGGCGCTTTTCCGAAATGGCCGAGGCGCTGGCCGAGGCTGGCGTCGAGAAGGTCGATGGCGTGACCATGGACATCGGCGTGTCTTCGATGCAGCTCGATCAGGCGGCACGCGGCTTTGCCTTCATGCTCGATGGCCCGCTCGACATGACGATGGACCAGTCCGGCCCCAATGCCGCCGATTTCCTCAATTCGGCTGGCGAGGGTGCAATTGCCGACGTGCTCTATCAGTACGGTGAGGAGCGCCAGTCGCGCCGCGTGGCCCGCGCCATCGTGGCGGCGCGCCCGCTCACCACCACGGGTGAGCTGGCCAACGTGGTGCGCAAGGCGCTCGGTCATCATCCCGGCGCGCCGAAAGACCCGGCGACGCGTACCTTCCAGGCGATCCGTATCCACGTGAACCGCGAGCTGGACGAGCTGGCGCAAGGCCTCACCGCCGCCGAGCATCTGCTCGGCGAGGGCGGACGGCTGGCGGTGGTCAGCTTCCACTCGCTGGAGGACCGCATCGTGAAAGCCTATCTGCGCGACGCCGCCAACCAGAACCCGCGCGGCTCGCGTTATCTGCCCGAGACGGCGAGCGACACCCCGGCGATCTATACGCAGGTATCGCGCGCGATCCGCGCGTCCGCTGCCGAAATCGAGCGCAACCCGCGCGCCCGCTCGGCGACTTTGCGCGCTGCCACCCGCACCGCCGCGCCCGCCCGCCAGAACGATCAGGAGGCTGTATGACCGCACCCGCCCGTTATCGCCGTTTCGGTTGGCTTGCCGCGCTGTCGGTCTGTATCGTGCTCTATGTGATGCTGCACCTCAAGGTGAACGCAGTTCACTCCGAAGTGGTGCAGGCTGAACGTGAGATCGTGCGCCTTGAGCGTGCGAACATGATGCTCGAAACCGAGTTCCTGACGCGCTCGAACCAGGTTCAGCTGGCCCGGCTCAACCGCATCAACTTCGGCTTTCGCGCTCCCGATGCGGGCCAGTTCATCGATGGCGAGCGCCAGCTTGCGCAGTTCTCCAAGCCGCGCGCGGTCGATGCGCCCACGCCGATCCGGTTGGCGGGCCTGACTTCGACCGATGGTGTGCCGGCTTTCCCCAAGCTGGTCTCGCCGCTGACGGGTGAGCCGCTCGATGCGGCGCTGATCGAGGGCGCGCCGCCGTCCGATAGCGATGTTTCGCGCAACAGGGCCACGCCGGTCGGCCTTGGCGGCGGTGGCGGTCAGGTGCGGGTGCCGCTGGTTTCCCTGGGCGGAGACCTAGGCCAATGAGCACGCTTGCGGCGGCTCCCAATATGCGGGTGCGCAGCACCGGAGCCGGACTGTTCGATCACCGCCGCCGCGCGCTGCTGGTGGCGCGGTTGCGGCTGTTGCTGTTGATGCTCGGCTTCGTCGTGCTGGCGCTGTGCGCGCTGGGGCGTATTACATGGCTGGGTGCGGCCAAGCCGGGCCCGCGAGTGCAGACGATGGCGACGTTGCTGCTGCCCGATCGCGGTGAGATTACCGATCGCAACGGCCTGCCGCTGGCGCGCGAGTTTCCGGCCTATGCCCTGTGGTTCAATCCGCAGGCCATGGCCGATGGCGGAGAACCGCTGGTCCGCTCTCCGGCCCAGGTGGCGGACGAACTGCGCAAGATATTCCCCGATCTCGACGATAGCGAGGTGGCTGAGATGCTGGCTTCGGGCAAGGCGGGCTATATCCGCCGCCGGATCCTGCCCGAAGATGCCAACAAGGTGCAGAGCATCGGCGAACTGGCGCTGGAGATCACGCGCGAGACCGACCGGCACTATCCACAAGGCTCGCTGGCGGCGCACGTGCTGGGCTATGTGGCCGCCGATGGCCACGGCCGGGTCGGCATGGAAGCGGTGCTCGACAAGCGGCTGCTCGATCCCGCCAAGCGCGGCGAGCCGGTCGCGCTGTCGATTGATGCCCGGGTGCAGGGCGCGCTGGAAGACGAGCTGGAGCGCGGGATGCTTTCGGTGAACGCGGTGGGTGCGGCAGGGATCGTGCTCGATGTTGACACCGGCGAGGTGCTGGCGCTGGCGAGTAAGCCGGAGTTCGATCCCAACCAGATCCGCACCTCCGATGTCGTGCTGCCCAAGGAGCGCACCGATGCCGGGGAAATGCCCGCCGTGTTCAACCGCCTGACCAACCAGGTCTACGAACTCGGCTCGACCTTCAAGCCGCTGACCGTGGCGGTCGCCATCGATACCGGGGTGATTACGAACCTTGGCCGTCGCTGGCAGGCGAACAAGCCGATCAAGGTAGGCCGTTATTCCATCGGCGACAGCCACGAGATCGGCGAGACGCTGAATGTGCCCGAGACGCTGATCCACTCGTCGAACATCGTTTCGGCCCAGATTGCGGGCGAGATCGGCGGGCCGCGACTGCACAACTATTTCGGCCAGCTGGGCATGAACGAGGCACCCTATATCGAGCTGCCCGCGCGCGGCGCGCCGTTGGGTATGGACGGCCGGTGGGACAAGACGAAGGCGCTTTATGCCGGGTTTGGGCACGGCATCGCGGTGACCCCGCTGCACTTGGCTTCGGCCTATGCGGCGATGGTCAATGGCGGAATCTGGCGTCCGGCCACGCTAAACCGGATCGAGCCGGGCCATGCGCCGCGCGGCCGCCGCGTGTTCAAGGCCAGCACCAGCGCGCGGATGAACCAGCTTTTGCGCCTCATTGCGCTTTATGGCACCGGCAAGAACGCCGACGCGCCGGGCTTCCGCGTGGGCGGCAAGACGGGCTCTGCCGAAAAACCGGGTGTAAGCGGCTATCGCAGGACCACGCTGGTCTCGACCTTCGCTGCGGCCTTCCCGATGGACAGGCCGCGCTATGTGGTGATCGCCATGCTTGACGAGCCCAAGGGCACGCGCGCCTCCTCGTTCCAGCGCACCGCTGCCTGGAACGCCGCGCCTATCGTGAAGCGGCTGGTGTCGCGGGTCGGCCCGCAGCTGGGCGTGCTGCCCGATGCGAGCCGCGACATCGACCTGAGCGACGTGCGCTCGCTGGTAGGGGAGTAGAGGCGATGCTGCTGGCCGACCTTGCAAGACTTGCCGGTATCGAGGCCCCACAGAACGGTTCGGCGCGGATCACCGGCTTTGCCATTGACAACCGCAAGGTCGCGCCGGGCAATGTGTTCGGCGCCTTCCCTGGCACCAGGGTCAACGGTGAGGACTATATCCCGGCGGCCATCGCCGGCGGAGCCGTGGCGGTGATTGCGCGGCCTAGCATCAAGGTCGAGGGGGCGCTGCACATTCCGGCTGAGGAGCCGCGCCGTGCTTTCGCCTTGCTGGCGGCGCAGTTCTATCGTCCCGTGCCTGAAAACGTCGTCGCGGTGACCGGGACCAATGGGAAAACCTCCACCGTCGAAATGACGCGCCAGATCTGGCGGATGCTCGGGCTGCGTGCGGCCTCGATCGGTACGTTGGGCGTGACCACGGCGGACGAGAGCATATCGACGGGCCTCACCACGCCCGATATCGCCACCTTCCTCGCCACGATGACCGGGCTCGCCCGCGAGGGTGTGAGCCACGTCGCTTACGAGGCGTCGAGCCACGGCCTGTCGCAGTATCGCAACGAGGGCATCGTGGTTGCCGCCGGGGCCTTCACCAACCTTAGCCGCGACCATCTCGACTACCACAAGGACATGGATGAATACTTCGCCGCCAAGATGCGGCTGTTTTCGGAGGTGGTGTCCGAAGGCGGAAGCGCGGTGATCTGGACCGACGACAAGTGGGGCAAGCTGGCCAAGGCCGTCGCGGCGGCGCGCGGTCTCGACCTGTTTACAGTTGGCGAGGAAGGCGACGGCATCCGGCTGATCGCGCGAAAGCCGACTCCGCTGGGGCAGGACCTCAAGATCGTCCACGGCGGCAGGGCCTATGCTATCCGCCTGCCGCTGATCGGAGCCTATCAGGTCGCCAATGCGCTGGTGGCGGCGGGGCTGACGCTGGTGACGGGCAGCGATCCGGCGCGGGTGTTCGATGCGGTGGCGCGGCTGCAACCGGTGCGCGGACGGCTCGAACGCGCTGCCATCGCGGCGAGCGGCGCGCCGGTCTATGTCGACTACGCGCATACTCCCGATGCGCTTTCGGCTGCCATTGCTGCGCTGCGCCCGCACGTATCGGGCCGCCTGATCACAGTCTTCGGCGCGGGCGGCGACCGCGATAAGGGCAAACGTGCGCCGATGGGCGAAGCTGCCACCGCTGGCTCGGATGTGGTGATCGTCACCGACGACAATCCGCGCGGCGAAAATGCCGCAGCGATACGGGCCGAAGTGCTGGCCGGAGCGCCCAATGCACAGGAAATCGGCGACCGGCGTTTGGCAATTGCCGCCGCGATAGGCGATGCGCGGTCCGGGGACATCGTGCTCGTGGCCGGAAAGGGGCACGAGCAGGGTCAGATCATAGGGTCGGGAGACAATATGCAGGTTTTGCCGTTCGATGACGTTACCGTGGCGCGCGAGTGTGCTGCCGGGCAGGGCTCGGGGGCAAGTCGATGAACGCGCTCGCGAAAGTCATGCGCTGGCCGGTTGGTGAAGCGCGCGCGAAACGGCTCTCGCTGTGGACTGCTGCCGAAATCGCGGCGGCCACTGGTGGCACGGCGAGCGGCGATTTCGAGGTTTCGGGCGTCGAAATGGACTCGCGCGACGTGCGCAGCGGCGATCTGTTCGTGGCGCTGAAGGGCGAGAGCATGGACGGCCACCGCTTCGTGGGCGGGGCCTTCGCGCGCGGCGCTGCTGCCGCGCTGGTCGACCGCCCGATCGACGGGCCGCACGTGCTGGTGGCCGATACCAACAAGGCGCTGGAGGCGCTGGCTGCCGAGGCGCGCAAGCGGACCGTGGCGAAGGTGATCGGTGTGACCGGCTCGGTCGGCAAGACCGGTGTGAAAGAGGCGATTTTCGCAGCGCTCGAACGCTCGCGCGGCGGGCAGGGGGAACTGGGCGGCAGCATCGGCGCACACCGCTCTGTGCGCAGCTACAACAACCATGTCGGCGTGCCGCTGAGCCTCGCCCGGATGCCCGTGCGCAGCCGGTTCGGCGTGTTCGAGATGGGCATGAACCACGCGGGCGAGATTGCCGGGCTCACCGCGCAGGTGCGCCCGCATGTCGCCGTCATCACCACGATTGCGCCCGCGCATATCGAGAACCTCGGCTCTGAAGAGGCGATTGCCGATGCCAAGGCCGAGATCTTTGGCGGCCTTGAACGCGGCGGCACGGCGGTAATCCCCGCCGACAGTCCGCATTTCGAGCGGCTCCGCGATGCGGCGCTCGCTGTCGGAGCGAAGGTCATAAGCTTCGGTCGCGCGGCTCATGCCGATGTGCGATTGCTTGAAGCGCTGCCGTTGGCGCAGGGCGGGGCGCTCGTCACCGCGCGGATGGACGGCACGAGCCTGTGCTACCACGTGGCCGAACCGGGAGAGCACTGGATTTCGAACTCGCTGTGCGTGATGGCCGCCGTGCGCGCGGCAGGCGGCGATCTTGGCGCGGCCGGACTGGCACTGGCGGAAATGGGCGGGCTCAAGGGCCGGGGCGCGCGGCGGCGGATCGCTGCGGTCGGCGGCCATGCGCTGCTGATCGACGAGAGCTACAACGCCAACCCCGCCTCGATGCGGGCGACCCTCGCTCAGCTCGGCATGACGCCTGCCACGCGCCGCGTCGCCGTGCTGGGTGCGATGAAGGAGCTGGGCGACTTCGGGCCGGGCTTCCATGTCCAACTGGTTGAGCCGTTGCTGGCCTCGCAGGCCGACTTCGCGGTTCTCGTCGGCGCGGAGATGGAACCGCTCGCTCGCGAACTGGGGAAACAGTCCGTAAATACGCTTGGCAATCCCCTCGGCTACGCCCATTGCGCCGATGCAGGCGAGGCAATTTCGGCCCTTGAGGAATTCGGCCTGATCGGCGGCGATGCGGTGCTGGTCAAAGGCTCGAATTCGGTGGGATTGTCGCGCCTGGTGGATCACTTCGTTTCCAGGGAAGGCTGAAACGCCCGGACATGCTCTATTATCTCGCAGGATTGCTCGAATTCGAAGGTCTGTGGAACCTCGTCCGCTATCAGACCTTCCGCGCCGGCGCGACGATGATGACCGCGCTGATGATCGGCCTGATCATCGGCCCGCGCTTCATCGCCATGCTGCGCGTGCGGCAGGGCAAGGGGCAGCCGATCCGCTCCGACGGCCCGCAGACACACCTTGCCAAAGTCGGCACGCCTACGATGGGCGGGCTGATGATCCTTGTCTCGCTGTTCATGGCGATGCTGATCTGGATGGACCTTACGAACCCGTTCGTCTGGGCCTGCCTGGCGGTGATCGCGGGCTTCGGCCTGATCGGCTTCCTCGATGATTACGACAAGGTGACCAAGCGCCACCATGCCGGGCTTTCGAGCAAGGTCCGGCTGCTGGCCGAGTTCGTCGTGGCCGGCATTGCCGCCTGGCTGATCGTGAGCGAGATCAACACCAACGTCTATGTGCCGTTCCTGTCGGATCGCGCGATTCCGCTGGGGCCGTTCTACTATGTGTTCGCGGCGGTGGTGATCGTGGGCGCAGGCAATGCGGTGAACCTCACAGACGGGCTCGATGGCCTTGCCACGATGCCGGTGGTGATCGCGGCGGGCACCTTTGCGATCATCTGCTATCTCGTCGGCCGCGTCGACTACACCGAATACCTGGGCATTCCCTATGTCCCGATGGCGGGGGAACTGGCCATCCTTTGTGCGGGAATCATCGGGGCCGGGCTCGCCTTCCTGTGGTTCAACGCGCCGCCCGCCGCCGTGTTCATGGGCGATACCGGTTCGCTCGCGCTGGGTGGGGCACTGGGCGCGATTGCCGTTGCCAGCCACCACGAGATCGTGCTCGCCATCGTTGGCGGGCTGTTCGTGCTCGAGGCGGTGAGCGTGATGGTGCAGGTGTTCTGGTTCAAGCGCACCGGCAAGCGGGTGTTCCGCATGGCCCCGATACACCATCATTTCGAGCAGCTCGGCTGGAAGGAATCGACCGTGGTGATCCGGTTCTGGATCATCGCCATCGTGCTCGCGCTGATCGGCCTTTCGACGCTCAAGCTACGATGATCACGTCGCGCGCCTTTGCGGACAAGTCCTATTGCGTGCTGGGTCTGGCGCGCTCGGGGATGGCGACCGTCGAGGCGCTGCTGGCGAGCGGTGCGCGGGTGACGGCGTGGGATCGCCGGCCCGAGCCGCGCGAACAGCTGGCCGACCGTGCGACGATTGCCGACCCGATGGAGATCGCGCTCGACGGGTTTGACGCAATCGTGGTGTCGCCCGGAGTGCCGCTCAACACGCACCCGCTGGTGCCGCGCGCGCAGGCGGCGAGGGTGCCGGTGATTGGCGATATCGAGCTGTTTGCCCAGGCGCGGGCGGACCTGCCGGAGCACAAGGTCGTCGGCATTACCGGCACCAACGGCAAGTCGACGACGACTGCATTGGTCCATCACCTGTTACAGAGCGCGGGCGTGCCGACCGAAATGGGCGGCAACATCGGCTTGCCGATTATGGCGCAGGAGCCGCTTGCCGCGGGCGGTGTCTATGTGCTCGAGCTTTCGAGCTATCAGATCGATCTCACCTTCTCGCTCGCTTGCGATGCGGCGGCACTGATCAACGTCACGCCCGACCATCTCGACCGCTATGAAGGGTTCGCTTCCTATGCCGCCTCCAAGGCGCACTTGCTCGCAATGCAGGAAGCAGAGCAATTCGCGGTGTTCGGTTGCGCGGACGAGCCGACCCGCGCGGTCCAGCAGGTCGAACAGGGGCGCCGCATGCCGGGTCGGGCTGTCTGTGTAGATCTTGCCGCGCTAGCGCCGAAGCAGAGCGACTGGCCTTCGTTGCAGGGGCCGCACAACCTCCAGAACGCCGCGATTGCAGCCGCATTGGTGGCCGAGCTTGGCCTGACAGACGCGCAGATCGCCGAGGGCCTGGCGAGTTTTACCGGCCTCCCGCACCGAATGGAGCGGATCGGCACCTATCACGATGTCCTGTGGGTGAACGACAGCAAAGCCACCAACCCCGCCTCCACTGCGCCCGCGCTGGCCGCTTTCCCGCGCATCCACTGGATCTGCGGCGGCCTGCCCAAGGACGACAACCTCGACGAATGCCTGCCACACCTCGGCAATGTCGCGGCGGCCTATACATTCGGCGAGGCCGGCGAGATGTTCACTCGGCTGCTCGCCCCTCAGGTGCCGGTCGAACCGTGCGAGATGTTGTGCGAAGCGGTGCGGCGCGCCTGCGACAAGGCGCAAGCTGGTGAGGTCGTGCTGCTCAGCCCGGCCTGCGCCAGCTTCGACCAGTTCCGCGATTACGAGGCACGCGGTGACGCGTTTCGCGAGCTGGTGCGCGAGCTTTGCGCTGACAGCGAAGCGGGGAGCGACAAGGCATGAACAGACAGCGCGGCATTGTCCACGGGCTCGGTCTTCCGGTTACGGCGCCCAAGCCTCAGCGCAAGGGGCTCGCGCTGGCGGAAGAGCGGCGCCGGATGGTGCGCATCTGGTGGCGTGAGATCGACCGTGTGTCGCTGGTGTTGATTGCGCTGCTGATGGCGGTGGGCGCGCTGGCGGTGATCTCGGCTTCGCCCGCGAGCGCCGCGCGCCTGTCCACCGCCGACACCCAGCTGGGCGAGCTGCACTTCTTCTGGTTGCACCTGCGCTGGCAGGCGCTGGGGATCGTGATTCTGCTGGCGACCTCGCTGCTCGAACCCACGCTGTTGCGGCGCGGGGCGATTGTGATGGCCGCGGTCATGCTGTTCTTTCTCGTGCTGGTGCCGGTGGTCGGAACCGAGGTGAACGGAGCACGACGGTGGCTGAACCTCGGCCTCAGCCTGCAACCGAGCGAATTTCTCAAGCCCGCCTTCGTGATTACCTTGGCGTGGATTCTCTCATGGAAGCTGCACGATCCCGATCTACCGGTGATTGGGGTCAGCTTCGCGCTGCTGGTGGTTATCGTCGGGCTGGTGATTGCGCAGCCGAACCTTGGCGAGGCGATCCTGTTCGCGGGCGCGTGGTTCGTGATGGTCATGCTGGCGGGCCTGCCGATGCAGCGGATTGGCGTGATGAGCGGGCTGGGCGTGGCGGGGCTGGTCGCGGCTTACATGTTCTATGACAATGCGCGCCACCGCATCGATTCCTTCCTCGGCGGCGGCACGGCCTACGATCAGGTCGACCTTGCCGCACGCACCCTGCAGGGCGGCGGCTGGACTGGCACCGGCCTGTGGCTGGGCACCAACAAGATGCGCCTGCCCGAGGCGCATACCGACTATATCTTCTCCGCCGTGGGCGAGGAATTCGGCCTGCTGGTCTGTGCGATTATCGTGGTGCTCTATCTGGCTATCGTGATGCGCGTGCTGGTGCGGCTGGTGAACGAGGACCGGATGTTCAACATCCTCGCCGCCAGCGGGCTTATCGCTTTGTTCGGCGGGCAGGCCTTCATCAACATTCTCGTCAATCTGCAGCTTTTTCCCTCCAAGGGTATGACGCTGCCGCTGGTAAGCTATGGTGGCTCTTCGACCCTTGCGCAGTGCTTCACCATCGGTCTCCTGCTGGCGGTGACGCGGCGCAACCCGTTCCTTGACCGCGAGAAGTTCGATCTGCGCGGCACGCTCGAGAAAGAGGCCGGCTGATGCCCGGAATTTCCCGTCACTATGTTCTTGCCGCCGGGGGGACCGGTGGGCACCTGACCCCCGCATTCGCGCTGGCCCATGTGCTGGAGCGGCGCGGCCACCATGTCGCGCTGATTACTGACGAGCGCGGGGCGGCGATCCCCGGCAAACCTGATTTTCTCACCGCCCACGTGCTGCCCGCCGGGCGCTTCGGAAAGAACCCGCTCGGCTGGTTCAAGGCCATCGCTGCGGTGCTCGAAGGCCGGGCGCAGGCACGGCGGATTTACGAGACGTTCCAGCCCAGCTGCGTGGTGGGATTTGGCGGCTATCCGGCGCTGCCCGCCTTGCTGGGTGCCAGCGCCGATGGGATCGGCACCGTGATCCACGAGCAGAACGCGGTGCTGGGCCGGGTCAACCGTCTGCTGGCGGGACGGGTCGATGCGATTGCCACTGCCTATCCGCAGGTCGATCGGCTGAAGCCCTCGCATCAGGGCAAGGTCCATCTGGTTGGGAATCCGGTGCGCCCCGGTGTCTTGTCGCTGCGGGACGAGCCGTTCCCGCCGTTCACCGCCGATGGCCTGTTCCGGGTGCTGGTGACCGGCGGCAGCCAGGGCGCGAGTGTGCTTAGCGAGGTGGTGCCCGATGGTCTCTCCATGCTGCCGACCGCGCTGCGCAGCCGCCTGCAAGTGACGCAGCAGTGCCGCCCGGAAGACCTTGAGAAAGTGCGCGAACGTTATGCCAAGCATGGCATTGCCGCCGAACTCGCAACCTATTTCGAGGATATGGCGGCGCAGTTGGCCGACGCCCACCTGTTCATCGGCCGCGCGGGCGCTTCGACCATTGCCGAGCTGACCGCCGTGGGCCGCCCCGCGATCCTCGTGCCGCTACCGATCGCCACCGACGATCATCAGGCTGCCAACACCCGCGAGATGGTGACCGCTGGCGGCGCGCGCGCGATCCGGCAGACTAGCTTCACCGCTAAGGAACTGGCCAAACAGATTCAGGCCATGGCGATGCATCCTGAAACATTGGCGACTGCTGCCCACGCGGCCTTCAACTGCGGCCGCCCCAAGGCGGCGGAAGACCTTGCCGATCTCGTGGAAAGCTTCGGCGGCGACACCATTCAGGACGTGATCCGTGTCGGAGGCGCTACCTCGGCGATTGCGTCGGAGCGTGGGGCAGTGGGGCAGGTGGCCAAGGAGAAGGCGAAGTGAAGGGCGTTCCGACCGATATCGGCACGATCCACTTCGTCGGCATTGGCGGGATCGGCATGTCCGGCATTGCCGAGGTGATGCATAACCTCGGCTATTCGGTGCAGGGCAGCGATCTGGCCGAGGGCGTTAGCGTTCAGCGGCTGCGTGCGCGCGGGATCACGGTTCACATTGGTCATGGCGCCGAAAACCTTGGCGATGCCACCGTGGTCGTTACGAGCACGGCGGTGCGCCGAACCAACCCCGAAGTTGCCGCAGCGCTCGAAGCGCGTATCCCGGTGGTGCGCCGCGCGGAAATGCTCGCCGAACTGATGCGGCTGAAAAGCACGGTGGCTGTCGCCGGAACGCACGGCAAGACGACCACCACCTCGATGGTCGCCACCTTGCTCGATGCGGGCGGGGTTGACCCCACGGTCATCAACGGTGGCATTATCGAAAGCTACGGCTCGAACGCGCGGCTGGGTGACAGCGAGTGGATGGTGGTGGAGGCCGACGAGAGCGACGGCAGCTTCCTGCGGCTCGATGGCACCATCGCCGTGGTGACGAACATCGATCCCGAACACCTCGACCACTACGGCAGCTTCGATGCGGTAAAGGATGCGTTCCTCCAGTTCATCGAGAACGTGCCCTTCTACGGCGCGGCGGTGCTGTGCCTCGATCACCCCGAGGTGCAGAACGTGATCGCCCGCGTGCGTGATCGCCGCGTGATCACCTATGGCTTCAGCCCCCATGCCGACGTGCGGATCGAGAATCTCGTCGCCGAGGGCGGGAAGAGCCGGTTCGAGGTGATCCAGCGCCTGCGCGATGGCTCGGAGCGGAGCGTGACGGATATCGTCCTGCCGATGCCGGGCCGGCACAATGTGCAGAACGCGGCAGCGGCGGTCGCCGTGGCGCTGGAGATGGGCTGCGCCGAAGACACCATCCGCGAAGGCTTTGCCCGTTTCGGCGGGGTGCGCCGGCGCTTCACTGAGATGGGGCGGATCGCGCTCGGCGGCGGGGAAGACGTGCGCGTGATCGACGACTATGCGCACCACCCGGTCGAAATCCGCGCCGTGCTGTCCGCCGCGCGCGAGGCTGCGACAGGCCGGGTGATCGCGGTCGCCCAACCGCACCGTTTCACCCGTCTGCGCGATCTGATGGAAGAGTTCCAAGGCTGCTTCACCGACGCCGACGTGGTCTATGCCGCGCCGGTCTATACGGCGGGGGAAGACCCGATCGAGGGCGTAAATTCCGATGCGCTGGTGGCGGGCCTCAAGGCGCGTGGGCACCGGCAGGCTGCACCGATTGCCAGCCCCGAGGCGCTCGCCGCCGAGCTGGCCGGGCTGGTCGAGCCGGGCGACATCGTGGTCTGCCTCGGCGCGGGAGACATCACGCGCTGGGCCGCAGGCCTTGCCGATGCCGTCAATGCGCAGCGCAAGCAGGAGGCCAGCGATGCAGCCTGATGGCTCCATGTCCATGCAGAGCGCCCCTGGCTCGCACGAAGAGGCCACCGTCGGCGGCAAGGTGCCGCAGGATGTCGCTGGCAAGCTTACCAAGGATGCGCCGCTCGCAAAGCTCGTGTGGTTCAAGAGTGGCGGCAAGGCCGACTGGCTGTTTGAACCCGAGAGCGTGGAAGACCTGATCCAGTTCCTCACCCGCATGGAGGAGGGCACCCCGGTTATGGCCTTGGGGCTCGGCTCGAACCTGATCATCCGCGATGGCGGGGTGCCGGGTGTGGTGGTGCGGCTGGGCAAGCCGTTTGCCAGCGTCGAGGTCAAGCGCGACAATGTGCTCGAATGCGGCGGCGGAGCGCCGGGCATTCTGGTGGCTTCGAGCGCGCGCGATGCGGGCATAGCCGGGCTGGAATTCCTGCGCGGCATTCCCGGCACGGTGGGCGGCTTCGTGCGGATGAACGGCGGGGCCTATGGCCGCGAGGTGGCCAATGTGCTGGTCGATTGTGATGTGGTGATGCCCGATGGTGCCTGCATTTGCGTGCCCGTGGCTGATCTCGACTATTCCTATCGCCATTCGCGCCTGCCCGAAGGGGCCATCGTGATCGCGGCGCGGTTCAAGGGCGAGCCGGGCGATCCGGCGGCGATCGAGGCGGAGATGAACCGCATCGCCCATGCTCGCGAGGAAACCCAGCCGCTGCGCAGCAAGACCGGCGGCTCGACCTTCAAGAATCCCGAGGGCGACAAGGCCTGGCGGCTGGTCGATGCGGCAGGCTGCCGAGGCCTGAAGATCGGCGATGCGCAGGTGAGCGAGAAACACGCCAATTTCCTCATCAACACCGGCCACGCCACCAGCACCGATATCGAGGGGCTGGGCGAGGAAGTGCGCCGCCGCGTGGCCGAAGCGACGGGCGTGTCGCTGCAATGGGAAATCCAACGGGTGGGGCGGCCGTGAACCGATACGATCTGACATTCTCCTCCCCCCATGTGGGGGGAGGCCGGGAGGGGGGAGTCCGGCGTTCGCTAAGTGAGCGTCCGAACCCCCACCCCCAACCCCTCCCCCTCGGGGAGGGGAGTTTTGGCACTGACGGAATTTGCGCATGACTCTCCCCAAACTCCACATTCTGGTCCTCATGGGCGGCTGGGCAAACGAGCGGGAGGTTTCGCTTATGTCCGGCAACGGGGTCGCCGATGCGCTGCAAAGCAAAGGCCATAAGGTCACGCGGCTCGACATGGACCACGACGTTGCCGCGCGCATCGCCGAGGCTGCGCCCGATGTCGTGTTCAACGCGCTCCACGGTGTGCCCGGTGAAGACGGTACGGTTCAGGGCATGCTCGACCTCATGGGCATTCCCTACACCCACGCTGGCCTTGCCACCTCGGTGGTGGCGATCGACAAGGAACTGACCAAGCAGGCGCTCGTGCCGCACGGTGTGCCCATGCCGGGCGGACGCGTTGTCCAGTCGGAAGACCTTTATGGCGGCGACCCGCTGCCGCGCCCCTATGTCCTCAAACCGGTGAACGAGGGCAGCTCGGTCGGCGTCGCCATCGTCACCGACGAGAGCAACTGCGGCAACCCGATCCAGCGCGATGCCGTAGGGCCGTGGCAGCGCTTCGAAAGCCTGCTCGCCGAGCCCTATATCCGCGGGCGCGAACTGACCACGGCGGTGCTGGGCGACAAGGCCCTGTGCGTCACCGAACTGGTGCCCAAGTCGGGCTTCTACGATTTCGATGCCAAGTACACCGACGGCATGACCGACCACGTCTGTCCGGCCGACATCCCCGAGGAGATCGCTGCGCTGTGCTGCGAATATGCTCTGCGCGCGCACAAGCTGCTCGGCTGCCGCGGCGTAAGTCGGTCGGACTATCGCTGGGACGACCAGCGCGGCGCGGACGGGCTGTTCCTGCTGGAAACAAACACCCAGCCGGGCATGACACCCTTGAGCCTCGTGCCCGAACAGGCGCGCTTCTGCGGCATTTCCTATCCCGACCTGTGCGAGATCATCGTCGAAGATGCGCTCCGCTTTTTCGGCAAGGGTGGATAGATGGCGCAAAAGATCAGCCGCAATGTGAAGGGCGTGCGCCGCCAGGCCCGCGCTGCCGACACCAGTCGCCGCGTGCGCAAGGCGCGCGGGCAGGGTCGGTCGTTGCTTGGCTCTGTGCTCGCGATGCTGCCGTTTAGCGAGAGCCAGCTGCACAAGTTCTTCACCGTGCTGATCTTTGCCGGCGTGCTGGCCTTCGTAGTGTTTATCGCGCGCGTCACCGGGCTGGCCGACTTTGCCGAGGACCGCTTCGCGCTGGTTTCGGCCAATGCCGGGTTCGAGGTGCATCATGTCGAGGTGCGCGGGACCAATCACCTCAGTGAGATGATGGTCTATGAACACGCCATCGGCAGGCGCGATCTGGCGATGACACGGGTGGACCTCGAAGCGCTGCGGCAGGAATTGCTGACCTTGCCGTGGGTCAAGGATGCGCGCGTTTCGCGCCAGTTGCCCGACGTGCTGGTGGTCGACATCGTCGAGCGCGAGCCTCACGCGGCGCTGCGCCGCGAGAACGAACTGGTGCTGATCGATGCCACCGGGGTCGAGCTGGAAGAGGTCACGACTGACAAGGCCAGGGATATGCTCGTGATCGGCGGCGAGGGCGCGCAAAGCCAGGTCGAAGCGCTTGCCTCGTTGCTCGATGCGGCCCCGGCGCTGCGCCAGCAGGTGGCGCAGGCGGACTGGATCGGCAATCGCCGCTGGGATTTGACTTTCGCGACCGGCCAGCGGCTGTCGCTGCCCGAAGGTGCGGACCGTTCCGCCGCCGCCCTGGTGGCCTTTGCCGAGGCCGATGGCGTGCATCGCCTGATTGGCGGCGAAGTGGTCGCCTTCGATCTGCGCAACCCGCCGAACATGACGATGCGCGTGCCCGGACGCGCGGAAACCAGTGAAATGAGCATGGGGGAGGATAGCTGATGACCAGTGGCGCAAATCGCATCGAACGCGTTATCGGCGCGGTCAATATCGGCTCATTCCGCATTTCCGCCATGATCGCCGCCATTGCCGAGGACGGCGAGATGCAGGTGCTGGGCAGCGGCCACCGCGCCAGCCAGGGCATCAAGCGTGGCTATGTCACCGACATGGCGGCGGCGACCTATGCCGTGCGCGACGCTTTGGAGCGGGCCGAGAAGCTGGCCGGGACGAGCGTCGATTCGGTCTGGCTCGGCGCATCGGGTGCGGGGTTGACCAGCGAGATTCGCCCGGTCGAGATCGGCATCGGCGGGCGTCGGATCGAGGAAGAGGATATCGAGCACCTGCTCGTCACCGCGCAGGGCAGCCTTGAACCCGACGGGCGCACAGTGTTGCATGCGCAACCCGCCTGCTATTTCCTCGATGGCGCCGATGGCGTGTTCAACCCCAAGGGCCTCCATGCCGAGCGGCTGGGCGTGGACATTCACATTATGCTCGCCGATGGCGCGCCGATGCGCAATGTAACCGAGGCGGTGCAGCGCGCGCACCTTGAGGTGCAGGGCGTGGTCGCCTCGCCGCTGGCCACAGGGCTTGCCTGCCTCACCGAGGAGGAGCGCGACCTCGGCGTGGCGCTGGTCGAGTTCGGTGGCGAGGTTACCAACGTCTCGGTCTATGCTGGCGGGATGCTGGTGGGCCTGAACGCGATCCAGCGCGGATCGGCGGATATCACCGATGCGATTGCCTCGGCCTTTTCGATCCGCCGGTTCCAGGCCGAGCGGCTGAAGTGCAAGCACGGCTCGGCCATCGCCAGCCCGGCTGACCACCGAGAGATGATCGCCGTCACCGCGCCGGGCGAGGAAGGCCGCGGGCCGGTCGCGCGTGGGGCCGACGATCGCGAGCAAGTGCCGCGCGCTGAGCTGATTTCGATCATCACCGGCGAACTCGATGCGCTGATGAGTGAGGTCGGACGCAGCCTCGAAGCCATGGGCTTTACCGGCAGCAGCGGTGGCCGACAGGCGCGGCAAGTGGTATTGACCGGGGGCGGGGCAGAACTGGCCGGCCTTGCGGACTACACCCAGAGCGTGCTCGGCGTGGCCGTGCGCATCGGCCGCCCGCCAGCGCTGAAGGGCCTGCCCGAGGCGCATTCGGTGCCCGGATTCTCGACGCTGGCGGGGCTCATGCTCTATGCCTTGCGCGATCCGGTCGACATTCGCCGCGTCGGTTCGCGCTTCACCCGCACGCATCGTCCCGGCCCTGCGGCCACGGTCGGCCGGGTATGGAAAGCGATGCGCGATTTTTTTTGAGTGGCGAGTGCCAATTGGTCAGGCGCGCGCAATTGTGGATTTGTAGAGTTTTCAGATAACGCCCGCCTATGTGTTTGTGGCAAAAGCGGTAAATCGAGCATTGCGGGACTTGGCCGCAGGAGAAAGACATGAGCATCAATATCGGTCCGCCTTCGGTGGAAGAACTTCGCCCCCGTATCACTGTGATCGGCGTGGGTGGCGCTGGCGGGAATGCCATCGCCAACATGATCGAGAGCGAGATCGAAGGCGTCGATTTCGTTGTCGCCAACACCGATGCGCAGGCGCTGAACAACGCCATTGCCGAGCATCGCATCCAGCTTGGCCCCGACATCACGCAGGGCCTCGGCGCTGGCTCGCGGCCCGAAGTGGGGCGCGCGGCGGCTGAGGAAACGGTCGAGGATATCGAGCGTGCGCTCGATGGCGTGAACATGGTCTTCATCGCTGCCGGTATGGGCGGCGGCACCGGCACCGGCGCTGCACCCGTGATTGCCGAGGCGGCCCGATCGAAGGGCATCCTCACCGTTGGCGTCGTCACCAAGCCGTTCCTGTTTGAGGGCACGCGCCGGATGCGCGCCGCTGAAAGCGGGATCGAGGAGCTGCAGAAGCACGTCGATACGCTGATCGTCATTCCGAACCAGAACCTGTTCCTGGTCGCCAAGGCCGACACCACCTTCAAGGAAGCCTTCTCGCTGGCCGACGAGGTGCTGCAGCAGGGTGTGCGTTCGATCACCGATCTGATGGTGATGCCGGGCCTCATCAACCTCGACTTTGCCGACGTGCGTTCGGTGATGAACGAGATGGGCAAGGCCATGATGGGCACCGGCGAGGGCGAGGGCGAGAATCGCGCTCTCGAAGCGGCTGAGCGTGCCATCGCCAACCCGCTGCTCGATGGTGTGTCGATGCAGGGTGCCAAGGGCGTGATCATCTCCATCATTGGCGGCGAGGATATGCGCCTGCTCGAGGTGGACGAAGCGGCCAACCACATCCGCGAGCTGGTCGATCCCGAAGCCAACATCATCTGGGGTTCGGCCTTCAATCCCGAGCTGGAAGGCAAGATTCGCGTTTCGGTGGTCGCCACCGGGATCGAGCAGACCGGCGATAGCAGTGCCAAGGCGGCGACCCGACCGCTTGACCTGTCGACCTCGCGCGGCCCAAAGACGCCGATGGCGGCGGCAGGTTCGGTCGCCCCTGCGGCTTTCGACGATGATGAAGACGTGGCGGCGCAAGCTGGCGATGCGGGTGCACCTGACCTTGAAGATCTGCGGAACCCAGAGCCCGCGCCCTCGGCGCCGGAGCCGATGGACCTTGCCGGACTGGACGAGGTTGAAGAGGTGGAGGACGAGGCTGAGCCCGCTCAGCAACCGCAGCGCTTCGCGCCGTTCGATCGCGCGGCAGCCGCGAACAAGGACCGTTCGGAAGCACATGACAGCGCGGATGAGGAAGACGAGTTGCTGCTCGATTCCTCCAAGCTGGCGGATGATGAGGATACAGGCGGTTTGCCCGGGCGTCGTCGCGGTATTGTCGCCGATGGCGAGGAGAGCAAGGGTGAGGCGGCCCCGCAAGCTGGTGCGGACCGCACGGGCCGGGCCGGAGCGGCTGCCGGTTCCAGCGGGGGCAGCACGCTGTTCGAGCGCATGGCCAATCTTTCGCGCGGCCCTGCCGAGGAAGACGAATCGGAAGATGATGACGATGGCGATGGCGGCCCGAACATGCGGATTCCGCGCTTCCTGGGGCGTCAGAACAACCAGTAGTCGCATCGCCGGTGGCCGCGTGCTTGCCAAATGCGGCGCGCGTGCCATCTAGGCCGACAATGTCGAAGATAAGAGTTCTGCTGTCCTGTTGCACCGCGCTCTATGTGAGCGCGGCTGCAGCGCCTTTTGTGCACGCGCAGGAGGTGGTGCAAGCGTTGCCGAACCCCGCTGCGGCGGATCTCGCGAATGCCATGCGCCGCTTGTCGGCAGACCCCGAATCGGTGGATGCGCTGGTCGATGCAGGCGAGGCATCGCTCGCGCTCGAAAATGTCGACGCCGCACTCGGCTTTTTTGCGCGCGCGCAGGACATCGATCCCGACGATGGCAGGATGCTCGCAGGGTTGGGGCAAGTGGCCGTACGCCGGGGCGAGGCGGTGACCGCGCTGCAACTGTTCGAAAATGCTGACTATGCGGGCGAGCCGATGGACCCGCTCGCGGGCGAGCGGGCGCTGGCCTACGATCTGGTCGGCAACAATGCCCGTGCGCAGCGGTTGTACCGGCAGGCTATTGACGACGATCCCGATCCGGAGACGATGCGGCGTCTCGCCATCAGCTATGCGATTGCGGGCGATCAGGCGGCGGCGGAAGAGGTGTTGTTGCCGCTGCTTCAGCAGAACGATCTTGCCGCCTTTCGTACGCGTGCCTTTGCTCTGGCCATTCTGGGCAAGGAAGCCGAAGCGGTGACGATTGCCGAAACCATGCTGCCCGCGCGGCTGGCGAGCCGGATTGCGCCCTATCTGCGCTATATGCCGCGGCTGACGAAGGCGCAGCAGGCGGCGGCGGCCAACCTCGGGCAATTCCCCTCGGGCTCGCAAATCGGGCGCGACGATCCGCGTATCGCCGCGCTTGGCAGGTCGGCAGATAACGAGCCGGCGGCTCCCCGTGACCCCGTGCGGGGGGACGAGCGGCTCATTCCGGCAGGTCCGTCGCTTGCCAGTTCCTCCGCCGCCACGGCTCCAGCGCCTGCGGCCGATCCTGCGGAGCGCGAATTGCCGCCGGTGGCCGAGCCGCAGCCTCCCCGTAGTGGGCCGGTTGCAATCAATTCGACGGGTGGGGAACTGCCATCGGTGCCCGAGCAGGGCGAGCCGGTGACGGTCGCCGCCGTCACCGAGGAACTGCCTGCCGTTGCGCCCGCACCGGAACCCGAAGCGCAACCTTCGCTTGCTGCGCCGGAGCCATTGCCTGCCGCCGCCGAGATGCCTGTCACCGCGGCAGCCGAGCCCGAGCCCGAGCCCGAGCCCGATCTGGCCTCGGCCTTTGCCGACTTCGCGCGCAGTTCGCCCTTGCCGGTTGCCGCCTCTGCCAATGCGGTCGACATCACCGCCATCGAGATTCCGCGTGAGCGCCCCGCGCCTCCGCCACCGCCGCCGCCTCCTGCGCATCCCTCGCGCCAGTGGGTGCAGGTGGCGACCGGGCAGGATACCGGCGCCTTCCGTTACGACTGGCGGCGGATCAAGCGTTCGGCCGGCGGCCTGCTCGACGATGCGGAGGCGTTCACCACCGCCTGGGGCGAGACCAACCGGTTGCTCACTGGCCCCTTCGACAGCGCGCGCGAGGCGCAGGAATTCGTAAGCGAACTCGGCAAGGCGGGGGTCGACAGCTTCCGCTTCACCAGCGACACCGGGCAGGAAGTCACGCCGCTCTAGCGTGTCGACAAGGGCGGACCGGGCCGCCTGCGGTTCTGCCCGCCTTTCTTTATGCACATGCTACGAACAGCCCATTGCAGTTTTGCACGGGCGACTTGGATGCAGTGATTGCACCCGGGCCATCAGGTCAGCCATTAAGCATGACATGATGAGGACACAGGCTCTATGCGCATGACAAGCACTCGCGAGACCATCGACGCGACCGAGGACGCGGCGCCCGTGGACATGCTCGCCGCTGTGTTCGAGGCCCATGGATGGGCTCATGATTTCGTCGGAGAGGACGAGATTTGTGGCGAAATTCCCGGCAGTTGGACCACCTATCAGCTGCGCGCGATCTGGCGGGCGGAAGACCGGGTGTTGCAATTGCTGTGCCTGCCCGAAGTGCGCGTGACAGAGGCCCGGCTGCGTGAGGCGCAGGAATTGCTGGCCATAGTCAACGAGCAGCTCTGGCTCGGCCATTTCGACATCTGGTCTCAGGGCTCGGTGCTGCTTTATCGCCACGGGCTCCTGTTGGGCGATGACGGCACGATCAGCCTCGATATGGCGCAACTGGCGCTCGATACGGCCGTGTCTGAATGCGACCGTTTCTATCCGGCATTTCAGTTCGTGCTGTGGGGCGACAAGAGCCCACGCGAAGCGCTGGATGCCGCGATGGTCGACGCCGCGGGCGAGGCCTAGGGCCTGCAAGCCGCATCCGGGGGGTTGAAATTTTCCGCATAACGCAGACTTGGTAAGGCCAGTTTCGCGGTTACGGCTAAGGACCTATTTTATGGCATTCAAATCCACCCTCATCGTCGGTTGCGGCAATATGGCCGGAGCGATGCTCGAAGGCTGGCTCGCGGCGGGGACGTCGCCGGACAGCTTTACGATCGTCGATCCCGTGCGCGAATCCGCACCGGGCGGCATTGAGCTGCTGCGCGAACTGCCCACCGACCGCCAGTTCGATGCGATCCTGCTTGGCGTCAAGCCGCAGATGCTGGGCGATCTCGCCCCGCAGATCGAGCCGCTCGCGGGGCCGGATTGCACCATCCTGTCGATGTTGGCCGGGGTCGAGCTGTCGACGTTGAAGGACAAGTTCCCGCGTTCTGCGGCGCAGGTGCGGGTGATGCCCAACCTCGCGGTGGCCATGGGCAAGGCGCCGGTCGCGCTCGCTCAGGCCGGGCTCGACGATGCGGCGCAGGCGTCGTTGATCGAATGGATGGGCGCGCTCGGCCATGCTGAATGGGTGGCGGAGGACAAGTTCGACCTCGTCACCGCGCTGGCCGGCAGTGGCCCGGCCTTCGTCTATCGCTTCATCGATGCGCTCGCCAACGCTTCGGTGCGGCTTGGTCTGCCCGAGAACAAGGCGCAGCAGTTTGCGCTGGCAATGGTGGAGGGGGCAGCGGCTCTCGCGGCCCAGTCGGAGCATTCGCCCGGCAAGCTGGCCGACATGGTGGCGAGCAAGGGCGGCGTGACCCGCGCGGGCCTCGATGCGCTCGATGAGGATGAGGCGCTGTCCAATCTCATTACCAAGACCCTGCGCTCAGCGCGCGATCGCAGCATCGAAATGGCGCGTGAGGCGCGTGACGAAGGTTAATACGACGCCTGCCGGTTTCGCTTGAAATCGCAGGCTTCCATCGCGATATTGTAGCCAGCCCGGCCCGCCCCTCTTGAGGCCGGACAGAGGAGTTTGCAAGAAATGGCAAATTGGAACGACAACCGCCCGCAGACTGGCTTCGGCCAGCAAGGCTTCGGCGCGTCGGCGGGCCAGACGCGTGATCTGTCAGGCGGCACCACCTTCGATGCCGGCCTGCGTGCGCACATGCTTTCGATTTACAACTACATGGCCTCGGGCGTGCTGCTGACCGGTGTGATCGCTGCGCTCACGGCCAACATGGGCTGGGCCTATGCCTTTGCTTCGGGTCCGCTGATGTGGATCGTGGCGCTGTCGCCGCTGGCTATCGTGTTCGCGATGAGCTTCGGGCGCAACAAGTTCTCGACTACCACGCTTCAGGCAATGTTCTGGGGCTTTGCGGTCCTGATGGGCTTATCGCTGTCGACGATTTTCCTCGTCTACACCTCGGGGTCTATCGCGGTGACTTTCTTCGCCACGGCGGCGGCCTTCGCGGGCCTGAGCCTGTTCGGCTATACCACGGGCAAGGATCTGTCGGGCTTCGGCAGCTTCCTGATCATGGGTGTGATCGGCATCCTGGTTGCCTCGCTGCTGAACATGTGGCTGCAGTCGCCCGGCCTGATGTGGGCCATCAGCGGCCTCGGCGTCCTGATCTTCGCGGGCCTCACCGCCTACGATACGCAGCGCCTGAAGCAGGAATATCTGGCGATCAACCAGATGAAGATGACCAATCCTTCGATGGCTGCGGCCTATCCGCTGGGCAAGATGGTGATCCTCGGCGCGCTCAGCCTGTATCTCGATTTCATCAACATGTTCCTGTTTCTGCTGCGCTTCATGGGCGCCGCACGCGACTAACACGCTGTTCAGCGTACGCCTGAAACATGTGGTGTAATATTTGCCCGGCAGTGCTTCTCGCGCTGCCGGGCAAAGTGTATTGTTGATCTGCGGCAAGATGCCATCCCTCGTTCAGGCATGCCGCATCATGATCGAACGTCATTGCGACGGAGAGGACCGACACTTGCATATCGAACTGACGCCACGCAGGCTTTCCAATACGGCGCTCACGGCGCTGCTGCTTGCCTGTGCAGCCTGCACAACACCGGCCCCGCCGCCTCCGCCTCCGCCACCGCCTCCGCCGCCTCCACCGGTGGTAGAAGCGGTGCCCCATCGTCCATTGCCGCCGCCGCAGTCGGCCTACACCATGGATATTCCGCGGGTGGGCGTCGCCGGTGTCCGGCGCACGGTCAACACCGATCTCGACGAGAACGAGACGCTTTGGCACTTCCGGTCGGGCTGGAACGTGGCGGCGCTCAATTGCCAGGTTGCAGACGACGATCCCATCCTCACAGGCTACCGTGCTCTGCTGGACACGCAGTCGCGCAGCCTGTCGCGGGCGAACACTGCCCTCGATCGCAAGTTCCGCCAGGACACGAGGACCGATCGCGCGGCGTTGCTGGCGCGTGAGACGCATTCGACCGGAGTTTATAACTACTTCGCCAATCCCTCCGCGCGATCCGAGTTCTGCAGTGTAGCGCGACAGGTCGCGAGCGAGTTTCTTGCCTCGCCGCCCGAAGACATGACCGCCTTCGCGACGCTCGGCCTCCAGCGCTACGAGCAGGCTTTCGACCGGTTCTATGTCGCCTATGAAGAGTACGAGCGACTCTCGGCCGATTGGGATCGCAAGTGGGGCGCACAATATGGTCCGTCGCAGCCCGGCTGGGTGGCGCTCTACGGTAACGGTGGCCAGGTCTCGGCGACGGACGAGGCCGGCCCAGTTCCCACTGGCTACGTTCTCGATCCCGAGAGCGGTGGTGAGCTTCCGGTTGTGCCGGTTGATGAAAGTGCCAGCAGCACCCCCGTGGTGCAGCCGGTCCCGGCTGACGCGGAATAGTTCCGGGCATTTTTTCCTTTTCGGGAGGGCGGCTTGGCGTTAAGAGCCGCCCTCCCAGCCGGAACGGACTCGATTCCGTGTTCGGCGAACCTGGATACGGGGCCGTAGCTCAGTTGGGAGAGCGCGTCGTTCGCAATGACGAGGTCAGCGGTTCGATCCCGCTCGGCTCCACCAGTTTGTTTTGCGATCGCGCATCCGCGCGATCGTCCTCGGTGCAATTCCCTCCACTTGGCTGACGCCTTCGTTTCGGGGCACCTGCGGGCGGCCGGTCGGCCTTGCGGGCGCAACGCGCCCGTTTGAGCGTCCGGCGTTTTAGGGTAAGTGGACGCCATGCATTTTCTCGATCAGTCGAAAATCTTTCTGAGGTCCGGCGCAGGCGGACCCGGCGCTGTCAGCTTCCGGCGCGAAAAGTTCATCCAGTATGGCGGGCCCGATGGTGGCAACGGCGGCAAGGGCGGCGACGTGATCTTCCGCGCAGTGCCCGGCCTCAACACGCTGATCGACTTCCGCTATGCGCAGCACTTCAAGGCCAAGCGCGGCGGCCACGGCATGGGCCGAAACCGCACTGGTGCAGCCGCCGAAGACCTGATCATCGAGGTGCCCGTGGGCACGCAGGTGTTCGATGAAGAGCGCGAGGAGCTTCTCGCCGACTTCACCGAGGAGGGGCAGGAAATGACCCTGCTCGAAGGCGGCATGGGCGGGCGCGGCAACGCCAGCTACAAGTCGAGCACCAACCGTGCGCCGCGGCAGCATCAGCCGGGTGAGCCGGCGCAGGAAATGTGGGTGTGGCTGCGGCTGAAGCTGCTGGCCGACGTGGGGCTGCTTGGCCTGCCGAATGCGGGCAAGTCGACCTTCATCAACGCTGTTTCCAATGCGCGGGCCAAGGTCGGCGCCTATGCCTTCACCACCCTGGTGCCCAAGCTGGGCGTGGTGCACCACAAGGCCCGCGAGTTCGTGATTGCCGATATTCCCGGCCTGATCGAAGGCGCGGCAGACGGCGCCGGGATCGGCGACCGCTTCCTCGGCCATATCGAGCGTTGCCGGGTGCTGATCCACCTGATCGATATCACCGGCACCGACCCGGTCGAGGCCATGCGCATCGTCGAGGACGAGCTGTCAGCCTATGACGAGGAACTGGCGGGCAAGCCGCGCCTCGTCGTGCTCAACAAGGTCGATCAGGCCGATGACGAGCTGGTCGAAGCTTTCTCGGAAGAGCTGATCGCAGCGGGCGCGGAAAAGGTATTCGCGATTTCGGGGATGAGCGGCGACGGAATCAACGAGTTGCTCGATGCACTGCTCAGCTATCTGCCGCTGCGCACCTCGACCGAGACCAAGGCCGCGCCGGTGCTGGCCGAGGAAGAAACCGACGAGCCTGCAAAGCCGTGGAATCCGCTGGGCTGACGCGCTAAGTCGCGGCCTATGAACATCACCCGCCTTCGTGACCTGGCCGACCATAAGCTTGCGCCGCTGGTCGTGCTCAAGGTCGGTTCATCGCTGCTGGTGGGCAAGGATGGGCAACCGCGCCGTGAATGGCTTTCGGGCCTTACGGGCGAGATCGCGCGGTTGCGAGCGGGCGGGCAGAAGGTCATCGTGGTCAGCTCGGGGTCGATTGCGCTGGGTGCGGCGCGGCTCGGCATGGTGCGCGGCGGGCGCGGGAGCCTCGCCGATGCGCAGGCCTCTGCCGCCGTGGGCCAGATCGCGTTAGGCGGGCTGTGGGCTGAGCTGCTCGGCCAGCACGACCTGATTGCGGCGCAGATGCTTCTCACGCTCGACGATCTCGAAGACCGCCGCCGTTATCTCAACGCTTCGGCCACGATCGGGCGGCTGCTCAAGGCGGGCGTGGTGCCGGTGATCAACGAGAACGATTCGGTCGCCACCGAGGAAATCCGCTTTGGCGACAACGACCGGCTGGCCGCGCGTGTGGCGCAGGCGGCGGGTGCCGATGCGGTGGTGTTGCTGTCGGATATCGACGGGCTCTATGACCGCGATCCACGAGAGGAGGGCGCGCAACTGCTACCGCTGGTGGAGGGCGTCACCCCCGAGATTCACGCCATGGCCAGCCCCGGTTCGGGCTCGGGGATGGGCTCGGGCGGGATGACCTCCAAATTGCAGGCCGCCGAAATTGCCGAGCGGGCCGGGATCGCGCTGGCGATCATCAACGGCACGCATGACTTGCCGCTGGCGCGGGCACTCGATGGCGATGTGGGCACGCTGTTTCGCCCGCAGCGCAACGATGGTGCGCGCAAGGCATGGCTGGGCGCACGGCAGAAGATCGAGGGGCAGCTCGTGGTCGACGCTGGATGCGCCCAGGCGCTGCGTAGCGGTGGCAGTCTGCTGGCGGCCGGGATCGTGTCGGTCGGCGGGAGCTTCGGTCGCGGCGATCCGGTTGAGGTCCACGATGAGAGCGGCAATGTGCTGGCGCAGGGCCTAAGCGAATATACCAGCGCCGAGGTAGAGCGAATCAAGGGGCTGCGGCGCGAGGATATCGAGCTGGTGCTCGGTTATTCGCCGCGCTCGGCGGTGATCCACCGCGATCATCTGGTGATGCTGTGAACGGGCCTGTCGCGATCACCGGGGCCACGGGCTTCGTGGGGCAAGCGGTGATGGACGAGGCCGCGCGGCGCGGCATTGCCCTGCGCGCGCTCACCCGGCGAGAGCAGAAACCGCGCGACAACGTGACATGGGTGCGCGGCGATCTGGCCGACCACGCCGCGCTGGCCGAGCTGGCGCGCGGGGCTGGAGCGCTGCTGCATATCGCGGGTGTGGTCAACGGCGCCGATGCAGCGGCGTTCGAGGCGGGCAACGTCGAGGGTACGCGCGCGGTGATCGCGGCGGCGCAAGCGGCAGGGGTGGAGCGGTTCGTCTGCGTCTCCTCGATTGCGGCCCGCGAACCGGGCCTGTCGGACTATTGCCGCACCAAGCGCGCTGCAGAGGAGCTGGCCAAGGCAAGCGGGCTTGACTGGACCGTGGTTCGCCCGCCCGCCGTCTATGGCCCGCGCGATACCGAAATATTCGAAGTGTTTCGCGCCGCCGCGCTCAGGATCATGCCGATGCCGCCCAAGGGGCGCGCTTCGATGATTCATGTCGATGATCTTGCCCGCTTGCTGCTCGACGTGGTGCGGGGAGGCGAAGGTGTCTCCGGGCAAGTGTTCGAGCCCGACGATGGCCGCGCGGGCGGCTGGTGCCATCTCGACATGGCACGGGCGATTGGGGCGGCGATGGGCTTTCGCGTGTGGCCGCTGTCGATGCCGGGGGCGGTGCTGGCCTTGGGGGGGCGGCTCGACCGGCTGGTGCGCGGCCCGCGCGCCAAGTTGACGCCCGACCGCGCTCGATACATGAGCCATCCGAACTGGGTGAGCGATCCGGCACGGGCGGTGCCGCCTGCCTTGTGGCAGCCCGCCATCGCCACACCCGAGGGGCTGGCGCAAACAGCGGCATGGTATCGCGCGCAAGGCTGGCTCTAGCCGCACGCGCATGGCGAAAAAAAAGCCCGGCGCGAAGCCGGGCTTTGAAAGTCTTGGGAGAGGATGCCTGAAAGGCCTGTTCCTTATGCGGAGCCGGGCCGATTCCCGCAAACGAGCTTACTGCAAGACCCGTTGCATGTTTTGCAACTGAGGTTTCGCCCCGGGTTTGACGCAGCGCATTGTGCGCGCACAGCGAGGATGATGCCCGGCGCAATTGCGGCCATCATCTGTGGGCAGAAAAAAAGCCCGGCACGAGGCCGGGCTTTGAAAGTCTTGGGAGAGGATGCCTGAAAGGCCCGTTCCTTATGCGGAGCCGGGCCCTTTCGCACAAACGCCATAACTGCAAGACGTGTTGCGCAATTTGCAACCGACGGGTTGCGAATTGTCAAAGACAGGTCATATGCGGTTCATGTCGCGCCCCGGTAGTCGCACTGCACAATAAAATTATTGTTAAAATACAGGCTCGTATCCTGCCGGAAGGTCGCCATCGTCGTCCTTGCCGGGAAGCGGCGAGCTGGGCCCGTGAATCCCGCACTCGGTCTTGTCCCAACCGCGCCAGCGGCCCGCACGCGGATCTTCGCCCGGTTTGACCTTGCTGGTGCAGGGCGCGCAACCCACCGAGAGGAAGCCTTCGGCCTCTAGCGGGTGGCGGGGCAGATCGTGCTCTTCGAAGTATGCTTCGAGATCGTCCTTGGTCCAGTCGCCGAGCGGATTGATCTTCAGTCGACCTTCTTCCACCTCGAACCGGGGCAGGTTCTGGCGGGTGACCGACTGAAATGCCTTGCGCCCCGAAATCCACGCATCGAGCCCAGACTTGGCACGCGCCAGCGGCTCCACCTTGCGGATTTCGCAGCAGCCATCGGGATCGTAGGACCACCTGAGGCCGCTTTCGTCCTTCTGCGCCAGCACTTCGGGCTTCGGCTCCACCACCTGCGAATTGGTGAGGCCAAGGTGCTTCACCAGCGTCTCGCGGTAATCCAGCGTCTCGTCGAACATCTTGAGCGTATCGACGAAGATTACCGGCACCGAAGGATCGGCCTCGGCGACAAGATGCAACAGCACGGCGCTTTCGGTGCCGAAGCTGGAGACGACGCCGACCCGGCCAATCGCTTTTTCGGCGAACAGCGTAGCAAGCATCTCCTGCGTCGACATCTCGGCGAAGCGCTCGTTCAGCGCGTCGGCCTCGGCCTGGGTGAAGGCGGGGCCGGTGTCGATACGGTCAATCTGGCGGGCGGCGGTGTTACCCATGCCGCTTCTGCCAGATCGGCGCGCGGCCGTCGGTGGTCTTCTGGTAGACATTGTCCCAGAGGCCGAACGCACGTTCGGCGTCGGCGGTGTCAAGCTCGTTGTCGGGGGCGAAGGCGTCGAAGCCGCAGCGTCGCATGATCGCCAACTGGTCGATCAGCACCTCGCCCACGGCGCGGATTTCGCCGTCGTAGCCGGCTTCGCGCAACGCGCGCGCGGAGGAATAGCCGCGTCCGTCCATGAAGCCGGGGAAGTTGACCTCGACCAGCTTGATGCGACCAAGGTGGGGCAACAGTTCGCGCGCGTCGTCGCCCGGTTCGATTCGCACGGCGGCGGCGTTCGACTGATCGAGGAACGCATCGACAGTGACGGCGGCGTGGTCCACCATCTCATCGTCGCGGAAGCGGAATTGCACGTCGTCGGGGCTGGTGCCGAGATTATCAGGCATAAAGTGCCTCCTTGAACGGGTCCATGCCGATGCGGCGGTAGGTATCGAGGAAGCGTTCGCCTTCCTCACGCTGAGCGAGATAGACGTCGGCGGCCTTTTCAACCGCGTCGACAATGCCCGCCTCATCGAAGCCGGGGCCGGTGATCTTGGCGAGGCTGGTGTCCTCCGCCTCGCTCCCGCCGAGCAGCAGCTGGTAATTCTCGGTGCCTTTCTTGTCGACGCCGAGGATGCCGATGTGGCCTGCATGGTGGTGGCCGCAGGCGTTGATGCAGCCCGAGATCTTCAGCTTGAGCTGGCCGAGCATCTCGCCCTTGCCGCTATCGGCAAAGCGCTGCGAAATCTTCTGCGCCACGGGGATCGAGCGGGCATTGGCCAGGCTGCAATAGTCGAGGCCGGGGCAGGCGATGATGTCGCCGATGTGGTCGATATTGGCGGTGGCGAGGTCAGCCTCGGCGAGCTTGCCATAAAGTTCATTGAGGCGGCCGATTTCGACATGCGGCAGCACGATGTTCTGCGCATGGGTGACGCGGCACTCGTCGAACGAGTACTCTTTCGCCAGCTCGGCCATCACGTGCATCTGCTCGGTGCTGGCGTCGCCAGGAATGCCGCCGACGGGCTTGAGGCTGATCGTCACCGCCACATAGCCGGGGGCCTTGTGCGCCATGCAGTTGCTATCCACCCAGCGGGCGAACTTGTCGTCCGAACGGTCGGCTTTTTCGGTGAGGTCAGTCTTGAACGCGGGATCGGCGAAGTAGGGCTTGATCCGCTCCAGTTCGGCCAGCGGTGGCTCGATCCCTTGCTCCAGCAGGTGGGCGAACTCTTCCTCGACCTGGCGGGCATATTCGTCCTTGCCCATCTCGTGGACGAGGATCTTGATGCGCGCCTTGTACTTGTTATCGCGCCGTCCATAACGGTTATAAACGCGCAGGCAGGCTTCCGAATAGGTGATCAGCTGATCGAGCGGGACGAACTCGCGGATCAGCGGAGCGACCATCGGTGTGCGGCCCATGCCGCCGCCGACGTAGAATGCGCAGCCGATCTCGCCCGCATCGTTTTTCACGATCTGGATGCCGATATCGTGCAGGCGCATGGCCGCGCGGTCGGTGTCCGAAGCGATCACGCAGATCTTGAACTTGCGCGGCAGGTGCAGGAATTCCGGGTGGAAACTCGACCACTGGCGCAGCAGTTCGGCATAGGGGCGCGGGTCGACCAGCTCGTCGGCGGCAGCGCCGGCATATTGGTCCGAGCTGATGTTGCGGATGCAGTTGCCGCTGGTCTGGATCGCATGCATCTCGACCTTGGCGAGATCGGCCAGCAGGTCGGGCGCTTCTTCCAGCTTGATCCAGTTGTACTGGATGTTCTGCCGGGTGGTGAAGTGGCCATAGCCGCGGTCGTACTTGTCGGCGATGTCGGCCAGCGCGTGCATCTGCGTGGAGTTCAGCGTGCCATAGGGCACGGCCACGCGCAGCATGTAGGCGTGCAGCTGGAGGTACAGGCCGTTCTGCAGGCGCAGCGGCTTGAACTGGTCCTCGGTGATCTTGCCTTCGAGGCGCCGGCGCGTCTGGTCGCGGAATTCGGCGACGCGGGTATCGACCATTTCCTGATCGTAGGAATCGTATTTGTACATGTCAGATCACCCAGTTGAGAGCTTCGGGCTCGGCGGGTTTGAGGGTCAGGTCGGGGCGCACCGTGGGGCCGAGTGCGCGCACGCGATCCTTGATGTGGGCGGGGCGGACCTTGCCTGCCTCGTCGCGGGTCGCCTCGATGGCGTAGCTGGCGTTGACCCGGCGCGCGGCTTCCTCGCGGGCGAGGATGGTTTCGGCTTCTTCGCCGACGTCGACCGCATCGTCGACATGGGGCGACCAGCCTTGGCCGTCCCACCAGGTGACGAGGCCGGTCAAAAGATCGTTTCCGGTCAGGATTTTCACTGTGCGGCCTCCAAAGCCAATTGCGTAAGGGCAGCGTCACCGCGTGCGGTAACCTCGCCGATGATGATGAGGGCGGGGCTCTTCACGGCCTCGCGCGAAACGAGATCGGCAAGGCCCGCGAGCGGGGCGCGCAGCACGCGCATATCGGCGCGGCAGGCCTTTTCGACCACGGCGAGCGGAGCATCGGGCGCGAGGCCATCGTCCATGAGCTTTTCGGAAATCTGCGCGGCGGTGGAGACGCCCATGTAGATCACCAGCGTGCGCCCCTTGCCGGCAAGGCCTGCCCAATTCTGCGCAGCGAGGCCCTTGCACTGGCCCGCCACGAAGCTGACTACCGAAGCGTCTTCACGGTGGGTGAGCGCGATTTGTGCGGCGGCGGCGGCCCCATTGGCGGCAGAAATGCCTGGCACCACCTCGACGGGGACGCCAGCGGCCTGCGCCGCTTCCATCTCTTCGCCGCCACGGCCGAACACGAAGGGATCGCCGCCTTTCAGCCGCACCACATCGTTGCCCGCCATAGCCTCACGCACGAGCAATTCGTTGATCGCTTCCTGCGGCATGGTGTGGCGCGCACGGGCCTTGGCCACGCTGACAAGGCGGGCATCGGGCCGCGCCATATCGAGGATCGCCGGATCGACCAGCCCGTCGTGAACGATCACGCGCGCCTCGGAAACGAGCCGCGCGGCGCGCACGGTGAGCAGGTCCGGATCGCCCGGCCCGGCGCCGACAAGATGAATCGTGCCGATATGAGAGGTCTTTGCCATGGTCTGCAGATGAACGTTCGTCGGCGGGGATTGAAGCGAGAATGCCTTCACGACAGGGTAGGTCAGCTTTAGGCGCACTTTGCGCTTCATTGACCTTTGCGCGTCAGCCGATAAGGACCGGCCCTCTGGCCGACAGGTTTCGCGCCACATTCGGACAGCCTGTGCTTTGCACGAACGGGAGACATCATGGCAGAGCCGGTCACCATCTGCATCTGCACCTATCGCAGGCCTTCCCTGTTCGAAGCGCTCGCATCGCTTGAACATCTTCGGCTGTCAGAGGTGGAGGTGGCGGCCGTTCTGGTCGTGGACAACGATGTGACTGACGGGTTGCGAACCGAGGTTGCCCGATGGGCGGAAACCTGCCGCTTTCCGTTGCGCTACCATTACGCCCCGGCGCAGAATATCTCGATAGCGCGCAATGCCGCGCTCGACGGCGTCGAAACGCGCTGGGCGGCCTTTATCGACGATGATGAGGTTGCGACTGCGGACTGGCTGGAGGAGCTTTACGCCGGGGCCGATGAGGCCGAGGCTGTGATTGGCCAGAGCGTGGCGCAGTACGGATCGGCGCTGCCCGGCTGGGCCGCGCGGTGTGACTTCCACTCGAACCGGATTACGGGCCGGGTGGACAATGCCTACACCTCCAACGCGCTGATCGACGTGGACTTCCTGCGCCGCAAGAACATCCGCTTCCGCGAAGAACTCGGGCGAACGGGCGGAGAGGATACGCTGCTGTTCCGTCAGTTGACGGAGAGCGGCGGCCGGATCGTCTATCGTCCGGAATCGGTGGTCTACGAAGAAGTGCCCCCATCGCGCGCCTCGATGACATGGGTGTTCAGGCGGATGTATCGCGCCGGGCAGACGCACGGTCTGCTCTCGCGCGAATACGATGCCAGTGGCTTCTCCCGTCTCGGCCTCACCGCCGGAGCCAAGGCGCTGGTGAGCGCGGCAATGACCGTCGCCACCTTGCCGGGAAGCGATGCCTCGCGCCGTTGGGCCGCACGGTCGGCGCTGCATTTCGGTGCGCTCAGCTACCGGGTGCGTCCGACGATCCTCGAAGAGTATGGGGCCAAGCCCAAGACCAGACCATCTAAGTAGCGCGCGTCGCAGCCTCAGTCCTGTTCGTTCTTCTTCTCCACCCGCTGCGCAATGGCGGCCACCAGCTGCTGAAACTGGGCGTTGTCGCGCAGGTTGAGATCGCGCTGGGGGAAGGGGATCTCGATCTCGTTTTCCTCGAACAGGTCCCACAGTCGCTTCAGCACCGCCGAACGAACATTGCCCACGCCCTCTTCCGGGTCGACGATCCAGCAGTGGATCACGAAGTTTACCGAGCTGTCGCCATACTCGCTCATCCACACGGTTGGCGGCGGCACCTTGAGCACGCGCGGACAATCCTTGGCCGCTTCGAGCATCAGCTTCTCGGCCAGATTCATGTCCGCGCCGTATGAGACGCCGACCTGCACCTGCATCCGCACGTTCTTGCTGGAATAGGACCAGTTCTCGACCTGATTGACCATCAGGTTCTCGTTCGGAATCAGATATTCCTTTTCGTCGCGCGTCACGATGGAAACGGCGCGGATGCCGATCCGGCGGATCTGGCCGAAGCTTTCGTTGCCCGCCTGATCGGCAATGGCGATCACGTCACCGGGCTTGATCGACTTGTCGAGCAGCAGGATGATCCCGGCGATCAGGTTGCCGAAGGTTTTCTGCAGGCCGAAACCGATGGCAAGGCCGAAGGCGCCCGAGAACACCGTGAGCGCTGTGAGGTCGATCCCCAGCATGTCGATGCCGATCAGGATCGCCGCCGCCCAAACCACGATCGTCAGCATCTTCTCGCCCAGCAGCTTCTGCGAGGGATCGAGCTTCGACGTGCGATTCAGCATCGAATGGGACAGCCGCGAAAACAGTCGTGCGGCGATGATGACGCCTGCCACCACCATGACCACCACCAGAACGCTCCACACCGAAAAGCGCGTGTCGGCCACGGTGAAGCCCCAGCTGTCGAGTCGCTCGATCAGCCCGGCCACGGTGACGCTCTGTTCGGCCACAGCGTCTTTCAGCGCATCAGCCCCGGTAACGCCATCGTCGCCAGTGGGCAGGCCGGAGGGCACATTCGCCCCTGACATCTCAACCGCTTCGCGTGCACGTTCGACGGCTTTTTCCGCCTCCTGCAGCGCAACCGCTGCCGCAGTGGCATCGGGCGTGGGTGCGGTGGCGGCGGCATTCGCGGCCTCGGTCGGGCCTACGGGAAGCGTTGCAAGCTCGTCGGTAGCGCTCATGATTCCCTCATCGCGGCAAGTCCGCGGTCCAGATCGCGGATCAGGTCGTCAGCATCCTCCAGCCCGATGGCGAGGCGCAGGCCAAGTCCGCTGCCCTCGTCGATGCCGGGAGGCCAGGGGCGCAGCGTGTGCAGGCTTGCCGGGTCGATCGGCAGGGCGAGGCTTTCATAGCCGCCCCAGCTGAACCCGATGCCGAACAGGTCGAGTGCGTCGAGCAGGCGCGCGCGCGCTTTCTTGTCAGCCCCTCCGGCGAGCACGAAGCTGAACAGGCCGCAGCCGCCCGAAAAGTCTCGCCGCCAAAGGTCGTGCCCCGGCGTGCCTTCGAGCTGCGGGCACAGCACCGCACTGATCTCGGGCCGGGTGGAAAGCCAGCGCGCCACCTCCAATGCCGTGGCGCTGGTACGCTTCAGCCGAAGTTCCAGCGTGCGCAGACCGCGCAGCGCCAGCGCGGCATCGTCAGGTGAGACCACCTGCCCGAGCATCTGCGCATGGCGGCGGATTTGCGCCAGCTGCGGCGCGCGGGCGGACACCGCGCCCATCATCAGGTCGGAATGGCCGCCTACGTGCTTGGTGAGGCTCATCAACGTCACATCGCAGCCGTGGACGAGCGCGGGAAAGCCGAGCGGCCCGGCCCAAGTGTTGTCGATCACACTGATCACGCCCTTTTCGCGCGCGATGGCGGCAAGCGCGGGAATGTCCGAGATTTCCATGGTCAGGCTGCCGGGGCTTTCGAGCATCACGACCTTGGTGTTCGGCCCGATCATCGCGGCGAAGCCATCCACATCGAGCGGGTCGAAGGCGCGGTGCGTGATGCCATAGCCTGCCAGCAGACCGTTCGCGATGTTGCGCGTCGGTTCGTAAGCGTTGTCGCAGACGAGCAGTTCGTCGCCCGGCTTCAGCAGCGCCAGCAAGGTGGCGGCGATGGCGGCGACCCCGCTGGGGAACAGCTCGGTGCCCTCGGCGTCTTGTTCCAGCTCGGTCAGCGCATCGGCGAGTGCCCACTGGGTCGGCCCGCCACGGCGACCGTAGTAGAAGTGGCCGTTCGCGTTGGGACGCCCCTTGGCGAGATCGTCGGCGGTTTCGTAAAGGTGGGTGCTGGCGCGCCAGATCGGCGGGTTGACGACGCTGCCGGGCTGTCCGGGCACACTGCACCACTGCTTGCGACGTCCGGCCTCGACCAATCGGGTGGCATTGGCGTGGGCTTCGTCGTTCGGCCTGCTATCGCTCAAGCGGCTGGTCCTGTTTCCTTGGGGGTGGAGGGATCGGTGCCCCATTCAGCCCAGCTGCCGTCATAGAGCGCAACGTCGGTTTTGCCGGCGAGCGCCAGCGCGAACAGCAGCACCGCCGCCGTGACGCCGCCGCCGCATGTGGTCACCAGTGGGCGGTCGAGGTCGACCCCGGCCTGGGCGAAGGCGGCGCGGATTTCGGAGGGCGACTTGTAGGTCTCGTCGGCGTTGAACAGTTCGTCGAAGGGCAGGTTGCGCGAGCCGGGGATGTGTCCGTCGGCCACTTCGGGTCGGAAATCCGACATCTCACCCGTGAAGCGCTTGGCTCCGCGCGCATCGACCAGCTGTTCGGCCTTGCTGTCGAGGTTGGCGAGCACATCGGCCTTGGTTCGCACTTCGAGGTCGCCAGGAATGGAGGCGAAGGTGGAGGGCTCCACATCAGGCGTGCCGCCTTCGAGCGGGCGCCCCTCGCTGCGCCACTTCGGCAGGCCACCATCGAGTACCGATACCTGGCGCATCCCGTGCAGCCGAGCGATGAACCATGCGCGCGCGGCGGTCTTCACATAGCTGTCGTCGTAGAAGACGAGATGGTCGGTCTCGCGCACGCCAAGCGATGCCATTCGCTGGGCGAAGGTCGTCGGGTCGGGCAGGGCTGCGGGCACCGTGCTCGCCGGATCGACCAGTGTCGCAAGATCGAGAAAACGCGCTCCGGGGATATGCGCCTCGGCGAACTCCGCCTTGGGGTCGCGCCCGGCATCGGGCAGATGGGCGCTGCCATCAAGCACAACGAGATTGGGTGAGCCGAGATTCTCGGCCAGCCACTGGGTGGAAACGAGCATGGACATGGGGCCAGCCTAGCCCGCCCGCTGCGCCGGGTAAACGCCGCACTTGCCCGCGCGTGCAATCGCGGGCATCGCATTTCGCATGAGCGACAATGCAACACCCCTGCACCTTGGCCAGACCAGCAGCCTGCCCGCTTCTCCTGAAGAGGCCGTGCTCGACTACGTACCCAATCCGCGCCCGCAGGCGCTCTACATGGTGCGCTTCGCAGCACCTGAATTCACCTCGCTGTGCCCAGTGACCGGCCAGCCCGATTTCGCCCATCTGGTGATCGACTATGCACCGGGCGAAACCATCGTGGAATCCAAGAGTCTCAAGCTGTTCCTGGGAAGTTTTCGCAATCATTGTGGCTTCCACGAAGACGTGACCGTGGGCATCGGCGAGCGCCTGTTTGCCGAGATGACTCCGCGATGGCTGCGCATCGGCGGTTACTGGTATCCGCGCGGCGGCATTCCGATTGACGTGTTCTGGCAAAGCGGAACGCCGCCCGAAGGTCTGTTCCTGCCCGATCAGGGCGTGGCTTCCTATCGCGGGCGGGGGTGAGCCTTTGCAGGCTCCGGTCTTGCGGGAGGCTTCTGCGCTAACGCTTTGAAAATTAAGGAGAGTGGTGCCGGCTGCAGGAGTCGAACCCGCGACCTGGAGATTACAAATCAACTGCTCTACCAACTGAGCTAAGCCGGCAGACTCAAAGGAGTCAGGGGCGGCCCTTTGCCCTAGCCGACGCCAAAGGTCCAGCCCTCGGTGCGCGCAATTTCATCCGTAAGTCCCACAGGGTGCCACAATTCTTCGCGCAAGGCAGCGCGGCGCAGCCATGCGGCGGTGAGCAGTGCGTCGGAAGCGTGGTCGCTTATCGGCCCGCTGCCAGCCACCGGAGCCGAGCCGACCGCCGGATGAGTGAGCGCATTGTTCAATTCCTCGAACGTGCGAATTTTCGTGGCCGAAGCCTTGCGCCCTACCGCCAGCGCGGGAATCGCAGTGTACATCTCCACCAGCAGCGAGCCGGTGCCGGGGTCTGCATCGAACGGCCAGACGGGCAGGGTGCCCTCAAGCCCGTGCAACACCCGCATACCGGTCAGCGTGGCCTTGCCGACCTGCCCGCTGCCCACCAGCTTGAAATTGCTGTGCGGGCGGCAGCCCATGGCGCGTTGCGCATGTTCGGTGACGCGCAAGCGGCCGTTGCGGTGCTTCGCACCGTCGCAGCGGTAGTGCGCGCCCATGTGCGCGCCATGGTGGAAGTACTCGCGAAGCTCAGGGTGGGTGACGAAGCTGGAGGCGGCGAGGTGGTCGTCTTCGGCGCAATAGTGCTCGACAAGCCGCCACAGCGCCTTGGCATTGGGCGGGCTGTGTTCCCAGCCGGGAAAGAAGGCCCCGCAATCGGCAAAGGCCAGCGAGGTGCCCAGATCGAGGCCCACCAGCGTCCTATCAGGCAGGCCGTGCTTGAGCAGATCAAGCACATCGCGCCGCGACCAAGCTCCGGATGGGGGCGGGGTAATGGTCGGCGCATCGTCGCCGCGGCCGCACGAGGCCATCGCGATTGAGCCGTGCCGTTCCCCCTTCGCGCCCGACCAATCAATCGCGATGAAATGGCGAAACCGGCTCAAGCCCGCTCCTCGCGCAGCCGCTGCCAGTAGTCGAGCCGCTTGCGCACCTCGCGCTCGAACCCGCGTTCGACCGGCTCGTAAAAGGTCTGCGGGGTCATCTCCTCGGGCCAGTAGTTGTCGCCCGAGAAGCCCTCTTCGGCATCGTGGTCATAGGTATAGCCCGCCCCGTAGCCGACCTCTTTCATCAGTTTGGTCGGCGCGTTGACGATGTTCATCGGCGGCATCAGGCTGCCGGTCTCGCGCGCGGAGCGTGAGGCCGCCTTGTAAGCCTTGTAGGCCGCGTTCGACTTGGGCGCGGTGGCGAGATAGATGCAGGCCTGCGCCAGCGCCAGCTCGCCCTCGGGGCTGCCGAGGAACTGATAGGTCTCCTTCGCCGCCACGCACTGGGTCAGCGCGGCGGGGTCGGCCATGCCGATGTCCTCCACCGCCATCCGCACAAGCCTGCGGGCTAGGAACAGTGGCTCTTCACCCGCCACAAGCATCCGCGCCAAGTAGTAAAGCGCCGCCTGCGGATCGGACCCGCGTACCGCCTTGTGGAGCGCGGAAATGAGGTTGTAATGCCCCTCGCGGTCCTTGTCGTAGACCGCCACCCGGCGTTGCAGGAAATCTCCCAGTTCGGCGGGGCCGAGCGCTTCGGTGATCTTCGCGGCATAGAGCGTTTCGGCCTGATTGAGCAGGAACCGGCCGTCGCCATCGGCGCTGGCGATCAGCGCCTCGCGCGCCTCGGGGGTGAGGGGGAGGGGGCCTTCCAGCTCCTCCGCCTTTTCGAGCAATCGCGCCAGCGCCGCCGCATCGAGCCGGTGCAGGATCAGCACCTGCGCGCGGCTCAGCAGCGCGGCGTTGAGTTCGAAACTGGGGTTCTCGGTGGTCGCGCCGACCAGCGTGACCACGCCGCTTTCGACGAAGGGGAGAAAGCCGTCCTGCTGCGCGCGGTTGAAGCGGTGGATCTCGTCCACGAACAGCAGCGTACGTTGGCCGCTGGCGTCCTTCATCTTGCGCGCGGCTTCAAAAGCCTTTTTCAGATCGGCCACGCCGGAAAAGACCGCGCTCACCGCCTCATAGCGCATCCCCACGCTGGCGGCGAGCAGGCGGGCGATCGAGGTTTTTCCTGTGCCGGGAGGCCCCCACAGCACCATGCTGGAGAGCTTTCCCGCTGTCACCATGCGCCCGATTGCGCCCTCGGGGCCGGTCAGGTGTTCCTGCCCGATCACTTCGTCGAGCGCACGCGGGCGCAGCCGTTCGGCCAGCGGGGCCTGATCGTCGGGCGCGGACGCCGGGGCGGGGGCGGGATCGTCTTGGAACAGGTCGCTCATCGCTTCCGCTATGTAGCGATGGTGCCGATAATTGCATCCCGGCTCTTGAAGTAACCCCTTGCAAGCTCTGTCTTGCTAGCAGAACGAAACCGGAAGGACCGCGCCGAGCGCGGTCATTGCCGCAGTTCGTCCAACCCGGTCAGCTTGTCGTCCCAGTCGTCGGCCAGGCTGGCGTCGAACTGCCGCGCCGTGCGGTAGAAGGCCTGCGCCCGGTCGATTGCGGAGTTGAGATCGCTGGTATAACGCCATACGCCCTTGGGATCGCCTTCAATCGCAGTGGTTAGGATGCGCTGGTGCAGCATCAGCCCGGCGCGCATGTTGGCCAGCGCATAGTAGCGGCAGCCATTCCTCGCTTCGCCGTCGCATGCCAGCCCCGCGTAGTGCAAAGTCTGGCGCGGATTTTCCGGGTCTTCGCTGTCGAACAGCGTCATCGCCGCGTTCAGGCAGGAACTGGCCACACCATCGTCGCATTCGCGGATTGCGCCCGAGGCATCGGCATTCTGCGCGCTGGCGGGCGAAAACCCGATTGCGGTGAAAGCGGCGAGCGCCAATCCTGTCGACCAATTCCAAGTACCCATGATTGCCCCCTTTTTGTGCTGTGGCGCCACCTTAACGGGCTCGGGTCTTGCCGCCAATCGCGGGGGCGCCACTGTCATGATTCTTCAGGGGCGTCGGTGGCGTCAGCCTCAGGTTGTCCTTCGCCCAGCAGGTTCCGCAGCGCGGCAGAGGCAGCGCGCTATGCCAGCGACCTTGCCTGTAACTGCATCCCGCCCCTTGCAGCCGGGCTCTCAAGATATATCTTACTATATCGTGGGACATATTCCAGGAGTTCTATATGACAGGCAATGATCGCAAGAGCGCCGAGTATTCGGACGGCGACGACTACCGCGAGAACGAAGACTTCGCCGAGCCAGGACATAAGCACAGGCGGCGCGGCCGGGATGCCGACGCGTTCGGGCTTGAGGGCGTTTTCGGGCCGGACGGGGTGTTCGGGCCGCAAGGTCTGTTCGGTCCCGGCGGGCTGTTCGGTCAGGTGGGCCGCCGCAGCGGCATCAACATCAATCTGAACGGCGGCAGGGGCGAGCATCGCGGGCCTCGGCATGGCCGTGGCGGCGATCAAGGTGGTCGGCGCAGGCGCAAGATGTTCGCGCCGGGCGAGCTGCGGCTGGTGCTGCTCGCGTTGATCGCTGAGGAACCGCGCCACGGCTACGACTGTATCCGCGCGATGGATGAGGCCACCGATGGGGCCTATACGCCGAGCCCCGGCGTGATTTACCCGACGCTGGCCATGCTCGCCGACGAGGGCCTGATCGTCGCGCAACCGAGCGAGGACGCGCGCAAGGTGTTCGAGGCGACTGAAGCGGGCCACGCCGAACTGGCCGATAATGCCGACGAGATCGCGGCGTTGCTCGAGCGGCTCGGCACGCGCGGCGAGCGGGCGCGGGCGGCCAAGTCGTCGGATATGATGCGCGCGCTCGGCAACCTTGCCAGCGTGCTCACCAACCGCGCGGCGGCGGGCCGGTTCAATTCGGAGAACAAGGAGCAGATCGTCGACCTGATCGACGAACTCGCGCGCAAGATCGAGAAGCTTTAAACCTTAAGCGGCGGCGCGCTCTGCCAGCAATTGCCGGTAGATCGCGCCGACCGCGAGGTTGATCCGCTCCCAATCGTAGGCCGAGGACGCTTCGGCAGCAGCGGCTCCGTGCGCCTTGCCCAGCGCCGGGTCTTCGCAATAGGCGGCCAGCGCATCGGCAAAGCCTGCAATGTCGGTCGGATCGACCAGTCGCCCGGTGCGGCCATCGTCGACCAGTCCGCTGGAGCCGGTCGCCTTTGCGGCCACCACCGGAACGCCTGCCGCCATCGCTTCGAGCGTGACATTGCCGAAAGTCTCGGTGACGCTCGGGTTGAACAGCATGTCCATGCTGGCAACGGTGCGCCCGAGGTCTTCCCCGGCGAGGAAGCCAGCGAAGGCGGCGCCGGGGGTATGGTCGGCAAACCAGCTTTTTGCGGGGCCTTCGCCCACCACCATTACCTGATGCGGCACGCCGCGCTTGCGCAGTTCGGCCAGCGTCTCGGCAAATACGCTGAGCCCTTTTTCGAGCACGAGCCGCCCGAGGAAGCCGATTACCGGCGGTTCGTCGGCCAGCCCGATGCTGCGCCGCCATTCCAGATCACGCGCGCCGGGATTGAAGATCTGCTTTTCCACCCCGCGCGACCATACTTCGACGCGATCGTTCATCCCCTGCTCTTTCAGGACACCGATCATCGTCGGGCTGGGGCAGAGCAGAATGTCGCAGCGGCGATAAAGCTTGCGCAGCCAGGCCTCGACCAGCCCCTCGGCAAAGCCGAAGCCGTAGTAGCGCGGGTAGGTCTCGAAGCGGGTGTGGATGGTGCAGACCACCGGCTTGCCGCGCTTGCGGCCCCAGGCGGCGGCCTGCCGTGCGGCCCGGTCGGGGCTGGAGATATGGATGACGTGCGGATCGAACTTTTCGAGATCGGCCCGCACCTTTGCCGAAAGGCCGATTGGAATGTGATACTCGCTGCGACCGGGGATAGCGAAGCTGGGCAGCGAGACCAGCGGGCCGGTCGGCGGGAACGGCGGGTTGGCGATGGTGGGCGAATAGACGCGCATATCTGCGCCATGCTCCATCAGCGTCCCGACAAGGCGGTTCTGTGCCTTGTTCGCGCCATCGCGCACGTAATTGTAATTGCCGCTGAACAGAGCCACGCGCAGGCCGGCAAGGTCGGGTCGGGTATCTGCCATTGCCACAGGCCTTAGGCGACGCGGCAGGATATGGCGAGAGGGGGCTAACACCTGTGCAATGCGATTTGCGGCATATCCACCGATCACAGCGCAAATGGCTCGCCAACAAAAAAGGCCCCCACCCGGTTGGGAGGGGGCCTTTGTAAAGAGTCGCCGAACGATTAGTCTTCGTTCTTGCGCGCGTGACGCTTGCGCTCGTGCGGATCAAGGTAGCGCTTGCGCAGGCGGATCGACTGCGGGGTGACTTCGACCAGCTCGTCGTTCTGGATGTAGGCGATGGCCTGTTCCAGCGTCATCCGGCGGGGCGGGGTCAGGCGGATGCCTTCATCCTTGCCGCTGGCGCGGAAGTTGGTCAGCTGCTTCGACTTGAGCGGGTTGACCTCCATGTCCTGCGGCTTGGCGTTTTCGCCGATGATCATGCCCTCGTAGAGCTTCTCGCCTGGCTTCACGAACAGGACGCCGCGCTCTTCGATCATGTTGAGTGCGTAGGCCTGCGCTTCGCCCTGTTCCATCGAGATCAGCACGCCGTTCTGGCGGCCTTCGATCTTGCCCTTGTGCGGGCCATACTTCTCGAACAGGCGGTTCATGATGCCGGTGCCGCGCGTGTCACTCAGGAACTCGCCGTGGTAGCCGATCAGGCCGCGCGACGGGGCCGAGAAGATGATGCGGGTCTTGCCGCCGCCGCTCGGGCGCATGTCGGTCAGTTCGGCTTTGCGCTGCGCCATCTTGTCGACGACCGTGCCCGAGAATTCGTCGTCGACGTCGACCACGACCGTTTCATAGGGCTCTTCGCGGCCATCGGGGCCATCGCGGAACAGCACGCGCGGGCGGCTGATCGACAGCTCGAAGCCCTCGCGGCGCATGTTCTCGATCAGCACGCCGAGCTGCAATTCGCCGCGACCCGCCACTTCGAAGGCGTCGCGTTCGGCGCTCTCGGTGATGCGGATGGCGACGTTGGTTTCGGCTTCGCGCTCCAGGCGGTCGCGGATCACGCGGCTCTGCACCTTGTCGCCTTCGCGCCCGGCATAGGGGCTGTCGTTGACCGAGAAGGTCATCGACAGGGTCGGCGGATCGATTTCGGAGGCGGCGATCGGCGTGCTCACTTCGGGCGAGCACAGCGTGTTCGACACGGTGGCGACGGTGAGGCCGGCGATGGCGACGATGTCACCCGCCTGCGCGCTGTCCACAGGCACGCGCTCAAGGCCGTCGTAGGCGAACACCTTGGTGGCGCGGCCCGCTTCGATCTGGTTGCCATTCACGTCGAGCGCCTTGATCGGCATACCCACTTCGAGCTTGCCGCTCTCGATGCGCCCGGTGAGGATGCGGCCGAGGAAGTTGTCGCGGTCGAGCAGGGTCGCCAGCATGGCGAAATCGGCATCGGCATCGAGGCCCGGCGCCGGAACGTGGTCGCGGATCAACTCGAACAGCGGCTCCAGCGTGCCTTCGCGGGCATCGGGATCGCTGCTGGCATAGCCGTTGCGGCCCGAGGCATAGAGCACAGGGAAGTCGAGCTGCTCGTCATCGGCTTCGAGCGCAACGAACAGATCGAACACTTCGTCGAGCACTTCGACGTGGCGGCCATCGGGGCGGTCGATCTTGTTGACCACCACGATCGGCTTGAGACCAAGGCCGAGCGCCTTGCCGGTGACGAACTTGGTCTGCGGCATCGCGCCTTCCGAGCTGTCGACCAGCAGGATCACGCCGTCGACCATGCTCAGAATGCGTTCCACCTCGGCGCCGAAGTCGGCGTGGCCGGGGGTGTCGACGATGTTGATGCGGATGTCGTTCCACACCACCGAGGTCGGCTTGGCGAGAATGGTGATCCCGCGTTCCTTCTCGAGATCGTTGCTGTCCATCGCGCGCTCTTCAACGCGCTGGTTGTCGCGGAAGGTGCCGGACTGACGGAACAGCTGGTCGACGAGCGTGGTCTTGCCATGATCGACGTGTGCGATGATCGCGATGTTGCGAAGCGCGGAGGACATTATCGATTTTTCCCGGGTTGGATGGGCACAGTCCGTGCTGCGCCTGCGAAGATTTCCGCGCCCGTAGACCATAGGGCCGCCTCCTGCAAGCTGTGCATTGACGCTCGCCAGCCTAACGTATAGGTTAAGTCTATCACCTAAACTGTGACTTGGGCGCAACAGGTAGTCAATGAAGCGCTAGTGATCGGGCACAAGGTCGATTGTGAAGGGTATGTTGAAGAGGCATTTGGGCCGATAACAATACGGTCGCCGGGCGGTACGTGCAGCAACAGGCACGATCTCCGGCAGGAGAGGATAAAGATCTATGACCACCAAGTTTTCCGGTGTCGCTAGTCTGTCGCGTTTGGCCTTGTGCGGAGCCTCTGGGCTCGCGCTGTGCGTTCCGTCTCTTGTCCAGGCGCAGGATACGAGCACCAGCGCTGATATCGCCTCGGGGAACGCCATCGTCGTCACTGCCACCAAGCGTGAGCAGACCTTGCAGGAAGTGCCCGTGGCGGTGACCGTCACCACCGGCGAAGTGCTCGAGCGCGAGCAGATTCGCGACCTGAAAGACTTGCAGTCGATCGTTCCATCGCTGCGGGTCAGCCAGCTGCAAAGCTCGGCCAACACCAATTTCATCATCCGCGGCTTCGGCAATGGCGCCAACAATGCCGGGATCGAGCCTTCGGTCGGCGTCTTCGTCGATGGCGTCTATCGCAGTCGCTCGGCCTCGCAGATCAACGATTTGCCCAACGTCAGCCGCATCGAAGTGTTGCGCGGGCCGCAGTCGACCCTGTTCGGTAAAAACGCCTCGGCCGGCATCATCTCGATTGTAACCGCCGAGCCGAGCTTCACGCCGACCGGGAACATCGAACTCTCTTACGGCAACTACGATGCTGTGGTCGCCAAGGGCTATCTCTCCGGGCCGGTCAGCGATAACCTCGCTTTCTCGATCGCCATGGGCGTGAACAAGCGCGACGGCTACGTTGAAGACCTTGCCATCGGCGGCACGACGAACGAGCGTGATCGCTATTTCGTGCGCGGTCAGGCGCTTTACGACAACGGCGAAAACGTGAAATTCCGCCTTATCGCGGACTATTCGAACCTCGACGAGAACTGCTGTGCCGTGGTCAACGTGCAGCCTTCCAGTTTCACGCAGGCGCTTCAGCTAATCGGCGGGCAGGTCAACACTCCTGCCAATGCCTTCGCCGATCAGGTTTATAACAATCTGGCCTCAACCAACGATGTGACCAACAGCGGCATCTCGGGCCAGCTCGACTATGACCTCAACGACAACCTGACCTTCACTTCGATCACCGCCTATCGCGAGACGCGCGGCGATTTCGCGCAGGATGTCGATTTTACCTCGGCCGACCTGTTGCAGCGCTTCAACGATCAGAAGTTCGAAACCTTCACGCAGGAAGCGCGTCTGACCGGCAACTGGGACCGCTTCTCAGGCCTCGTCGGGCTGTTCTACTTCGACGAATCGGTGAAGGAGAACCAGCGCGTTGCCTATGGGGACGATTTCAGAAATTACGGTGACGTGTTGCTTCAGGATCAACTTCAGGCGCCGCTTCTGGCTGCCGAGCAGTTGCTTGGCACGCTCTATTTCAACCCGACCCAGTATCTGGGAACGTTCTTTGCCCCCGGCACGGTGGAACAAGGCAGCTTCACCCTCGACAATCAGGCGCTGTCGATTTTCGCACAGCTCGATTTCGAGGTGGCGAACGGCCTGACGCTGACTCTTGGCGGCAACTACACTATGGACGACAAGACTGGCGTCACCAACTATCAGAGCAACGACGTCTTTTCTAATATCGACTTGGTGGATGCTGGCGAACGGCTGGCTGCCGTGTCTCAGAGTGTCGGAGCCATTGTGAACGGCGGTACGCCCGCCAGTTTAGCGCAGATCGGAGCTTTCGCCGCAAATCCGGCAAATGCCGCTACCTTCGGCCAGATACTGCAAGGCGCTGCAGTCTTCGCTGCCAACAACGAATTGCCGGCCGCGCTGAATCCGTTGCTCGCGGGGCAGGCCTTGCAGAACTTCCCGCGCTTCGTGAACATTCCCAACAGCGTGGAAAGCGGCGAGACGAGCGACGACAACTTCTCGTACACCGTGCGCCTGGCTTACGATATCTCGCCCGACCTCAACGTCTATGCGAGCTATGCGACGGGGTTCAAGGCCAGCTCCTTCGCCCTCTCGCGCGACAGCCGCCCTGCACCGGGCGATGCCGCCGCGCTCGGGGCTGCCGGCCTGCTTTACAACAACCAGACCTTCGGCAGCCGCTTTGCCGGCCCAGAGGAATCCGAGGTCATCGAAATCGGGTTCAAGGGCAACTGGGGAAAATACTCGGCGAATCTCACTGGTTTCCGACAGGATATCAATGGCTTCCAGTCCAACGTGTTTACTGGTACGGGCTTCTTCCTCGCGAACGCGGGCAAGCAGCGCACCTACGGCGTGGAGTTCGACAGCACGGCCAACCCGATCGACCCGCTGACGTTGAACTTCGCGGTGACATGGCTCGATCCGAGCTACGAGAGCTTCCCGCAGTCGCCCTATGGCGACATCACCGGCACCACTCCGGCAGGTATTCCCGAATGGACCGTGGTGGTCGGCGGCCAGTGGGCGCAGCCGATCGGAGACAACACCCTGATCCTGCGCGCGACCTATCACCACGAAAGCGAGGCTCAGATCATCGAAGGCCTGCCCGGCTTCCTCGATCCCACCTTGCCCGATGGCGGCACGGCGCAGGCGCTGGCCGCGGCGGCACCGTTCCGCCGCGAGGTCAACGATCTATCCGCATCGATGACTTTCGTGGTGGAAGATACAGGGCTCGAACTGTCTGTGTGGGGGCGCAACCTCACCGACGACCGCTATTTCCAGTCGCTGTTCGACAGCCCGGCGCAGCCCGGATCGATCTCGGCCTATCCGAATCAGCCGCGCACCTATGGCGGCACGGTGCGCTACAAGTTCTGATCGCGCGCATCACGCGAAGGGGGAGGGGCTGCCTGCGGGCGGCCCCTTTTTTGTTGCCTGCGGATCGTCGATGTGATTCCTGCAAGGAAGCAAGTGCAAAGCGAGGAGGTTGATAATGGAATGGATGCTGATGCCGCTGCGAAAATATGCGCAGTTTTCCGGGCGTTCGCGGCGGACGGAATTCTGGATGTTCGCTCTGCTGAACCTGATTATTTACTCGGTGGTATTCGCTCTGATGTTCGCAACATCCGGCGCATCGATGTTTGCAGGTGCCAATTCGGCTAATCCTCTGGCGATTTACGCCAGCTTGTTTTCCGGCGTCGGGGTGCTTCTGGCAGTCTGGGGATTGGCGGTAATTATCCCCTCGATTGCCGTGTCGGTACGGCGGCTGCATGATCGTGATATGTCGGGCTGGTGGTATCTCGGGTTCATCGTCGCATCCATGATCCCGTTGATCGGTTTCATCGCCTCGATCGCCTTCATCGTGGTGATGGCGCTTCCGGGAACGCCGGGCGCCAACCGCTTCGGCCCCGATCCCAAAGATCCGAGCAGCGCGGAAGTCTTCCGTTGATTTGATGGGACGGCGGGGCGCAGGCTCCGCCGCCCCGCCTAAAGCGCGCGCAGGCTCTGGGCAGGCCGCGCGCGCAGCAGCGGCAGCGAGGCGCCGATGGCAAAGCCGAGCACCAGCACCAGCCCTGCGCCGAGCACCATGATGATGCGCGGCCAGTCGGGCAGCCAGTCGAAGTCGAACACCTGGGTGATCACCAGCCAGGCCAGCCCCGTTCCCAGCGCCAGCGCCACCCCGGCCAGCACCGCAGCCAGCAAGCCGAACTCGGCCAGTAGCAGCCCCAGCAATTGCCGACGGCTGGCCCCGAGCACGCGTAGCACCACGGTGTCGTAGGTCCGTGCGGCGCGGGCGGCGGCAATCGCGCCCAGCAGCACGGCAAGTCCGGCCAGCACCGCCACGGCAGCAGCGGCGAGAATGGCCAGCGCGACCTGATCGAGAATGGCCCGCGCCTCGGTCAGAATCGGGCCGACCTCGATCACGCTCGAACTTGGGAATGCGTCGATCAGCAGCCGCAGCAGGCCGCTACCGCTTCTGCCTTCGGGCAGGTCGATGGTGGCGGCGAAGTTGTGCGGGGCATCCTCAAGCGCATTGGGCGAGAACACGAAGACATTGTTGAAGCCGAGGCTCTCCCAGTCGATCCGCCGGAAGCTGGTGATGCGCGCGGTGCGCTCCACCCCCAGCAGCGAGACGGTAATGGTGTCGCCGATCTGGAGGCCGATGGCCTGGGCCAGTTCTTCGTCGACCGAAACCTCGGGCTCGCCCTTGTGGTCGGCGGGCCAGAACGTGCCCGCTGTCACCGAATTGCTCTCGGGCAGGGTAGGGGAATAGGTGAGCCCGCGTTCGCCGCGCAGCGCCCATGCGCCCTCGGGCAGCTCCTTCAGATCCTCGACTCGCGTCTGATCGTCTTCCGGCCCATAGGCGATCACCGCGCCGCGCAGGGTGGGCACGGCGGTCACTTCGCTGCCGGGGGCGAAGGTCTCGATAGTCTCGCGGAACTCAGCAAGGCCCACCTTGGGCACGTCGAGCACGAAATAGTCTGGCGCGCGTTCGGGCACCGAGCGAGCGATATTGCCGGCAAGGCTGGTCTGCACGGCAGCGAGCAGCACGAAGGCGGACAATCCGAAGCCCAGCGCGGTCACTAGCGACCCGGTCGCCGCGCCGGGGCGGTGGAGGTTGGCAAGGCCGGAACGCAGGATCGGATCGGACGGGCGCGGCGCTTTCGCAGCGGCATGACGGATCGCGAGGCCGAGCAACCACAACAGCGCCAGCAGCACGGCGGCCCCGGCGAGGAACAGCGCCGATTGCAGCGGGGTGGGCGAGCCGATCAGCGTCAGCGCCACGATCCCGGCAAGCCCCAGCCCGACCGGCAGGGCATAGGTCTTCCACGCCCGCGCCAGCGGCGAGACTCGCGAACGCATCAGCGCCATGGCCGGAAAATCGCGCGCACGCAGCAAGGGTGGAGCGGCAAAGACCAGCGCCACCAGCAGCCCGAAGGCCAGCGCCCGCGCCAGGGCGAGCGGGTCGAACACCAGCCCGGTCTCGACCGGCAAGAGGTCGCCCAGCGCGCTCGCCAGCAGCGGCGTCACGGCGAAACCCGCCAGCAGCCCTGCCGCCGATCCGACAAGCGCGGCCGCACCGATCTGCAAGCCATAGATCGTGACAATGTCGCGCGAGGTCGCTCCGAGAATTTTCAGCGTCGCAATCGCGCGGCGGCGCGCTTCGAGGTAGGAATTGACCCCCAGACCGATGCCGATCCCGGCAATCACCAGCGCGGCCAGCCCCACCAGCGTAAGAAACTCGCCGAGCCGCGAGACGAACCGCTCGGCCCCCGGCGAGGCGCGTTCGGCGGTGCGGAAATCGTAACCGCGCCCCGGAAACTTCTGCGCTATTGCCCCTTCCACACCCTCGCCATCGTAGGGCGAATTGAAGGCTACGCGGGTCTTGCTTTGATACATCGAGCCCGGCGCAACCAGTCCGGCGGCCTCTGGCAGGTCAAGCGGCACGATCACCGTCTGGCCGAGCTGGAAGCCCTCGGAAAGCCGGTCGGGCTCCTCGGCGATGATCCCGCCCACGCGCACCTTGCGGGTGCCGAGCGTGAAGCTGTCGCCCACACTAACATCGAGCCGCTCGGCCGCGCCCGGGGCGAGCCATGCGGTGCCCGGCGGCGGCGCGCCGACCTGCTCGCCGCTTTCCAGCACCAGCGAGCCGACCAGCGGCCACTTTACGTCGACCGCCTTCAACTCGACCGGCGCAGCGGCATTGGCGGTGCTTGCCATGCCTTGCAGGCGCAGGCCTTCGGACAGCGTGCCGTATTGCCCGATAAAGGCCTTCTCGTCGTCGGTGAGCAGCCGCTGCCACACCTCCACTTCGAGGTCGCCGCCGAGGATCATGCGCCCCTCGGCCTGAAGCTGGCTGCGGATCGCGCCGGTCAGGCTGCCAATCGCGGCCAACGCGCCGACGCCGAGGAACAGGCAGACCAGCAGCAGGCGCAGCCCCGAAAAGCGCGCCGACAGGTCACGCCGGGCGATGCCCCATGCCGCGCGGAGCTGCATCAGGCGGCACCTGCGCGTTCGTCGCTGACGATTATCCCGTCCGCCAGCCGCACGATCCGGTCGCAGCGATGGGCCAGTTCCTCGTCATGCGTGATCATGACCAGCGTGGCCCCGGTCTCTTCGCGGCGGGTGAACAGCAGGTCGATGATCGCTTCGCCGGTGGACTGGTCGAGGTTGCCGGTCGGTTCGTCGGCAAACAGTAGCGGCGGACGCGGCGCAAGGGCGCGGGCGATGGCCACACGCTGCTGCTCGCCGCCCGAAAGCTGGGTGGGGTAGTGGGTGAGCCGGTGCCCGAGGCCGACCGCCTTGAGTTCGGCCCCGGCGCGCTCCCACGCGTCCTTTTCGCCCGCAAGCTCCATCGGGGTGGCGACGTTTTCCTGCGCGGTCATGGTCGGCAGGAGGTGGAAGGCCTGAAGCACGATCCCGATCCGCCCGCGCCGCGCCAGCGCCAGCGCATCCTCGTCGAGCACCGAGAAGTCGGCCCCGGCCACGTGCAATGCGCCGCCCGAGGCGCGCTCCAGCCCGGTCAGCACCGCCATCAGCGAGCTTTTGCCGCTGCCCGAGGGACCAAGCAGCGCGAGCGTTTCACCCGGCATCACGCGCAAGTCGATCCCGCGCAGAATCTCGGTGGCGGCACGGCCGTCGCCAAGGGTCAGGCGCAGGTCACGGGCATCGACGACGGGCGAGGCGGCCTGAGAAAGCGGTGTGGGGCTTGTCAAAGGGGTTCCATGGCATAGCTTGGCCAGATGACTATCGCAGTGCCAGAGCGGCAAGGAAGCATCATGCGGCTGATGAAGTTGGGTTTGGGGGCGGCCTCATGTTTCTTACTCCTCGCATGTGGGGAACAATCCAGCCCGCCTCAAGGTGAGCAGGTGCAACAAATTGTCGCAGATGCTCCGGAAGATGTGGTGGTCGAGGGGCCGGAACGGGTAATCCTCGCCTTTGGGGACAGCCTGTTTGCAGGCTATGACCTCGAAACCGAGGAGGGCTATCCCGAAGAGCTGGAACGGGTGCTGCGCGCGCGCGGGATCAACGCGCGGGTGATCGACGCGGGCGTTTCGGGCGACACCACGGCGGCTGGCCTGCAACGGCTCGACTTCGTGCTCGACAACCTGCCGGGCGAGGTCGACCTTGCGCTGGTGGAGCTGGGCGGGAATGACCTGCTGCGCGGCATCGCGCCCGAGCAGACGCGGGAGAACCTGTCGCAGATTCTCGAGAAGGTGCAGGCGCGCGGGCTGCCGGTGGTGCTGATGGGAATGCGTGCGCCGCCCAACGGCGGCGCGCAGTTCCAGCAGCAGTTTGACGGCATCTATCCCGCGCTGGCCGAGGAATATGGCGCGACGCTGGTGCCGTTTTTCATGCGCGAGCTGGCGGACAACCCGTCGCTGTTGCTGGAGGACCATATCCACCCGACGGCTGAGGGCGTGAAGGCGATGGTGGCGGCGCAGGTGGATACGATTGTTGGGGCGCTTCCGGCAGAAGACTAAACTTAACTCCCGCTCATGCTGAGCCCCCCACCTCACCCCGCTCGTCCTGAGCCTGTCGAAGGACTGCTTTCCTTGCGGGTGTGTAAGAGGCTTGAAGTGCAGGACGATCCTTCGCCAAGCTCAGGATGAGCGGGGTGGGTCTAAAAAGCCTCCACCGAGCCCCCACTAACCCGCCAGCACGCAGCCTCGACCAGAATGCCCTCGAACGGCGCAGGCTCCGTCCCCGTCAGCCAGACCTGCGTTCCACTTGCGCGCAAGCGCTCGAACAGCGCCTCGCGTCGCACCGGGTCGAGATGCGCCGCCACCTCATCGAGCAACAGTACACTTGCGCGCCCGCGCGCTGCCAAGGCCGCATGGGCAAGCGTGATGGCAACCAGCATGGCCTTTTGCTCGCCGGTCGAACACTGCGCCGCTGGGGCCTGCTTGCCCGCCATCGTCACCGCGAGATCGTCGCGATGGGGGCCGGTGAGCGTGCGGCGTGCGGCGATGTCGCGGCTGCGGCTGGCGGCGAGCGCCCCGGCCAGATCGCTTGCGCTCAGCGGCCCGCCCGCCTCATAAGCCAGCATGGGGCGGGCAAAGGGCTCGTCCGGCTCCTCAGCCAAGGCCCCGGCCAAAGCCTCGACCAGCGCAGCACGGCGGCTCGCGAGCGCCGCTCCGGCCTCGGCCAGCTGCGCCTCGTTCGCTACCAGCCAGCCGCGATCGGGGCCGCGCTCGTCGGCCAGCATCCGGTTGCGTTCGCGCAGCGCGGCTTCGAACCGTCCGGAGACGCGCGCATGATCGGGGAAAATCGCCAGCGCCAGCCGGTCCATATAGCGCCGCCGCTCGCCAGGGCTCGCCATAAACAGCCCGTCCATTGCCGGGGTCAGCCAGCCCATGGCGATCCACTCGGCAAGCGCGGTGGCGCTGGCATTGGCGCCGTTGATCCGCAGCAGGCGGCGACCGGGTCGGTCGGCGGCAATTCCGGTGCCCAGCGCCAGCGGCTCGCCATCGTCGCCCGCAGGCGCAAGCGTGGCGCTCACTGCAAAGCTGCCGTTCCCGCCCGCCAGCGCCATGTCGGGCAGGGGCGCGCGGCGCAGGCCCCGCCCGGGCGCGAACAGCGAGATGGCTTCGAGCACATTGGTCTTGCCCGCACCGTTTTCGCCCACCAGCAGGTTGATGGCGCGCGCCCCGTCAAGCCGGGTTTCGGCATGGTTGCGGAAAGCGGTGAGGAGGATGCGGTCAAGCGCCATGAGACGAGCACGGCATTAGCCGACCAGTGCCGGATAGGTCATGCAAAAAGTCCTCTGCCATGACTTGGTGAAATTTCCCAAGTGTTGGCATTGAGCAAATCCTGAGCTTGTCGCGAGGTGAACAAGATCGGCAGTTTTCTGCAATTTTCTGCAAACTGGCACGCCCCCTGCACAGGTGGTGGCATCGAGCGGATGAGCCGCTCACACGACCAAACAAGGGGAATTATCATGTTTGCCAATTCGGAACTCGCCAACCGCCTCTTCGCCGCTTTCGGCGCACTTGCGATCACCACCGGCCTGCTGGTGGCCAGCTTTGCTCCGCCCGCTACGACCGCTGCCACGATGGTGCTGGCATGAGCGATCTGAACATGTCGAACGAACCGCAGACCCCGCGCAAGTTCCACCTCGACCGGGGCGACAAGCTGATCGGCGGCGTCTGCTCGGGCATCGCCAACTACGTCAACGTCGACCCGCTGCTGGTGCGACTGGTCTTCGCCGTTGGCGCGGTGGCGGGCTTCGGGAGCTTTATCGTGATTTACCTGCTGATCTGGCTGCTCGCCAACTGAGCAACAGTCAGGAATGCCCGAAGGGGGAGAAATCGGTCTGTTCGTCGAACACATCGACCCCCTCGCGGCGCTTCAGGAAATTCACCGCCCAATAGGTGAAGGGGGTGAGCAGCGCCTCCCAGGCAGTCTTGATCGCCCACTGGGAGAGGATCACCTGCCACAGCTGCTCAACCGGCCAGCCCGCCAGCCCGTAGAAGGCGAGCGGATAAAAGATCAGGCTGTCGAGCCCCTGGCCGACCACGGTTGAACCAATTGTGCGGGTCCATAGCATCCGTCCCTTGGTCAGCAGCTTCATCTTGGCGAGCACGAAGGCGTTGGCGAACTCGCCCGCCCAGAACGCTGCCATCGAGGCAAGCACGATGCGCCAGGAGTTACCGAACACGAACTCGTAAGCCTCCTGCCCCGGCCATCCTTGCGCGGGCGGCAGCGCCACAACCACTGCGGACATGAACGCCATGAAGGCAAGGGCGGCAAATCCCGTCCAGATCACGCGGCGCGCGTTGGCATAGCCATAGACCTCGGTCAGCACGTCGCCGATGATGTAGCTGATCGGGAAGAACAGCACGCCCGCGCCGAATGCCCATTGCCCGCCGCCCGGCAGCGGCAGGTAGCTGGGCTTTGACGCGCCGATGATGTTTGACAGCAGCAGGATCGCGACGAAGGCTGCCATTACGTATGGATAGTAGCGGAAAGCCCCGGCGGCTTGGCGACTGGCGGTGATGGGGCGGGGCGCTTCATGGTCCATGGCGCGAAGCTAGCGCGGTCTGCGGCGTAGAGGTAGAGGGCTATCGGCGGATTATGCATGGTTGCCGATTTGCGTACTCCGCAAACATCGCTAAGTGCCGAAACCGACGCGCCCATAGCTCAGCTGGATAGAGCACGGGACTTCTAATCCTGAGGCCGCAGGTTCGACTCCTGCTGGGCGCACCATTTCCGTTCAGCTTTGGGCACCATGTGCGGAGCAGTGCCACTCGCCGCCCGTGCGAGGCACGATCTTCTCCCGGTAATGCGCACTAGCGTGTCGCCGACCTCGACCTTATCGACGAGAAGATCTACGTATTGCTTGCGCAGCGGGCTAGCTCGATCGCGCATGGTCGAGCCAACGAGGTTACTAAATCTGTCGAGGATGTCGGGAGTGATCGCGCGTGCCGGGTCGGCGAGCTTGCGTTCGTGAATATCGATATCAGCTGCCACCGCGCGCTTTTGTGCGGCGATCTGACCCAGCTCCTTCTCGATCTGCGGATCGTCCGCGCTCATGAGACCCTTGCGCACCAAGCCGATGACGTTGGCGCTTTCCCCGTCGAGCATAGTGAGTCGAGAGCGTAGCGATTTCAGTTCGGCGCGATCGCGCGCTTCGCTTTGTGAACTGTGTTCCAGCCATGCGGACAGCAAGCTAGAAAGTCTCTGGGGTTGCAGCACATGCTCGATCACATTCTCGACAACAAGATCGTCCAGCATCTTCATGTTGGTCCAGCGCCCCTTGCACTGGGTCTCACCGGCGGTCTTACGTGTGTTGCAGGCGTAATATTTGTGCTGACCAGATTTCCCCGTGGCGGTGGTCATGCCTCCGCGACATCCGTCCTCGCTGGTGGTGCCGCAAGTCACTTTGCCGGTGAGTAGATTTGCGTTCGTTTTTGCGGCGCTTGCGCCCATTTTAGGATCGCGAGCCGCCATCTGAGCCTGCGCTTGGTAGAACAGGTCCTCATCGATGATGGCAGGGACGGGTATCGGAACCCATTCTGATTCAGGACGCATCTTCTTCGCGCGCGAGTCCCGCTTGTTGAAGAAGGCGCAGCCGCAATAGGCGGTGTTGGTCAGGATCGCATGCACGTTGGATACATGGAACCTGCGGCCATCGAGCGTTTCGCCGCGCTTATTGAGGAGGTCGGCGAGCTTTGCGATGCCGATCGGGCCTTCGGCGGTTCCGTAAACGTAGGTTTCGAAGATAAAGCGCGGGAGGTAAGCCCTCTCCTCATCGATCTCGAGCTTCTTCCGGTCCTTGCCCTTGGGCTGCGGCACTGAGACTACCTTGAAGCCGATAGGCGGCTTCTGACCGTTCCAGTAACCTGCCTTGGCATTCGCGACCATGGTGCGTTTGACGTGCTTGGCGTTCTCAGCTGACTGGTATTCGTCGAACAGGGCGACCATCGAGAGCGCGAGTTCTCCGGATGGATCGTCGGCAAAATCCTGTGTCACACTTACCAATTTCACGCCCGCTGATCGCAGTTCGGCACGCGCCTTCATGTAGTCGAGCGCATTTCTGAAAAGTCGAGATAACGAAAATGCGACTATCACGCTGAAGTTGCCAGCACGTGCGTCCGCTAGCATCTTTTGATATACAGGTCTCGACGTGGTCGTGGCGCTTGCGCCAGGCTCGATGTAAGTTTCGACTACGGTGCCACCCTTGTCGGTTGCGAAAGCTTCACATCTCGCAGTCTGATCTGGGATGGAGACATCGTTCTCGGCTTGGCGGGTTGTGCTCACCCGCGCATAGATCGCCACGTTCTTATCCAGAAAGTCTTTCATATACGCCTCACAGCATTCAACTGCTGCCGAATAAGGCTGCGATTTCCTTGCCCAGCAGTCGATCAAGCATTTCTGCCTCTTCCTTTAGAATGCTAACCGGGAGGCCACAGACCCCGACGTTCGGGAATTCCGGGAGCAGGCTCGCAGTCTTGTTTTGACGAGTAGTTATTGCATTGGTCTGGTGATTTCCATCAAGCCCGACGAGGCCGTCCTGCGATGAGTCATTCGCGCGGCACTTGTCGTTGGAAGATGGGTCACTCCGGCTCATGCCAGAGGTATGCGGCGAATACACACTGCGCCGCCAACGACCCAAAAGGTGTCATGAATTCAGTTGGTTAAGGCGCAGCTACTCGATGGACGCATCTTATCCTAGAATCACCTCCGACGAAGAACACGAGGTGACAGGAATGAACGCCGAACAGGACCTGATCGAGAACGCCATCAATATCTGGCGAAGACTGCTTGCGAATGAAAGGAACGCGGGACGGTGCGATATCGTAAAGCGTGCCGCCGATCTGATCGCCCTCCAAGACGGAAACAAGTTCCCTTCCGAACTCGAGCTCACTTCCAGCGAGAAGGCCCTTGGCCGCTGGATCGCCGATACCATTGGGGTGCCAAAACTGGCCTGCGATGAAGCCATCCCGCCCGGCTGCAAGCTCGCGCCGTTGGTGTTTTCGCCATCCTATCAATTTCACTTGGCCCTAGCATCGCCACGGACATCTTGCCGACCGCCTCTCCAACATCTCCCACGCACGGCGGGCGAGATCGAAGAGCACCTGCACCAGTGGACCGGCAATTCGTTTCAATACAACACCGCGCTCGATGCCGTCACGGGCGTCGGCATCAGCGCGATTGCCGGTTTTCTGGAGTCGATCCGGCGATCGCACCCGGCATTGTTCCTTCTCCTGCTGAGCGAGGAAGTGGAGGAGGCGATCCGGCTGCTCCCGGCATTGCAATGGCCGAACGCGCCTGGTCAGGTTGCCGAATGGCGCGCGGCATATTTCGGCGACGCCAAGTGCTCGATCGCTGCTTTATTCCGCGCGCTGCGGATCACGAGGCGCATTTTCCGCATCCTGCAAAAGCTGAATGCCGATGACGGCTTCAACCTTGCCGCGATCAAGCATTGCGGCAATCATCTGCCCACTGCTCGGAGCGCCCCGGAGATGCGGCGTGTTCTCAAGCGGACCAACATGACGGCTTTCTCGCTGCACAAGATCGTCCTAATGGATATCGACCACCACGTCGACCCGAACCATCCGCAAGGCGTTTATCACTTTCACAAGGCCGAAACCGACATACGGACTCTGGCCCGGTATCGCTGTCTGGATGGTCCGGATACCGATTACGCGCAGAAGGCTCTTAAAGACTTTCCCAGGCAACTCGAATTAACCCTGCCGGTGGCAGACGGTCCACCGGATGAGTGGCCGGATTCCAGTGATATCGATGTGACACGTGTGGGCGGCAGAGGCGGAACGCGATACGGGCCGCTCGCCAACTATTACGGACTGCTCCCGACCGATCTGGTCGCCCATGGTGCGCTTTGCGTCGAGGAGACTTGTGAAGGTAGCGCGAAACCTGCTCGATTGGCCGAGTTCGCCAATGCGCTATTGTTTGCGTCCGGCTACGATGCGAGAGGAGAGGTGTGGATCCGCCCCGAGCATATCCGGCGGCAAGCCAAACTGGCCGCGTCCGTCTTTCCTGTGCGGGGTCAGTTCGGCCACGCAACTGGGTTCGGGCAAACGAGCTGGCAAGACTTGGAAGGCGATAGTCTACTTTGGACGTATCTGGCCAAAGAAACATGCAGCGACGATCCGCTTGGCACGATGTTCCTAGAGTTGCGGGAGCATCTGCTGAAGCATACCGATGATGTCAGAAAGCTCGACCGCATCGACGATGCCACTCGTGTCTTTTGCCACCTTGGCCAGAGCACCGGACTGCTTAGCGGCGACCCTGTATGGCTGCGCCTACAGGAGCGCACCCGGGCGATGCTCGGAGTGACCCTGGGCGGCAAATCGAGGTTCAAAGACAAGGTGAAGCCATTCGGGGACGGCCCCAAGACACTAGCCACTCTGGTAGCGGTCCTTGGAGCCAGTCCGGACAGGGACGGGCGCGGCGACGTAATTCACTGAGCAGGATTGCAGCCTAATCGTCCCGGCACATGCGCGCCATTTCCTTGATAGCCCGGGCGCGCTCGATGTCGGCAGCCTTTCTTTCGGCGAGCTGTAGTTCCTCATCGGCTTCCATCGCCTGCCACACCTCGTAATTGGCGTTCCATCGCGTAGCTATGCGCTGGAGGAAGGCGAACGGCTCGTCCTCAACCGATTTAGCTCCATCGATTTCTGCCAGGAATTTGTCAACGAACGGCTCGAAACCGGCCATGATCTGTTTTGCCTGGGCGAGGTTTGACACCGTAATCCGCTCGCCCTTTGCTTGGTGCATCTCGTAAATCTTCACGCCTTACCCTCCTCAAGCCGCAGCACCACGTTGGCGTTGTTGGCGTCGAGCCAGTCAGCGGCAGCTCCGCGGTCCATGTCTTCAGGTATCTCGATCTCGAGCAGCGCAGCAGTATCGGCGATCAGGTAGCGCTGGCCGCGCGTCATGGGCAGATTGCGCCATGCCGGATCGCACGTTGGCTCCGCCGCTTTCCACGCCAAGCAGTCGCGTTCGTAGGCTGCCTTGCGCTGCTCCCACTGCAGCGCCGCGGCCAGCCCGGTCAGATCGTCCCAGTTGCACTCGATGATGTTCACCAGCAGGCTGAGTAGCGGCATCGCTTTCGCCTGCGGAAAGCCGCCCGCATAGCTAGCGAGATCGTCAAGCGTGCCGCTCAGCAGCGCCTTGAGAGCATCGGCGTCCTGCGGGCCCAGCCCGGCATCGACCATTGGCCCGGCGAGGCAAGCACAGGCGTAAAGGCGGCGGTTGTTTGTCATCGAATTCTCCTTTCGATGACCGGATTACCGATTCGCCAGATGCCCCTCATGCGACCCAAAAACTTGCGCGATATCATCGGCGATTGGCGCTCCGCCAATGAACCTATTGGATACTACCGACACTTCTCAGAAGCAGACCGGGCTGAACGCCTTCGGGGTTGAGGTGGGCCGAGTATCAGGCATGGTTGCGCGCGAAGCGCAGGGTGTCGTCGGTGCGGAGAAGCTGCACCGCGCGCCAGGGAGCCGAAGCCAGCGCGGTGCGAGACAGTATGGCACCGGCCCGTTCCAGGTAGCAGATCGCGCTGTTCATCCGCCGCGGTTCCCAACCCAGTTCCCCGGCCATCCGCGCGGTATCGCAGGCGCGCTCGCCGCCCGTCACCATCCTGTTCGCGAGCACGATGGCATCCTCGCGCGGACTGAACGGCATGAAGGCCTCGTCGAACTCGACGAACAGCGCAGGCTGCGGAGCGTAATGCCCGTGCATGTTCATCTCTCGGAGATACCCGCCGTCATGCAGGTCGAGTAATGCGATGCGAAGATCGTCCGGCTGAAGCTCGAGCGCGTCTTCAAGACAATCCAGCGTGACGATCGGATCGACCGGCATCGCCTGTTCGCTGGTCTCCACGATATGCCGGCCGACCTCAATGGCCGCAGGCGACCAACCCTCAAGACCTGCAGGCACGCTTTGAACATGGCGCGGCGCGGACCCCATTGCAGGCTTGCGGCTGATCCCGTGCAACCGATCCACCAGTCCTTTTCGCTGTGCCTCGTCAGCAGGATCGAGTGGCAGATAAAGCATCGTTTGCAGAAATGGCGAGAGTTTCGCCGGGTCCAAATCGATAAGAAGCGGAACGAACCGGCTCTGGTCTCCGATCTGCCTAACCAGTCCGACGCCGATCTCCTTCGCCACCCAGGGTTTGGTAATCGACGTCTCGGTCAGCGCGACGACGAAATGGGTCATCGCGCCAAGGCCTTCCTCCATTTTCTCGCGCAGGCTGTCGCCGGGTTCGATCTCCCATTCGTCGAACCAGACCTCGACGCCATTAGACATAAGGTATTCGGCGAGTGGCCGTATGCGCGCCTTGTCTTCGCTGGCATGGGCAAGATAGACTTTCGGGTGCTGGGCACCATCGGCTGCGTTCATAACTTCTACTTCTCCACGACCGACACCCAGGCGCTTCTCGAGCAGCCGGGCGAAGGTAGGCGAACCCGTCGTCCGGATGGCAACCGCATTCTCGGGTAACCGATCGACAAATACGTCGGCGTGACGACCCGTCTCGGGATCGACGATCGAGGCCGCGGCGCCGCGCGCTTTCTGCTCCATGGCCTCCATGGCCATGTCGATCATTTTCGTTTCCAGGTCCCGCGTAAAACGCTTCGCATCGAAGGGACGCCCATTATAAGTCATCTTCACCATCAGCTGTGATCGCGCACATAGCGTTGAAGGGCGACGAGGTCTTCGTCGGCCAGGACGAAGCCTAGAACGGGATATTGGTTCTGGATCGGCTTGCGTGTCCGGCCATCGGCAATGTGCGGCACTAGCAAGGCGAACGCCGGATTGAACCGGCGGCGTGACCACCCCGCCGCATCTTCCAGCATGCTGGCATTCCCGCCCAGGTCGGGATTCTCGATCAGCAAACGTGCAAGCTCTACGGAATCCACAACGGGATCGTGGCCAGTGATCGCGGGGTCGCACGCGATGAATAATTCCCAGGTTGTCCGCACGCGCGGCAGGTGAGGCCCGAGCACGTGCGAAAGTGTGACGAGACCGTCGGCTTCGAGTTTCGCCAGCGCGATGCCGAGGGACTTGCGATCTTCATCCGGGAAATCGACGAGCAATTCGTCACCGAAGTGGCCGCGCAAACCTTCGGGGCAGCCTCGCGCCATATACATGCCGAGCCGCTGCGCGAGGTCACTCAGATGGTCATACATTTTCACGCCTCACCAGCCCCGCTTAAACGCTGCAGGTAGCTTCTCATAGGTTCATGCCGAATTCGCGCACCAGCAGCAATCGATCGGCCTGTGGTTTACCCGCCATTGTTTGCTCCGCGCACCCGCGTGGCTCCCGCCTGCTATGTAGGCCCATATACTCGTACCGGAAAGTACGCGGCCGCGATGAGCGCAATGAGTGCGCCAACATTTTTGGGTCGCGTGAAACGGTAAGGGCGATGTGGCAGAAGGAAGGTGTGGGGGGTCTTAGCGAGAGAAATTGTTTAGCATGCGCCAAACGAAAAGGACCCCCACGCCACCCACAGCCCAGGAGCGCGATCATCTCGCGCGCACATTCTCACATATGCTCGACGGGACCGTCCTTTCGCTCACAAGTGCGGCGCTCAAACAGAGGATGATCCACCGCCGCGACGCGGGTTCCGCAAGCCGCAGCGAACGCCGGCGGATGGCCGCGATCCTGCGCAGCGACAAGCTCCAGGCACGCCTCAACAAGGCCATCCAACGCCAGCTTGATAGGGTCGAAAAGCGCGCGCCGCCCAGAAAATTGCGCGTCCATATCGAGCCGCAAAACCGCCGAAAATACCAGCGCAAGCAGCGCACGATCACGGCGAGATCGCGCATCCCGCTGCCCTCCTACGAGGGACCGGTTGTCGACAGGCAGGGGCGCCGCGGGATCGTCATGGTCATCGATTACGATGGCGCGAAGCGGCATACCTTCGGCATTGCAGGACGGCGCATCGTCTATCTTTCAGACCCAGAGCATTGTGAGCTCGACGCGTCCGGACAGCCGATTATCGCCAGCAATATCGGCACCGATCTCGACGAGATCCTGATGGCGGCGGACCTGCTCGAGCTTGGTCAGCGCGAGAGCCGTGCGGACGCCAAGATCAATGCCAACATCATCATCCAGTTGCCCCATGACGTGCCGCAGGAGGTCCGCGCGGAAATCATGAAAGCCGTGGCACATGAACTTTTTGGACGCCACGGATTGCCCTATGCCGCTGCGCTCCACCAACCCGATCCGGACGGCGACCAGCGCAATTACCACGCCCATATCTGCGGCAGCTGGCGTCCAATGACGCGCGTCGCGCCGTATCAATGGGACATCGCCGAAGACTATCGCAGCGACCTCGATGGCGCCGAATACTGGCGCCATGCGCGCCGCCGGGTGGCCGAGATCATGACATCAGTTCTCGAGCGAGGTGGCACCGAGCGGCATTACACGCATCTCTCGAATGCCGCGCGGGGAATGGTGCACAAGCCCCAGAAGAAGCTCGACAAGCGCAAGACGCGCACCGCGCGCGAGGGCGAGTTCGTGGCCGATGTCGAGGCCAATCGCAGGATCATGGATGCCAATCTCGCGCTCGAAAGGGCGCTCGAAGCGAAGCGCAAGCAGCGCCGCGAGCGGGCCCGCAGACGCGCTTTGGCAGCTCTCGCGCGGGTCGAACTGGCGGTCAGGCCACCGGTTGATCTGCGCCCCGGTGCGCCCGTCGCACAAAGCGCCGTTCCGGCATCACTCGGACCGGTCGATGCATACTCGCCCGGTGCAAAACCATCCGCCACGACAGTCCAAATGCTGCGCGATCGCTCGCCTGCCATTGCCAAGGTTGGCACTGCGGAAGCAGCGCCCTTCACCCTCAGCGCAAGGCTCCGAACGGTCGCGCCGGTGCCTAGAAATGCGGAGCACGTGCGACCGATCAAGCCGGTCTTTGTCGGAGCTCTTTCGGTATCGGCAGAGAGCATTCGAACGTTTTCTCCATCACCATCCTCTCGCGCCGGCGCTGCGATCCGTGCGGTGGTGCCCTTGCCGTCGCCGGGCGCCGTTTCGCTCCATCCGGTCACACCGGAGACGCTGGTAGCCGCGCCGGAACTGCGGCCGGTATCGACTGGCTCTGCACCGGCGGTGGACCTCCGGCGGGTCGAATCCCTGCAACCCATTGCCGCATCGCTGCGACCGGTGGCACCGGCACCTAGCCTCTCCGTGTCGCTTCGACCGGTGGCTACGGCGAGCCCGGAGATGACAACTCCGCGCCTCGCAAAAGTGGCAGTGAACTGGCCGCCAAGTATCAACCCACCAACGCTCCGCCGCGTGACGACAACCCCGGTTCGCGCACCCGTCTTGAAACAGATTGCCGCGCCCACCGAACGCGAGTGGCCAGTTCTGCGCCCCGTTGCTGCAGAGCCGATGGCGCCGAGAATGGTTGCCGCAGATAAAATCGTATTCACGCCGCTCGCCGCAGTGGGCGGGCAAGGCGATGTGCGGGTTGTGCTGCGCCCCGTTGCCCCGGCCCGGTCGCTGGAACGCAGGCCGGTTTGTCGCCGGGTCGAACTCTCGCGGCCTGGGGATGCTCCCGTGATCCGCCGCGTGTCGCCAGCGCCAGGAATGCCTCCGATTGGGCCGGTCGCGGTGCCATCCCCGGACAGGAATGCCGGCTCCACCATCACCCTTCGACCCGTAACGACGCGCATGCCGAAAAACCGTGATCCGGCATTGGCTGAGACCATGCGTATATTCGGGGAGCGGCTCGCAGCAATGGCGGCCTCACGCTCCGACAGGGAGGCGAAGGCCGACCCGGGCACGGCCGATGACAGCGCTGCGACACAGCCGCCTGATGCAACCGAAACTGCATTGTCTCGTGCAGCCGACGTGGCTGCCTTTGCCGATGCGATGCGGCGTCGACCCTCCGGACTGTGCCTGTGGAACGACAACAGCGTGCATCCCGTGGTAGCGATCGCTTCGAGCTGGGGCTTAAGCAAGGCGGACTTGGCCAGCAGCATAGCCAGGCGCGAACTCATACCACTCTATGTCGAACAGGAATTGCGGTTCGAGCGGCTAGAGACGGAGCTCAAATTCATCGATGCGAGCGAGGAGGATCTTGGCGATCCGCATCGTAAACTCGCCGTTCGCCTGTCACGCGAAGCAGCCGAAACGCTCGAAATCTACCGCCGCTCGGAGCTTCTACTTGTTGCGCTTGGGCGCGTTGATCGCGAGCTTCGGCAGGGCAGCACTGCCGTGAGCCGCACAAGCCAGATGAGCGCGCGGGGTATCGACTGGCGCGCCATCGACCGGGCGACGAGACAGCGCCGTAGGGCTCTTACGGCAGCCGCGCAGCAAATCGGCGCGCAGCATAACGGCATTGGCTGATCGCGAGAGAGACGCGCCCGGCATGGATCGCGGTGAGCATGCAGAAGCCGCACCCATGCCGCCGCATTTGGAAAAGCCGGACCGCGTGACCGGCGGAGCAAAGATCCTGTTGGCTGACGGACAGCCGAGGACGGTTGAGGGAAGGGAAAAGGCCCGGACCGGCAAAGCCGTCCTCGTGAACCTATAGCGAGGATATTGCATGAATACCCAAAACACACCTGTCTCGCAGGAGGCAGGCGACAGCTTATGCGCAGCTGCGCATACGCGCATCTTGCGCCGGATCACCAGGCTGGACGACTGGCCGGTCATTGCGAGGCCAAGCGAGCCGACGAGGCTGGTCGCGGTCCTGGATGTCGAGACCGAAGGCCTCGATCCGGATGATTGCCAGGTGCTCGAAATTGCGGTCGCGCTGGTGCGCGTCGATGCCGAGGGGCGCATCGTCGCCATCGTCGACAAGGCCTATGGACTGCAGGATCCCGGCAGGCCGCTTACTGCCGCGATCACGAAGATCACCGGCCTCACGGATGAGAAGCTGGCCGGCAAGGCAATCGATATCACCAGGGTAACGCAGGTGATTGCCCGCGCAGAGGCGATCTTGGCACACAACGCCTTGTTCGACTCCGCCTTATGCCGCCGCTTGCTGCCGGGGATCGCGCATCTACCCTGGGTCTGCAGCTACAAGGACGTCGATTGGGCCGGGTATGGTTACGACGGCGCCAAGCTGGGCCATCTGCTCATGCAGCAGTCTATGTTCGCGCTCAAGGCTCACAGCGCAGGCGACGACGTCACCGCGCTAGTAAACCTGCTCGCCAGCGCGCTGCCCAATGGCAGGATGGTGATGGGCGAGGCGCTGGACAAGGCCCGCACACAGACCGTTCGCGTCGAGGCAAAGGACGTGCCGCCCCGCGACAAGGGCGAGGTTAAGCGCCGCGGATACCGGTTCGACTGGACCAGCAAGGTCTGGTGGATCGAGGTCAGCCAGTTCCAGGCGGATTACGAGCGCAGCTGGCTCGAGCGGCATTTCGCGCGCGTTCGCGTGACCTGCGTTCCCCTCGACTGGCACAACCGCCACGTTCGGTAAATCGACCGCAGAAATTGGCGCGCGCGGCAGGGCGAACCGGACGCTCTGCATCTCATAAGACGAAGAACGGTGAACCGGTAAGCTGAAAGAAAAAGGCTCGGTTCTGGCCAGAAGGCCGCCATCCAACAAAAAGGAATACGATATGAACACTTCCACCACCGGCGGGCACGACGCCCGCCGGGCCAATGCCTACGCCCTCCATCTGGAACTCGGCCTCCTCACCGGGGAAACCGTCCCAGCAGCAGTCAAATTCGCTTCGGTCACTGGCATCGATATGGGCATTCTCAACGTTGCGGCATGCAAGGTTGCTGAGAGTGGCTGGGCCTGTGTGATTGCCATCTATGCGGATGAGCAGGCAGCCGCACCGCACTGGTATTTGGTCCTGATGCCACATGCAGAGGGTGTAATTGCAGCCAAGGTCATTCCGGCAGCGATCGGCGATAATGAGCCTCTTGTGCTGATGGCCGAGGATCGAAGGCAGCAATTCGCCGTAAGCGAATGCGGTCGCCTCATTGCGGTGCCTGTCGAAGCGGCGGCTCGGCGAACCCGTTCGCATCGAAATGCTGCCAAGAGGATTGCCGCGACCGCCGAAACCCTCGCGCCCTTTTGCATGGGCGGGCCCACTCCGGGCGACCTCTTTGTCGATAGCGCTGGCAATACCAGGGCTGCTGCGCCTTTCGCAGTCTGATCCCCGCAAACTTATGATCATGCAGGCGGCGTCTTCCTCGGGAGGCGCCGCCTGTTTCCTTTCACGAACAGGAAACCCACATGAACTTCTCTCCCAGGCACCATCCGCAAGTGCTGACCGCACTGGAAATCGTGCGCGACCGACCGGCGAGCTACCGCTCAACCATCCGCAGTATCGCGATGTTCACCGTCACTAAGTGCAACGAATACGGTGCTCGTTTTGCCATCGAACATTACGCCTTCGACCGCGAAACGAAGCGTTCGGATATCATCGGCGGAATCACCAGAAGCATTCCGGATAATGCCACCTTGATTGCGAAGGCACAGCCTTCCCAGATGCGCGAATGGCGCATGGCAATGCACGCAGGGATGCCATTTGCGCCCTCGGACCTTCAACTCATCCGGCGACAACGGAGTGACCTCGTGATCATGCCGCTGGAGTGCCGAGAAGCTGCTCTCGACGAAACCTCAGCATTTTACGCGATCCAGCGCGCGGGCCCAGGGTCGTCGATCCGCGCAAAAGCTCGCCGAGCTGCCGACGAGGCGCAGGTGCTCTGGTTGACCTTCCTTGCGACCTGCTGCCGCGAGAACGACCAAACCTCGTTGGGCTCGGCCTACCAGGCATGGCGGGCGATCGAAAATGCTCGCCCGCTTCCCTTCTGACGAAGCGTGATTGTGCCAATAACCAAGGAAAGGAAAACATAAATGGCGAAGCAAAGCTACATCGCGCTCGACTGCGAATTTCACTGGGACGAGGAACTTCACGAGGCCCATCGAGCGATGGATAAGAGATCGAAGCGAAGGGCAGTGGCGGTCAAGAAGGTCATGGCAGCAGCTGCGTTCCAGTTTTCTATCGACGACGAAGGCAAAATCTCCACCGGCGAGGTGGCAAGCTGGAACGAGTTCCACTTGGGCGATGAGGAAGCGGTAGTCACCCAGATCTTCGACTACCTGCGTGCGCACAAAGACAAACCGATCGTCACATTCGGAGGGCTGGCAACGGATATCCCCGTGCTGCTACTCGCGGGTCTGGCGCATGGCTTGCGTCTGCCTCCCCAGATGATCGATCAGCCAGGCAGGCGCGGGCCACGACCGCACCTTGACCTCGGCTTGATGTTGAAAGGCGGGGGCAGAACCTGGAGCCACCTGTCACAGGTGCTGCTCCGAATGGGCGTGCCGTTCAACCTAGTCGCGGCGAAGCCCGGCGTGCGGCGACCGGTGAGCGCCGGCGCATGGCAAGATCTACGGGACCACGTTGAGCTTGACTGTCTGCTACTGTCGGTCGCCAAAGTCGGCTGGTTGGTCGCACAAGGCACAGAGGGCCTGCGGTTAGAGCCGGCCATCACCGCTTTGATTGAAGGGTTCCTGCGTCGCCGCCCAGACCACTCGTTAAGTAACGAGTTGCGGACCTATTCTAATCGATTGCAAGAGGAGCTTGCCAGCGGGTTCGATCTCGCGGCCTGAACCACGCGTCAGAATGCGCCGGGCCGACGGAATTCAAGCAGCGTCGGTCCGGCACTTCATGTGTCATCCCGTGTTTAAGGCTCCAGCCCTTGTGCTATTCGGGCTCGGAGGTCAGATCCCACCCGCTTAAACCCCAGTAGTCTCGCGGTAGCACGAATAAGATCATCAGCTTCAGCGCCCGCATTGTCCGCCAGCGCGATTTTCAAAGCCGCACGGATTTCAAGCAGCGAAATCGCCTCTGCTTTGAGAGTGGCGCCGGCTTCATCCGTCCGGTCTCGCACAGGCGTCTCATCACGCTGCGCCTGCGTAAAATAGAAACCATCATCATAGAGAATCGAACCGCTGCTTTTGAGAGTTTGAAGCGCATCGAGCGCTATAGACTGGACGCGTCTGCCTGCACGTTCGCGACCGAAACAAGACGATATTCTTCGTGCCGTCTCTTCTGCAGAAATCGGTCCCTCGAATTCTACAACCTTCAATGCCAATTCGCGCAATTCATAAGGATGAGCCTCATGTGGTTCACAGTTCGATGCGGTGGGGAAGTATGCCCGCTTATACCTAGGCATTTGTCGTTCTTCCACTTCAGGAAGTGGCGCAACAGGTTCTTCGTGATTCGGGTTTGGCGCAGCTTCGGGTTTCTCGATAGTCTTCGGAGTTGAACCGTTCTCTTGGTCTCGCTTGGCGCTTTCCAATGCTTCGCGGAGGCGCTTGATTTCACGTTCGCGATTATAAAACCAGTCGGTGCTCCATATCCTATGGAAGCGCCATCCCAGATGCTCCAGCACACTTTGACGGAGGCGATCGCGCTCGCGCGCCCACAGGGCCGAATGGTATGTGGCTCCGTCGCACTCAACCGCCAGCAAATAACTCCCCGGTCTGTCGGGATGGCGAATGCCCAGATCAATCTTAAAGCCTGCTGATCCCACCTGTGGATCTGCAAGGAAACCGAAGGACCGTATGGTGTCCGCGACATCTTCCTCGAAGGGGGTGTCGGCTTCCTCGCCAGTCGGCATATGCTCGACAAGCTGGCGGTGCTTCGCAAATTCGAGGAAGCGCTTGAGAACGCGTGGCCCTTCGCGTGAAGCGCGACTTACATCGAGTTCGCCTGGGTCGAAGGAAGCGAAAATTTCACACCTGAGCCTTGCCCGCGTAAAAAGCACATTAAGCCGACGTTCGCCTCCTTCCGAATTGACCGGGCCGAAGCTCGCGCCGATCATTCTTCCGCCAGGTTCGGTCGGGCCATAACCGACGCTGATGAAAATCACGTCGCGCTCGTCACCCTGAACGTTCTCGATATTCTTGACGAAGACATCCTCAGCGCCGCCTTCGCGGAGGAAATCGTCGAGAACGGCATCGTTGCGACGAGCAAGTTCAAGGAGTTCGGTGATCGTGTTCTTTTGCGTTGCAGAGAACGTAACTATTCCAAGTGACTGGTTCGGCATCGTCCGTGCGTGATTTTCAACGGCTTCCACTAGGGCTTCGCCCTCCAGCCGATTATCGCGACGACCACCCTTGTCGTATGCGCCTGGGACCTGGGTGAAAACGAGGCCGTAAGCTGGATCTTTCTCCAGTGGAGAAGGTGGGAGGATCAAGCGGTCCGCGTAGAATTCGCGGTTGGACACACGAATGAGCGAAGGATCCCGCGATCGATAGTGCCATTCGAGCAGGCGGGCACCGAGGCCCCGCGCCTCGCAAAGGGTCAGGATGCTTTCCAGCTCTGCCAGCTGGGCGGCGCCGCCAAGCAAATCCTCGTCTTCGAGCTGTTCATCGTCGTCTTCATCTTGGTTGGCACTGGTGAGACGGTCGAAGAAGGACGTCGGTGGGAGCTGTTTTTGATCGCCGACGACGACGATCTGGCTAGCACGGGCGATCGCGCCGAGCGCATCCTCGGGGCGCACCTGACTGGCTTCGTCGATCAGCAACAGATCGAAAGAAAGCGTCCCTGGTGTCAGATATTGCGCTACCGAGATAGGGCTCATCAACAGCACCGGCTTTATGCGCTGGATGGCATTTGGCGCCTCCGAAAATAGGCGACGAAGTGCTTTGTGACCCCGCCTCTTCCCCATCTCGCCGCGCAACACCCTCATTTCTCCCAACGCACCGCGCGGGAGTTGGCCGAGATGATTGGCAACGATATGCGTTACATTGTCCCGCAGATGTTGCTTTTCGAGTTTGGCAAATTCTGTAACGAGCGCGTTTCGGTCGACGTTGCTGAGTTCCCGCAACGCCTGTTCGGCCTCTAGTGCCCGTTCCCAAATCGCCTCCGCCCTTGAGAATTTGAGTTCAACGACAGCCGCATCGGCATCGCATTCCCCGGCTGCCATCCGATCGGCAAGACAGCCGATGCCGGCGGCGTCCGCCTTTGCGCGAGCATCAACGAGTGCGGCCCATTCTGGATATCGTTCTATAGCCTCCGACATCGTTTCCAGAGCGCCGACGATCTCGGCTAGTTGCGCATCGTCCCATCCTTCGTCGAAGCGGTCATCAGCTATCCCGAGTCGATCGCGAACAAGCGCGATTGATGTCCGTGCTGGGCTGTGCAGTCGTTTGATCTCATCGGCCAAGTTCTCGCGCTCCCCAGCAACAGCAGTCGAAACGAGGAATTCGGCTTCGGCATCAAGATCGGCATTGGCCAACGACACTCGCGCGGCCCATGCCTGGACAGCCTCGATGCCCTCCCAATCGGTCCGCTCGCCGCGCCAGCTTTCGCCAAGCGTAGTCCGACAGAATTCTTCCTCTTGTCCCCATTCATGGCGCAGCCGGGAGACCTGCAACAGTCTATCCACCAGCTCCACACGCTCATCGGCGGATTTCGGGAGCTGATCGTTTAGCAATCCCGCAAGTTCACGTGACGCATTGCGGTAAGCACTGCCCCAGCGAGTAAAGAATGATGTTGTCCCTGCAATAAGCGGCCCACGAAGGTGCGCCACATCAACCGTGAAGGCGTGATCAATAAAGTAATCACTGGCCGCATCGCGTTCTTCGCGCCACTGACGCCCAGATGCGAGCGCTTGAGACAGGCGCTCCATGTCACGGCAATGCAGAACCTCTTTGGCTAGATTGCCTTCGCTCTCGTTCAAACCGGAAAGTGCAGCCAAGAGTTCTTCGACCGGCGCGACCAAGTCGAACCAGCCGCCTTCAGCCAACCCGAGAGAATCCAAAGCGACATTGAGGGCGCTATCAAGGGCCCTTACCGCTTCTCGCGCCTCATCCAGCATCGGCCGCAATCTTGCTTGATCGACCGGCTGAAGCTGCGTCACGGTTACTGACCGGAACGGATGGTCGGCTGGATCGCCAGTCTCCTTCAGTGCGGCACCATAAACCTTGAGCGCATCCACTGCTTTGCTTTCGGCAGCTCGATCCATTTCGGCGAGGCCATCTGCAGCGAAAGTCGGCGGAGGCGCTTTCAAGCCCATGAAGCGCGCTTGGCGGCCCAGCATCCCGAACGCCGTTTCGCCTGTATCGCCGATAGGCGAATGGAGAGCCTTGGTAATGGCGTTGAGCTTATCTCGGCTATGCTGCAGAGCTTCGGGTCGTTCTGGAATTGCAGGCACGGCGGCACCTGCGTTGAGTGTGCGCTTCAGCTCCTCGAGCACTTGGCGCTTGTTTGCGCTGCGGGAATGCAGCTCAAGGCAGATATCTGCCAAACCCACTTTCACCAATCGGTCGTGCACGACCTCCAGTGCGGCCATCTTCTCGGCCACGAACAAGACGGTTTTGCCCTCCTGCGCGGCAGCCGCGATGATGTTGGCGATGGTCTGACTTTTCCCCGTGCCCGGCGGCCCCTGCACGACAAGGTTGCGACCAGACCGGGCCTCTTCGATTACCCGGGCCTGGCTCGCATCGGCATCGACTACGTGGAAGATTTTGTCCGGCGGCAAGACATCATCAAGCTTGTCATCTTCGCCAAAAATTGCGTCGTCGTCGCCCTCGAACCCTTCATAAAGGAGGCCTTTGACGAGCTCGTGGGTTTCCAGCGCGCTATCGGGCCATGCATCGATATCAAGGTCGCGATACATGAGCAGTTTCGAGAACGAGAAGAAGCCCAGTTGAATGGCATCGCGGTCGATTTCCCAGCGATCACGTTCATCGACAATTTCCTCGACCTCGTCGAAGTATTGCGACGGCTGCCAGTCCTCGCCGATTTCAAGTTCGGGAAGAACCAACCCGAAATCGTCCTGCCATCGCTGCTGAAGCGGAAGGTTCGTGATGAGATCCTCACCGCGCATGCGAATGTCATACGTTGACGTGCGCTGGTTGCGGACAAGTTCCACCGGGAGCAGGACAAGGGGCGCTTCTCGGCGAATGTCGGACTTCTCATCCTCAAACCAGGTGACGAAGCCGAGTGCCAGGTAGAGTATGTTTACCCCTTGCTCCTCCTCGGCGGTGCGCGCATCCCGCGCGATCTTCAGGAGCTTTTTGGCAAGTGCGTCCGGCCCTAGCGGGCTTTCCAGCAAGTTGTCGGTATAGCGGTTATCATCGAAGGTCTCCGCGTTAGCAGTATCCTCTGCGAGCAGGATCTCACCCTGCTCGTGCTTATCCTTGCCAAGTGCGCGGAAGCGCATCGTTTTGCCACTCGCAAGGATGGCATAGACGTCATCTGAGCGTTCGTTGATGATGTTGACGACCGCGCCGCGGGTGTTAGCTCTGTTGACGTGCACGAGCCGGTTGCGAGTGCCTGTTTCAACCAGCCTGCGCCGCGTCTCATCGAACAGCTTGCGCACTTGCGGATTGGCCTCGGCGTTCATTCAAATTCCCCTGTTCTATCCCGTGATGGGTAGTCAGTTTACTTGCTGAAAATCAATATAATGCTGCGTGATTGCGGTAGCTTTCTTCAGTCTTTACCGGTCAGCCACAGCATGATTGTGCCGATTTGCTTGTTGAGCGTAGCGAGACCGTCACAGCCTTGCTATCGCAACCGTAGCCGCACGGTTCGAGGGGTGAGAATGGCAAAGAAAGCAGACAGTTCTAAGGGCGGGGACCTCGGTTTCGAGGCCGAGCTGTTTAAGGCGGCGGACAAGATCCGCGCCAATATGGAACCTTCGGATTACAAGCACGTCGTGCTCGGCCTGATCTTCCTCAAGCATATTTCCGATGGCTTCATGGCCAAGCGCGCTGAACTCGAAAAAGAGTATCCGGACGGCGTCGAGGACGAGGACGAATACCGGGCTGACAACGTCTTCTGGGTGCCCAAGCCCGCCCGCTGGGCGCACCTGCAGGCCAGCGCCAAGCAGCCGGGTATCGGAAAGCTGATCGACGAGGCAATGCTCGAAATCGAGAAGGTGAACCCTTCACTCAAGGGTGTGCTGCCAAAGGACTACGCCCGCCCTGCGCTGAACCCCGTCATGCTGGGCGAACTGATCGACCTTATCTCCGGCATCGGTTTCAAATCCGATGAGGGGCAGAGCCGCGATGTGCTCGGCCGCGTCTACGAATACTTCCTCGGCCAGTTCGCGGGCGCTGAGGGCAAGCGCGGCGGCGAGTTCTACACACCGCGCTCGGTTGTGCGCACGATGGTCGAGATGCTGCAGCCGCATGATGGCCGCGTATACGATCCGTGCTGCGGATCGGGCGGCATGTTCGTGCAGTCCGAAAAGTTCGTCGAGAACCATGGCGGGCGCATCGGCGACATTGCGGTCTATGGTCAGGAATCAAACCATACGACCTGGCGGCTCTGCATGATGAACCTCGCGGTGCGCGGGATCGATGCCGACATCCGCTGGAACAGCGACGGCAGCTTTCATCGTGACGAATTGTCGGACCTGCGCGCCGATTACGTGCTCGCCAACCCGCCGTTCAACGTGTCCGACTGGGGCGGCAACCGGCTGCGTGAGGATGGGCGCTGGAAGTTCGGCATACCGCCTGCGGGCAATGCGAACTTCGCTTGGCTGCAGCACATCCTGCACCATCTGGCGCCTGCGGGCACGGCGGGCGTTGTGCTGGCCAACGGCTCGATGTCCTCCACGCAGAGCGGCGAGGGCGAGATCCGGCAGGCGATGGTCGAAGGAGACGTGATCGACTGCATGATCGCGATGCCCGGCCAGCTGTTCTATTCGACGCAGATCCCGGTGTGCCTGTGGTTCCTTGCCAAGGACAAGTCGAATGGGCTGGTCGGCGATGCCAAGCTGCGCGACCGGCGCGGTGAAATCCTCTTCATCGACGCGCGCAAGCTCGGTCACATGGTCGACCGCACCCGGCGCGAGTTTTCGGACGATGACATTGCGCGGATCACCAGCACCTACCACGCTTGGCGTGAAGGCAAGGATTACGAGGACGTGCCGGGCCTCGCCTATTCGGCGAGCCATGAGGAGGTGGCGAAGCACGGCTATGTGCTGACGCCGGGACGTTATGTCGGCGCGGAAGATGTCGAGGATGTCGGCGTGCCGTTTGCCGAGAAGTTCGCGACGTTGCAGGCTACCCTCGAGGATCAGTTCGATGAGGGTCAGCGACTGACCAACATTATTCGAGAGAAGCTATTGGGGCTCACCGTCGATGATTGATATCAGGCAAGGCGGCACTCTGGGAGATTTCGCGGGGCTACAGCGTGGCACTACCTACAAGAGCAAGTTGCTAGGGACCGAAGGACCGTGGCTTCTGGGACTGGCCTGCATTGCTCGCAATGGTGGTTTTAAAGCTGATAACCTCAAGACCTACGGCGGTCCCAGTGATCCGAAAATTCTAGTCGGCCCTGGTGATATTCTCGTCTCGCTCAAAGATGTAACACAGGCGGCTGATTTACTCGGATCGGTCGTGACCGTTCCAGCCTCCATTGATCAGGGGCGTTTGACGCAAGACACCGTTAAACTCGTGTTCGACGACGACTTTTCCGAACGGAAATACGTCTATTGGTTGCTGCGGACACCGCAGGCACGTGATCACTGTCGGCGTCATGCAACCGGGACCACGAATCTCGGCTTGGCGCGAGAGGATTTCCTCGCGATTGAGGTGCCGCCTCTCGACGAAGGTCGTGAACTTCTCCTGCAAGTCCTTCAGGCCCTCGACGACAAGATCGAGTTGAACCGGCGCATGAACGAGACGCTGGAGGCGCAGGCGCGGGCGCTGTTCCGCGACTGGTTCGTCGACTTCGGCCCGGTCAAGGCCAAGATGGCCGGCGACACCCCCTATCTCGCGCCGGACCTCTGGTCCCTCTTCCCCAATCGCCTCGACGACGGTGGCGTGCCGGAGGGGTGGCTAAGTCAACCGCTAAAACAACATGTTCGGGTTGAACGGGGGTTGAGTTATAAGGGCAGTGGTCTGGTTGAAGCTGGTGAAGGCCTGCCCCTTCACAACCTCAATTCGGTAATCGAAGGTGGTGGATACAAACAGCATGGCCTCAAGCATTATGATGGGGACTACAAGCCAAGACATCGCGTTGAGGTTGGCGATGTTCTGGTAGCCAACACCGAGCAAGGCTTCGATCACTTGTTGATAGGGTTTTCGACGTTAGTCCCGGCTTGGGTGGGGGAGAGCATCTTCAGCCACCACTTATACAAGATAATTCCGCTGGAGGGATCTGTCTTAACTCGACCCTGGCTGCATTACGCTCTTTCCTCGTCTCCCATTGGAGAACGCATCCGAAGATTTTCAAACGGCACTACCGTTAATATGCTGCCGAAAGATGCTTTTGAAATTTCCGAAGCTGTGATTCCATCCGAGGGCCTAATCCAAGCATTTGATGATTTCGTTTCGTCGGCGCTGAGGCGGTCCGAGAAAGCCGAAGATGAAAGCCGCACCCTCGCCCAAACCCGCGACCTGCTGCTGCCCAAACTGATGTCCGGCGAAATCCGCGTCGGCGATGTGGCGAGTGAAGAGCTTTCCGCTGCATGAGCAACGATCTGGACTCGACACTCTGGAAAACAGCGTGGCGCTTCTCGGACACCCGTATCCAGGCTCTGACGCGCAAAGTAATCCACGGCCTGCAGCGTATGCCGGCAAGCGGCATTTTCGGGGACGATTACCGGTTCAAGTCCGTCTGGGACGAGTATTGCCGAGAGGTGCAGGAAGGCCCGCATCCGATGCTGGAAGCGGCGTTCGCCCAAACTGTCGATCCGATGATAGCGTGGCACATCGACCAGCTGGATCATTCCGAACGCCAGCTGTTGGAAACTGCGCTGGCCGAAGGCGCAGAAGAGTGGGGCGACATCGCAACAGCCGTCCGTAAATCCTTGCAAGGGATTGCGATTGATCGCGATTTACGCAAGCTCGAAAACTATTGATTACGCAGCGGGAGATGCGCGCGTGAATAAACTAACGATCTTTTTCACGCGCCCCCTGTTGCGAGCTGCTCCCACATGTCGTGTGAGCCATGCAGACGCTGGTAGAGAGGTCATCCTTTGACAAAACGGGAGAATCCGGTCGCCGATCAGCTTGGTCCCATGGCAGCGGCCTTGGCTCCCATCCGGCAAAATCTACCGGGCATGGCTAAAGAGCGCGAAATCCTGCGTGTTGTAGCGACGATTCCGGCGCACGAAGATCACGACCTCCTGGACGCGGCGCGGGATGAAGTTCTTCGGTGGGCCCGCAGACGCGCAGCAGGCGAATTGCCGAAAGAAGCCTGGGAGGGGCAATCGTTCGAAGCGCTGGCGGCTGGTCGAACAACGATGGCTGCTTTGGTCACGGCGGGAGACAGCGTGCTCTGGTCATTGCGCGGAGACGACCCGGACAAGGCCGTTCCTGGACGGATCTGGTCGACCGAAGTTAGCCTTGGGCGCAAAAGCCCGGCGGACGATATCCAGCTTGGCGTTCGCCTCGTGGTCAACTCGGCTGAGCCGGAGTTGACCATCGAACCAGCGGTCCCCGGACTTGTTCGGCAGGTGGTCGATCGGTGCGGACTGCGGGACGGCGATGTGCCGATGCACAGCAGCGCGAACCATGCTGCCAAACCGGAGCACGTGGCTACACTCCTCGAATGGCTCCATTCAGGAACCCGGCGTCTGCCCATTATCGTAGCCACTGAGGATGAACGCGCAGACAACTCGCGCAACGCGTGCTTCGATGTCGACGATCTCGCTGCAAAAATGTGTGGCCTTGCTCACGTAGTATGGGTCCCTGCCGATCTTACGTTCGGACTAAGTGATGCCCTCGGCAAATCGCTGTCGGTCTTTCACGGCGGTGTGCGGGTCTATGAACCCGGTCTTAGCCTGCTTGATGACCCGCGTGACCATCGCCTAATCCTCGGTCAGGTTGTTGACCGTGACCCTCAGAGCGTGGCTTCAGAGCTCCGACGCGTAATAGCGCGTGAAAGTCTGCGCCGCACTCGGCTTGGGCACGATGTCCTCTCATTCGCCGCCGTGCGTAGCGCGGCGACGCGTGCGACAAAGGAAGCTCGCACGAGCGAAGGCGCCGGTGATAGCGAAAAGCTGAGTGCCGCACTGGCCCAAATTGAAGCGCTGACGAAACAAGCTGAAGAGCTGCAATCGCAAGTCGATCAAGCATGGCAATTGTCGGAAGATGAAAGCAGCCGTGCCGAAGCCTCAGAGCGACAGTTGCACGCATCATGGGCGCGAATCGAAACGCTGGAGGATGCTCTATCGAAATCAGAAACTGCGCTCGATGCCGCGCCGGATCCGGAGACTTGGGACGAATTTGGCGAGTGGTGCGATGCTGCCTTCTCGGGCAAGCTGGCATTGACGCCTTCAGCCCGGCGCGGCCTTCGGAAAGCACTTTTTCAAGATGTCGCTATTGCGGCAGAATGCATTCGCTGGCTGGCCGGAGACGCTCGCAAGAGGTTCGTCGAAGGCGGCGGGGCGCTGGCAAACATTCCGGTCTTTGATGGTATCACGAACGCCCCCTGTGGCGGCGACGAATACGTTTTCGATTACCAAGGGCGGCGGTTGTCTGCCAATTGGCACCTGAAGAATGGGGGGAATACCCGCCAGCCCGAACGATGTTTGCGCATATATTATACGTTCGACGCGCAATATCGGCAAATAGTCGTGTCCGATATGCCGGCGCACATTAGAACCGCTGCCAGCTAAGGTCGCATGTGAAGTTTCTCAGGGGGAATTGGGTGTCGACACAATCGATTGATTCAAAAGATCTTCAGATCTCGGATGTCTTCAAGGACTTTTACCGCGTTCCTGATTATCAACGCGAGTATGTCTGGGGCGAGTCCGACCGCAAGGGAGAGCGCGGTGACGAGGTCGATAAATTCCTCGACGATATCTACCGGGAATTGGATGCCGCGGATGGAAAGGAGCCGCCGGAATACTTCATTGGCACGATCGTAGTGTGCAAAGGCGAAGATGGCGTGTTCGACCTGATTGATGGTCAGCAGCGTATGACTACGTCCTTCGTGACCCTTTGTGCGATCCGTGATGCGCTCGAAGATCTCGACGCGGACATCCCTGATACGCTGACGTCGCAAATCGCGGCGGCATCGACAGACTGGAAGGGTGACACCGTCGGTCGCATGCGCCTCGATCTACAATATGAAGACGCACAGGGCATTCTGGCCAAATATGGCGAAGGTGAAGGCTTTGATGCGCCCGCGGAAGGCACCCGTTCAATCACCAATCTCGCGAACGCCTACAAGGCAGTGCGCGAATTTCTGGCTGCAGAACTTTCCGATGACCGGCAGAAGATTCGGCTTTTCTACGGCTATTTCACGAACAAGGTGAAGCTGATCCGCATTGAAACGCCAAATGTAAGCCGCGCGTTGAAAATCTTCGAGACCATCAATGATCGCGGCGTCGGGCTCGATGCGATGGATCTGCTCAAGAACCTGCTGTTCATGCATGCCGATGCGACGCAGTTCGATGCCCTCAAGAGCGTTTGGAAGGACCTGACCCAGACCCTCTACGATGCCGGCGAGAAACCACTCCGCTTCCTTCGCTATTTCATCATGGCCAACTACAGCAGCGACGAGAAGCTCCGGGAAGACGAAATTTACGGCTGGCTCTCGAGCCATGCCAAGGAAACCGGGCACGAGAATGACCCAGTCGGTTTCGCTGACAAGCTCAAGGCCGCTGCGACTGCCTATGCATACTTCCTCGATGGAAGGGGACCGGACGGGAAAGACGTTCGCGCTGTTGCGAACTCACGTAAGCTCGGTGGCAGTGCCATCAAGCAGCACTTCATCCTTTATCTGGCCGGTCGTCATCTGAGCTCGCCGATGTTTGCGAGACTAGCGCGCGAAATTGAGAACCTACTGTGTGTATGGTTGATCGCGGGCGTTCCTGCCAAGGATTACGAGCGGCAGATCGCCAAGGCCGCAACAAAGCTTCAATCTGTATCGACGCAAGAGGATCTTGATGACTTCATTAGCGAATACATTTCGTCGCAAAAGCGTCGACACCGGGACGATTTCCATCGCTGGATGGCTACCATGCACACGTGGGATTTGCGCCAGTATCGCCTCAGGTATTTACTGGCCAAGATAACGCAGCACGTCGAGATCGAAGCGCGAGGTAGCGACGGGCTGGAAGACCTCGGTCACTTTCTCGATACGAGAAACGACATCGAGCATATTTACCCGCAAACACCCACCGATGCTGCATCGGAAGAATTCGGCGAGATAGGCGAAGACGAGGACATCGTTGAGCGTCTTGGAAATCTGCTGTGGGTTGAGCAGGCGATCAACCGGGCGGCGGGCAATAAGCCATACTCAAAGAAGCTCCCGCATTATGACAGTTCGTCATTCATTTTGGCTCGATCTCAGGGGACCATCAAGCTCAACGGGGTGAATGATCAGATAACCCAGACCGTCAAACGCCTGCGACCTGAAACGGAATGGAACGTCGAAGCGATCGAACGGCGGCAGAACTGGATGGCTGACCGGGCGATGGAAGTTTGGGAGGTGCCGGCGAAGGCGGAATCCCCGGACGAAGCGGCAGAGTAATTCGTGAGTAAGTTCGTTGAAGACTACGTCGAGGAGGCGGCGCTCGAATGGCTCGGTGAACTGGGCTGGACGATCGCGCACGGACCCGATGTGTCTCCGGACAGCCAGCAGCCTTTGCGCGCTGCCTACCAGGATGTGCTCTTGCTCGACCGTCTGCGCGATGCTGTGGGGCGGTTGAACCCATCAATCCCCGCTGACTCGCGCGAAGAGGCCATTCGTCGCATTCTAGCAAGCGAAACGCCATCGCTGATAGAAGAGAACCGGCGGCTTCATCAATATTTGGTCGAGGGCGTGCCCGTCGAATTCTACGACGATGGCAAGATGCGCGGAGACCGGGTTCGCCTGATTGATTTCGGCGGTAGCGACGGGTTCGATCACAATGACTGGCTGGCAGTGAATCAATTCACGGTCATTGAGCAGGGACACAATCGCCGCCCGGACGTGGTGTTGTTCGTCAATGGCCTGCCTCTAAGTGTTCTCGAACTGAAAAACCCGGGCGATGAGAACGCAACCTTGTCCGGCGCCTTCAACCAGCTCCAGACTTACAAGTCACAAATACCTTCTCTGTTTCGAACCAATGCTGTGCTGGTCACGTCTGACGGCATCAAGGCGCGAGCCGGTTCTCTGACTGCAGATGAAGAGCGCTTCATGCCCTGGCGTTCGGTCGACGGTGAAACCATCGCGCCTACAAGCGATCCCCAGCTCGAAACTCTCATCAAAGGGGTATTGGACCGGGGCAACCTGCTTCGTCTGCTGCGCGATTTCACAGTTTTTGGCGATACAGGCAGCGGGATTGTCAAAATTGTCGCGGCGTATCACCAGTTCTTCGCTGCCCAGAACGCCTTGTCAGCAACGCTTCGTGCTTTGCCCTATGCGACTGCTAGAGGCGACGGCCCGTTACGCGAAAGTCCGCTCAACTATGGTTTGCCAAGTCAGACAGAGCAGGCGCCGGGCGACAAGAAGATCGGGGTCATCTGGCATACGCAGGGTTCGGGCAAGAGCCTGCTGATGGCGTTCTACGCAGGTCTGCTCGTTCGCGATCCTGCATTGGAAAATCCCACCGTTGTAGTCATCACGGACCGTAATGACCTCGACGACCAGTTGTTCGGCACCTTCTCCATGTGCAGCGATCTCATCCGTCAGAAGCCGGTTCAGGCCGACAGCCGCGATGATCTGCGCGTGCAGCTTGACCGGGCGGCGGGCGGGGTGATCTTCACTACGATCCAGAAATTCGCGGCGGCCGAGGGTGAGGACGAACTCGCACCTGTTAGTGAGCGGCAAAATATCATCGTGATCGCGGACGAAGCGCACCGATCGCAATACGGCTTCCGCGCGCGCATCGACACCAAGACAGGCAAACGCGCTTATGGTCACGCTAAGTATCTGCGTGATGCCCTTCCGAACGCATCCTTCATTGGGTTCACCGGAACGCCGATTGAGAAGGACGATGTGAATACGCCAGCGGTGTTCGGCGACTATGTCGATATCTACGATATCAGCCGCGCGGTCGAAGACGGTGCCACAGTGCCGATCTATTACGAAAGCCGATTGGCGCGCATCGAGCTGCCGGAAGATCAGGTGCCACTTATCGATGCCGAGGTGGAGGAACTGACTGAGGATGAGGCTGCCTCGGATCAGGAAAAGCTGAAAGCGCGTTGGGCTGCAGTCGAGCGCTTGGTGGGCAGCAAGGCGCGGTTGAAGCTCGTCGCTGCCGACCTGGTCGAGCATCTCGAGCGGCGTCTGGAGGCTTTGGACGGCAAGGCAATGGCGGTATGTATGAGCCGCCGGATCTGCGTGGCTCTTTACGCTGAAATCGTGGCCCTCCGTCCCGACTGGCATTCGGATGATGTATCGCAGGGTGCCGTGAAGGTTGTTATGACCGGGAGTGCTTCGGACCCGCAGGAATGGCAAGCGCACATCGGCGGGAAAGCACGCCGGGATGAGCTGGCGAAACGCGCCAAGGATCCGACTGACCCGCTTAAGCTCGTGCTGGTGCGCGATATGTGGCTGACCGGCTTCGATGCTCCGTCGATGCACACGATGTATATCGATAAGCCGATGCGCGGCCATGGTCTGATGCAGGCCATCGCGCGCGTGAACCGCGTTTTCCGCGATAAGGAAGCCGGGCTCGTTGTCGACTACATCGGTATCGCCCAAAACCTGAAAGCAGCGCTTGGTATCTATTCGCCATCCGACCGCGAAAAGACCGGTATCGACGAAAAGTTGGCGATCCGCGTGATGCTCGAGCGCTTTGAAGTCGTAAGTAACATGTTCCATGGTTTCGATTGCGGGCCGGGAATGCGAGGAACACCGCGCCAGCGATTGAAGTGTCTCGCCGAAGCGCTCGAGTGGATTTTGGCTCGTCAGCAAGAAGCGGCGCAGAAGGAAACGACCGATGAGGCAAGGAAGGCTGCGCATCGCCGTTTCCAGGATTCGGTCTTGGCCTTAAGCAAGGCCTTTGCCTTGGCCTCCGCAAGTGATGAGGCAAAGGCCATCCGCGATGAGGTGGCTTTCTATCAGACTGTGCGAGCCGCACTGGTCAAAAGTAGCGGTGCTACAAAATCCAAGAAGGATCGCGAACTCGCGGTTCAACAGCTGATCGACAGATCGGTCGTCTCGACGGAAATTATCGATATCCTGCAAGCGGCGGGTATGGCCTCGCCAGACATCTCGATCCTATCCGATGAATTTCTGGCAGAAATGCGCGATAGCGAGCGGCCCAATCTGGCGCTTGAAGCCCTAAAGAAGCTGCTGGCCGACAAGATCCGGTCGAGGTCGCAAACCCACGCTGTCGAAAGTCGGAAATACTCCGAGCGGCTAACGGCCGCCATCGCGCGCTATCATACGAATGCGGTCAGCACTGTCGAGGTGCTGCAGACGTTGATCGAACTCGCGAAAGAGATACGCGAGAAAATGGCGAGAGGCGAGGACCAAGGGCTCACCGACGAAGAGATCGCCTTCTACGAAGCGTTGGCGGACAATGAGAGCGCGGTCGATATCATGGGCAACGACAGCCTAAAAATCATCGCCGCTGAACTGGTCGAGAACCTCAAGGCGAACGCGAGTGTCGATTGGGCGCACCGTGAATCGGCACGCGCGAGAATGCGAGTTCTGGTGAAACGCATCCTGCGCAAATACGGTTACCCACCAGACCTCCAGGACGCGGCTGTGCAGACTGTTATCCAGCAGGCCGAGCTCCTCGCAGCGGCGTGGTAGATAGCGCAAACGATGGGATCTGCGACAATTCGCCGTAATGTTGCAGCCTTTGCCGGACTTACAGTTGCAAAGCCATGATTGACGATCACCATACATCTCTTGCGGGCCGATTTATACACGGATCGACTGACGGGCTTTTTATTGGAGATTGGGCCATTGTCTGAAGGAAAGGCATATGTTGTAGCTGAAAAAGCTCATTGCCTCTACGAACCGCATCGGGAAAGCGCCATCCGTTGCACGCCGCCGCTAGGAACAGAAATAGCGGTAATTCGCGAAGAAGGCGACTGGGCTCTCGTAAATGTCTTTGGGAAGAAAGCTTGGTCACACAAACATAATATTTCCCAACACCCCGGCGAGATTCGAGAAACAGAGCTTGTCGGAACGGAGCCCAAGTTCAACAGGGATTATTCGGCATCGAAGATGATCGAATATGGCCCACGTGGAGGTAGGTTTGTTAGATCACCCTCCGGTTTTAAGCGATACCTATAGGATCCACATCGCAATGAGATGATCGCATACCATCGCCATACCCCTTTATCTAGATGATGGAAGCTGGTGGGACGGCGCAATGCCGGACTACCCGCCAGACCGGTAATGCACTGGTGCCAAGATCGGTATTTTGACGCCTCATCTTACTGGCGTCCTAGTCGCGAGGCGTCCGATCTTACAAAAGATCTAGCCGCCATAGATTCTCACAATAATTTCCCAGTGTTTTAAGTGCCCATCTTTGTCAGGTCGGGCGCGCCATTTTCCCCCAAGGTTAACGTCGGCAAGACAACGGAACGGCAATGTGTCGGGTTTTTTGACAAGCTGCGCGGTTGTTAACTTTTCGAAAACCATCGTCTTGAGCCGGATTGTCGGACTCGCGTGAACTGGCACGCGCCATGCTTCTTTTCCAATGTACCTTTCGAGGTCTTCGTTAGAGGCGGGGCCGTTCCCCATGGTCCCCACCTGTCTCCCGGCCCCGCCTCGCCCGAGCTTTCCTGACATCAACCGCTCCCCTGCAGCGCTGCCAGACGCGGCTGAAGCATTGCGATGACGCAACGAAAAATCCGCCGCCGAGCGCAAGGCCCGGCAGCGGATCGGAATGGGCAGTTGGCCCCCGAAGGGGCGGGTAAATGTCAGGAAGCCTTCGCGACCTGCTTTTCGTCGAGCAGGGCCTGCAATTCGCCTGCTTCGTACATTTCCATCATGATGTCTGAGCCGCCAACGAACTCGCCCTTCACATAAAGCTGGGGAATGGTCGGCCAGTCGGAAAAGGCCTTGATGCCCTGGCGCACTTCCATGTCCTGCAACACGTCGACGCTGTCGAAGGCGACGCTGCAATGGTCTAGGATCGCCACCGCGCGGCTGGAAAAGCCGCACTGCGGGAACAGCGGCGTCCCCTTCATGAACAGGACGACATCGGAATCGCCGACGATCTTGGCAAGGCGGGCGTTGATATCAGACATGGGGGCACTCACTGGTAAATTCGATCATGACAATCACTTGGGCACGGCAGTGGTCACTTGCAAGGCGTGGAGTTCGCCTCCCACCCGCTCGCCGATCGCGGCATAGACCATCTTGTGCTGCGCCACGCGGCTCTTGCCGACGAAGGCCGCGCTGGTGACGCGTGCGTGCCAGTGATCGTTGTCGCCCGCCAGGTCGATCATCTCGACCTCGGCATCGGGCAGGGCGGCGCGGATCAACGCCTCGATTTCGGCTGCGGGCATTGCCATCGGCTTTGGCCTCAGCTTTCGCTCATCAGTTGGCGGCGCGCTTCAACCGCACATTCGGCAAGCTGCGCGCGCACCGTGGCTTCGTCGACATCGCAGCCGGCCTGGGTGAGATCGCCGAGCACCTTGCGGATCACGTCCTCGTCACCTGCTTCCTCGAAGTCGGCCTGAACGACCGCCTTCTTGTAGGCTTCGGCTTCCTCGGGGGTGAGGTTCATCAACTTGGCGGCCCATTCGCCCAGCAAGCGATTGCGGCGCGCGGCGATGCGGAAGGTGGTGTTCTCGTCGAGGGCGAACTTGGCCTCCTCGGCGCGTTCGCGGTCGTTGAAACTGGTCATGCGTGGGTCCCCTCAGGAAAAAAGCTAGGCGGCAGCCTTCGTGCCGCTTGCCACCCACGGTTGCTCGCGGCGCAGGCGGTCTTCAAAAGCGCTGATTACGGCATCGCTTTGCATCGTCAATCCAACTTCGTCGAGCCCTTCGAGCAGGCAGTTCTTGCGGAACGGGTCGATCTCGAAGGTCCAGCGGTCCTGGAAGGGCGTGCTCACACTCTGGTTTTCGAGGTCGATGGTGATGGGATCGGTCTGGGCGACTTCCATCAGCCGGTCGACCGCTTCTTGCGGCAGGGCCACGGTAAGAATACCGTTCTTGAACGCGTTGCCGCTGAAAATGTCGGAAAAGCTCGGCGCGATCACGGCCTTCACGCCCATGTCGAGCAGGGCCCAGGCGGCGTGTTCGCGGCTCGACCCGCAGCCGAAGTTGTCGCCTGCGATAATGATCGGGGCACCGGCGAATTCGGGATTATCGAACACCGAATCGCCGTCTTTGCGCAGTGCCTCGAACGCGCCTTCGCCAAGCCCGTCGCGCGTAACGGTCTTGAGGAAGTGCGCGGGGATGATGATGTCGGTATCGACGTTCTTCATCCCGAACGGATAGGCGCGGCCTTCGACCTCGGTCACTTTCTCCATCAGTCGGTCTCCGGTGCTTCGCCCGAGGGTATCGGTGGCAACTGCTCGGCCTCGTTGACCGACTTCTTCTTGCGCGAGGTGAACAGGAGCGCTGCGGCAATCGCGGCCGAGCCGATGGCAGCGCCTGCAAGGGCGGCCTTTCCGCCAGGGATCTTCGTCTTGGTCATAATGAGGCCAGATGCGCGCGCGGCGGCCCGGTTGCAAGGGTCAGCCGAGAAAATTGCGCAGTGTGAGCCAGCGCTCGGTCTTTTCTGCAAGCGGCATGGCGGCATAGGCGGCGCTGGAGGAGGGCAGGTCGACCAGCTCGGGCGCGGTCTGTCCGGCCAGCTGTCTGCGCCCGATCCTGGCGGACTTCGCGCCGTTGAAGGCGAGGGCGCGCAGATGGGGCAGGCTGGCGGCGAACTCGGCTAGCGGGTTTGCCTCGTGAGATCGAATGGCGGTGTCGAGGCTGCCGCTGCGCTCCGCCGAGGCGACAGTGTCCCACAGGCCAATGCGATGGGCGCGCAGGGTGGCGATCCGGGCCTCATAGTCGAGCGACACCAGATCGCACCCGATCACCGCGCCGACGAGATGCCAGAAGCCATTGCCCGGATGCGCATAATAACGCCGCTCGGCGAGCGAGCGTTCACCCGGTAGCGAGCCGAGGATGACGAGGCGCGTATCGCTATCGACGACCGCGCCGAAGCCGCTTTTACGCAGGCTCACGCACCAGTTCGCGCACGTCGGTGAGGCGTCCGGTTACCGCCGCCGCTGCGGCCATGGCGGGCGACACGAGGTGCGTGCGCGCGCCCGGACCCTGCCGGCCGACGAAGTTGCGGTTGCTGGTCGAGGCCGAGCGTTCGCCCGGAGGAACCTTATCGGGGTTCATGCCAAGGCAGGCCGAGCAACCCGGCTCGCGCCATTCGAGGCCCGCCTCGGTGAACACCTTGTCCAGCCCTTCGGCCTCGGCCTGCAGCTTCACGAGGCCCGAGCCGGGCACCACGATGCCCCACTTGATGTTCGGGTGAACCTTGCGCCCGCGCAGCACTTCGGCGGCGGCGCGCATGTCCTCAATGCGGCTGTTGGTGCACGAGCCGATAAAGATGTTCTGCACCTCGACCTCGGCCAGCTTCTGGCCGGGCGTCAGGCCCATGTATTCGAGGCTCGCCTGCGCCGCGCGCTGCTTGTTCGGATCGGCAAAGCTCATCGGATCGGGAACCGCGCCCGAAATGCCAACGGTGTCCTCGGGGCTGGTGCCCCAGGTCACGGTCGGCTCGATCACCGAAGCGTCGATCACCACCGACTTGTCGAACGTCGCGCCGTCGTCGGTGTGGAGCGTCTTCCAGTAGGCAACGGCCTCGTCCCACTCGGCACCCTTGGGGGCCAGCGGACGGTCCTTGAGATAGGCGAAGGTCGTCTCGTCGGGCGCGACCAGGCCTGCGCGCGCGCCGCCCTCGATGCTCATGTTGCAGACGGTGAGACGCGCCTCGATGCTCATCTGTTCGAACACCTTGCCGCGATACTCGATCACGTGGCCGGTGCCGCCAGCGGTGCCGATGGCACCGACGATGTGCATGATCAGATCCTTGGCGGTGACGCCGGGGCCGAGATCGCCCTCGACGCGCACTTCCATCGTCTTCGACTTGCGCAGCTGGAGCGTTTGCGTGGCGAGCACATGCTCCACCTCGCTCGTGCCGATTCCGAAGGCCAATGCGCCGATGCCGCCGTGACAGGCGGTGTGCGAATCGCCGCAAACAATTGTCGTGCCGGGCAGCGAGAAACCCTGTTCGGGGCCGACCACGTGGACGATTCCCTGCTCGCGCGCCGTGGCGCCGAAATATCGGATGCCGAATTCGGGCGCGTTCTTTTCCAGCGCCGCGAGCTGCTGCGCGCTCTGCGGGTCGGCGATCGGAATTCGCTTGCCCGCCGCATCGACGCGCGGGGTGGTGGGCACGTTATGGTCAGGCACGGCCAGCGTCAGCTCGGGGCGGCGCACCGTGCGGCCAGCCATGCGCAGCGCCTCGAACGCCTGCGGGCTGGTCACCTCGTGGATGAGGTGGCGGTCGATGAAGATCAGGCAGGTGCCATCCTCGCGCTGAGCGACGACATGGGCATCCCAGATTTTTTCGTAGAGTGTTCTGGCGGTCATGATGCGGGGCAGATAGCGATCCTTTGCCCCCTCGCCAAGTCGGCGCTCGCCATACGGGCGGTGATCGGGCATAATAGACACCTTGGCAAAAGTGCCTCCGGTAGCTATTTGAAACTTATGGCAGCAAATTCCCACACCATGCCGATCACCATCGAAGCCGACGACATCGACTTCATGGGGCACGTCAACAATGCCCGCTATCTGGGCTGGGTGCAGGACGTGGTGCTGGCGCACTGGAACAAGTTGGCCCCGGCGGAAGAGGCCGCGCGGATCGCCTGGGTCGCGCTCAAGCACGAGATCACCTACCGCAAACCCGCCTTCCTGGCCGACGATATCAATGCCACCACGGTGCTGGAAAAGGTTGCCGGCGCGCGCGCGTTTTACAACACGGTGATTGCTCGGGGTGAGGAAGTCCTGGCTGAAATCAAGAGCATGTGGTGCTGTCTTGACAAGGATAGTTTGCGCCCCTCGCGGATCGACCGTGACGTGGCCGAACAGTGCTTCGGCCTGCCGCGCAAGCAGGATACCTATCGCGGCGATTGAGACGCTCGCATCTGGCAAGGTGCAACGGATGGGCCTATAGCTTGGCCATGACCGATGTTCTCCTCCCCGCGCTGATCGTGCTGGCCACCGTTGCGTGGATGGAATGGGTCGCCTGGGCGAGCCACAAGTACATCATGCATGGCTGGGGCTGGGGGTGGCACCGCGACCATCATGAGCCGCATGCGAATCCGCTAGAGAAGAACGATCTTTATGCCGTGGTCGGCGCGGCGATGAGCATTGCCATGTTTGCGCTCGGTTCTCCCATGGTGATGGGCGAGCATGCCTGGTGGCCTGCGACGTGGATCGGGCTCGGTATCCTGTTCTATGGCATAATCTACACGCTGGTTCACGACGGACTGGTGCATCAGCGCTATTTCCATTGGGTACCCAAGCGCGGCTATGCCAAACGGCTGGTGCAGGCGCACCGGTTGCATCATGCGACCGTGGGCAAGGAAGGCGGAGTGAGCTTCGGCTTCGTCTGGGCGCAAGACCCGGCAAAGCTCAAGGCCGAACTGCGCCGCCAGCGCGAGGCGGGGATCGCCGTGGTCCGTGAAAGCGCGCAGCCGGTAGGACGCAACCTCTAGCCGCTTACGCCTCGGCGCGGGTCCAGAGCCATGCAGCTACGGCCGCAAGGCAAGTTAGTGGGATCAGCGCAATCGGAAAGCCGACCGTGGCCGTGGTGATCGCCCCGGCAATCGCCATGGCGATCACTGCCGATTTCTTTGCCTTGCGCGAGATCGCACGCCTTTCGCGCCAGTCGCGCAGGGGCGGGCCATAGACCTTGTGGTTCTGCATCCGCTCGGCCCATTCGGGATGGCCGCGCAGGAAGCAGAACAGCGCCACCAGCAGGAACACGAAGCCCGGCATAAGCGGCAGCACGATGCCGATCCAGCCAAGGCAGAAGAAGAACGCTCCGGCGAGGGTCCAGAGCCGGCTGTTCATGTCAGGCGCTCGCTATTCGCGCCGCATGCTCGCGCACCAGTGCGATCATGTTGGGGACGCCTTGCGTGCGGTTGGAGGAAAGCTGGTTCTTGAGGTCGAACGGTTCGAGCGCTGCGGCTACATCCTTAGCGGCGACTTCCGCGGCCGGCTTGTCCTGCACCGCCGATACCACCAGCGCGACGATCCCCTTGGTGATCGCGGCGTTCGAATCCGCGAGGAAGTGCAGTTTTTCGGCATCGCCCGTGGGATAGACCCAGACCTGCGCCGAGCACCCGCGCACCAGCGTAGCGTCGGTTTTGAGCGCGGTGGGCATTTCCTCCAGCTCGCGGCCCAGCTCGATCAGCAGGCGATAACGTTCGTCGGCATCGAGGAAGTCGTATTCCTCGTGGATGTCTTCCAGACTTCTCAAAACAATCTCCGCTCACCCTGAGCTTGTCGAAGGGTTGCTCTTCTTCTTGCGACGCAGCATTTGAAGGAAAAGCAGTCGTAGGCCTACCGGCCAGCTTCGCTTCCCACAAGCTCAGGACGAGCGGGACAAATTGCAACCGGCGGGGCAAGAAATCACAGATCAACCCCGCTGGCGATGGCTTCGAGCTTGCGAATACGTTCCTTGAGGTCGGCAATCTCGATTCGTGCCGCGCCTTCGCGCGATCCACCGAAGCGCTCGGGCGATCCGTGCGCCGTCTCCAGCTCGCGCAGCTTCAGCGTCAGCCAGCCCTGCCACATCACCAGGGCCACCCCGGCGAGGATCGCCAGCGACAATACCGCGCTCAATGCCATCAGCATGCTCTCGCTCATTGCGACTTGCTCCTTTCGTCACGCAGTTGCTCGATTTCGCGGGCGAGGCTGAGGCTTTCGCGGTCCTCGGTGGCGATCCGTTCGAGCACCTTCACCCGGTCGCGCAGCTCAGCCAGTTCGCGGGCCATTTCCTCTTCGCGGGCGCGGTCGGCGTTACCGTCCGAGACGGGATTGCCCCACATGTCGCGCACCACACCCTGTTTGCTTTCCTGATGCCTGTTCCAGGCGGCATAGGCCATGCCGCAGATTGCCAGCAGGAAGATCATCGTCCACAGGCTCATTGCGTGCGCTCCTTTGTCTTGGTCGGCAGGTCGAGTGGAATGCCGTTTTCGCGATCCTCGACCTTGCGGGTGTCGCGCAGGGCTTCGATCTGGGTGGCGACATCGTAGCCGCCGTCGGTCACTATGCGTTCGAGCACGCGTACCCGGTCCTCCAGCTGCTGCACCTGCGAGGCATATTGCGCGGCGCGTTCGGCGGTATTTTGGGCGGTGGTATCCACCTGCAATTGCGCGATCTTCTGCTTGTGCTTGGTCCAGATCACCATGATCGGGATGCACAGCGCGATAATCGGGATCATCACGCCGATCAGTCCTGTCAGATCGCCCATTGTCTTGCTCCCTGTCTTGCCTTCAGATTTGCCCGACTCAGCGCAGCCGCTCGATTTCGGCGGACAGGCGCGGATTGCTGCTCACATAGTAGCTCTCCACATCGGCCAGGCGGCGGTCGACATCCTTCATCCGGGCGCGGATTTCGCGCGCGGTGCGCTTCGGGCTCTGGCGAACCGACTGCCAGTAGCGTGTCTCTTCCGGCTCGGCGTAAAGATAAGGTGGCTTCTTGTTCAGGATCACGCAGGCGATAACATAGGCCGGGATCGTCCAACCGCCGGTGGCAAAGGTCAGGAACACCGTGGCGATGCGCACCCAGAAGGCGTCAACGCCGGTATAATCGGCAATCCCTGCGCAAACACCAAACAGCTTGGCGTTCTGCTTGTCGCGATAGAGCTTGGTGCGGGGCGAGTTCATGCGCGGGTTCCTTTCTTCTCGGCGAGCATCTTTTCGAGTTCGTTCAGCGGGACATTATCGATTTCGCGGTCGGCGTGGATGCGCGCGGGCTTGAACTCGGGGTTGTCGGAGGCGACCAGCCGTTCGACCGTGTCCATCCGTTCATCGAGGCGCTTGGCAAGCTGATAAAGCTCTTCCAGCAGCACTTCGTCGTCGGTGGTGATGGTGGCGGCGGTTTTCCACTTGGTCACGTAGTGCAGAACGATCCAGGGCAAGCCGATGAAGATCGAGGCAATGGCAAAGGCGGGCATCAGATCATCCATGGCTTATCCTTCCTTATTCGCGCTTTTGCCGAGCGCGCGCTTCAATTCTTCCAGTTCTTCGTCGACCTTGTCGCCGCCTTCCAGTTCGGCAAATTCGTCGGCGAGCGTTTTCTTGCCCTTGCCGCCGATCTCGAGCGAGTCGGCGCGGCCTTCGGCATAGTCGACCCGGCGTTCGAGCTGGTCGAACCGGGCGAGCGCCTCGTCGACGCGCTCGTTCGTCATCAGGTTGCGCAGCTTGAAACGGTTTTCCGCGCTTTCAAGGCGGGCCGCGATCTGGCTCTGGCGACTGCGCGCTTCGCGCAGGCGGCTCTGCAACTTGGCGATGTCGGCCTCGTAGGCGCGCAGCGCATCGTCGAGCACGGCGATCTCGGCCTTGAGCTGATCCGACATTTCGGCCGCCTTGCGCCGCTCCATCAGCGCGGCGCGGGCGAGGTCCTCGCGGTCCTTGCTCAGCGCGAGTTGGGCCTTGTCGCCCCAGTCGGCCTGAAGCCGGTCGAGCTTCACGGTGTGGCGGTGCATTTCCTTCTGGTCGGCGATAGTGCGCGCGGCAGAGGCGCGCACCTCGACCAGCGTTTCCTCCATTTCGAGGATGATCATGCGGATCATCTTCGCTGGATCGTCTGCCTGATCGAGCAATTCAGAAAAGTTCGCGGCGATGATGTCGCGGGTACGAGAAAAAATTCCCATCAAGGTGTCTCCGGTATGGATCGCACGGGCGACCGGCGTGGGAGTGGTGCGCAAACGTTCGATCTCGCGATCGAGCCGGGTGCCCTTATCGGCCTTCACGTCCACGCTGCCAAGCGCGGCAAGGTTGAAGGGTGGCTTATTGCTCACGCGAGTGCCGCCGAGGTAATGGGCACCGCCATAGAGGTGGCTGAGGCGCTGCCCGGGGCGAGCGCGGTGAAGGTAACGAAGGCCACCATGGCCGCCACGCTGACGAGCGCGGCTTGACCGAGTTCGCTGGCGAAGAAGCGGGAAGGGGACATGGCGAAAACTCCTGATTGCTGTACGGTCCATGAATTGCAAATGCCGTGCCAAACTGAGATTTACCGAAATTTCATGGACTTGTGAAAAATCCAACGCAGGTGCGATTGGTAATTATTGCCAAGGCTTGGGAAAATTCGCTAGAAATCGGCCATGGAGCGGGCAACGCAATTTATCGGGCAATCGAGTGCCTTCCTTGACGCGGTCGAGCGCGCCAGCCGCGCCGCGCCTATGCGCCGCCCGGTGCTGGTGATTGGCGAGCGCGGGACGGGCAAGGAACTGATCGCCGAACGCCTCCACCGTCTTTCCGACCGTTGGGAAGAGCCGCTCGTAACCATGAACTGCGCGGCCTTGCCCGAAACGCTGATCGAGGCCGAGTTGTTCGGGCACGAGGCGGGGGCCTTCACCGGCGCCACCAAGGCGCGCGAGGGGCGCTTCGAAGAGGCCGACCGCGGTACTCTGTTTCTCGATGAGCTTGGCACCTTGTCGATGGGGGCGCAGGAGCGGCTGCTTCGTGCGGTGGAATATGGCGAAGTCACGCGGATCGGATCGAGCCGGCCGATGCGGGTGGATGTGCGGATCGTGGCTGCCACTAACGAGGATCTGCCCGCGCGCGCCGATGCCGGGACCTTTCGAGCGGACCTGCTCGACAGGCTGAGCTTCGAGGTCATCACCTTGCCGCCTTTACGCGTGCGCGAAGGAGACGTGCCGGTGCTGGCGGACTATTTCGGACGGCGTATGGCCGCCGAACTGGGGTGGGAGGAATGGCCCGGCTATGCCTCTCACGTGGCCGAGGCGCTGGAGGACTTCCCCTGGCCGGGCAACGTGCGCGAACTGCGCAATGTGGTGGAACGTGCGGTCTATCGCTGGGACGACTGGAGCAACCCGATCGGGGACGTGGTGTTCGATCCATTCCAGTCGCCATGGAAGCCGGCCGCGATGCCTGTGCCCTCGGCAAGTCCGGCTCCGGCCGCGTCGGCTGTCGCTTCAGCTCCGGCGCCTGACCGTTTTGACGAGATCGACGATCTGCGTGCGGCAGTTGACGAGCATGAGCGGGCCATTCTCGTCCATGCGCTGGGCCGCAACCGCTGGAACCAGCGTCAGACCGCGCAGGCGCTCGGCCTGAGCTACGACCAGTTGCGCCATTGCATCCGCAAGCACGGGATCGACAAGCAGGAGTGACGCTGCGCGGACTTAACCTCCCGCAAACTCTATGGCGCTAGAAACCCCATGGTAAGCAAGAAAGCAGAGAATTTGAGCGGGATCGGTGTGCCCGTCAGACGAGCAAGGGTCAGCAACAGCCTATGAGACAGCGGATGTCGGTTCCTCGCAGGAGCAGCGCGAATCGCCAGGTGACGAATTCGTCTGCGTTCGGCGGCAATATCGCCCGTTCTGCGTCCCGCCAGACCGACAAGAGCTCTGTAGTGCTCCGCGCGATGGCCTATTTCGGCGCAATCTGCGTGATCGGCTGGATCGTTATGACCTATGGCGACTCATCCGACGAGGCGGCCGCCGATGTGCAGCAGGTGGTCAGCTCGCCTGCGCCAGCCCCGACTGTTGCGCCCACGGTAGCACTCCCGGGCTATATCGACGATGGTGACGCGTTCGATCCGGGCGATGGTTCCCAAACTGCCGATTTCTGGACCTCCGGTCCGAATCCAGCCATTCCGCCATCGCAGGATCCGCTTACGCGCCAGCACTACTGAGTGGCCGTCCGGCGCTCGGTAAAAACTTGCCCATTGCAATTTTGGTCGGGCGGGTCTATCCCGCTGGCATCCCGACATTGTCGTGACATGGTTTGGATGCTGGCGCCTTCGGGGGCCGGCCCAAAAGGTCATGCTGCGATGCGATTGTAATGGAAAGTCTGTTTGCCCGATCTTGCCCGCCTGATCACGATTATCGAACCCGAAGCCGAAGCTCTCGGCTTCGAGCTGGTGCGCGTGCGGATGGTCGGTTCGGGTGAAGAGCGCACCTTGCAGATCATGGCCGAGGATCCTGCCACCGGGCAGATGGTCGTGGAGCAGTGCGCCACGCTGTCGCGCGCCATTTCCAACCGGATCGACGCGGTCGAGGAGGAAGAGGGCGAACTGATTGAGGGCGCCTATATGCTGGAAGTGTCCAGCCCCGGCATCGACCGTCCGCTGACCCGTGCGAAGGACTATGCCAACTGGGCCGGGCACGAGGCGCGGATTTCGCTGGTCGAAAAGATCGGCGATATGCGCAAGCTCAAAGGCGAACTGCTCGGGATCGAGGGCGAGACTGTCACGATCCGGGATAACAGGGCCGGAGAGATTGCGGTTCCGCTCGCAAACATTCATTCGGCCCAGCTCGAGCTGACCGACAAGCTTATCGCTGCCACCCTGCCGCTCGATGCGGAAGGTGCGGACGAATTCGAAGAGATCAACGAGGAAGAAGAGGCTAGTAACTGATGGCCAGTCCGATTTCCGCCAACAAGGCCGAGCTGCTCGCAATCGCCAACGCGGTCGCGTCCGAGAAGATGATCGACAAGTCGATCGTCATCGAGGCCATGGAAGAGGCGATCCAGAAGTCCGCGCGCAACCGTTATGGTGCGGAAAACGACATTCGTGCCAAGCTCGACCCGATGACCGGCGACCTGCGCTTGTGGCGTGTGGTCGAGGTGGTGGAAGAGGTTGAAGACTACTTCAAGCAGGTCGATCTGGCCCAGGCGGAGAAGCTGGAGCCGGGCAGCAAGGTGGGCGACTTCATCGTCGATCCGCTGCCGCCGGTCGATCTGGGGCGCATCGACGCGCAGAGCGCCAAGCAGGTAATCTTCCAGAAGGTCCGCGATGCCGAGCGCGAGCGTCAGTATGAAGAGTTCAAGGATCGTGCGGGCGAAGTCATCACCGGCGTTATCAAGTCGGTCGAGTTCGGCCACGTGATCGTGAACCTCGGCCGCGCCGAGGGCGTGATTCGCCGCGACCAGCAGATCCCGCGTGAGGCCGCTCGTGTGGGCGAGCGTGTGCGGGCGCTGATTCTCAAGGTGGAGCGCAACAACCGCGGTCCGCAGATCTTCCTCAGCCGCGCGCACCCCGAGTTCATGAAAAAGCTGTTCGCGCAGGAAGTGCCCGAGATTTACGACGGCATCATCCAGATCAAGGCCGCCGCCCGCGATCCGGGCAGCCGCGCCAAGATCGGCGTGATCTCGCACGATAGCAGCATCGATCCGGTCGGCGCCTGCGTCGGCATGAAGGGCAGCCGTGTGCAGGCCGTGGTGCAGGAACTGCAGGGCGAAAAGATCGACATCATCCCGTGGTCGGAAGATACCGCCACCTTCGTCGTCAACGCATTGCAGCCCGCTACCGTGGCGCGCGTGGTGCTCGACGAGGAAGAGGGCCGGATCGAGGTGGTCGTGCCCGACGATCAGCTCAGCCTTGCGATCGGCCGCCGCGGCCAGAACGTGCGGCTGGCCTCGCAGCTGACCGAAAGCCAGATCGACATCATGACCGAGGAAGAAGCCTCGGAAAAGCGCAGCAAGGAGTTTGCCGAGCGCTCCAAGATGTTCGAGGAAGAGCTGGACGTCGACGAGACGCTGTCGCAGCTGCTGGTGGCCGAAGGCTTCACCGAGCTGGAAGAAGTGGCCTACGTCGAGCTGTCCGAGCTGGCGATGATCGAAGGTTTCGACGAAGAGTTGGCCGAAGAGCTGCAGAGCCGCGCGCTCGAAGCGATCGAGCGGCAGGTCGAGACCTATCGCGCCGCCCGCAAGGAGCTGGGCGTGGAAGACGCGCTGGCCGAGATCCCGCACCTCTCCGAGGAAATGCTGGTTGTGCTCGGCAAGGCCGGGATCACCACGCTGGACGACCTCGCAGACCTCGCCACCGACGAACTGATCGCGAAGAAGCGCGAAGCGCCGCGTCGTCGCCAGAACGCCGATGGCCCGCCGCTGCGTCGCCCGCAGCGCGAGCAGGATAAGGGCGGTGTGCTCGGCACCTTCGGCCTGACTGAAGAGCAGGGCAACGAGATCATCATGGCGGCCCGCGCGCACTGGTTCGAAGACGAAGAACCGGCCAAGGCTGAGCCCGCCCAAGCTGAGGAGGCCGCTGATGCGGAATCCTCACAATGAACCGCTAGGGTCCGACAGCTCTGACGCGCGCGCTTCCGGTCCTTCCGGGAGCGAACGCCGCTGCATCCTGACCGGTGAGACCGGCGGGCGTGACGATCTCGTGCGCCTCGCCATCTCGCCGGAAGGGTTGGTGCTGCCCGACGCCCATGCGAAGGCGCCGGGGCGGGGCGCTTGGCTCGGCACCTCGCGGGCTGCGCTCGAAGAGGCGATGGCCAGCGGCAAGCTGAAAGGAGCGCTGGCGCGCGCGTTCAAGGGCGCGCCGCTTGAAATTCCCGCCGAGCTTCCCGACATGATTGAGCAGGCGCTGATCAAGGCGCTGACCGACCGGCTGGGTCTTGAAATGCGCGCCGGGCGCGTGGTTCTGGGCTCTGATCGCATCACGAACGAAGCGCGTAGCGGTGCGATTGCCGCGCTTTATCATGCGCGCGATTCGAGCGACGATGGTTGCCGCAAGCTCGATCAGGCCTATCGCGTCGGGCTCGATGCGGAAGGCTCGGGAATTGTTGGAGACAGGCTGCCACTGGACCGGCTAGCCCTGTCTGTGGCATTGGGCCGCGAGAATGTCGTCCACCTGGCATTGGCCGATCGCAAGTCGGCCGAGCGGGTCGCGGTTCCGCTGGGGCGTTTGCAAACCTATCTGGGCGCCGCCACGGCGGCCAAGAACGGCGGGCAGGGGAAAGCGATTGGCGCTGATCCCGAAACCGCCGCGAATATGTGATTTGAAGGAATAATCGAGGCTTATGAGCGATAACGAAGACACACCGAAGCGCGAACGCAAGCCCCTTGGGCTGAAGCGCTCGGTCGAAGCGGGCGAGGTCAAGCAGACCTTCAGCCACGGGCGCACCAACAAGGTGGTGGTCGAGGTAAAGCAGCGCCGTAAGCTCGTGAAGCCCGGCGAGGCCGCACCGCCGCCTCCGCCTCCGCCGCCCCCTCCGCCGCCAGCCCCCAAGGCCGAGCCCGCGCCTAAGCCCGCGCCGCGCCGTCCGGCTGTGCCCGCTGGCGAGACCCCGCAGGAACGCGTGGCCCGCCTTCAGCGTGAGGCCGAGGAAGACCGTCTGCGGCAGGCCGAGGAAGCCCGCAAGCGCGAGGAAGAGCAGGCCCGTCAAGCAGCCGAAGATGAAAAGCGCCGCGCCGAGGAGAAGCGCAAGGCCGAGGAAGAGGCCGCCAAGCAGCGTGCCGCCGACGAAGCCGCGGCGAAGGAAGCGGCTGCCAATGCGCCGGCCGAACCCGAGGCAGAGCCCGAAGCTGAGTCCGCTGCTTCGACGAGCGATGCTCCGGCTACGCCGAGCCCGCGCCGGTTCACCCCGGTCAAGCGGCCCGAGATCAAGAAACCCGAGAAGCCCGAGCGCAAGGGGGCTGACAAGCCCAAGCGTGGCGGTGCCGCGCCTGCGCCCGCCGATCGTGGCGGCAGCAATGTCGGCGGCGGTGCGGACAAGCGCCGCTCGGGCAAGCTCACTGTCAACAAGGCGCTGAACGAGGACGAGGGCCGCCGCGCGCGCAGCCTCGCCGCGCTCAAGCGTGCGCGTGAGAAGGAACGCCGTATGCATGGTGGCGGCTCGTCCGCCCCGCGTGAGAAGCAGGTGCGCGATGTGATCGTGCCCGAGGCGATAACCGTGCAGGAACTCGCCAACCGCATGGCCGAGAAGGGCGCCGACCTCGTGAAGTCGCTGTTCAACATGGGCATGATGGTGACGGTCAATCAGACGATCGACGCCGATACCGCCGAGCTGCTGGTCGAGGAATTTGGCCACCGCATCGAGCGCGTGTCGGAAAGCGATGTCGATATCGACACCTCGACCGACACCGATCCGGAAGAGACGCTGCAACCGCGTCCGCCGGTGGTTACGATCATGGGCCACGTCGATCACGGTAAGACCAGCCTGCTCGATGCCCTGCGCGGCACCGACGTGGTGAAGGGTGAGGCCGGCGGCATCACCCAGCACATCGGCGCCTATCAGATCACCACCAAGGGCAAGGACAAGGTTACCTTCCTCGATACGCCAGGCCACGCCGCCTTCACCGAGATGCGCGCACGTGGTGCCAATGTCACCGATATCGTGGTGCTGGTGGTGTCAGGCGACGATGCGATCATGCCGCAGACGATCGAGGCGATCAGCCACACCAAGGCGGCTGGCGTGCCGATGATCGTGGCGATCACCAAGGCCGACAAGCCCGAGTACAACGCCCAGAAGATCCGCGAACGCCTGCTTGAACACGAGGTGATCGTGGAAGCCATGTCGGGCGACGTGCAGGATGTGGAAGTCTCGTCCAAGACCGGTGCCGGTCTCGACGAGCTGATCGACAAGATCCTGCTGCAGGCCGAACTGCTCGAACTCAAGGCGCGTCCCGACCGGATGGCCGAGGCGACCGTGGTCGAAGCCCAGCTCGACAAGGGCCGTGGCCCCGTGGCGACCGTGTTGGTCAACCGCGGTACGCTCAAGCGTGGCGACACCTTCGTGGTCGGCACCGAAAGCGGGCGTGTGCGCGCGCTGATCGACGACAAGGGCAAGCAGATCAAGGAAGCTGGCCCGGGTATGCCGGTCGAGGTGCTTGGCCTGGGCGGCGTTCCGTCGGCGGGCGACATGATGACCGTGGTCGAGAACGAACAGCGGGCCCGCGAAGTGGCGCAGTATCGCAAGGAAAAGGAAACCGAGAAGCGCACGGCCCTCGCGCCGACCAGCTTCGACACGATGTTCAACAAGAGCGACGTGATCGAATGGCCGGTGGTGGTGAAGGCCGACGTGCAGGGCTCGGTCGAGGCGATCGTCAACGCGCTGCACAACATCTCGAACGATCTCATCAAGGTCCGCGTGCTGCACGCCGGTGTGGGTGCGATCACCGAGAGCGACGTGTCGCTGGCCGTGGCCTCAAAGGCGCCGATCGTGGGCTTCAACGTCCGCCCGAACGCCAAGGCGCGCGAGCTGGTGAAGCGCGACGGTGCGCGGATGATGTATCACGACGTGATCTATCACCTCACCGAAGAGGTCGCGAAGGAACTGGCCGGCGAGCTGGGTCCCGAGAAGATCGAACACGTGGTGGGCCGCGCCGAGGTCAAGCAGGTGTTCCCGGCGGGCAAAAAGGACAAGGCTGCCGGTCTGCTGGTCATCGACGGTGTCATCAAGAAGGGCCTCTTCGCCCGTCTTACCCGCGACGATGTCATCGTTTCGGCCACCGTCATCCAGTCGCTGCGTCGGTTCAAGGACGATGTCGACGAGGTCCGCACGGGTCTCGAATGCGGTGTCGTGCTGGCCGACACCAACGACATCAAGCCGGGCGACAATCTCGAAGTGTTCGAGATTGAAGAGCGCGAGCGCGTGTTGTGATCGGATACCCCTCCCGTTCGCGGGAGGGGGCACTTGGCTATGGCAAAACACTCGAACCCTGATGATCCCTCGGTCCGCCTGCTGAAGGTGGGCGAGCGCGTGCGCCATATCCTGAGCGAGCTGCTCGCCCGCGGAGAGGCGCATGACGAAGTGCTCAGCGCACACAATATCGCTGTCACCGAGGTGCGGATGTCGCCCGACCTCAGGCAGGCCAAGGTCTACGTAAAACCCTTGCTCGGCGAGGATGAGAAGACCGTGGTGAAGGCCTTGCAGGTCAACACTGCGTTCTTCCAGCGCGAGGTGGCCCAGCGGCTGGGCCTGAAGTTCGCGCCCAAGCTGCGCTTCCAGGCTGACGAGACCTTCGACGAGGCGAGCCGGATTGACCAGTTGCTCGACGATCCGCGCGTCCGCCGCGATCTTGACGAGGAAGACGGCGGGGAATGAGCGTCGATCTAGCGCTTCTTGGCCAGCCCATGCTGGATCATGAATGGGAGCGCGGCCTGATCGATCTGTTGCCCTTGGCCGAAGCACATCGCGAGGCCATGCGCGCCATTTGCCTGCCCGACGATCCGGTCTGGCCGATCTATCCGGCCGATCTTTCGGGGGCCGGGTTCGATCCCTATTTCGATATCTTGCTGGCCGATCCTGCCCGCCGCGCCTTTGCGATCGTGCGGGACGGCTTGTTTGCAGGCACGACCAGCTTCCTGAACATCGCGCCGGGGCGTGAGACGCTGGAGCTGGGCGGCACCTTCATGGCGCAGGCCGAACGGGGCAGCGGCCTCAATTCGCGGGTCAAGCCGCTGGTGCTGGCGCGGGCCTTTGCCGCCGGTTTCCGCCGGGTGGAATTCCGCATCGACCAGCGCAACGAGCGCTCGCTGGCGGCGGTGCGCAAGCTGGGCGCGGTGCGCGAAGGTTTGTTGCGGGCCGAGCGGATCACCTGGACCGGCCATGTGCGCGATACCGTGATGCTTTCGATCCTCGCCGAGGAATGGGCGGAGCGCGACAAATCGCGACAGTGATGAACGCGTAAACTCCTGAAAGTTCATGATATGTTCAAGGCGTTTGCGATAGAACACAGTCATGAACGAAAGGAGTCCGATGACATGAAAAACCGCATTCTTGCCGCGCCGCTGCTCGCGCTTGGCCTCTTTGCGACTCCGGCGTTGGCCGAAACGCCCGCGCAGTCCACTGTGGCTGAGCAGCCCGAAGCGCGGATCAATTTCGTGAATCACGGCGGCATCCGAAACTGGCATGCCGAGGATCGCGATACGCTTTACATTCAGGATCGTCGCCGCAACTGGTACAAGGCGGAGCTGATGATCCCCTCGCACGAGTTGCCTTTTGCCTGGGCAATCGGTTTCGATACCGGTCCGATCGATCGGCTCGACAAGTTCTCTCAGATCGTGGTCGACGGGCGCAGCTATCCGATTGCTTCGCTGACCCAGGTCGACGGTCTGCCCGAACGGGACGGCTGAGGCTATCGCGCTCCGGCTGGGGTGTTCTGGGATAGCGCTCCTGGCGCTTCGATGAACACCCCGGCACCGGGGCCGAGCGGAAGGTCAAGCACCACCCAGCCTATCGTCAGCAGCAGGCCCGATGCCATCAGGCCCACCGAATAGGGCAGCATGGTGGCCGCCAGCGAACCAAGGCCGAAGTCTGCCTGCCAGCGCTGGCAGAAGATCAGGATCAGCGGGAAGTAGACCATCAGCGGGGTGATGATGTTGGTTGCCCCGTCGCCCACGCGGTAGGCAGCCGTTGCCATCTCTGGCGAGAGGCCGAGCAGCATCAGCATCGGCACCAGCACCGGCGCAAGCAGCGCCCACTTGGCGCTTGCCGAACCGACGAACAGGTTCAGCAGCGCGGATACTAGGATGATCGCGGTCAGCAGCGCCCAGGCGGGCAGGCCGAGGCCACTCAGGAAGTCCGCCCCGTTGACCGCGAGGATCAGCCCGAGGTTGGACCAGGCAAACATGGCCACGAAGTGTGCCGCCACGAAGGCGAGCACGAGATAGTAGGCCAAATCCTCCATCGCGCCCGCCATCATCTTCACGAGGTCGCGGTGGTCGTTGATGGCCCCCGCCGCCTTGCCGTAGGCCCAGCCTGCCAGCAGGAACAGCAGGAAGAAACCGGCCACAAGGCTCTGATAAAACGGGGTGAGCCGCGCCTCGGCGCTGGCGTCCTCGTCGATCAGCGGGGTGTCTGGGCCGAAGGTGAAGAAGGCCCACATCGCACAGACCGCCAGCACCGCGAGGCCTGCCATCTTAAGGCCTTTGCGCTCGGCCGGTGTCAGCTCCTTGTCGGGATTGCCGCCTGTGGGTGCATTGCCCGCGCGGGATGGGTCGAAGGTGCCGAGGCGCGGTTCGATCATGCGGTCGGTGACGAACCAGATCACCGGCAGGAACACGAAGGTCATGGCGGCGATGAAATACCAGTTACCTGCGATGTTGGCGGTGAAGTCGCCGAACACGGTTTCCACCGCCGCTTCGGTGATGCCGAACAGCAGCGCGTCGAGCTGGCCAGGCAGCAGGTTTGCCGAAAACCCGCCCGAAGTACCCGCGAAGGCGGCGGCTATGCCTGCCACCGGATGGCGCCCCGCAGCGTGGAACACGATCCCTGCCAGCGGAATGAGCACCACATAGGCGGCATCGGCGGCGAGGTTGCCCAACATCCCCACCAGCGTCACGAAAGGCGTGAGCAGGGCCTTGGGCGCATGGCGAACCGCGCCGCGCATCGCTGCCCCGAACAGGCCGGAGCGTTCCGCGACGCCCGCGCCCAGCATCACCACCAACACATATCCCAAGGGATGAAAGTGGGTGAAGGTGGTGGGCATATCGACCCACAAGCGACGGATGTTGTCGCCTGAAAGCAGGCTGGTGGCGGAGATCAGGCGGCTGGTGCCGGTCGCTTCGTCGATCTCGGTCGGGTGGAGCGCCTGCCACCCTACGAGCGAGGCGATCACGGAGAGAGCGACCAGCCCCACGATCAGCCAGAGGAACAGGAATACCGGATCGGGCAGGGCATTGCCGGCACGTTCGATCCGCCCAAGGATGCCCTTCTGGGTACCTGCTTGCTTCATCTGTCGTCCCTCGTCCTGCGAAATCAAGCCAAGCAACAAGGCTTACGGTCTTTACCGCAGGCCCGCAAACCCCCATGTGAGCCGTCCATGAGCGAAACCATCCTGCTGGCCCTGCTGCTGATCCCGTGCCTTGTCGTGGCCATCGTCTTTCACGAGGTGGCGCACGGCTATGTCGCGCTGCTGCTGGGCGATCCCACCGCAAAGGAGCAGCGGCGGCTGAGCCTCAACCCGCTGCGCCATGTCGATCCGGTGGGAACGCTGGTGGTTCCGGGGCTGTTGGCGCTGACCGGCGGGCCGATCTTCGGCTGGGCCAAGCCGGTGCCCGTTCTGAAGCAGCGGCTCGACAATCCGCGCTATGGAATGATGGCCGTGGCCGCCGCCGGACCGGGCACGAACTTCGTGCTGGCGCTGGTTGGAGCCGTTGTGCTTGGCCTTTCGCTGTCGCTGGGGATGTCGCTCGGCTATTCCGACGGGGGCACTCCGATCATCGTCAACGCCGATGGCAGCCTGAGCCTGCTCGCCACATTCGGCTTCTTCATGGTGCTGGTGAATGTGTTCCTCGCCGTGTTCAACCTGCTGCCGATCCCGCCGTTCGATGGTTCGCACATCGTGGAGGGCCTTCTGCCGCCGCGCGCCGCGCGCGCTTACGAGCGGTTGCGCCCGTTCGGAATGCTGCTGTTCGTGGGGCTGATCGCGCTCACCTGGCTGGCGCCGGGGCTGAACCTGCTCGGCAACACCATTGGCCTTCCGGTAGCCTGGGCTGTGGACCAGTACCTTGCTTTCGCTGACCTGATCGCCCGATGAGCCCGCACGGCTGGATTATCCTCGACAAGCCCGTGGGGCTGGGCTCGACGCAGGCCGTGTCGGCGGTGAAGCGCAACCTGCGCGAGGCGGGCTACGGCAAGGTGAAGGTGGGCCATGGCGGCACGCTTGATCCGCTGGCCGAGGGCGTGCTTCCCATCGCGCTGGGCGAGGCGACCAAGCTCGCCGGGCGCATGCTCGACAGCGACAAGGCCTATGCCTTCACCATCCAGTTCGGCAGTATGACCGACACGCTCGATGCCGAGGGCGAAGTGATCGAAACCAGCGATCACCGCCCGCCGCGCGCGGCCGTGGCGGCGATCTGCGACCATTTCACCGGCCCGATAGAGCAAGTTCCGCCCAAGTATTCCGCGCTCAAGATCGATGGCAAGCGCGCTTACGACCTCGCACGGGCGGGCGAGGAGGTGGAGATGAAGACCCGCGCGGTCACGATCCACTCGCTCCGGCCAGCTACGGGGGAGGGGGACGAGAGCGCGGAGGTGCCGCCGTCAGCCTTTGCCACCACCGTGGGACGGCCCGACCCCTACGATCCGCAGGCTCCTCTCGAATTGGCGGACAGCGTCACGCTCGTCGCCAATGTCTCGAAGGGCACCTATATCAGAAGCTTGGCACGCGACATCGCCCATGCCCTTGGCACCTGCGGCCATGTCACCTATCTGCGCCGCATCAAGGCTGGCCCGTTCACCGAGTCTCAAGCGATTTCGCTGGACAAATTGAACACAATCGGTAAGGGCGCGCCTCTTGAAGACATTATCCTGCCGCTTGAGGCGGGGCTGGACGGTATCCCGGCCCTGATCCTCGATCCCGAGAGTGCGCAGGCGGTCCGTCAGGGCCGGGTCATTTCGGGATTGCCCCATTCCGACGGGCTTTACTTCGCGAAACTGGCTAACGAGCCGGTGGCGCTGATGGAGCTTACGGAAGGTTCGGCCAAGGTCGTCCGGGGGTTCAATTGTAGCTGATACCGCGGAGTAGAATGAATGACTGTTACCGCCGAAAAGAAGCAGGAAATCATTGCTGACAATGCTGTCGCCTCGGGTGACACCGGCAGCCCCGAAGTGCAGGTCGCGATCCTCACCGAGCGTATCCGCAACCTCACCGAGCACTTCAAGGAGCACCACAAGGACAACCACTCGCGTCGTGGCCTGCTCAAGATGGTCAACAAGCGTCGCAGTCTGTTGGCCTACCTCAAGAAGAAGGATCTGGCGCGTTACAACAGCCTGATCCAGAAGCTGGGTCTGCGTAAGTAAGAGTTTCTCGAAGGGCGGCTCAAAAGGCCGCCCTTCGCACATTTGCCGGTCACAAACCTCCGGCAATAGAAAGCGGCCATCCCTTGCAATCCGGCGAGGGGGCCAGGGGCGTGAAATAGCCCCACACCGGACCGGGACGGAATCCCCGGCAGGAAACCCCGCCAAGCAATCTGGCTGGCGGGTATGATTGGATAATCCATGTTCGACACCAAAACCGTATCGATTGAGTGGGGCGGAAAGACCCTCACCCTCGAAACCGGCCGCATCGCCCGTCAGGCTGACGGCGCCGTGCTGGCCACCTATGGCGAAACCGTGGTGCTTTGTGCCGTGACCGCCGCCAAGTCCGTGAAGGAAGGGCAGGACTTCTTCCCGCTCACCGTTCACTATCAGGAAAAATTCTCCTCGGCTGGCCGCATCCCCGGCGGCTTCTTCAAGCGCGAACGCGGCGCCACCGAGAAGGAAACCCTCACCAGCCGCCTGATCGACCGTCCGATCCGCCCGCTGTTCCCCGAAGGGTTCTACAACGAAATCAACGTGATCTGCCAGGTTCTTTCCTATGACGGTGAGACCGAGGCTGACGTGCTGGCGATGATCGCGGCCTCGGCTGCGCTGACCATCTCGGGCGTGCCCTTCATGGGCCCGATCTCGGGCTGCCGCGTGGGCATGATCGACGGCGAATATGTGCTGAACCCGAAGCAGGAAACTGCGCTGGCCGATGGCACGCTCGACCTCGTCGTGGCCGGAACACACGATGCCGTGATGATGGTGGAATCGGAAGCCAAGGAGCTGACCGAGGAAGACATGCTCGGCGCGGTGATGTTCGCGCACGAAGCCAACCAGCAGGTGGTCAAGCTGATCGTCGAGCTGGCTGAGCAGGCTGCCAAGGAGCCGTGGCAGATCGACCAGTCGGACGACAAGGCTGCCATGAAGGAAGAGCTGCGCGGGATCGTCGGCGACGACATCGCCGCTGCCTATAAGCTGACCGACAAGTCAGCCCGTGCCAACGCCCTCAACGAGGCGCGCGCGAAGGCCAAGGCGCACTATGCCGAGGCCGATGGCCAGACGCAGATGACCGCCGGCAAGCTGGTCAAGAAGCTCGAAGCCGAGATCGTTCGCGGTGCCATCCTCAAGGACGGCCAGCGCATCGACGGCCGCAAGCTCGATCAGGTTCGCCCGATCGAGAGCATGGTGGGCTTCCTGCCGCGCACGCACGGTTCGGCGCTGTTCACGCGCGGTGAGACGCAGGCGATCTGCACCACCACGCTGGGCACCAAGGATGCCGAGCAGATGATCGACGGGCTTGATGGCCTGACCTATTCGAACTTCATGCTGCACTACAACTTCCCGCCCTATTCGGTTGGCGAAGTTGGTCGTTTCGGTGCTCCGGGTCGTCGCGAGATCGGCCATGGCAAGCTCGCCTGGCGCGCGCTGCACCCGGTGCTGCCGAGCAAGGAAGATTTCCCCTACACGATCCGCATCCTGTCGGACATTACCGAGTCGAACGGCTCGTCGTCGATGGCCACGATCTGCGGCGGCTGTCTGTCGATGATGGATGCCGGCGTTCCGATCGAGCGTCCGGTGTCGGGCATCGCCATGGGCCTGATCCTCGAAGGTGACGAATTCGCTGTGCTGTCCGACATCCTGGGTGACGAAGATCACCTCGGCGACATGGACTTTAAGGTGGCCGGCACCGAGGCTGGCATCACCACCATGCAGATGGACATCAAGGTCGCCGGCATCACGCAGGAGATCATGGGCAAGGCGCTCGAGCAGGCCAAGGCCGGCCGTGCGCACATCCTGGGCGAAATGCAGAAGGCGCTGGGCACCGCCCGCACCGAGCTTTCGGCTCACGCTCCGCGTATCGAGACGATGCAGATCGACAAGTCGAAGATCCGCGAAGTGATCGGCACCGGCGGCAAGGTGATCCGCGAGATCGTCGCCGAGACCGGCGCCAAGGTCGACATCGACGACGAGGGTCTGATCAAGATCTCGTCGAGCGACGTGACCCAGATCGAAGCTGCCAAGAAGTGGATTCAGGGCATCGTAGAGGAAGCGGAAGTCGGCAAGATTTACGACGGCAAGGTCGTCAACATCGTCGACTTCGGTGCCTTCGTGAACTTCATGGGCGGCAAGGACGGCCTCGTCCACGTCTCCGAAATGAAGAACGAGCGCGTCGAGAAGCCGACCGATGTCGTGTCTGAAGGGCAGGACGTTAAGGTCAAGGTGCTCGAGATCGACCAGCGCGGCAAGGTGCGCCTGTCGATGCGCGTCGTCGATCAGGAAACTGGCGAAGAGCTGGAAGACACCCGCCCGCCGCGCGAGCCGCGCGGTGACAGAGGCGACAAGCCGCGTGGGGACCGTCGTGGTCCGCGTAGTGGCGGCGGCGGCCGTGGTGGCGACCGTGGCCCGCGTCGCGATCGTGACGGCGGCGGCAACGGTGGCGGTGGTGAAGACCACATGCCCGCCTTCCTCAAGGACGACTGAGCTTAAGCCAGCTTAGCAGGCAAACACAGCAGGGGCCGCGTGGTGCGAACCGCGCGGCCCCTTTGCTTTTGGGCGATGCAGGTACTGATCGATGGAAACCGGGTTCGGATTGGCCGCTTACTTCTTGCTCACCGCCAGACGCGGAGTGTTCGTCGGGGGCGAGCTGGGATGTCGCCGGCTGGCTGCCTTCACGCAGTTGCGCCCGGCTTCCTTGGCAACATAGAGTGCTGCGTCAGCCATGGGCACCAGATCGCGCATGGTGCTCGATGTCTCGGGTACGCAGGCTACGCCGAACGAGGCGGTGACCGGGGTGCCGTGCAACTCGGACAGGCTCTCGATCCGGCTACGCAGGAGTTCGGCCTTCTTCAGGGCCTGGTCGAGACCGCAACCGGGCATGATCACCATCATCTCCTCGCCGCCGTAGCGCGACACGATATCGGTCGGCCGGACCGAGGCCGTGAGCTGCGCCGCGACATCGCGCAGCACCGCATCGCCCTTGCCGTGGCCGTGCGAATCGTTGATCTTCTTGAAGTGGTCGAGATCGATCATGATTACCGAGGTGGCGCTGCCGTTGCGCTCGGCGATCTGGAGGTGGCGTTCCAGCGCATCTTCCATGTACCGGCGGTTATAGAGCCCCGTCAGAGGATCTCGCAGCGACTGCGTACGCAGCTTCTCCTGCAGCGATATGTTGGCGAGCGCGAGGCTCATCGAATCGGCCAGTGCTTGTGCAATGCGCGCGATCTCGCGCAGCCGCTTGGCACCATCCTGGTCGTCGGACGCGAGCATAAGGAGCCCGTGAACCTTGCCGCGGGCGATCATTGGCACTTCGATGGTGGCGTTGCGGCCGCCGTTGTGTTTGCAGCACAGCTGGCTTTGCGAGTGCGGGTCGTTGATCTGAACCTTGCCGCGCTTCAATGCCCAGCAAGTGGCCGGCACCAGGGTCTTGATGGGATTTGAGATGCCATCTTCGGGCCACATCGAGGCAAGGTCGAGCCGGTCCTGCGAATTGTTGAAGATGTAAAGCGCGCCGCGCAAATCGGGGAGCAGTCGGCTGGCGGTGGCGGCAAGCACCTCGCCCGCATCCTCGCGGCTGAGTGCGCTTTGCAGCATGTCGGTCATGCCGAACAGTTGCTCGATCTGAGCGCGCTGTTCGTCAACCTTCATCGCAAGATCCTCCAGGTTTGCGATGCGCTTTTCGCTGATCGCACCAAGAAGAATGGAGATCGCAGCCTGTGCCAGCATGAACATCAGGCTGATTACAGCAGCGTAAGGCAGGTAGTCGCCACCTTCGATCAGCGCGGCAAGCAGAATTGCCGCCGACATGAGGTGCGAGCCACGCAGCATCCTGCGCAGCCAGGTCGGAGAGGCGCTCTCGATCACAATAGAGGTACGCTGACGAATCATTGCTTCCTTTTCGATCGCACGAATTAACTGGGTCTGGCCGAGTGAGCAGATGGCCTCGCCAGCCCCAGGGCACGATTCACGAGTACCCGGGCATTCGCTTGCCGGTTGACCGATGGTACAATCCAAATGCGAACATAATCTTACGAGGATTGGGAGAATGATGACACAAGGCGCTGATTCGATTGACTTTGAAAAGGTCCAGCAGGTGGCAGGCGGGGTGATGGCGCATGTCGCCGGTGCGGTCAGCCTGATGATGGCTTACATCGGTGACCAGGCTGGTGTGTTCGCGGCGATGGACGGAGAAGGCCCGATGACGCTCGACCAGCTTGCCGAAAAGACCGGGCTTAACGCCAAATATCTGCGAGAATGGCTCGGGTCGGTCTCCGCCGCGGGATATCTGGTGTTCGATCCCGTCGCACAGACCTTCGAACTCCCGGCCGAACACGCGATGGTCTTCGCGCGCGAAGGTCAGCCCGCCTGCATGCAAGGCTTTATCCAGGCCATCGTGGCGCAATACGACATGCACGAGAAGGCGGTCGAGGTGTTCAAGTCGGGCGAGGGGCGTGCCTGGTCCGAGCACTCGCCATGCCTGTTCTGCGGCACTGATCGCTTCTTCCGCCCAGTCTACGCCGCGCACCTGTTGACCGAATGGCTGCCCGCGCTTGATGGCGTGGTCGAACGGCTGGAGGCCGGGGGCAAGGTGGCAGACATCGGCTGCGGATATGGCACCTCGACAATCCTGATGGCGCAGGCCTTTCCGAACTCAACCTTCATCGGCTTCGACTTCCACCAGCCGAGCATCGACAAGGCGCGCGAACGCGCGGCCGACGCAGGGCTGGCGAATGTCAGCTTCGAACTGGCCACGGCGCAGGACTTCCCGGGACATGACTTCGACTTCGCCTGCATCTTCGACGCGCTTCACGACATGGGGGATCCCGTGGGCGCGGCGCGGCATGTGCGCAAGGTGCTGAAAGACGACGGCGTGTTCATGGTGGTCGAGCCGATGGCGGGCGACTCGATGGCCGAAAACATGCATCTGATGGGACAGATTTTCTACGGGTTCTCCTGCATGGCCTGCGTTCCGGCCAGCCTGGCGCAGCCGGTCGGTTATGGCCTGGGCGCGCAGGCGGGGCAGGCGAAGCTCGCCCGCGTGCTCGGCGATGGGGGCTTTACAATTATCCGCCGCGCCGCTGAAACGCCCAGTAACATGGTGCTGGAAGCGAAGCCCTAGGCTTGGCTCGTACGCATCACACCCAGATAGTCGAACTTGCCCAACGGCACACCGCCTGCGCGCAGGATGCCGTAGGCGGTGGTGGCGTGGAAGAAGAAGTTCGGCTGGCTGAAGCTGAGCAGAAAGTCCGTGGTGGTGAAGGGCACCTTGAGTTCCTTGAACTCGAACCGCATCGGGTCGTCGACGAGGCTGTCCAGCTCCTCGGGATCCAGCGCGCGCAGGAACTCCTCGGCTTCGGTGAGCTTGGCGTGAAGCCCTTCATAGCTGGTTGGCGGATCGGCCATGTCAGGCCCGAACACCCCTGCGCGCAAGCCCTCGATCGCGCCCTTTGAATGGTGCGCCATGCTTTTGATCTGATAGGCAAAGGGCAGCATGTCCTCGATCAGGCAGCCGCTGGCCAGCGCCTCTTCGCTCAACCCGTGAGCCTTGGCCTTGTCGATCCAGCCATGCCCCGCGCCCAGCACCTGAAGCATGGTCGGAACGACGGCTGAGTGAAGTGAAATTGGCATGGGAAACCCTTTCTCAAGAAAACAATTTTCGATCTGAAGCGAATGTCCGTGACATTTGCGGGAGGCTCGGCATGATTGCGATCACGCATAACAGAAAATACGCGAGGGAGTAGGACCCGCAATGGCAAGAAGTTTTACCGAGGCGCTTGACGCACAGCCGACCCGGGCATTCCAGTGGATGATCGCAGGGGTCTGTATGCTGGTGCTGGTCTGCGATGGGATCGACCTGCAATTGCTGGGCATCGTGGCTCCTCTGGTGATTGAGAGCTTCGGCACCGATGCCAGCACTTTCGGCATCGCCGCAGGCGCGGCGCTGGTTGGATTCGGGCTCGGTTCCTTTGCCGGGGGTGTGCTGGGCGATGCCATCGGGCGGCGCTGGACGCTTGTCATCGCCGCGCTGGTCTTCTCGCTGGCGACGGTCGGCGCGGCGACCGCTGGTGATGTCACTCAGATGGCCTTGTGGCGCTTGGCTGGGGGGCTCGGCTTCGGCGGGGCCTATGCCAATGCGCTGGCGCTGGCTGGCGAGTGGCTGCCAGAGCGTTGGCGTGGGGTAACAGTCAGCACCTTGTCGGTCGGCACTCCGATCGGCGGCACTATCGTGGGCCTGATCGGACCGGGCATGGCGGCGGATTACGGCTGGGACGGCACTTTCCTGCGCATCGGGCTGGCTACCGTGCTGGTGGCGGTTTTGATTCTCGTTGCCCTGCGCGATAGCCCGGCCTTTCTGCTCGCCCTGGGCAGGCGCGAGCAGGCGCAGAAAAATGCGCGCTTCGTGCTCGATACGGACGAAGAGCTGGCTCCCGAACGGCATGAGGCTGATGGTGTCGAAGGCCAGCGCACCAGCGTGTTCGATAAGCGCAACCTGCGGCTCAACATCGGGATCGGACTCGCCTTCACCGCCGCCGCAATGGTCGCTTACTCGATCCTGACCTGGACCACGACGATGCTAACCGCGCGCGGGTTTACGCTGGAGGCCGCGGGCGGGGCGGTTGCTCTGGCAGGCATTACCTCGATGATCGGTTCGGTTCTTGTTGGCCTTGCCATGCGGCGGTTCGGGTCACACCGGGTGCTGCTCGCGATCAGCATCGCGTTGACCTGTGTTTTGGTGGCGTTGGCGGTTCAGGTGGAAGCCCTTCCTGCCGCGCCCGATGCCATGGAACAGCAAGTGGTGACCTGGCTGGTCGGCGCGGCAGGCGGCTTTTTCAGCGCCGCTATTGCGGGGATGTATGTGCTGATGACCTTCGGCTACCCGCAGAGTTGCCGCTCGTCAGGCATTGGTTTCGGCATTTTCATGAGTCGAATCGGCGCGATCGGAGGCAGTGCGCTGGGAGGGGCGCTGCTGGAGATGGGCGGCGCAAGTACATGGCCGTTTTTTGCCATCCTGTTTGTCTGCGCGCTCATCATTTCGGGAGCTTCGCTCGTGATCGACCGTCACGTTCCTCCTCTGACGCGCAACTGAGCATGGTGAGGCGGTTGATCGGAGTGAAGATTCCCGATAGATATTGAGCAAAGGCAATAGTTTAGATTTTGCTTCTGTAACGGAATAATATTTACGGGCGCATATGTTCCGATCTTAGGGGACGTAGTATGCCCAGTATTGATGCTGCCTATTCGCGTGCACTTGGCGAAATCTCTGGCGCGAACGATGTGTTCGCTGTCCGGACGGCGCTTTCGGCAGCCTTGGCGCTTGAGGGTATGCCGGCGGCCTACTTTCTGGCGCCGCTGACGTCCGATGTGCGGCTAGGGCGAGTGCTCTCGTCTCTGGGGAACCCGCGCATATGGGAGCGCCACTACCGCAACACCCTGCATCGGTTCGATCCGCTGCCCAGCTTTGCCTTGTCAGTATCGGGCGCTTTCTTCTGGCTCGATGCGCTGGACGGCGTAGCGCTCACCAATCGCCAGCGGCGATATCTGAAGATCGCTGGCAGGTTCGGTCTCGGCCGTGGGATCGGCGTTGCCTGTTATGGACCGCAGGGGCGCAGCGGCTTTCTCGGCGCGGCCTGGCAGCGCAAGGAAAAACCTGCGGTGAGCGCGCTGCAGTGGGTCAACAACGTAGGGCAGACCTCTTTCCAGCGCTATTGCCAGGTGGTGCGCATGGATGACACCGTTCCGGCCTTGTCGAACCGCGAGCTCGAGGTGCTTAGCTGGATGTGCGAAGGCAAGAGCAATTCCGTGATCGCGCAGATTCTCGATATTTCGCGATCAAGCGTCGATATGTATGTGCGACGACTGTTCAGCAAGCTCAACGTGACGGATCGTACGGCCGCCTGCCTCCGTGGCCTCAGGCTGGGGCTTGCGCTCGGTCGTGACCATCAGGCGCTAGTCGAGCAGGCCCGCAGGCGCGAGCAGAGCAATATGGTCTGACTTCGGCCACACCTATGCAGTCAATCTGTCACGCAATTGCGTGACGTGCACGGGCGGGCGAGGGCCCCTAGTTGCCGCTGCGAAACATCGGCAAGCCATTCGGGTCGCTATTCGGATGAGCGGATGTTTTGTCAGTCCATACCCCACAATTGGACTTGGAACGTCCCGCGTCCGCCATCGCGGCGAATGAAGGGTCTTCCATGCGATTGGCCTCCGACACCCCCCGTCGGAGGCCAGTTTCCTTTTTTGGGCTATGGCATTGAAAACGCCGGGACACCAATGGTGCCCCGGCGTTTTCTTTGTTTCGCGATGCGTTGAGTTCAGCGAACGCGCGGCCCGCCGAACGGTAGTGGCGGCGGGGGACGGCGCGCGCCACGCGGCAGCTGCGCCTGATAGGCCCGCCCACAGTGCTCCACACAATAGGGGAAACCGGGATTCACCTTTTCGCCGCAGAAGTGGAAATCGGGCTCGCCGGGGTGGCCCATCGGCCAGCGGCACACGCGGTCGCTGAGGTCGAGCAGGCTCGTCTTGTCGGCGATCTCGGGGCTTGGCTTGGCCGGCACCAGCCGGCGCGGCGGTGCGGGTGGAATGGGGGCTTGCTGATCGCCGGGACCTTGCCGCAGGAAGCCACCGGGGCCGTATGACACGATCTTCGGCAAGTCTTCCTGCCGATCGGGAAGCGGCTGGCTCGGAGTTGCGTTTGCAGGAGCAGCGGGGCTGTCCTGCACTTGCGGAGCCGCCTGTTTCGCAGGAGCTGCAGGAGCCGAAGTCGTGCGGGGCTTGCTCTTCGGCGCGGAGGCCTCGGCTGCCGGCTTGCTTGCCGGGGCCTTCTTCTTCGCTTCCTTCTTGTCGCTTGCCTTTACCGGGCTGGGGCGCGCCTTGAGGCCGAGCCGGTGCGCTTTGCCGATCACGGCGTTGCGCGAGACATCGCCCAGTTCCTCGGCGATCTGGCTGGCGGTGGCGCCACCTTCCCACATCTTGGTCAGTTGCGCGATCCGTTCGTCGGTCCAGCTCATCGAATACCTTCGTTCATTGCCTTGTGCGGGAACAGGGTTTGCCGCCCCGAACCGCAGGTGATCTTGCCAGCCCGCCCGCTGACGGATAATCGCAGCTCATGCCCCAGACCGAACCTGCATCCGCAAACAGCAACGCTGCGCTTTCCGGCACCATCGCCGCGACGAGATTCCCGCCAAAGGGGGAGCCACAGATCACCGGGTTCAACCGGATTGGGCTGTGGAGCCTCTATATTAAGGAGATCAGGCGATTTCTCAAGGTGCAGACGCAAACTGTCTGGGCACCGGCGATCACCACGCTGCTGTTCCTGATCATTTTCACCGTCGCACTGGGGCGGGGCGGGCGCGAAGTGCTGGGCGTTTCGTTCGGAACCTTCGTGGCGCCGGGCCTCATCATGATGGGCATGATGCAGAACGCCTTTGCCAATGCCAGCTTCTCGCTGCTTTCGGGCAAGCTACAAGGTACGATCATCGACTTGCTGATGCCCCCACTGTCGTGGGGTGAGCTGATGCTCGGCATCGTTGCGGCCGCGATGACTCGGGCGGTGATGGTTGGAGCCACGGTGGCTTTCGCCATGTGGCTTTATCCGGGTGTCGAGGTCGGAGCGGCGCATGTCTGGGCGATTGTGTGGTTCGGTCTGAACGGAGCCGCGCTGCTCTCGATCGTGGGGCTGCTGGCGAGCTTGTGGGCCGAGAAGTTCGATCACAACGCGGCTGTCACCAACTTCGTGGTTGCTCCGCTGTCGCTGCTGTCGGGCACCTTCTACGTGATCGACAACTTGTCTCCTGCTTTCGAGGCGATCAGCCGGGTAAACCCGTTTTTCTATCTTATCTCGGGCTTCCGCTACGGCTTCCTTGGTGAAAGCGACATCGGAAACACCGACCACGCGGTTATGGGCGCGGCGCTGGGCGTGTTTGCACTCAACCTCGTGCTCGGCTTCTTCACCTACCGGGTGCTGGCCAGCGGTTGGAAGATCAAGAGCTAGGGGCACGGCCGGGCGGCCGCACTTTCCGTGGCCGGAACTGATTAGTGAGTTAGGCTGGCGCGCAGGCGATAGCGCCCACCCGCGAACTGTTCGAACAGCTGGTCAACGCCAGGATGGTCAACCGGGCCGCCATCTGTGTCGATCAGCAAATTTTGCTGGCTGACATAGGCGACGTAGCTCGTATCTTCGCTGTCGGCGAGAAGGTGATAATAGGGTTGGTCCCGGCTGGGGCGCAGATCGAGCGGGATCTGTTCATACCATTCGTCGGAATTGGCGAACACCGGATCGATATCGAAGATGACCCCGCGGAAATCGTGATTCTTGTGCTTCACGACATCACCAATGGCGAAGCGTGCGCGAGCATGACGAGGAGCCTGGATGCGCTTTCCGGCTTGAGCCGAATAGAACTCTGTATGTTCCATATAGCGGGAATATAGGCTGTTTGTGTGTGCGAACAAGGCGCTACGAGAGATAATCACCGGTGCTGGTGTGCGATGGGTCTTGGCAAGGCCGATTTCATGGGCTAACGGGCGCGCTTCTCAGAGCGACCGGGGCCTACGGCCTCTCACCTGACCGTGCGGAGAGGTGGCAGAGTGGTCGAATGCGCTGCACTCGAAATGCAGTATACGGGCAACCGTATCGAGGGTTCGAATCCCTCCCTCTCCGCCACGGCCTGATCCTCCCACAGCCACGATGAGCCGATAAAACCCAAAGGTTTCCATGGGTTATGGGTGATTCGCATCCTCTCACGTCCACGCTGGATCACCGGCGTCCGAATTGGAAATGTGGGAACGGGTGTGGGAAAATCGGGCTATGGGAAAGCTATCCAAGACGGCTGTCGCGGCAGCCACGCGGCCAGGTCGACTCTGTGATGGAGATGGCCTGATGTTGGTCATCCAGCCGAGCGGAACGAAGAGCTGGGTCTGTCGGGTACAGAAAAATGGCAACCGTCGGGACTTCGGGCTCGGCAGCGCCAAGACTGTGTCGCTGAAGCTCGCGCGTGAGCGCGCGCATGAAATCCGCACCTGGGTCGAGATGGGCCTCGATCCTGTCTTCGAGCGACGCAAGGCTGCTGGCATTCCGACTTTTCGCGAGGCGGCGGCCAAAGTGCTCTCGCAGCACCGCAAGACCTGGCGCAACGAGAAGCACGAGCATCAGTGGCTGCGGACGCTTGAAACGTATGTCTTCCCGCACATCGGCAATCAGCAGGTGAACGACATCACCGGGCCGATGATCCGCAATGTCCTGGCCGAGATCTGGCTCAGCAAGCCCGAGACGGCACGACGCGTACGCCAGCGGATCGGGACGGTGCTCGATTGGGCTTATGCCTCGGGCTATCGCGACAGCGAGGCGCCGATGCGGGCGATCAGCAAGGGCTTGCCGCGTCAGCCGAAGAAGGACGGGCACTTTGCAGCCATGCCCTACAGCGATGTGCCAGCCTTTATGGTCAAGCTGCGCAAGCGCGAGAGCTTCAGCAGGTTCGCACTTGCGTTCGCGATTTTGACCGCAGCGCGCTCAGGCGAGGTTAGAGGAGCAACCTGGGATGAGATCGATCTTGAGGCCAGGCTGTGGACGATCCCCAAGGAGCGGATGAAGGCTGCGCGCGAACACATTGTCCCGCTGACGCGTCCGGCAATCCGAATCCTGGAGCGCTGCGAAGAACTGCGCATCGCCGGCTGCTCGCTCGTCTTTCCGGGTATTCGCCGCAACACACAGCTCTCGGATATGACGCTGACCAAACTGCTCAAGGAGATGAAGGAGCCATATACAGCTCATGGCTTCCGCTCGGCTTTCCGTGATTGGGTCAGCGAGGAGACCGAGCATCAAGGCGAGGTGGCAGAAGCGGCACTTGCGCACGTAGTCGCCAACAAGACCGAGGCGGCCTACCGGCGCGGCAACCTGCTCGAAAAGCGCCGCCTGCTCATGGATGACTGGGCCAAGTTCTGCTCGAAGGCATGATCTGACTTCGATCGTGCTGGGCGGCCCGTCGTCATGTAGCAATGCGTAAGCGCAAGAGCACCTTCAGGTCGGCGGCTCGCCGGATGGGAGCATATCATTCGCGCTTGGCCACATACCGCGTCCGAAGAGGTTCGGGGGGCTGGCGGTACGACGCGGTTCCGGAAATCCGAACATGGGACGCTGCACCTTCCAATCGAGAGGGATGGGTGCCGATGCCAAGCGCTTATCTTCACGGGTGCATTCATGGCTTCGGCTTTCGACTTCCGATCTGTCAAAAACTGGTAGGTTTCGGGTGGTGAGGGATTTTAGAGTTACCCATCGGCACTACGTTGACACCGGTGCTTTGAGCGACACACATAGCGGCATGTGCAATCTTTACCGAACTCGCAGCTCTACCGCCGAGATTGCGCAGCTCTTTCGCGTCGAAGCTGACACCGGTGCGAACTTTGCCGTCGAGGTTTATCCGGGCTATTCCGGTGCAGTGATCCTTGAGGGGCAATTGCGCTCAATGGTCTGGGGCTTTCCTCTGGTCCTAAAGAGCAAGAAAACAGGCCAGCCCCTAAAACCCAAGCCGGTGAACAATGCGCGCACCGACAAGCTGGACAGCTTCATGTGGCGTTACAGTTTTGCCGAGCGGCGTTGTCTGATCCCCCTAACCGCCTGGGCCGAGGCGCAGGGGCAGAAGGGAGGCATGACCCGCACGTGGCTGAGCCTGCCCGATCAGGAGCTATTCGCCATCGCGGGAATCTGGCGAGACAGCGACGAATGGGGCGAATGCTACTCGATGGTGATGACCGATGCCGCAGGGGATGCCGCCCAAGTGCATAGCCGGATGCCTGTAATCCTCCATCCGTCCAACTACGCTGCGTGGCAATGCGGTTCACTCAACGAGGCGATGGCGCTTTGCGTGTCCTTCGACGGACCATTGGCGATCGACCGAACCGCGGAGCCGTGGGTGAAAGGCCGGTAGTTCGATCATCGCACGAACGTTTCGGATGGCACATTGAGCAAGAAGCGGCACGCCAATCACGCTTGCAGCGAATCGCTGTTCCTTTTACGTTCCAAAAGATGGCTCGTCGCTCAACACAACAATCCAAGCTGGACGACCTTGCTTTCCCGGTGCGCATAAAGGTTGCCATTCCGCGGCATGGCTTAGGTCCCTTGCTTGACCGAATGCACCAATGGCTCAATCTAGAGTTAGAGCCTGGCGAGTTTTCGTCAGGAAGCTCGCCGGGAATTGGGGCGTCAACTGCTGCTTTCCACTTTCGTGCATTGGAGCAAGCGCGACAATTTCTGACGGCATTCCCTGAAGCTGAATTGGCAGATGGCACCCTGTCGCCTGCTTTTACTTCGCCCACAAAGCGCAAGGTCTGATTGTGTTCGGGGCGACCGATGATCACTTACCATAGGCAGCATTAGCGCCACGATCCGTAAACCGCTCTCCCTCTCAGCGCCCGGATCGCGATCCATAGGAGCGATTGTAGCGGTTTCGGCATGAAGAAAAGCGCAGGTCTTCCCTGTGAGGTTGAGCGGAGGTAAGCGCATCGGGACCGCATTTTTCCTTCTGAAGCGACCACTTGGCATTGGAGCGGTTAGATGTTCCGGCTCCATGGCGGACTGGCGCCTAGGCAAGAAGTGGGCCGTAAGCCGAAGGTCGGCTTTGCATTCGGAGTTGTCTAAAACGGACCCTCCGCCCTGAGTTGACTTTCGATTAGTCAGACCTAGCCCTCGGATAGCATCACCTTGATATGCCGCAGCTTATCTGGGTTGCGCACGATGTAAATGGCAGTGATCTTTCCGTCGCGAACCTCGAGCGCCGTGGTCTGCAAAGCAGCACCCCGGTCGATGCTGACGAACCCGGGAAGTCCGTCGATCATCACGACGCGAAGCAATCGGGGCCGGTACGCGGCCTTGCGCGCCAGCCCGCGAAAAAGGCGCAGGACCCGGTCGACACCGCGCACGATATTGCGGAAGGCGAGGACTTTTCCGCCACCGTCGGAGTAGACCGCGACTTCGTCGGCAAGGATTCCGCTCAAGGCCTGGATGTCGCCTTTCGTACTGGCATCATGGAACGCTCGCACGAGATCGGCGGCGCTTTCCGGCGATAATGCAAAACGCGGGCGCGCATCCCTGACGTGGCGGCGGGCGCGGGATGCGAGCTGGCGAACCGCGGCAGGCTCGCGTTGCAGTACAGATGCCACCTCGATAGGCGGCGTGTCGAAAATGTCATGGAGCAGGAAGGCAGCCCGCTCCAGCGGTGACAGCCGCTCCATCGCCATCATCAGCGTCAGGGTTACGTCGTCGGCGATGGTCTCTTCATCAGACTGCTGCACCAGCGGCTCCGGCAGCCACGCCCCGACATACTCCTCGCGTCGCGCCCGGGCCGACTTCAACTGGTCAAGGCAGAGGCGCGTAACGATCCGGGTCAGGTAGGCCCCCGGTGCCTCAACTTCGTCCTCTACGGCCGCCCAGCGCGGCCAGGCGTCCTGGACGACATCCTCGGCCTCGCTCAGCGAGCCCAGCATACGGTAAGCGAGGCGCAGCAACCGCGGCCGCTGCGCCTCGAAACTGGACAGGCGCGTCTCACGCCGCATCGGCGCGCATCGCTGCACCACGCGGCGGGTGGGCAACGCGAAAGCCCACCTGAAGCCGGTTCCAGACGTTGATCGCGCCGATGGCGAAGGTCAATTGCACCCGCTCCTCCTCGTTGAAATGTGCAGCGAGCGCATCGTAGGCTTCGTCGCTCGCCCCGTCATCTGCCACGCGGGTCAGCGCCTCCGTCCAGCCCAACGCCGCCCGTTCACGGTCGGAATAGAGATAGGAGTCGTGCCAGGCGTTCAGAAGGTAAAGCTTCATCTCGTCCACGCCGCGCTTCCGCAAGTCGGATGTGTGCATGTAAATGCAGAAAGCGCAGCCATTGATTTGCGACGCGCGCAGCTTGATCAGTTCCAGCAGTTCCGGGTCGATAGCGCTGGCGAGCGCCTGCTCAAGCGCGACCATCGCCTTGAAACCGGCGGGAAAGAGTGCGGAGGGATTGTCGAGGCGGGGGGTCATTTTCGGTCTCCTGGTGACGAGCTTTGAAGGGCTCGAAACCAAGACGACTTAGCGCTGCCAGATGGGACATCGATCGGATATTTTTGCGCCAAAGGGGCCACCACAGGGAGCTTAAAGGGCTGCAAATGGGCCGATAGCCGACTGGCAGCTCTTTGAGCCAGAAGTCCGAAAAGCTGACGTCTGAGCGATGCCTCACGGTGGTCAATGATCGACAAGATAGCGGACCTTCGCGAGCGAGGGACCGGGCAACTCAGTATTTTGAATGACCGTTAGCGCCTTGTGAAAATGGTCCTCTACGCCCGCGACAACGCGCTTCCGGAGGTCTTCGAATATGTATGTCGTAGGTTAGAGAATCTGAGAAAAGCGAAGTGGCGGACACCGACGGATTCGATCCCCACAAATCGGAGAGTGAATATCAACCACTCTAATGCGTGAACTTGCCGCATTCACCACATAGATACGCGGGCTTTATCGACTAATTTTCGTGTAGAGTATCGGCCACTGATCACACGACTGCTAGCGCTTTCCGGACGCTCGGGTCCTCGGAGAGGTATCCGCGCAACTTTGTTCATACTGTGCAAGGAAGGTCAGTACTTGGGCGAAGCGCAGTCGGACGGGTGCTGTCTCCAGGGGTGCATATGCACTCACGGGCAAGCCTTCACTGTCCCTCACCGTCAGGTTGAGTCGTTGCCCCTGACGCGCTTGCAGCTGCTGCCAGGCAAACAGTTCGGCCAAATCCTCCGACGCGGCCGCCGTGGAGTAAAAGGACACGAAAGGACTGTCGCTCAACGACTGGTAGTAGGCTGGAGCATGGCGGGCCGGGACAGGGGGATGCCGCCGGAGGGGCGTGTGTACTGCCAGGCTGTCCGCGTGCGGCTTGGCTAGTGTCTGTTGGTTCTCCCAGATGCCCGCTCCGAAGCGATATGCCGGGTTGGCTGATAACTGAAGGACCTGGTCGACGACATGGCTGGTCTCGTGCAGCAATATGTAAGTCAGCGCATCGCGGTCACCGGCGTCGAACCCGACCGAGAACCCCGAGCCGTCGTCTTCGAAAAGCCGGCGTTCCTTGGTGTTGAGGAAGTCCGTCAGGCTATCGTGAAGCAGACTTGCCTTCAGGGTGATGTCGAATTGCAGACTTGCGTCGCCAGGATTCACTACCCGGGTTAACGCCGAACCTGAGCCGGGCTGCAGATCGAGGAAGCTCAGCCGCCGCAAGTGGCGGTGCAGGATGTCACGGTGCAATTGCGGGAGGCCCGCCAATGCTTCGCGCAGAACCGCGCTTTCCGACGGTGTAAGCCGATGATCGGTAATGTCCGATGCGCCGACACCCGCGAAGATATCCACCACTGGCTGATCAGCCGGGGCGATCCGTCCCATTAGCGCATCGACCCCTGCGCCTCGCACGGTGAGACAGGCTACTGGTTGCGGCGCAGGCTGCGTTAGTTGCGCAGGCGCCTGTCCCGATAAAGCCAAGGCGAATAGCGCGGCAGAGTCTGCGAACAAATCCATATCTCCAGCGATAGGCGCCCATCGAAGAAACCGATGGTGTTGCCAAGATTGATTGCACCCAGGTGTTTCAAGCGGTGGGCACCGTGCCCCCGTCGATGACGTATTCTGTGCCGGTGATCGTCCCGGCAAGGTCAGAAGAAAGGAACGCGATCAGGTTGGCGATTTCCGCGGGCTTGGATGGGCGCCCGATGGGAATTCCCCCTAGCGAATCCATGATCATCTGCTTTCCTTGTTCAACGTCCATATCGTGCTCCGCCGCCAGACGCTGGGCGAGCTCGACGGAGGCTTCGGTTTCGATCCAGCCAGGCGACACGCGGATGACGCGAACACCTTTGGGCGAGACCTGCTTTGACAGACTTTTGCTGTAGGTGGACAGGGCCGCCTTGGCAGCCGCATAGGCTGTCGTCGCTTCCGGGAGCGGCAGCTCGCGCTGGATCGAGGTGACATGGATCACCACGCCAGCCCCTTGCGCTTCCATTGCCGGCAGCAAATGCCGGTCGAGGCGCACGGCAGGGAAAAGGTTGAGGTCGAACTCCTTCCGCCACTCGTCGTCATCCAGCGCGGCATAGCCTCCCGCAGGTGCCGACGATCCTCCGAGCATGTGCACCACGATATCAACACCGCCGAGCCGTTCCTGCACGGCGGAAGCGACCGTCTCGCATCCGACCGTGGTGGTGAGGTCTCCTGCGACGAAAATCTCGTCCGGCATGGCCGCGGGCTGCGAGCGCGCCGTCGTCAGCACTCTGGCTCCGAGCTGCTGGAACAGGGCGACCGTAGCCGCTCCGGCACCACGGGTTCCGGAAGTGATGAGCGCGCGTTTCCCATTTAGTGTCAGCAGTTCCGTCATGGCACGATTTCCAGTTCGGCAATCTCGTCCCCGTCGAGGACGAAAAGATAGCGCAGGTCGACAGGGCTGCCGGGGAAATTGCCGACCAGGTGACTGGTTACCACCGTGCGGTCGCCATCCTGCGCGATTGCGAAAGGCTCCACCGTATAGGTGTACTGGGTGGAAGCATTCGCCATCCATTGGCGGATTGCGTCGCGTCCGGTGTAGGTATTGCCCTCGTCGATCACCTCGGCGTCTTGCGTGAAGCACTCGGAGATCGCTTGGGCATTGCCTCCCTTATCGGCGGAAAAATAGGCCGCGATCGGTGCAGGCAGTTCGATGGACATTTCGTGTCTCCTTGTTCTGGATTTGCAAATTACGCGCATGCCGGGGTCACCGGCGGCTGCTGATGGCGCCGCTTAAGCTCTTGGTCCGACTGGAAATCTCAGCCTTTGGCACGAAGGTCAGCGCAGCCACGGCGTCGACTTCCTCGGGCGGCAGGCCGGCGCCGCGGCCTTCGAAGGATGCGTCGAGCGGGATTCGCAGCGAGCGGTTGGGTTCCATCGGCAGGAACGAGATCATGCAAACCTCTTCGAGGGCAGCCGATTCAGCCACCTTGACCAGCTCTTCCTTCAGGTCCTCGCGGGTGTAGCTAATGATGTAGTTATAATCCTGTTCCAGCGTGAACAGCTTGTGTTCGCGCATGCCTTCAGGAACGTCACTATCTTTGAAGTTCCATAGGAATTTGGCCGGACCACCGACCACGGGGCCGCCGAAGACGAGTTGCTTGGCAATCAGCGCGTCGAGGATGCGGTGAGCCTGAACGGTCTGTTCGGCACTTATGAACACCTGATAATATTGCATTCGCTCTACTCCATTGCCCCTCCGCCAGAGATTTAGGCCATTGCCTTGGTCCCGATAAGCGGGATAAATCTGGACGTGATGTTCGGAGAAACAGGATAATGCGGAATTACAACCTCACCGACTTCGATGCAGTGCTGGCGATCAGTCGCAAGGGATCGTTCCGCGCCGCCGCACTGGAACTGGGCATGTCGACCAGCGCATTGAGCAACGCGATTGCCAAACTGGAAGGGCAGCTGGGTGTTCGGCTGTTCAACCGCACCACGCGCAGCGTCTCGCTGACGGGAGCCGGGAGAAGGTTTGTCGATCAGGTGACACCCGCGCTGACAGACATTCACCAAGCTCTCGACACGGTCCGCTCGCAGCAGGAGACGCCTTCGGGAACCCTGCGCATCAATACCTTTGCTACAGCGGGGCGCGAAATTCTGGCACCGTTGTTGATCGAATACACACGCCGCTTTCCAGCAGTGCACATCGACCTTGTTACCGAGGGAAATCTGGTCGACGTCGTGGCTGAGGGCTTCGATTTTGGCGTGCGCACCCAATCGCTCGTGCCTTCGGACATGATCGCGATTCCGCTTGGCCCACCCCGGCGCATTGCTGTCGTAGCCACGCCGGAATACGTAATGGCGCGCAACAAACCCGCCGTCCCTTCCGACTTGCTTGCCCATGCCTGCATTCGCACACGCCTGCCTAACGGTGCGCTCTATCGGTGGCAGTTCGAAGCCGAAGGGCAGGCGGTGCAGGTGGATGTTCAAGGACCAATCACCTTGGACGAGGCCAGCCTTGCGCGCATCGCAGTGCTGGAGTCCGTGGGTATCGGATATTTCATGGAATCCGACGTGCGGCGGGACCTTGAGGAGGGGCGGTTGGTGCGCATGCTGGAAGACTGGACACCCCCGCTATCGCCTCTGTGCCTCTATTATCCCAGCAGGCGCAATCCGCCTGCCGCCTTCAAGGTGTTCGTGGACCTGGCGCGCGAGCTCGCCAGAGCGTCGAAGCTCGGATAACCGACAGTACCTAGACTAGCTCGCGGCGGAAGCAGTCTTGCGCGTGATCATTGACGATGCCCACAGCCTGCAGCCAGGCATAGACGATCTTCGGCCCGACGAACTTGAAGCCGCGTCCTTTCAGCTCTTTCGACACGGCTTCGGACAGCGGCGAGCTTGCGATCCAGTCCATGCCCGGGTTCGTGATCACCTTGCCGTCGGTGAACGACCAGCAGAACTCGTCGAAGGCTTCGCCCCGATCGCGCATATCGCAGTAGATTTGTGCACCTGCGATCGTAGCGCGGATCTTTGCCTGGGCGCGCACAATGCCCGGATTGGCCATCAGTCTTGCGACATCAGCTTCATCGAAAGCAGCGACCTTCGCCGGGTCAAACCCGGCGAAGGCCTCGCGGAATGCATCGCGCTTGCGCAGGATGATAACCCATGCCAGCCCCGCCTGAAATCCTTCGAGCATGAGCGTCTCCCACAAGATGCGGGGATCATGCTGGGGGACGCCCCATTCATTGTCGTGATAACGGCGCAGATCTGCATCGCTGGTGGCCCATTCACATCGAACCACGTGTTCGCTTTCAGTCATCCGCCACGCCTCAGGTTGTCGCCTCCGCAAATCATCCTTGGATGAACGCCAGCAGATCGGCATTGATGACGTCTGCATTTACAGTCGCCATGCCGTGTGAAAAGTCCGGATAGATTTTCAGTTCGCCGCTGCTCAGAAGGTCGATCGCAAGCTTGGCGCTGTTCTCGATGGGGACGATCTGATCATCGTCTCCATGCATTATCAGCGTCGGCACTTCGATTGCCTTGAGATCCTCGGTGAAGTCGGTTTCGGAAAAAGCTCTGATCCCGTCGTAGTGGGCTTTCGCACCGCCCATCATGCCTTGCCGCCACCAATTGTCGATTACCGCTTGAAGCGGCGTCACGCCGGGGCGGTTGAAGCCATAGAAGGGCCCTGCGGCGACTTCGCGATAGAAGCTGGCGCGATCGGAGGCGAGCGAGGTGCGAAACCCATCGAACACCTCCATCGGCAGTCCGTTGGGATAATCGTCCGTCTTGACCATGATCGGGGGGACCGCACCGATCAGAACTGCCTTGCTCACTCGGGCTCGGTCAGCGCGTGCCACATAGCGGGCGACTTCACCGCCGCCGGTCGAATGGCCGACATGGATCACGTTGGTCAGATCGAGCGCATTGATGACGGCGGCAACGTCCGCCGAATAATGATCCATGTCGTGGCCGTGAGAAACTTGCGAGGACCGCCCATGGCCGCGCCGGTCATGAGCGATGACGCGGAACCCCTTGTTTGTGAAGAAGATGAGTTGCGCATCCCAGTCGTCTGAACTGAGCGGCCACCCGTGATGAAACATGATCGCCTGGGCGTCCTTCGGTCCCCAGTCCTTGTAGAAGATTTCGACGCCGTCATCGGTTGTTACGAAAGCCATGATGTTTGCTCCAATTGTAAAAGAATACGTCTGCGGCATTCAATTTATACGGGGTGCTCGCTGTAAGAGGCTGTCACGCCGGCGATGGCCGTTGGCTGGCTCGTTCCGGCTCGACCTCAGGTTCTCTTCAAAATCTGCCGACGTGCTTCATCCGCGATCGGGTGCAGGGCGTCGGCGACGTTGAGACCGCCGACAAGACTGTAGCCCATGCCGTCGTCTGCCCAGGCATATCCGACCACGTCGCCTTCGCGATGTTCTGCCATGGGGGCATTCTCGTCACGGCGCACCATAGGTCGCATCAGAATGGCGATCCGTGTGCCAGCCGCATCATCATACATCAGCAAGCCAGCAGGCCCATTCTGGGTGGCAACGACACGACCGCCGATGAACTGGTAACCGGCCCCGGAAAGGTCCGGCAACGAAATTGGTTCAGAGAGACGCTTCTCAAACCAGCCCAATAACGCGTCGCTGTCCGTCGCCGCAATCTCGACAGGACGACGGCTATCCGAACCGAAGACCGCATAGGCATAGGAGGCCTCCTGAGCGAGCGCGTTAACGCCAACCGGTTGCTCCATCGCCATTCCGCGAAGCATCCACCCACCACCTCCTCCGGCCAGCAAGAGGAGGCAGGCTGCTGCAGCCGCCTGCCAAGCCGACCGGTTCGGTCGGTGGTTGGAGACCATCAGGTGGCCCAGATTGAGGTTTGGCGGCACCGGTTCATCAGCAATGGGCCCAAGCGCCGAACGAAGTGCTTCGCGCTGCGCGCCGAACCGCGCAAAACGTTCGGCCACTTCGGGATTACTTTCGAGATAGGCTTCAACCTCCGCGCGGCGGCTGTCGGACAATGCCCCGTCGACGAATGCGTGAAGATCTTCCTCTGAGATTGGACGGCTCATTTAACCCTCCTCAGTACAGCACCAGCCGTTGCCGATCTGTCTGGGCCTTCGTCAATCAACTGCGCCAACCGATGACGGGCGCGGGAAAGCCGGGACATTACCGTCCCTATCGGAATGTCGAGCACCGATGCCGTCTCGGCATATGATAGGTCTTCGACCGAGACGAGTAGCAACACGCTGCGCTGGTCTTCGGGCAGCCACGAAAGCGCATCCACGATCGCTCGATGATGTAACCGGTCCTCCTGAGCCGGTGCCGTCGCGAATGCTGCCTCATCGACGTGCTCTACCGTGACGTGGACTCCGCGGCGAGCCGCCTGCTTAACCCGGTTGATCGCGAGATTGTGCAGAATGGTGAAGACCCACGTTCGTGTGTTGCCGTCAATTCGGCGTTGGTGCCAACGGCTAATTACGCGCTCGAGGCAATCTTGCACCAGATCGTCGGCAGCATTTTGATCCCGCAGCAAACTGCGCGCATAGCGCCGAAGCGACGGGATCAGCGGTTCGACAAGAGCCATCATATCCTGCACGGCCTTCTCCCTATCGTGTCGCTGTCACGACGCGCGCGATTGCACCTGAACGGGCGGCCCGTGTTCGGTCATAGAGCCTGGTACGATGACAAGGAAGCGCGATCGATCACCCGATGCATCACGCATGACCTGCCGGATCGGCCCGACGGCGTTGACCACGGCAGAGCCTGCCGGGTTTGTTACGAAGCTGGCAAGCGGCTCAATCGGGCCGCTGCCGTCTGGCTGCTCTGTCAGCGCAAGGACATAAGGCTTGCCCTGGTCCAATCCGGAGACTGCCGCTTGCAGCACCTGCGTCAACCCTTGGTCAAAGAGCGTCACGCTCGTCGACGAACTCGATGATGAGGCAACGGACTCAAGCGTGAGCTGAACGGCATGCGCTGCGAGGCCGAGAGGGGTCAGCCCTCCGGTTCCAGTGCCTGCGGGCACTGCATCGGGCACGTAGACGACAGCTTGGGGCGCTTGGCCGACCGGAATTTCCGCGACAACGCGATTGCTCGAGGTGTCAATCGCGGCGATCATGTCCGAGTTCTCCAGACCGACATAGATGCGACTGCCATCGCCTGAAGGCCAAAGGCCATGCGGCAGCTTGCCGACCGGGATCGTCGCCGTTTCCTCGAAGCTGGCGGTGCTGAACACCCTGACGGCATTCAGCCCGCCGACCGTGACATAGGCGAATATCCCCGCCGCGGTCTGCGCGAAGTTGACGTGGTTGGTGAGCGGGCCAGTGTCGATCGTGCGGATTACTTTGAAGGGTGGCCGCGCATCGAAGATCATGACGCGCCCGACGTCCTTCAGTGTCAGCCAGACCTGCGTCCCGTCCGGGCTTGCCGCGATATTCGGACAGAACGGCGAGTCCTGCCGGATCCGGCCGACGATCTGGTGATCGGCGAGCCTGATTGCTACCGTCTCGGCGGTGAACGATGAGCAGACATAGCCATAGTCGCCATCCGGAGAGAAAATCTGCATTCCGGGGCCCGCCGGCACGCGAATGCGCTTCGTTTCGGCAAAGGTCGTGGTGTCGATAACCGCGATATAGTCTTCGCCCCGGATCGTGACCCACAGCTCGCGTCCGTCGGGCGTAAAGAAGGCCTCATGCGGAGAGCGTCCGACATAGGTGGTGGCTTTCACCGCGTTGGTGGCGGTGTCGATGAAGGTGACCGAGTTGGAACCGATCGACACGACCGCGAGTGTCTTTCCGTCGGGTGAAAAGCCGAGACCGTGGACGAGAAGCTGGCCGCGATAGAGCGGGCTGAGATTGGCGGGCTGCGGATCGCCCAGCCGGATCACACCAAGCAGGCCGTTAGTCGCCGGATCGATAACCGATACGGTATTCGAGAATTGGTCGGCCGCATAAATCCGATCCCTCGCACTGATCGCAACATCCGGCGCTGTGTCGGAACGCGGCGGTTGTCCCGCGGTCGCCACCGACAAGGGCGCGAGGGCGGAGCCAGCCAAAAGAAGAAGGGCGTAAAAGGGGCGATTCATGGTCAGCGGCCCTGCCTTGTTGTGCTGCCGGTTGGCGACGCTGCCGGCATTGCGTGAATTCCGATCGCCAGCCGCATCGCCCGGATTTCGTCTTCCTGAGTGACGATGATTTCCTGCGCGAGACGCCTGACCGCCTCATTGCGGCTCGACCGCAGCACGGCGCGCGCCATGTCGATGGCACCCTGATGATGGGGGATCATCATGGTGACGAAGTCCTTGTCGATGTCCCCGGTCGGTGCCGCGTGCATCAACTCCATCATGCGCTCCATCGCCTGCGCGTTTTCGGCGAGGAAAGCGGTGGCTTCCGGCGATATCCGACTGGTCCATTCATCCGCTATCGCGGAATGATGACCGGCTTCCTTTGCCGAGGCCGGGGTGGACGCGGCAGCCATAATGCAGATGGCCAGTACGGCGCTGGCACCTCTTTCGAACGTCATGTCATGATCACCCCATGTTTAGCCATGGTGAGTAGACAGCGAAGGAGATCGATTATTCCAGGTGCCTGACAATTTTCTTTCGGTCGGCGAAACCGCGCGATTAAATTCGGGCCGAGGGAATAATTTCGCGCCTTGCTTGTCTCTCGTGGATCGCAACTACGAGAGACGTGACCTATGACTACCAGACCAATCATCGCGGCCATGCTTGCGCTTTCGGTGTCCACCGCTGCGCAATCGACAGAGAAATCCACTCCCGACGAGCCCCATAGTCAATCGCGCAACGTGGTTCTCGTGCATGGTGCCTTCGCAGATGGATCGGGCTGGCGCGGTGTCTATGACGAGCTGACCGCCCGGGGATACCGCGTGACAATCGTACAGAACCCGCTGACCTCGCTGGCCGACGACGTCGCTGCGACCAAGAGGGCACTGGACCGGCAGGACGGACCGACCGTGCTGGTCGGGCACAGCTGGGGCGGAACGGTGATCACCGAAGCAGGCGTACACCCGAAAGTCAGCGCTCTCGTTTACGTTTCCGCACTTTCGCCCGATGCTGGAGAAACGACCGCGCAGCAATATGACGGCTACACCACGCCGCCCGAATTCGTCATCGACACGCAGGCAGACGGCTTCGGTTACATCAAGGCCGAGAACTTCCGCGCCGGTTTCGCCGCCGATGCTACCGAAGCCGACGCCGCGTTCCTGCGGGATTCGCAGATTCCCATCAACATGTCGGTGTTCGGCACCGTGCTCGAAAATGCCGCCTGGCGCAGCAAGCCGAGCTGGGCGGTCATCGCCACCGATGATCGCGCGTTCGACCAGCGCATGCTGCACGACATGGCGGACCGCATCGGTGCGAAGGTGACCGAGGTCGCGGCCAGCCATGCGGTCTTCATGACCCAGCCAAGGGTGGTCGCCGACGTGATCGACGAAGCAGCCCGCCAAGCCCCGGCTGAAGCCAACTAACTTCCCCTGCCCCACGAACCATAATCCGGATTTCCGATGTGCGTCGGCGGGCTGTGCCGCCTTGCGCGCAATGGCGGAGCTTTGTCCGGTCGAAGGATAGTATCATGACCCATCAAGCCACCCCTACCGACATCGCCGATTTCGAACGCCGCGCTCGCGAGAACCAGCAACGGCTCAATGCCAGTTTGAAGCCGTCCTACGATTTCATCGTCTGCGGCGGCGGGTCTTCCGGCTCCGTCATCGCCCGGCGCCTCGCCGAGAACGCCGACTGCCAGGTACTCCTCATCGAAGCCGGCGGCGATGACGAGGATGAGAGCGTGCTCGACCCGGCGATGTGGCCGACCAATCTGGGCAGCAAGCGCGACTGGGGCTTTCAGGCCGAGCCCAACCCGCATCTCGATGGCCGCGCGCTGTCGATGTCGATGGGTAAGGGCCTCGGCGGTGGATCCAGCGTCAACGTCATGGTCTGGGCGCACGGCCATCGTAGCGACTGGGACGATTATGCAGCCGTATCCGGTGACCTCGAGTGGGGTGCCGACGCGGTCCAGGCGATCTATCGCCGGATCGAGAATTGGCAGGGGGCGCCCGACCCGCGCTACCGGGGCACCGATGGCCCCGTCTGGGTCCAGCCCGCTGCCGATCCCAGTCCCATTGCCGGTGCGCTCCTGGACGCCGCTCAGGAACTTGGCATCCCGCGGTTCAACAGCCCTAACGGCCGCATGATGGAGGGCGAAGGTGGTGCCGCAATTTCCGACATGCTGGTGCGCGACGGCCGCCGCCATTCGCTTTACCGTGCGTACCTTCGGCCTTTCGCGGACCGTCCCAACCTGACCATTCTCACGAATACGCTAGTCCGGCGAATTCTCTTCGACGGGCGCCGGGCATCGGGTGTCGAGATTGAGCGAGAAGGAAAGATTCGATCGATCGGCGTCGGCAACGAGGTGATCGTCTCTACCGGTGCAATAAACACGCCAAAGCTGCTCATGCTTTCAGGCCTGGGCGAGCGCGGCGAACTCGCCCGGCTCGGTATTCCTCTGGTTGAGCACATCCCTGGTGTCGGCCAGAACCTGCAGGATCACGTCGCCTTCTGCTGCACTTGGGAATACCGTGAGCCGCTGGCCCCGCGCAACAGCGGGAGCGAGGCCAAGCTGTACTGGAAATCACGGCCCGAGCTGGCCGCCCCCGACCTGCTACTGTGTCAGGTGGAGTTCCCCGTACCGAGTGAGCGCACCGCTGCCTTGGGTGTCCCAGAGCATGGCTGGACAATGTTCGGCGGGCTCGCCCATCCGAAAAGCCGAGGCCACGTGCGGCTTGCTTCGAGCGATCTCCACGCGCCACCGATCGTCGATCCCAACATGCTGTCTGATCCTGCCGATGTCGAGGCCGCGAGAGCATGCGTCCAACTTTGCCGCGATCTGGGCGCAGCGACTTCATTCGCGCCATTCGTCAAGCGAGAGGCGATTCCTGGCGAGGGTAACCCGACCGACTATCGCTTCCTGCGGGACGCCGCGGTCACTTACTGGCACCAGAGCGGCACAGCACGGATGGGCCGCGACGACTTGGCGGTTGTCGACGCGGCACTAAAGGTTCGGGGCGTGGAAGGCTTGCGGGTGGCTGACGCCTCGGTTTTCCCCAAAGTCCCGACGGGTAATATCCAAGCGCCCTGTGCCATCGTCGGGGAAAGGGCAGCGCAGTTCATTCGCAACACCTATCGACTGTGACGTCGGCGGGCTGTGGGGACCGGGCAGCCGGCCATCCTCCAGCCTGCGGGGGGCCAACGTTCGCCGGCGGGCCTAAACGTCGAGAGCATGTGCGCAGCCTCCCGATAAGGACCTCATCAGCTACGATTCTGATCCATCAATGCCCTTGATTGGAAGGCCCGTATGCCTGAGCGATGCTGTCGAATTGGTACTCGGGTGCATAATCGACCACAAAGGTCGGGGCAGCCGAAACAGCTCCGTATGAAGGGCAAACCTCCGCATTTGCTACCAATCAGGACGGTCCTGAATCATGGACGATGGTTCGCTGCTCCCGCACATTGGTGAACGAATACCAGCGATGGCAAATCTGCGGACCGAAGGAGACTTTTCGGACCGTCCACCAGTGCTGATGCTCGGAGATGATCGAACTGATGTCCGCTTTCAGGCGTTCTCCGTTCCGGGCGGAACGGCCGAAAAGGGCGCATTCCTGCCTGTCCGCTTAACAGCGTTCCATCCGCAGCACCGCTGCGGAGCGGCGTATATAGGTCGGCACCCGCCAACAATGCCGACGTTCAGCGCCTCAGATTGACCGCTGAAAGCTGCCGTTGGTTCAGGCCCACGGTGGCGCCAAAAATTGGGCCGTAGGCGGACCGTCCCCTTTCAGGGCGTTTTCCGCGAAAGTGGACGGTTCTGCTGCGACACCTATGTCTGCACGAGTTGGTATCCAGCCATCATGGGATGTCCATCAGCCCGCGTTGCTCGTCGGTAGTCATGGTCAGACGCAGGCGATCCCACCACTTCTCGCGCCAGCTACGCTCATCGTCCGATCGATTGAGCACGAGCCGCGCGATCGCGGGCAGGACGAAGAGCGTGAGCGCGGTCGCGGTGATCAACCCGCCGATCACGACAGTGGCCAGCGGACGCTGGACTTCCGCGCCAGTGCCGGTTGCAAGGGCCATCGGCACGAAGCCGAGCGAGGCCACCAAAGCTGTCATCAGCACCGGTCGCAACCTCGCCAATGCACCATCGGTGATCGCCTCATCGAGAGGCACTCCCTTGTCGAGCCGCTGGCGTATCGCGGTCATCATCACGAGCCCGTTCAATACCGCGACACCCGATAGGGCGATGAAGCCCACGGCGGCGGACACCGAGAACGGCATCCCCCGTAGGGCAAGCGCGAAGACCCCGCCTGCCAGCGCCATCGGGATCGCGCTGAACACCGCCAGCGCTGGCACCCATCCGCCGAGCGCCATGAACAGGAGCAGCAGCACCAGCGCGAAGCAGACCGGAACGACCAGGGCGAGCCTCGCCTGCGCCGCCTGGAGGTTCTGGTATTGTCCGCCCCATTCGATGAAGGAGGCGGCCGGCAATCCGACGTTCTCGGAGACGCCTGCGCGAGCCTCCTCGACGAACGAGCCGAGATCGCGCTCGCGCACGTTCGCCGACACGATCACCAGTCGGCGACCCTGCTCCCGGCGAACCTCCGCGAGACCATCTACCACTTGGAAATCCGCCAGTGTGCGAAGCGGAACCGTGACCCCGCTTTCGAGGACTATGGGAAGAGCTCCGAGCTGATCGAAATCGTCCCGGGTCGCATCCTCGAGCCGCACGACGACATCGAACCGGCGGTCACCCTCGAATACCAGCCCCGCTGGCCGACCACCCAGCGCGATGGCAACGGATTGCGCGACCTCCTCCACGGTCAGACCGTATCGGGCGATCGTCGGACGATCGAAGGCGATGTCCAGCGTAGGAAAGCCAGTGACCTGCTGGACCTTGACGTCTGCAGCACCCTCGACGCCGCGCAGCACCTTGGCCACTTCTCCGGCTGACCGGGTCAGCGCGGTCAGGTCGTCTCCGTAGAGCTTGACCGCCACGTCGCCGCGAACACCCGCGATCAGCTCGTTGAAGCGCAGTTCGATGGGCTGGCTGAACTCGTAGAGGTTGCCGACCAGACCGCTGAGCGATTTCTCCATCTGTGCGACGAGTTCTTCCTTCGACAGGTCGGAATCGGGCCACTCCTCGCGAGGTTTCAGGATCACGTAGGCGTCGGATGCGTTCGGCGGCATCGGATCGCTCGCGACCTCGGCCGTGCCGGTGCGCGAGAAAACCAGCTCGACTTGCGGGAAGGTCTCGAGCCTGTCCTCCACCTGTCTCTGCATGGCGAGCGATCGCTCGAGCGAGGTCGACGGTATCCGCAGTGACTGAACCGCGATGTCGCGCTCATCCAGCTGCGGTGTGAACTCGCTGCCGAGGAAGGTGAACACGGAGGCCGCTACGGCGAAGAGCCCGGCGCCCACACCGATCACCGGCCAGGGACGTGCGATGGCGCGGCGCACCGCCGAGCCATAGCGTTCCTTCGCCATCCGAACGGGCTTGACCTCCTTCTCGGTCAGCTTGCGATTGAGAAGAACCGCGATCATCGCTGGCACGAAGGTCAGGGACAGCACGAAGGCGGACGCGAGCGCCAGCATGACCGTGATGGCCATGGGCGAGAACGTCTTGCCCTCGACACCCGTGAAGGTGAGAAGCGGCGCATAGACCAAGAGGATGATCGCCTGACCGTATACGGTCGGCTTGATCATCTCCTGCGCAGCCAGCCGTGTCTCGGTCAGCCGCTCGCCGAGGCTGAGCAGCCTGCCTTCGTGGTGCTGCCTGGTAACGAGCCGCGCGACGCTGTTCTCAACGATGATGACCGCGCCATCGACGATGAGGCCGAAGTCCAGTGCGCCCAGGCTCATCAGGTTGCCGGAGACACCAAGCCTGTTCATTCCCACCGCTGCCATCAGCATGGATATCGGGATGACCAGTGCGGCGATGATCGCTGCCCGGATATTGCCGAGCATCAGGAACAGGACTGCGATCACCAGAAGCGCGCCCTCGACGAGGTTCTTCTCGACCGTGGCGATGGTCGCATCGACAAGCGACGAGCGGTTGTAGACGATCTCGGCGACGACACCGGCAGGGAGCGAGGCGCGGACTTCTTCCAGTCGCTCGGCCGAGGCGGCAGCCACGGTGCGGCTGTTCTCGCCGCTGCGCATCAGGACCGTGCCGACGACCGCTTCCTCGCCATTGAGCGAGGCAGCACCGGTTCTGAGATCGCCGCCGATGCGCACCGAGGCGACATCCCCGATCCGGATCGGAACGCCCTCGCGGGTCGCGACCACCGCCTGTTCGATGTCCTGGGTGCCCCCAAGCCGCGCATCGACGCGGACGAGCAGAGCCTCTCCGGCACGATCGACAAAGTTGGCGCCTTCGGCGAGGTTCGCCGCTTCCAAGGCCTCGATCAGGGAGTCGAACGACAGGCCGTAGCCGGTGAGACGAGCAGGATCGGGCTGAACGAGGAACTGTTTCTCATAGCCGCCGATCGAATCCACCCCGGCAACGCCATCAATGGAGCGCATGAGCGGAGCAACGACCCAGTCCTGCACCGTGCGAAGATAGGCTGTCTTGGCGACCTCGGTGTCGAGGCGATCACCGCGTTCGGTGATGAAGGTCCCGTCCGACTGCCAGCCTGTCCGACCACCCTTCGGCGCACCGCGACCTCCCGGATACTCGTATTCGATCGTATACATGAGCACCTCGCCCAGGCCGGTCGAGATCGGTCCCATCGTGGGCTCCGCTCCTTCCGGCAGCGACGCACCGATCGGGGCTAGCCGTTCGTTCACCTGCTGACGCGCGAAGTAGATGTCGGTGCCTTCTTCGAATATCGCGGTGACCTGGCTGAAGCCGTTACGCGAGATCGAGCGGGTCATCTCCAGCCCCTCGATCCCGGCAAGCCCGGTCTCGATGGGGAAGGTCACCTGCGTCTCCACCTGTGAGGGAGAGAGGGCAGGCGCGCTGGTGTTGATCTGCACCTGCGTGTTGGTGATGTCCGGCACCGCATCGATCGGAAGGCGCAAAAGGTTCATGGCGCCGTAGATGGCTGCGAAGACGGTGAGGACGATGACCGCCCAGCGGAACCGCACGGCGATGTCGAGGATGGCCCCGATCAAACCGTGTCGATGGCTGGTCGTATCGGTGTGGGTAGCCACGGCGGGCGCGTTCTGAGTCTCAGTGACCATGGGTCGCGCCCTCCTTCCCGAGTTCGGCCTTGAGCAGGAAGGCGTTGGCGACAGCGATCCGCCATCCCTCCTGAAGACCGGAAAGGATCGTCACGTTGCCAGCGGACCGTGTCCCAAGCTCAACGTCGTGAGTCTGGAAGCCGGTCTTCGTCCGGACGAAGACCACGTCGCGTCCTTCGACCACCTGGATAGCGTCTTCCGGCACTGCAATGCGCTCGCGGTCGATTTCGCCCGACGGCCTGATCCGTGCCTGAAGGAAGGCACCCGGCTGAAGCCCCGGAATGCCGCGTGATAATGACAGGACCGCAGTCGCACTGCGGCTCTCCGGATCGAGCGAAGGCGTCACCGAACGAACCCGGGCGCCGATTTCCCGACCGTCGCCGACCACCAGCACGGCCTCGTCACCAGGTTGGATACGAGAGGCTTCGGCCGAAGGCAGCGCCACCTCGATCTGGAGACCATTGGGATCGACCACGCGGTAGAGTTCCTCGCCGGCCTCCACGAAGGCACCCAGCACGATCGGTGCCGCGGTGATCCTGCCAGCCAGGGGAGATGAGACTGACAGCGAACGCCCGTCGCCACTGACGCCGGCAGCCGCTACCGCGGCCTGCGCCCGCTGAAGTTCCGAACGTGCCACGCTGAGGTTTGCCTGCGCGGCTTCCAGATCCTGGCGGGCGGTGACATTTTCCTCGAAAAGACGTCGTTCGCGCTCGTAGGCGGCAGACAGCTCGCTCACCCGCGCGCGCGCTGCGCTCACCTGGGAGGCGAGAGCAGCGGCATCCGCGCTTTCGATGCGGGCGACGGTCTCGCCGCGTGCCACATAATCGCCCAGCGTCTTGCCGACGGAGCGGACGACCCCCGAGGCCCGGGCATCGATACGAGCGGATGCAGTGGGGCTCGCCGCGACAGTCGCTGGGAAGACGAGCTCGATAGCGGCCCCAGACCGGACGGTGGCCAGCTCTATCCCGGCCTCGCTGATCTGCTCTTCGCTAAGGGTGATCACCCCTTCGGGTGTCTCGGCCGCCGATTCCTCCTGTGCATGGTCGTCGACTTCGGAGGTTGGCCAGAATATCAGCGCCATAGCGCCAACCGCGATCACGATACCGACGAGGATCGCCAGTTTTCTGCGTGTCATTGATATATCCTTCATTGCGCGGCCAGCCCGATCAGTTCGGCTGCGGCCAGGCCCCTCTGCTCGCGTGCGGCGATGAGCGCCTCGCGGATCGTGTCACGTGCCTCTGCGGCCGCGAGAACTTCGATCAGGGGAAAACGTCCGTTGCGATATCCGATGCGAACGAGGCGCAATGCCTCCTCCGCCTGCGGGAGCGATGTCTGCGACAGGGTTTCGACGCGCGCTTCGGCACCAAGATACCTTGCCCGGGCCGTGGCGACCGCCTGCTCGTAATCCGCGCGAGCCACCGCTTCACGGGCATTCGCTGCCCGCAACCGAGCCTCGGCAGCGGCGATGTTGCCCTGGTTCCGGTCGCGAAAAGGAAGGGGGATCGATACGCCGACGAGGAAGGCATTGTCGCCGCTCTCCCAGAAGCGCCGCACTCCCGCAGAGACCGTCGGATCGGGAATCCGCAGGCTCCGCTGTCGCTCGATCTCCGCTGCCGCAACATTGCTCTCGGCTTGCGCGACCCTGTAGGTAAGGCTTTCCTGCGCCTCGGACATAAGCGAATCGGGCGGAAGGATATCCGGAAATTCCGCCGGAACGAGCGGCGCTTCACCGCCGGCCCATAGAGCCGCGAGCGCTGTTCTAGCCGACAGGCTCTCCGCCTCTGCCTCGACCAGATGCGCGCGCGCTTCGGCAAGGGCCGCATCCGCCCTCAATGCGCGCAAAGGCGGCTCGCGGCCGACCTCCACAAGGACACCAGCAATGCGAGCCAGTTCCTCGTTACGCGCCACGACATCTTCAGCAAGTTCGACCCGCGCAGCCGCTGCAGCAGCTGCGAGATATCGCTCGCGCACCAGCTGTCCCAGTTCGACCGTGGTAAGGTCGGCCCTGAGAGATGCCAGTTCGGCCTGGGCTTCTGCCGCACCGATCCGCGCGGATCGCTTGCCGCCGAGTTCGAGACGCTGGCCGACGGAGAGCGTATATTCGGTAGACTGGAGACCCGAGAATGCGCCGCTGCCGGCGACGTTCTCGACGTCGAACGAGATCTCGGGGTTGGGGCTCAGACGAGCCTGATCGACAAGCGCGACCGCCGCGTCGGTTTCAGCGCGGGGCCCCACGAGGCGGGGGTTGGTGGTGGCGGTATCGGCCTCAGCGGCGACCCCGCTGAGTTCAAGGGCGTCGTCGAGCGTGACAACACGCGGGTCCTGCGCACTGGCAGGTCCCGTGGACAGGGCGAGTATCAGCCCCCAGAAGGGGGCTGCTCGCCACAATATGGCGAACATGGATGGGTATTCCTCTGCTGACGTTCAGTTCGGCGTCGGAAAACAGGTCCGACGCGCGGCGAACGTCAGGCGCGAGGAGGGGGTGTTGCCAGTTCGGTCAGGTTGGAAGCGAAAGAGGGCTGAGCACTAGCGCGCAGGACATCTGTGACCGTTCCGAAGGCAGAGGCTTCACACGACCGGCCGACGGCCTGCGAAGCATGATGGCAATGGCCATGAGCACAGGCGCCGTGCTTCTCCGGGCCACGGTCATCATCACCGGGCTCGTCGTGCTGCTCGAGCTGAGATGCTATCGGAGGCTCTCCCCCGCATTCGGCCGCTTCCGCTACCGGAGCCCACAGGACACCGAATGCAGTGCACAGCGTGATTAGCTGAAGCAAGAGGGAGCGGGCGAAGAGCCGGGTCATAGCCTGTCCGGTAGCATTAGCAGCTTGGCTGCGAAAGAACTATCGCGCGAAACGGAATGTGATTTCATAACAAAACCATCGATCTACTTCGAGCCATGAACATCTTGAGCTGGCGATTGACCAAGCACACGACTGATCTCCGGTTCTATTTCCATCCGAGCGAATGCGCTTACATTCGAACGACCACTGTTTCCTATTGGAAGTCTCCCGGTGATGTTGCCTATGGGGGCAAGGGAAAGTCGGAATATCTGACCTAAAAGTTCGCGCCAATCACGCGTTCTCCACGCAAGCTCCAGCATACGCCAATGCGAGACGCAGTGCGGTCCCAAGCGGTCCTGAGCAACTACGTGGGCCCGTTCGAGATGGTGCCAGGCTTCCTCGAAATTCTGCTCGTCCGAAGCCTCGGCTGCGCGTCGGTATTCTTCTGCGAGAAATGCATCCCTGCTGGGAATGGTATTGCTATCCATGGGAAAGCTCCCGGCGTGCCTGGCCGAACACCTCCGCACTGCCCCACAGGGCTAGTCCGGCCATGATCGAGGCGACGAGCAGGTCGGGCCACGCGTCGCCCGTTCCAAACACGCCGAGGGCGGCGCCAAGAACCGCAACGTTTCCGATCGCGTCGTTGCGAGAGCAGATCCATACCGATCGCATGTTCGAATCGCCTTCGCGGAACCGGAAGAGCATGAGCGCGACGATCACGTTCGTCGCCAAAGCCAGCGTGCCGACCACTCCCATTGTCTGGGGCTCCGGGTCCGAACCAGCGACGAGGCCGTAGATCGCGTAGCCGATTACCCACACGCCGAAAGCGAGCATGGTCGCGGCCTTCACTAGAGCGGCCTTGGCGCGCCATGCGAGCGCCATCCCGGCAACGCCAAGACTGATCGCGTAGTTCGCGGCATCCCCGAAGAAATCAAGCGCATCGGCCTGGAGCGAACGGGAATCAGCAGCTACACCAGCCATCATCTCCACCACGAACATGACTGCATTAGCGATGAGTGCGATCCACAGGACGCGGCGCCAGCGCGGATCGTTGTGCGCGGCGGTGTCAGGCTCCGGTGTCTGGCAGCAGGACTTCGCCATGCCACTCTCCTTGCAACGTTCGAGTCGCACGGACATATGCGCCTTATAGCAACTACAAGGTCAAGCGATGCGTATAGGCGAACTGGCAAGGGCCACCGGCACGAAGCCGGAGACGATCCGCTACTACGAGCGCGAAGGCATCCTGCCAGCAGCCGACCGGACGGACAGCAACTATCGCGACTACTCCACCGACCATTTGGCGACACTCACCTTCGTGCGCCGGGCGCGCGAGCTCGGGTTCAGCATAGCACAGGTTCGCGAACTGCTCGCCCTGTCCGATCACGACGAAAAGCCGTGCCTGGATGTCGACCTGCTGGTCCAGCAACAACTGGCCGAGGTCGAGCGCAGGATCGCCGATCTCTCCGCGCTGCGTGACGAGCTGAGACAGATGTTACGGTCCTGCCAGGCGGACAAGATCGGCGAGTGTCAGATCATCGGGAGCCTGGGGCGCCATGCCAGAACGTGAGGGCCCAACGGACGTCCGGTTTCGGGCGTTAAAGGGAAGGAGTAGAACGGCCTAAATTGGGGCGCGAAGCTGACACGCCGGTTCACCTTCCGGAACGTCGGCTATTCCAATCAGCGCTCCTGAAAGCCGTCATTCCGGATCGTCCGTCGTAGCGGTCGTTTGTCAGCCTTAAAAGAGCCCTCCTGAACCAACCGCAGCTTCGGGTCATTCAGCGCCGCATATGAGCCGTTCCGGACTTTCCAACATTGGCGACGTTCGATCGTCAGTCTAGGGATCGTTATCTCGGCCAAGATAGGCATTCCAAGACATCGCGATCATCGCCGTCAGTGTCGCGATCGAGGAGACCTTCCTTCATCCTCTCACCAACCCCGTTCCCGCCACAAACCGGAAGGTCTCTGCCTAAGCGCTCAGCTGCTATCGCGCGTTTTCCGAGAGCGTTACGACAGCAGGTGTAATGACGGCGCGAACCAAGCGGAGATGCAGGTCATTTCTCATCGCCCTGGCGCCCGCGCTCGATCAGCTTCCTGAGGCTGTCTGTAGGGACAAGCGTCATCGCTCCGATCTTGACGATCTCGACCTCGCCAGTGGCGATCAGTTCGTAGAATTTAGATCGGCCAATGCCGGTCATTCGGCAGGCATCCTTGATGCGAACGCTGATGACATCGGGGGAGGGATTGTTGCTCATGGTGGGGCTCCTTTGACGGGCTGTGTCTGCCCATCGACTATCGGTCTGCTGGAGCCACCAGCACAGCCACCTGACGACCCCTGATAGCCCCGTCCGTTCCCGTCCGCCCGTCGTGGCTGTCTCGCTCCTGTAAACGTGTCGGGCGCAATTCGATGATTGAGGTTCGCACGAAGTCATGAAGCTGCTTCCCAGATGTGCGCGTGAGAGCACTATCGAAGCCATGAATTTCCCGTGCCAGGTGATGCACACGGCTGCCACAGACAAAGTATCTGGCACGCACAGTCACACAGAATTTTGCAGACCTGAGATTTGAACGGACAGGCGCATCAGAACTGCGAGGGTTGCCGAACTGGCTCGGCCATTCGTCCAGCGCCAATCACGTCACGATTGCGGGCCTGACCACCGTTGGCGCCGTCAGAAAGCCCAGTTTTCTGCGGGTTTGAGCAAGGCATGGCGCTATGGCCGCACACATGGCGCCATCGCGGCTACAGAGGAAAAAGATGTGCAGACAATAGGTTCTGGCCCATCGACCGCAGGGCATGGTGCCATTTCTTTAATCTTGCCTGTGCCCCGGCCCCTTCCTGCGCTCTCAACCCTTGGCCATGTTCCTTCTATGTTCTATACAGCGATACGTTCGATTCTCCCCCCAAGGGCCAGCTTATGCCGATCACTATCCAGCCCAACAACAAAGCCGGATTGCAGCTGTCGAGCGATGTCGAAACGGTGATTGCGCTGCCTTCACGAGCGCTTCGCGAAGGGTTTGTGGTGGCACTTTCTGACGGCACATTGCTGCGCAGACACTACGATCCAAAACTGCGCGAGTGCAATTTTGTGGTTGCTGTTGAGGGCTCGGGAAGCATCTCGATCGTGCGCGGCTCGGGCGGCGATACGGTAAGATTGTCAGCGCAGATCGACTGGATCGTCATCGCTGCCGGTGACCACGCGCTGCACCCCGCAGACGATTGTGACAACGATTTGCAGCAGGAATTCCGCTTCGCGGATAAAGACAGAAGGGCGGCTTAAGCCGCCTTTGCGAGCGTCTCAATCCGCAGCTCGCACGCCTCGCGAACGCGGCTTTGCAGCAGTGCCACGCGCTCGGAAATCCACGCCAGTTCCTCAGGGCTGATGCGGTACGAACGCGAGTAGCGCGCCTTCACATAGGCGTCGCGCAGCAGCGAATAGCTGCGCTTCTGAAACCGGTTCTCTCGCGTCCAGATGTCACGCAATGACGGCTCCAGGTCCTCGGCCATCTCGCGCAGCCGATTCAGATTATGGGTCTTCGGGCTATACAAAGTGCGGACGAGAAACAGACAATGATAGAAGCGTTCGGTCGCCTGATGGAAGTCGAACGCAGCTTCGTTGAGATATCCCTTCGCCAGATCTTCTTGGGCAATTTCGAGGCGACGACGAGAGCTCTCGAACCACTCTTCGAAATACTCTCGCGTCTCCTGCAACGCCTGCTCGGGTGACAGCGGTTTCGGCTCGACAAACGGATAACCGTCCTCCTCAAACAGCACGATCCCGTCACGCAAAATGTCCATGAAGAAGTAGCGCCCGAGGCGCAGCTTCTCGTTCACATCGTCGAGACTGTGATAAATGAGGCTGACCGGCGTGCGCAGATGATGTCCCGCCGAAAGCTCTTCGAGCAGCCGCGCTTCGGCCTTGTCCCAATATTCCGAAACGTCGGTAAATTCCTCGCGATTGACGACAACGAGCAGGTCATAATCCGAGAAATAGCGCCCGACCGGGTCCTCGACCCAGTCGCCGCGCGCATAGCTGCCGAACAGGATGATCTTGAGGATTTTCCCGCCGCGCGTGTGCTCCTGGGTGCGGCGGCTCGTCGCAAATGCGAACCGGTCGCGCAGCAGTTCGACCACGTGCGCCAGCTCGCGGCGCTTTCCTTCGGGCAGATGATCGAGGCTGGTCTTCATGGGGTCAGGTTCGCGTCTTCGGCTGCAAATGCCAAGCAAATAGATGACCTGGCGGTGGGCTCAAGGCCCGCCGACCGGATCGGTGTGGTTCACAATATGCAGCATGGCGGCAGTAAAATGCTGCTCGACTTCGGCGACGGTGATGCCGAGTTCGTCGGCAATTTGCACATAGTCGAGGTTCTCAAGCCGCGCCCGTTCGAACACGGCGCGAGGCAGTTCGTCCATCGTCCTAAGCGCCTGTTCAATGCGGCGCAGAGCACGGCGGTGACGCAAGCGCATGAGCAGCCGCGCGATCATGACACGCATCCCTGCGCTGGCACCTCGACATAGCGAAGCAGCCAATCGGCGGCTTTGCTGGCAGCACTGGCGGCCCGGAAGATCGCCCGCTCATCCTCGCGCAGCACCGCGAGCCATGCGCCGACATAGTCGGCATGGCGAACACTCGGATCGATCGACAGCGCGGCACAGGTAAACGCGCTCGCCATCTCAGCAACCAGTTCCTCCCGGGCATAGGCGGCGCTGCCAAAGCTGCCCGATTGGTCACGATCAAGCCTGCTGTGATGTCCGGTCCAATGGCCTAGCTCATGCAGCGCAGTGCGATACCAGTTGATGGGATCGGGAAAGGCTTGCTGCTCTGGCACCGCGACAAAGTCACCCGCCGGAGCATAATAGGCTTCAACACCGCCCACGCGAAACTCGGCACCGCTGGCCCGAATAAGCGCATGTGCTGCGGGAACTGCCTCCACCTCCGGTAGCTGTTCGGGCACCTCGGTCAGTGCCTCAGGCAGCCCCTCGCACTGCTCCACATTGAACACCGTGAAGCGCTTGAGGAACGCGATCTGCCGTGCCTCGCGATCCTCGTCCCGCGCGCGCTCGGCCTCTTCTTTCGGGGTGAAGCGATCCGCATAGCAGATGCAAATACCTTTCTCACCCTTGCGGACATTGCCGCCCAGGGTTTGGGCTTGGCGAAAGGTAAGCCAGCGCTGCACGCCAAATCCACGCTCCATGACAGCCGCCCAAAGGATCAGGATATTGATCCCTGAATAGCGTCTTCCGGTCGCGCCATTCTCGGGCAGGGCACATCCGCATGCACTCGCATCCCAAGGCTGCACCCAGGGCAGTCGCCCCGCTTCAAGCTCTGCAATCACGCGATTGGTTACCTCGGCATAGAGGCTCTGCCGTACATGCCCGTTGCTCTGTTTCATGTCCTCACTCCTTCCTCAAACACCACACCGGCCCCGGAAGGGGGGGGGCGGCGAGGAGCGAACCGGCAGTCCCGCTTGAGCGGCGGGCTGCACCCGAAGGGCTGAAACGGAGTGGAGGACCCGCCAAAGGCGGGTTGCGGCACGTCGCGACGGGACTAGAGGGGAGCGTCGCCTACCCCCCTTCGCGCGGCCGGAAAGCCAGCGCCAGCGCGCGAGCGCTGACCGCATATTTTCGCTGCGCGCAGCGCTGCGCTGGCTCCGAAGGAGCCCTTCCAGCTTCGTGCTGGATACGTTGGAGCGGGCTCTCCACGACCGACGGCCAGTTCACCGGGGCGACTTAGTTCATCATAACGACCGTGGGTCGCAACACGTCTCCCCCAAGCACATCCAGCACCTCACTGGACCCGGCATCGAGCCGTCCATCGGCAGTATCGGCGATAGTTATGGCAACGCTTTGGCCGAGCCTATCAAAGGTCCCGTAAAGACCCTTTCGCGGGACTGCTCTGTCACAGCCAGAGGCATATTCGCCTGTGGTAACATCCGGACGTCTTAATTTGGGAGTGGACAGAAAATCTAGCGGAATCTATCGTATAAAAAGCAGATCAAACAGTGTGTTATTGAACGAGAGTGGTAATGCCTGTGGGAAATGATCAAGGCGCCTTACAAGAGTAGAGTGATTTCAGGTCGATATCATCGAACTTACAAATCCCTCCCTCTCCGCCACCGGGCCTTCCAACGCAGTCCGGCATTGTCCAGAAATCCCTGAAAAGCTTTACAATATCGTCGCTTGCGACTCTTGTGGTGTCCAACCCTGACCACCCCTAGCCAAGAAGCATGCGGGGGTAATTTGGGGGTAAGCTCTCCTGCGGTTTGGGGGTATTGGATGCTGACGGATAAAGCAGCGCGAGCGGCTAGCGCATAAGACAAGGCCTACAAACTGACGGATGCGCGGGGCCTCCACCTTTACGTGTCGACCAGCGGGCACAAAAGCTGGCGCTACAAATACCGGTTCGAAAACAAGGAGCGGTTGCTGACAATCGGCGCATCCCCCGAAATATCGCTCGCCGATGCCCGGGAACGCCGGGATGAAGCGAAGAAGCTCCTGCGCGAAGGTCGCGACCCTCGCCATGTAGCAAAGCGTGCACAGATGCTCGGCTTCGGAGATAAGGCGAGAACGCTCGAAGAGGTCGCGCGCGAGTGGCACAAGTTGCAGCTCGACCGGTGGAAGCCGGTGCATGCTGCCGATGTCGTCACGAGCCTTGAGCGCGACGTGTTTCCTCATATCGGCACCATGCCGCTGGCGGAGATCGACAAGCCGCTGCTGTTGTCGGTTCTTCGTAAAGTCGAGGCGCGGGGGCCATAGAAACCGCCCGGCGCATCAAGCAGCGGGTGGCCGCGATCTATCGCTTTGCCAATGCCGAGGGTGCGGGCCTCGCCAACCCGGCGACCGATATCACAACGATGCGCCAAAGCCGTTGCCACCCTCTCGCCGCTATCCTGCGCTAACAGATGTGGCGTCCATCAGAATGATGATCGGCGACATCGAGCGCGCAGGCGCGTCCCCCATAAATCGGCTGGCAGGACGGTCAATGCACTCAATAGGGGTATCAATGACGTAATCCTGTGCCGACAGGCGAGCCAGTCTTGGGAGGATGGCAACCACGTCTTCGCCACGATAACTGAACCGCGGATCGATCACCGGCGATAGCGGGGAGAACGTGTCCACTACGGTCAGGATGCGCAGCTTGCGACCGGTGGCCAACTGGTCGTGCACGAAGTCCATCGCCCAGACATCGTTCGGTCTGATAGCCGGTGCACGATCCTCCCGCAGCTTCGCCTTGACCCGCCGTTTGGGCGTCTTGTTGCGCAGTTGCAGGCCCAACTTCCTGTAAAGCCTGTAGGCCTTCTTCAGGTTCACATGCCAACCATCACGGCGCAGGATGTAACAAACCCGCCGGTAGCCGTAGCGGACATGCGTCTCGCAGATCTCCTTGATGCGCTTCTTCAGAAAGGCCGGATCGGTTTGGCGGGACTGATAGTGATAGGTCGAACGATCAAGCTGCAAATCCGCACATGCCCTGCGGATCGTCACCTGCCAGTCCTGCCGAACAGCGTCGATAATCTCGCGCTTGCGATCCGGCCCCAGAGCGTTGTCTCCGCTTCGCTCCGCCGTCTGATGACATCCTGCAGCATCTCGCGGTCCAGTGTCAGGTCAGCGAGGATCCGCTTCAACCGCCCGTTCTCATCTTCCAGATCGCGCAGTCGCCGCATCTCCGATGGCATCAGCCCCGCGTACTTCTTCTTCCAATTGAAGTAGGTCGCTTGGCTGATGCCTGCCTTGCGGCAGATCTCCGCTACCGGCGTCCCTTCCTCACCCTGCTTGATGACGAACGCCGTCTGCGTGTCCGTGAACTTCGATGCGTTGGCTACGCCTGCCTTCGGCTCATGCCGTAACTCCTTGCCCAGCCAGGAATATCTACGGCGGAAAACTCTAACCCGAAACGATCCAAAAGTCAGGTGGCAGAGCACAATCAGTTCAATGCCCTTGTTGTGAGTCTGGCCTCAAACTCCTTCAGCGCGCGCGCACAAGTCTTGAACGGAGGAATAATCTCTTCGTGATCGCCCCCGCACAACATGTCCTCGACGATGTAAACGTTCGCTTTCCTCTTGCGGTAAGGCCAATTGTATGAAATGACCTAACCAATAAATAAAAACCTATCATAACGGAGGATGTTGATGAGTTGGGGGAAAGAACCTAGGCTACTTTCTGGTGCATCGCGGATTTCCGCAGCAGCAGTCATCGGTTTTTGGCTGGCCGCTGTTCCGGCCTTTGCTCAGAGTGAGGCAGAATCGAGCGCTGTCAAAGCGGAGCAGGATAACGGCGCGTTTGATAGAGGCGTTATCGTGGTGACGGCCCAGAAGCGTGCGCAAGCTATCGACGAGATCACGACGGCTATTACGGCTGTCAGCGGCGAAGAGCTCGTAGCAAGAGACATCACCGATTTTGCCGACCTGCAGGAAATATCGCCAAGCCTTAGAATCACGGGCACGGGGGCTAACGGTAATATTTCCATTCGCGGTATTGGTACATCTGTCTTCAGCACGAGTGCCGAATCGGCAGTTTTGCCGGTCATTGATGACCTGGCAACTCTACAGTCCGGACAGGCGCTGGACGCTTTGAGCGATGTCGAGCGGGTTGAAGTTCTTCGAGGTCCCCAAGGCACTTTGTTCGGGAAGGGCGCTTCTGCAGGCGTCATCAACATCGTCACTCGCGGGCCGACGGATCGATTTCAGGCCAATTTCAACGGCCAGTATGTCGATGACGGTCGTCTTAACATCCAGCTTGGTGCTGGCGGTTATCTGACCGAAGGTGTGGGTATCCGGGTCGCTGGCTATTACAACGACAACAGTGGCCTCGTCCGCAATCGCGCTACCGGTACGATGCTCGGGGGGCTCCAAGGTTTCGGCTTCCGGACGAAACTTCGTCTGGAGCCCGTCGATAACCTCTCCCTCGACATCAATTACAGTCATGCCGAGACAGACGAAACTGTTGCGCCCTCTACCTATCGTTTGCTGCCCCCGAACACGAGGCTTCCATTCAACGTTGTGGCAAACGACTATCTCGGCGGAGTTCAGCCTGGTCCGAACAACCGCGAGGTCAATGCGAACTTCGATTCAACTCGTACAAGTAATACGGATGTTGTCAGTTTGCGGGGTGAGTACGATCTCGGCTTCGCATCCGTCCTGAGTATCACCGGCTGGCAGGACTGGCGGAACGTCACGTTTAACGATTTCGACGGAACTACTGCGCCGGTTTTTGGAAGCCCAACGGGCATCACCCAGGGCGGACCATACAAGGCGCAGTTGTTCTCGCAGGAATTCCGGTTGGTTTCGAACGGCCCCGGTCCGTTCCAATATATCATCGGAGCATATTATGCCGATGGCGAGACAGACCGGTCGTTCGAGCGGACTCTCGGTACGCCATTGGCTAGCCAATGGGATTCGACAGCAGGAACCACTACCAAGGCGGTTTACGCGAACGCATCCTACATGCTGCCGAGTCGCACTGAGATTTCTGGAGGAATTCGTTACAACAATGAAACCATCAGCGTCGAATTCCAGAATCTTCTGCCTTCCAACAATCCGCCGCCCAACAACCAAACCTGTCTGGACCTTTGCGTAGGCGAATCTTCTGATGACGTCGTGACGTACAAGCTGGCAGTTCGCCAGGAGCTGGATCCTGATAATTCCGTCTATGCCTCCTATTCGACCGGATACAAGGGAGGGGCATATGACATCACCAGCGGCTTCTCTCCGTCAAGAGCAGCAAACCCCGCGGCACCGGAGACAGTAAAGTCTTACGAGCTTGGGTATCGCGGCGTCATTATCGATGGACGCGCTACGGTTGCCCTGACGGGATTTTGGACGGACTATGACGACTTCCAGCGTCAAGCCGCAGTCGTTCCTGCTGATCCGGCCGATCCGCCTGAATTCCGGCTGACAAACGTCGGTGCATTGCGAACCAAGGGTGTCGAGCTCGAATTGCGCACGAACCCGTTCGATAATCTCCAGCTGAACGGCTTCCTCGCTTATATTGATGCCGTCATTCAGGAATACCCTGACGCGCCGTGCTACAACGGCCAGACCGAGGCGGAGGGTTGTGTAGATCCGGATGGTCCGGGCGGAAGCGATCCAATTCAGGATCTGGCTGGGACGCGACTGAATGGTGTGCCCGAGTGGAGCTATAATATCTTCGCTCGATATGATTTTGACACACCGTCAGCTCCGTTCGATCCGTTCATCCAGGCGGACTGGTCGTACCGGTCGAGCATCCTGAACGACTTCCTGGGAAATCCGGATGCGACCACAGAAGCACGTAGCATTCTGGATGCTGCGTTCGGTGCGAGCTTCCGCGATTCCAATCTGACCGTGACAGTATTCGTGAACAACGTTTTCGACAAATTCTACAACTCTACGGCCGGTGCTCCGACCTTCCACCCCACCACGGTGGAGGCGAACAATATCTCTCGTGAACAAGGCCGGTCGTTCGGGGCGCGGTTGAGCGTTCGGTATTGAATCATGGCCTTCAGCGGGGAGGAGCATTTTCGCTCCTCCCCGCTGAAACCGCTAAGCAAGGCGCAACAGCGCCGGCTATGTTCAAAGTGGAGAGTTAGATGACCTTGCGCTCATGGCGAGCTGCCTCCCGGCGTGCTGCCTCATTACCATCGATCGCGGCAGGATTGGCGGTGCTTCTTTCAGTCGGATGCACAACCGTGCCTCAAGAAAGCAGCTTTGCTGGGCAGGATCGAGTCCAGACCCAATCTGGTCTGGTTTCAGGCGTGCCGACCGATAGCGGGATGGTATACAAGGGTCTGCCTTACGCGGCGCCGCCTGTGGGGCAAATGCGGTGGCGTTCGCCTGAAGCGCCGAAACCTTGGTCAGGTGTTCGTGTCGCATCGGAATTTGGCGCACCTTGCGCCCAGGGTTCTCTTCGCGGCCGCACGCAAATTTCATCGATCAGTCGTGAGGACTGCCTTTATCTGAACGTCTGGACGCCAGAAAATTCGGCTGCCGGAAGGTTGCCGGTCATGGTCTGGATCCATGGTGGCGCGTTCGAAAACGGTATGGGCACCAGTCCGACTTATGATGGAACCGGGCTTGCGGGAAAAGGCGTGATCGTGGTTACGATCAATTATCGCCTGGGCGTCTTCGGCTTCCTCGCGCATCCCGATCTCGCCGCAGAATCGGCGCATGGTTCGTCGGGCAACTATGGACTGGAGGACCAACTGGCAGCCCTAAGGTGGGTCCAGTCCAATATCGCTGCCTTTGGCGGTGACCCCGATAACGTGACTCTCTTCGGACAGAGCGCGGGCGGTGCCAGCGTGAGGACGTTGATTTCCTCACCGCAATCGATGGGCCTCTTCGCCCGGGCCATTATTCAAAGTGGGGCTTCTGTCTCGGGGCTTTCTGCCATTCCCACTTCGCAAGCCGAGCAGCAGGGTGTGGCTCTCGCCGGAGACATGTCAATTGCGCAGATGCGGGCGCTCGACGTTGAGGATGTGATCGAGCGTTCGACTGCCGCGAAAGGCCGTGGCATCCGCTTTGCCCCCGCCGTTGACAACTATGTGGTCGCCGCTTCGGAGCCGACAGATGGGTTGCAGTTGCCTGGGGGAAACATTGAGCTTCTGGTGGGGAGCAACTCCAGAGAAGGTCTTTCGGCTCCATCAGATCAAGAGTTGGACGATGCCCTCGAGCGGGCATTCGGACCGAATGTCGCGCGGGCGAGGCAAGCCTATGGCCTTGACGGCTCTCCCCCGACCGCTGACCGGGTGCTCGGGACTGTTGCGCAGCAATTTGGCACCGACATCAGTTTCCGTTGCGGAGCTGTGGCTTTGGCAGAGGCGGCAGCGCAAGCCGACGTTCCAATCTGGCAATACCAGTTTGAGCATTTTGTGCCTGGGCGAGAAGCGCAGGGAGCGGGCCATTCCTTCGAGGTGCCGTATGTTTTCGGTAACCTTTCCTCGACTGGCTTTTCTGCAGCCGATTACGACGAAGACGATCATCGCCTTGCAGAGCTGATGATGAGCTATTGGACGAATTTCGCGAAGCAGGGCGACCCCAATGGCCCTGGACTGCCCGAGTGGCCGCGGTTCTCCAATGCCGACAAAGAATACCTTCGGTTAACTGCCGACCTGCCTGGCGATGCAGAAAGCGCCTTTGCCCTTAGCGGCGATATCTGCCCGCTTATTGTCGCACAAGAACGTCCCTGAAAGGAGAATGTCCGTGAAGAAAGCTACACGACTACGTAAACTTCTATCCGTTGCTGCCTTATCGCTGGTTGCAGTGGTTAATACCGGCGCCGCCCCTGCCGCTGCCCAGGATCGGTCCACCACTGCCGACCAATCGAGCAACGAAGCGGTGCCGGAGATGCGGACCCGCATGATGACATCGCTTACAGGCTGGGAAGTGAGCCAGTACCTCGAGAGAAACGACGTGATCTTCGTCCCGGTGGGGCCAACGGAAGTGAACGGGGGATCGCCGATCGACATCGAGTACGTCATTCCCCTGGCCTATGCGCAGGAGCTTGCGGAGAAAGGGGACGGTCTCGTTCTGCCGCATCTGACCTATTTCTATCCGGGTGGCACCACTACCAGCCCGGCCACGGTTTATGTCTCGACCTCGGAAAGCCTGCCTTATCTCAAGGCTCTGACACGGTCTCTGATACGCCAGGGCTTTCGCCGGATTGTTTTCCTGACCGCTCATGGACCGTCGGGGAATACGATGCTTCCGCTCGTACGCGAGATCTATGACGAGTATCATGTGCCAGTTCTGTGGATGGACACCGGAATGGTGCGCGAGCATATTCCAGGCGAAGGCCCCCCGGCTTTTGGCGATGGCCCCCCGAACGCTCGCCAACTTGTTACCTTCGGCTCGTACGAATTGGTCGGGCGCTTGGAGGATATTCCTGTCGGGCTGAGCCAGCCCCAGCATGAGATCGAACGGGACCCGAGCCAGCTTTCTCGGTACGTCCCGCCCTTTAATGGGACGCCGGCGGGCAGCTTCTTCTCCGACCCGGTGCTGCACGGTGGGTTCGTGCGGCCTATTACTGAGGAGCAGCGTGAGGAATGGGGCACCGATGGCGCCGAATACATCCGATCGCAGGTCGCTTCGTTTGATGTGAAGGGGATGCTCGAAGAGCTGCACAAACGCGACGAATATACCCGCGTACTCGAAGAACGTTACGGTGATCTCCTGCCTCGGTTTGACCGCTAGCTCCACAGCTCGAAAACGCCCTGAGGGTTTTCTCCCAACCAATTGCTCGGGGCGTTTTTCGCACGGAACACGGCAAGCCCTTCGGCAGGATGGGGGCGAGGGGTGACATGGTCGATGACTGCGTCATCTCTCCCCTCTTTCATTGAATATGTCAGTCTCCGCTCCAGCCTTGGAAGGCACCGGTTTGCCGTGCTGCCCGGGATATTCAACCCACCGAGCGCGCGGCAACCGGGCGTGCCTTAGACTTCGATGATCAGCACTCTGGCCTGCCCAGATCTCGATCTCCATCTCAACGGTCTTCATAATTGCAACGGCGTCGCTGTGGCGTTGTCGGATCCCACCGGCGCGACGCCTGTCGTAAAACGCCCCGTTGATGACCGTGGCTACCTCATCCCCGCGGCAACTTAGCGGGTGCGTGTGCAGAAAAGGACATTCAATCCAAGCGTAACGCTGCAACGGCTCTGAAAGGAATAAACAGACCCGCGAGCGAGAACGCCCGCCGTACCGAGAGGCTCAAGCTAAATGCATCAATTTGATTGATGATGCGCGATCACTCGAACTCATTTCTCTTGCGAACCAAGGGCGTCTAAGATTGGTCTGTCCGATCTGGCGATCGACATAATACATAAACTTGGGAGAGTTAGAGTGAATAAGGCCTGCCGCATGGTCATTGCTGGAGCTTTGGCCATGGCATCTGCATCACCTGCGATAGCGCAAAGCCACTCGGCTGACAAAGTAGAGACCGTCAGTGGTCCAGTCGACGGCGTAGCCCTTGCGACTGGTGTTGATGCCTATCTAGGGATTCCCTACGCAGCTCCCCCGGTGCGCGAACTGCGATGGCGCCACCCTGTTCTGCCAGAGAGCTGGTCCGAGCTTCGGCACGCGGATCGGTTCGGGCCGCAATGCATGCAGCCCCTGCGCGGCCCCATGACAAATCAGTACTCGGGCGCCGAAGTCATGAGCGAGGATTGCCTCTATCTCAACGTCTGGACGAAACCCGATCTGAGCGATGCGCCGGTCATCGTCTATATTCACGGCGGAGCATTTTTCGTGGGCGCCGCGAGCATGCCTCTCTACAGCGGCGAACACCTGGCCGAGCACGGCGTTGTCGCCGTCAACCTGAATTATCGGCTCGGCGCGCTGGGTTTTCTCGCACATCCCGAGCTTTCTGCGGAATCGGATCAGCGATCATCAGGCAACTACGGCCTTCTTGACCAGATCGCTGCTCTGGAATGGGTGCGCGATAACATCGAGAACTTCGGAGGCGACCCGGATAACGTGACGATAGTCGGCCAGTCGGCAGGTTCAATGTCGGTGCTCGCACTGCAAGCTAGCCCATTGGCGAAGGGTCTGTTCGATCGCGCGGTGGGCATGAGCGGTGCGTTGATCGGTGATACCGGCCCGATGGCTATGTCCTCGCTGACTGAGGCGGAGGCCGACGGCGTCCGTCTTCAGGAACTCTGGAATGCATCTTCAATAGACGAGATGCGCGGTCTGGCTGCCGATCGGATGCTCGATCTGCCCCGTTCACCCGGTTCGCCGCGGGTCGGGGTGATCCAGGACGGCTATTTCCTACCAAAATCGATCGATGAGGTGTTTGCGGCTGGCGAGCAGACCGATGTTCCGCTCATCGTCGGGTTCACGAAGGATGAGTCGTTTGGTGGACTTGGCCGCGTCACTGGTCTCGCGGACTACCGTGCGAAGGTGCAAGACAAATTTGGGGCAAGGGCGCAGGAATTTCTTTCGCTCTATCCGGCTTCCACTGACGCAGAAGCCGTCGCGCAAGCCAGACTGGCGGACCGTGACGGCACTATGGCGCTGGGAATGTACGAGTGGGCAACGTCGCAGCAAGAAACCGGATCGGCCGCAGTATTCGGCTACGAGTTTGCCCAAGCTCATCGCTATCCCGAAGGCTTGCAGATCGCAGGCCATGATGTCCAGAATGCCGGTGCCTATCACACGTCCGAGGTTCCGTTCTGGCTCGGCACGTTAGAGAGCTTCAACAAGTTCAGGCCTACGCGTTCATGGCAGGATGAGGACAGAGTGCTTAGCCTGGCAATGCAAGCCGCGCTCGTATCCTTTGCGAGGACCGGTACGCCGGACATTGCAGGATTGGACTGGCCAAGGTTCGACGAGAACGATCCGCTGCTGATCTCACTTGCATCCGATGATCTGAGCATAACGTCGTGGCCCTCGCCCGAGCGGCTCGACTTCTTTCATGCCGTCAATTCTGGCCAGTGACACTCGTCTTTATCTCAAGCGAACTATCAACCGGGGTGTCGCCGTAGGGCTTCGAGCATGTGGCGTTCAGAATGGTATGACCATGGTTGCGTCGAACCAATAACATGCAGTCGGATTGCAATTTACGAGAAACTCTGAATCTGAGATATTGAAAATAAAACATTGTTTAATCAATGTGATGGATGAATCGGATTGACAAGTCCAATTCAATCTTGTGGTAAGACCAATATTGTGGCAAGTGAAGCCAAAATCCGGACATCCGAAGATGACGGATATCACCAAGGGAGAGATTTCATGATTCGTACGGTTCGTCCAAATTTGAAGAATGCTGGATCGGCAATTGCCACGGCAGGCGTTCTTGCTCTTGCGGCAATGGCGGCCCCGGCTCACGCGCAAGATCAGGCCGCGGAAGCGGATGATAGCGTCATCCTCGTCACGGCCCAGAAGCGCGAGCAGAACATTCTTGAGGTTCCGGTTGCGGTCAGCGCAATCAGCGAGGATGTCCTTGATGCGGCCCAGGTCAATGAGTTCGAGGACCTGACCCTTGTCTCGCCGTCTCTCACCATCACCTCCGGCGGCAGCCAGGCTGGGCACTCGATCGCTCTTCGCGGTGTCGGTACCGTCAGCTTCTCGACCGCTGTGGAGTCTTCCGTTCTGGTGGTGGTCGACGATGTTGCCCTGCTTCAGGCCGGGCAGGCGTTTTCGAGCATCAGCGATCCTCAGCGCGTGGAAGTGTTGCGCGGCCCGCAGGGTACGCTGTTCGGGAAGAATGCATCTGCCGGTGTCGTCAACATCGTGACGCAAGACCCGACCGACTATTTTACCGGCTATGGCCAGTTTTCGCTCACCGATGATCAGCAGTACCGGGCTGAAGGCGCTATTTCCGGCCCGCTGAACGACAATGGCGGCTTCCGCGTGAGCGGCTATTTCTCCGATTTTGATGGCTATATCGACAACCTTACCACGGGTTCCACGCTCGGTGGCGAGAACACCTGGGGTATGCGCGGCAAGGTCCGTCAGGAGCTTGGTGATGTGACCTTCACGCTGATCGCCGACTACGGAGAGGCAACCGACAGCATGTTGCCCGACACCTATCTGCGGGTCGACACCACCGATGCCGGTGGCAACCCGGCGAACGAGGATTATGCCCTTGCCGGTATAACGCCGGGCTTCGGCAACAACGTAGTCCGTAACGACACCGACCGTTTCGGCGAGAGCAACCAGCTGATCACCGCCTTGAAGGCGGATATCGATCTGGGTTTCGCAACCCTGTCTTCCGTCACGAGTTTTCAGGACTGGACTTACAACTCGACCAACGATCAGGATGGCGAACCCGTACCCACGATCCGTCAGGACACCACTTACAACGCCAAGCAGTTCTCGCAGGAACTGCGCCTGACGTCGCCCACGGATGGTGTGTTCGACTACATTGTGGGCCTGTACTTCGCTGACGGTAGCACCGACCGCACCTTTATCCGGACCACTACGATTCCTCCCATTCGGCAGAACTGGGATTCGACGGCAGAGACGACCAGTTACGCGGCCTTCGCGCAGCTTGGCTACGACATCACTCCGGACACGCTCATCACTCTGGGCGGTCGTGTGAATCATGAAGAGATCGGGGTCTTCTTCAGAGACAATCGGTCGGCTACACCTATCGAATACACCGGCGACGACTCCGAGACAGCTGTTACGGGCAAACTGGCTTTGCAGCACTTCTTCGGTGGCGGCCTCATGGCCTTTGCTTCGGTAGCCACCGGCTACAAGGGGCAGGCCTATGACATTTCGTCGGGCTTCGATCAGCGCCGCGCCGATAATCCGATCGCTTCCGAAAGCAGCATGAATTACGAAATCGGCCTCTCCGGAAGCGCCCTTGGCGGCGATGCGCAGTTCCAGCTGGTCGGCTTCTGGACAGACTACGACGATTTCCAGGCGCAGGGCGTGAACGCGCAGCTTCTTGTCCCGCAGTTCGAGCTCACCAATGTCGGCAGCCTTCGTACTCGGGGCGTCGAGTTCGAAGGCGCTTACAGCCCTTCGGACAACCTGACGCTGTTTGCATCGGCTGCTTATGTCGATGCGCGGATCAGGGAATTCCCCGATGCGCAGTGCTACTTCGGGCAGACGGAGGAGCAGGGTTGCGTCGTGGATCCGGAGACCAACCAGCCGGTGCAGGATATCGCGGGCGAGAAACTCGGCAACTCGCCGGACTTCAAGTTCAACGTCGGGTTCAATTTTGATCAGCCGATCACGCCGAGCCTCGCACTGTTCTTGCAGGGTAACTATACCTGGCAGAGCGATGTGAATTTCTCGCTCTCGCAGAACCCGCGCACGGTGCAGGACTCCTATGGGATCGCCAATGCTGCGATTGGCATCCAGGATCCGGACGAGAACTGGCGCCTGTCGCTTTTCGTCAACAACCTGTTTGACAAGGCATATGCTTCGCGGATCATCGATGACACCAATCCGCGTAACGATCCCTTTGTCCTCACCCAGCAGTTGCCGCGAAATTACACGCGCTACATTGGCGTAAGGGCCCGCTTCGGCTTCTGATCTCTCCCTGGCGCTCTGCATCTGCTTCCATGATGCAGAGCGCCAAACATATGCGGGCCTGGTCATGTGGTAAACACGGCCAGGCCCGTAATGGCGAAAGAACTAACGGATAGGATGGCAACATGGTCGGCATGATCGCGCGCAACGCTCTCATCGGGGTGTCCATTATCGGCTTGGCGATTCCGTCATTGGCCGCTTCGCAAGAAAGCAGGCCCTCGCTACCGGCAGCGTCAGCCGACGAGAGCATTGCATCGCCGCAGCGCCAGCGGATCGAACTGTCGGACGGCTGGCAGTTCAATCTTGTTGGCCCTTATAGCGACGATGGTGCGCTGGATTCCCCGCAGGCAGACGAGTGGGAAACCGTTTCGATACCCCACTCCTGGAACCGCGTGGGCTATTATCTCTCAGACCCCGAAACCCATATCAACACTCCCGAGAACATCGAGAAGACACAGGGCGTAGGTTATTATTACAAGACCTTCGACGCACCGCAGCTGAATGACGGCCAGCGCATGTTCCTCGAATTCGATGCCGTGAGCCGGACCGGCGAGGTCTGGCTGAACGGGGAATATCTTGGCGGTCATCGCAACCCGTTCGGGCGTTTCAGGCTGGATGCGACAGCGCTCGTGAAACCGGGCGAAGCGAACGAGCTTTACGTCAAGGTCGACAACACCCAGCCAGCCGAAGGCAACAGCACGGCTGATGTCTTGCCCATGACCGGAGATTTCTTCGTGCGCGGCGGCATCTATCGTCCCGTCACCGTTGTGGTGACCGAACCGGTTCATTTTGACATGCTCGATTATGGTGGGCCGGGCGTTTACGCCGCTACTACGGACATTGTCGGTGGCGACGCCGAGATCAGCCTGAGCGGGCGCGTCACCAATTCAAGCGACTCCGATGCTGCCGTAACCGTGGTTGCAAGCTTGCTGGACGATCAGGGCGCGGTCGTCGGAAGCTGGCGGGATGAGGCCGTCATCGCGCCGGGCGCGACGAGCGAGCTGGAAGGATCGATGCGCGCCCGATCCCCGCGCCTGTGGGACGGGCTGTCGGATCCTTATCTCCACACGCTTCGTTACGAGTTGCGTGCCGCGGATGGCACTGTCCTCGACACGATCGAGCAGGCCTTCGGCATCCGCAAGATGGGGCTCGATCCTGAACGCGGGTTCCTGTTGAATGGCAGGCCTTATAGGCTGGTTGGTGCCGGTTTCCATCAGGACACCGAGGAATCCGATTGGGCCGTTTCGCCCGAGCAAGTGGATGAATCGCTGCGCATCATGCTCGATATGGGCGCCAACTCGCTGCGTCTCTCACACTATCAGCACGGCAGCCCCGTGCACGATCTGGCAGACAAGTACGGCATCGTCCTTTGGAGCGAAATCGGGTTGGTTACCGCCTGGACGAATGCGCGCGATCAGGTGGAAGCGCCGCAGGGCATCGTCGATAACGCCCGCCAGCAATTGCTCGACCTCGTTCATCAGAATTACAACCACGCTTCCGTTGCCGCCTGGGGCATTGCCAACGAAGTGGACTTCGGCCCCGGACGCCCCGATTTCCTCGGTCGCCCGCCCGAGGTGGTTGCCGACCCGATGCCATTGCTGAACGAGTTAGCCGACCTGTCGCGTGATCTCGACCCTCATCGGCCGGTAGTGCTGGCCAATTGCTGCGAGGATCGGGGCATGGTCGACGTGCCCGTAGTAGCCGAGGCGGTGGATGCCGTTGGTGCCAACCGCTATTACGGGTGGTATTATGGCGAGCCCGGCGAACTTGGTGAGCATCTCGACGGCCTGCGCCTGAAGCACCCCGATATCTCGCTTTCGGTGAGCGAATACGGAGCAGGCGGCGCGCCCAACATGCACACCGACGATCCGCTGGGCGGGCCGATCGATATGGCCGGGCGCACGCAGCCGGAAGAGTTCCTGACGTGGTTCCATGAGGAAAACTGGCGCGAACTTGCGGACCGCGACTACCTTTGGGGGATCTGGCTGTGGAATGCATTTGATTTCGGCACCACTGTTCGTGCCGAAGGCGATGCGCAGGACATCAATACCAAGGGGCTGGTGACCTATGATCGCGACATTCGTAAGGATGCGTTCTATTTTTACCGTGCCATCTGGTCTGACCAGCCGACCGTGCATGTGCAAGGTCGGCGTTATGTTGATCGTGCCTATCCCGTCACCGATGTGCGCGTGAATTCCAACGCTCCTTCGACGACCCTCATTGTCAACGGTTCCGAACTGGCCTCGCTGAGTGACTGCGACCAGAATGTCTGCGTGTGGCAAGACGTGCGCCTTGCTGCTGGCGAGAATGCCATCGTTGCACGCGGCAGTTTTGCCGGTGGACCGGTCGAGGATGCCATCACCTGGCAGTTGGATGAAGAGCAGCACGATGCCTTCCGCATCGACAGCGGCGCGGTGGTCGCGGCGTCGGCAGAGGTGCAGTTCGGCTCGGACGATTTCTTCGTTGGCGGAACTGCCGGCAGCACCGACCAGCGTGGCGGACGCGGGCGGCAGGCGGTTTTCGCGGATATCGAGAACACCGACCGCCGCGATATCGTCTCCAGCTTCCGCCAGGGCGACTTCAGCTATCGCATTCCCGCGGCCCCTGGGCGTTACCGCGTCACCCTGACCTTCGTAGAACCCGACCAGCCTGCTGGCGCGCGCATATTCAACGTGTCAGCGAACGGCCAGACCGTCCTTCCATCGTATGACATCAATCAGCGGGCGGGTGGCACGTTGAAGGCTGTCAGCGAAACCTTCGACATCGCAATTGACGACAGTGGTATCGAGCTAGGCTTCTCTCCGGTCGAAGGTCAGGCGCTAGTCTCGGCCATTGAGATCGTTCCTCAGGATTAGGACCGATCGTGATCCCGACGAGACTTAGCAGGCGCAAGTTCATCGTCGGGATCGCCGGGCTTGCGGCGGCGGGGTGCACACGGGATGCCCTGCCTCCCCGACTTGCGCGCCAGCCGCTGGGGCTGGCCCATCTCACCGTGGCAAGGGAACTGGGGCTCAATTACGCCGGGACGCTTCGCCGTGCGAGAGAGCTCGGATATACGCACTTCGGTTTCCCGCTCGGCGCGCAATCGCCGCGCCATGATGCGCCGCGCGATCCGGTAGAGGTTGCCGAACTTTGTAGGCATGCCGGGCTGGCCGTGGGCACCGTCCGCCTCGCCTACGCGCCGGATTATGGGCGGCAGATGCAGCTTGCGCGAAGTCTTGGCGCGCGCATCGTCGCACAGTCCGCGGCTGACGTGTTCTTCACCGGACCGACACCCGGTGAGACGACGCGCGCCGCATTCGAAGACTGGATGCTGCGCCTGGAATCGATGGCACAAGCAGCACGGGACGAGGGCGTTCGCCTCGTCTATCACAGTCACGACTGGGATCACGTGCCGCTGGACGGCAAGACGCCCCTGGAACTGATTGCGGAGGATTTCGCACCTGGAGAAGTCGACTTTGAAATCGATATCGGATGGGCGGCCGTTGCCGGTGTCGATCCGCTTGCATTGGTACGAGACCTTGGACCGCGGGTGCTGTCGCTTCACCTGAAGGATGTGGATCGAAGTTGCCTCGCAAACCATTGCAGGCGCTTTGTCGCTCCTGGCGAGGGTGACCTCAGCTACTCCGAACTCATGCCTCAGATTCGCGAGCTATCTCATGCCATAGGCTATGTCGAAGTAGACGATCCCGTCGACGGCTTGCGATCGGCCGCCCGCGCGGCGCAAACCCTTCGCTCGTCTCTTGCCACGCGATAGTGGGTCTGCTGTGCGCAGCAGCGGCCTTATCGATTATTACGCGCCAGTATAAGGCGCAGCGGAATCCAGCGGCGGAATGGCTCCTGCGCGCATGATCGTCCAGGCCGCCAGGGTATTGCCTCTGCGTGCAGCCTCGTGAGGATCGGCACCGCTGAGCCGGGCCGAAAGGTAGCCAGCATTAAAGGCATCGCCTGCGCCGCTGGTGTCTACAGGGCTAAGGATTGCATCGGGAGCTAGCAGTTCGCCATCGGGCAGTCTGCACCCCCTTGCTCCCAGCTTGACCACGACCTCCGTGCATCCGAGACCAACCCAATGCGCGGCGACCTTTTGCTCGTCGGTAGGGCCGCAGATCAGCGCTTCATCGTCCAGGGTGGGCAGGCCATGTGTCGCAACGGTGATGGCCTTGTCTCGCCAATTCGCAGCAGTCTGCGAATTGGCCCAGAGACTAGGTCGATAATTAGCATCGAAGACAACATTGGATCCGTTCTGTCGCATCCGCCTGGCAAGTGAGATGAGCGCTTCCTTCCCGGCATCAGGCAGAATGGCGAGCGAGATCAGCGAGAAGGCCAGCGTTGCGGACGCTTCGATCTGCTCAACCAAATCTGCAGTGCCGGGTAGGGCGAACACCTGACGCGCGGCGCTGTCGCTTCTCCAGTAGGTGAAGCTGCGTTCTCCCGCATCATCAACTGAAATTGCATAAAGACCGGGCTGGCGCGCAGAGTCGGTAAGGATGGCAGAGCAGTCGAGGCCTTCTTTCCGCCATGCGCACCGAAGACGCTCGCTGAAATTGTCCCCGCCCAGCGCGGTGGCGAACGCCACGTCATGGCCGGACCGTGCCATGTGAATAGCCGTGTTCAGCGTATCCCCGCCGTAGCCAAGCCGGTATTCATCGCCGTCGGCCTGGCGCAGTTCAACCATGCCTTCGCCGACGAAAGTGACGCGGCCCGTTGCCACCTTACCAGTTCCACATGCTGCCGTCTTCCAGCCGGGCGACCGGAAGGTAGGCAGGCTTGTAGGGATACTTCGCGGCCAGCTCCTCGTCTATGTCCACACCGTGGCCGGGCTTTTCGCCGCAGTACAGATGTCCGTCAGCGAAGCTGTAGTCGTGCGGGAAGACCTCGTCCGTCTCCTCGGTATGGCGCATGTATTCCTGAATACCGAAATTGGGCACCCAGGTGTCGAAGTGCAGCGCACAGCCCATCGTGATAGGCGAGAGGTCGGTCGCCCCGTGGCAGCCGGTGCGAACCTGGTACATGCTGGCAAGATCGGCGATGCGACGCAGATGCGTGAGGCCGCCAGCGCCGACCACCGTGGTGCGGATATAGTCGATCAGCTGGTTCTGGATGAGATCCTTGCAGTCCCAGATCGTATTGAAAATTTCGCCAACCGCGAGCGGGGTGGTGGTGTGCTGGCGCACCAGCTTGAACGCTTCCTGGTTTTCCGCCGGGGTGCAGTCCTCAAACCAGAACAGCTGGAACGGTTCGAGCATCTTGCCGAGATTTGCGGCTTCCTGCGGCGTGTAGCGGTGATGCCCGTCATGCAGCAGGTGATGGTCGTAGCCAAATGTGTCGCGCAATTTCTCGAACAGCTTTGGCGTGTGGTTAAGCGCCTTACGCGTGTCCCATCCGGTGACCGAAGGCAACTGCGCATCGGCCGGCTCGTAATGCAGGGTGCCGCGGCCTACGCCATAGGCGTCCTTGATGCCCGGCACCCCCGTCTGGGCGCGGATCGCCTTGTAGCCCATATCGATATACTTGCCGACGGCATCCACCGTAGCCTCGATGTCGGCACCGTTAGCGTGGCCGTAGACCATCACTCGGTCGCGGCTGCGGCCGCCCAGAAGCTGATAGAGGGGCATGCCGGCCATCTTGGCCTTGATGTCCCACAAGGCCATGTCCACTGCCGCGATGGCGCGCATCGTCACCGGGCCCCGGCGCCAGTAGGCACCGCGATAGAGATATTGCCAGATATCCTCGATGCGTTGCGGGTCGAGGCCGATTAGGCACGGGATTACATGGTCCTCGAGATAGGACACTACGGCAAGCTCGCGGCCGTTCATGGTCGCATCGCCGATGCCGTAGACGCCCTGGTCGGTCTCGATCTTGAGCGTGACGAAATTTCGTCCCGGACAAGTGACAATGACTTTTGCAGCGACAATTTTCATGCAAGACCCCGGAAGTTCGCGACAGACTGTAGGCAATCCTTGACGCTGCTGATTTGGTCTGTCAAGTTTCCAAAATCGGTAAGTCCAAAAGGTAGAGCTCAATATGAAGGCGCAAGCGAGTCCCCGTCTCTACAAGGAAGTGGCTGCGAAGCTGCTGCAGGAAATCCAGTCGGGCAATTATGCTGTAGGCGCCCGCCTTCCTGCGGAGAGGGACTTGGCCGTCGCGTATGATGTTAGTCGCCCGGTAATTCGGGAGGCCATTATCGCGCTCGAAGTGCAGGGCCTTGTCGACGTGCGCGTCGGCTCGGGCGTTTATGTGCACTCCGTCAGCGGTCAGAAAACGATCCCTGCCGGCGATGTTTCGGCAATCGAGCTTACCGAAGCGCGGCTCCTTGTCGAAAGTGAAGTGGCTGCGCTTGCCGCTTCACAAATTACCGGCGACGAACTGGCCGAACTGGAGGCGCTTGTTCGCCAGATCGAACAGGAGAATAAAACGCCGGGTGGAAAAGAAGAAGCCGATGCGGACTTCCACCTCGCCATTGCCAAGGCCACGAAGAACAGCGCTCTTGTCGAGTCCGTTGAGCGTTTGTGGGAGTTGCGCAATACGTCGCGCGAAGCGGTGTTGCTTCACGAAAAGGCGCGCCACGCGAATATCAAGCCAGTCGTGGACGAGCATACGGCTATCCTGAACGCGTTGCGGGAGAACGACCCCGCCGCGGCGCGCGCAGCGATGCGCGCCCACCTGCTCAAGGTTCTCGACAGCCTCCTCTTCGCGACCGAGCAGCGCGCCGTGGACGAAGCCCGCCGCAACGTGCAGGCCAAACGCGAACGCTATTCTCAGCTAACGGCCTGAATAATGTCGAGAGAGATTACCTGAATCATGCATGAGCTCAGTCTCCACCCTGACCGGCTATTGCCGGCGCACGATGCAACTCGCGCCATCGCCCGTGAACTGTACAAAAGCGTGCAGGGCTTGCCGATCATCAGCCCGCACGGACATACCGATCCCTCCTGGTTCGCCGACAACGCAAACTTCGGCAATGCGACTGATCTCCTGCTCGTCCCCGATCATTACCTGCTGCGCATGCTCTATTCGCAGGGCATCCCGATCGAGGCGCTCGGTGTGGCCGACGCATCGGGTGCGCCTCGTGCCGACCCACGCGAGGCATGGCGATTGTTCGCCAACAACTATCACCTGTTTCGCGGAACCCCGTCGCGTATCTGGCTGGACTGGGTGTTCAGTGAGGTGTTCGATCTCGACACATTGTTGTCCGGCGAGACGGCGGACAGCTATTTCGACACGATTACCGATGCCCTCCAGCGCGACGACTTCCGGCCACGCGCCCTGTTCGATCGTTTCGGGATCGAGGTGATCGCTACGACTGAAAACCCTCTCGACACCCTTGAAAGTCACGCGAAGATAAGGGCGAGCGGGTGGAGCGGGCGGGTGATCACCGCCTACCGCCCGGACCCGGTGATCGATCCTGAATTCGAGGGTTTCCGCAAGAATCTCGATGCTCTGAGCGATCTCACGAATACAGACTGCACATCCTGGGATGGTTACCTTGCCGCGCACCGAAAGCGCCGGGAATTCTTCCGTGAGATGGGTGCGACGTCCACCGATCACGGCCACCCCACACCGGCAACGGCAGATCTGTCGAAAGCACAATGTGAGGACCTGTTCCGCAAAGTCCAGGCAGACAAGGTCGATCCGGCAGATGCCGAACTGTTCCGCGCCCAGATGCTGACGGAAATGGCGACGATGAGCCTGGATGACGGGCTGGTCATGCAGATCCATCCCGGGTCTTTCCGCAATCACAATCCGGCTCTGTTCGATCGCTTTGGCAGGGACAAGGGAGCAGATATCCCGGTGCGCACCGAATATGTGCGAGCCTTGCAACCGCTGCTGGCAAAGCATGGCAACGATCCACGCCTGTCGGTGATTGTCTTCACGCTGGACGAATCCACCTATGCACGGGAACTCGCGCCGCTTGCCGGGCATTATCCCGCGCTGAAGCTGGGGCCTGCCTGGTGGTTCCATGACAGCCCCGAAGGAATGCGCCGCTATCGCCGAATGGTCACCGAGACCGCGGGCTTTTACAACACCGTTGGTTTCAACGATGATACGCGGGCGTTCCTCTCGATCCCGGCCCGGCATGATCTGGCAAGGCGGATCGACTGCGGCTTCCTTGCGGAGCTGGTGGTCGAACATCGGCTGGAAGAATGGGAGGCTGCCGAGCTGGCGAAGGACCTCGCGTACAATTTCGCCAAGACGGCCTACAAGCTGTGAGGCTCTCTGCAGAGAATGCCGGCCAGTTGCCCGGCGACGTTTCGCGTCCGGGCTACGACCGGGCCCAGCCCGTCGGTATCGTGCATTTCGGCATCGGGGCGTTTCATCGTGCACACCAGGCTGCCTTTACCGATGCCTGTATGGAGGCTGGCGAACCGGGGTGGATGATTGCCGGGGTATCAATGCGCTCGGCTGCCGTCGCGGAACAACTCAATCCGCAGGACGGGCTCTATACACTGACTGTGCGGTCCGCAGGTGAGAGCCGCACGCGCCTCGTCGGTTCGGTTGCGCAAGTTCTCGTCGCTGGATCCGACCGCGAGGAAATCGTCGCATGCCTTGCGTCCCCCGATTGCCATGTCGCGAGCTTCACCGTTACCGAAAAGGGCTATTGCCGGAAGCCGGACGGATCGCTCGATCTGGCAAAAGCGAAGGATGGGTTCTACCCGATCCTGAGCGACGCGCTGGTCATGCGGCGTGATGCAGGCCTGCCAGGCCTTTCGCTTCTCAGCTGCGACAACCTCTCGGGCAACGGCAAGCAACTCCGGCGTCTGATGCTGGAGTGGATCGATTCCGATGCGGCCGATCTGTGCGACTGGTTTCTCGGCAACTGCACAACGCCAGACAGTATGGTGGACCGGATCGTGCCTGCATCTTCCGGTGCCGATCTAGACGGTCTTGAGCAGCGCATCGGGATGCGCGACGAAGGTGCGGTGTTCACGGAAGCCTTTACCCAATGGGTAATCGAGGACGATTTCGCGGGGCGGCGGCCGTCGTGGCAGGATCACGGCGTCCAGATCGTTTCGGATGTCGCGCCTTTCGAGACAGCCAAGTTGCGAATGCTGAACGGCGCGCACTCGCTGCTCGCCTATGCCGGGCAGGACCGCGGCCATACTTTCGTCCACGAGGCGATTGCGGACGATCAGCTCCGCCGCCTCGTGCAGCGGCTCATGATCGAGGAAGCAGCGCCTACTATCGCGGCAGGCGATGGGCAGGATCTGGAAGCCTATGCCGAGGACTTGGTCGCGCGTTTCGAGAACCCTGCGCTGAATCACCGGCTGGCACAGATCGCGATGGACGGCAGCCAGAAGATCGGCCAGCGCTGGCTCGAGACGCTCGCGATCCAGCAGCAGCGCGGCAGCTCCTGTGAAGCGATCCTGACTGCGATTGCGCACTGGCTGAACCATATCAGCGGCGATGCGCGCGAGGTCGAGGATCCGCAGGCGGACGCCTTGCGCGAAGTGTGGCAGCGGCCAGGGCTTGATGGCATCGTCCATGCAATATTTGGCACGGGCGGCCCCTTGCAGTCCGACTGGACGCCGAGCCAATCTGACCTCGCATACATCAACGCGCAGTTGCAGAGCCTGCGATGACCATTGTCAGGAGGCATTCTTTGGCGGGTGCGACAACGTGCTTCGCCTGAACCGACGCACGGCTTTGCTGGCTGGAGGGGCTTTCGGCGCGTCCGCTTTGCTTGGCGGGTGCGGGCAGGCCAGTCGTGCCCTCCTGGCCGCGGACAGCCAGCCGGAAAACTATCCGACCGTCGCAGCACTGCGCTTCTTCGCGGCTGAGCTATCCAGACTTACGGGGGGCAGGCTCAATGTCGATGTCTATCCTTCCGAACAGCTGGGCAGCCAGAACGACACGCTGGAACTGGCGCAACTTGGCGGCATCGACTTCGTGCGCATCAATTCTGCGCCGTTGAATGTGCTGGTGCCCGAAACCCTTGTTCCCTCGCTGCCCTTCCTGTTCCGCTCCATCGACCACATGCGCGAAGCTATGGACGGCGAACCGGGGCGCGCGATCCTTGGCGCGCTGGAGGAGCACGGTCTGATCGGCCTGGCATTCTACGAAAGCGGCGCGCGCTCGATCTATACCGCCGACCGGCCTGTTCGCGAACCGCAGGACATGGCCGGCCTGAAGATCAGAGTGCAGACCTCGGACCTGTTCGTTTCCATGATCGAGGCCATGGGCGGCAATGCCACTCCGATGGCCTATGGCGAAGTGTATCAGGGCATGGTCCAAGGCGTTATCGACGGCGCGGAGAACAACTTTCCCTCCTACGAGAGTTCGCGCCATTTCGAAGTGGCTCCGATCTACAGCCTGACCCGGCACGTGATGGCCCCTGAGATTTTCGCCATGTCGAAACGGAGCTGGGACAAGCTTTCACCGGCGGACCGCGAAGCGGTGCTGCAGGCGGCGCGCGCTTCCGTTCCGGTCATGCGCGAGATCTGGGACCGGCGCGTTATCGAATCCCGCGAGATAATCACCTCGGCCGGAGTGCAGTTTATCGAAGACGTCGACCGGAACGCGTTCAGCGAACGGATGCAGCCTGTCTGGGATTTCTATGCCGATACGCCAAGGCTGAACAGGCTGGTGGAAGATATCCGCAACATGGGCGCAACCAATGATTGACCGAGCAATCCGCTGGGTGAGCCATTCGCTACTCCTAGCCTCCGCGCTATCACTGGCACTGATGGTGAGCATTCTCACCTGGCAGGTGTTCTCCCGTTATGTGCTGGATACCAGTCCGGCCTGGGCTGAACAAATGGCGCTCTTGCTGATGATCTGGATGACCTTTCTCGGCACGGCATCGGGCATTGCCGAAGGCTTCCATATCCGCATCGTTGAAGGTGTGACCAGCCTCGCCCAGCCATGGCGAGGGCGCGCCGTGGGTATCGCGAACCTCCTGATCATACTAGCCGGCATCCTGTTCCTCGTGCTCGGAGGCCAGCTTGTCGATGCGACTTGGAACAACGCGGTTCCCACCCTGCCGCTGACGCGCGGGATGGTCTATCTTGTCATTCCGCTTTCCGGCGCACTGATGGCCCTCTTCGCATTAGAAAAGCTGGTTAGAGGTGAGGAGATCACCGGAAGTGCAGGCAGCGCATGACACTGATCCTGCTGCTACTGCTGCTGCTGGCGGTGATGCTCTATCTGGGCGTGCCGGTGGCTGTATCGCTGTTTCTCTCAGCGTCGGCGATCCTGCTCGCGCTTGATATCCCGCTCGTCGTCGCTGCCCAGCGCATGTCGGCAGGGGTCAACGTCTTCACCTTGATGGCGATTCCCTTGTTCATCCTCGCGGGCGAATTGATGACCCAGGCGGGCATAGCCCGTCGTCTGGTGAACCTGTCGGAATCTACGCTCGGTTCAGCGCCGGGCGGGTTGGGGCAGGTCACGATCCTCTCCTCGATGCTGTTCGGGGCAGTCTCGGGCTCGGCGCTTGCCAGCGCATCTGCCATGGGTTCGGCAATCGGGCCTGAAATGCGCAAGCGTGGGTTCGACGCCGATTACACGGTGAACGTCTCTACCACCGCATCTATCACCGGCTTGCTGATCCCCCCGTCGCACAACATGATTATCTATGCCACGGCAGCCGGGACCGGAATTTCCATCGGCGATCTCTTTCTTGGGGGCGTCGTGCCGGGCATCCTGACGGGCCTGGCATTGATGGTGGTGGCGGCTATCGTGGCCATCCGCCGCGGTTATCCGCGCGGGACCTTTCCCGGCCTGCGACCGCTGATCCGCGCAGCGATCACGGCGACACCCGGTATCCTGACTGCCGTCATCATTCTGGTCGGAATTTTGGCCGGGATATTCACCCCCACCGAAAGCGCAGCAATCGCCTGTGCCTACACCTTGCTGATCGGCATCTTGGTCTACCGCGATCTCGATCTCAATGGTCTGCGTGCCGCCTTCATGAACAGCGCGCGAACCACCATCATGGTGATGTTCATCATCGCCACGGCGTCGCTGTTCGGCTGGGTGCTGGCGGTGCTCCAAGCGCCAACGCAGCTTGCCGAGCTGCTCGCGCCGGCAATGGCCAGCCCGTTGCTTACCCTGATCCTGATCGCCGTCATGCTGCTCGTGCTGGGCACTTTCATGGACATGGCCCCGCTGATCCTGATTACCACGCCGATCTTCCTGCCGATCGCCACCGAGGTTGGGATGGACCCGGTACAGTTCGGCGTCATGCTGATGCTGGCTCTGGGTATCGGGCTGCTGACCCCGCCGGTCGGTTCGGTGCTGTTCGTGGGTTGCGCGGCGCAGGGCATACAGATCGGTCAGGCGTTGAAGACCATCTGGCCGTTCTACATTGCTCTTCTGGTCGCGCTCCTGCTCGTGATTTGTGTGCCAGGGCTTTCGCTCTGGCTGCCCGCAGCGGTAGGCTAGGGCAGGGAGTTTGCCGAGGGTCGCGCACGTCAGAGCGTTGCGGCGGCCCTGCCAATCCTCTCACGCAGCCACAGAAGGCCGGGATCTGCTTCCCGCGTGGCATGGAACTGCATCATCTCGCGCATCGGTGGCATCGCAAAAGGCATCTCGAGCACGCGCAGCGGAAGGCGCGTGGCCATCAGCCGCGCCAATCTTTCGTGCATCACGCACAGCAGCTTCGTCTCCGGGACCAGGTGAGGCGCTTGGATGAACGAGGGGGCACGCACCACGATACGCCGCTCGATGCCCTGGCTCCTGAACCATTGCTCCGCGAATGTGAACTGACGGCCGACGCTGACCGCCACGTGGCCGGCGTCTTCGAAAGCCTGTTTCGAAAGAGGGGCATCGGTCGTGGGATTACCGGTCCAGCCCACGGTCACGTGCTGCTCCTCGAAAACCAGCTCGCACGGGTGATCGGGGTGCACGAACGCTTCCGGCGTCAGCAGCAGGTCCAGCTCTCCATTGGCAAGCGCAACTTGCTGAGCCGGGCTCGGTAGTTCGAAGCTGAAGGCAATGCCCGGCGCTTCCGACAGGAGCGTGTTCACCAGTGGTGCAAGCAGCACAGTCGTTACGTAATCGGACGCGGCAACACGGAAATGGCGTTCGGAGCGACCGGGATCGAACCGGCCCTGGCGGGCGATCAGGGCGCGCAGTTCGAAAATTGTCTCCGCGATCTCCGGCTGCAAGGCCAGCGCGAACGGCGTGGGGATCAGCTTTTTGCCGTATTGCGACAGAATGTCGTCCTGAAAGCTCTCCCGCAGACGTTTCAGCGAAGCGCTCATCGCCGACTGCGTGACGTTCAGCCGATTGGCAGCCCGTGTCACGCTCTGCTCCTGCATGAGGACATCGAACGCGACGAGCAAGTTCAGGTCGAAATTGTCGAGCCGCATAAACCATCGATATCAGTGATGGATTTCGATGAAAACAAAAAATTGGACTAAATAACCGCTCGGGTGAGAAACGTGGGCGACGAGGTGCTTCGAAGCAGCCTCACCGGGAGAGAGTCATGCAGAAATTTCTAGTCGCCACATCGGCGATAGCGATAGCGTTAACGAGCCAGATGGCCCTGGCTCAAGACACGCAGGCTGAAAGCGCAGGGGCGGAGCGCTCAGCCGGGCTTAACGTCATCACCGTGACCGCGCAGCGCCGTGAAGAGAGTCTGCAGGATGCGGCAATTCCAATCAACGCTGTAAGCGGCGATGAGCTGCAGCGGACCGGCGTCGTCGACGCGACCCAGCTGAACAAGGTCGCGCCCGCGCTTTACGTGCCCGAGGCGGGCGGCGCCAACGTCGGCTACTTCATCCGCGGCGTCGGCAACTTTGCCAACAACGGCTACACGAACCCGGCGGTCGCCTTCAATCTGGACGGTGTCTATATTGGGCGCCCGTCATCGACCGTGGCCTCGTTTCTCGACGTAAACAGGGTCGAAGTGCTCAAGGGGCCGCAGGGCACGCTCTACGGTCGCAACGCGACCGGCGGTGCGGTCAATGTCATTCCCAACGCGCCGCGCCTCGGTGTGCTGGAAGGTAGCCTGAGTGCGCAATACGGCAATTACGAAGCGATAGAGACGACCGGTGTCGTCAACCTGCCCGTGAGCGACCGGGTGGCCGTAAGGATGGCGACCACCTATTCGGAGCGGGACGGATATTACGACGACGGAACGGGCGAGAAGGAAGACTTCGCCTTGCGCGGACAGATATTCTTCGAAATCTCGCCGGCCGCCGATATCCGCCTGTCGGCCGACTATTCGACGCAGAAAGGCACCGGCCCCGGCGTCGATGTCGATGGCGTCTACACATTCGCCCCATTCACGCCCGATGCCACTGTGCCGAACTGGCAGTTCATCGCTGCCCCGCCTTCGGTGCGCGAGCCGTTCACTGGTCTTTTCTCACCGGAAACGCTTGAATTTATCGAGGACAACGCCACCGCTGCGCCGCTGTACTCGCCGGTGGAGGGGTATGATTACCCTTATCGGGACGATAAATACTGGGGCGTCAACGCCGAGTTCAACCTCGATCTCGGCGGGGTCGACCTGGTCGTCATACCGGCCTATCGTCAGTCGGAGCTCGACAACCAGTTCAACGGCGCGCCGTTCAAGTCTGGTCTCAACAAAGACAAGGCCGAACAGTTCAGCATCGAAGGGCGGCTTTCGGGCGATACCGGTCCGCTCGAATGGCTACTGGGTGCCTACTACTTCGACGAAAGCGTCGAGGGGCTGAATTCCTACAACCAGTTCTCGACCGTTTCCTTCCAGGATTTCGCCAGCACGACCGAATCCGCCGCCGTATTCGCGCGCGCGAGTTATAGCGTCACCGACGATTTCCGCGTCGTCGGCGGAATACGCTACACCGACGAAAGCCGTTCGATCGACGCGCTTTCTATCAGCACGACCGGCGTTTGCCTGAGGGAATCCGCGTTCGGACCGCCCAGTTGCCAGCAAGTGCCCACCATCCCGGTCGGCCTGACCTTGCGCGACAGTCTGGAGCAGCTCGATCCGGCGCTCTTCCCTGCGGGTTCTCCGCTAGACCGCCCCGTGCCCTACGGCGCTTTTCCCTACGGGCCGTTCGGCCCTACGGGTCCGCAGGCGCTGCTCATCAACACGCCGACCGAGATCGAGCGCACTTCGGGCGACGACGAGATCACCTGGCGCGCTGCGCTGGAATATGACGCGACGCCCGATAACCTCATCTACGCCAGCTTCGAAACGGGCTTCCGCGCCGGCGGGTTCAACCTCACTTTCGGGCAGGAAGAGTACGATCCGGAATATATCGATGCCTACACCATCGGATCGAAGAACAGCTTCTTCGACAATCGCCTGCAACTGAACTTCGAGGCGTTCTATTGGGATTATCGCGGACAGCAGCTTGCGGCCCTGGGCGTCGATGATCGCGGCAACAATTCGTTCTACACTCGCAATGTGGGGCAATCCTCGATCAAGGGGGCGGAGGTCGATTTCCAGGCCTTGCTGACGGAAACGACCCTGCTGCGCGGCGGTGTCCAATACCTCGACGCGACGTATGATACATTCGTCTATGATCAGGTAGATCTTTCCGACGATACCGATCCACCCAACTTCCTGACGCCGATCACCGGTTGTGACTACACCCAGAACCTGGGAGCGCAGCGCAGCTTCACCATCGATTGTTCGGGCAGGCCCGCTCTCAATGCGCCCGACTGGACGATCAACCTTGGAGTGCAGCAGACCTTCGAGATGCGCGATTTCGAGGTGATTGCCACGCTCGACGGGCGCTATCGCAGCGAGAGGGTGATCGGCTTCAACTATCTGCCCACGGGCAATGCGGGCGAAGACGTGACGATCGACGCGAGTATCTCGCTGGTGCCATACGACAAGGGCTTCACGGCCAGCGTGTTCGTGCGCAACCTCACCGACGAGGCCATGCGCTCGCTTTACCAGCTTGGTGCCGCCAATGTGGCCTCGCCGAAGTTTGAGCCGCCGCGCACCTTCGGTGTCCGGGTCGGGTACGATTTCTGATGATGAAAGGATTTACGCAACTCCTGGCGGCAACCGCGGCCCTGTCGCTGTCTCTCACTCCGGCGACAGCACAGGATGCGGTGCAGGATGGCGACGGCATCTGGATCACGCTCGGTACGGCGGCAGGACCGGTGACCAGTTCGACCCGCTCCCAGCCCGCGAACCTGCTTCGTTTCGGCGGGCGAGATTATCTCGTCGATGTCGGCGACGGGGCGGCCGGGCAGAGCGGCAAGGCTGGCGTGCAGACCAAGATGATCGACGGGATATTCATCTCCCACCTGCACTTCGACCACACGGCTGGTTTGATGGGGATTTTGGGATTGCGGTTCCAGACCAATGGCAGCGATCCGCTGACGATATACGGCCCGCCCGGAACGCAGCATTTGGTCGACGGCATCCTAACCGCAATGGAACCGGGCGCGACGGCGAATTATGGTGTTGCGGGTGCGGCGCCGGTCGATCACCGCGCTGGTATCCGCGTGGTCGAACTGCGGGACGGGGACAGTATCGAGACAGGCGGCATGACCGTGAACGTCCGGCAGAACACGCATTACAGTTTCCCCGAAGGGAGCGAGCTTGCAGATCGCTTCGAGTCGCTGTCCTATCGCTTCGACCTGCCGGACCGATCCATCGTTTACACCGGCGATACCGGGCCGAGCGATGCGGTGGAGCAGCTGGCAAGCGGCGCCGATCTTCTGGTCGTGGAAATGATGGACATCCCGCTTACGATCGAACGGATGCTGGAGGCCAATCCCGGCATTCCTGCAGCCGTTTCGCGTGCCATGCAATCGCACCTTGCCGATCATCACCTTTCGCCCACGCAGGTGGGCGATCTCGCCGCTCGTGCCGACGTCGGTTCGGTCGTCGTCACGCACTTCTCGGGCTGGGAAAAGAACCAGCCCGCACACATGCGCTATCTCGAGGAAATCGCAGAAACCTATGATGGGGCCTTCCTGATAGCCGATGACATGGATGCATTCTGAGTTATGAAAAACCTCGACGTACTAATTATTGGCGGCGGCATCGGCGGGTTGACCTCGGCGATTGCGCTGCGCCGCGATGGCCATTCGGTCACTGTGATCGAGAAGGATCCTGCGTGGGCCGTATACGGCGTGGGGATCATCCAGCAGAGCAATGTCTTGCGTGCCATGAAGGCGCTCGACTTGCTCGACGATTACATGGATGCAGCGGTCGGCTTCGATTTCGTTGCCATCCACGCGCCAGACGGAACGCAGGTCGCCAAGGTGCCGAGCCCGCGGCTGGTGGAGGGCTATCCCGCCAATGTCGGCATCGGTCGCCCTGCGCTGCACAAGGTGCTGGGCGCTCGCACGATCGCAGCAGGGGCGGACGTTCGCCTCGGTGTAACCGCCGAGAGTATCGATGACGATGGCGAGGGCGTCACGGTCCGCTTCTCCGACGGCAGCGAGGGGCGTTATGACATCGTGATCGGCGCCGATGGCGTCTATTCGGATACCCGGCACAAGGTCATGCCCGACGCCGAAAAGCCGGAATACACAGGGCAGGCTGTGTGGCGCTACAATTTGCCGCGCCCGGCCGATCTCGATTCACTGCATGTCTATAACGGTCCGACCGGGATTGGCCTCGTGCCGATCAGTTCGGAACTCATGTACATGTACGTGACAACGCCGGAGCCCGGCAATCCGTGGTACGACAAGCAGGGGCTGGCAAAGGTCATGCGCGAGAAGCTGGCAAATACTGCGCCCACGATCCGCGAAATGGCAGAAGCGATTACCGACGATGAGGGCGTGGTCTATCGCCCGCTCGAAGGCATGATGCTTTATGGCCCATGGAGCAAGGGCCGGGTGGTGCTGCTCGGCGATGCCGTCCACGCCACGACACCACATCTGGGCCAGGGCGCCGGCATGGCAATCGAGGACAGCATCGTGCTGGCCGAAGAGCTGGCAAAGGCGGACACGCCGCAACAGGCCTTCGAAGCCTACCGCGAGCGCCGTTTCGAGCGCTGCAAGTACATCGTCGAGAGCTCGCTTGCCATCTGTCACGGACAGCTGGGCAAGGGCCCGGCAGTCGATAACCACAAGGCCACCGCGGAGATGTTCGAAATCACCGCGGAGCCGATCTGAACTTCATTCTATCGAGGGACTTAGTAATGAGCCGAGTAACTGAAATCCGCTACGTCGGATATGGCGTCGAGAACTTCGACGCGGAGCGGAAGTTCTATGCCGAGGACTGGGGCCTCGTTGAGGTCGCCGACGCCGAGGGCATGGCCTGGTTCAAGACCCATGGGCATGATGAGCACCACGTCGTGCGCCTGCACGACACCGGCACCAATTGCATCGAGGTGATCGCGCTGGCGGCGGACAGCCGGGAAGATGTCGACAACCTGCACACCAAGGTTTCCGAAGCAGGCTGCAAGATCGTTCACGAGCCGCGCGCAATCGATGGGCCGGGCGGCGGCTATGGCTTCCGCTTCTTCTCCCACGACGGCCTTCCCTTCGAGATTTCGGCCGATGTCGAGAAGCTCGACAAGCGGGCGATGGAGCGGTGGGAAGGGCTGCCGGTGAAGATCAGCCACATCGTGCTGCATTCGCCCGATCATCAGGCGGCGGTGAAGTTCTTCACCGATGTTCTGGGTTTCAAGGTCAGCGACTGGCTGGGCGACTTCATGTGCTTCCTGCGCTGCAACAGCGCGCACCACCGCGTCGCTCTGCTGCCGGGGCCACCCTGCCTGAACCACGTTGCCTACGATATGCTGGGCGCGGATGACATGCTGCGCGGGGTCTCGCGCCTCAAGCAGCGCGACATCGACATCAAGTGGGGGCCGGGACGCCATACCGCGGGCGACAACACCTTCAGCTATTTCTGCACGCCGGGCGGGTTCGCAGTGGAATACACCGCCGAGCTGGAGGAGGTCGATTTCGAGACTTGGGAGCCGACCGTATACAAGCCGGAGCCGCGGGTCATGGACCAGTGGGGCATCGGCGTAGGTGGCCCGCAGACTATGCCCAAAGCGGCGCCCGATCCCTGTCTCTTCAAGCCGGCGGAGGTTTGATCGCGTGGCACTTTACTCTCCTTTCAAGAACTATATCTGGAACCTCAGCGTCGCCATCGCGATGGAAAGCGGCGGGCGCATCGGCGAGATCGTCGACATGTGCCAGCCGATCCTCGATGCGGCTGACAACGGCGCCGATGCCGGCACGCCCGAATTCATGCGGGCCTGGGCCGCAATGGGCCACAAGCTGCTCGAACTGGCGAAGGAGGACGAGGAGAAGGGCCGCGCCTTCTCTGCTTCCGACAAGATGGAACGCGCCTCGCTTTACCTGCTCGTGGCCGAGCGGATGCAGGGCCACGGCACCAAGGGCCGCGAGGAAACCTACGCGCTCGCTCGCGAGACTTTCGATCGCTCGACCCAATTAGGCAACATCAATCGCGAGCGCGTGGAAATTCCGCTCGAGAAGGGGACGATGTCGGCGCTGTTCACCCGCGCGCCGGGCGAGGGGGAGCGGCCCTGCGTGGTCTATTGCAACGGCCTCGATAGCTCCAAGGAGTTGCTTTACTGGTCTCGCTTGCCAGAAGCGCTGGCGCGCCGCGGTATTTCGACACTCTGCGTCGATCAGCCCGGCACTGGCGAGGCGCTGCGCCTGCAGAACCTGCCCGTCGATCCGCATTCCGAAAGCTGGGCCAGCAAGGCGGTCGACTGGCTGGAACAGCAGCCGGAAGTCGACAACGCCCGCATCGGTATGACCGGTATCTCGCTAGGCGGGCACTTTGCTCCGCGTGCGGTTGCCTACGAACCGCGATTTGCCAGCGGCGCCGTATGGGGCGCGAACCACAACTGGCGTGAGGTGCAGGACAAGCGGATGGAGCGCGAAGGCGAGAATCCCGTCCCGCATTACTGGGCGCACGTCCACTGGGCATTTGGCGCGAAGGATCAGGATGATTTCCTGGAGAAGTCGACCGACATGAACCTCAACGGTCACATGGACCGGATCAAGGTGCCCTTCCTCGTCACTCACGGCGCGCACGACCGGCAGATCAGGCCCAAATATGCCGATGATCTCTACGACCAGCTCGTCAATTCCCCGCGCCGCGAGAAGGTGATCTTCACCGAACGCGAGGGCGGGGTGGAGCATGTCGGCGCCGACAATATGAGCTATGGCTGCAGCCTGATTGCGGACTGGTTCGCCGAAACGCTGGGCGGCCATACCGCATAGCGCAATGGCTGGGAGAGGACCTAACGCCATGATCGACAAACACGAGGCGCGCGAGGCAGGAAAGCGCCAAGGCTTCATCCTGCTGGCAACCGCTGTGTTGCCGATCATGGCGATCGTGTCGCTGATCCCGGTCCTGCCGCTGTTGCTTGGCGAATTCGCGGGCGTGCCGGGGAATGAGTTCCTGGTGCCGATGGCGCTAACCATACCCGCGCTGTGCGTCGCCTTGTTCTCGCCTGTGGCAGGCTGGCTCAGCGACAGGATCGGGCGCAAACAGATGATGATCTGGTCACTGCTGCTTTACGCCGCGTTCGGCATCCTGCCGTGGTTTCTCGACGATCTGTTCCAGATCATCGCGGCCCGCTTCGCGCTGGGCATGGTGGAAGCTGTCATCATGACTCTCGCGACCGTCCTCATCGGCGATTATTTTGCCGGGGAGCGCCGGGAACGATGGATCGCACTGCAGATCGCAGTTGGCAGCGTCGCCGCGATCGTCTTGATCGCCCTCGGTGGCTTGCTCGGCGAACTGCTGGGATCGAGAGGACCGTTCCTGCTCTATCTGCTGGCCCTGCCGATTGCGTTGGTCGCGGCGATTGGCCTTTTCGAACCGGCGAAGGCGGCGATCGGACCCGCAGACGCACGGCAAGCCTTTCCTTACCGCGTGATCCTGCCGCTGGCCGTGATCACGTTCGGGGTCGGGATAATCTTCTACACCGTAAGCGTGCAGCTCGGACCCATCCTCGAGGCCTCCCGGCCAGTGTCCCCGGCGCAGATCGGCTTGTTCGGAGCCCTTTGCAATGTCGCGGTCGCGATTGGATCGTTTGCCTTTCACCGAAGCAGCAAGCGCGCCGGGCCGAAGTTGCTGTCGTTCGGGCTGGCGGTTGCGAGCGTGGGTTACGCGGGTGTCGTTCTTGCACCCGATCTGTTCCTCATGGCTGCCTTTGCCGCGCTTGTCTGCTTTGGCAGCGGCCTGATGCTGCCCAACATGCTCGCCTGGACTATGCGTTCACTTCCGGCAGCGATGCGTGGCCGGGGGATGGGACTGTGGACGGGATCCTTCTTTCTGGCACAGTTCCTTGCTCCACTGCTTCTCGCTGCCTTTTCGGGTCTCGCCGGTAGCCTGACGCAAGCGTTGATGATCTATGCCTTCGTCGCCGGCATCGGTGCGGTGCTGGCGATGTTCTCGGCCAAGTCGAAAGCAAGGCTGGCGACGTGAGCAGCAGCCCCCTTCTCTGGTTCGCCCCGCACACATGCGCGCGCGTAACGCTCACAGCGCTGGAAGAAATCGGTGAGCCTTTCGAGACACGGCTGATCGCTTTCATGGCGGGTGAGCATCGGCAGCCCGAGTTTCTCTCCCTCAATCCTTCAGGCAAGGTTCCGGCGCTGGAAACGGCGGACGGTGTGATCGTCCAGAACGGAGCCGTCCTGAGCTATCTGGCGGATACCCATCCCCACGCTAATTTATTGCCGCGGCCTGGCGATGCCCTCGGGCGCGCAAGGATATTGGCCGAGCTGTTCCGCTGTTCCAGCGACCTGCATCCCTTGGTGACGCGCTTCGTCATGGCGCCGATGATTTCCACTTCAGCCGAAGATTCGCCGCGTGTACGCGCAAAGGCCGCCGAAGGACTGGCGCTGCAACTCGCTCCGCTCGAAAAGCGACTGGACGTGCAGCCCTGGATGTTGGGGCATGATTGGTCGATCATCGACGCCTATCTCGCCTGGATATGGTTCCGTATCACCGGTGTCGGTTTCGACCATAGCGATTATCCGGGGTTGCAGCGGCATTATGCCAAGGCTTGCGAGCGCCCGAGCGCGCTCGCTGCGCTGAGGCGCGAGGAGAAGGCGCAAGACGAACTCAAGGCGCGCGGGTTGTTTTTCCAGCCGCGGGTGCCCGGCAAGACAGAGTGAGGAAGACTCAATGACAAAACTGACAGGACCAACCCGGCGCATCGTCACCGGACACAATTCCAGCGGCCAGGCGATCATCCAGGAAGATGGACCGGTGCGCCGCTACCAAAGGATCGGCGGCGAGAGCGGCCCGATGTTCCACGAGGTTTGGAACACGACCGACACGCCCGCGCATATCGATGCAGCCAGTGGCGAACCAGCGGAAGAGGGCATCAAGCTGGCTCCGCCGAAGAACGGCACGCGCATCCGTGTGCTCGATATCCCGCCAGACGATCCGAACATGGCGAACAAGACGCCGGAAGAAGCGCGTGCGCATTTTGAAGAAATCGGCGCCGCCGACGCATCGTCTCACACAGGTGCCGGTTCACGACACGCGCACATGCACCGCACGCAGACCGTCGACTATGGCATCGTGCTGGAGGGTGAACTCGTGCTGATCGTTGACGAAGGCGAAACTGTCTGCCGCGCAGGCGACATCATAATCCAGCGCGGCACCAATCACGGCTGGGCAAACCGGACCGACAAGAACTGCCGCATCGCATTCATCCTTATCGACGGCGCTTTCGAGGAGGGACTCGCATGAGGCTGGCCACGCGCGAAAACGGCAAACCTGACGGAGAGTTGGTGGTCATATCTGCCGATGGCTCGCGCTGTCTTGCGGCTGCCCCGCAGCTGCCGAGCCTGCTTGCCGCGATGGAGGATTGGAAAGCCGCTGAACCAACGCTCGCCATGCTGGCGCAGCGACTGGAGCAGGGGGAGGGCGAAACTCTCGATCCGGTGCAATTGCTGGCACCCATGCCGCGCACCTGGCAGTGGCTGGACGGCTCTGCCTTCCAGAACCACGCCGACCTGATGCAGATCGCTCTCGGTCACGATCCCATCGAGAACGACAAACCACTGATGTATCAGGGGATGTCTCACCGTTTCCTTGGTCCTACCGAGGATGTGCCCTTACCTAGCACCGATCACGGCATCGACTTCGAGGGGGAATTCGGGGTCATCGTCGACCATGTGCCGATGGGCACGACGCCAGCCGAGGCGATGAAGCACATCAAGCTGATCGTGCAGATCAACGATTGGTCGCTTCGCACTATCGCGCCTGTAGAGATGAAGACAGGCTTCGGCTGGGTGCAGGCCAAACCGGCCTGTTCGATGGCACCCTTCGCCATAACGCCCGAACACCTCGGGGCAGGATGGAAGGATGGCCGGGTCTGCCTCGATCTCGAGATCGACTGGAACGGCAAATGGTTTGGCAGGGCAAACGGCCGGGAGATGAGCGTGGGCTTCCACGATCTCGTCGCGCACGCCGCTTACACCCGTGATCTTGCCGCCGGCACGATTATCGGATCGGGCACGGTCTCCAACGCAAACTACGCCGAAGTCGGCTCCAGCTGCATTTCCGAAGTGCGCGCGATCGAGATGATCCGTGACAAGGGACCTGCTTCCACCTCCTTCATGACGTATGGAGACAAAGTTCGCATGGAAGGCCGCGGCGTGGACGGCAATTCCCCGTTCGGTGCGATAGAGCAGCAGGTCGTTGACGGCTCGGCTCGGTGAGCGCCGTTTTCGATCACGCGGTCGCATGATGCCAAACGGGGATCAGAGCCTAGATCCGAAGTATCGTATGCCGCGACACTTCGGTCCCGCGCCGGGTCCTCGCAATCTGCCGGCCGACCAGCGTCACAGACGGTACGAGAAGGAGGTCGTCTCATATACGATTTCCGCGCGCACAAAGGCGGAGCGGTTGGGTGCTTTCTTGCCTGATGGCCTGAGGCTGGATGGCGAGCCTCGCATCGAGGTCTGTATCATGAGCTTCTTCAAGATCGGCTGGCTCGCCGGTCGTGGCTACGACATTCTTATGGTCCGCATCCCCGCGAGGTGGATTGAGACAGAGACGCAATGCGCCGGTCATTTCGTACCGGTTGTCTGGGAGAATATGGCTGACCCCATCATCACTGGACGGGAAGAACTGGGCTGGCCCAAACTGTTCGCTGACATTTCGGTTTCGGATCCCTCAGATAGAAGCGCGAAGGTCACCTCGTCGTGGGATGGGCACTGCTTCTTCGACTTCCGCGCGTCCGGCTTCGAGACTTTGGCGCAGGCACCTGCGCCAGAGCCGATGGTGTTCGAAAAGTATATTCCTGCGACAGGTAAGCCCGACTACTCGGACGCGCATTACCTCACCATCACTGTTCCGGACGGTCCCGAACCGCAAGTCCAGTCAACCGAAATCGGGGAGGGGCAATTCGCCTTCACGCAGGCGAGCTGGGAGCAGATGCCAACCCAGTATCCGATTGTAAACGCTCTCTATGACCTTCCGCTGGACGATTTCAGCCCCGTTATAAAGACCGCTTCGATCTTTGGCGGAGACGGTAGCGCGCAGCGGAAACTGAGGATGTGAAGTTGGCGTGAGCGGGTTGTTGATTAGCCAAGATCAACAAAGCTTGGTGCAACTTAACGCAGACGCTGATCAAAACATACTTCTAGCCAAGGACAACTTCGCCGGAAACCTCTGCTGCGAATGGTCCAGTGGTCACATGTCTGTGCGAACTGGTAGCGATTGCCATGGCAGACAAGAATGTTGAGCGAAGACAATCATGACAGCGAGGTTAAAGAGAGCGACCACCGCCAAATTTTTGTCCTTTTGAGATCTCTCTAGTTAGAGTGAGGGTACTCGTGGAGGTACATGAAGTGACCTGGTCCCAAGAAAGTGCTCCATTTTGAGAGTTAGAGCCCTGGCTATAGAAGCTGGGCGTGGACGTTTGCTTGTGCCTTGGCCGAAACGTGCGACGACTTCGCGATGCGAAAAGGTTGGAGCCAGGAAGAGTATACCGACCGAGCGGCGATACACCGCACCTATGTCAGTGACATTGAGCGCTGGGCCCGAGTTAACTCGCATCAACCACCAGCCCGGTAACGAGCTCCGAACAGCTTGCGCTTGACCGGCATGCGCAGCGAGGCGCCATTCCCTTCCGCTTTCAGGAACACTTCCCAGATCCAGATAACTTGCAAACATCTCGCACACGATCCGACCATGATCCTCAGCGATCGCGAGGCTGCAGCCTTCGGGCCGGTATCCCACTAGCGGGATATGGCATAGGGGGGCACACTTTGCTGCACAAGCGCTCCCAAGCCATATTTGAATTTGACTCGCATTATCGAAGTTCATAGAGGCCCTCCCGTCCAGACCTCAGGGGGGAAAATGAACACAAATTGGTTGCTAACGTCGTCGCTACTCGCCGTCATGGCCTTCGCTCCCGCAGCGCTTGCGCAGGAAGTTGCGGCTCCTGAACAGCCAACGGAAATTATCGTCACGGGTGAGAAGGCTTCGCGCAGCCTGCAGGAAACGACGGCATCTGTAGCCGTTTTTACCGATGAGCGGATTGCCGATGAGAATATCCTGACCATCCAGGAAGTCTATCAGCGCATGGCCAATGTGTCCGAGACCTATGGCGCCTCAGGTTTCTCCATTCGCGGCATTGACCAGAACGGTGTTTCTGGCGGCGGTTATGCTGCGACGGCCACGGTGTTCGTCGACGGCGCACCAATCCAGCCGGATGTGCTCGCTCAAGGTCCGACCGATATGTGGGACGTCGCGCAGGTCGAAATCTTCCGCGGCCCGCAATCCACGATTCAAGGTCTCAATGCGTTGGCCGGCGCGGTGCATATCCGCACGCAGGACCCGACATTCTACTGGGACGCGAAGGGCCGCGCGCTCGTTTCTTCCTTCGACACAACCCAGTTTGCCGTCGCAGGCGGCGGGCCGCTCGTATCGGACGAACTGGCTTTCCGCGTCTCGGCGGAAAAGCGGGATTCCGATGGCTATATCTACAACACGACGCGCGAGGTGCCGGAAAATCCGGTGGATTCGATCTCGCTGCGAGGCAAGCTGCTGTGGAGCCCCTCGGCGCTGCCGGGGTTCGAGGCGCGGCTTAACTATCATCATTTCGAGACCCGGAGCGGCTATCTGTTCGCCTACGTCGATCGGTCGAACGGCGACTATTTCGATACGCGATCGAACCCGTCCGACTATCCCAACAGCAGCGATGTCAATAACGATCAGGTGACGCTGGACCTGCGCTACGATCTGGGTGGCGGCCTCTCGCTCAGCGCGCTCGGCACGTGGACCGACACCGATTTCATCCGCAAGTTTGACGGCGATTACTCGGCCGCCAGCAGGGCTTATAGCGACATCGCCGGAGGGAGCGAGACGGTCACGCAGGAATTGCGCCTCAATTATGAGGGCGATCGGCTGAGCGGTCTTGTCGGGCTGTTCTACTATAATCGCGATGAATATCGGCAGGCGCATCAGGTCACCCTGGTGCCGACACCCGAAGCAACGATCGCCAACCTGCTGGCCGGCAACCTGGGTGCAGAGACGGCAGCGCAGGTGGCTTCGCTCTATGTTGCCGCGCTGCCTTATATTCCGGTCGATTATACCTCAGACCTCCCCACCAGCGTCGAGACTATGGCCGTCTTTGCCGATGCGCGCTATCGCCTCACCGACCGGCTCTCGCTGCTCGGCGGCTTCCGTTACGACCATGAGCGCAACACAATCGGCGGTGACGCGATCGCGACCTTTGTCGGCTCCCTGCCGGATCCGGCGGCATTCGGCGCGAGTCTCGCTCCAGTCATCACAGCCGTGAACGGCGCCGTACTCGGGTTCGTTGCGGATGCCAACGGTTCCGCTCCGGCGGGCACGCGAAATTTCGATGCCTTCCTGCCCAAGGCCGGTATCGAAATGGCATGGACGCCCGATCTCGCCACTGCCTTCGTCGTGCAGCGCGGCTATCGCTCGGGCGGGAGCAGCTTCAACACGGCCCGCTCCGAACTGTTCGCGTACGATCCGGAATTTACCTGGAACTACGAACTGTCCCTGCGTTCGACCTGGCTGGATGGCCGGCTGACGCTCAACGCCAATGCCTTTTACATCGACTGGACCGACCAGCAGACCCTCGCCAACTTCGGTAACGGCACTTATGACCAGCACACGGTCAACGCCGGCAAGTCGCATGTCTACGGTTTCGAGCTGGAACTGGCGCATCGTGTCTCGTCCGCATTCGACTGGTATGCGAGCGTCGGAAACACGCACACGAAGTTCGACGAATTCGTGACCGATGTCGGCTCGATCACCGACCTCTCCGGCCTGGAATTCACCTATGCGCCCGAATGGACGCTGTCGGGCGGTGCCAATGTCCGGCTGGGCGGCGGACTCAACGCCAATGTCAACGCCAGCTATCGCAGCGCGGTGATGACGAACGTCCTGGTCCCGCAAACGAACAGCCGTGTCGGGGCGCGCACGCTCGTCAATGCGCGGATCGGCTATGAAGCGGATCACTGGAGTCTGTCGTTGTTCGCCAACAACCTGTTCGACGAGAAATACGATCAATACGTCAACGACTCAATCAACTTCGCCATAATCGGTGCGCCACGCAGCATCGGTGTGGTGCTGGAGGCCGGATTTTGAGTGACGCGGTTTTCCTTGGCGTGACGGCAGCAATCGCGGTCGGCAGCCTCGTTGGCATCTGGTCGCTGCGGCGCGCATGGCGCTTGAAGGGGGGCGAGGCCAAGGGTCGCTGGCGCTGGATCGGGCTCGCCCTGCTTGGCGCTACCCTGTTGTGGCCGGCATGGGTGCTGGGTGAGGCGCGCGGTCCCTTCATTGCCGTGACGCTTGTGTCCGTTGTGGCACTGGGCCTCGTTGCTTCGGGCTATACGCTTCGCCCGGCTCGGGCACGCCGTACCGGGCGGGAAGGGCTGGCCCCGGAACCGGCCGAACGGGCGTCAAGCAAATGGCGTACCGCGCTGCGCTGGTCGCTTGCTGGCCCCATCGGCATGGTGGCGGCGATGGGATTGGGGATCAGCTATGCCGTCTGGGCGCCCGGCGAAATACAGACGCGGCTGCTGATCGGCGGACTGATCGTGCCTCTGGCCTGGGGCAGCGCAATGGCGTGGACCCTGGCCGACAGCCGCATCCTGCGCGCGACGGCCGTGCTTGTAGGAACGGCCATCATCGGCTTCGGGACGGCCATGCTGAAAGGGCTGACATGACGAAGAGCAAAAAGCGGGCGGGCTTCCCGTCACCGGACCTCGTGCGTGCCGTGCTCAAGGGACATAGCGGGCTGGGCCTCGCCTTTGCCGCGCTGCTCTATCTCGTGTGCCTTACGGGGGCGACGGTCGTCTTCGCCAACGAGTTCTATCGCTGGGAAAATCCGGGCGTCGAGCGGATGGAGAACCTCTCCGCCGAGGCCGCTCAGTCGGCTTATCGCGAGGCTTTGACGCGCACCGAAGGGGCCGTTGAGCAGGTGTTCATCCTGATGCCGAGCGAGGACCGCCCCTGGCCGTCCGTGCGGGTGACTGCCGAGGATGGCACGCGGACAAACTGGATCGTCGACAGCGCGGGACGCATCACCGGAAAGCTGCGCGAGAGCTGGACGCATTTTCTTACCCGCCTGCACATCAACCTGCACTTGCCGCAAAGCTGGGGCATCCTGATCGTCGGGCTGAGCGGCGTTGCGCTGCTCTCCTCGCTGATCTCCGGCGTGCTCGCGCATCCGCGCATTTTCCGTGACGCCTTTCACCTGCGGATTGGCGGTTCGCGGCGGCTGCAGGAAGCTGATCTGCATAATCGCCTCGGCATCTGGGCGCTGCCCTTCCATGTCACGATTTCGCTGACAGGTGCGCTGCTCGGGCTCAGCACCATCATCATCGGAGCCGTCGGCATTGCCGTGTTCCAGGGCGATACGGCCAAGGTTTATGCCATCTTCACGCCGCCGCATCCGGCAGATGATATGCGGTCCGCTCCGCCGATCGACCTGCGGCCGCTTTTCGCCACTGTGGCCGAACGAGCGCCGGACGGCCGCATCAGCTACGTCATGGTCGAGCATCCGACCGAGCAAGGTGCAGCAGCGATGTTCGACATCGAGAGCAGCACATCCCGGATCGCCAATAGCGACACATATGCTTTCGACCGCGCCGGAACTATCTACTATGAACAGCAGGCGGCACAGAACAATGTCGGCCAACAGATTTTAGGATCGCTCGGCCAGCTGCATTTCGGCTGGTTCGGCGGCGGTGTCGTCAAGATCGCCTATGCGCTGCTGGGCTTCGGCCTGACTTATCTCGCGGCGGGTGGCGTAACCATCTGGCTTGCACGCCGACGCGACAAGGGCAGGCCCGCGCCGGGCTGGGAACGTATCTGGACGGCGACCGTGTGGGGGCAACCCTTGGCGCTGTCGACTGCTGCCCTCGTCGCTTTGTTCACCACATCGCTGATTGCCCCGATCTGGACGTGGGTCGCAGTCAGCCTCGCAGCGCTTGGGATGGCAGCTGTATGGTCACCCTCCGCGCTATCGCAAATTGGCCGGGCCGGAACGGGTGCACTGCTGATCGCCCTTGCCCTCGCGCATCCTATCGTGGTTGGCACCGGCGACGGCATGGCCTTGATCGTCGATGGTGCCATCGGGCTGATCGGCTTTGGCCTGCTGGCGAGCTCGGCGCCTTGGCGAAGGGCGACGACGGCGGCGGTGCAGACAGCGTAAACGGTTGTGTCTGGATCGACTAGAATCGCTGCTCGACAGTGCGAAACCGACCGTTTCTGCCAGCTTGCCGATCGGCTGGCCGTCGAACGGTAGCTTGCGGTGGTCGCCGCTGCGGGAGATATTCGCGTGGCGGAAGCAGCCTGGCTATGCCTGCAGGTGCTAATCTCGGTGCGATGGTGCCGCATCGAATGGTCATTTAGCCCAGACCGGCTCAAGGATGCTACAAGCGGTGCCCATCTCGCCTTTCGTTCGGATACGATAGCGAAGCACCGAGGCGTGCGGCATTGTCCCCCTCATTGAACGCAACCGCGCTTGCTTTCGGAATGCCGGGCTGAGTTGGCTCGAGCATCCTCTAGAGGAGTGGCCTTTGGGGCCAAGCGCCGCGTGTATTCCTTATCGAGCTTTTCGGCCCCGTGTGCGTCTGGATTATCGCGCAAAGTAGAAGTCTTCACTGGACCACTCAGGATTCGCTGCAGCACCAGTGACCGATAACCATGGGTGATTGTTCACCCACAGCAGCCACTCGAAAAGTTCCTTTCTCTGTTTGTCCGTCACGTGGCAGGTCTCACCAGCTTCGCGCCAGGCAGGCGTGCTGTGTTTGCATGTCGCCGGTCGAGGTTCAAAAGTTTAACCCCAAGTCGCGAGGAGATCGACATGGTGCGCTCTGCCTTTATAATGCTCTCTAGATGATACACTTGCGTGCGGCTTATGCACTTTGCTGATCGGCGATCGCCCGGTTGTTGGCCGCTTCGGCCATGCTTGCATTCTATAAAGCGTGTATTTGGTAAGTCGATTTCCATGGAGAGGAGCTAAATCGAGGATGTCCTTCCGCAAGTCCTTAATTGCCCTGGTGGCGATTTCTATCATGGGTTCTGCTCCGGCGACGAAATCTCAGGAGGTGGCCGCGCCGCAAAACGAAGCATTGGCCGCGCAACACGACAATGCTTTGCCGCTCACGCCTTTTTACGATCTTCAAGGCGCGGATATTTCGCATGCAGGCGATCTTGTCCGCTCCGAGCCCGGGACGGGCTACGAACTGCCCGGTGGCGTAACCGCAACCCGGATTGCCTATGCCTCGCGAAATGAAAGCGGCGAACCGGTCCTTACAACCGGCGTGGTGCTGGTTCCGCCGGGCGAGGCACCGGAAGGCGGCTGGCCCATCGTGGCATGGGCGCACGGCACTGCCGGAGTTGCGCGTGTTTGCGGGCCTTCGATGATGAAGGACGTTTACTACGGCTGGGAAGGTCTCTTCCTTTACCCACTGGCGGGTTACGCCGTGGTCGCAACGGATTACGCCGGTCTCGGTGGCCCCGGTCCGCATCAATATATGTGGGGCAGGGCGAACGGCAACGATGTCGCCTATTCGGTCCCGGCCGCGCGTGAAGCTGTTCCTTCGCTGGGGGAGAAATGGGTTGCGATCGGCCATTCTCAGGGAGGCTATGCCGCGCTGAGAGTGCAGCATATGGACGAAGAGGCAAAGGCGGGTTTCCTCGGCAGCATCCCGTTGGGCAGTGGTGCCAACGTTGGTGACATCTGGGCAGCTAGCGACCCGATGATGCGGACTGTCGGGGCGACTATCCCGATGATGGCACTGAGCATCAAGTCGGTGTACCCCGATTTCGATCTGACCAAGATGCTCGGGCCCGCAGCTCTCGAACGTCTCCCGACGATCCAGAACGAAACCTGCTACTTCGCAGCAGAAGAAGCGATGCGCGGCGTTACCCGCGAACGGGGCCGGGTGGAAGGCTGGACGGATGTATCCGAAGCGGTAGCGTTTACGGACAAGAACCGGATTTTCGATGCGCCTTATGATGATCCGATCCTGCTGATTGTCAGTGCAGGCGATTATTTCATGCCGATGCAGCTGCGCGAGAATATCTTTGTGGAACTGTGTCAGGTTGCCAGCCGCGCAAGCTATCTCGAACTGTCCGGGGTCGACCATGAAGGCACCATAAACGGTTCCTTTCATCAGCAACTCGACTGGTTAGCGGACCGCTTTGCTGGGCGTGAAGTGCCGCAAGGTTGCACCGCCGCGAAATAGTCATCAGGCCGATCAAACGGAGCCAAGACATCATGAAAAAAACGGGTTTGTTGACCTCCTTCGCCCTGGTGCTTGCGACGACCATGCCGGCAACGGCGCAAGAAAGCGTCGCTCCGCAAGGCTCGGCGCTGGAGGCGCAGCGCGCCAATGGCCTGCCGCTGACATCGTTCTACGACCCTGACGGGGCTGACCTGTCGGTGCCGGGAACGCTGGTCCGCACCGAAGCCGGCATGGGTTACGACCTGCCTCACGGGATTGTGGCGACACGCATTGCCTATGCCTCCCGCGATGCCAACGGCATTCCGGTGATGACCACCGGCGTGGTGCTGCAACCGCCCGGCGAGGCTCCCGAAGGTGGCTGGCCGCTCATCGCCTGGGGCCACGGAACGGCCGGCGTCGCGCGCCCCTGTGCGCCTTCGCTGATGAAAGACCTGTATTATGGTTGGGACGGCATCTTCATATACCCGCTGATGGGCTATGCGGTCGTCGCCACCGACTATTCCGGGTTGGGAACGCCTGGCCCGCATCAGTTGCTGTCTCTCGAAGCACAGGGACAGGATGTCATCAATTCGGTGCCAGCCGCGCGCGCCGCAGTGCCAACGCTCAGCGATGATTGGGTGATGGTCGGTCATTCACAGGGCGGGGCAACCGCCATCCAGGTGTCTGCCATGGAGCACGGGATCGACGACCCGACCTATCTTGGTGCCATCTCGATTGCGCCGGCGACGGATTATCACGCGATGTGGAAGCTGTTCCCGGATGGAATGGCAAGCGGCGGCATGGCGCTGGTCGCTGCGGGCATCAGGGCCGCCGATCCTTCCTTCGATCCAGAAACGATGGTGGGGCCACAGATTGCGGAAGTGCTGCCGGAGCTTGAGCAGGAAGCCTGCTTCGGCGCGGCGATGGAGCTTGTCGCCAGCCTGCCCGGTGCCCGCCAGCCCAGCAATTGGCCCGATGCGCCCGGCGTGCGGCGCTTCACCGACGCAAACCGCCCTTATCTGCAGCCGGGACGGGGGCCGCTGCTGGTGTTGCTGGGCGAAAACGACCCCGCAATCCCGCTGGACATCACCAAACGCGCAATCGGTGAGCGCTGCAAGCTTCAGGACGAGGTCTCGCTCGAGACCTATCCCGGCATGGATCATGCTCAGGTGATCCATGCCTCCTTCCCGCGCCAACTGGAGTGGATCGCTGATCGGTTTGCAGGGCGCCCGGCCGAGCGTAACTGTCCGGGCTGATCCGGGAAATCTTAGCAAGATCGTCCCCCTGTGCCTTTAACGGGTGGGACGATCTTGCTTCGCCTCAGCCTTCGACGGAGGAGCGGTGAAGGGCGTGGTTTATTGCAAGGACGAAGTATAGCGCTGTCTCGTCCTCGAACTGCTTTTCGGAGAGATCGGTCCCGGAATACGCGTGCGCGAGGCTCGTTGTCAGATGGCCATGTAGCCAGAGGAACACGAACTCAAGCCGCGATATCTCATCTCGTGATAGCGGGGTCTGCCGCTCGGCTGCGAGCCGCTCGAAATAACGACCGGATACATAGCGACCAAACGCGATGATGGGCTTCCAGATATCTTTGCCGGCGAGATGGTAGCGCATCGCCGTTCTTAATAGTCCAGCATGTTCGCGATAGTTGGCCAGCGCACCGCGGGCCATCGCTTCCGGTAAATCGGCCGTCGCGGTTTCTGCGAATGTTCGGTCCACCCCTTCGCGTCTTTTCTCCAGCATGTTGTAGATCAATGCTGCAAACAGCACGTCCTTGCTGCCGAAGCGGTGATAAAAGGAACCGATAGAGCATCCTGCCGCGTCGCTCAGTTCGCGGATAGAGATGTCGTCGAAATCCTTCGTCCGGGCTAATTGCGTGGCAGCAGACATGAAACGATCATGCGTTCGCAATCCGCGCTTTTGCACTGGCGGGCGAACGCAGAGCGCGCCTGCAGAGTCTGCGGAAAGCCGGGAAATTTCCATCGTGCTTTTGTAGACCATGGCAATCCGCAGCCGCAAGGTTCAGCGATTTGCGGCCGACTGGACGGGCAGATCAAGGCGCCCCCTTGTTACCGGGAACGGGGCTGAGGGATAGCTTCGGGAGCACGGCAGGCGCGCCCGCTATGGGTGTTTCAGTCATTCTTTTTCGCTCATGGAGGCGGCGGGACAGCGGCCTGACGGATTAGCTCATGACCGTCCTCGGGTTCGATCCATCGCTCGGCTACCAGAGATTCTACACTCTCCCGGAAACGTGAAAGATAAGCCTCTTGCGTGGGATAGAGCGCTTCGAGAACATCAGCACTGAATGGTTCCCTGTAACCCCAAAGCTCGCAAATGCCGGGGCCTGTCATCCGGTGATAATAACGAGCAACCGGCACGTCGAGCTGCGGTGTGCGCAAGCCGCCGAGGGCATTGCCAAATTCATCTGTCAGCACCTTCGCATCGCGCGTGCCGGGTTTCTCGACCTGCAGAGGTTCGGCGCGAGGCGGGGGCACGCCTTCGCGCGACCAGCGATCAAGGTTGCGGAACGCTCCGCTCAGCAGCATGGCGAAGGGTACATCGTTGCCGGGCATGTCCTGCTCTTCACACGCATTGGCGTTGTCGAAGGCGGCACCGCTGGTTTTCGCGGCATCAATAGGCGAGGGGCTTCCTGCTTCGCCGCCTTCGTGAATGTGCGAGGCGCCAGCCACCTCGTATCCGCGGAACAGATCGGGCGCCAGGTCGCTGTCAGGCCGACGACGCAAGGAACCGATTTCGGATTCAGACACCATCACGATGACCGGCACGCCCAGGTCAGCTACCTCCATTCGCGGGTCGTCGGTAGGCAACGGCGTTGCACACTGGTTCAGGGGAGTCCCCGGGTCACTGGCAACTGCTGCGAGATAACCATCGTAAAGTGGGGTTCGATTTTGATCGAGCGCATATTGATGGATGAAATTCGCATAGGTCAGAACAAAAGCACCCGACTGAGAATCGCCCGCCATGTAGACGCGCGAGACATCGAAACCGGATAGCGGCCCGCCCTGCTTTCCATCTCTTGCCAAGGCCGCCACCTGGCTAAGGATATCCCAGATGAGCCCGTTCTCCGTCGCAGGCGAGGATTCCGGCGGCAATCCGCCGCGTGGCAAAGGCAACCGATCCTGTGAGCATGTGAGCGCCGGAGGAAGAGGATTGGGAAACTCGAGCGCGCCATAGCGTTGGGAATCAAATTCTTTCAGCGTGGCAACCGCAATCGGCTTTACCGTAACGCCGATCCAGATATCGCCATTGCGCATGTAACTGGCATGAGATTCGCCCCACATGATCGGCAAGTCATAGCGGATCGATGGATTCAAAGGCTCCACCACCACGGAGCCGCTGAAATCTGCCGGGCGCGCGGGCCGACGCACCAGAATGCGTGTTGTGTAGGGGCCTTGGGCAAAGGTTGTCAGCGTGCCGGAATCGGGCATGTCGAAGACACGCGCCGTTCCCGTGACGAAAAATTCTTCCTCCACATAGCCGTGGGCCGCTAGGTCGATCGGAGCGAGCGCGCGATCCGCAGCGGCCCAGGGCCATGAACTTTCGGTGACGGGGATAGCATCGGTCACTGCGGGGAGCGGGGCGACAGCGGGAGCGACGCGGACCACCTCCTGCGCTGCGGGAGGCGAGCCTATGGCAGGCGTGGCGACTGCACATGCAATAGCTGCCGAAAGGGCCGGGCGCTTCAGGCCGCCTTTTGCTCGCTTGAAGATTTCCGCAAAATCCATCTTGTCCCCTTCCTGCTTCATTCCGCAGTCCGCCGGTCATTAGCGAGCTTGGTTGACGGATAACTAGAACATCGTACTAGTATTGCAATTGGATCTTGGTTTCCAGCGTCTGTTGCCGTGGCGTGGGGCAGGCGCGAGCAATCGGGGAGGAACACTGATGGCGAACCGTCGAGATTTTTTGGCCTTGGGGGTTGCGGCCGCAGCGTTGCCGGCCTTTTCAGCAGCCCGCGCTAATGGCTCCCTTGGCGCTCCGGTAGAAACAGCGACCGGCAAAATCCGCGGCTTCCTCGATGAGGGCGTGCATGTTTTTCGCGGCATTCCCTATGGTGTTGCGGAACGTTTCAAGGCGGCCGTTCCTGCACAGCCATGGACCGGGGTGCGCGACATGCTCGGCTGGGGCTTCGATGCGCCGCAAGGTCGGTCTGCGCCACATCAAAACGCCTTTTCGCTCGTCGCCTCGGACAAGTCGCTGCAAAGAGCGCAATCGGAGGATTGCTTAGCTCTGAACGTCTGGACATCCAGCCTCGATGCGAATGCCAAGCGCCCGGTGATGGTATGGCTGCACGGAGGCGGGTTTGTATCCGGTTCGGCTTCGACCGCCGTTCATGACGGGCGCAATCTGGCCCGCGATGCCGAAGTTGTGGTGGTGAGCCTCAATCATCGCTTGAATGTCTTGGGTTTCACCCACCTCGACGACCCCGAGTTTGCCGATTCAGGCAATGCCGGGGTGCTCGACATCGCTTTGGCACTGCGATGGGTACGGGAAAATATTGCCCGGTTTGGCGGCGATCCGGATAACGTCACCCTGTTCGGCTATTCCGGCGGCGGGCAGAAGGTTTCCACTTTGATGGCGATGCCCGATGCGCGCGGTCTGTTTCACAAGGCGATTGTGCAAAGCGGCCAGAATCCGCTGCTCTTGTCGCCTGACCAGGCCGCGGCAAACACCCGTGCCTTACACGCAGAACTTGGCCTTACCCAAGGCGATGCCCGAGGCCTGCAATCGGTGCCCCTGGCGTCGCTGATGGCCGCCTTTTCCCGTGTCTGGACCGCGCCGCCCCGGCAGGTGTGGGGCTTTCCGGCCCGCTTTTCGCCGGTGGTGGATGGCCACAACGTTCCGGCGCATCCCTATGATGCCTTGCATCTTTCGGCAGATGTTCCGCTCATCATTGGCAGCATGCGAGAGGAGATGGCTGGCTTCACGCTTATGGGAGATCCTGACGCCTACCGAATGAGCTTGTCCGATCTCACCGCAAGGCTGGCGCCATATATGGGTTCGGACACTAAAGAGATCATAGATGGCTATCGAGCGATCCACCCAGATTTTTCTCCCTGGGATCTGTACACACTGATCTCCGCTGACGCGCCGACCCGGATCAATTCGATACTCATCGCTGAAAAGCGTCATGCCTTAGGGCTCGCGCCTACATTCATGTATCGCGTCGATTGGCAGACGCGGGTTTTCGATGGCCTCATGAAGGCCCCCCATGGATTGGAAGTTCCTCTGATTTTCAGAAATGTTGTGGAGGATAGCGGCCTGAACGGAGGCGGCGAGGATGCGTTTGCTCTATCGCAGGACCTGAGCGATGCCTGGGTGAGCTTCGCGCATTCCGGTCGCCCCGACACGCCGCGCCATGCATGGCCAGCGTATAATTCCTCAACCCGGTCGACGATGCTGTTCGACCGGCAAACACGCGTTGAAGATGATCCAGGAGCGGTAGAGCGACGGATGCTTGACGGGTTTGCCCGGCGCCAGCTTGCCAAACGGTAGCCGCGCAACTTGATGTTCAAGCTTGCCAGTGTGGAATATCCACGAGAGCGGTATGAGTGGAGCATGCGATGATTTCCAAGGAAAACGAACAGCCGATCTACTATCAGACCGCCACGGACTTGCTGGAAAGGTTGGGAAGTGGCGCGATCAGCAGCGTCGAACTGACCGAGCAATTCATCGCGCGTATCGAGGCCTTGAACCCGGTTATCAACGCCGTCGTCGTGCAAACCTTCGATGATGCCCGAACCGAAGCTTGTGCGGCGGATGCCGCAAGGCATGAGGGCCGCCCGCTCGGCGCACTGCACGGTCTGCCGATGACCATAAAGGAGAGTTTCGGCCTTGCCGGGACGCCGACCACATTCGGCATCCCCGACTTTGCGCAGAACATCGCAGCCGCCGACTCCGAAGCCGTTGCTCGCTTGCGTGCGGCAGGGGCGATCATTCTTGGAAAAACCAATGTTCCTCCTGCTCTGATGGACGGCCAGAGCGTCAACCCGATCTATGGTCGCACGGTCAACCCTTGGGACATTGAACGCACGCCGGGCGGCTCTTCAGGTGGTTCGGCGGCCGCGCTCGCGACTGGCTTTTCAGCGCTCGACTATGGCAGCGACATCGCATCTTCGATCCGCAATCCGGCGCACTATTGCGGGCTTTATGGGCACAAACCAAGCTTTGGGGTGTCGCCTTCCCGGGGGCATACGCTGGCGGAACACGACCTTACGCCAGATATCGGCGTAACTGGCCCCCTGGCGCGCAGTGCCTTCGACCTGGAGTTGGCGCTCAGCGTGGTGGCGGGGCCCGAAGACCCCATGTCCACTGCCTACCGGCTTGAGCTTCCCGCCCCGCGTCGCGCCCGGCTCGAAGACTATCGGGTGGCGCTCGTGAGCAACGACGAATTTGCCGAAGTCGATCGGGAAGTTGGAAGCCAGATCGAGGCGTTGGGTGACTTCCTGGAGAAGGAAGGGGTCCACGTTTCCCGGAAGGCTCGTCCCGCATTCGATAGCCGGGAGCTCCATGCGCTCTATCTTGTCCTGCTTCGCGCCGCGACGGCCGATACCGTAAGCGATGAAGAGTTTGCTGCTGCGCAATCGGCTGCGGGCGGGGCAGGGCTGTATGCGCAGGATATGGCGACGCTGAACGCATATGGGGTATCGCTATCCCACCGTGATTGGTTGCGTCTGCATGCGGAGCGGGAGCGGCTGCGGCGCGCATGGCGTGAATTCTTTGCCGACCACGACCTGATGCTGTGTCCGCCGCTATCGACGGCGGCCTTTCCGCACAGTGATGTCGCTCCACAGGCGCGCACATTGCAGGTGAACGGGCGTGACCTCCCGTTCGAGAACCAGCTGTTCTGGGCTGCCTATGCCGGTCTGCCCTATCTGCCCGCCACCGTTGCGCCCATCGGCCTAACCCAATCCGGCCTTCCGGTCGGGGTGCAAATCATCGGCGCAGATTTCCGCGACCTCGAATGCATCCACTTCGCGCAGTTGCTTGAGACTCGCTATCGAAGCTTCGTCGCTCCACCGCGCTTTCCCTAGGCATGGTTGAAACGCGCGGTCGCGTTCGGCCTGATGCCAACTCGACGGTATTTTTGCCGTTAGGTCCGCTACGTCCGCGCTGCGGCGGGCTGGGTCATCGCGAAATTCCCAAATTGGCCTAAGATGCCAAGCTGCTAAAAATTTATGTACACAGGATGCTCATCGAGAAGTTCTTGGTCTCAAGTCCAAGACGTCGTTCGCAATCTGTGGACGATATTTGCGGCACGGCAAGGCTGGTTAGTTCCTTGCCTCATTGAACCAGGTTCTTCAGCTGCTCGGCTGGTCGAGATTATTCGATCGCCGAAGGGACTAACTTGAGGGGCTGGACCATGCATTTCAAAAGACTTCTTCTCGCTGGAATTGTGCCGCTGCTGGCGGTTCCCGCGCATGCACAATTCAACCAGCCCAATGACTATCCTCCCCCAAGCGCGGATTTGGTGATCGAGGATGCCAAGATCTACACGCCCGATGGCTGGGCCACTACAATGGCTATCGCGGATGGTGTGATCGTGGCTGTCGGAAGCGATGGCGATATCGCTCCGTTCCGCACTGTTTCTACGATGGTTCTGGACCTTGACGGCCGAATGGTCATGCCTGGTTTGCACGATATGCATGTGCATCCGATGGGTGCTGGCATGGCACAATCGGCCTGCGATATTCCTCACGGATCAGACGCTGAAGCCGCGCTTGCCGTGGTGCGCGAGTGTGCGGAAGCGGCGGAGCCCGGCGCATGGATAACCGGCGGCGGTTACGACAATAATTCCCTTGGGGTGCCGCCCACCCGGGAGTTGCTGGATCAGGTCTCGCCTGACAATCCGGTTTTGTTGCGGGATATCAGTGGTCACACAGCCTGGGCAAATTCTCCAGCATTGGCGATCGCCGGAATCGACAGCAGTACCCGTGATCCCGAGGGTGGGATCATCGAGCGCAATGCGAGCGGCGAGCCGACGGGGGTGCTGCGTGAATCGGCGGGCTCGCTGGTTTCCGGGCGCATCCCTGAGCCTTCGGTGGAGGAAGGTGCCGCAGCGCTGGCCTGGTCGCTCGGCGAGATGGCCTCTTTCGGGATCACGGCTTTCGACGACGCAGGCGTATCGGAGACGACGGCGAGGGCATACGATCTCCTTGCCGACAGAGGTGATCTGGACTTGCGGGTCCGCGGCTGCCTTTGGGGTGGCGATCAAAGCCTGCTTGGCCGACACATGGAGTTCGCGCGCGAGAACTTCTCGCCCACTTGCGTCAAGCTGGTGCTCGATGGCGTCCCGACCGATGGTCATACTGCGGCCATGGTGGAACCCTATGTCGATGCGGGGCATGCTCAACATGATCAAACCGCACGCGAACGCGGGCTGCTGCTGGTCCCGCAGGATGAACTCAACAACCAGGTGGCCGAGCTCGACCGGCGCGGCTTCACGGTGAAGTTCCATGCCGCAGGCGATGCGGCGGTTCGCGCCGGGCTGGATGCGATTGAGCATACGCGCGAGGTAAACGGCTTTTCCGGCCAGTATCACAATGTTGGCCACAACAGCTTCGTGCAGATGAGCGATATCGGTCGCGCCCGCGACATGTTCGCGAGCTTCGAGTTCTCGCCGTACATCTGGTATCCGTCTCCCATCATCGGAGACATCCGGCGCGCGGTTGGCGAGGAGCGTATGGAGCGCTGGATTCCGGTAAAGGATGCGCTCGATGCCGGGGCGCTGGTTGTGCCGGGCTCGGACTGGAGCGTGGTTCCATCAGTCAATCCCTGGATCGCAATCGAGACGCTGGTTACGCGTCAGGTGCCTGGCGGCGGGGGTGAGATGCTCGGCGCTCAGGAGCGGATCACGCTCGATCAGGCAGTCGACATCTTCACGCGCACGTCGGCGCAACAGATGAATTTCGGGCACGCGACCGGGACGATCGAAACCGGGAAGCTTGCGGATATTATCGTCTTGGATCAAAACATCTTCGACGTGCCCATTACCGAAGTGCACGAGACAAAGGTGCTCATGACGTTCGTCGGTGGGGAGATGGTTTATAAGGCCGAATAAAGGAGGCGCTTTGCCGCAATAGCGAGTGATTTTGACTGGCATTCAAGTTTGTGAAGGAAGCCCCGGCCGTGAAACTTAATAAGCTTTCCCTACTCGCTGCGACTGTAACTCCGCTCGCTTTCATGCCCCAGCTGGCGCTGGCGCAGTCTGCTTCGCAGGCTGACGCAAGCCGCCCTGATGCCAATGCAGGGCCGGGCAGCTCCGGTGCTCTTGGGCAGATCATCGTCACCGCAAACAAACGTGACGAGGACGTGCAAGATGTTCCAATCTCCATCACTGCTTACTCGGGAGATCAACTGAATGCCTTGGGCATAACCGATACAACAGGGATTACCGAGCAAATCCCAGCCCTGCGCGTAAATCAATGGTCGCCCAGCCTCACGATCTTCAGCTTGCGCGGCGTCTCGCAAAGCAACTTCACGGACAACCTGGAAGCGCCCGTAGCGGTCTATTTTGACAATGCCTATATGGGCTCGATCAACGGCGTAAGCGGACAGCTATTCGACATCGAACGTGTTGAGGTTCTGCGAGGTCCTCAGGGGACGCTGTTCGGTCGCAACGCGACGGGCGGGCTTATTCACTATCTGTCTCGCAAGGCGGATCGCGACGCAGCCAACGGATATGTCGAGGCTGGCTACGGTTCATACAATGACGTTTTCGTCGAGGCCGCTTTCGGTGGTGCGATCGCGGAGGGGCTGCGTGTGCGCGCCGCCGGGCGCTTTGAGCAGGCCGATGGCTACGTTGTTTCGACCGACACCGATGCGAGCGCGGGCCTTGTTGCGAGCGGGCAGGATCTGGGCGGCAAGGACGGCTGGGCCGGACGCGTCACGGCCCAGTGGGATGTCTCTCCGGATGTTCAGCTAAACCTGTGGTACAAGCACGCTGAAGACAACCGCGTCGATACGGGTGGCTATGTATTCGATAACTGCGAATTTCTTGCCAACGGCTATTGTTCGGTGGACCGTACAGGCCTGACCAATAGCCAGAACGGAGTGATCAACGGCATTACCGGAGAGCCGGCGTCGCCATTCCAGAATTTTTCCGATCGGGCGGGCTTTCTGGATCGGACCGTCGATATCTATCAGGCGGATCTGGAGGCCGGTCTGGGAGATGTGACTATCACGTCGATCACCAACTTTACGGATTTGTATAAAGCCTATGGCGAGGATGGCGATGCTATCCCTGCTCTCGTTATCAATTTTGACAATACCAACTCCTTCGAACAGTTCTCGCAAGAGTTGCGCTTGTCGGGCTCTGCGGACTTCATGAATTGGCAGGTCGGGGCATACTATCTCGACATGGACATGCTGGGCACGATCACCTTGCAGGGCGTGCCGGTTCTCGGTCTTGCGCTCGACGTCAATGGTGACGCGGTCGATCCGATTATTAATCAGACCTATGGCATTAATTCTGAAAACTGGTCGGTATTCGGTCAGGCTGATTTTTTCATTTCCGATGAACTGACTTTTACAGCCGGCCTGCGCTATTCAGAAGATAGCAAAAACCTCGATTACATGGCGGTGCTCAGCGACCCGACCGTCGCTGCCGATCTGATTACCGGGTCGAGCGCAATGTTCGAAGCCACCGTTCCCGGGGTCAATGATATCGCTTATGGCGATTGGGCTGCACGCGCGGTGCTGAGCTATGAACCAAGCGAGGATCTACTGCTGTTCGCATCCTGGAACCGCGGGATAAAGGGAGGCAACTGGTCTCTCGGCGCCGACGTGACAGCCACGGAAATCAAGCATGGTGCAGAGACGTTGAACAGTTTCGAAGCGGGCTTCAAGAGCACGCTTGCGAACGGCACTTTGCGGCTCAACGGCACGCTGTATCACTATATCTACGATGACTACCAGGCGTTCGCCCTCACAAGCGCCGTGCCATTTGTCAGCAATTCGGATGCACACTCGACGGGCGCCGAACTGGAAGCTTTCTGGTCGCCTTCACCGAGGTTTGATGCTGTGCTCGGCGCTACCTGGCAAACATCCTCTATCGATGAAGTAAGAGGGGTGGGGGAACAGGTCGGCCCTGAATTCTTCCCTGGGGCACCCGACGCCGAGTTCTGCACCAATCAGGGCGGTTTCTTCTATTGCGACTATCCGGACGACATCATCACGGACGCCGAATTTGCGAATGCACCCCGCTTCAGCTTCAATTATCTCCTACGCTACAATGTTGATGTTGCGGGCGGAAACCTCGCTGCGCAAGTCGATGGGGCGTGGTACGATGACCAATATCTCGAGGTGACAAACGGCCTCTCATCACTGCAGCCTGCACACAACGTCACCAACGCCTCGCTTGCATTTGAGGAGTCTTCCACCGGAATATCGGTAAAAGGATGGGTGAAGAACCTGTTTGACAAGGAGTACCGGGCTTACACGCTGAATCTCGGTATTCTCGGCACCACATCATTCTTCGCGCCGCCGAGGACCTATGGGGTGACAGTTAGAGTGCCTTTCGGGATCTGAAGCAAGATCGTTCGCACAGCCGATGACACCTCGCGTAGGCAACTCTGCGGGCTTTGCGGCTGCAAATCGATCGACCCTGCGGCAAAATAAGAGCCAATAACCGTTCGTTGGCCAAGGGCAGGATTGCTGGCAAATTTTGAATGCCACATGCAGATTGCCTAAGCGGTCATTCGAAACGAATTTTCACTGGCCATCTGGCCGCGATTGCAAAGCATGCAACGTATTTACGCGAAAAAGCGCATGGGAAAGATGGCGAAGGAACCAATCAATGCCTGAGAATGCAAGTCCGTCTGCAGCAATCGACTTTATCTATCTGAATGAAGCGCAGATGATTGAGGCTGGCGTGACCGATATGGCCAGCTGTGTGGATACGATGGAAGAGATGTTCGCCCTCTTGCACAGGGGCGATTATCGAATGCCTGGCGCGAACAACTCATCGCATGGCTCGATGATTACGTTCCCCGACGATAGCCCGTTTCCCGACATGCCCAAGAACACTGCCGATCGGCGCTTTATGGCCATGCCCGCTTATCTTGGCGGCAATTTCGGGACGGCAGGCGTCAAATGGTATGGCTCAAATATCGCCAACCGGGAGAGAGGCCTTCCCCGGTCGATCCTCATGTTCATTCTGAACGACACCGACACCGGTGCGCCGCTTGCGTTCATGTCGGCGAACCTGCTTTCCGCCTATCGGACTGGCGCAATTCCCGGCGTCGGCGCGCGCCATTTGGCGAGGCACGATTCGCGGGTAGTGGGTATATGCGGTCCGGGCGTCATGGCCCGCACGTCGCTCTCGGCCTTCATGGCAACCTGTCCGGCAATCGATACTCTCAAGGTGAAGGGCCGCGGGCAGAAGAGCCTCCAGGCCTTCCTCGAATGGGTCGGCGAAACCTTCCCTCAGATCACAACCGTGGAAACCGTCACCACCGATGAAGAGGTGGTGCGCGGCAGCGACATCGTGAGCTTCTGTCAGGCAAGCCAAACGGGCGATGTTTCCTTCTATCCCCGGATCGAACGCGAATGGGTGAAGCCCGGGACGTTTTTCGCGATGCCCGCAGCGGTCAACTTTGCCGACGAATTCCTCGAACCAGACGTCCGCAAGGTGTTCGATAACACCGGGCTTTATGAAGCGTGGATGGAAGAGGTGCCGCGCCCGGCGCACAACATCATCCCGCTGGCCGGTGTTCAGTGGCTCGATCAAGTGGAGCAGGGCAAGCTCGATCCGACCAGCCTCGAGGATCTCGGCGCGATCGTCGCCGGGGACAGCGTGGCACGTCGCAACGAGGACGAGATCATTATCCTTTCGGTGGGCGGAATGCCGGTTGAAGATGTCGCTTGGGGAACTCAGATTTATCGCAATGCGATCAAGCTCGGGATCGGCACCAAGCTCAACCTTTGGGATCAGCCCGCACTTAGGTGATGGAAAATCGTCCCAACACAAGCATTCATGGAAAATTTCACATGACGAAGATTACCAAGGTCAAGACCGGTTCTCCCACCGAACAGCACGGGAGCTATTCTCGCCTTGTTGCGGTGGATGACTGGATCTTTGTGTCCAACACTGCGGGCCGAAATCCGGAGACAAAGCAGATACCCGAAGATCTCGCGGAACAGACCAATCAGGTGCTCGACAACATTAGCAAGGCGCTTGAGGCTGTCGGTGCGTCCCTGGCCGACGTTGTATCCGCAAAGGTGTTTATCCAGGATCCCGACGACCTTCAGGAAGTGGTGACAGCATACGGAGCAAGGATGCGGGGCATTGACCCGACATTGACGCTTACATGTCCGCCACTGGGGTTGCCCGAATACAAGGTGGAGATCGAGGTGACAGCCTATCGTGGCGCGTCTGAGGCCGAGATCGTGAAGATCGATCTCAGCGCCAAATAGCGTGGCGCTTGAAGCGTTCCAAATCTATCTGAGGGGTTTTTGTGATTAGCCAGCCTCCTGCGATCGATCCGATCGAAACAAGCACGGCCATGCCAAAAGCCACGGAAGTCGTCGTGATTGGAGGGGGAATTATCGGCCTGACTGCCGCGCTCACTCTGGCTGAGCGCGGCATACCGGTAACGGTGGTGGAAAAGGGGAGATTGGCGGGCGAACAGTCCTCCCGCAACCTGGGCTGGGTGCGCAAGACAAACCGTGCTGCCTTGGACCTTCCCTTATCAATCGCAGCCGACCGCCTCTGGGCGGAGATGCCGCAGCGTACTGGCAGGGATGTCGGGTTTCGCCAATCGGGCATCATGTTCACTGCCCGGACGGAGGCAGAGCTTTCGCTCTATTCCCAATGGTATGAAAACGTGGGCCGCGAGAATACCGATGCGCGGATGGTGAGCGCGAAGGAGATCGCATCTCTGGTGCCGGGCGGCCGTGAAAACTGGCTCGGGGGCATCTACACCGCGTCGGATGCTTGCGCAGAGCCGACCATGGCGGCCAGCGCGATTGCCAATGCTGCTATCGCCAAGGGTGCCGTTATCCTTGAAAACTGCGCCGCCCGCGCGCTCTCGACGAGCGGAGGGAAGGTCTCGGGGGTCGTGACCGAACATGGCGAGATTGCCTGTCAGCAGGTTATCCTGGCCAGCGGCCTTTGGAGCCGACGGTTCCTTGGCAATATGGGAATTGATTTCCCGATGCTGCCCTTGTCCGTTTCCGTCTTGCGTACCGCGCCGATGACGGGGCCTACGGACATTGCCGTGGGAGGCCCGAACTTCTCGTTCCGCAAGGACTATACCGGCGGCTATACAATCATGCATCGCGCAGCGCTCGTGGCGCCGATCACGCTGGATAGCCTGTTGCTGGGCACAAAATACGTTTCTTCGCTCAAGGCCTTCTGGAAGGCGATGCGTCTGGAGCTTGGGTCTGAGCTTTGGAACGACATCCGTACGCCCCGGAAATGGCGAAATGATGCAGTGACGCCCTTTGAGGCGACACGCACGAAGAACCCGGACTATAATCCGAAGATCAACGCCGAAGCCATGCAGAATGTGGCGGCAGCCTGGCCGGTTTTTTCTGGCGCATCGATCGCGATGAACTGGGCTGGCATGATGGACATGACGCCAGACTCGCTTCCGGTGATCGACAACGTGGATTCCGTTCCCGGCCTTAGCCTGGCGACCGGATTTTCCGGTCATGGCTTCGGATGTTCGCCCGCCGCAGGGCAACTGGCGGCGGAAATCGCAACGGGGGTCAAGCCGATCGTCGATCCGTCCCCATATCGGTGGAACCGTTTCACCTGATCGATCGGCGCTAATGGCATAGCCCCGAAGCGCGCAAGGCTCCTTCGCTTGCATGTTTGATTGACGCGACGCCGCCGATGAAGCGTCGCGTCAATCGCCCCGCTATTTTGCGGCAACCACGGTCTGGTCGATGGTGCCGAAGATGGAATTGCCCTCGGCGTCATTCATGCTCACGCGGACCTTGTCGCCGACAGTCATGAACGGGGTCTTGGCCTCGCCGTCATAGATCGTCTCGATGGTGCGGATTTCGGCAATACAGCTGTAACCCGCTCCTCCTTCGGATACGGGTTTGCCTGGCCCCCCGTCTTCGCCCTTGTTGCTGATGGTGCCGCTGCCGATGATCGTGCCGGCACCAAGCTTGCGAGTTTTGGCCGCGTGGGCTACCAGATCGGCGAGGTTGAAGGTGGCGTCCTGGCCGACCTCAGCCCTGCCGAAAGGCTCGTCGTTGTAATCGACCATGAGCGGGTGATGGATGACATTATCACGCCAGGCATCACCCAGTTCATCGGGTGTCACCGCAACGGGGCTGAACGCACTCGCGGGCTTCGACTGAAAGAAGCCGAAACCCTTGGCAAGCTCGCCGGGTATCAGGCCGCGCAACGATACATCGTTCACGAGCATGAGCAGCTTGATGTGATCGGCGGCGTCGGCGGGAGAGCTGCCCATCGGCACGTCGTCGGTTATGCAAGCGACCTCGCCTTCCATATCGCAGCCCCAGGTGGGGTCGCCCAATGGGATGTCTTCATGCGGAGCAAGGAAGCCGTCGCTGCCGCCCTGATACATCAACGGGTCGCTATAGAAGCTCTCCGGAACTTCGGCATTGCGCGCCTGCCTCACCAGCTCGACGTGATTGATATACGCCGAGCCATCAGCCCATTGGAAAGCGCGGGGAAGGGGTGAAAGCGCCTGAGCTTCGTCGAACGGCTGGCACGCGGCGCTGCCGTTCTCGATCTCGGCGTACAGCGCTTCGAGCCGGGGGGATATCCTGTCCCAGTCGTCGAGCGCAATCTGAAGCGTTCTTGCGATATTGTCGGCCGCGATGCAGCGGCTGAGGTCCTTCGACACGACCACGAGTTTGCCGTCCCGAGTTCCGTCGTTGAGAGTGGCGAGTTTCATGGCGATCAGTTTTCCTTTGGGGTATCGGGTTGGTTGTCAGGATGTGCGGCAATGAATGCCGGCAATTGCATGCATGCGGCTTCGATGCGCATGATGTGCGGGGATTGGGAAAGGTCGTAGGCAAAGCGCCGCGCATTATAGACTTGTGGGATGAGCACAGTTTCGAACATCCCAGGGCGATCCAGCAGGAAGTCTCCCGTTTCGAGCTGCGCTAGTCGCTGTTCGACCGGGCCGAGCGTCAGGCCCAGCCAATGCCGATACCACGCATCGACCGCGTTCTGATCCTGTTCGAACTGCGTCTTGATGTATTGCAGCACCTTGAGATTGAGCGGCGCGTGCAGCTCCGTGGCGATCGCGCTGGTGAGTTCGCGCACCGTAAAGCGGGTTTCAGCGTCTTCAGGCAAAAGGGGGGCGGCGGGAAACCGATCCTCCAGCCACTCGAGAATCGCCATGCTTTGCGCCCTATCGCGCCCTTCGACCTCCAGCATGGGAACGCCCCCAAACGGGTTGCGCGCGCGATATTGATCCTCCTTCTGCTCGGAACGAAGGAGATTAACGGGCACAATATCGTAATCCAGCCCCTTGAGATTCAGCGCAATTCTAAGGCGGTAGGAAGTCGAGCTGCGGTAGTAACCGTAGAGCTTCAATGTCCGTGTTCCTTGCGGGCAAGTTCGTGCAGCCAGTCGGCATGGCGCGGCGCCTTCTTCGTCTGGCTCCATTCCTCCAGCATCAAGGGGGCTACACGTTTCAGCTCCGCATATTGTTCGTCGGTGCCTATGTCAGCCGCCAGCTCGATGCGGTGCCCATTCGGGTCGAAGAAGTAGATCGACTTGAAAATGCCGTGATGGGTGGGGCCGAGCACAGAGACGCCCTGGGCTTCGATATGCGCCTTGGCAGCCACCAATTCCTCTTCCGAGCCGACCTTGAAGGCAAGGTGCTGCACCCAAGCGGGCGTATTTGTATCACGGCCCATTTCGGGCTGGTTCGGCAATTCGAAAAAAGCCAGCACGTTGCCGTTTCCGGCATCGAGGAAGACGTGCATGTACGGATCGTATTCCCCTGTCGAGGGGACGTGATCTTCGGCAAAGGCAGTGGTGTAATCCATGCCGAGGACTTTCGCGTACCATTCGACAGTCTGCTTGGCATCCTTGCAGCGGTAAGCGGTGTGGTGAACCCCGGCGAGCTTTATAGGGGTGTCGGTTGTCTCGGTGGTCATCTCATGCCTCCGTCAAAAGCGCAGCGCGCTCTATTGCTTCGTCGATGACTTTCCTGTCACCGATATGGTTGATCAGCAGCAGGACGAGCCGCGCGCTGGCGCGCAGGGCCTTTTCCGGCTCATGGCTTTCCAGCATTGCGATCAATTTCTCATAGATTGCGTCAGGATCTTCTAGGTTGGCTTCCAGTGTCAGGCTCATGCCCGTTCTCCCCTTGCACGTGCGAGACCGTCTGCAATCGCAGCCCCGGTTGGCTGACGAAAACGCGCCGCGACATACTGATCGGGCCGCACGAGATAGGCACCGCCGCCCTGCAGATCATACCGTTCGCGCAGCAGACTGTTGGCGGGCTCCTGTGCGATGTCGAGCACGTCGAGCTCGGGGGGAAGGTCTGCGACAGGTGTGGTTGTCAGCAATACGAACCGACCTCCCAGCTTTTCCAAAAGCCAGCCATTGCCCAGAGGGGCATCCACCGCCGGTGAACCGGGTGCGATTCCGCCGCTCCATGCATCCGTGTCGGCCGTGCTGAGCAAACTGTCAGGGTAGCTGATGGCTGTCGAGAGCCGCCCGGAATTCACGAGAGCACGGGCGAACGGATGGTCTTCCGAAAGATCGAGCACTGCGTCGCGGAACGCGCGGCTGATCTCGCTCTTGGGGGTCAGGAAATCCGTCGAGCGGGTCGAATTAAGGATGTTTTCGTCGGCGGTGGTGATGGCTTCACGGTTGTAGCTCTCCAGCATATCGAGGGAAGCCTTGCCCTCAAACACCGCGTCGAGCTTCCAGCCGAGGTTATCGATGTCGGCGAAACCGCCGTTGCATCCGCGCGCACCGAACGGCGACACGAGATGCGCGCTGTCGCCCGCGAAGATGACCCTACCGTGGACGAAACGCTCCATCCTGCGGCATTGGAACGTATAGACGCTATACCATTCTTCCTCGAACTCGACGTCGTCTCCGAGCATCGCGCGCACGAGCGGGTTTACGTTTTCAGGCTTGATGCAGGCCTCTCGATCGATGTTCCAGCCCAGCTGGAAGTCGATCCGCCAAACATCGTCAGGCTGCTTATGGAGCAGAACGGACTGCCCGGGATTGAACGGCGGATCGAACCAGAACCAGCGTTCCGAGGGGCGATCCTCCTTCATCTTCACATCGGCGATGAGAAAATTGTCTTCGAAGATCCTGCCTTCGAAATCGAGCCCCATGAGGTCGCGTACGGTCGACTTGTTGCCGTCGCAAGCGATCAGCCATTCGGCTTCGATCCGATAGGCACCATCCGCACAGTCGACCGACATGGTTGCCGACTTTTCGCTTGTGTCGAGCGCCGTCACCTCGTGACCCCAGCGGATCTGGACGTTCGGAAGCTGCTTCAGCCGATCGAGGAGGATATCCTCCATGTGGTACTGCTGGATATTGATGAAGCCAGGCATCTTCTGGTTCTTCACCGGCAGCAAGTCGAACTGGTAGACCGGATCGCTGCGGTCCTTCCAGAACACCTTGCCGATGTTCCAGCTTACCCCCTTTTCCACCGCTTGCTCGCCGCAGCCTAGTCGATCGAGAATGTCGAGCGATCGCTTCGAAAAGCAAATCGCCTTCGATCCGGCGGGGACGAAATCGAAGCGACCCAGCACGATCACGTCGTGGCCGCGCTGGCCCAGATCGATGGCCATGGCCAGACCCACCGGACCAGTGCCAACTACGACGACCCTGGCTTGCTCGAAATCCGTTTCCGGCTTCGGGCTTGGCTCAAACGTACGCCAGACAGGTATTGTCTCGCGCCAGGCTGCTTTGCCAGTTTCGACATTCATGCCGTCTTCCCCCTCCGGGCCCCGCTCAGTCCTGCAACTGGTCCCAGACCTGACGGTCGAGTTCCATGGTCCAGATTTCGGGCCAGTCCTTGCCGTTAAACTCGTCCCACAGGCGCTTGACGTCGAAGGGGAGGCAATGCTCGAAGATCGGCCAGCGGCCATATTTCGGTTCGAGCGTGCGGTGGCAGGCTTCGAACGCTTCCTTCAGCGTCCCTCCGCGCTCGTGCACGGCCTGCGTTTCGCGGATCATTGTCTTGAGGAAATCGCGCGATTGTTCGATTGCCTTGTCGGTCGCCTCAACGCCCTTGGCGACTGCGCCGCGCCCACCAACGAGGTTTTCCGAACGGAATGCCTTGACGTTGTCGAGGGTGTGCTTGCTCCAGTCGAAGTGGAAGGCATCGCCTGTATAAAGCGCGGCTTCTGCCTCGACGAGGTCGCCGGTAAAGAGGGTTTTGGACTTCTCGTGCCACACCACGATATCGCCTGCGGTATGGCCGCGGCCGCAGAACTTAAGTTCGAGATGGCCACGGTCGCCGCCAAGTTCGATCCGCATTTCGTCCTTGAACGTGATGGTCGGTCGCGTCAGGCCGGGAATGCCGTCAGGCTCCTTGAACAGCCGCGGCATGCGACCGTATTCGCTATCCCAATCCTGCTTCCCGCGCTCCTCGACCAACTGGCGCGACACGTCCGACATAATGATGTTCTCTGCCTCGAAAGCAGCGGCCCCGAGAACGCGCACGGCGTGATAGTGCGTAAGAATAAGGTGCTTGATCGGCTTATCGGTCTTTTCGCGCAGCTTGGCGAGCCAGTCGCGCGCCGCAGCAGGCGTTGCGCGTGCTTCGATGCAGACGACAAAATCCTCGCCTTCGATCGCGCCGACATTCGGATCACCCTCTGCGGTGAGGGCGTAGACACCGTCGGCCAGTGTTTCGAGGGTCTCTGACTTTTCCGTCAGGTCGGCAGATGATGCGAAAGGCTTTGCCACACTGTTTCTCCAAGGCTCTATTTCGCGCACCAGGGGCGCCGAATCCGTTTCCGCACAGCGACGGTGGGACGTTCCCGGCATGGTGGCGACTCTCGCGATCTTTCTATGCGATCATCTTCTCATTTGCAACCGTTGCAAATGAGAAGATGATGCTCTTAGAGGTTATAGGGTAGTCGGTCGGGCAAAGTTCGTGCGGTCGTGGTGCACAAATGAAAGGTTCTTCTGGTTCGGAGGAACTCGCCGATTATGCTTGGGCGCTGCCGTTGCGGCGAGCGGCACCATTTGCGAAAGTAAGCTGCATGTTCGATCTGGAAGAATTCATCCCTTATCGCCTTTATCAGGCGACAGAAAAAAGCTCACAGAAGTTCCGGCAGGTCTACATCTCCGAGTATGGCATCACGCGAGCGGAATGGCGGGTCTTGTTCAACGTGGGGCTCTATGCGCCGATCGGTTCCGGTGAAATCGTAGAGCGCACGTCGCTCGACAAAAGCAAGATTTCCCGGGCGGTACAGCGTCTGGTAGATCGCAAATGGCTGACCCGCAGTGATCATCTTGAAGACCGCAGGCGCCACAGGCTGGAGCTGACGAAAGAGGGAGCGCGTGTTCTCGCCGACCTTTCGGCACGCGCATCCGAACACAACCAGGCGATTATTGACCGGATCGGCCATGAAAAGGCGCGCGTCCTTCTTCAAATTCTTTGCGAAATCGAAGCCATGGATTCGGGGGCCTCGCACCTTGCGGAGACAAGCCCGAACTAGGCAGCAGAATGGGATATGGATGGCATGACGCAGAACGAGCAACTTCACATGTTCGTAGATGGGCAGCACAGGCGCGCCGCAGAATCGCGCGAAGTGCGAGATCCGGCCACAGGCGAGGTGATCGGCCTCGCTCCGGTGGGAACGCGATCTGACCTTGATGCGGCTGTTGCCGCGGCGAGGCGCGCGCAGCCAGGTTGGGCGCAGCAATCAGACGAAGCCCGCGCGCAGGCCTGCCGCCAGCTGGCGGACATTATCGGCGTTCACAGCGGCGAACTGGCGCGACTGCTGACCAGAGAGCAGGGCAAGCCCCTGAAGGGTATCGGATCGGAATTCGAACTGGGAGGTTGCGCCGCATGGCTTAACGCTACTGCTGACCTTTCGCTTCCGGTCGAAGTTATCCAGGACGATGATACGGCGAGGGTGGAAAAGCACCACGTTCCTCTCGGGGTCATCGGTTCGATTACGCCTTGGAACTGGCCACTTCTTATTGCCATTTGGCACATCGCCCCTTCGATCCGGGCGGGCAACACCGTGGTCATCAAGCCATCGCCTTACACCACGCTATCGACATTGCGGATGGTCGAGTTGTTGGCCGCGGCGCTTCCCGAGGGCGTGCTCAATGTCGTTGCCGACGGGGAAGGTGTCGCAGAAGGGCTGACGACGCATAAGGATGTCGACAAGATCATCTTCACTGGTTCAACCGAGACCGGAAAGAAAATCATGGCCGCTGCTGCGCCAACCCTGAAGAAGCTCACGCTTGAAATGGGAGGCAACGACGCCGGTATCGTTCTGCCTGACGTGGACCCGAAGGCCGTGGCCGAAGGTATTTTCTGGGGCGCGTTCATCAACAATGGGCAGACCTGCGCCGCACTCAAGCGCTTGTATGTTCATGACGATGTTTACGATGAAATTTGCGCTGAGCTTTCTCACCTGGCTCAGACCATGCCGATGGGACCCGGTCTGGACGAGAGCAACGTGCTTGGTCCTGTCCAGAACGAAATGCAGTTTCAAAAGGTCACCCGCCTGGCCTCGTCATCTCCCACAGAGGGCGGGCGGGTGATCACGGGCGGGGCGCCACGGGAAGGGGAGGGCTTCTTCTTCCCGATCACTCTTATTGCAGATGCGCGGGAAGGCATGGCCTGCGTTGACGAGGAGCAGTTCGGCCCGCTTTTGCCGATCATTCGTTTCACCGAAGTCGATGATGCCATTCGTCAGGCCAACAGCCTTGACGTCGATCTTGCTGCATCGGTCTGGAGCAAGGACATCGATGCCGCTCGCGCCATTGCCGAGCGTCTTGTCGCGGGCACAGTCTACATCAACAAGCATGGGGAAGTTGCCCCGCACATTCCCTTCGGCGGTGCGCGCTATTCCAGCATGGGTGTGGAGTTCGGGATCGAGGGCCTGAAGTCCTGCACGAACATCAAGGTGTACAATATCGCCAAATAGCGCAGCAGCGGCGGTCGGCGGCGAGATCGGGGAAACCTTATCCTCGCCGCCGATCAGCTAGAGCGATGCGTTATTCGCAGCTCTTGCGGTAAATCTCGCATGCGGAACACGCCTGCTCGATCAGAAAGGGCGTCAATTCGCGCGCCGTTTCCGTTTCGCGGCGGGTGGATACCCAGCCAAGATATGTGGTGCCACGCAGCATCATGAAGAGCGGAAGGGCATCGACTTCGCTTTGCGGAAGCGGGCGTACCTCGCGATAGCCTGCGATCAATGCATCGCGCAGGCCCGGAAAGTCGGGTTGCCGATGATTGAAGTAGAGGGCAGTGGCAATGTCGAACATGTGCCAGCCGTGTCCAGCATCATCGAAATCGATCGGCTGAAGCCTGGTTCCGTCAACCATGACATTGTCGGCGATCAGGTCCGCATGAATCAAACCGGAATTGTCCCGGTTGCGTGGGTGCCGGGCGAGAGCTCGCGCTCCTTCTTCCCTTGCGTCGAGCATCAAGTTCTTCTGCTCTTCATCAAGGTCGGGCAACTCCCAGAACCGCCCCCAGATCGGATCGGGGCCGACCAGCGCATCTGTGTACCAGTTATGACGTTCAAAACCGGACGGGGTGGACCAGTCTGCGCCATGTTGATGCAACCGGGCCATCAGCGAGCCGAGGAGGCGGTAAAGCGCTATCCGTTCGCGGGAAGCCAGATCGCCCTGATCTTCCAGCTGGGACAAGGGCACGCCATCGACCCAGCGAAGCATATCGGCCCGGCGAACTTCCGGAACCTCGGGAGCGGAAGCCAGGGTGATCAATTCTCCCTTGGAGTTGCTGATCACCTGGGGAATGGGTAGCCCGTGCTTTTCGAGCGCTTCCATCCACGCAACCTCGGAATTCAGGGCAGCGTCGGAGTGATAGTTTGGCCGGTGGATGCGCAGGGCGAACCGGGTGCCGTCCGAATCCCGGACGGAGAAGATCGCATTCTCGCGATATTTGACCAATTCGGGAACGCCGTAAGCGCCCGGGTACTGCGCGAGAGCATCCTGAGCGAGGACGATCAGCGATGCGATCTGTTCTGCCTGCGAGGCGTCGTAAAAATTCGTCATTGGGCCAGTGTCCCGATTGTACTGGAAAGCGCGTCAGCCAACAGATCGACTTCTTCTGTGCCGAGACAGAGAGGCGGGCGGATCTTCAGCACATTATCGGCAGGCCCGATCTTGCTGATGAGGATCTGCCGGTTTCGCATTTCATTTATGACGGCCTTAGCGAGCCGGGCCTCCGGTTGCTTGCCATCCCCCACCAGCTCGACGGCGGCGAAAAGACCCCGTCCCCGCACATCTCCGGCACAATTGAACTTGCTTGCAACATCTTTCAGGCGTTCCTGCAGATATTGTCCCACGGTAGCGGAATGATGCACCAGGTCTTCGCGCTCGATCACGTCGAGGACGGCATTGCCGGCAGCAGCGGAGACGGGGTTCCCGCCAAAGGTATTAAAGTAAAGCGCATCTCCGGTGAAGGCGTCGGCAAGGGCGCTGCTCGTAACAACCGCCCCGACGGGGTGACCGTTACCCATGGGCTTGCCCATGGTCACGAGATCGGGCGTTACGCCCGTGCTTTCAAAACCCCACATCGCGTCGCCCATCCGGCCGAAACCGGGCTGCACCTCGTCGGCGATGAACAAGCCGCCGGCGTCACGAACTCTTTGCGCGACGCCCTGTACATAGGCAGGGGGAACGTCGAGCAGGCCTTCGGTGGAGAAGATTGTGTCGAAGATGACTGTTGCGACACCAAACCCGGCCTCGGTCAGGGACTCGATAGCGTCGTCAACCAAGGCGAGATGATGAGCGACCATCTCATCTTCTGATCCTTCCCAACGGTAAGGGTCTGGTATCTTCAGAGAACGGACGAAATCGGCCATTGGTTCGGGATGAGGCAGTCCTGTTGTCAATTCGGCAAAGCCGCTCGAATTGCCATGATAGCTGAAATCACTGACCAGAACGCCTCGGTTGCCTGAGGCATGGCGCGCTATCCTGAGTGCCAGTTCGTTGGCCTCTGTCCCGGTGCAGACAAACATTGCACGGTCGAGCTGCGGAGAAGGCAGCAAGCCTGTCAGACGCTCGGCATATTGAAGCACGACTTCGTTGAGATAACGGGTGTGGATATTCAGCGTGCTTGCCTGCTTGCACAAGGCATCGACCACATGCGGGTGGCAGTGCCCGACATGCGGCACGTTGTTGTAGCAATCGAGATAGCGGTTCCCGTCCGCATCCCACATCCAGCATTCCGAGCCGCGCACCATATGGAGAGGACGGTCGTAAAATAGCGGTGCGTTGGGACCAAACTGGCGCTCGCGACGCTCAAGTATGTCAGATGAAATCATCTCGCTGCTTTCGATTGTTCTGCTGAAGAGGTCCGTGGCAATCGGCTTATGAGAAATAAACCCGACGAAAGTCTAAGGGATCGATGTTACGGCCCACGCGAATCAGGCGGACATTCTTTGTGAGGGGTGTCTCCGGTACATATTCGGAGTCATCCCGGTCACCTTGCGAAAGGCACGGGTGAAACTGGAACTTTCCGAGTATCCGAGCATGAGCGCGATATCCACGATTGGGCGATCGGTTGCCAGCAACATACGTCGCGCGCGAACCATGCGCTCTTCTAGTGCGAGCTGGCGAAAGCTCTGTCCTTCTGCCTTAAGTCTGCGGAACAGTGTGGACACTGACATGCGAAGTTCTTCGGCAACATCTGCCTCCCTTGAAAGGCCGCCGCCTAGCAGCATCTGAACTCTTCCAGTCAAATCGCACAAAGTCTCCTCGTTGCGAGAGGAGCGCGCGAGGTGTTCGGCGATTAGCTCCGCCAACATCGGACGGCTCGCCGGGTTGCGTCGGTTGAAACCCTCGCGATCGTAGATCAGCCGGTTCGTCGGCTGGTCGAAGAACACGTCGCAGCGGAAGTAGTTCTGATAATCGGCGTAGGGTCCGTGGCAGCTGTGCTCTAGGTGAACCTCACGCGGTCTTAGTCGCCCCCCGGAGAACGCATCGACGAAACTCGCATTGGCAGCGATAGAAAACTCGGCATCCTGGCGCCTGGTCAGTATGCTGGCGTCAAGAACGCGATATTCAATCTCGGCTGTATCCCCGCAAAGCGTCAGGCGGTTGAGAGTGCTTTCCTGCATAACGTGCAGGTGCTGAGTGAAATAGTTCAAGGCATCGACCAGAGATGGGGCGCTCATGAACAAGGTACCCATCAGCCCGAGGTTGGCAGGATCCTCGATTTTCCCGATTCTCAATCCCAGATGTTGTATGCCCGTTGCCTCGGCGGCGCGCTCAAAGAACGCCACATAAGTCGCGAGCGGCACGAAACCTTGCGTTTCTTCGTGAAGGTGGGGAACGATGCCCGAGGCGTCGAGCAAGACGTCCACTTTGACATCGCGCGCGCGCAGCCAATCCACCACATGTCCAAATAGGCTATAGGATATGCGGGGAAGGGTATCTGTCACAAGCGGCCGAATACGGGTTCAAAAGCCGACCACGCGGTCATCATTGCCTCGCGATACACCGCGAAGGTACGCTTGAGGAGGAATCCCCATGCAGCGCGAAAAGGCCCGGCTGAAGGTGCTGTGTTCAGAATAGCCGAGCCGTAAGGCGATTTCCGAAATGGATACCGAGCTTTGCCGGGTAATTTCCAGCACGGCCTGGCGGATGCGGCATTCATCGACAATCGCCTGGAAACTTGTGTTGTCGGCTGCCAACCGCCGTCGCAACGTTCGATCCGAAAGCCCCAGTTCCGCAGCAACGACCGATTGGCACACCCTGCTGCGCCCAAGGCGACTGTAGACGGTCGCACGAACCTTGTCCTCGATAGGCTTGGCTCGGCGCTTTTCCTTCAGCGATCTGGCAAGGCCGGAAAGCTTTGGCGGCTCGAACGGTCTGCCCGGCCTCATCGGAAGGGCAAGGCAACTCGCCGGGAAGCGTATCATGTTGGACTCAGCGCCGGGATGGCACGTGAGACCGGATGCGCGTTCAAGTTGCTCAGCCAGCGTTCGGTCGGGCGTCTCGAGGAATATCTCCGCCTCGTTATGGGGAAAGTCGCAGGCGCTGAACATGATACGAGCCTTGATGGCCAGCGTGTAGATTGCGTCCTGATGGCGCGGCCAGATGGTAGGATCGAGGATGCGATAAGAGAGGGCAACAAACTCACCCTCGTCGATAAGCCGTAACTCCGTCAGATCCTGCAGCAGATCGAAGTAGGTGCACATCTGCCGCAGTGCGGCCCCAAGCGTCTGGGCAGAGCCCACCGCCCTGCCGATATCTCCGTAGTGAGGAAGATCGACAGCTTCGCCCACCTTCCACCCCAGCGCCTGTATTCCGGCCGAATGAGAGATAGCTTCGAGGGTGCCGACAAAATCGACCAATGCCATCGTTTCACCGAAATCGACAACCGGCGAGACAGGGCAGTTCTCGGCGATGTCGCGGTCCGCAAAGACCTGCTGCCAACCGTGAAGAGCGGAGCGTAGGACTTGCGGCTGACTCATTCGATATCGAACCCCTTTCTGCCAATGACAGATTAGAGACTGGATTGGTGCTGTATAGACATATTCCGTCAGAAATTGACACTTTATGTCACTAAGTCTGTTTGTTGAGCACAGTGACTTTCCTTGGCGGAGGCAGTCAAAATTTCGCGTGGCGTCGACATTCAGTCCGCAAAACAGGGAAGGGATCTCTGATAGCAGAAGGCGCTGCTCAGGGCATGAGCGCACTGTTCTCAGGGATAAGCGCGCCGCCATCGACCACGATGGTCTGCCCCGTCACGAAGGCAGCTTGGTCCGAGGCCAGATAGAGCATGGCATAGGCAATATCCTCCGGAGTCCCCAGCCGCTTGAGCGGGATCGATGCAGCCATATCGCGTGCCTGCTCTTCGTCTCCCAGAGCGTCCATTGCTTCCGTCGCAATAAGGCCCGGCTCGACGCCGTTCACTGTGATGAAATCCTTGGCCAGTTCCATGGCCGCAGCGCGGATAAAGCCGTTCAGGCCCGATTTTGATGCGGCATAGTGTGCAAGTCGAGGAAGTGCGACTCGCGGGCCTGTGACCGAAGAGGTGAACAGCAGGCGGGGTGAAGGAGCCTTTCGCAAGTGAGGCAGCGCAGCCTGAGTCAGCCAGAAAGCCGACATGAGATTGACCGACATTACCTCTTGAAGCTGCTCAAGGGTAATCGCCTCGATTTCGATTTGTGGAAATACTCCGGCGTTGTGGATGAGAATGTCCAGCTTGCCGTATTCGCTCGCCGCCTCGGTGACTGCCGCAATGCACGCGCTCTGGCTGGCGAGATCGGCGCATATCAGGCTGGCGCGTCCGCCCCGAGCGAGGATCGCGCTCTGCGTTTCCTTTCCGGCTTGTTCGCCCCGGGTTACGATAACTACGCTGGCACCCGCATCGGCGAAAACTGAGGCGATTGCGCGCCCGATACCTCTCCCTGCGCCCGTCACAACGGCGACGCGGTTTGCAAGAGTGAATGGCGCGTGGTTCGGTTCGATGTTCATAGAAGGCAACCTTCGCGTTCTTGGGGGCGATGCCAATGGCCGATTCGGCCAAGTTCGGCGTGCCAGAATCGATAGGTTGCCATCAACTCAGCGTGCGCCAATAAGGTAATCGTTCAATATCGGTGGGGTCATTAGTCTATGCAGAACATACCGTCGAAAGAGGCTGATTCCACTGTAGCAGCAATCATTCTTGGCACGATCGGTGTGCTTAGTTTTATCGTCCAGCCTGGCCTCGTGCAGGGGTTTGTTACCGAATATGGCTCGACCGAAGCGGTGGCGAATGGATTGGCATTCGCCGAGATGCTTGGCATCGCCTCTTCCACGATCCTGGCTGCTCTGATTTCAGACCGGTTCAGCTGGCGCTTGCAGTCCAGTCTGGCGTTGGTCGTCGCGGCTGCGGGATATGCTTTGTCCGGCCTTGCATCTGGCGGGGATATGCTCTCGATAGCCCGGTTCATCTCCGGTTTCGGTTCGGGCGTGGTGATTTCCATCAGCTTCGTCGTGGTCGGGGCTACCGCTCGCGCCGAACGCAACCTTGCGCTCTATCTCGTGCTGCTGCTGACCTATGGGGCGCTCGGGCTCTGGGCGATGCCGACCATCCTCGATACCGTCGGGCTTGATGCGGTTTTTTATGGCTGGGCTGTCATATGCTTGGCGGCCATCGCGGCTGCCCGGCAGTTGCCTGATCATGCATCGATTGTTGGCCAGGGCGATGCCCTGCAGTCCGAAATGTCATCCGGGCGAGCGCCATGGTCGGCTATCGTGCTGACCCTTGCAGGCATATTGGTCTACAACGTGTCGGTCGGCGTCGCGTGGGCAAATCTTTTCCTGATCGGCATTGATGCGGGGCTTGATGAACAGCCCATCGCCGATGCATTGCTTATCTGCCAGTTCACGGCCGTTGGTGGTGCGCTGGGCGCGGTTTGGTTTTCGGAACGGGTTGGAAATTTCTGGCCAGTGCTAATCGGGCTGCTGGGCGGGGCGGGGGCAATTGCCCTTACTCTTGGAATGCCCGACTATACTGCGTTCCTCGTTGCCCTGATCGCGTTCAACACCCTGTGGAACTTTGCGATGCCGTTTATTCTTGGTCTCGCCGCCAGCCTGACGCCATCGGGGCGTCTGATGTCGGCGGCCATAGCCTTTCAAATGCTCGGTCTTGCCTTCGGTCCGCTCGCCGCAAGCGAATTGCTTGGCGAAACATCCAGCTTCGAGCCGGTGAAGGAGCTCTCGATCGCCACCATGCTGATTCCCCTCGCGCTTCTTGCCTGGCCTCTTTTGCGGCGTGGGCGCGCCATCGGTGAGAGCAAGGCTGAACTCGTGAAGTGAGCGCTCAGCGGTAACAGAGCGACTTGGCATGAGCCCATGTCTCGCCGAGCATTGGATGAGAGGTGTGGAGCCGGGGTATTGGGGCTCACTAGGTCATTTGGGGCTCACTAGGTCCGAAGGTCTCTTTGCGTCTTATCGCCGTTGATCTGACGGTCCCTGGCGTAAGAATAATACTAAACAAATTTCAGTAATTGATATGTTTTCAGAGTAGACGAAACTTTGTCCGTTTTTGCAAAGCAGAAGACACAGGTCCGGACATTCTAACCCTTGCGTCGAACCCGTTGTAATCGACAATAGATCGAGCGGTGACGCGTGCCCGAATTAGCAGGAGGGCGCCACAGAGTTGGTTCAGGGGCCATCAGTTCCGGGTTTGGGCGTACCCGTAGTGAGGCCACTCTAAAATGGGGTGCGAAAATGACTTTCTGTACACATATCAAACCACGAATGCTAATGGCTGGCGTCGCGTTGACAGCAATTGGCTGGTCATCTCTGGCTTCAGCCCAAGACGGTGAGGGTGGAGCGAATTCGTCCGATGGCTTTGTCGGCAACGCAATCGTCGTCACGGCCCAGCGTCAGGCGCAGTCGCTTGATGACGTTCCGATAAGTGTGGCCGCATTCGACACTCGCGCAATGGACGAGCGCGGCGTCCGCAGTATTGACGATCTCTCGCAGATTTCTCCGGGCCTGGTCATCCAGCGCAGCGATACGCGTAACGCTTCGGCGGCGCGGATATCGATCCGTGGTATCAATTCGGCCGCAGGTGCAGCAACCACAGGCATCTATATCGATGATGTGCCGATCCAGGCCCGTAGTCTCGGCTATGCCAGCTATAGTGTTTTCCCGCAGGTGTTCGATCTGGAGCGCGTCGAGGTCTTGCGCGGTCCGCAAGGCACGCTGTTTGGTGCGGGTGCGCAAGGTGGCGCGGTGCGCTTTATCACGCCCGATCCGTCGCTCTACGACCTGTCGGTGTATGGACGGGGTGAGGTGTCGACCACCGAGAAGGGTGATGAAAGCTGGGAGCTTGGCGCTGCTGTTGGCGTTCCGTTGATCGAGGGGAAGCTCGCGCTGCGTGTCAGTGCCTGGCACCGCTTCGAGGGCGGCTATGTCGATCGCATGGTTTACGATCGCCCCAATGGTGGCGGACCCTACATATCATCCTTCTATCTCAATCACCCCTACTATCAGGCCACCTATCCGGGTTTGACGCCAGTTGACGGCACGCCTGAGCCCACAACAGGCACTATCGTCGAGAAAGATTCAAACTATCTCGAGACCGACATTGTGCGGGCGGCACTGCGATTTACGCCGACTGATGAGCTCGACATTACAGCTTCTGTTTTTTATCAAAACACTTACAGCAACGATTCGGCTACCTACTGGCTGAATCTTTCCGACGTCGAAAATCACGATTTCGTACAGGGCAATAATCAGGCTCAGCCTAGTAGTGACGAATTCTATATCCCTTCGTTGGAAGTCGAATATGATGCTGGGCCGTTCTCGATCGTATCGACTACTTCCTATTTCAAGCGTGATCAGGAAGCGTTCAACGACTACACGACGTTCGAGCATGCTATCTATTTCGGTTCGTATCTCTCCGATCTCGATGAATCGACGGACGCCTATCAGTTCAACGAACAGGAGAACTTTACCCAGGAACTGCGCTTCCAATCCAATGGGGGTGGGCCGGTAAACTGGGTGCTCGGCTTCTTCTACACCGATAACAAGCAAGAAGCGCGGCAATACAACGATATCAGCACATTGCCAGTGCCGTTCCCGGAGATGGGCTGCCCGCCTAGCCCGGTGCCTCCCTTCGTTGTGACTCCGCCGTTCTGCTATGGCGCCCCGGTGGAGGGAAGCGATCGTTCTCCGGTCGATGGGGCGGTGCTCGGCAATGCGCTCGACCCGATGACCCTCGACGAAACCCAGGCGGCGGTTTTTGCGCAGGTCGACTACGATATCACGGAACGGCTCACGCTGACCGCAGGTGTGCGCGTAGCAAAGACAGACGTCGATATTTCGGCGACCAACTACGGACCGATTGTTGGACCGGAACCCGTGATTGCCGAGGCTCAACAAAGCGAAACGCCGATTACTCCGAAATTTGGCCTGAACTATCAGATCAACGACGATACGCTCGTTTACGCGAGTGTTGCCAAGGGGTTCCGGACGGGAGGCGGCAATCCTGAAATTGGCCAGGGTTGTAACCTCAGCCTCTCACAGAATGGCTTGAGCTTCTATGACTCTGATAGCCTTTGGAGTTACGAAGTCGGTGCCAAGGGCGGGCTGTTCAATAACAGGCTGCAGATCAATGCCAGCGGCTATTATATTGAATGGGATAATATCCAGCAGAATATTGGCCTGCCTTGTGGCTTCCAGTTTGTCATCAATGGGGGCTCGGCGGTCAGCAAGGGCTTCGATGCGGATATAACCATTTGGCCAACCGATCAGCTGATGCTGAGCACTGCGGTTGGTTACAACCACGCCGAGTTCCGCGAAAATGTGCCCAACCCCGCAGGTGCAGGAAACCTGCTCTCGGCAGGAGACCGTGTCGCAGGTTCGCCTTGGCAGGTCGCCACCAGCGCAATGTACGAAGTGCCGATGGGATCGGTCGAAGGCTATCTTCGCGGCGATTGGAACTACGTTTCCGCGTGGCCGGACGAGCTGATCAACCAGAACCCCGCCAACACCAGCTATAATGCTGCCTTGCGTACGCAACCTGGCTACCATCAGGTCAATCTTCGCGCGGGGGTAAGGCTCGATACGTTCGATGTCTCGCTGTTCGTGCGCAACGTGTTCAACGATGCGCCCGAACTGGGATATGGCCAATCTCCCGCAGCGTTCAGCGCGGGAGGACCGGACCTGTATCAGGCAGTAACGGTGCGTCCGCGAACTTTCGGGCTGACGCTCGTCGGTCGGTATTGACCAAAAGAAGGAAGGGGGCGTCGCAAAGATGCCCCCTTTCTGCGTGTTAGAGCGCCGCACATTTTGTACGCTATTTGCAGGGTCTCCCATGACAAAGAACATTTCTTCTCTCGCCGCTACGCTGTGTCTCACTGTCTGCTGGAGCGGCTCTGCCGCGGCGCAACAAGACCTTGCGATCGATCCGAATTCGAGCCTGGTGATTGTCAATGGGCGCGTGATGACGCCCGGCGGGTTCGAAGAGGCAGTCGCGATCGAAAACGGAATTATTGTTTCGGTTGGTTCGACCGATGAGGTGATGCGGCAGGCTCAGTCGGGTGTGAGGGTGCTGGATGCCGAGGGTGGCGCGGTTCTGCCCGGTTTGCATGACCTGCATGTTCATTCCATCGGTGGCGGGATGGCGCAGACCTCCTGCGGTTTCAGGCCTGCCGCTCCGCCAGAAGAGATCCAGCAGGCCGTGGCTGCCTGTGTCGCGCAGGTCGAGGAAGGCCATTGGGTTCAGGGCGGCAACTGGATCGGCAATGTCTTTGCCGAAGGTGAGCAAACGAAGGCGCTGCTTGATGAGGTTTCACCGAAGAACCCGGTCTTGCTGTTCGACGAATCTCACCATAGCGCCTGGGTAAATTCCGCAGCGCTGGTAGCGGCCGGCGTGAATGCCGATACACCTGATCCGGTGAACGGGAAGATCGAACGCGGAGCGGACGGCGAACCGACGGGCGTTTTGCGGGAAGCCGCGATGGGGCTTGTCTCGGGAGTCATTCCTCCGCCAACCACCGCAGAAATGGCCGCAGCGCTGGGGATCGCTACCGACCTCATGCTGTCGTATGGAGTCACTTCCTATACGGACGCCGGGCTCGATCCCATTAGCATGCAGGTTATATCAGATGCGACCCGTTCGGGTGCCGTGAAGAACCGCATACGCGGGTGCATGATGTGGAACCCGAATGCGCCCGACGGCGGCCAGGCCGCTCTGGCCTTGATTGCGAGCCGCCATCGCTACGCTACCGACCGCTTCCAGCCCGATTGCGTGAAGACTGGTCTCGATGGTGTTCCAACGGAAAGCCATACGGCTGCGATGCTGGAACCCTATGCTCATTCGGAAGAAACCGGGATGAACAGCATTGCGCCCGATGTCCTGTTCCCCGCTGTCATCGATTTCGACCGGCAAGGGCTGCATGTGAAGTTTCATGCGGCAGGTGACGCCGCTGTTCGCAATGCGATCAATGCCATTGAGGCCGCCCGGACAACAAATGGATTGGGCGGGCCTTTCCATGACGTTGCGCATGCCAGCTTTGTTTCACCCGCCGACGTCGCCAGAGTAACCGAGCTTAATGCGAGCTGGGAGTTCTCCCCCTACATCTGGTATCCCTCCACAATCACGCGGGACATCGTCGTGGCGATTGGTCCGGAACGAATGGAGCGCTGGATCCCGATTGCGGATGCGCTGGACGCCGGAGGGCTCGTCGGGGCCGGTTCGGATTGGTCGGTCGTTCCCTCGATCGATCCGTGGCTGGCTATGGAAACGATGGTTACCCGGCAGTTGCCCGGCGGCAGCGAGGAAGCTTTGGGTGCCTCGCAAGCTGTGTCACTCGAGCAGGCTTTGCAGATTTTCACACTCAACGGCGCGCGCATCATGGGCCATGCGGATGAGGTCGGAACGATCGAGCCCGGCAAGTACGCTGACATTTTCGTAACGCAGCAGAACCCGTTTACGCTGCCGATTACCCAGCTTCACGAGGTGGAAGTGCGCTGGACCTTCGTCGAAGGCGAACTGGTCTATGATTCAGAAACGCCTCCCGCCTCGCTCGAAGGGGTGAACCGTTAATGGTGTAAGCCTGGTGCCCTCCCTCACAGGGAGGGCGGCAACCTGTGACGAAAGGAGACGGCAGTAATGGCATTCGATAGCATCACCCGCAGGTCCGCACTTATGGGTGTCGGCACGGCCGGGATGCTTGGAGCATTGCCAATTGCCGGAGCCTTCGCGGCGCCGCCCAATCCCGATCCTGCGGCGATTGTGGAGACAAGTGCCGGGAAGGTCAGGGGTGGGCTCGTTCGCGGGGTGCACCTGTTTCGGGGACTGCCTTATGGCGAACCGACTGGAGGAGAAAACCGCTTTCGCTTGCCCCGGCCGCGAAAATCCTGGGCTGGAGTGCGCGATTGCCTGACGTGGGGTGATCGGGCGCCTCAGGAGTTCATAACGCTGGACGCCGCTGGAGCCACCAGCGATCTTCGCCGCGATGTCGAGGATACCATGCCGACCTACCGGGATGGTATGAGCGAGGACTGCCTCAATCTGAACCTGTGGACCCCGACACTGGAGCGTGGTGCCGGGCTGCCCGTGCTCGTCTGGCTGCATCCAGGCGGTTTTGAGTTCGGGAGCGCAAACCTTGCCTTCAGCGACGGAACGAACATCGCCCGACGCGGAGATGCGATCGTTGTGGGGGTCAATCATCGCCTGGGCGCGTTGGGCTTTCTACATCTCGAGGATCTCGCTGGCGCCAATTCGTCGTTCGAAGGCAACCTTGGGCTTCACGATATCATCTTGGCGTTGAAATGGATTCAAGCCAACATTGAGGGATTCGGAGGCGATCCGGATCGGGTCATGATTTTCGGAGAGTCCGGAGGCGCGCGCAAAGTTTCCACTTTGTTGGCGATGAAGGAAGCAGAGGGGCTCTTCTCGCGAGCAGCCATTCAGAGCGGGCCTGGCATTCGCTTCCCGTCGAACGGCAGTCAGACCAGGCGCACGCAGTTCCTGCTTGAAGAGCTTGATCTTTCGGTGCGCGAGCTAGAGCGTCTGCGAGACGTTCCGTACGAACTGATCGTGCGCGCCGGAGTGCGGGCGGGGCAGCGCATTCGGGCCCAGCTCGAGCCAGGTGTGCCCTTTTATGAAACCTATGGTTTTGCACCTGTCACTGGCGGCGGACTGGAAGGGCCACCTTTCGATCCTGCCGCTCCTGCGACCTCGCATCATGTTCCGATCTTGATCGGCACCAACCGGCACGAAATGTCCCTGTCCTACACTGCGGACATGCGTTTCGACGTGGTTGATGACCAACAACTTGCCGTAGAGGCGGCAAAGATCGCCGGAAACCATGCCGACATCCTCTTGGCGGGTTATCGCCGGGGCTATCCTGAGGCCTCGAACCGCGACCTTCTGCTGATCATGACGGCCGATCATTCGCACCGGAAAGACTCGATTACATTGGCAGAACGCAAGCTCCAATTGGGGGGCGCGAACGTGTTCATGTACCGTTTCGACTGGGAGAGCCCGGTCTTCGGCGGGCTAATGAAGGCAGCGCATACCTACGAGATACCGCACGTCTTCGACAATACGCAGCTCTGTTCCGGGATGACCGGTGGAACAGTCGATGCCCTGGTCCTTGCCAAAAAAATGAGTGATGCCTGGGTCGCCTTTGCGCGTGACGGCAGCCCGCAAACGGCGGCCTTGCCGAATTGGCAACCCTATGACCTGAACAGTCGCACGACGATGATCTTTGATGACGACTGTCGTGTCGTTTCCGATCCGGGCCAAGCGGAAAGGTTGCTCTGGCGACAGATCGAACGCGACCAAGGCCTCTGGTCTTGAACACAACACCCCGGCGGCGCGTGGCGGCGAGCCTTCGCGGATCGTAATATCCGACGCCGAAAGCGTGGCTGCCTTCTGCCAGCAAGTCGATAGGCTGCGGGTTGAACGGATCAGGCCACTTCTTTGTCCTCATCTGACAAGTTCGTGCGTCCCTCGTGTCTACTCTTTGCCCTGGAGCGGGCGTCCGAACCGCTCACAGACAGCCACCAGATTGGGCGTCGGCAAATCAAGTAATGAGGAAATCAATGAGCAACAGTTTCTGTATCCGAAATCGGCTCGCTGCCGGAGTTGCGTTAAGTGTTCTAGCGATGCCCGTCGGAGCATTCGCGCAAGCTGGGGAAAATGCGCCAGATGGTAGCCGGGCGCGAGCTGCGCCAAGCAACGAAATCGTCGTTACCGCCACCCGCCAGGAGGAAGTCCTCAGCAGGGTGCCGGTCAGTGTTGCCGCGTTCGGAGAGGAACAACTGGACGAGCAGGGCGTGCGCAACATCGATGATATTGCCCTTATTGCGCCGGGCCTTCAGGTAAACCGGACCGACTTCCGCAACGCAGCTGCTGCACAGATTTCCATCCGTGGCATCAGTTCCACTGCTGGGGCGTCAACCACCGGTATCTACATCGATGACACGCCGATTCAATCGCGTAGCCTTGGCTACACCAGTTATTCCGTGTTTCCTCAGGTGTTCGATCTTGAGCGCGTCGAAGTCCTTCGTGGCCCCCAGGGGACGTTGTTCGGTGCCGGTTCGCAAGGCGGAACGGTTCGTTTCATCACGCCCACGCCTTCGCTTTACGATTACAGCGCATATGGCCGGGCCGAAATCTCGACGACCGAAAATGGCGCAGAAAGCTGGGAGGCCGGCGTCGCCGTGGGCGGCCCGATTGTGGAAGACCTTCTGTCGTTCCGTATCAGCGCGTGGCATCGCCGCGACGGGGGCTATGTCGATCGTGTGAACTACGATCGGCCCGGCGGCGGCGGACCCTATGTGTCGGCTTTTTACCTTCAGTTTCCCAATTTTCAGGCCACCTTCCCCGGCCTGACCCCCTCCGATACCTTGTCGGAGCCGACCACGGGCACCGTGGTGGAGGAAGATTCGAACTATCAGGAGGTGGATGTCTTGCGCGGCGCCTTGCGGTTTGCGCCCAGCGAGAATCTGGACATCACCGCCTCGGTGTTCTGGCAGGACATTTATAACAACGATTCCGGCTCCTATTGGCTCAATCTCTCAAACCCAGACGAGAACGAATATCGTCAGGGCAACAACCAGGCCCAGCCAAGCCACGACGAGTTTATCTTGCCGTCGCTGAAAATCGAATACGATGCCGGTCCGGTAACGATCGTCTCGAACACATCCTACTTCGACCGCAAGCAATCTGCTGTTAATGATTATACTGCGTTCGAGCGGGCAATTTACTACGGATCGTATCTTAGCGATCTGGACGATACCACCACATCATATGTGTATAACGAACAGCAGAACTTCACTCAGGAACTGCGTGCCGAAGCCAGCGATCTGGGCGGTCTCGATCTTGTGGTTGGACTGTTCTACACCAAGAACGATCAGCTTGCCCGCCAGTTCAACGACATCTCGACGGTCGATGCTTCATTCCCTGATGGCGGGTGCCCGGCAGGACTCACCCCGCCGATCTGCTACGGCGCACCGGTGACCGGTGGCCCCAACGCACCGCTCGATGGCGCGGTGTTTGGTAATGTGCTGGATGCAGCCACTCTCGATGAAGAGCAGCTGGCCGGTTTTGTTCAGGCGGACTATGAGATTGCCGAAGGTGTCACGCTGACGGCAGGCCTGCGGGTTGCCGATACCAGGGTGGAAATCGGCTTCGACAACTATGGTCCGATCGTCGGGCCGGTTCCTGTCATCGCCAGTGCCGTTCAGGAAGAGACGCCGGTTACCCCAAAGTTCGGTCTCTCCTGGCAGGTTAACCCGGATCATCTCTTTTATGTCAGTGCCGCCAAGGGCTTCCGGACCGGTGGCGGTAACCCCGAGATCGGTCAGGGTTGCGGCTTCTCGCTGAATGCCAACGGCCTTGGTACTTACGATTCCGACAGTCTCTGGAGCTATGAGGCCGGTGCGAAAAACAATCTGTTCGGTGGTCGCCTGCGTGTGAGCACCAGCGCCTACTATATCGACTGGCAGGACATTCAGCAGAACATCCTGCTGCAGTGCGGCTTCCAGCTCGTGGTCAATGGTGGCTCGGCCATCAGCACAGGCTTCGACAGCGAGATTGCGCTGGAGGTCACCGACTTCCTGACCCTGTCCAGCGCCATCGGTTACAATCACACCGAGTTTCAGGAGGACGTGCCAAATCCCACATTGCCTGGAACAAACCTGATTTCCGAAGGCGATCAGGTGGCGGCTCCCAGCTGGCAGATCAGTTCCAGTGCCGCCTTCCGGTATCCGGTCGGTGCCAACGACGCCTACTTCCGGGCGGATTGGCAATACGTTTCTGACTATCCGGACGATCTGACTTACCTGAACCCGCAGAACGCTGCATCGTTCAATCGTTCGCTCGGTGTCGTTGGGGACTATCACATCGTCAATCTGAGGGCGGGAATTGCTCTCGAGAATTTCGATGTTTCCGTCTTCGCCAAGAACCTTACTAATTCGAATCCTGAATTGGGTAGGTTCGAATCTGTGGACGCGTTCAGTGGAGCCGGGCCGAACCTGGTCTCCGGCTTTACCTTGCGTCCGCGAACCTTTGGTTTGACGGTAACCGCCCGCTATTGAGCCTCGTGTAGGGGGGCAGGGCGGAGCGACGCCCTGTTCCCCATGTACGTTAGCCGACCGAAGGGCCGAGGTGGCATTCGCCACCTCGGCCTTTTTCGCGCCGGCTTTTACGACTGAGACCGAGTGGTATTTCCGGTTTCGGCATGCGCCCAGGACTGGGCAACAAACAAACAAAGGCCTGCGCTTGGAAACCAAGCGCAGGCCTTTTTGTGGTAAGTGTTGTCAGACCTATAGTCTGACTAGCGTGCCTCTTATTCGCCCCCGTTGAGGTTTGGGTCGCCCATTACGAATTCGCCTGCGAGCATTGTCGCCAGGACCTTGGTGCTGTGAACCGTTTCGATGGGAACCTCGAAAATGTTGCGATCGATGATGATCAGGTCAGCGATCTTTCCGGGCTCCAGAGTTCCGACCTTGTCGGACCGGTACATGTGCCGGGCTGCATTGATCGTGAACATGTCGAATGCCTCTTCGATCGTAATCGCTTCGCGGCCGCCGACCTGGGGCCCATCGGTGACGCCGGGTGGGCGGCGGGTTACAAGCGTTTCGAGCGCCAGCCAGGGATTGACCGAAGGCACAACGTTCCAGTCAGAGCCTGCCACGGCGAAAACGCCAGCATCGAGCGCCTCGCGAACCGGGGTGAAGCGCTCGACGCGCTCCGGCCCCACCGCCTTGGTAATGCCATCGACAATGGGTGAATCGAACCAGATGTATGGTGAGAACTCGAGCACCGCGTCGATCTTTGCGGCGCGAACGAGGTCTTCCGGAGCCACGAAGCTATTGTGCGAGACATCGTGGAGAATGCCGGTCAGGCCGTTGGCTTCCCTTGCCGCCGCGATCGCGTCGAGGCTCTGCCGGACGGCAGCGTCCCCCGCTGCATGGAGCTTTACCGTAAGGCCCATCGCATCATAGCGTATCATTTGCTGCTCAAGCGACTCGGTTTCCACAAAAAGCATTCCGCGATCGCTGCGTTCGCTGTGGCCGGCGTGGGTATCGGCATAGGATTCGAGCATGGCCGCGGTGTGGCTATCTGTCGGAACGCCATCGGTGATGAGCTTGACGCAGGAAGGCGAGAAGCGATCACGCGCGTAGACCTGCCTCATCGCGATCAGCTCCTGATCGCCGCCAATCATACAACCCCGGACATAGGGGAGCATATGACGGCTATCCGCAAGGTCGGCATAGGCCTGGGCGACACTGCCCGAAACGAGTGCATCTTCCATGGAAGTGATGCCAAATCCAAGGATGTAATCCAGAGCGGCACCCAATGCCTGGGCACTCTGTTCACGCGTAGCCGGTGGGACCAGCCGGGCCACCAGTTGACTGGCGGATTCCCGAAGAACGCCGGTCGGATCGCCATTCGCGTCGCGCTCGATAATGCCCCCTTCGGGATCGGGCGTGTCGCGATCGATGCCGGCCATTTCCAGCGCCAGACTGTTGGCCCAGGAGCTGTGAATGCTGACGTCAGTGAGCAGCACCGGGTTTTCGGGGGCGACACGATCGAGCATTTCCTTGGTCGGCGTGACCCCGAGCGCGGCCGGTTCGTAGGCACGACCGGTAATCCATTCTCCCGGAGACTTCTCCGCTACGCACCCGCTCACGGATTCGAGGGCTTGGTCGATCGTGCTATCGGGATGGACCTCACACTGCATCGAAGCCATGCCGCCACTAAGCGGATGGACATGCATGTCGTGGAGACCCGGGAGGACCGTACGACCCGCAAGGTCGATCACACGCGCGCCAGGTGCAGCCGCAACCCGGACAGTTGCCTCGTCTCCCATTTTGAGAATGACTCCGTCCCGGAGCGCCATCGCCTCGACCCAGGCGTCGTCCATTCGGATTTCGCCGTTGATGAGGATCATGTCGGCACTCGGGGCTTCGATCGAACCACCCCCAAGCTGAGCCTGTGCCGGCATCGGCAAGGTCAAGGACAGAACGGATGCCGTACAGGCGAGAAGCAACTTACGCGGGATCATTGGACAGTACCTCCAGAAATACTAGGGACTTATTCGCCGGAATCGAAAACCTTCTCACCCTCGATGTAGACTTCGAGAACGGTGGTCTGGTGCACCTGGGAAATCGGAACCTCAAAAATGTTCTGGTCGAGGATGAGGAAGTCGGCCAGCTTTCCGGTCTCCAGCGTTCCAAGAAATGCTAACTCGCCGCGGCTTCTGGCCGCATCATGGGTGAACAGGTCGAACGCATCCTTCAGGCTAATACGCTCGGCCTCGCCCAGAACGGGGCCGCCACCGCCCGGCGCTTGTCGGGTGACCAGCGTCTCGATTGCCAGCCATGGGTTGGCCGAAGGCGTTACGGGCCAGTCCGAGCCCGGAACCGAATTGGCGCCTGCTGCCAATGCATCGCCAACCGGCACCCAGCGCTGCATGCGTTCGTTACCCACCGCACGCTCGATATCGACCGTGATTGGCGAAGGGAACCAGATGTACGGCGAAAATTCGAAGGTCGCGCCGACTTCGCGCGCGTGTTCGATATCGGACATTTGCGCGAGGCTCGTGTGACCCACATTATGCATATGCGGCGTAAACCCGTTCGCATCGCGAGCCGCCGCTATGGCGTTTACGCCGGCGCGCACTGCGGCATCGCCAGCAGCATGAAATTTGACGGTCAGCCCGTCCGCGTCGAGTTCCGTGACTAGATCGGCCAGTTCGTTCTCGGGTATCATGAGCAGGCCGCGCTCGCGTCCTTCGAAGCCTGCCTGACCATGTGGCATGTACGGTTCGACCAAGGCTGCGGTATGGCCGTCCGTGGGCACTCCATCGAGCATGATCTTCACGCACGACGGATCGAACCGGGCGCGCTTGAACAGCGCGCGGTCGGTAATGAGGCTCGAATCTCGCACCATCATGCATCCACGCACGCGTTGCTTAAGCCGCCCTTCGTCGGCGAGCTGGGAATAGGCCAGGGCGCCCGCACGCGACACGCCTGCGTCGTCGAAGCTGCTGATCCCGTAGGCGAGCAGGTGATCCAGCCCCCAGGCGAGAGCCTCTTTGTTCGCCTCCAACGTCGGACCAGGAATCTGTGAGAAAACCAGCCGTGAGGCGCTTTCCCGCAGGATGCCCGTGGGTTCCCCATCGGGACCGCGTTCGATCACGCCCCCTTCAGGATCGGGCGTATTCCGATCGATACCGGCAATCTCCAGCGCGCGCGAGTTCGCCCAGGTGGAATGGCCGCTGATATCGAAGAAGAGCATCGGCTGGTCGCTCGAAATTTCGTCGAGCATATGGCGGTTCGGCGGGGTGTCTCCGAACGAGGCATTGTCATGACCGTTGCCCACCACCCACTGGCCTGCTTCCTTGGAGGCCGCACAGGCGCGGATCGTAGCGAGGGTTTGATCTTTGCCACCGCCCTGGACAATCGCGCAATTTTGGGCGTTGAGACCAGCGCCCATGGGGTGGACATGCATGTCATAAAGCCCCGGAACGACAAGGCGCCCGGCTGCATCGATTATTTCGGTGTCAGGAGCCAGGAAAGGTTCGACATCCGTCCGCGACCCGATGGCAATGATGGCGCCTTCCCGAATCGCCATAGCTTCGGCCCAACCGTCCGCCGACAAGATGCGGGCATTGCTGACCAACATTTCGGCACGTGGCGTTGGAACGGCTTCGCCAGGACCGTGAAACTGCGCCGAAGCGCCGCTCGCCATCAACATCGCGCAACTGGCAGCAAGGTATCGTGGCGCTCTCATTTTCTGGTCTCCTGCTCTACAGACGGAGGGAAGTTTGCAGGCATCTTGCCGAGCGACTACTCGACCAAAGACTTAGGTTGCGGCGGCCTCAGACTTTGGCCGGATATACAAAGCACTGAAGCGCAGTTTGCCGGTAACCCCGATTTCGCAGGAAGCATAGAGGACCCATGGTGCAGCCAATACCAGGAACAGTCGTTGATCAGTTGCTTGCTGCTATCCGCAACCTCATGCCCATCGCAGGAGCTAGCTGCTACTTTGTGGATGAGCAGGGGCGCCCCTTTGGCCATCGCCTCAATGGTCTCTCGCGGGAACACTTGCAGGAATACCGGCATGATTTCTGCGAACGTGATCCCTTTTTTCCGGCCCTGCATCAGCCGTCCGGAAAAGACATTGTCTCCCTCGAAGACATCTCAAGTCAGCGCGATACTGCAGGCTACCTAGAGGGGTTCCTGCATCGCTACGGCTATTGTGATGAAGTAGAAATGTTCTTTAGGAGATCGGACGGACGCATTGCCATGGGTGTCGGAATGATCCGCGATGAACGGTCGGGTAGATTTCGCACTAGTGAGCTTGAGCTAATCGCAAAGGTAAAGCCCTTTCTGCAACTGACTCTCGCTGCCTACCTCAATACCAATACCGAAGGCATGCAATGGCGGACTTCCTCATTCGCGAGCCAGCTCACGACGCGCGAAGTTGAGGTTGTGGAACATCTGCTCGGCGGAGCAAGCAATCGGGAAATCGCCAACCTTTGTAACGTTACTGTCGCTACAGTGAAGGCCCATTTCTTCAATATTTTTGACAAGACCGGGGTCACATCGCGTACGGAACTGGTGGCACGAATACTTACTCAGTAGGCTGACCCTATAAGCTATATGGAGTTAGCACCTCTGGAATAACCATGCTGTAGGGCGCACACCGAACCGAGCGAGCTTTTCCTTATTACATTCGCGATTTAAGTGCGAATTGACGAAATATATTTTCGCCGTTCTTGTCAGTGGATCGCAAGGTCGCCACCATCTTTTGTAGGTGGCGCCTGAGCGCCATGACCTCGTCAAGTTCGAGCTCCGACATAGCAAAGCTTGCGACACGGCGGGATTCGGGCCGCATCTCTTCCGCAAGCTCCATCCCGGCCTGCGTTAGTCTGAGCGGTCGTCGGCGACGGTTTGCTTCATCTTCCCTGGCAACAATCCGGCCTTGCTTCTTCAGCTTCGTAACCGCCCTATTGATGGTCATGATACTGACGCCAATCGTGTTGGCCAGTTCACCGGCGGTGACCTCGCCTAACTCACTTATCATCAGGAGCGTCCGATGCTCGTTCAGCGTCAGGTCGTGCCGTATTCCCAGATGCTCGCTGTATGGGGCGGTGAACAGATTGCTAAGTTCGAGCACCAGAAAGAGCGTCTCTTCCGCGATCCGTGCAGGATCTTCCGTATCGGCTGAAGCCATCAGAATGGGATCTTCCATCGTATCAAACACCATAAAAGCCTTCCATTAGACCAATCTCAAGGCTTGGCAAACGGGGGGCTGCCGCCAGCACATGTAACATGTGATATGTTAATGGCGAATTTTCCCTCTAGACTCTCGCGTTTTTTGTCTCATAATGCATATCAGGCGATATATAAAAAGATTGCTTGGGAGATGATGATGAACAGACCGATCCAGAAAGCCGTCACCCTGCTCCTGGCGACCACATCAGTGCTCGCAGCGGGTGAGGTTTCAGCACAGACATCCGACAGCTCGGTCGGGCGGGCTGAAAGCGAAGACCAAATCGTCGTCACCGCGCAGTTCCGTGAGCAGGCGTTGCAAGATACCCCGATCGCAATCACGGCGATGAGCGCTGACTTGCTTGAATCCCGAGGCCAGGAAACGGTCGCGGATATTGGTAACTTCACTCCCAATGTGAAACTTTCCCAGTCATCTTCGCTGGTCGGAAATTCGCTGATCGCCTTTATCCGCGGTGTGGGCCAGTTTGACTCGAATTTCGCGCTCGAGCCGGGAGTCGGAGTCTATGTCGACGATGTCTATTACGGGACGACCTTCGGTGCCGTTTTCGATCTAAGCGATCTTGAGCGTGTCGAGGTATTACGCGGCCCGCAGGGCACTCTCACAGGCAAGAACTCGCTGGGCGGGGCGGTTCGCCTGATTACGCAAAAGCCTGATGGCAATGACAATGGCTACGTCGAAGCTACATATGGCGCATATGACCGGATGGAGCTGCGCGCTGCTGGCTCGATAACGCTGGCCGAAGGGCTCTATGCGCGGGTTTCGGGCCTAATGAAGCGCGCCGACGGCTACATGACCTTGCTTGATTACGGGTGTGCCAACCCTGGCTCGGGTATCGCGCCGAGCCCTGCGGCGGGCAATGGGTGTGAAATGGGCACCGAAGGCGGCCAGGATGTAAAAGCGCTGCGTCTGAACGTCCGCTATGCGCCTGCTGGCGCACCAATCGAAATCAACCTGTCGGCTGACATCGCCAGCGATACTTCCGAATCCGTAGCCACGAAGCTGCTGTTTGCAAGCAATCCCGGCGTGCGCTCTTATGATGCCGATAACCTGGCCGGTGGTGTCCCGTTCGACGATCGCTTCATTACTGGTCCGGAAAGCTACATTTCCTATGCCGATTATTCGAGCGGCGGTAACTACACGACCAATTTCGGCACTCCTCTCCAGGTCCTGCCTGGAACCTTCGATGCAGAGCCACGCAGCGAAGCCAACAGCTTCGGCGTTTCGGCCAATATTGTTTATGAGATGTCAGAAAATATCAGCCTGACGTCGATCACCGCCTATCGCGAAGCCGACGGCTATGCCGGTATCGACATCGACGGCTCGCCGCTTGCTATCCTGACGCAGGCCTACGATCTTTCGCACAAGCAATTCACGCAGGAATTGCGCATTTCGGCCGCAATCGGGGATGCGGCGGATTTGACGGTAGGCGGTTTCTACTACGAAGCGGACGACCTCCTGGCGAACCGTACCAAGATTCCAAGTGTGCTGTTCGACTTCCTGAGCAACGATCCTGTCGAGACGACGAGCAAGTCTCTCTTCGCGCACGTCGAAGTTCGTCCGGCTCCCGATCTCACTTTGATCGGCGGGCTTCGCTATACCGATGATCGCAAGACTTACGAATTCAGCCGGCGCAATCCGGACGGTTCGCTTCCTTCCGGAATTCCACTGACCACCAATTTCCTTGTGGCGGGGCTGGACGGCGAAGTGGGTGTATTTGACGATGATCGGCTCGATTATCGCATTGGCGTGAACTATCGTTGGAGCGATGCGCTGATGACCTATGCGCAGGTCGCTACGGGCTTTAAGGGCGGTGGGGTCAATCCGCGTCCCTATGTTGCGGATCAGGTTGTGCCGTTCGGTCCTGAAACGCTGACCAGCTACGAAATTGGCTTCAAGAGCGATATTGGCGGACGTGTGCTCCGTTTGAATGGAGCCGCTTTCCTGAACAAGTTCCAGGATATTCAGATCGCGCTGCTGCAATGTCCGTTCAGCGCGAGCGTGATTTGCGGTTTGCCAGCAAATGCTGGCGATGCGGATGTCAAAGGCCTTGAGTTGGAAGCTGTCTTGCAGCCCGTTGCCGGGCTCCGCTTCAATGGCGCGCTTGGTTATCTGGATTTTGAATACACGGACGTCGATCCGCTGACCGGCGTGACCGAAGATATGGTCGCCCCGTTCGTAAACGAATGGCAGCTATCAGCCGGTGTGGAATACGAAGCCGCTCTGGGCAGCGGATATCTCACGCCGCGGCTTGATTGGACCTATCAGTCGAGCTTTTATTTCAATGCGGTTAATAGCTCGGACAATCTGGTGGACGGCTACAGTCTGTTCAACGCCCGCCTTTCTTATGAAAGCGGGAACGGCAACTGGACCGTGTCTGCGGCGGTGACCAACCTGTTCGATAAGTTCTACTATATCGGCCTGAACGAGAACATTGCCGCCTACGGCGTGTCTACGGGGATCGTGGGACGTCCGCGCGAGTGGTCCATATCGCTGCGGCGCAACTTCTGAGGCAGGTGAACATGCAACCTTCCAACTCCCCCACTGCTTCAGCCCCCGCTTCCGAAGAGATACAACGGCTCCGCCGGGCGGTTTTCGAGGACGAGAACAACCTCTTGCTCAACCGCTCGATCGAGCACCTCTTCAACGTCTCGCCAGTAGCTGCCGGTGATAATGTCTGGACGTTGCCGCGATATGATGGGCCCGCTGATTTCACATATGAATACGATGGGGAAGTGCACCCGGCGCATGATGTGATCGAGAACACCTTTACCGACGCGCTCATCGTTATCCGGAACGGTCGCGTGGCGATGGAGGAGTATGCCAACTTCGCGCGGGAAGACACCCGGCTGCTGTCTTTCTCGATGGGTAAGATTCTCAATGCGGTGCTTGTCGGGCTGGCCATTGCCGATGGCGCCATCCAATCGGTTGACGACGAGATGACCAAGTATCTGCCGGAATTTCGTGGCACCGACTGGGATGGAACCACGCTTCGGCATATGCTGCTGTTCCGCACCGGGATGGAATGGGACGATTACCCCTACAAGCCTGGCGAAGCGCGGGATTCACACGAGAACTCTTTCATTCGGACCGTCGCGCATTATCATGCGCCGGCCCGCAACTTGCGCCGCGCGCATCCTCCGGGCAAAGTTTTCAATTACAGCAGCCTTGAGACTTCGCTGATGGGCGCGTTGCTGGAAAATGCTTTGGGCGAGCGGTTGAACGGTTACTTTTCGCGAAGGCTTTGGCAGCCTGCGGGAATGGAGGCTGAAGCGTTCTGGGTGCTTGATGGCGACCCTGAAATGGGCGGACGCGAAATCACCGGTGGAACCTTCAATGCTGTTCTGCGTGATTACGGGCGCGTGGCGCTGATGCTTGCCCAAGGCGGAAAAGCGAACGGCAAACAGATCCTGCCGCAGGCGTGGGTAGAAGACATGATGAGGCCAGGGGGGACGGAAACGTTCGAGATGAACCCGGGCCACAATTACGGGTATCAGACCTGGACGATCGACGGGACCAAGGCGATTGCCAGCATCGGTTCGGGTGGCCAGTTCCTTTATGCCGATCCCGAAAGCGATACGGCGATCGTGAAGATGAGCCACGCGCCCCAGGCCTATCCCGATTTCAAGCCATCAGCGGAGGAGACGCAGGCATTTCTGCTCGCAGCCTCCGCCTGGCAACCCCGATAGACACGCAAGGTTTCCCTATGCCCAATCTCTCAAAAGTCGAAATAAGCGAACAGAAGAACCAGCCCGCTCCGCCTGCATTGCAGGAATTGCGACGCCGGATGTTCGATCCGGACATTGCCACTCTCACAAACCGCACGGTGGAACTGGTTTTCGAAACGCGTCGCGTGGAAACCGGGCAGGACGTCTGGGAACTCCCCTATGCGTTGACCGAGCCGGACTTCACCTATGACTATGCAGGCAAGACCTGGAATGCGGCAGATTTCTACGAGAATACGGCCACAGACGCGCTGATCATCCTGAAGGATGGCGCAATCGTTTACGAAAAATATTTCAACATGGTCCAGCCCCACACGCACTGGATTTCCTATTCCATGGGTAAGTCGTTCAGCGCCATGATGCTCGGGGCGGCCTTGAAGGAAGGCTTGGTAAAATCGATCGAGGAACCGATCGATCGATATATTCCCGAGCTTGAGGGCAGTGCGTACGAGGGTATGGCGATCCGCCATGTGCTCCAGATGCGTTCCGGGACGGACTGGGTCGATTACCCTTACGATCCGGGCCCGGCACGCGACATCCAGGATGCCGCCTTCATGCAGAATGTCGAGCGCTTCTATACACCGACTTTTACCGCGACGAAGAAGCATGAGCCGGGAGAAGTGTTCAACTACAACACGCTCGAATCGTCGCTGATAAGCCTCCTGTGTGCTCGGGTTTCGGGCAAGACCTTCAGCGAGTTTATGAGCGAGAAACTCTGGAAGCCGGCCGGCATGGAGAGCTATGGCTTCTTCGTGCTCGATGGGCCGCCGGACGTCGGATTCGAATTCACAGGCGGTGGCTTCAATGCCGTACCGCGCGATTATGCCCGGGCCGGGCAAATGATGCTGAACGGCGGCGTTGCCAATGGTCATCGCATCATGGACGAGGACTATGCGCGGGCCTGTGGCATACCCGGCTCTTCCGACACCTGCGAATGGAACCCGGGCTACAATTACGGCTATCAGTTCTGGACTCTTGACGGCACAAACGCCTTCACGGCCATCGGCGGCGGTGGCCAGTGGATATTCATCGATCCCGATACCCGAACCGTCCTCGTCAAACTAAGCCATACGCCGGGGACCATGCCGGAACATCAGGAGACGGCGGACGAGACCCACGCGTTCTTGCTGGCGGCATCGGCATGGTCGCCGACCTGACTTCGGAGCGCATAAGGCCTTTTTCGGGCTGGAGAGTGTTGGCAGCGCTGTGGCTGCTAATGATCCTCAACGAGGCCTTGCCGCTCATCACGCTGACGAACCTTGCGCCCTATATTACCGAAGAATTCGCGTTGCCGCGCAGCCAGGTGGGGCTGATATTTGCCTTCTACAGTCTGGCCCTGGGGCTTTCGGGGCCTTTCTGTGCCTATTTCATCGCGCGGATAGGTGTTCGCTGGACACTCGTGATCGGCAATATTGTCCTGCTCGGCGCCGCCTTGGCGATCACGACCCTCCAGACAGGGTCGGCATTGCTGCTTCCGGTATTGGTTCAGCTGATCGGTATCTCCGCCGCATTCGGCAGCGCCATTCCGGGGCAGACCGCGGTGACGCGCTGGTTCGTTCGCCACCGTAGCTGGGCTATCGCGATCTTCCTGGCAGGTGGGACAGTCGGCGGGCTCATTTCGCCGCACATAATTCGCTTGGTCGTGGAGGCCGAAGGCACCGGCTGGCGGGCAGGGTGGATGGTGGTGGCCGCAGCAGCGGCAGTGGCGATTTTCGTGGCGGTTTTCCTGGTCATCGACGATCCGGAAAAGGTCGGGCAAACTCCCGATGGTGGCCGTGAGGCCGACGCCTCCCCGGACATCGCCGCGGCCGCCTGGGAGAGCGAGTGGACTCTTCGCTCCGCCTTTTGCAATCCTGCCATGTGGGCGGTGTTGATAGCTGGCTTCGGCTTCATCGTGATCTACCACACGTTCAACAGCCACGGGGCGCTGCACATCCGTGATCTCGGGTTTTCGCAATCCATGGTGGCAACGTGTTTTTCCGTCGCGATTGCAGCCGGTTTCAGCGGGCAGATGCTGGCCGGGTGGGTTGGCCAGAAGATCAGTCCGCGCTTGATTTGGGCGATAGCCTTGATTGCCGAGGCTGCCGGAATCGTCCTGTTCTCATGGGCCACAAGCGCTCCGACCTTGCTTGTGGCCGTTGCGCTGATCGGCGGCGGGGGTGCCACCTCGATGGTGTCGATGATTACGACGATTGGCAACTGGTTCGGTCGGGTCATCTACCCGGCGGTCTATGGAACGGTGAATGCCATTCTTTCCATAGCGGGTGCGCTCGCGCCCATCCTTGCCGGCTCATGGTTCGATGTGGCGGGAAGCTACCAGACGGTCTTCTATGCTTTTGCGACCATCTGCTTAATCGGCGCTCTGGTCATCTTCAGGGTCTCAAGGCCCGAGCCGCCAGCAAAACGGAGAACAAGCGGGGAGGGGCAGGAATAGCCACCGCACGTAGCCGCAGGCGCACATGGCAAAGCAATTGACCAGTATTGCCAAGTCTTTCGCGTCCTCGCCCTCAAGGTAATCTCCCGCCATGGTAAAGGAGTCTCTCGATGCCGTCTCCGAAGCCGGGTCTGTGCGACGGATCAAGTGTTCTGGACCTGAGCGATTTCGCTCCACACACCCGCACGCTCGCGTGGAAAGGGCGGGTTGAGACAATCTTTCCCGGGCTGTCGGTTGAATCGATCTCGAACGCCAGTCACGGAGAGGTCCGACTGACGCAAACCGCTTGCGGGTCTGTGTGCTCGATCAAATCTTCCCCCGCCTTCGTCCGATATTGCCCGAAGCCTCATGGGCAGGTGGAACAGATCAGTGTGATGCTACAGGTTCTTGGAACCACAAAACTGATACAAAAAGGGCGCAATTGCGAAGTACCAAGCGGCTGCATCAGCATGCTGGATGAAACCGAACCCTTTGCCATCGACGGACCGGGCGACAGCGAGATCCTTTTCCTCCGCCTTCCGCGCAGCGCCGTGGCGAGCCGTTATCCCAGACTTTTGCCCAAAACGGCGATGACCTGGGACTCGGCGCACCCCGGTGCGAGCCTCGTGCGTTCCAGTTTGTCGGAGATATTGGCCGTTATGCCAAAGCTCGCAGAACATGAACGCGGCGTGGTTCTTTCCAGCTTTGCCCAATTGCTAGGCGTTCTGGAGCCGGAAGCGGAATGTTCGAACGATTGGCGGGTTACGGCGGCATTGCAGTATATCGAAGCCCATTTCTACGATCCCGAACTGCGCGCGGTACACGTGGCTTCCGCCCAGCGCATCAGCCGCAGGCGCCTTGATTCACTCATGGTGGATGCCACTGGAATGGCGGTTGCGGCGCAGATTTGGCAACGTCGGCTGAAGCAGGCCGCCCAAGACCTCAGAGATATGCGATATCGCGATCGCTCTATTGCACATATTGGCCATGCCAACGGCTTTAGCCAACCCGCTCATTTTACTCGTGCTTTCAAGGCTCGCTATCTGGTCACGCCGCTGCAGTATCGTCAGGCAAACTGAAGTTCGTCCACCTCAATCAAGCCAATAGTCCGGCAGGAATAAAGCATCGCCATCCTTAGGGATGTACTGAAAGCATTCAGCTTCCAGACGAGCTCAGCCCCAATATCACGGGCAAGTCGGTAGCCAGTTTCGGCCCTTGCCAAGGGTAAAATAGAAAGTGGGACAGGAGACGCGAGATCTCGCCTTGCCGCCATGCGCGGCGACTCGGAGGCGATATCCAATTCCTGATTCCGCGAAAAAAAGGAGAGGTATGGCATGAGGAACTCAGGTTTCGGGAACGTCCGCTGCGCTCTGCTATGCGGCGCCGTCTTGCTTCCGGGCCAGGCGTTAGCGCAGACAGAGCAGGGCAGTGGTACGCAGCAAACGGCAAGCGCCAGCGCCCCTGACGAGATCGTTGTTACTGCGACGCGGCAGGTCAGTTCGATCAACAGCGTGCCGATCAGCATTTCTGCATTCGACACGGAGTCGCTTGATAAGCAGAATGTTCGGCAGGTGGATGATCTTGCCAGGATATCTCCCGGAGTGACCTTCAACAGATCTTCGGGCGGCAACGGAAACCAGACGAACATCGCCATCAGAGGCATCAGTTCGACCATCGGAGCGTCGACTACCGGCATCTATATCAACGATACGCCTATTCAGGTCCGCACTATTGGGGTCACGGCTGCTACGGCCTATCCCAGAATCTTCGATCTGGAGCGCATAGAGGTTCTCCGTGGTCCGCAAGGCACGCTCTTTGGCGCCAGTTCGCAGGGTGGCGCGATCCGCTTCATCACTCCTCGACCGGATCTGCGTGTTGCCTCGATCTACGGCAGGTCGGAAATCTCGGTGATTCAGAGTGGGGGGATGAACTACGAGCTTGGTCTGGCAGGCGGGGCGCCTGTCGTCGAGGACGCGCTGGCCTTCCGTGTCAGCGGCTGGTTAAGGCATGACGGCGGGTGGGTGGACCGGGTCGGCCCTTTGACCGAAAGCGGGTTTGACCCCGGAAAGATCGACACGAACATCAATAGCCAGCACGCTTACGCGTTGAAAGCAGACCTGTTGTGGGAACCTGCGGCCGGGATCAGCTTCCTTCCTTCGGTCTACTACCAGAAGGTCGAGAGCGACGACATTACCCAGTTCTTTCGCCGCACTTCAGACCCTGATCAACTTGAATACAACACGCCTAACCAGCTCGAGCTACCGTCCGATCAAACCTTCTTTCTCGCCAGCCTGACCAGCGAAGTGGAACTTGGGAGCGTAGAGCTTATATCGAACACGGCTTACTTTACGAGCGAGCTCAACCAACTGTTCGATTACACCTATCAGTCCGCCGAACAGAATAGCACTCTTGTTCCGTACATAACGATTCCAGGTCAGAACGAATTTGCCGTTCATTTCGACGAGCAGAAGTCGTTCACTCAAGAGGTGCGGCTTCAATCTCGCAGAAACGAAACATTCAACTGGGTTCTGGGTGCATTCTACATGCATTCGCGGCAGACATCGGCTCAGGACATAGTTTCCCCATTTGTCGAGCGACTTATTCAGCAAGTCACTGGCAACCCCAATATAACCATAGCCCAGATTTTCGGTGGTCCACTGCTTCCGGGAGACAGATTTCTCACGGCTACGACAGAGGCTGTCGATGAGCAGATCGCAGCGTTTGCCCAGGTAGATTACAATATCACTGACAAGCTAACACTCACAGCTGGGCTGCGGGTGTCGAATACAAGCTACGATGCAGAAATTGTCGCGGACGGTCCTCTCAACGGGGGGCCGACCCGGCGCGAGGTGGATCAGCAGGAAACCCCGCTGACGCCCAAGTTCGGCCTATCCTATCAGGCAGATCCAACTTTCTTGCTCTACGCCTCAGCGTCAAAGGGATTTCGGCCCGGCGCCTCTCAACCGGAGAACAATTCTCCACGCTGTGTGCCAGACCTCGATGCGCTGGGGTTGGAAAGGACGCCCACCAGTTATGGTTCCGACAGCCTGTGGTCTTACGAGATCGGTGCGAAAAAGCGGATTGGGGCCGTCAATATCCAGGCGAGCGGATATTTGATCCACTGGGATGACATCCAGCAGCGCATTGTTCTCCCGACCTGTGGCCAAGCGTTCATTGTCAATCTCGGTTCCGTCACGTCGCGTGGTTTCGATCTGGCTGTCTCCGCGCAGGTCACGGATGGCCTCTCCTTGAGCACTGCGCTCAGCTATACAAAGGCCGACTTCGACGAAACAGTATACTCCGTGCCCCCTGTGGTCGTGCGCTCCGAGGGGTCAGATTTGCCGATTGTGCCATTTTCGGTGACAGCGTCGGCACAGTACGACATTCCCCTTTCGGCCGGATCGCATGCTTACATCAGAGGCGACCTGCAATATCTGGCTGAAAGCCCACGAGGGAGTTCACAGGATTTCGGCTACGACCCCTTAGTCGATCCCATTCCTGAATCGACCAACGTCGATCTGCGGCTGGGATGGCAGGATGGCAGTTTTGACGTCAGTCTTTTTTCGACCAACGTTTTCAATCAAAAGCCACTCCAGTATTTCAGAGTGGCCCGCACTTCGGAGCTGTTCCGGGCGCAGGCGCCCCGACCGAGGACGATCGGGCTCAACATGACTTTCCGGCATTGAGGCTGTCATGGACAAGGATTCGCAGATGCGCCGAAAGATGCCGCGCCGGCGAGGGGAAGAGGACATGAAAGTGATAAGAGATAACGCTTTGTGGTCGGTCGCCGCAGTTGCACTTGCGGTGGCATTGCCTGCTCATGCGCAGGTAAGCGAGGTGGAAGGCCCGATCCCGTTCGGTGAAGACAACCCGATGTTCGGGCCAGCCGATGCGGAAGGCGCGAATGTCGGCGTCAACCTCAAGAGCTTCGGCTACATTGAAGAGGAGTATTTCGTTACTGGCAGCGCCGCGGCCTATGAACACTCCCCAGACGGCCCCCGGCAGCGCACCAATAAACTGCCTTATGTGACGCGGATTGTCATACGTCGACCAGCGGATCCTTCTGAGTTCAGCGGGGTGGTTCACTTCGAACCTGCCCATCCAACGCATGGGTGGAACGGGCATTGGCTGGTGCTTCGCAACTATGCGATGTCGCGTGGCGACATCTATGTCTTTGCCAATGTCGGCGACGCCAGCCAAGGCTGGTCCGGAAGCCCGCAATACGATCCTCCTGCGAGCCCGACCGGAGCGAACGTGATTTTGAAATGGTTCAATCCTGAGCGGTATGAGCCGCTAGAGTGGCCGGACGAAGAAGGAATCCGCTATGAGATGATGGCCGATATCGCCCGAATGCTGCGCAGCGATGATGCCGAAAATCCGCTCAGGCAATTCGATATAGAGGCGATGCTCGTGGGCGGCTGGTCCTATACCGGCAGCATTCAGAGAACTTTCATCAACGAGGGCTTTCACGAGCAGCTGCGGCTTCCCGATGGCGGGCCGATCTTCGATGGCTACCTGATTGGTGTCTCGTCTGAACTGAATGAGCCCGGGTACTTGCCGCTGTATAACGATGAGCCCTTCGTGCCGATAGACAGCCCGCGCCGTCGCCCGCGTGAAACGGACGCCAAAATCATCGAATTCCTGACCGAGAGCGAAGTTGAATTGGCTGACAACACCCTGCCTTATGCTCGTCCTGAAGTGGAGGGGCGGCGGGTGTATGAGCTTGCCGGGGTCGTACATACCGACAACCTTTATGGCCCGACCTTGGCGCGCAAGCAGCCCCCGATCATGGCGCAGCTTGCCGCCAATGGATACCAATTCGCTACGGTGTCGACCGTTTCCGTCGACCAATGCGATCTTCCCGCGAGCGACATTCCGGAGGATGCCTTCGTCCGCGGCGCAGTGAACGCTCTCAGGCAATGGGTAGTCGACGGCACTGCACCGCCTGAAAGCGTTTTCCTGGAGCAGCAGGACGGTGACCTTGTCCGCGACGGTGTGGGAAATGCCAGAGGCGGCATACGCGCCGCTGAATTCGAGGCGCCGCTGGCGCGTTATGGCCGCTACGACGGGACGCAATATCCCGGCTGCCGTGCCGATAATCTCTATCCGAGTGTCTTCATGGTTCGCGACGATCTGCCGACCGAAGAACTCGCGCGGCTTTATCAGTCCCCACAGGACTATCTCCAGCGATATGACCAGCAGATCGACCAACTTGTCGGCGAACGACGGTTGTTGGAAGAAGACGCGCTGCGCCTGAAGGCGATAGCGAGGGAGAGGGCGGCAAACGGGTTCTGATCAAGCAACGTGCGGCAGACCGTAGGGGCAGGCATAGACATGCTTCGTGCCGACGGTCTGCGGCAGTGTATCGCCGGGAGCAAAGGCTCCCGGCAAGATCAGTTGGAAAGCGATGGTGGCGGCGAGGCTGCGTCGTAGACCTTTTCGCCCTCTATGAAGGTCATCACGACCTTGGTGTTGTGAATCTCATTTTCCGGCACTTTGAAGGGATTGCGCTCGACCACCACCAAATCCGCCATCATGCCCGGCTCTATCGAGCCGACCAACTGGCGGTGTTCCATGATCTGCGCCGCATTTGACGTAAACATGGCAATGGCTTGTTCGAGAGAGATCTTCTGGCCTTCGCCCAGAGTGTCTTCGCTGCCGCCCGGCTCCTGCCGGGTCACCAAAGTCTCTATCGCCAGCCAGGGATTGATCGAGGGCACAACGGACCAATCCGATCCGGGACCGGCGAGGCCGCCGGCTGCGATTGCATCGGCCACCGGGATCCAGCGCTCCATACGTTCTTCGCCTACGGCGGCGACGATATCGCGTGTGATCGGGGAGGGGTACCAGATATAGGGAGAAAACTCCCAAGCCATGGCCAGTTGCGGCACGCGCGCAATATCTTCGGGGCTGACGAAGCTGTTGTGTCCGACATCGTGCGCAGGGCCGCCAAAGCCATTGGCTGCACGCGCTGCCGCAACAGCGTCGATCGCCTGCCGCACAGCGCTATCGCCAGCCGCATGGAATTTTACATGCAGGCCCTGCCGGTCAAACTCGGTCACGGCAGGAAACAAAATCTCGTCGCTGACGATTGTCATGCCGCTTTCGCCCGATCCCACATAATGATCGAGCATGGCGGCGGTGTGGCTCTCGGTCGGCACACCGTCGAGCACAATCTTCACGCAATCGGGATCGAAGCGTTCCGTGCGGTACAAGGGGCGCATAGCGATCAGAGCTTCGGCTTGCGCACGCGCATCTGGCGGCGACCCTGCCCAACGGATGCAGCCGCGCGTTCGCTGCTTCATCAATCCTGAAGCTGAGGCCTCCGACATGATCGCGAGACTTCCTTTCGTCAGACCAGCATCGGTGAAGGAGGTGATGCCGAAGGACGACATCAGGTCGGCTGCGTAATGCAGCCCTTCTAGCATGGCTTCCTCGCTGGTCGGCGGCATGGCCGCGCTCACCAAGGCTGTGGCGGTTTCCCGGAACACGCCGGTGGGGCGTCCCGCAGCGTCACGGTCGATGATGCCGCTTTCAGGATCGGGTGTTTGCGCGTTGACGCCAGCGGCTTCGATTGCCGCGCTGTTTGCCCACAGGCTATGGTGCGATTCATCGGATAGTATCACCGGATTGTCCGGAGCCACGGCATCAAGAAATTCGCGCGTCTGCTGGCCCGGCTCGAACACAGCGGCTATCCAGTTGCCGCCGCGGATCCATTCTCCGGGTTCGGCATCGGCAACGCAACCGGCAATTGACGTCCTGATTTCGTCGGGAGTGGCGCCCGAGCGAAATGTGCAGCTTTGCTGTTCCAGTCCGCCGCCGATCGCATGTACGTGGAGATCGTGCAGGCCGGGAAACACCGCAGCGCCTTGCAGATCGACGGTTTCGGTTGAAGCGCCAATGAAGTCACTAACATCCTCGGCGCTCCCGGTAGCGATGATTGCTCCGTTGTCCACGGCCACCGCCTGCATCCAACCGTTGGGCGTGTAGACTTCGCCATTCAGGAGAACGAGATCCGCCTCTGCAGCCGATCCGTGATCCACCTCTTCCGGGAAGAACTGAGCCGAAGCCGGCACTGCCACGAGGGTTGCCGAAGCCATGAGAATTCGCTTGATCATTTGCCGATACGTCCTTTCTCGTCAGCTCCAAGACTGCGCACTCCCACGTCCGCAGGCTAGGCATTTCCGGCCATCCGTGGCGCTCCGACCAATCAACAATGCCATTGGTGGTATGCTTTGCAGCAAGCGCAGGCCTGCGCTTGCGAGGTCTTGATGCACCTGGCTCCCGACGAATTTAGTGCGGTAATGCAGCCAAATTGAAATGCTCCTGGAGGAAGCGCACGGGGTAAACGGGGAGGCGTGCGTTGTGGTCTGAGCCCGAAGCTTCTAGCAGCTACGGGTAGAGCCTTGGGCCGTTCGACATTGCGCTCCTTGCTCCAGCGCAACCGCCACCTGCTCGCTGCGAAGATTGCGGAAGCTGCGAAAGGAAATCTCAAGAAGGTTTCGCTGGAACTGGGCGGTAAGTCCCCCATGATCCTGTTCGCCGATGCCGATCTAAATGTGGCCATTCCCGCCATCGCATCGGGCATTTTCTATAACATGGGGCAGACCTGCACTGTCGGCAGCCGACTCTATGTCGAGGAGAGCCTCTCCGATCATACGCGGAGTCTGCGGATCGGGCCGGGTCTCGATCCTGCCCTTCCGTTCGGTGGTTTCCGTCAGTCCGGCTGGGGCGGGAAATGGGTTGGAGCGCGATAGAGCTCTAAACCGAGCTGAAATCTGTGGGGGTGGCTCTGAAAAGCCGCTAGGTTTCGCGACGGCTACCGCGTCCAGCTTCGCTCAATTCGGCGACGTTCCAGGCAGCGAGGGAAATGTACGGTGTTGCTATCTGCAGGCCAGCTGATGCCAACGTTTCCAGCGCATCGGCGCTTCCCAACGTGAGCGATTGCTAATAGACTTGGCGCACGATGTCGCGCACGTGATCATGACAGGACAGGCATCCTCTTCCGGACTTGAAGCAGCGTTCCTCGATAATCGGGAGCGCCTGTTGCGATTCCTCGTCGCGCGCGGGGCGGGGGACGAGGCGGAGGACGTGCTGCAGGAAATCTGGTTGCGCATATCGCGGCGGCAGACCGGGCCGGTGGCCTCGCCCCTATCCTATATGTTTCGCACCGCCGACCTCTTGCTGATCGACCGTTACCGTGCCCGGCGGCAGGCAGAACGGCGTGACCGGGCGTGGAGTGAGGTGCATTCGGGCACCACGCCCGGAGTATCCGACGAGCCTTCGGCCGACCGGAAGCTCGCCTCGCGCCAGCTGGCGCTGCTGGTCAAGAAGCTGCTCGACGAAATGGAGCCGCCGCGCGTTGGCGCAGTTTTTCGTCGCCACCGGATCGACGGGATTGCCCAACGCCAGATTGCGGAGGAATTCGGCGTCAGTATCAGTACGGTGGAGAGCGACCTACGTCGTGCCTACAAGGCTCTGGCCGGCTTACTGGAGCAGATCGATGAGGCTTGAGGCATTTGACTCCGTCTTGGGATCAGGAGGACTGCAAGATGCAGCATAGCGATCCGATCCTTGACCAGGCTGCGCATTGGGCGGTGCGCACGGGTGATCCCGCTTTCGTCGATTGGGATGCCTTTACCGCCTGGCTCGAACAGGACCCGGCACATGCCGAGGCCTATGAACGGATCACCGCCTCCGTTGCAGATGCGGTGCAGGCGGAGCGTGACTTCGTGCCAGCCGTGAACGACGAAATGCCTGCGGCGCCAAGGGTGACGCGTCGCTGGGTTTCATCGGCAGTGGCAGCGGTGCTGCTTGTCGTCGTCGCAATCGGGCTGTGGTGGGGCACAGGCGGTGTACAGACTATCGAGACCGCACCGGGCGAAACCCGGCTCATCGCACTTGAAGGCGGCGGGTCGATCCATCTTGCCGCCGACAGCCGCATTGCTCTTGATCCCGACAATCCGCGCCTTGCCTCGCTCGAAAAGGGGCGCGCGCTGTTCACGATTGTTCACGACGAAGACAATCCCTTTGTGCTCGACGTGGCCACTGATCGGGTGGTCGATGCGGGCACGGTGTTCGACGTGCGGTTGAGCAAGGCGGAGCTGGCGGTCGGCGTTGCGGAGGGGCTCGTGATCTTTAATCCGGCTGGGCAGAACATACAGATTGCGCCCGGACAGTTGCTCGAAAGCCGGCTGGGTTCGGACGATGTGACGCTGCGTGACATCGCGCTCGAACAGGTCGGAGAGTGGCGCGAGGGCCGGATCACCTTCGAAGGCATGTCTATCGCCGAACTGGCTGTCGAGCTTTCCAGCATGTCGGGCGTGACCTTCCGCGCCGCACCGGCCAGCGCGCGCAATGAGGTTTCGGGCAGCGTGTTGATCGACCCGATCCGTGCCGATCCGGCCTCGCTCGGCCCGCTGCTGGGTTTGAGCGTGCGCAAGGCGGGCGATGGCTGGTTGATCGAGGCACGCTGATCGTGCGTCCGATCATCTGGAGTCTTGCCCTGATGGGCTTGTCGATGGCTGGGCCACTTCTGGCCCGTCCAGTCATGGTCGACAGCGCCGCTGGTACGGCTGGCCGCGCGGCGATCGCCATTGCGCGGCAGACCGGCACCAGCATCGTTATCGCCGATGCCCCGATTGCCAGCCGCCGGGTGCCGCCTATCCGCGGACAGATGGAGCCTGAGGAAGCTGCGCAGCGGCTGGCGCAGGCGGCCGGAGGACGCGCGGTGCGGGCGGGCTCTGCCGGCTGGCGCATCGTTGCCATGCCAAAGTCGTCACAAGCCGCGCGCGCGCGACGGGCAGGTCAGCGCCATGCGCCTTCCGCCGCGCCAGCATCCGCTCCGGTCCAACGGCTCGAACCGGCTGAAATCGTCGTCTCGGCCAGCAAGCAGGACGCCATGCTGAGCGAGTTCGCGGGCCATGTTACGATCATCGAGGGCGAGGATATCGCGCTCGGCGGCATTGGTGGGACAGAGCGAATCTCCGAGCGGATCGCTACCGTGTCGTCGACCCATCTGGGCAGCGGGCGTAACAAGCTGTTCATTCGCGGCATCGCCGATTCCAGCTTCACCGGCCCCACGCAGGCGACGGTGGGGCAATACCTTGGCGACCTGCGCCTGAGCTACAACGCGCCCGATCCCGACCTGAGATTGTCAGATCTGGAGCGGGTGGAGGTGCTCGAAGGCCCGCAAGGGACGCTCTATGGCGCGGGGTCGCTGGGCGGGATCATCCGGCTGGTGCCCAACGCACCGGAGCTGGGCGTGGTGGCCGGGTCGGCGCAGATCGGCGGTTCGCTAACCCAGCATGGCGCGGGCGGCGTGGATGCGAGTGCGATGGCCAACCTCCCGCTGCTGGGCGATAGCGCGGCGCTGCGGATGACGCTCGATGCCGCGACGCAGGGCGGCTATATCGACAAGCCGCTGCTGGGCATGGAGAACGTCAACCGTACCAATATTCTGGGCGGCCGTGCCTCGATGCGCGTGGAGCTGGCCCCGGAATGGACGGTCGACCTGATCGGCGTGGCGCAGACCATCGAGGCCGACGACAGCCAATATGCCGACCGTGATGGCCCGCCGCTGGTCCGGTCTTCGCAAGTGGTGGAGGGCTCCAAGGCGGATTATCGGCACGGGCAGGTCGTGGTGTCCGGATGGCTCGGCGACATCAGGTTGCGCTCGACCACTGGCGTCGCCTCGCAGGATCTGCGCGAGCGCTACGACGCGACCTTGCCTGAGAGCGGCCCTCGGTTGTTCGTGCAAACCAACAACACCGAAATGATCGCCAATGAGACGCGGATATGGCAGCCATTGGGCGAGCGCATCGGCTGGCTGGCGGGTTTCTCCTTCACGCATAACACCACCCGGCTGACACGGGCGCTGGAGGCGGCATCGCTTGTCGAGAACACGACCGGCGTCACCAACACGGTCGATGAGACGGCGCTTTATGGTGAGGTACGGGTAGCTCTGGTCGAGGGGCTGATCGCAAGCGCAGGTGGGCGGTACACGCATTCGCGCCTTGGCGGTGCGCCCGAGAATGTGTCAGAGCTTGTCAGCGCCATGCTCAGGCAGGAAACGGCCAAACGCAGCGAAAAGGCCTTCCTGCCCTCGGCCTCGCTGCTGGCGCGGCTAGGAACGAAGGATAGCCTGTTCGTCCGCTATCAGGAAAGTTTTCGTCCCGGCGGCCTTGCGGTCGAAGGGATACTGGTGACCCGGTTCGACAACGATCACACCTCCACTTTCGAACTGGGGGTCCGGCATGGACAGAGCGGCAGCGGCCCGTTCGACCTTGTCGCCAGCCTCTCCTACACGCGCTGGACGGATATTCAGGCGGATTTCATCGACAGCGAGGGATTGCCCAGCACCGCCAATGTCGGCGACGGGAATGTCTGGTCGGCCAGTCTTACGGGCGGGGTCCAGCTTGCGCCGGGTCTGCGTGTTGAGGGAGGCTTGGTGTTCAACCACAGCACGGTCGACAATTCCGACCTCACGAAGATTTTGGAGAGGATGTGCGAGCAAGATCTGTCCCCGGAGTATAGGCAATCTGTTGAACGTTGGGCGCAGACAGTAATGACCCAGGTGCCGAACATCGCCCGTTTCTCCGGTCGGCTCGGGCTCGACTATCGCCGCCCGATTGGTTCGAGCCTCGAACTGACCGCGCGGGGCTGGGCCAGCTATGTCGGAAAATCCCGGCTGGGTGTCGGGCCTGAACTGGGCGATTTGCAAGGCGACTATCTCGATAGCGGCGCGACCGTGCGCATTGGCTCTGCCAGCCGAGGCCTGACGCTGAGCGTGACCAATATCGCCGACGTTGAAGGCAACCGCTTTGCGCTGGGCACGCCCTTCGCCGTGTCGCGCGAACAGGTGACGCCGCTGCGTCCGCGCACTATCCGGCTCGGCTTCGACGCCGTTTTCTGAATTTTTTGCAAACCGCGCCAAGGCATTTGGCGGTCGGCTCCGTCTTCCCAGGCATAGGCATTCGGGAGGACATTCTTACATGCGCAATACCCTGTTCGTTTCTACCGCCGCGCTCGCCCTTGTCGCGTCGCTTGCCGCACCGGCTATGGCGGAGGATATCGGCACCGCGCGAACCACGCCGATCAGCACTTCGACCGCCAACAACGGCGCACCCGACGCGATCAAGATCACCGACAAGGGCTCGATCACATTGACCTCGGGTACCGCGGTGACGATGGACAGCAACCACGCGGTTGCCAACGAAGGCGCGATCAAGATTGCCAATGCCAATGGCGCGGCCGGGATCGTCGCTGAGGCCGGTACAAATGGTGCAATCGTCAATTCGGGCACGATCGCGATCGACGAGCCCTATACTCCGACCGACACCGACAACGACGGCGACCTCGACGGACCCTTCGCGTTGGGCAACAACCGTTTCGGCATTCGCATCGATGGCGCTCACACCGGCAAGATCGAAAACAGCGGCACGATTACCGTCGAAGGCAACGATTCCGCCGGCATCCAGGTTAGCGGACCGCTCGATGGCGCGTTCACGCACAACGGCACGACCAAGGTGCTCGGCGATCGCACCACGGCGATCAGGCTTGATTCGGTCACCGGCGATGTGCGGCTGGCAGGCACTGTCAGCGCGCAGGGCGAGGACGCGGTCGCGGCACGCCTTTCGGGTGACATAACGGGCGCCTTGGTGGTGCAAGGCAGCATCAGCGCGACCGGCTACCGTTATCCCAGCGCGCCGAAAGACCCCTCGAAGCTTGATGCGGACGACCTGCTGCAAGGCAGCTCCGCATTGGTGATCGAGGGCGACGTGAGTGGCGGGATCGTTCTCGCCATCGCGCCCGAGGATACCGACACGGAGAACCCCGACGAAGATGCCGACGGCATTCCGGATGAGAAAGAGGGATCTGCCAACGTCTTGGGCTACGGCGCGGCTCCGGCCATGGTGATCGGTGCGCAGGGGCGCGACATTGCAGTCGGGCCGGTCGCTGCCACGGCAAGCAAATTCGGCTTGCAGATCGATGGTGTCGTGCGCGGAGTGGGCGTCTATGCTGACGTCGATGCCAACGGGCTGCTGATCGGTGGTCGCGGCGGGGCCGTCTCCATCGCCAACGGCGCGGCGGTGGCCGGGAGTGTCACCGCAGTCTCGATTGGTGCAAATGCCACGGCGCTGCGGTTCGGTGCCGGGGCAACCACGCCCGAATTGCGCGTATCGGGCACGGTCCAGGCAACCGGCGCCGACGCTGCAGGTGAATTCGCCACCGCCTTGCAAATCGATGGCGGTGCCTCGCTTCCCGCCTTGCGCAACAGCGGCACGATCAAGGCTGTGTCCAGCGGCGCGAACGGCAATGCAACCGCCATCGTCGACGCCAGCGGGACGCTCGCCCTGATCGAGAACAGCGGCAAGATCGAAGCCAGCGGCGCGAAAACGGACTCGACCAGCAATATCGCCATCGACCTGCGTGCGAACACCAGCGGGGCGACCATCCGCCAGACAGTGGTCGGCAACGGCTACGATGCGCCGAGCATTGTGGGCGACATCCGGTTCGGTTCGGGCGACGACGTGCTCGACCTCGCGGACGGGACAATGACAGGCGCGGTTTATTTCGGCACGGGCACGGCGCAGATGACGCTGTCGGGAGACGCCAGCTATAAAGGCAACGCCTATTTCGCAGGCGGCGCCGATGTGCTCGCGCTTTCGGGCAGCTCGGTATTCAACGGGCTGGCCGATTTCGGCGGCGGTTCCGATACCTTGACGCTGACAGAAAGTGCCCGCTTCTCAGGCGTGTTGGCCAATGCCGGCAATCTGGCGGTGACTGTAACTGGCGGCACGCTCGATCTGACGGCCCCCGCGTCGATTGCCTCGCTCGACATGGGCAAGGACGGCAGGCTGGTGGCCACGCTCGACAAGACAGCAGGGCAGGGTTCGTTTTACGATATCTCGGGCACGGCCAGCTTTGCCGACGGTGCCAAGCTCGAACTGCGTCTGGCCAGTATCGAAGATGCTGAAGGACGCTACGAGATTCTCAGGGCCGGCAGCTTGCAAGGTGCGGCTGACCTCGACCTGGGCGAAACGCTGATCCCGTTCCTGTTCAAGGCTACACTCGCCACCAATGCCGCGCCCAATACGATCACGGTCGACATCGCCCGTCGTAGCGTGGAGGAACTCGGCCTTAACGGTGCGCGGGCCTCGGCCTTCGATGCGGTCTTTGCAGCCCTCGGCAATGATGAGGATATCGAAGACTATTTCATGGGCATCACGAAGGGCGAGACCTTCCGCACGGCGCTGGGCCAGTTGCTGCCGGAACATGGCGGAGGCGCTTTCGAGGGAATCAGCATGGGCACGCGCATCATGGGCCGTCAGGCTGCCGAAAGCGTGGGGCCGACCTATTCGCTGGGTGGGATCGATCTGATCTTCAACGCCGCCGTGTGGACCAGCTCCAAGGACGAGCAGGCCACCGCTTCCTACGATGTGGACGGCATGGGCTATTCGGTCGCGGCCGAACTCGACACAGAGAAGTTCGGCTCGATCGGTCTCTCGCTCGGATATCTCTACAACACTTTCGATCAGGGCAACGACTTCGCCCGGGCGCAGTCCAATACGATTGAAGTGGCGGCCTACTGGCGCGGGAAATGGGGCGGATTTAGTGCTTTCGGGCGCGGATCTTATGGCTTTGTCGATTTCGGCGGCACGCGCACGCTCCAGATTGGCACCGGGAGCACCGCCGAGAAGTTCGAATCGCGAGGCGATTGGGGCGGCAACCTCACGACGCTCAGTGGTGGCGCGGCCTACGAGACGGACGGCTGGCTGTTCGTCCGGCCCGCTGTTTGGGCTGATTTCGTGAAGCTTTCCGAGGACGGCTACACCGAAAAAGGCGGTGGCAAGGGCATGGACCTGATCGTCGAGGAGCGCGACAGCGATGAGTTCGCCGTCAACGGCAGTGTTACAGTTGGCATCGACTTCTACGGCAAAGGCCCGCGCGACAGCAGCTGGCTGCGCGTTGAAGGCGAGGGCGGCTGGCGCGAAGTGGTTGGCGGTAGCCTCGGCGAGACCACGGCGCGGTTCGAGGACGGCGAATCCTTCACCATCGCACCGGAGGAACAAAAGGGCGGCTGGTTCGCGCGGGCCCGGGCTGTCGGCGGCAGCGAGGTGTTCGAGTTCGGCGGCGAAATTGGCGCCGAAGAGCGCTTCGACAAGACCGCGTTCTCGCTCAAAGGCACCCTGCGCATAGGCTTGTAATTAGCGCCGTCTGACCAGCTCCCCACTGGAATGCGGCGTTGCGAGGGCAGGGCACTTCGGTGCCTTGCTCTCGCATCCTTGCCACCCGCCTCTTTGCCGGCGATGGGAGAAGGCTGCGCGTCTTGTCTGGCTGATCCATCCACGGACGCTTCCTGCAAGCGCTTGCAATGCAATTTGCGATGGGCATTCGTCGCATACCGAGGTCGATCTTGCCCTGCGCAACCGGATCGAGGCGCCGTTTTCGCTAGCTGAATACGTAACGCTGACGCTCGATGTGCAAGACCTGTTCGATAACGATCCGCCCTACATGCAAAACGGCAATCTCGCGTCCGATCCCATTGCGCATAGCCGCCCCGTCGGACGCATTGTGGCGATGAGGTTCAGGGCGGGCTTCTAAGCCGGACAAGAGCGACCGCGGTGCAGGTATGCCCCGCCGTCCTGCGGACGCGTGCTTTAGGGCTCTTGAACTCCCGCGCGCAAGCGCCCGATACAGAAGACAAGCGCAAACGATCCCGCCACTCGGCCACCAGGACCGGCTGGCGGAACGCGTTGGCCTAAGAAAAGGCCGAGGCAATCTCTTGCCGCGTCCCTAGCCGGCGAGGGTTACGTCGATGAAGTTCTTGTGGGGCTCATAGTCTGCAACTTCGCAAGAGTATGAGGTTGAACCGTCATCCTGTTGTTTAGAGGCGGGAAATCCAAGCCGCGTGTAGAAGTCCGCAACCATTCCGTTCCGATCGGTTGGAATGTAATGCGAATGGATCGTCTTTACGCCTGCCTTTGCCGCTGTTTCGAACAGCATGTTCATCACACATTGCTCCACGCCGCGCTCCAGCACGCGGCACGACTGCAGCCATGTGTCGATTGTCCACTCGGTCTCTTGCTTGCGCACGATGACAACGCCGATCATGCCGTGCTGGGCGAACTTGTCCGCCAGCCGAACCTGCCATCCCATCATGTCGGGATCTTGCTCGATCTTCCGCACGTCCTCTTCACCATAGCGACGGGTAGTGAGATTGAACTGATTGGACTTGTTGATCAGCTGGGTGATGCGGCTGCGTCCAGCATCGTCGAACGGCTCGATCTCCATGCGCATATCGAGCGAGGTCAGATAGTCGTCGTAGTTGCCGATTTTTGCTCGTATTTCCGCCGCTGCTGCCCGCCCGCCATAGCTTTCTGCTCGCGCGATATCCTCCTGGTTCAGGGGGAGGTGATCGAACAGGCCCGACTGCGCGATGCGCTCAATATAGAACGAGGGATCGTCACCGACTTCGATTGTCGACACGAGCGGTAATTCCTGCCGTACACGTTCGCGCTCGGCCGCATTGTCGTCGATGAAGGCGAATGATTCGAGACCGAGACTCAGCGTTTCGGCGATCGATGTGATGTTTGTTGCCTTGTCGTTCCAGTTGGCCTGGAACACGGCGACATGATCTTCCTTGATGAGCATTTCGTTGTGGTTGCGAAACGGCTCGCGCGCTATTTCATCGGTGTTCTTTGAACAGACCGCCAGCACCACCCCACGGTCGCGCAAGCTCAGGATGAAGTTCTGGAATGCGACAAAGGCTTCGCCTTCGGGCGAGTTCTGGCCGAGCCTGATCCCTGCCAGGCCATCGTCACCGATTACGCCGCCCCACAAGGTGTTATCGAGATCCAGAATAAGGCCCCGGGCGGTTTTCCCTTTCATCGCCGCCAGCACGGATGCGATACTGTCGGCGGCCAAGGGGCATACGTCGACACTGAACGGAATCTTCGCGGCGTGATAGCGGACAGGGTCGAGCCATGTCTCCAGACCGACCCGGCTTGCAAGGGCGGCCTGATCCCACAGGAGCCACTGGCCCTTCATCGCACCTTCGGCGAGCATGAGGTTCACGCGATGCCGGAAACGCGCGCTGGTGCCGGGGGTCGCCAGCTCTGCGGATGAAACCTGAACGGCACCGGGAAGCGTCGCGATAATGGCCTTGCAGCCGGACTTTTCCTGCGCCGCAGCAGCAAGCGCGGTGGCGAGATTTTCCGCATCCGCGAGCGCTTCGTCTTCGGCCGCCTGGTCGAGCATCGGACGCTTGCTTGCAAATGCGCTTTCGTCGAGCACGACCAGCACCGCGTCCAACGAACGCCCGAAACAGTCCGCAGGCGAATAGGCGAAACTTGCCACGCTGTCGTAAGGCGCTTCGATGGCGGATATCTTCAGCCCACGTGCGAGCCCGGCGGCGGCGAGGGGATCGGGAAGAAAGCTCAAGGTACGATTGCCCAGCAGGCCGATCGTAACCTCCGCAAATCCGGCGACGGGCGAGGCGGCCTTGGAGAGCTTCTTGGCCAGTCGCTCTATTCGTAGCTGCTCGCGCATGCCCAGTTGCTGATTGGCGAGCGCCTTGACCGCAACATATTCCGGCGCGCGACCCTCAGCGAGAGCGCGCTCTATTTCGGCCAGTTGCTCGTCCCAATCCTGGACCAGCGGACGCCGCCACGGGAAGTTGCCTTGTGTCATCCCTTATGCTTCGCGGCCGCATTCACGAGATCGCCGAGGTTCTTGAAGCTCTGCATTTCCGACGTGCTGAAGTGAACGTCCAGCTCCATTTCGATCATCACCATAAGCCGTACGTGAGACAGGCTGTCCCATTGCGGGACATCGTTCGCCGTCGTTTCCATGGTTATTGGGCCATCATATTCGTCAAACAGATCCCTGATGACTTCGGAGACCTTTTCGAGAATGGCTTCTTGGTTCGACATCTTGCTTGTCCTTTGAATCGCGTGGCTAGGAAGTGCTGGACTTTGACGCGGCCTGCTCGGTCTCCGAGCGGGCCGCCACCATATCCAGACGCGTGTTGGTTGTTTGGTAGTTCTCGACTGCCGATCGAATGGCGTTTTCGTGGCGTGGGAAATTTTTGCGGGTCAAGCGACCCTTCCCGGTCGTTATCGCACTGATGAAGTTGCTCAGGATAGCCGGGTCATAGAGGTGCCCGACTTCGCGAAAATTCGCCAAGTCCCCGGCAATGGCGGGATCATCGTCAAATGCGAAGATCGAGACGTGAGGGATGTCACTGGCCGCGTTCACCAGGCAACGCCGCGCGACCATCATTTCGTCGAGCAAGGTCGGGCTGATGTCGTTCCGGCGGACGTAATAGAAAGCATAGGACGAAATCGGGATCATTACGTCCACTTTCACACCCTTGTCGGAGAGCGCCTTCAGATTAGGAACAAGTTGCTCGTTTATCGCCTGGAAACTGGCGCAGTCCCTGCCGCTTGAAGCCCCGATTTGCGCTCGGTGCCGCTCAACCTCGCGCTGGATCCTGGCCATTTCCTCCGGACGCTGGAAACTTGCATACATCCCATCGACATAGCGCTTGTACCTCGCATCGTCGTCATTGCTGTAGAAGCGCTGTCCGCCCAGAACGCTGAACGTCGTCCGAATGGTCGGGAAATTCACCATCCGAAGATCGTTGGCGATGTCGTCATCGTACAGGAACGCCGGAAAGCTGATGTTGGTGACATCGGGATCGCGAATATAGGTCCACTCGAAGGACACGATGACATGCTTGACCGTGTCGCTTTTGACCAGCTGATCGAGAACCAGATCCCGGTCGCGAGGACGCGGGCCGCCGTAGCTCAGATTGATCACCTTCGCGTCCGGGCCCAGTATACCTTTCAGATACTCCGGGGTGTACATCTCGGTAACCGAGCTGCCGACGAGGAAGGTGTCGTAGGACGAATCCTTTGCCGCAACATCGATCCAATCGATAACGACGTCCCTGGGCGTGTTGCCTGGCTCGATGCGAGGCTGCGGGCCCCAGCGGTAAACATTGTGGGGGTCGACGGCGATCACGACCGCTGCCAGCGACAGATAGATCACGGTCAACAGTGCCGCCGCCATCACCATCGGACGGGCCGCTCGCCAGCGCACTGCGGAGAGCGAGCGTTTCTGGGGTGAAGGCAGATCGGAAGCTGAGCTGGTGATCGACTTGGTCGCGTGCGTCATCACGTCAGAATCCCTGGTAGAGGAAAGGCGGCTGGCGGGACACGTAGTAAAGCGAGGCGACGACGAGGACCGAGATGTAGCCCGCCTGTACCCAGCCGGGACGCCAAAGCCCGCGCAGGATGGGGAGCCCGTAGCTCTTGTTCTCGTAGGTCATGATGGCGGGCCGATACCGCCGCATCAGTTCAACGCTGTTCGGGCAGCAATAGATGATGAAAAAGGCGCCCATGAGCATCAGTACCGGCTCTTTCATGTCGAAGAGCGACCGCGCGTCGAAGGCCAGCCCAAACATCTGGCTATACAGGTGGAAGCCGCCGCTCACGCTTTCCGCCCGGAACATCGCGAGGCTGAGAAGAAGCGGCAGGAAGAACACTGCGCGTTCGATTGTGCCCACGACAAGCGGGGATGTCGTCTTCTTGTATGATTTGTACCATTTTGAAGCCCGGATCTCGGTTTCCAGCGCAATGAAGAAACCGTGCATCAGCCCGAATACGACGAAGGTCCACAAGGCGCCGTGCCACAGGCCGATGATCTGGAAGTTGATCAGCATCGGCAGCCACAGGCTGACGAGGTGAGCGGGTATGGGGGCGAGCCGGTTGAACATCGCGTAGCGCGTTCCGGCAACCGATAGCGGCGTATAGAGAAAGCGCGCGATCACGCGGGTCAGCGTCATATGCCAGCGGCGATAATAGTCGATGAAGCCGTTGGCCTTGAACGGTGAGAAGAAGTTGATCGGCAGCCGCAATCCGAACAGGCGGGCGAGGCCCAGAGCCATGTCGGAATAGCCGGAAAAGTCGAAATAGAGCTGGCCCATATAGGCCAGGGCACCGATCCATGCCTGGATCGGGCTGATCTCCGCACCGATATCCGCTGCGCCGAAAACGATATCGACCGTCGGCGCAAGATTGTCGGCGACGACCACCTTCTTGAACATGCCGATCGAAATGAAACCCAGCCCGACTGCCAGATCGATCGGGTTCAGGCGAAGAAATCGCTTGGACTGAATCTGCGGATTGAACTCGCTGATATAGGTGATCGGGCCGATGACGAGCTGCGGGAAGAAGCTCACAAAGGCGCCATATCGACTGAATGCTCCCAGAACTGTTCTGGACGAGGTCAGCTGACCGAGAAACTGACTGACGTTTTTCTCGCGCGAATAGGCGTCCGCGAGGAAGGCAGCGCCATGAAACGTGTAGAACGATATGCCCGCCGGGATCGCCAGACCCGCAATGTCGATGCCGAATCCTGCGCTCGGGCCAAATAGCACGGTTACGATCTTATACTTGAAGTAGCACAGGGATATGAGGTTATATGCCTGTCCAGACAAATAAATCGTTCTCCTGCTCTTGTTGCTGTCACTCAAGTAAGTGATGGCGACGGCGACGGAGAAGTTTACGATCAGCGCCAGGACCAGAAGGATAGCGGAGGCCGTGCCGAAAGGGATGTAGAAGATGACAGACGCAATGAACAATATTGCGAGAGCCGAATTTTTGCCGCGGAAATAGGCAATAGTATAGAAAACCGCCAGCGTTATGGGCAGGAGTACAAACAGAAAAAGGGGATCGGTGAAGATCAATTCTGTTTTCCTTCAGTCTTCATCGAAAAGTTCACTGTGACGGGCGTGCCACATGGTTCCAGGGTAAGATGCCTAAGCAGGGGGACAGTACAAAGCTCGTTCTCACGCTGGAATTGGGCATTGGTATATTCTGGTGCCAGCTAGGAGAGGCAATTACTCAAAATGGGTATCGCAAAAAGCGAATTGAGTGGGGAGGCGGTCTGTTCGTTGCTTGCCAATAGGCTGCTTCCGGAGTTCCAAATCCAATGGCGCGCTGTTTGCCGTCCGCCCTATGTGTCGCCTGGCGTGTCGGGCGGCGTCCGCAAGCCTGCATCCGGCCACCTGCGCTGGCCCCGTCACTCTTTTTCTGCCTATAATCAGCCAAGCAAGGGCCGACGGACTAGGCTGGGCAAAGGCGGACTGGGGGCGGAATGAAGTTTGATGGCAATCTGGATATGGACAAGTGGGCGACCCGTTTTCACGAACACTATGGCCGCGACAGTCGACTTGAGAAGGAGTTCCTGCTTACCCGCGGGCTCGTGATCGCTGCGCGGCGCTGGACCAGCTATGTCGATGGCCTCGTCAAGCAGCGTACCGGGATTTCGCGCGCGCAATGGCAGACCTTGTCGTCCCTGATGCATTGCGAGGGCCCGGTGACGGTCGGCGACCTTTCGCGCAACATGCACGTGAAATGGCCGACCGCGATCCGGGTGCTGAAGGAACTGGAGGCGCTTGAACTGATCAGTAGCGAGCCGGACCCTGCCGACGCGCGGGCCAGATTGATTGCCATCACGAAGGAAGGCGAGCGCATCATGGAGGAAGTGCGCGAGGTGCTCGATCCTACCCGAGCGAGAATTCTGGGCGCGCTTTCCGATGAGGAGCTGGTGGCCTGTACGCGCATGCTCGGGGTGCTGATGCGAGAGATTGGCGAGGCAATGGAGGGCGGCAACGCGGGCGAGTGAGGCACGTCTTGCACCCAATTATGTAGTATGCGACATAATTGCAAAACCGCTTGGGAGAGAAAGACCATGAAACTACGCAGCCTTGATGCCAACAGCCCCGGTCGTCGCGCGAACTGGAAGGCACTTGGCCTGTCCAAGGAGGACATGGAAAAGCCCAAGATCGCGGTGGTCAATTCCTCCAGCGAACTGGCGATCTGCTATGCTCATCTCGATGGCATCGCCAAGCTGGTGAAGGAAGCGATCCGTGAGGCGGGCGGGGTGCCGTTCGAGGTCCGCACGGCTGCGCCCAGCGACTTCATCACCGGCGCGGGCAAGTCCGGTTCCTACATCCTCGCGGGGCGGGACATCATCGCCAACGATATCGAGGTTCAGGTCGAGGCTGCGTTGCTCGATGGCATGATCTGCCTGACCTCCTGCGACAAGACCCCGCCGGGCCACTTGATGGCGGCAGCGCGGCTCAACATCCCGACGATCCTCGTGATCGGCGGCTACCAGCAGGCGGGCGAGATCGACGGCGAGCCGGTCGACGTGGAAGACGTCTGGTCGGGGCAGGTCGGGGCCATCTTCGGCAAGAAGCCGAAGTTCCCGATCCCCGACATGGCCGAAAATGCCATTCGTGGCCCCGGCGTCTGCGCAGGCATGGCAACGGCCAATACCATGCACTGCGTGGTCGAGGCGCTCGGCATGGCGCTGCCTGGCCATGCGCCGGTGCGCGGCAATTCGCCCAAGATGCAGGCCAATGCCAAGGCTGCGGGCAGGCGCATCGTCGAAATGGTGATGGAAGACCTGCGCCCGCGCGACATTCTTACGCCTGCCGCGTTCAAGAATGCCGTGGCGACGGTGCTGGCGGTCTCCGGCTCGATCAACGCGATCAAGCACTTGCAGGCGACCGCGATCGAGGCCGAGAACGGTGTCGACGTTTTCGCACTGTGGGAGGAGATGAGCGATGTTCCTGTCCTCTCGCCGGTGCGACCGACCGGGCATATCCGCATCGAACAGTTCGAGGATGCGGGCGGCGCTCGCGCCACTTTGAAGCGCCTGTTGCCGATGATTGACGGCAGTGCACTAACCGTCTCCGGCAAGACGCTGGCGGACAATCTCGCCGATTACGAGATCGAGGGGCCGGACGTGATCCAGCCGCTCGATAATCCGGTGGGCAAAGGCCCTGCCATCGCCATCCTCAAGGGCAATTTTGCCGATACGGCAGTGGTGCGCCTCGGCGTGCGCGACGGCTCGCGGCCCGAGGAATTTACGGGCCCGGCGCGGGTGTTCGAGGATACGGCCACCTGTATGGATGCGATTAAGACCGGCGTTATCAAGGAGGGCGATGTGATCGTCAGCCGCAATCAGGGACTCAAGGGCGGCCCCGCAATGGGCGGCGGCGCGTCGCTGGTCCTGTTTGCGCTCGATGCGGCGGGGCTCGCCAAGACCACCGCCTTCGTCACCGACGGGCAGCTTTCGGGGCTGTGCCTCAAGGGGCTGACCGTGGCCGAAGTCTCGCCCGAAGCGGCGACCGGGGGGCCGATAGGGAAGGTGCGCGATGGCGATGTGATCACGATCTCGGTTGCAAACCGCAGCATCGATGTGGCGCTTACGGCGGAAGAGCTGGCCGCGCGCGAAGGTGTTGGGGTGCGGGTGCCGGCCTCGGGCTATCTCGACAACTTCCGCCAAGCGGTGCGTGGTATGGAAACCGGTGGCGTGCTCCTGCCCGAGAAGAGCTAGAGTCTCCTGATCCACCTTACTCCCTTCCCATCGGGGAGGGGCTGGGGGCTCAACGCTGGCGTGGAACCCCCATCCCACCCCTTCCTCACAGGGGAAGGGCTTTGTCAGTCGATACGATCAGGCGACCGTAGCCGCCTCGCTACGGGCTTCTTTCACCGCCGCATCGTCGTGCAGGTGTGCGCCCTGATCGCGCAGCGTGCGGCGAATCTCGTCGACGTTCACCGCGCGCGGTTCGATCCCGGCATTGGCCGCCAGCGCCGCGCCGACACCGGCGGCATGGCCGGTCAGCCAGCACTGCGGGATCTCGCGCATGAAGCCGTGGCTGTTCGCGTCGCAGCTGATGTGCCGCCCGCCCACCAGCAGCCCGTCAAGCGCGCGCGGCACGAGGCTGCCATAGGGCACTGACACCACCGGGAACTTGGGGCTGATCGAGGGCGACACGCCAACCTCGTCGGCCGCAGGCGTGCCCTTGGGCCAGTCCGCCCGCTCGATCCGGCCTATGCCGCCGAGCCTGCGCGTATGGCGCACGCCCAGCTGGCTTGCGCTTTGCAGCGAATAGACGTTCTCGAAGCCCGGCGCGTGCTTGCGGAAGAACTGGCAGTGCCCCTCCATCAGGCGGTGGCTGCGGATTTCCACTTCAGTCATATCGTCGACATCAAGCGCGCTGAGGCCCGACTGCCTCGGCCCGAGGAACAGCGCGATGTCGGGCCGCCAGCTGACATAAGGCGTCTGGAAATAGCCCAGTTCCTCGCGGCCTCGGTTCATCAGCTCGGTGAGCTGTTCGGGATAGAGCACCTTCCAGTTGATCCAGCGGTCCATGTTGACCCCGCCGAGCACCCAGCCGGTGTTCATCGAGTGGTGGACGTCGCCTTCCTCGATATCGGTATCGAATTCGGCCCCGGCGCGGGCGAACATGTCACCATCGCCGGTGGTGTCGACCACCACCTTGGCCTTGATTGCCTGCCGACCCGCTTTGCTCTCAAAGATCACGCCGCGCGCGGCCCCGTCTTCGATGATCGGGCGCGCGGCCCAGGCGTGGAACACGATCCGCACCCCTGCTTCGAGCAGCATCTCCTGCGCGTTCAGCTTCATCCGCTCGGGGTCCAGCGTGGGAGCCCATTGCACGATGCCGTGGAAGGCGGTGGTGCGGTGGCTCCAGTAGGCGACCTTGGCCTCTTCGCGCGCCCCCCAGTCCTCCATCGGCGGACCGGCGACGCCTTCTTGGGGCATGCGGTCGATGAATTCGCGGGCAAAGCCACGGATTACATGGTTGCCGCTCCAGTCGGTCATGCGGTCGATCCACATGACGAGTCCACCGGTGGAAAGCCCGCCGAGGCAATTGTACCGTTCGACCAGCGTTACATCGGCCCCGGTCTTGGCCGCCGCCCATGCAGCCGCACAGCCGGCCGGGCCGCCGCCGACCACGACCACGTCGGCCTTATGATAGACGTCGATATCGCGCGCATCTTCGCGAATCGTTCCGCCGCGGGCGGGTGGGGGCAAGTTGCGCTCTTGCGAACGGAACACATCCGAACCGAGGAAGCGTTCTTCGGAATGGCCTTTAACCTGCTGTAAGTCTGGTATTTGTGGTTTTTTGGTTTCGCTCACGACTTGCCTCTTCCTGTCGCTCCAATTGGCTGGAGCTGATCTGATCTCTCACCATGTCTGGTGGATTGATTGCATGCGCTCCGCATAGGCTCTTGCGCGATAATGTACCAACCTACATAATGTCTGTGGCTCTGACTACCCGGTCAGGGGCTGTCAGAGCATCGCCCAAGCAAGGGCGGCATCAGGATGAGGCACTGCAGAAAGGATAACCAGCTATGATTGAGGCAAAACCCCTTTCGCCGCGCTTCGGGGCCGAGATCACGGGCGTCGATATCAGCAAGCCGCTGGATCCCGAGACGATCCAGCAGATCATCGCGATGCAGGACAAGTGGGGCGTCACCGTCTATCGCGATACCGGCCTCGACGACGAGGGCCAGGTCCGGTTCGCGGGCTATTTCGGCTATCTCGAAAGCTTGCCCCCGCGCGATGGCCGCCCGCGCCAGTTCCTGTTCAACGCGGGCAACCTCGACAAGGACGGCGAGATCAACCGCGCGCCCAGCGCCCTGACCTATCGCAAGGGCGACATGATCTTCCACACCGACAGCTCGTTCATGGACCTGCGCACCAGCTATTCGATGCTGCGCGCGGTGGAAGTTCCCCCCAGCGGCGGGCCGACCTGCTTCGTCGACGCGCGCACCGCCTATGACGATCTGCCCGAAGACGTGAAAGCGAAGATCGCCGACCTCGAATGCGAGCATTCCTTGTGGTGGTCGCGCAAGCAGGGCGGGGCCGAGATCACCCGCGAGATGATCGAGGAGCGCCATCGCCCGGTGCACAAGCTGGTTCACATCCACGCCGGATCGGGCCGCAAGATGGTCTATGCCGGCGCCCATTGCTATCGTGTGGTCGGCTGGGGCTGGGAGGAAAGCCGCGAGCTGATCGACTATCTCAATGCCCATGCGACGCAGGACAAGTACATCATCTCGGTCGACTATGCGGTGGGCGATATGGTGATCTGGGACAACCTCGCCTGCCTTCATCGCGGCGCCGGGTTCAACTGGGATGAGCGCCGCGACATGCGCCGCGCCACGGTGCGAGAGGCCGACGCACCTGAGCAGCCTGACGATCCCTTCGGCGAGCTGTTCAGCAACGCCCCGCCGATGTCGCGGCTCGACAAGGTCGGCTAGATCGCGGCGTCAGGTCTCGGGCGCCATCGTCACCGCGTTGGCGATCAGCCGGTCAAGTTGTGCGCGCAGGCGTTCGAGGTGAACGGGCCGCAGCCCCTCGATCATATGCGCATTGCGTTGTTCGGAATCGGTCAGCATCAGCCGGTAGACGCGCCGCCCCTTCGCGGTGAGGTCGAGGCGGCGCGGGCCGCCGGAGGCGTCCTCGGTGCGCACGACCAGACCCGACTTTTCAAGCGCGTTGAGTGTTCGGCTGAGTTGCCCCTTGTCCACGCCGATATGCTGGACAAGGCCAGCAAAAGGAATAGCGGGTCGTTCGGCCATATTGACCAGCACGCGCCATTCGAACTGAGAGGCGCCAGCCAGCCGCTTGAAGGCGGCGGTGGCCGTGCGCAGCACTGTGTTGGCAAGATTGGACAGCAGCGGATGTACGCGGGTTGCAAACTCGGTCTGCGCGGCGGGCAGTTCTGACGGTTCGCCTTCAGACCGTGCCAGAGCCAGCTCTTCAGCGAGCAGCACATTGGCCCGCCCTTGCAGGTGAATGAGCATGGCCACCAGTTCAATGATCTCGCCTGTTTCCAAGCCGCGCAACAGGCGCGCCTCGCGCTGTTCGGCGATGACGAACAGCTGCTTGCCCAGCTTCTCGCCCTCAGAGGTCAGAGTGTAGGGATCGCGCTGGCGCCTGGTGTTGACCAGTCCATCCTTGCGCAGCGTGGCAAGCCCGCGACTGACCTGGGCCATATCGCTGCCCAGCGTATAGGCAAGTTCGAACACGCGACTCTCGCGATTACGAAAGAGCGCGAAGAGGATGCGTCGGGCGAAGGCGTTTTCAGGTTCGAGCCCGGCAAAGTCGGTGCGGGCGCTCTGTTCGAGGAGCCGTTTCAACACCAGGATGCGCGGCGAGAGCAGGTCTTTCTGAATCCCTGCCAGCAGCGCATGGTCGCCATTCTTGTCGCCAGCCATTCGCTCGTTCATCCCTCATCGCCCATGGATCTTGCGCAGTTCGGATATTCGCAATTGGCGGGAGGAGCAAATCACCGAACCGGCGCCAGCAGCTCTTCTTCACGAGCTGCTGGCGCCGCGCACCGGGGAGGACGGTGCAATCCGATCAGAACCGGGCGCGGGCCCCGAAGGTGAAATAGCGGCCGATGGTGTCGAAATAGACCGGGTTGGTCGGGAACTGGAATTCCGGCACAATCGGCGGATCCTTGTCGAGCAGGTTGTTGATCCGGGCGAACAATTGCAGCCCTTCGCCGTCTTCCCAGTTGGGGCCGACATTGAAAGTGCCAAACAGGTTCAGGTAGAACCGGCTCGGCACCGAGTTGTCGGAAATGCTGTTGCGCTGGGTCGGGCCGTAACCGTCCTGGCCGGGGCCGGTGTAAAGCGCGTTGAGCAAGCCGCTGGCGATGTAGCGCCCCTGCAAGGTTGCCGTGAAGCGCGGGTTGACCAGCGTGACGAAGGTGTTGGCGGTCCAGTCGGCCGACGCATTGCCCGCCGACCCGCCCGTCTGGCCCGAGCGGTCGATGAGCTGGCCGAACGAAAGCGTGGAAAGCTCGTCCACATAGGTGGCGAGCGCGCGCAGGATCAGCTGGTTCCCGCCGCCAAGGTCGGAGCGATACTCGGCTTCGAAATCGAACCCAGTGGTGCGCAGCTCCTCGAGGTTGAGCGAGACGTTGCGGACTTCGGTCAGCGCATCGCCGGTGGTGATGGTGCCATCGTTGATCAGCGCGCAGGCCGCCTCGCGCCCGCCGAAGCACTCGTTCACGATGTTCTGTGCGCCGCCGGGCGGGCTGGAGATGTAATCCTTTACCGTGATGTCGAAATAGTCGACCGAAAGCCGCAGGCCTTCCAGCGCGCCGCCGGGGCTGAGGATTGCACCCGCGCCCCAGGTGTCGGCCTTTTCCGGGCGCAGGAACGGGCTGCCGCCGCTGAGCAGCGAGGGGTTGTTGCCAGCGCCACCCTGGAATGGGTTGGAGATGGTGCTGAAGGCGGAGGCCGAGGACAGGAACAGCTCGGCGAAGTTGGGCGCACGGATATCGCGCGAGCGGCTGAGACGGAAGCGCAGCCAGTCGGTCGGTTCCCAGTTGGCGCTGAGCTTCCACGCCGTTGCATCGAACGAGTTGGAGACATTGGTGCGCAGATAGCTGCCGAAGCCGTCGATCTGGTAATGGGTCTGCCGGATGGCTGCGTTGAAGGTCAGCGCTTCAGCCATCGGCACATCTGCCAGCAGCGGCACCTCGACCTCGGCAAAACCCTCGATCACCTCGGTCTTGCCGTTGTAGTCGGCACCAAAGTTCTGGAAATAGGCGTAAAGGTTTGAGAGGTCGTCGTGCGTGACATCGATCTTGTCGATCCGGTATTCGGCGCCGAAGGCAATGCCGACGTTGCCGCCCGGAGCCTCGAACAGGCTGCCGCTGACACTGGCCGCGACCACGTGCTGTTGCAGACGGATATCCTCGATCAGGTCGCCGTAGATGTAGTCTTTCGCCGCAGGGTCGTAATTGTTCTCGCCGAACAGGTTGAGCGGCACGCACCCTTGCGCGGCGGCCCTTAGCGCGGGATCGTCGCTCAGCAGCGCGCGGCAGGTCGGCTGGCCGGTTGACGGATCGACCACAGCGTCGGCGGCGAAGTAGAAATAGGCGTTCGACTGGGCGATGGTCGCCGGATCGGTGACCGGATAGACCGCGGCGCCGACGACGAGATTGTCCTGCACCACCTGCAAACGGTCGGTCCGGCTGTACTGGTAGTAGCCGTTCCAGTTCCAGCCGCTGCCGAACTCGCCTTCGAGCCCGCCCGTGATGCGATAGGTGTCGGCATCGGAGGTGCTGTACCCGCGTGCCAGATCGTTAAACAGCCGCGCCATCGTGAAGGCGGCAGTGTTGTTCGCAGGGCGGGTCAGCGAGGCGGGACCGGTCGGCGGAGCCGTGTTGGTAAAAGTGTTGCGGATCGCGTCGGGGATGAATGGATTGTCGGCAAAGATCGGGATCGCGGTGTTGAAGAACGAGGTCTGCAACAGTTGCCCGTCGACATGCCCATAGGTGCCATCGATGAAGGCTGTGAGCCCCTCGCTCAATTCGTAGTCGAAATGCGCGTTCACCGAATAGCGCTCCACGGGAACGGTGATGTTGGCGTCGATATAGGCGGGCACGATGTCGCCGCCGACCTGGAACAGCGCGAAACTCGGGCTGCCGACGTTGAATGGTACGGGATCGCCGTTGGCATCGAAGGTGATGCCGCCAGTGCCGAGCAGCCCGGCATAGGGCCCGCGCGTCACCACGCCGCCGCTGTTGAAGTTCAGCCCCGCGTTATCGTTGCTGCGCACGTAGTTGGGCTGGCCATTGCCGGCTGCGTAGCCAAGGTTGGTGACGACCGCGCCGGGCGTACACCAGTCGCGCTCGAAGCAGTTGCCGATGCCTTCCTGCTTCGACCATTCGCCGCCAATCACGAAGTGCCCGCGATCACCGACGCGAGTGCCGAAGGCGGCGGCGGCGTGATAGCGTTCGCCGTCGCCGCGCTCGGACACGCCGACATCGGCTTCCAGCTTCAGACCTTCGAGGTTTTCGTTGAGGATCACGTTGACCACGCCGGTGATCGCGTCCGAGCCATAGGCCGCCGAAGCGCCGCCCGAGACGATTTCGGTCCGCTCGATCAGGATCGAGGGCACAAAGTTGAGATCGACCGAGCCTTCGCGCGTGGTCGGCGCAAAGCGGCGGCCGTTGACCAGCACGAGGTTGCGCGTGACGCCAAGTCCGCGCAGGTTCACGATCCGCGCGCCGACGTTGAAGCTGCCAAAACCCTGCGTTTGCGGCCCGGTGGTGTCGCGGAACGAGGGCAGTTCGGTGATCGCTTCGGCAATGTTGGTGACGCCGCGGCGTTGAAGGTCGTCTGCGCCCAGCGTGGTGACGGGGGCGGGGCTGTCGAAGGTGCTTCGCGCGATGCGCGAGCCGGTCACCACGATGGTGCCGTCCTCCTCGCGGTTCTCGTCCTGTGCGAGGGCGGGGGTGGCGGCGCATGCCGCGCAGGCTGCCAGCAGCGTGGCACGGAATTTGGGTGCGGTTCGGCTAGTCATCTTTGTTCCCTCCCACATCGGCACCGCATGGATCGCGGGAGGGTATCGAGACGCAGGTCGCAGGTTTCCCTCGCGGACCACGCGCACCCCCAATGTCGGACGAAAAGCCCGTCTCCCCCGTTATTGACACCTGCAAGCGCCATTTTTCTCAAGGACTTGAGTCCTCGTTGGAATCATCTTATTTGATTTAATCAATGTCAAGTGGCATTTGCTTAGTGAAGTTTGAATGGGATTATGGCGTGATATCAGCAAAAACCCACTATAAAGGCGCAAATATGTTCAGATAATAGCTGCATTATATGAATGATCTACATGTTTGCACGTAGCTTCTTCCCACTTGAGATTGACTAGATCAACAAATCCTTCTAGCGAAGAATAGCGAATCCGGCCCGGTAACAGATGGGGTCAGATGCGGGGCGAGGATAGAGAATTGCGTTTTATCAGAGTCTTGGATGTCGCAGTCGGGTCTGCTTTGGTCATTGCGGGAACCGCCTCTGCCCAGACAATCACGGAGCAGAGCCGCGAGTCGGCATATGCTGAGATCGCGGGGCTGCCAGCCTTCGAAGGCGTGTGGCAGCCTGACTGGTCTGCCATCACCAAGCTGCGCGCCGCCGAGGGAGAGGCTCCGCTCACCCGGCAGGCGCGTGCAACCATAGACGCCTTCAACGCCGCCAAGGCCAAGGGCGAAAACATCCAGACCGAAGGCGCAAACTGCCGACCGACCGGGATGCCGGGCGTCATGCGCTATCCTTATCCGATCGAGTTCATTTACTCGCCCGGAAAGGTGAACATCGTGATCGAGACTCACAGTCAGCTGCGCCAGATATTCACCGACGGGCGCGCATTGCCCGCCGACCCGGATTTTCTCTTCAACGGCAATTCGGTCGGCCACTGGGAGGACGATGTTCTGGTGGTCGACACCATCGGTTTTTCACCGCTGATCTCGTTGATGTCGGGCCTTCACCCGACGCAGCAAACGAGGATGCAGGAGCGCATCTATCTCGAGAATCCGGAAAAGCTGGTGATCGACACCACGATCACCGATCCGGAGCTGTTTACCCAGCCTTTCACCACCACCGTCTCCTACCGGCTTGAGCCCGATTGGGACCTGCGCGAGTACATTTGCCAGGAAAACAATCGCGACGCGGCCGATGAAGACGGTCGCCCCAGTATGAATCTCGGGTTCGATGAACTCGACTAACCGATCAGGTCCAGGAGCCATCATGAAACGTTCAGCTATCGCACTCGCCACCGCCGGACTTCTTGCGCTTGGGGCGACCACGTCGTCGGCGCATCACTCCACTGCCATGTTCGAATGGGGTAGCGCGGTCCCGCTCAAGGATGCGACTGTAACCCGCTGGGAGTGGACGAATCCGCACACCTTCCTTTACGTCACCGCGAAGGATGGCAGCGGGCAGACAAAGCGCTGGGCCTTCGAGGGCATGAGCCCGAACCACCTCAGCCGTGCAGGCTGGTCGCGCAGGACGCTAACGCCGGGCGATAAGATCGACGTGACCTATTACCCTTTGCGCGATGGCCGCAATGGCGGCTTCAACGTGACGGTCACCTTTCCCGACGGGCGCACGCTGAACCAGCTCGAGTTCTAGTCTGCGTCGGCCGCCTCTGTTCCGGCTTCAGGCTCTGGCGCAGGTGAGGGCGGTCTATCCTGCCACGCAACTTGCCGCCCGCGTTCGAGGCCGTAGGCGTAGAGCTCTCGCATGAAATCCTGGTCGAAGAGGTCGTGGTCACGCTCGTCGTAGTCCTGGCCGATATAGGTCAGGCGGAATGTCGCGCCGACCGCCTGGCTCCAGACATAGGCCGAGTTCACCCGGTCTTGCAGGCTGGCAAAGAGTATCACATCGATCGTGCGCGCAGCGATATCGGGAAGCGAGCCATTGATCATCTCGAAGTCACCGGCCATCTTGCCGTTCACCAGCAAGTAGAGTTCGGCTTGCGGCCCGGCCCGGCCGGTCTGCCCATCGGCAATCGAGGGCGTCGCGAGCAAGGTGGCGATGGTGCTGCCGTCGACATGCAGTTCGCTGATCACGCGGCCCTCGATCTGTGTTTCGATCAACACGGGCGGGAACGCCACCGGAACCGAACTGCTCGCGAGCATGATGCGCCGGAACAGGTCATAGCGGTCGGGTGCCTGGCTGGCCGCGATTGCCCCCATGTCCCAGATGGCATTGCCGGGACGATCGAGGTTGACGGTCCCCACGTACAATCGCCGCCCCAGGCGATGCTGTTCGGCCACTGCGTCGATCAAGGCATTGGTGGCGAACCGCGCAATCAGCTCTTCGAGCGGACCGGTGGTCGCGGCGCTAGAGGAAAACGGGATCGCCAAAGGAAAGCGCGGTTCGTAGATATCGTCGGGCGTGATCTGGGTATAGGCGGCGGTCAGCTTGTCGTCGTAGTCGGGGCCGAGTAGCGCGAAGGGCGCGATCAGCGCTCCGGTGCTGACACCGGTGACGATGGAAAACTGCGGGCGCTCGCCCGACTGGCTCCAGCCGTTGAGAAAGCCTGCGCCATAGGCACCCTTATCCCCGCCGCCCGACAGCGCCAGCAATCGCCGCGGTTCGCCCTCAGGTGGGGCGGGAATGGCCATCTGCTCGATCAGATCGGGCGCGTCAGCCCAATAGCGGACCTGCGGCATCTCGGGCAGCTGCGCGGCTTCCAGTTGCGTCGCGGTGAAAGGCTCGCGGTCGAGACTGGCGCAGCCGCCGAGCAGCAACAGGGGGACGAGCAGAAGCAGGGCAATCCGCTGTCGCAGCCAAGCGTGCGAGGCATATGCGACAATCATCGTGGTATTGCGCCGCGCCATTCCTGTCTCCGCCGTCGCCACTGTCAGCGGTAATGGCCTGCTGGCCTATCTGCAACAGGCTGGCTGGCGCCGTCCCCGCTCTCAGGCAGGGGAGAGCCGGTGCGTGCCTCGCGCTACGGCCAGCCGATGGGTTCCAGCCACCTCGCGCGACCGCTCGAAGCGCGCGGGCACGAACAGCCATTCGTTGACGACGCGATCGGGAGTTACGTCCAGCACCATGTAGCCGCGCTGACTGGTGTCGCACCAGGCAAGCTCGTCGCAGGCGGCAACGAAACTGGCGGCGATGTCTGACGGGTCACCACGCACCCGCTTGTCGATCCCGAGCGATGACACGCCCGGCACGGCGAATTCGACGCCAACGGGGCGCCCCTCGTGGTCCAGCTCGAAGGCCCAGGCATTGTGGCTGTCGCCCGCGAGCACCACCATGTCGGCACCGGCGGCCTCTGCGGCATCATAAAGGCGCGCGCGCGCAGCGGGATAGCCGTCCCACTTGTCCATGCTGGAAGGAATTTGGTGTTGCGCAAGGCGCGCGCCGAAGGCCATTTCAGCCAGATCGTCGGCATCGGGTGCATTGTCTGCGGTGAACCACGAGGAATAGTCCTGCGGCGTCATCATCTGTCCCATGATGACCTGTTGCGCCACGATCTGCCACGGCTTGCCCTCCGCCACCGAAGCGGCGAGCCCATTGGCCAACCATTGCTCCTGCTCGGCACCGAGCATCGAGCGGCTTTGATCCGCCAGTGGCCCATCGCGGAAAGCGATGGCGGCCTCGTCGAACGAGCCGCCGTGCTGCTTCATCCATTCATGCAGCCTGAGCTGCTGCGAACGGCCCACCAGCCGGGTTTCAAGGCGGAACAGCGTGGCAAGATCGCCGATATCATAGCGCGTATAGGGGCTCGGCCGCATGGGCAGCCATTCGTGGAAGGCCTGGACGCCCGCAGCCATCCGCGTGCGCCACGGCCCTTCAGTCGCCTCATCGTGGTTGTCGGCGCCGTCGATCCAGCTGTTGTTCACCGTTTCGTGATCGTCCCACATCACGATGATCGGATAACGCCGATGCAGTTCCTGCAAGGCGCGGTCCTGGCGATAGCTGGCGTAGCGCTGGCGGTAGTCTTGCAGGCTCACCGTCTCGTGCGGCGGTTCGATCCCGCGTGCTTCGGCCATGCCTTCCACCGCGTCGGACCGGGTTAGGCGCGATTCGTAGATGTAGTCGCCCAGATGGATCAGCAGGTCGAGATCGTCGCGTTCGGCTGCATGGGCATAGGCGTTGAACCAGCCAGAGGTGGCGTTCGAGCAAGAGAACACCGCGATTTTAAACTCATCGAGATTGCCGGTTGGAAGGGTGCGGGTGCGGCCGACCGGCGACATATCGCCGTTGGGAGCGAGGAAGCGGTAAAAATACCAGCGGCCCGGTGCGAGATCGTCGGGCCGGGCGTGGCAGCAGTAGTCTGCATCCGGCGTCGACAGCACCGCTTCGCGCCCGACGATCTGGGCGAAGTTTTCGTCGGCCGCGATCTCCACCGTGAGCCAGGTCGCTTCCCGGTGCGGCGCGACATAGCGCGTCCACAAGGTGACGCTGCGCTGTTCCGGATCGCCGCTAGCTACCGAATGGGTGAAGCCCGAGGCCTCGGCGGCTTGCAAACCGTGAGGCACCAGCAGCGCTGGCCCCAGGGCCGAGGCGCGCAGCAGCGAGCGGCGTGAGATTCCCTGAATGGACGGCAGGGGGAAAGGCGTGTTCATGCGGGGCGCCTAACAGCCTCGCATGACACTTTGGTTGCCGCAGGTGGGAGGCAGGGCGGCGACGTAAGAAAAGATAAACAAAAGGGTAATTCGCTCGTCACGAAGGCCGCCTAGCGGGCGCTCCGGAACACACGGTTCGCACAAAAAGATTTCCACGGAGTAGTAGACATGAGGCTTTCCCGCAGCGCCCGTCCGGGCCGCGCCCTTCGCATTGCCCGCGCCACCCTGCTTGCCTGCGCCTGCATTCCCGGCGCAGCGATGGCCGGTGACCTTGGCGGCACCGTGGTCAGCAGCTCGCTAGACCGCCCGGTGCGCGGCGCGCGGGTGATGGTAGTGGAGACCGGCCAGTCGGTCTCGACCGATGAGGATGGCCGCTATTCGATGCTCGGCCTCAACGCCGGCCGCTACACGCTGCGCATTTCGCAGCCCGGTTACGAGCCGGTCCAGTTGCAAGTGCAGGTGCCAGAGACTGGCGCCATCACCGCCGATGCCAGCATCGCCCTGCTTGGCGCGGCAGCGGGCGACGAGATCGTGGTGACCGGCGCGCGCACTTCGCGCCTGCTCTCGATCGAGCGCAAGCGTTCGCTGTCGGTGGTGTCGGACATCGTGTCGTCCGACGGCATCGGCAAGCTGCCCGACTACAACACCGCCGAAGCCCTGCAGCGCCTGCCGGGCATCTCGGTCGAGATCGACCAGAGCGAGCCGCGCTATGTTGTCATTCGCGGTGTCGATCCGAACCTCAATCAGGTGATGATCGATGGCAATGTGGTCGGCATTCCCGAGGCCGAAGGCCGCCGTGTGGCGCTCGACACTATTCCCTCGGATTTGGTCGGTGCCATCGAGGTCGTGAAGACCGTCACGCCCGACTACGACGCCAATGCCATCGGCGGTTCGATCAACATCGTGACCCCCACAGCCTTCGATCAGTCCGGCCCGTTCACCTATGTCTCGGGTCGAGGCATTTACAACGAGGTTGCCGACAAGCTGGGCTTCGGCGCCAGCGCCATGCACGGACAGGTTCTGGATGCCGAGGGCACCTTCGGGGTGGTCGCCGGGGTGAGCTACTCCAAGCGCTTCATCGACACCGAGCTGGTCGATCCGCGGAGCTGGGAAGAGGTCGACGACGGCTTCTGGGCTCCCACCGGCATGCGCTATTACGACTACTCGATCATGCGCGAGCGGATCGGAGCGATCCTCAACCTCGACTGGCAGCCGAGCGACAATGCGCACTTCTACCTGCGCAACATCTACAATGAGTTCACGGACCACGAAGGCCGCGACCAGTTCGACTACGACATGTATCGCGGCGACGCGGCGTTCCCGTCAGCCAATGAAGTGACCTACGACCGAGGCCGCGCGTCGCGCGAGTTCCGCCAGAACAACCAGACGCAGAAGCTGTTCAACATCTCGCCCGGCGCAGAGCTGACCTTCGGCAACATCGAGCTGGACCTCAACTACACCTTCGCCCACGCCGAGGAACACACCCCGGTTCGCGACGACATCGAGTTCCGCACCGGCAGCAGCAATGTCTCGACCATTCGGGTGGGCGAGGGCCTGCCCACTTTCACCTCGATCGACGAGGGCCTGTTCGATCCCGAAGCCTATCCGCTGCGCCGGATCAGGCTGCGCCGCGAAACCATCGACGAAGACCTGCATGCAGCCAAGGCCGACCTGACCTACAATTTCTCCAATGCCAGCGACAGTTTCCTGAAAACGGGCGTGAAGTTCATCGACCGCACCAAGGATCGCGACAACTATCAGGAGCAGTGGGAGCCGACGCAGGACGTGACCTTCGGCGACACCGGCGGCGTGCTGCCGGAAATCGAGGGCTACTATGACGGGGATTACCGTTTTGGCCCGGCGATGGATTACCAGGGCGTGCTCGACTATTTCTACACCCAGAATCCGGGCCTTCTGGAGCTGGACGAGGAGCGGACCGGCTTCAACGACCGCGCCTCGGACTATCACATCAACGAGCAGATCTATGCCGGCTATGCGATGGCCAGCCTTGAACTGGGTTATCTGACCGTGGTCGGCGGCGTACGCGTTGAAGTGACCGAAGGTCGCTACGATGCCTTCGCCATTCGTGACACCGACGGCAATGGCGATATCGAACTGTCGGACATCGCCCCCCTCAGCTTCAAGAAGAGTTACACCCATGTGCTGCCGAGTGTGGTGATGAACTACCGCCCGTCGCCTGAAGTGGCGCTGCGTGCGGCTTGGACCAACACCATCGGCCGGCCCAACTATTCGGATGTCGTGCCGACCTTCGAGGAAGAGGACGGCGACGGCGAGGCGGGCAACCCGAACCTGCAGCCCTATACCTCGATGGGTCTCGACCTTTCGGCCGAATACTATCCCGACGTCGAAAGCGTGTTCTCGCTGGCAATGTTTTATAAGCGCATCGACAACCCGATCTATCGCCAGCGCATCCTCGATACGAGCTTTGCCGGGGTCGACCTTCTCAGCCTGTCGCAGCCGCAGAACGCCGATGCGGGTGAGCTGTTCGGGGTGGAGGCCAATGTGGTGCGTCGCCTGACTTTCCTGCCGGGGCCGCTGGATGGGCTCGGGGTCTCGGCCAATGTCACCTTCGTGGACAGCGAAGTGACCGTGCCGGGCAGGGCGGACAAGCTGCCGTTCTTCCGCCAGTCGAAATGGATCGCGGGCGGCGCGCTGTTTTACGAGAAGGGCCCGATTGAGGCGCGCGTCGCGCTCAACTACCGCGATGACTACCTCACCGGCGTCGGCTCGACGCGGGACAGTGATGCCTACACCGGCGCCCGCACCGTGCTCGATGCGCGCATCGCCTATCGCGTCATGGAGGGGATCGAGTTGTTCGGCTCGGTGTCGAACATCGGCAAGGAGCCGCTGGTTGAATATCAGTCGGTTTCCGACCGCATCATCGCGCGCGAGGCCTATGGCGTGAACGTCGACTTCGGCTTCAGCGCGAGCTTCTGATGGCGCTGAAGCACACAGACGAGATCGGGCTGGGCAGGGCCGGTCGCCGCACTTTGTGTGCGGGATTCGGCCTCGCCTGTCTCGCCCTGTTTGGCACCAGCGCCGGGGCGACAAGCTCCGATCCGTTGCCCGCCCCCGCGTTAACGGTCGAAACCGCGCCGCATGGTGGCGAACCGTGCCAGCTCGAGGCGGAAACGGTGCAGGTCTGGCAGGCACCGGAAGCCGATCAGGGCGTGGCGGTGGACGAGCGCTATTTCTACGCGATCGATAACTCGGTCATCGCCAAATATGCACTGGCTGACGGCTCGCTGGTCGCAAAATGGGAAGACCAGACCGGCAGGATCGGCCATCTCAATAGCTGCTATGCCGATCAGGGCCTGCTGTGGTGCGCCAATTCGAACTATCCGCACGCGCCCATGGGCTCGTCGGTCGAGGTTTTCGACGCCGAGACGATGGAGCATCGCGACAGTCATAGCCTTGGCATGATGGAGGAAGGCTCGCTCACCTGGTTCGTGCCACTGGGCGAGGGCTATCTGGCGGCCTTCGCGCACTACGATAATCGCGGGGTGGACTATAAGGACCACCGCTATTCCTCGGTCGTCACATTCGACAAACAGTGGCGGCGCACCGGTGGCTGGCTGTTCCCGCCCGCGCTGGTGGAACGTATGGCCCCTTATGCCGCTTCGGGCGGCGCCCTCGGGCCGGACGGCAGGCTCTATGTCACCGGGCATGATCGGCCTGAGATGTACGTGCTGGAGGCGCCCGTGGCTGGGCCTTATCTGGTGCACGTAGCGACGATATCGCTGGAGATCGAAGGCCAGGCCTTCGCCTTCGCTGCCGATGCCCAGCCGACGATCCTTGCGGTGGATCGCGACAAGGGGCTGGTGCGGCGCATCGCCCTGCCGCGCTAGCCCCAGCGAACCTCTCCGGCCGTTCTCGCCCGCCCCGCCGTGCGGCAAGCTCGCATGGGTGCGAATGGCAATTGCATCTCGCAAAGAATAAAACTAACGGGCGTTACAGTAGCCGTTTTGTAACGATCGTTAGGAAGCGAGAGGTCTCGTCAGGAGCCTCCGCTTCGAGGAGAGGATAGAGAAGCCGTGGGTGTGTTTCCCCATCGCTACAGCCTGGTTTTCCGGCAAGCTGCATGAGTCTTGCGCGTAGGCGTAGGCCGTCAGTTCGCGCGGGGGACCGCCTTGTGTACCTGCCGGGCAGGCACCTCTTCAACAAAATGATCATCGATTTGGAGCCGACGGCGGGGAAGCCGTTTCGTGCTCCGTTATGAGTTCGTCCGCCTGGCGGACGAATGCATGAAGGGAGAAGCTAGCTTGCTGAAATCTATGACTGGAATCAACGTCACCTTTGCCGGCGCATCGATGCTGGCCCTGTGTGCCGCCTTGCCTGCCCACGCGCAGGACGCCGATGCTTCGGCGGAGCGCCAGGCCAACAACACCATTGTCGTCACCGCCCAGTTTCGTGAGCAGAATGTGCAGGATACGCCAATCGCTATCACGGCGATGACCGGCGAGATGCTCGAATCACGCGGCCAGACCAACGTGGCCGATCTTGGCGACTTTGCGCCCAACGTTGCGCTCGAACCGGCGACCGGTCTTCAGGGCAATTCGATTGCCGCCTTCATCCGCGGCGTGGGTCAGTCCGATGCCAGCTTTGCGCTTGAGCCGGGCGTTGGCATCTATATCGATGATATATACTACGGCACCACCTTCGGCGCGGTCATGGACCTCACCGATCTTGAGCGCGTCGAAGTCCTGCGCGGGCCGCAAGGAACGCTGGCGGGCAAGAACTCCGTTGGCGGTGCGGTGAAGCTCTACACCTCGAAGCCAGATGGCACCGGAGGCGGATTCGTCGAGGCGACCTATGGCAGCTATGACCGGCTCGACCTGCGCGCCAGCGCCAATTTTGCGCTGACCGAAGAGCTGTTCGCGCGCGTTTCGGTGGTTTCCAAGTCATCCGACGGCTATATGAAGCGGCTCGATTATGGCTGCGTAAACCCCGGCGAGGGTATCCCGGCAACGGGCGATAGCGATGCCGATTGCGTACTCGGCACCGAAGGTGGCCGCGATCTGCAAGCGGTGCGGCTGGCGCTGCGCTATGCGCCGATCGATGCGCCGTTCGAAGTGACGCTGCGTGCCGACTATGCCAACGACAAGTCGGAGATTGCTCCGGCAAAGCTGCTTTACGCCGACAATCCGAATGTGCGTAGCTATGTCGAGGGCGATGCTTCGGCCGGTATCCCGTTCGATGAGCGCTTCATCACCGCGCCCGACAGCTACACCACCTACGCGACTTATTCGAACGGCGGCAACTATACGACTCCGTTCGCCGGCCTCACCACTCAGGTCCAGCCGGGCACCTTCTCGGTCGATCCGCAGGGCTCGGTCGAAAGCTGGGGGGTGTCGGGCCATGTCGATATCGACCTTGCCGACAACCTCGTGCTGACCTCGATCACTGGCTATCGCAAGGCCGAGGGCACCAGCGGCATCGACGTCGATGGTTCACCGCTCGCGATTCTGTTGCAGCAGTTCAACTACAGCCACGAACAGTTCACGCAGGAGCTGCGCCTTTCGGGCCAGTTCGCCGATGGCATGGTCGATGCAACCGTGGGTGGTTTCTACTATGACGCCAACGACATTCTCACCGGGCGCAACCAGATCGGCACGCTGCTGTTCGACTTCCTTTCCGACGATCTGGTGACCAACCGCTCGGTGTCCGCCTTCGGTCATGTCGAAGTGCATGTGACCGATGCGATCAACCTCATCGGCGGGCTGCGCTACACCGATGACAAGAAGGTCTACAACTACACGCGCGTGAACGTCGATGGCAGCGAACCGAGCGGGGCTTTCTTTACCCCGAACTTTCTGCTCGCCGGCCTCAACGGCGAAAGCGGCACGTTCAAGGGTGACAATGTCGACTATCGCATCGGCTTCAACGTTACGCCGATTGACGACCTGATGCTCTATGCGCAGGTCTCGACCGGCTTCAAGGGCGGCGGCATCAACCCGCGTCCCTCGGCGCCCGATCAGGTGCTGAGCTTCGGGCCGGAAAAGCTCACCACTTACGAGGCAGGCTTCAAGTCACAGCTGGTTGACGGGCGCGTGCGCCTCAACGGTGCGGTGTTCCTCAACGAATACACCGATATCCAGTTGGTGCGCTATCAGTGCCCGGATAGCGTGGTGAACTCGTGCTCGGTGCCGTCGAACGCGGGCGATGCCGAGGTGCTGGGCTTCGAGTTGGAAACCTTCCTTGAGCCGGTCGACAATTTCACCATTGACGGATCGCTCGGCTATCTCGATTTCGACTACACCGAGATCAAGAACCCGGCGACACTGGTGACGCTCGATATGATCGCGCCGTTCATCAGCAAGTGGCAGCTTTCGGCCGGTGCGCAGTACCGTGTCGAATTGCCCGGCGGTGCGCTGCTTACGCCGCGAGTGGACTGGAGCTATCGTTCGGACTTCTTCTACAATTCGATCAATAACGACTTTAACCTGATCGACGGTTACAGCCTCGTGAACGGGCGGATTACCTTCGAAAGTGCCGATGGGAACTGGTCGCTGAGTGGCGCGGTGTCCAATATCTTTGACAAGTTCTACTACACCGGAAAGTCCGAGAACGTGGGCAGCTTCGGTGTGGTGACCGGCAATCCGGGCCGTCCGCGCGAATGGTCAGTGACCCTGCGTCGCAACTTCTGATCGACTGGCTGATCAAAAACGGGCCGGGCCAGCGCATCTGCTGGTCCGGCCCTTTTCTTATCCGGAGATGGCTTGGGGCCGAACGGCACCGCGTCGGGAGCTAGCCTTGCAGGTCTTGCTCGGTGCCGTCGCTCGTCTCGCTTTCAAGCACTGCAGCCGCAGGGCCGGTGCGTGGCAGGCCGACGAAGGGTTGCTGGTCTTCGGCTGGCACGGGCGAGGCAATCGCGCTGCGCCACAGGCCGAACAGCGCAGCCAGCAGGGAGACTGCACCGATCGCCGCGAACAGTCCGGCCGGCCCCAGCAGCCCCATGGCGAGCGAGCCCATCAGCGGGCCGACAACGGCGCCTGCCGAATAGACCAGCACCAGCCCGCTGCTCGCGCCGATCCGCTGGCTTTCGTCCAGATGATCGTTGGCGTGGGCCACGCACAGCGGATAGAGCGCAAAGGCGAACCCGCCGAACAGCGCGCCCGGCACGAACACCGCCAGCCGTCCCTCGGCAAAGGCCAGTGCCGCGCAGATCGCGGCCGTCGCCACCATCGAGCCCACGATCACGCGCCGCCGGTCGAACCGGTCGGACAGGATGCCGAGCGGATATTGCAGCACGACCCCGCCCGCGATCACGCTCGAGGTGAAGAGCGCCACCAGCGCCAGCGGCAAGCCGATGCGCTGCGCGAAAACCGCACCAAGACCATAGAACGCGCCCATCATTAGCCCGGTGGCGAGCACGCCGACAAACCCCAGCGGCGATGCAGCATAGAGGCGCCGCAAGGTAAAAGGGGAGATATCCTCCATCACCGGCTGGGCAATGCGCGTGAGCACAACCGGCAGGATCGTCAGCGACAGCAGGATGGCCGACAGCATGAAAGGTAGCGAGGGCGCATTGTCCTGCAAATTAAGCAGGAATTGCCCGAGCGCCTGCCCCGAATAGAGCGCAATCATATAGGCGGCGAGGATGGCGCTACGGTTGTTGGGCTGTGCCACGCGGTTGAGCCAGCTTTCGAGGCAGACGAAGACTCCGCTCATCACGAACCCATCGGTGAAGCGCAGCACGATCCAGATTGGCCAGTTGTCCACCAGCGCATAGGTAAGGCTGCTGGCCGAATAGACCGACACGAAGGCGGCAAAGGCTCTGATATGCCCGACCCGCGCGATTAACGGCGTCACCCGCAATGCGCCGAGCATCAGCCCGGCGAAATAGGCCGTGGCGACAAGGCCGATCACCAGCGCCCCGGCGCGCGCCTCCTCAAGCCGGATGGCGATTAACGTCGCGAGAAAGCCGCTGCCTGCCATCAGCATGAAGATCGCCACCAGCAGCGCGCGCACGGAAAGGAGCGAGGCGAACATGCGCACGGCCATAGGCGCGCAGGCTGGCTCAGGCTAGTTTATGTCGGCCGAAATCGCGCACAGATGCGCGCCTTTGGGCACCGTCTGGACGGCTCGCTCAATCAATGCTGAAGATGCTGCGCGCGATATGACGGACGCCGCCATTGGCCGGGATTGGATCGTTCTTGCCCGGTCTTGCGCATGGTCCTGCTCCTACAGCCCGGCGTGGCAGACGTATTTGCGGTTGAGATATTCCTCGATCCCGTGGTGCGAGCCTTCCTTGCCGACACCCGACATCTTCACCCCTCCAAATGGCGCATGGGGGGTGGAGATGAGCCCGGTGTTGATGCCGACCATCCCGCTTTCAAGCTTGCTCGCAACGTGGTCGATCCGGGCGGGATCAGAGGAGCACAGATAGGCGGCAAGGCCGAACTCGGTGTCGTTGGCGAGCGCGATTGCCTGCTCGACGGTGTCGAAGGCGATAACGCCTGCGAGCGGGCCGAAGGTTTCCTCGTGCGCCAGCTTGGCATCGGCCGGTACGTCCGCCAGCAGCGTGGGCACAGACAGCCGCCCGCCCGGTGAGCCACCACCGGCAAGCAGCTCAGCGCCGCGCGAAAGCGCATCTTCGCGGTGTTCGTCGATCTTTTCGAGCGCTGCCGCGTCGATCATCGGGCCGATATCGACGCTGTCGTCGAACCCGTCGCCCGCCTTCATGTCGTCGACCTTGGCGGCGAAGGCATCGAGGAAGGCATCGCGCAGGCCTTGCTGCACATAGATGCGATTGGCGGCGATGCAGCTTTGTCCGCCATTGCGGAACTTCGCGACCATGGCGGTTTCCACCGCCGTATCGAGGTCGGCATCGTCGAGGATAACCAACGGCGCATTGCCGCCCAGCTCCATCGAGATGCGCTTCATCGTGCCCATGCACTGCTCGGCCAGCATCACGCCGATCTCGGTCGAGCCGGTGAAGCTGAGCTTGCGCACCACCGGGCTTTGCGTGAGCACCTTGCCGATCGCGGAGGCCGACCCGGTGACGATGTTGAACACACCCTTCGGAAGGCCCGCTTCCTCGCCCAGCTTGGCGAAGGCGAGGGCGGTGAGCGGGGTCTGCGATGCGGGCTTGGCCACCATGGTGCAGCCCGCCGCCAGTGCCGGAGCGGCCTTGCGCGTGAGCATGGCGAGGGGGAAGTTCCACGGCGTGATGGCCGCAGCGACACCAAGCGCTTCGGGCCGGGCATAGAGGCGGCGGCCGGAAACGGGGGCGGGGATGATCTCGCCCAGAACGCGCGTGGCCTCCTCGGCATAGAAGTGCATGAAGCCGTTGCCATAGGCGACCTCGCCATGGGCTTCGCGCAGGTGCTTGCCGTTTTCGCGGGTGATCAGGCGGGCAAGGTCGTCCTCGTGCCGCTCGATCAGCTCCGCCCAGCGGCGCAGGATCGCGCCGCGCTCCGCCGCCGGGCGCGCCGCCCAGGCGGGGAAGGCATCGCGTGCGGCATCGACGGCGGCCTGCGCCTCCGCTGCGCCCACGCTGGTGACTTCGGCCACCAGGTCGAGTGTGAACGGATCGTCGACAGCGATGGGCGTGCCCTTGCCTGATATCCAGCTGCCGCCAACAAGATTGCGAGTGACGAGAAGGTCGCTTTCGTCGAGCTGGCCGCGCGTATCAGGCATTATTTGGCATCTCCATCGAGATTGGGATTGGTGACCGGGGTGTCGCTTTCGAACAGGTGTTCGAACCGGCGATAGGTGCAAAGCCACTTGCCATTGCGTCGCACGAAGCGATCGGTGGCAAGAGAGATAGTCACCGGAACATGGCTCGGCTGAGGTTTAACGCCGTCCTTGGCATAAAGGAACAGGAAGTTGGTCGCCTCTGCGCGGTCCTCTTCGGTGTAGCGGGCGCGGTAATTGGTGAAGGCGTGGACCGACAGGCGATCTCCGCGTTTGGCCCTCCAGTCGTAGAACTGCTGGATTTTCTCTACTCCGATGTAGCTCGCAAACTGGGCGGGAAATTCGGCGTCCTCGGTGTAGTATTCACTCGCCGCCGCGCCGCCGTTGAAGTCGATTTCGCTGCGCAGGAGGAGTCCGCAGAACTGCTCGGGCGTGGGCAGGTAGCGTCTCGGAACTGAAAGTCTGCATGGCGTCCTGCCCCGGCGCGTTTCTTGGCGAACATCGACCGATCTTTTCGTTCTCCTCCAAATGGCGCGCTTGAGCAAGGGAAAGCCGCTCAGGCTCCGCCAGCCACCGCGAGATTGGCTGCGGTGACATAGGAGGCCTCCGGCGAAGCGGGATAGAGCACGGCGCTGGCAACCTCCTCGGGCGTGCCGACGCGGCCCATGGCGACGGCCGCCGCGCCTTTGGCCTGGCGTTCGGGAGAGAGCATTTCGGTCGCCACCGGGCCGGGCGATACGCAGTTGACGCGAATGCCCTCGGCAGCGACTTCACGCGCAGGATGCCCGCCGCATAGACCATCGCGCCAAGCGGGCCAGTCCGGGCCGCAGCTTGGAACAGGGCAACGATGTCGGTTGTGCTGTCGCAGGCGAGGGCGAGGGCGCTGGCCTTACTGCCCGCCGCCGCGATGTCCTCGACCAGCGCTTTGGCTTCTGCCTCGCCGCTGCGATAGGTTAGCACGACATGCCAGCCGCGCGCCGCGGCCATGCGCGCCGTGGCGGCACCGATACCGCCACTGCCGCCGATAATGACCATGACAGGCGGTTCGCTCATGCGCCGGGCCTTTCCTCATCCATCAGCGAAGGTAGAGCGCGTCCGACCGTCTCCGGCAAGATCAGCGTGGGAATCAGCGCCAGCGCGATCCCGACGATTCCAAGCGTCACCATGGCGGCCGAGAGCGACATGAACTGCGCCACCAGTGGCACGGCGAGGATGAACAGCGACGCGCCCGCCCGGCCCGAATTGTAGGCGAAGGCCTGCCCGTTGCAGCGCATCTCGGTGGGGAACAGCTCGGTGAAGCAGGGCCTGAAACTGGCATACATGCCGAACTGGAAGAAACCATAGACCATGCCGATCGGCACCAGCAGCCGAAAAAGCCGCCCGCCGAATTGATCGTCACCATGACGCCCGCCACCGATTGCTCGAGTCCGCGTTCGGCGGTCATGAAGGTGGTGAGATAGTTGGCCACCGAATAGGCTGCCCCTTGCACGCCGAGCGAAAGCATTGAGGCAAGCGCCGTGATCCCCAGCACCTTTGGGGTGAAAATCGAGGCCAGCGAAGTGGTGTGGTTGGCCGCCTTCTGCTTCGCCTTCGCTTCCTTGTAGACTGCGGCATCGTCCGAGCTGCGGCGGAAGAAGATGAGCAGTGCGGGCAGCAGGCCGACCCGGAACGCAATTCGCCAACCGGTGTCCGGATCGAAGCTCGCCGCGACTGGCCCTGCCAGCAGCGCGGCGATGGCCGAACCGATCGGAGCGCCCGTCTGTACCACCCCAGAGACTTACCGCGATGCTTGGGGCTGATCATCTCGCCCAGCTGTGCCCACCGTGCCGTGCTGCCGACGCAGATCGGGGAGGACGCCCTGATCGGGCACATGGCCTTGTTGCACGGATGCACGGTGGCCGACCGTGGCTTCGTGGGGATGGGCGCAATCGTTATGGACGGCTGCGCTATCGGTTCGCAGGCGATCCTGGCCGCAGGTGCCCTTCTGCCGCCCGGAAAGGCCGTGCCCGCAGGAGAGCTATGGACCGGCAGGCCAGCCCTCCAAACCAGAGCTCTGAGCGAGCAGGAAATTGCCGGGATGGCCTCGCAGACCGCGCACCATCGCGATGGCGAGCCATGACGGTGCTTGAGTCCAGCGCTTTGCTTAGCGCGGCGAGAGCAGGTTTGGATCGAGGAACTGGCGGACGATCCCCGGCCCCTGGAACCACGCGCCCACCCAGGCACCGCCGCCGCCGTTGAACCACTCGGCCCGGAAAGCATGGCGGCCGGCTTCGAGCTGGGCGCTGCCCGCCTTCATGATGACGCCGTGATCCCCGTCGTTATCGACCACCGTTTTCCCGTCGATATAGAGCTTGCTGCCATCGTCGGAGGCGAGATAAAAATCGTAGGTGCCGGTGGCGGGGATATCGATGAACCCGTCGAAAGTGACAGCAATGGCGTTATCGCGTGGCAGGTCGAGTTCCGAAAGCGAGACTTCGTGTGTCACACCGCTAGCCACGGGTTCGAGCTCGTCGAACACAGGCAGGCGTACCGGGTCTTCGGGCAGAAGATACGCGTTCCAGCTGAGTCCGCGCGGCTCGTCGGAAGGTTCGAGCACGCGGAAATAGCCGGTGGTCGGCATGCTCGCCTGCGTACCGTCGATGTAGAGCGCGCTTCGCACTATGGTACTTTGCGTGATTGCCACAGGCCCCTGATAGAGCGGCGATGTGGCAGTGGGGTTCGTGCCGTCGAGCGTGTAGCGCACCTCGCCAAGTGGATTGGGGTTGGCGATGGTGAGTTCGGCCCGGTCCTCTACAAACAAGCCGCCCGCCGGATCGTTGCCCTGAGCAAGCGGCGAAATGACCGGCGGAGCGTAGAAGCTGCTCACCTTGTAGGTCTGCTTGGGCAGCTCCTCGCTGGCGAGCGCGGCGCGGACCGGTCGGCCGATCCAGGCATAGGGCCGCTCTATGCCGAGCAGCCAGGCGACGGTTGCGGGCAGATCATAGGTGCTGATCGGCATTTCAAGCTCGCGCCCGCGCGCGACACCGGCCCCGGCCGCGATCCACGGGATTTCCAGTTCAGCGAGCGATTCCCCTCCATGGCCCTTGCCAACGCCGCCATGGTCGGAGCTGACGATGATGACCGTCTCCTCGGCGATACCTGCCTGTTCGATCGCCTGCCGGATCAGCCCGATTTCGGCATCGGCGCTTTCGACGGCAGCATAATACTCGGGGGTGCCGTGACCGTCGGCGTGGCCTGCGTGGTCAGCCTGATCGAGGTGTACGAACAGGAACTGCGGCCGCTTGGTGCGGATATAGTCGGCGGCGTGGGCGGCGGTTTCGGCATGGCCGTCGGCATCGACATCGAGATCGACGAAGCGATGATCGTAAAGATTGCCGAAGCCATCCCAATCGTAGATCGAGCCGACCTCCCATTCCGGGTGCTGGTCGTGCAGGATCTGGAAGATCGAGGGGAAGAAGTTGCCAGAGCCGGTAACCGAGGCGGGGATGGTGAAGTCGCCCACACGCCAGTCATTGCTGGTTACACCATGCTGTGATGGGTCGACACCGGTGAGCATCGAGGCCCAGTTCGGCGAACTGGAGGTCGGCAGTACCGAGCGGGCATGCATGGTAGAGCCGCCCTCGGCGATCATTTGGTCCATCACCGGTGTATCGGCATTGTTGATGCCGTCCGGGCTCATCCCGTCGACGCCCACGAAAATGACATGACGCACCGGCGGCTGTGCTGCGCCGTTCTGGGCCAAGGCCGGGCCGGCAAGACCGACAGCGGCGACGGCTCCAAGGAGCTTGGCAGCGAGGTTCAGGCGCGGGGAGGGCATGATCGACTTCCTGTCTGGCAAATTGGTATAGACCAAATAACGCCCGTTTTTTACATTTTGGGGACGAAGCGGCCTCTATTCGGCCACGAGGTGTTGCAACACACGCTTGTGCAGCACCAGCATCGCGTCCGCTCCGTTGGTTCGCATCACCAGGCCAAGTGCGAGAGGCCTGGCCCCTTGCGTGCAGGCTTCGGCCATGCCGGTGAAGGCGGGGCGGGCGCGTGGATTATCGCCGTGCATGGCGCAAAGCTGACGCCAGTCGCGCACGAAGTCGCGCATGTGGCCGGCTAGGGCAGCGATCTGCGGTGTGGCTTCGGGCGAGGAGGGGGCCAGTTCACCGATCCAGTCATCGACCAGCCATTGCACCTCGGCAGGCGGCATGATCGCGGGGCGCAGGTTTGTCTCGGTAAGCAATTTGGGATTGGCCTTGGGGCGAAAGGCCAGCTTGCGCCATTGCTCGCGCGGCGGCGGCGGTGAACAGGCGAAATTCCAGAAGGCCGAAGTGCCGGTGGTGTCAGCGACGAGGTGGATACGCTCGGCGGGGGAGGGGTTCTCGACATGGTGGCGGCGCCAGTTGTCGAAGATCCACGCTTCGCCTGCGCCCATGTGGACGCTCTCGCCGTCGCAGTGGAAGCGCACTTCCTCGCGGGTGATGACGGGCACATGCAGGCGCACGCGGGTGTGCCAGTGATAGTTGATGTCGGCATGTTCGGGCACCTCCGCGCCGGGCGCGAGCCGCATCAGCCGCGAGCGGCTCCATACCACGCCGAAGCTCGCCAGAACCTGCCGCGCATAGGGCATCTGAGCCAGCCAGCGTGTGGGGAGCATCTGGCCATAGACGCCGTCGTTCTCCGCGCCGTGGGCTGTTATGAGGCGGGCGGCGGAATTGCCCGCCACATGGTCGGGGTGGGGTGCCCATGCTTCCGGTGGCAGAGCGGCAACCTCCTTCTGCAGGCGATCCGCGTCGAACAGGATCGGCAGCTGGTAGAAGCGCTCATCAAGCCGCATCGCTCAGCTCCCGGTGCTGGTGAGGGCATCGCCGAGCGCGGCACGCAAGGGGCTGAGGTGGGGCGCATAGTCGTCCACCCGCTCGATTCCGGCGCGGTTGAGCGGCTGGCGCACCTGCTCGGCAGAAGGGGTGCGCACGCTGCGCTCGGTGCGGTGGAAGGCGAGGCAGGCCGGGTCGAACGGAAGATCGCAATGGGCGAGCAGGCGGCTCACTTCGCCTTCAAGGTTGGTTACGAGGTCTTCGTAATGGATGCGCAGCACGCGTCCCGGCAACGCTGCGTCCCAGTGTTCCATCATGGCGAGATAGGCGCGGATATGGCCCGCGATATGGTCGACGCCATAGGTGAATTCCTGATTGGAGGTGCCGAACAGCTGACGCAGGTTGGCAAGTGCACAGGAGAGCGGTTCGCGCCGCACGTCGATGATCGTGGCGTGCGGCAGGATCGTGTGGATGAGGCCCACGTGCCAGAAGTTGTTGGGCATCTTGTCGATGAAGAAGGGGCGCCCTAGCCGGCGGTGGACGCGCGTTTCGGCCATGTAGCGTTCGCCCAGCTGCGTGGCCTGCGCGCGGGTGATGGTGGCCAGTGCTTCGGGTGCTCCCGGCAGGCCGCAGGCGGGGTCTTGCCCAAAGAGTTCGGCGGCGATGCGACCGAGAGTGGTCAGCTCGTGCGTGCCTTCCACTGCGGGATGCGAGGCGAGGATCTGCTCGACGAGCGTTGAGCCCGAGCGTGGCAGTCCGACTACGAAGATCGGTGCGCGGTCGCGGTGGCCCCAGCCTTGGCGCTTGGCGAACAGGGCCGGGCCTTGCGCCTTGGCGATGGCGGCGGCGCGTTCCTGCGCGGTGCGGGGGCAATAGCTGCTGGCGCGGCGGCGCAGGTCATTGCCGCGTTCGAAGTGGCGCCATGCGCGGGCGAAGTCGCGCGCGTCCTCTGCGGCCTTGGCGAGTGCGAAGTCGAGGTAGACGCGGTCCATGTCGGTGGTGTCTTGCGCGCCGTGTAGCTGCTCCATCTGTGCGATATCGCCGGGCGTGAAGCGGACTGTCTTGAGGTTGGCGAGGCTGAACCAGGCGACTGCATAGCCGGGCCTTGCCGCCAGCGCGGCGCGGTAGGCGGCCACGGCTTCGTCCAGCCTGCCGACTGTCTTGAGGGCATTGCCGCGAAACAGGTGAAGTTCGGCAGGCTCCGCCCCCTCGGCGGGCACTTCGGCGAGAAGCTCGGCATAGAGGTCGATCACCGCATCGTGATCGCCCAGAGCGACCGAGGCGGCGGCATATTGCTTGCGCCAGTTGCGATTGGTCGGCTGGTGGCGCAGCAGGACTTCGGCGTGGAGGCGGGCCTCCTCGGGGTCCTGCCGTCGCAGCAGCAACACCGACAGGTCGAACCGCGCTTCGAGGAAAGCACCATCGCGCGAGACGAGCGCGCGCAGGATGCGCTCGGCCTCGGCGTCGTCCTGGCCGCCTTCCATCAGTACGCGCGCGAGCAGGTGTGCGGCGCCGAGATTGCCCTCGTCGCGTGCCAGGTAGTCGCGCAGGATTGCGGCGGCAGGGGCATGGTCGCCATCGGCATGGAGCGCGTTGGCCATGACGATCTCGCGCGGCAATTGCGCCAGCTTCTCGGCGCGTTGGCGTGCCTGCGCTGCGCCGCCTTGGTCACCTGTGCGGTGGAGCAATTGCGCCAGCATATCCCAGCAGGCGGGGAGCGCCGGGTTGAGGCGTAAGGCCTCGTGAAGCGCGGCGATGGCGCCCTGTCCGTCGCCGAGGCGAAGGAGGCAAAGCGCGCGCTCCTGATAGAGGCGGCTGAACTGCGGGTGCGCCTGTGCGATCCGCTCCAGCAGGCGCAGCGCTTCGCCGCAGCGACTCTCCTTGCGCAGGCCTAAGGCCGCGCGCAGTATATTGTCGCGAGCGGCGCTCATCGGTTGGCTCCGCTGGCGAGGAACCCTGCGAGCCAGTCCGGTTCGGGCTGGTCGGCATCGTAATATTCGAAGATCAGGTGAACCCGCTCGCTCGCGCCCTCGTTGCGGACCCAGTGCGGGGCGAGGTTGTTCACCTCCACCGCCTCACCCACCGCAAAGCGATGCTCCGCCCCGCCGAAATGCGACACAACCTGCGGATTGGTCAGCAAGGGAACGTGGATCTTGTGCGGCCACTTGGCGGCAACAAGCGCATCGACATGCGGCTGGATCACGCCTCCTGCCGGCATCCGCGCCAGCATCACCCGCGGAAACACCCCGCGCGCATAGCCATAGGGCGCCACCGCCGCGGCCAGCACCGGGGCAAGCACCCCGCGCCAGTAGCCCCATGCCGGCCGATCGTGCGAGAAACGCCAGTCGCGCCCAGAATCGACGAAGCGGAACACGATGTGCTGCGTCGCGTCGAGCGCCTCGAAGCGGTTGGGCTTGGCCGCGTTTTCGGCCGCCCATGCCGCCTCGGGCACCTGCCGCACGGCCTGCACCAGCCGCGTCACATCGACCGGGCCGAGCATGCGCACGCCCGAAGTCTTGCGCGGATTGGCGGCGGGCACGCTCATCGCAGACCGTCGAAGGTATAGCCGAACAGCGCGAGATCGGCGGCATAGCGGCGCGCGACGGCCTCGGCGAGGCGCTGATCGTAATAGCGGCGATAGTCGCCGTGCTTGCTCGCATTCACGCGCTCGAGCGCCTGTGAGGCAATCCCGATCCGCGCGCAGATCGCGTCGTAGGAGCCCTGCATATCTTCCACCCGGCCGATCTCGTCTGCGAGCAGGCTTTGTCCGTCGTCATCCACAAGCAGGCTCGCCTGCGGGCGGAACAGGATGTGGTCAGGGTTCGGATGGGCAAGGGCGAAGCGGTACATCGCCTCGCGGGGATTTTTCTGAAAGAGGTCCGTCTGCCGCAGCATGAAGGCGCAGTAGGAGACAAATCGGTCAAACGGATTGCGCACAAAGGCGAATTTCACATAGCCTGCGAAGGCCTCTTCTCCGACAAACGGGCGCACCTGCCGCAAGGCGAAGTGGCCATGGCCGACCGCCGCCAGCTCGGGCCAGGGAAACCTTCGCTCCACGAACAGGCCCACCTGTTCGCAGTCCTCCTCGCCTATATGCTCGCGCAGCGCGCGGCGCACCGCATGGGTGCCGGTTTTCGGCACGGCGGCGAAGATGAAGCGGTGGCGGTGCGAAATAATCATCGGTGGCATTCAAACGGGGTGAGCGCGGCCCTGCCGCAAGGGGCAAGGCCGCGCTCCGCCGGTCATCCAGATGCGATCAGAACTTGTAGTTCACGCCGCCCAGAATGGTCGTGCCGCTCTGGTTCTGGTTGTAGAGGTAGCGGTTCTGGCCCCAGAACTGCGTATCCTTCTCATTGGTCAGATTGATGGCATTGACGTTGATCTGCAGGCGATCGGTCACGTTGAAGAAGGCCGAGGCATCGAAGTAGGTAGATCCCTCGAAGCCGCGTGTGCTTGCACTCATCACCGTGTCGTTCTTGCCGGTGTACCAGCGGCTGCGATAGCTCATCGAGCCGCGCAGGCCCCAGCGATCGGTTTCGTAGTAGATCGTGCCGTTGGCGCCGGTGTCGGAGAAGCCGGTCAGCTCTTCATCGGCGTCGATGTAGGTGAAGTTGGCGATGACCCCGAAGCCGTCGAGCGGAGCCGGCAGGAACGACAGCTGCGACTGTGCGGCCAGTTCGATCCCGGTCAGCGAGCGATCGCCCTCGATGTTCACGGGCATCGTGAACTCCGTGACGATCGTATCGGCCGTGGCGCCCGGAATGGTGGAGAAGGGCACGCCGGTTTCGCTGAACGGAATGTTTTCGAGCAGATCACTACCGATGAAGTTGGTGATGATCTTGTGGAACACGCCCGCCGACAGCAGGCCTACGTCGCCGAAGTAGTATTCCACGGCAAAGTCGAAGGTGGTGTCGGTGTAGGGCTTCAGGTTCGGGTTGCCCCGACGCACGGTGATCTCGCCGCTGTCCTCGTTCAGGAAGGCGGTGCCTTCGGCTGCCATCGAGCCGAGGCTCGGACGGTTGAGGTTCTTGGTGGCGGCGAAGCGCAGCAGCACGTCGTCGGTCACTTCGAGCACGGCGTTCATCGCGGGCAGAACACCTGAATAGCTGCCCTCGACCTCGGAGGTGCCCAGATAGGCATAGCTGTCGCCCTGGATCCAGCCCACGCTCTTGGTGTCGGTGCTGTAACCGCGCAGGCCCACGTTGCCGCGCAGGCGCATGCCGCCGACTTCAGTGTCCCAATCGGCCTGCAGGTAGCCCGAGATCGTGTCTTCGGTCGTCTCGTAGACGTTCTCGATATCCTGCAGCGCGCCGCCGGTGCCGTCGGTGTTCGGCTCGAAGCGGTGATATTCGTCGTAGCGGTCGAAGGCCTCGGCATAGTCGCCAATCAGCCACGAGCCGAACTCGTTGCTGAATACATCGCTCACGCCGGTCACCGGATCGCCGCGCATCTTGTCGGTCGTGCCGTTGACGTTGGCGTCGTAGAACAGGTCGATGCCCTGCTGGCGGAACGAGTGGTAGGCACCGCCAAGACGGATCGTCCACACGGGGCTCGCTTCCCAGGCGAGATTCGCTTCGCCTTCGAGGAGCTCGCTCTCGTTGTTGAAACCGCGATAGTAGAAGTTGTCGAGCGCGTAGCTGCTGGGGTCGGTGGAATCCCAGCCGGCATAGCTGAACGTGGCCGAGCGGCCATCGGGTCCATAGTCGGCGATCATGTTGCCGCGCGCGCGGATGTAGAACTTGTCGTCATAGGGCGTGTCGTAGGTCGACTTTTCCCAGCCGACGTGGCCGTCGAAGGTGAGCGTGTCGGTGACGTTCCATTCGTTGGTCAGCGCGACCTGCCAGAAGCGGTTCTCGTTGTGCGAGCGGCGGTGCTCGGTGCCGAAGCCGACGCCGGTGACATCGGCATAGGTGACGTAGCCGAACTCGTCCCAGGCAATGTCGTTCACGACCGAGCCAGTCTGGAAGTTCGCGGGCCAGATTGGGTCGGCAACGCCACCGACAATGATTGAGCCGCGCGAATTGAGCGGGCGGGTGGCGAGGTGCAGCTCGCTACGATCGGTGGTGAACCGGCCATGGAGCGCGTCGATGGTGAACAGCACGTCGTCGCTCGGTTGCCACTGCACCGCGGCGGTGATGCCGAGGCGTTCCTGCTCGGCATTCCACGAGGACAGGCGGTTACCGTCTGCAAAGTAAAAGGTGTTGTCCGGGTTGAGCAGGTCGGCCTGTTGCGAGGCCGAGAGATTCGACAGATCGACGCCCTTGTCGACCAGCGCCTGCATTTGTTCGCCGTTCACCGTGGTGTAGTTGTAAGTGTTGTGACCCTGCTCGGTGGTGTTGCGCTTGCTCCAGGCAACCGAAACGGCGATGCCGAAAGCGTCATCCCAGTTCTGGCTCAGCAGGGCGGCGACGCGCGGTTGGGCATCTTCTGTGTAGGTGTTGGTGCCAAGGTTGAGAGAGATCGCGCCGTTGATCCCATCGTTGTAGTCGAACGGTTTGGCGGTGAAGAGGCCCACGGTGCCGGCCATACCGCCTTCTTTCTGCGCGGCCTGAAAGGTCTTTTCGACCTCGACCCGGCTGAACAGTTCGGAAGCGAAGATGTTGAAATCGAAGGCGCGGTCGCGCGAACGCTGGCCGCGGCTATCCTGCGCCGAGTCGACGTTGCCGAGCACTTCCATACCGTTGAGCTGGACGCGTGCGAAATCCGGGCCGAGGCCGCGCAGCGAGATGCGGCGGCCTTCGCCGGCCTCGCGGTTGATCTGCACGCCGGGGAGGCGTTGCAGCGATTCAGCAAGGTTGAGATCGGGGAACTTGGCCATGTCTTCGGCCACGATCACGTCGATTCGGATATCCGAATCGCGCTTGGCATCGAGCGCCTCGGACAGCGACTGGCGGAAGCCGGTGACGACGATGGCGTCATCGTCGCTGGCGGCGCTATCCTGCGCAAAAGCCGCAGCCGGGCACAGCAGAGCCATGGCCGATGCGGTGGTGAACAGGACTTTTCGGAAGCTCGGGCGGGTGGCCCGAGAGGCATTGCAACCGGTCATGAGAAACCCCTCTTGTTGGTAAACTGGTCTGAACCAGATGCGCGAGTAGCGGGGCTAGATAACAGTTGCGTGACAGGATGACGGTCTGATGCTGCGTTGCAGCTATTTTGTGCAGGTGCGGCGAATTGGCCGCAGCGGTGGCCGCGGGAAATCGCGCGGTTGAATCGATTGTGCGCCCGTTGTGGCGAGCCGTGGGGCTAGCGAACGCGCAGGTCCACGGTGATTTGCACGGCGTCGTGGCGCCAGTATTCGTGGTCGTATTCGACCACCCGGCCATGGCCGTCATAACTTACGCGTTGCAAGGCGAGGCCGGGCAGGCCCGACTTCTGACGCAGGTCGACCGCCTCGTCACCGGTCAGCGCGCAGGGCTGCATCGAAATCTGGTTGCGGGCGACGGTGATTCCGAAATTGCGCTTCAGGATCGCGGTGAGCGAGGTGTTGAGATCGAAGTCGAGCAGGCCTGGTGTAATCGCGGCGTCGACCACCAGCTTCTCCACCAGCACTGCTCGTCCATCGACCGAGCGCAAGCGGCGGATATGGTGTAGCGGGGCGCCGAGCGGGCGCGAGAAAATGTCCGAAAGCAGCGGGTCTGCGGGGATTGTGGCGGTGCTGATGGTGAACGTGGTGGGTACGCGGCCCTGCGCCTCGACGTAGGACATGAAGCCTTCCCAGCGGGTCGGATCATAGACCACCGGCGGCGGCGAGACGTACCAGCCGCTGCGGTCGCGCCGAAAGATCGCGCCTTCGGCTTCGAGCAGGAACAATGCCTCGCGAATCGTGCCGCGAGCAAGGCCGAATTCGCCTTGCAGCTGGCGCTCCGAGGGAAGCTTGTCGCCCGGCTTGAGGTCGCCTGTGGAGATGCGCGAGGCAATCCCGTCGCGCAGGCCCAGATATTGGCGGCTTTCCGCACTTTCGGTAGGGCCAGTCCCGTTGGTATCTGCCGCTTTTTCCATGGTTCCTGTTACTCTCACTACCGTGACCCGACAACCGGCACAGGGCCTGTCTTCGCAACTTGGAACGCCGGAATCGCGAGAAAATTGCCGGACTTGGGAAAAATGGATGCGTCGCGCCGCATTATCTGCAATTGGTCTAGACCATGACTATGACAAAGACAGACCGCGCCTCCGTCGCTGCGGAGGCTATTGCCTTGTTCACGCGCCTTGGCACCCTGCATTACGGCGAAAAGGTCAGCCAGCTCGATCACGCGCTGCAATGTGCGCACAATGCGCGGCTCGCGGGTGAGGGGGCGGCGATGATCGCGGCCGCTCTGCTGCATGATATTGGCCACCTGTTGCACCACGAGGGTGAAGACGCTGCGACACGCGGGATCGACACTCGCCACGAGATCACCGGCGCCGACTGGCTGCGCGAACGGTTCGGCCCCGAGGTGAGCGAGCCGGTGCGCCTCCATGTCGATGCCAAGCGCTATCTCGCACTGCGTCAGCCGACCTATGTCGCGAGCTTGAGTCCGGCTTCGCTCGAAAGTCTGGAATTGCAGGGTGGAGCGATGGATGAGGCTGAAGCCACGCGGTTCGAGCAGGAGCCCCACCATGCCGCGGCCTTGCGGCTGCGCGACTACGACGACCTCGGCAAGAAGGACCGCGACGATCTTCCGGCTTTCGAAAGCTATCACGATATGCTGGTTCGGCTGGCGCGGCAGGGCTGATCGGCTCGCCGCGCCGCCACAGGCTCAGCCGCGCCGCGCCACTTCCGCTTCGAGCGCCTGAATAAGATCGGCCACCGAATCGATCACCAGGTCGGCCCCTGCGGCCTTGAGGCGTTCACCCGCCGCAGCCACCCGGTCAGCGCGGTCGGCAGGGTCGAGCGCGGCCAGTTCCTCGACGCTCAGCCCCACAGCATTGCCCGAGGCCGCCACGCCGACGGTGAAGCAGCCCGCATTGCGCCCTTCGGCCATGCCGACTTCCGCATCGTCGACCTTGACAACGCGCTCCAGCGGCCAGACGCCGAGGTCGGCGCAGGCCTTGTAGATCATCAGCGGCGAGGGGCGGCCCTGCGCGGTCTCGTTGGCGCAGACGACCAGATCTGGATCGTAGCCCTCGGCCTTGGCGGTGGGCAGGATCGCCTCCATCATCTCGCGCGAATAGCCTGTGCACGAGGCGATTGTGATCCCCTCTTCGCGCAGACGGGCGACGGTTTCGGCAGCGCCGGGCACGAGGTGTGCGGTCTCGCGGGCAAGGCGGATCATCGGCTCCTGCAGCGTTTCGAGCACTTCGGCGGTTGCGGCTTCATCGGGCGCCTTTCCGCGCGCCTCTTCCCAGGCTGCGGCAAGCCGGGGCTGGGCCAGCATGGCGCGGATATGGTCGGCCTTGGCGCGGCCCATGTCGGCGCGCGCCTCGCTCTCTTCGGCGGGCACGCCCGATAGCCGAAACGCCTCGATCAGCGCCAGCACGGGGGCGCGGCTGCCGAAATCGACCATGGTGCCGGCCCAGTCGAACATCACCATGTCGAAGGCAGAATGTATCTTGGGGCGGATCTCAGTCATTGGGGGTGTTCTCCTCGAACAGGTTGGCCAGCACTTCTTCTGCGAAGGCGAAGGCGGTGGATGCGCCGTTTCCGGCAGTGATCAGCGCGAGCCTGACGCGCGCGTGCGGAGCGGCGATGAGGCTGGGTTCGGGGCCGCGAGCATAGGTACCGGTCCAGCGTTCGAGCACGGTCGGGGCAGGCTGTCCGGTGGCGGCACTCCACTCGGCGAGGATGAGCTGGTTGACCGCTTCGCTGGCGAAGGGATCGGGGGTGGTGCGCTCATGATGGCTGTCGCCGACGACCAGCGTGCCATCGGCGCTCTGCACCGCGATCAGGTGGACGCCGTTGGCCAGTTCCTCGCCCTGTTCCTCTTCCAGCCGGACGCGCAGCGCAGCGGCGGCGGGCAGCTCGCTGTAGCCGTCATAGCGCACCAGCCCGAGGTCGGACATGATCGGCGCGGGCAGGGTGACGCCGGGGGCGGCCAGCCGGAGCATCTGCAATTTGGACCGGATGAGGCCGGCGTTTTGCAAGATATCGGCACCGAGACCGGAGAAGTCATCGCCGGGGCAGATGATCGCGCGATCAGCAAGGACTTCACCGCGTCCGGTGAGAATATGGGGCGGTTCGACAGCAAGGGCGGCGGCTTCGCGCAGGAAGGTTACGCCATGCTCTCTTTCGAGATAGCGCGCGAGCAGGGGGATGGCGCTGCGCGATTCGACGCGGAGGTCGTGCGGGCTCCACAGGGCGGCCTGTGTCTTCGGGCCGGTGACTTCCGGGGCGCGGGCGGCGGCTTCGCTCGGTGTGAGCAGTTCGCAACCGTGGCCCATTTCGGTCGCCATGAATTCTTCGAGCACGCCCACCGCTTCGGCGCGGCGCACGGGCATGAACAAGCCGCGCTGGAGCACCTCGATCCCCGCCGGTGCGGCGATCTCGAGCCACAGGTCGCGGCTGCGGCGGGCGCGGTTCCAGACCAGCCCGCGCTGCTGGCCGGTCACGGTTACGAAGCCGAAGTTGCGGATCGACGCTCCGTCGGCCTGGGCGTTGCGGTCGATCACGATCACACGCAACCCGCGCTTCGCCGCCGCCAGCGCGCAGCCTAGCCCGACAATTCCCGCCCCGACGATCGCCAGATCATAGTGTTCGCTCATGCTCTCAAGGCCTCCGTTCCGGTTGACCTCAAGCTTTCATCGATGGCTGGCACAGGCGCCCTTTCGTCATTCCACTGTCGCATATGTGGTCTAGACCAGCCTTGCATGACAGGAGCAAGTCAGATGATCGGCAGTTTTCGCAGTTGGCTTTCCCGAGCGCAGCCCGCGATATTCGTGCTGTTCGCGGGGATGGCCGGCTTCTGCGCCTATTTCTCGATGTATGCGTTCAGGAAGCCGTTCACCGCCGCGACCTTCGAACACGTGGCAGGGTGGGGCTTCGTGCTCGATTACAAGATCGCGCTCGTGCTGGCGCAGGTGGCCGGATATGCGCTGTCGAAACTGATCGGGGTGAAGGTGATCGCCGAACTCGCGCCCGAGCGGCGGGCCTTGGCGATTCTCCTGCTGATCGGCTCCTCATGGCTGGCGCTCGTCATGTTCGCGCTGGTTCCGGCGCCGTGGAACGTGGTGTTCCTGTTTCTCAACGGCCTGCCATTGGGGCTGATCTGGGGGCTGGTGTTCGGCTTCATGGAAGGCCGTCGGGTGAGCGAGGTGCTCGGCGCGATCCTGTGTGCGAGCTTCATTCTCTCTTCGGGCGTGGTGAAGTCGATCGGCAAGGCGCTGATGCTGGACTACGGCGTGAGCGAATTCTGGATGCCGGCGGCGACCGGGGCGGTGTTCATGCCCTTGTTGCTGGTCTCGGTGCTGGGTCTGGCCGCGCTGCCTGCGCCCGATGCGGCTGACGAGGCCGAGCGGGTGGCGCGCCGCCCGATGATGGCGGCGCAGCGAAGGGCTTTCTTACGAGCGCACTGGCCGCTGCTGGTGCCGCTGGTCGCATCCTATGTGCTGCTGACCGCCTTTCGCGACCTGCGCGACAACTTCGCTGCCGAGATCTGGCAGGCGCTCGGCTATGGCGAGGCCTCCAGCGTGTTCACCGCCAGCGAGGCACCGGTGGCGATCATCTCGCTTGTCGCGCTGGCGCTGCTGGTGCGGGTGCATGACAACACGAAGGCTATGGCCTGGATGCATGTGGCGGTGGGGCTTGGCTTTGCCGTGCTGGGACTGTCGACGCTGGCGTTCCAGCAGGGGCTGCTCTCGCCGATCGCGTGGATGGTGGCGAGCGGGGCGGGGCTTTACCTTGCCTATACCCCGTTCAACGCGATGCTGTTCGACCGGCTGATCGCCTGGTCGGGCACCGTGGCGACGGCGGGCTTCCTGATCTATGTCGCCGATGCCAGCGGCTATGTCGGCAGCGTGGCCCTGCTGCTGCTGCGCAACTTCGCTGGGCTCGACCTGCCGTGGCTGACCTTCTTTATCGGTTCGGCCTATGTTACCAGCCTTGTGGGCGTTGTGCTGGTCGGCATCGCTGGCGCGCAGTTCATTCGCACCAGCTTGGCAGGGCAGGGTGCGGATCGGCACGGCTTTGGCAGAGTTGCCAGCCCTGCCCGCTCTTGAGCAGGTGTGCATCCCGGCAACTGACACAAGAGAAATTGGCGGGTTCACGTAATCGTCATCGACTTGCCGCGAACCCGTCATTCACTTTGAATAGGCGCGCTTCTGTTCAACCATAACGGGATTCGCCAAATGACTATTCGTTCGTCGCTCAAGCTTACGTTGCTGGCGGGCACCACGCTTGCCGCCACCCCTGCCTTCGCGGAGGAGGCCCAGGACGTCGGCAACAGCATCGTCGTGACCGCGCAGAAGTTCGAACAGCGCGTGGAAGACGTTCCGATCACCGTCACCGCCACCTCGGGCGAACGGATGGAACAGCTGGGCGTGTCGGACCTCGATGAGCTTTCGAACTACGTCCCCGGCCTCAACATTCAGGAGCAGAGCGCCAACAACCCCGGCATCGTGATCCGCGGGATTACTTCGGATTCGGGCTCGTCGCAGCAGGGGCCGCGCGTCACGCTCTATTACAACGGCGTCGACATCTCGCGCTCGCGCGGGTCGTATCAGGCGATCTACGATCTTGACCGGGTTGAGGTGATCAAGGGCCCGCAGGCCACGCTGTTCGGCACGGCCTCGGCGGTGGGCGCGATCAGCCTCGTGTCGGCGAAGCCGCAGCCGGGCGTCTCGGCGGAACTGACCGGCGGATATGGCAACTACGATTACACGCTGCTGCGCGGGCACCTCAATGCAGGCAATGAGGTGATTGCGGGCCGTCTCGCCTTCGAGTGGAAGAACCGCGACGGCTATGTCGAGAACCTCGCCGAATCGCAGGACGATGAGCTTTATGCGCTGGACAACCTCGGCCTGCGCGGCTCGCTGCGCTTTACCCCGAGCGACGACCTGACCGTCGACCTGATCGGCACCTTCGACCGCCAGCGCAACGGCGGCACGCCCTTCATTTCGGGGAACTTCCCCACCGCCGCCGGTGCCGCCGATCCCTTCGGTGATGCGCAGCTCGGTGGATCGCCGCTGTCGGGCAGCGTGCTCGGCAAGGACCAGCTTGGCCTCGATCGCGAGGTCTATGACGTGAACCTCACTGCCGAGTGGCAGTTCGCCGACAACTGGACCTTCACCACGGTCAACGGCTACCGCGAGTTCGACAGCCTCGAGACCTTCGACGCCGACGGCTCAGCGGCCTGGTTCCTCGAATTTGCCGAAGACGCCTCGGGCTGGCAGTTCAGCCACGAAGGCCGGTTCGCCTACGAGGGCATGAAGGTGCGCGGCTCGTTCGGATGGAACTACTTTACCGAGGATGGCCGCCAGTCGGTTCCGTTCTCGGGCGAGGAAGGCACCTTCCTGCAATGCCTCGCCGGGATCGCTGCCGCTGCCGGGCTCGACCTGCCGTGTACCGCGCCCGATGGCTCGGTGCCTGCTTCGCAGCTCACCGGCCTGCTTACCGGCGGTGCGATCACGCAGCTTCCTTATCAGTCGCTGTTTCGGAACGAAGGCCAGAACGACAGCTACTCAGTCTTCGCCGATGTCACCTGGATGCCGACCGATGCGCTCGAACTGACCGCGGGCCTGCGCTATCTGTGGGAAGACCGCCAGTCCGGCTACTTTGCCGAGGTGCCGGTGCCGGTGCTGCCGGGCCTGCTGCCCGCCAGCCTGCGCACGCCGCTGTTGACCGCGCTGCCGAGCCTCGCCTTCTCGCTTGTCCCCGGCCAGTTCGACACGGGCGGTCAGACCTTCACCGCCGAAGACAGCTTCGATGCCTGGCTGCCGCGTTTCAATGCGCTTTACCGGATTACCCCGGACGTGAATGTCTATGCCACCGTTTCCAAGGGCCGCCGCTCGCCGGTGGTGCAGCTTTCCGCTGCTTTGGACAGCACTTTTGCCACCGTGCCGCGCTTGCAGCTCGTGCCGGAGGAGGTTGTCTGGAACTACGAGGGCGGCATCAAGTTCGCGACCGGCGCGGTGCAGGGTTCGCTCGGCGTTTACTACCAGAACTATTCGGGCTTCCAGGTCAGCGTGACGCAGGATGACGGTTCGACCCGCACCGAAAGCGCGGGCAATGCCAAGAACATCGGCGTCGAGGCCGAGCTGTTCGTGCAGGCGACCGACGCGATCAGCCTGTTCGTCAACGGCGCCTATGCCAATGCCAAAATCGACGAGGACAACACGCTGGCGCCTGCCTACTCGGGTGCGCGCTTCCGTCTGCAGCCGAAATTCCAGATGGCGGCGGGCTTCACCATCGATCACATGGTCGCCAACGATGTACGCTTCTTCGCCACCCCGAGCGTGACCCACCGCAGTACGATCTTCTTCGAGCTGCCCAACTCGGCGGCGATCTCGCAAGGTCCGGTCACGCTGCTTAACCTGCGCGCCGGTTTTGCCTTCGCCGACGACATGATCGAGGTGGCGGGCTTCGTGCGTAACCTGAGCAACGAGGACTATCTGCTCGATGCGGGCAACACCGGCGGGGCCTTCGGCTATCCGACCTTCATCCCTGCCGAGCCGCGCTTCTACGGCATCGAACTCACCGCGCGCCTGCGCTGATTGTAACGACGAGAAGGAGACTTCCCATGCAGATCAATCGTCGTGGGCTTCTGGCCCTGATGGGCGCGGGTGGAACCATGGGGGCGGCGAGTGTTGCGGTCGCCCAGCAGGCACCGGCAAAGGTGAGCTTCGATCATGGCGTGGCGAGCGGCGATCCCGCCGCCGATGGCGCCGTGATCTGGACCCGCGCTTCGGTCGGCGAGGACTTCGGCGGTGACGTTGCCCTGCGTTGGTTTGTCGCAACCACCGCTGAAGGCGCGCCAGCCGTCGAAGGCGATGTGACCGCGCGTGCCAGCGCCGATCACACCGCCAAGGCCGAAGTGGCCGGGCTCGAGCCGGGCAAGGACTATTGGTACTGGTTCGTCGCCTCCGATGGCACCGTTTCGCCGAAGGGGCGCTTTCGCACCCTGCCGGTCGGCGCGACCGACGAGGTGGTCTATGCGGTCGCCTCGTGCCAGCTGTGGGCGGGCGGCTTCTTCAACGCCTATGCCGATATGGCCGCGCTCGACCGGCTCGACGCGGTGATCCACCTTGGCGACTATATCTACGAATATGGCGCCGAAGGTTACGGCAACGAGGTGGGCAGGGCGATCGGCCGGCTGCCCGATCCGCCGCACGAGATCGTGTCGTTGGCCGACTATCGCCGCCGCCATGCGCAGGTGAAGAGCGATCCCAACATGCAGGCCGCGCACGCCCGCGCCGCCTTTATTTGCGTGTGGGACGATCACGAGACTGCCAACGACAGCTGGATCGGCGGGGCCGAGAACCATCAGAGCGAGGATGGGGATTGGGCCGCGCGCAAGGCGGTTGCGATGCAGGCCTATTTCGAGTGGATGCCGATCCGCGATCCCAGCCCGGTGCGGGCGCGCGAGGCGATCTTCCGTTCGTTCGAGTTCGGCGATCTGGCCACGTTGGCGATGGTCGAGACGCGTCTACTGGGGCGCAGCAAGCAAGTGCTGCCCAAGGGAGATGTCCCCCCTGCCGAATCGCTGGCTGCTATCTTCGCCGAGCTGGGCGACGAGAGCCGCGAGATGCTCGGCACAGACCAGAGCGCTTGGCTCGAAGGCGTTCTTTCGCAGTCCGTCCAGGCGGGCAAGCCGTGGCAGGTGCTCGGCAATCAGGTGGTGATGGCGAAGGTCGCCGGGCCTGATCTCGAAGCTCAGCTGGGGGCCGAGGTCTATGGCCAGATGCTCTCCGCCATGCCGGAAGGCTATCGCACTCAGATCGCCACTGCGATGCAGGCGTTCCGCGCCGGCGTTCCGTTCAACCTCGATGCCTGGGACGGCTATCCCCATGCGCGCGAGCGGCTCTATGGGCTGTTCGAGCGCGCCGGGTCGCGGCCGCTGGTGCTGGCGGGCGACAGCCATGCCGCCTGGACCAACAACCTGCACGACAATGGAGGGCGTCTCGCCGCCGTCGAGGTCGGCTGCACCGCGATTACCAGCCCGTCTTACGGGTCGCTGCTGCCGGGGCTGGGCAAGTACCTCGCCGCGCGCAACGAGGAGGTCGTATTCTGCGATCAGGACCGCAAGGGCTATGCGCTGGTGCGCCTGACCTCCGAACGCGCCGTGGCCGAACATGTGGTCGTCTCGACCGTGACGCAGCCGGAGTTCGAGCGGTCCGTGGCGGCGACCTTCGTTGCCGATGCGGGCGTTGAAGGCGGGGGCTTCCGCCCGGCCTGAGCCGATCTGTACTGCACGGTCGCGCGGCGTCTCGAAACAGGTTCCGCGCGACCGGCGGACACTACGTTAAATGGTATCCTCTGGAACCGGATTGCCTTGTGCACTGCAATGCGGCAAGGTCGCCGCAAAAGTCGCGCAAGGATATTTCATGACCAGACCAGTTCTTGCAGCCAGCGTCGCACTGGCTGCTTTCGCCGCTTCCGCCGTTCCTGTTCAGGCGGACGAGGGCATGTGGACCTTCGACAATTTTCCCGCCGACAAGCTTGAAGCAGCCTATAGCTGGGCGCCCGACGCGGCCTGGCTTGAGCGCACGCGGCTTTCTGCGGTGCGCCTCACCGGCGGTTGCTCAGCCAGCTTCGTTTCGGGCGAGGGGTTGATCCTCACCAACCACCACTGCGTGGCAAGCTGCCTGTTCGATAACTCGACCGGCGATAACGATCTGCTCAAGAACGGTTTCATCGCCGACCGGCGCGAGGACGAGAAGGCCTGCCCGGGCCAGCAGGCCGAGGTCGTCATGTCGATCACCGATGTGACCGACACCGTGAAGAGCGCCTTCGCCGGGCTCGAGGGCGAGGCGCTTACCCGCGCGCGCGATGCCGCGATCGCCCGGATCGAAGACGAAGGCTGCACCGACCGCGAAACCATGCGCTGTCAGGTTGTCACGCTGTTCGGCGGCGGGCAGTACAAGCTTTATACCTACCGCAAGTATTCCGATGTGCGCCTCGTCTGGGCCCCGGAAGACCGCGCCGCGACCTTCGGCGGCGATCCCGACAACTTCAACTTCCCGCGCTATTCGCTCGATGGCAGCTTCCTGCGCGCCTACGAGGACGGCAGGCCGGTGACGCCCGAGGCGCACCTCAGCTGGAACCCGCGCGCGCCCGAGGAAGGCGAACTGACCTTTGTGGTCGGCAACCCCGGATCGACCGCGCGCCTTATGACCGAAAGCCAGCGCGCCTTCGAACGCGAAGTCCGCCTGCCGGTCACGCTCGCCACGCTGTCGGAGCTGCGCGGCCGTTTGATCTCGGCGATGGAGGTGAGCGAGGAGCGCGAGCGCGAGGGGCTGGACCTGCTCAGCGGCGTCGAGAATTCGCTCAAGGTCTATATCGGTCGCACCACTGCGCTGAACGATCCGGAGTTTACCGGAAAGATGGCCGCAGCCGAGGCCGAGCTGCGCGAACTAAGCGCCGACAATGCCGCCATCGGCGACCCGTGGGCCGAGGTGGATGAGGCGGTGCAGGCCTACCGTGCGCTCTATCTGCCCTATCGCTTCATCGATCCTTCGGGCGATCTCTACGGTTACGCCCAGGCGCTGGTGATGGCCGCGCAGGAGCGGGAAAAGCCCAATGCCGAGCGTCTGCCCGGCTATACCGACAGCGCGCTGCCGCTGCTCGAAAAGCGCATCACCGATGAACGCCCGGTCTACCCGTGGCTTGACGAGCTTTACATGGGGTGGAGCCTGTCGAAGGCGCGCGAATATCTCGGTGTGGACGATGCCGATTCGCAGCTGCTGCTGGGCAAGGAAAGCCCCGAGCAACTGTCCGAGCGGCTGGTGACGGGCACACGGCTGGCCGATCCGGACTATCGCCGCCAGCTGTGGGAAGGCGGGATTGCTGCCATCGAGGCCTCGGACGATCCGATGATCCAGTATGCGCTCACTCTGTTGCCCCGCCAGCGTGAGCTGCAACAGCAGGTCGATGAGGCCTATGCCGGGCCGCTCGCCGCTGCCGGTGCCGAGCTGGCCGATGCCCGCTTCGCCGCCTATGGCGACAGCCTCTATCCCGATGCGACCTTCACCCTGCGTATCTCCTATGGCCAAGTGAAGGGCTGGGTCGAGCGCGGCAACCAGGTGCCCATCGCCACCACCATGGGCGGCACTTTTGAGCGCGCGACGGGCAACCCGCCGTTTGACCTTGCGCCCGCCTTTGCCGCAAACCGTGACGAGATCGACCCCGATGTGACCTACGATTTTGTCACCACCAACGACATTATCGGCGGCAATTCGGGCAGCCCGGTGATCGACCGCAACGGCACCGTGATCGGCGCGGCCTTCGACGGCAATATTCATTCGCTTGGTGGCAACTATGGCTACGATGGCACACTGAACCGCACGGTGGTGGTCTCCGCCGCAGCGATTCAGGAGGCGCTGGAGACGATTTATCCGGCGCCGGCGCTGGTCGCGGAACTGGAGGCGCGTTGATGCGGAACGAGCGCGGCCTGAAAGGCATCGTCTTCCTCGCCGCGCTCGCTTTGGCCGGGCCGGTTGCAGCGCAGGGCATCGAGCAGACGGTAGGCGACTACGAGGACAAGTTCCGCCAGCTCGACGAGGTGCTGCCCACGGCCAACACCTATCGCAATGCCTCGGGCGCGCCCGGGCATGAGTACTGGCAGCAGAAGGCGGATTACCGCATCGAGGCGCGGCTCGATGAAGAGAAGCGTCGGCTCACCGGCAGCGAGACGATCCGCTACACCAACAATTCGCCCGACAGCCTGCCGTGGCTGTGGTTGCAGCTCGATCAGAACATCTTTCGCCGCGATTCCATCGCCGAGCTGACCGACGACTTCAGCGGCACGGCCAGTTCAACCGATGAGCCTGCCCGGCTGTCGCTGCGGCAGCTGCGCCAGCAGCAGTCGATGGCCGACAACGACTATGGCTACGAGATCGGCGCGGTGACGCTGGGCGATGGCCGTGCGCTCGATCACACCATCGTCGGCACGATGATGCGGATCGACCTGCCCGAAGGTCTCGCACCGGGAGAGAGCATCGAGTTCTCGATCGACTGGGCTTTCCAGATCACCGACCAAAAGGCGATTGGAGGACGCGCGGGCTATGAGCATTTCCCCGAAGATCCGCGTTCGGGCGGCAACGACATCTTCGAAATCGCCCAATGGTTCCCGCGCATGGTGGCCTATTCGGACTACGAAGGGTGGCACAACAAGGAGTTCCTCGGCAGCGGCGAATTCACGCTCGAATTCGGCAATTACGACGTCTCGCTGACGGTGCCGGACGACCATATCGTCGCCTCGACCGGCATGTTGCAGAACCCCGAGGAGGTGCTCACAGCCGCCCAGCGGCAGCGGCTGGAACAGGCCCGGACCGCGAGCGAGCCGGTCATGGTCGTGACCCAGGCCGAAGCCGAGGCGAACGAGCGCAGCGGTGCCAGCGGCACCAAGACCTGGCGCTTTGCGGCGCAGAATGTCCGCGATTTTTCATGGGCTTCGAGCCGGAAGTTCCTATGGGATGCGCAGGGCCACCAGCAGCCCGGCGCCGAGAACGAGACCGTGATGGCGATGTCGTTCTGGCCCAAGGAAGGCGGTGACCTGTGGGCGAAATATTCGACCCCGGCGGTGATCCACACGCTGAAGGTCTATTCGCGCTTCAGCTTCGACTATCCCTATCCCGTGGCTCAGTCGGTCAACGGCCCGGTGGGCGGGATGGAATATCCGATGATCACCTTCAACGGTCCGCGCACCGAACTTCAGGACGATGGCCGCCGCACCTATTCGCTGTCGGAGAAGCTGTTCCTCGTGGGCGTGGTGATCCACGAGGTCGGTCACATCTATTTTCCGATGACGGTCAACTCCGACGAACGGCAGTGGACCTGGATGGACGAGGGGCTGAACTCCTTCCTCGACTCTGTTGCTGGATACGAGTGGGATCCGGAGATGCCGTGGAGCGGCGGGATCGCGCGTGATGTCATCCCCTATATGGTCTCGAACCAGCAGCAGCCGATCATGACCCAGTCGGATTCGGTCGTGAATCTGGGGCCGAACGCCTATTCGAAGCCTTCGGCGGCGCTGCATATCCTGCGTGATACTGTGATCGGGCGCGAACGGTTCGACTTTGCGTTTCGAGAATATGCGAGGCGCTGGAAGTTCAAGCGGCCGACCCCGGCGGACTTCTTCCGCACCATGGAAGAGGCATCGGGCACCGATCTCGACTGGTTTTGGCGCGGCTGGTTCTACACCACCGACCATGTCGATATTTCGGTCGACTCGGTCTATCGGCTGCGGATCGACACCGAAGACCCGGACATAGACCTGCCGCGCCGTCGGCAGGAGCTGGCCGACGAGCCCGAGCGGGTCGGCGTGCGCCTCAACCGCGAGCAGCAGGTGCCGATCTGGGTGCTCGAAAACCCGGGCGTGACCGACTTCTACGACGATAACGACCAGTTCACCGCCACCCCCAAGGACCGTGAGGACTTTGAGAGCTTCCTCGATAACCTTGAACCTTGGGAACGCACGGCATTCGAGCGGGCCGTGCGTGAGGATGCGAACTACTATGTCCTCAACTTCACTAGCAAGGGGGGACTGGTAATGCCGATCATCCTCGGCCTCACCTTCGAGGATGGCAGCATTGACCGCATGGTGATCCCGGCGGAAATCTGGCGTCGCAACCCGCACGAGGTGAGCAAGCTGCTGGTCTTCCCCAAAGGCCAGATACTGGAGCAGGTGGTGGTCGATCCCGATTGGGAGACAGCCGATGCGGACATCGAAAACAACTACTATCCGCGCCGCATCATCCCGAGCCGGATCGAGGCCTATCAGGCCGAGCAGAGCGGTTCGCGGGTGTCACGCGATCTGATGAACGAGGCCGCGCAATGATCCGCAAGCTTCTCGCCGCGCTGGCGCTGATGGTGCTGGCGCAGCCGGTCTGGGCGCATCAGCAGAAGATCGTCATCACGACCATGTCCAACAATCCGCGCACCGGGATGCTCGAAGTGAGCCACCGTGTGCCGATGCACGATGCCGAACACGCGCTGCACGACATGAAAGAGGCCGATATTGCCCGCAATCAGGCGAGCCGCGATGCTTTTGCCGTCTATGTCGGCAACCACTTCGCTCTGACCGCCGATGACGAGCCGGTGGAGCTTGAAATGCTCGGCAACGAGGTTGATGGGGCCTACCTGTGGATTTACCAGATCGCTCCGGCCATTCCCGAAGACACGGTGCTGGCTGTCCGCTCAAGCATCCTCACCGATATCTGGCCGAGCCAGGAAAACCGCGTGAACCTGGGCGAGGGGACCTCCGTCGAAACGCTCATCTTCCATGCTGGCGATGGCTTCAAGCAGAGGCGCTTGCCCTGATCTGGTCAGCTTAGCGCCTTGCGCAGGGCCTTGAGCGCGGCCGCCTTGAGCTGGTGGACCCGCGGCACGGACACCTCCAGCACTTCGGCGATTTCCGCAAGGTTCAGCTCTTCAAGAAAATAGAGCTGGATCACCAGCTGATGCCGCTCCTGCAATCCGGCAATGGCAGCGGCAAGCTCGGTGCCGCTTTCGGCCTCGATCAGAAGATCTTCGGCGTCCATTTCCTCGCTGGCAAAGGCGGCGCTGCTTTCATCATAGGCCCCCTCCATGTCGACGTGGTGGATGGGGGCGCTGCGGCTCTGCTTGTCGGAGAATTCGGCAGGCGTCAGGTTCATCAGGGCTGCGATCTCCGCATCGGTTGGCTGGCGGCCATACTGCACGGCCAGAACCGAGCGGGCCTTTTCGATCCGCTTGCGATCCTGGCGCGCGCTGCGGGTCTCGTTCTGCATCTTGCGGATCGCGTCGATCATCGCGCCGCGCACGCGCAGCTTGGCATAGGCGGCGAGGCCGTCGTCGGTAGGCCGGTCGTGCCGGCGCGCGCATTCGGTCAGCGCGATCAGGCCGATCTGCATCAGGTCGTCGGCGTCCATCGACGGACCAGCGGACGAGGCCAGATGCCAGGCAAGCTTGCGCACAAGCGGCGTGAACTGCTTGATTAGTCGTGCATCGCCGCCACCATAGGCGCTTTTCGGGTCGAACTGGCGTTGATCGTGGATCATGCGGCAAGGGCCTCCTGCCCCTGATGATCGAGCGCAGGCTGCGCGGGTTGCTGGACTTCACCGCCGATCACCGCGATCACTTCGATCGGCTGTTCGGGCGGCAGTTCGGAAATCGAGAGCACCGCGCATTGCGGCGCGCGCAGCTTCAGCAGCGCGGCCAGCGGACGGCGCGCGCGGGGCTGCACGATCAGCGCGGCAGGGCCGGAGCCGGGCGGTCGCTGTGCCAGCACATCGGCCAGCTGCGCGCCCAGCGTGCGGGCAAGGTCGGGGTCGATCACGGGCTGTCCGGTGCTGGGGTCGACGAGCCCGCCGACGACCATGTCTTCCAGCTCGGCGGCAAGCGTGATGACCGGCAGCTTGTCGTTCGGACCGCAAATCTGGCCGATCAGCTGCCCGCCAAGCTGCGTGCGCATCATGTCGACCAGCATATCGTGCTCGGTCGTTATCTGCACGCATTGGGCCAGAGCATTGAGCACGGGCAGCGGGTGAGCCAGCGTAATCCCGTCATCGAGCAGCGAGCGCAGCAGGCGGGTGAGCGCGCCAAGGCTCATCGGCTGCGGGGTGATCGCCTCGACCAGTGCGGCATTGCGGACCTTCACGTTGTCGAGCAGCTCGCGCAGTTCGTCTGGGCCGAGCAACAGGTGCGCGCGGGCCATCAAAAGCTGGTTGATATGGGTGGCGATGACATTCTCGGGTTCGACCACCAGATAGCCTTCAGCGACCGCCATTTCGCGCTGGCGAGCCTCGATCCACTTGGCCGGGCAGCCGAAGCTGGGGTCGATGGTATCGTCGCCATCGATAAAGGCGTGGGGGCTGACGTCCCCGGCGTCGATGGCCAGCAGCCGGTCGGGCCGCACCATCGCGCCGCCGAGCCGCGTGCCGCCAAGCCGGACGCGGTATTCGCCGGGCTGGCATTCGAGGCTGTCGCGAATGCGGATTTGCGGGACGATAAAGCCAAAGGTCTCGGACAGCTGACGCCTGAGGCCGGTGAGGCGGGCCACCAGCGGCGCGCCTTTGCGCTCGTCGGCGAGGTGGACGAGGCCATAGCCCAGCTCCACGCTGACCAGCGCATTTTCGGAAACGTCCTCGATGGTGATGGCAGAGGGGTCGGGTGCGGGCTCGACTGCGGCCGCAGCTTCGGCCACCGCGCGTTCGGCGGCGCTCTTGCGCAGCTTGTGCCAGAGGAAGAAGCTCACGGCGGCGAAGGGCAGGAAGATCGACTGCGGCATGGCCGGGATCACGCCGAGCAGCAGCAGGATTACGCCCACCGGCAGCCAGGTGCGATGATCGGCAAACTGGCCGCCGACCTGGCCCGAAAGATCGCGGGTGTCCGAAACGCGGGTCACGATCATGGCGGCGGCGATCGAGAGCAGCAGCGAGGGGACCGAAGCCACCAGCGCGTCGCCAACGGCAAGGGTGATATAAAGCTCGCCCGCTTGCCCTGCGCTCAGGCCATGGGTGACCATGCCGAGGATAAGCCCGGCGATCACGTTCACCGCCAGGATCAGCAACGCGGCGATGGCATCGCCTTTCACGAACTTGCTGGCACCGTCCATCGAACCGTAGAAATCGGCCTCGGTGGCGATTTCGCGGCGGCGGGTCTTGGCTTCGGTGGCGGTGACGAGGCCGGCGGCAAGGTCGGCGTCGATCGCCATCTGCTTGCCTGGCAGGGCATCGAGCGTGAAGCGCGCCGAAACTTCGGACACACGGCCCGCGCCCTTGGTCACCACCATCAGGTTGATGATCATCAGGATCATGAACACGAACAGGCCGACCACGAAGTCGCCGCCGACAAGGAAGGCCCCGAAGGCTTCGATCACCTTGCCCGCCGCATCGCCGCCTTCATGCCCGGCGATCAGCACCACGCGGGTGGAGGCGACGTTGAGCGCAAGGCGCAGAAGCGTGGCGAACAACAGCACGGTTGGGAACGATGAAAAGTCGAGCGGCTTGTTGACGTTCATCGCCGTCATCAGCACCGCCAGCGACAGCGCGATGTTGAGCACGAAGAACACGTCGAGCATCATTGCCGGGATCGGCAACACGAGCAGGAAGATGACGATCAGGATCGCCAGCGGCATGGCCAGCGACGGGCTGAGGTAGGCTTTCAGGGCGTTCACAGGCCGAATCTCGCGATCTTGCTATAGGCCGAGGCGACATGCGCCGGGGCGGAACCGGAATTGGTGTCGGAGCCGAAGGTGCTGGTCAGCACCTGCGCCATGCTCGGGCGAGCGGCGGGTGCGGCAGGGGCCTTTGCCGTGGCTGTCTGCATCACGGGTGCGCCCCAGCCGCCGGCGTGCGAGGGGAGGGGGCCGAAGCCACCCTGTCCGCTGCCTGCGTTCTCCAGCTTGGCGGCGAACATGTCGCGCACCTCGCCCAGCGAGCGGGCGCGGCCATTGTCATAAAACACACCGCGGTTGGCTCCGGCAGCGCGGGGGAACATGCTTGCCGCCTCCCGGCCAGGATCTGCCGCATGGGCGGCAATGAACTCGCGCGCACCGGCAGCGCCAAGGAAGTGGGCGAGATAAAGCTCTGTGTGATCGGGCGTGCGGCCGAAGGTCTGCTGGAGATAGGAAGCGTTGTCGCCCGCCAGTTCGCCCGCCATCAGCGAGGCAGCCTCGGGATTGTAGCGCAGCTCCATGATCGCGCTGGCCATCGAAGGATCGGTGATCCGCGCGCGGCCACCGGTGGAGGAAATGGCGTCTGCCGCCCAGCCCAGACCGTGGGCGGAGCCGTGGCGATCCAGCGTGTTGAGCCAGGTCTGGTTGGTAAACTGGTAAAGCCCGGCGGCAGAGGAAGTGCGCGCCTTGGCCGAGGGGTCCATCGCGCTTTCGACCTGCGCCTGGGCCATAAGGTAATCGAAATCGATCGAGGTGCGTGTCGAGGCTTCGGCAATGGCCGCCTGCACTCGCGCGTTGCGCGGAGCCGGAGCAGCAATTGCGGCCTGCAGGCCCGATCGCTGGATTGTCGACACTTGGCTTATCTCCCCGTGGGTAACGGGGATTAGTAAGCAAGCCTCGTGCCAATTTGCGTGCTAGGCTCTTGTAACAACGTTCCTACGCGACTGCAGGGGCAGCGTAGAGGAAGCTGTTGCCGGTGAGTGCGCCGAGACGGGCCTGAACATTGTCGGCAATCATGTTGCGCAGCTTGCGGTTCACCTCGTTCAGGCGGCGTACGGCGTTAAGCAGGCCTTCGCACTCTTCATCGAGCGGCTGTCCGGCGATGCTTTCCAGCTCGTTGCACAGGCGTTGCTTGCCGTCGGCACAGGTGATGATGCGCTCAAGGTCGAGCCCGGCGAGGGCTGCGCGCTCGCTTTCGAGGATGGCGAGCATCTGCCGCAGGTTTTCTGCAAGGTGCATTACGAGTCCTTCTTACCCTCGATGAGAATAAAGCGAGAGGCGATCATGGCGTCGGCTACGCTGGCGGGAACGAGCGGGTAGGTGCCCTCCTTCAGCGCTGTGCGAATCTGGCTTACACGGTCGGTATCGACCGGCGGGGTCGAGCCTGCGGACAGGCTTTCGGACCGGGTGACCATTTCGGCTTCCGTCCGCGGCGCGGGCGCCGGGGTGGGGGCCGAAGGCGTGGGAGCGGACGAGACTGTCCGCTGCGGTTCGCTGCCAAGCGGGCGGCTCCTGGCAACAGAGTTGATCTCGATCGGCTTCATGACTGGTCCTTTACAAGGGGTCTACGTAAAGCAGAACGGTCGTCTTATGCCGGCTTTAAGGCCTCGGTAAAAAAATTTTGCCAAGGCCCTGATCTTGGAGCCTAGCGTACCGCAACGCGGACCAGTCCAGCCTCGACCACACGCGCCATTACCACGCGTCCCTGGCGGGTGCCATCGTCGATCTTGACCCGGATGGCCTCGCCCACCTGGCCTTCTTCGAGCGCTTCGCCGCTGCGGCTGACGCGGAAACCGGCGCCCCCGGCTTCCACGCGCAGCAGATCGCGTCGCGAGATGGCCGGGGCCTCTTCAACAGCGGCCACGCTGGCGCGGGTGCGCATGATCGGCACGAATATGTGCCAGCTGCCTGGGCAGGTAACACGCACGGCGGTCTCGCCGGCACCGTACCAGTCGAGCGCGAGGGGGGCCGCGCACCGGGCGAGCCGCATTTGCCGGTCGACCGGAGACTGGGCACCGCCCGACTGGCCGATCTGCGCCCCGGCGAAGCGGGCAACGGCGGTGTCGATAGTCGCCAGGTCATGAAAGTTGCTGGCGGCAACGGAGGTAGTTGCAAGGGTGGCCAGCGTCGTGGCGGCGGCGATAAGGTAATGGCGGCGCATGGCGGGCTCCTTTGATTGGAAAGGTCTCATGCCCCCGAATATGCAATAAGTGGGCCAAATGCTTGTCAGCGCCGCTCGGGCTGTGGAGGGTCGTCCTGCACGAGGCTCACCATGGTGCCGGTTCGCTCGCCCTCGGCAATGGTAATTCGCGCCCGGCTGCCTGCCGCGCCGCTCTCTGCACGCAGGGCTGACGCGGTCGCGAGCGCCTCATCGAAGCCGCCCTTGGTATAGGTAATGACAATGGCAAGCCGATGGCTTTCATCGGGCGTCTGCTCGGCGAGCCAATCGGTAAGCGGCGGCGCGCCGTGCCCGGGGCGCCACATGGTGAGCGCAATGTCGGCGGTCTCCCCAGTCGCGACTTGCGCGGCTTCGGATGGCGCGCGGGTCGCGGCGGCAACGGGGGCGGGGCTTTCGTCGAGCGCGGCGGCTGCCACAAGGAACAGGATAAGAGAGAGATCCGCAATCACTGTTTGCCATCGCGCGTTGGTGGCGGAAAAGATCATGCTACATCCTGGTGATAGACCGTCAGCCTTTCCTCATCGCGCAGCCTCGGCACCGCGACATGGGCATGCATCTCCAGCCATTCGAACACTTCCTCGCGCGCATTGTCCTCGCTGCGCGAGCGTCGTTCAATCAGCCCGCCAAGCGGAATGAAGACGAAGTTGCCAAGTGCAAGGCCGGTCAGCGTGGTGCCAACTGCCATCCCGATGGCCGCGGTCAGCGAGGCAGCACCGGCGCCGGTGGGAGCCATCGTTGCCAGCGAGATAAGTGTGCCGCCAAGGCCCATCATCTGCGCGAGGTCTGCGGCTTGCTGGCAGACTTGCCGCGCGGTGGCGGCCTGTGCGAACCGGCGCGAGCGGCAGGCCTCGTGCTCCGCCATCAGCGCCTCGACCGAACGCGCCCTGATCATGGCGTTGGTTGACCTGTCGAATTCGACATCGCCGCTGACGGCGGCGCGCGCGCGCACGAGCCCGTCCTTGCGCAGGTCGCCGATTTGCTGCGCCAGCTCGGCGCGTGTGTGTGCCGGGTCGAACGGCTTCTTCAACAGCGCCGCACACTGCGAAAGGCAAATCCGACTGTTGCGCACGCCCGCCTGCAGCAACGTCGCCAGCAGAGTCAGGCTGACGACGATGGCAATAGAAGTCAGGTCGGGCAAAGTGCGGGCTCCTGCGATGCACGTGGTGATCCTGCTTCCAGTACGGCAGCCGGCTGCAGTTCTTCAGGGGAGGCGGCGAATAATTGCCGCTTTGCGGCGAGTGATTGCCGGATCGCCTCTGCCGCCTCCCGCAGCGGTTGGTTTTTTGCGCCAAACAGCAATTGGCACAGTGCTTGCTAGATCGGTGGCGGATCGTAATCCACTACGGGAAGACTATCATGAGCGATCGCCTGTTCGGCATCCACGGCACGGCACTTCAATTGCGCTCTCAGCGCATGGAGATGCTTGCCTCGAATATCGCCAACGCCGCCACGCCCGGATACAAGGCGCGCGACATCGACTTCAGCGCCGCGCTCGCCGCAAGCGAGAGCGGGCAGTCGATCGACCAGGCTCAGGCCGGTGCCATGCGCTATCGACGTCCGGTCATGGCCAGCCTCGATGGCAACACGGTCGAGATGGGCGTCGAGCAGACCGCCTTTGCCGAGAATGCGCTCGGCTATGCAACAACGCTCGAACTGGTGCGCGGACGCGTCGATACCGTCAAGCGCGCGCTGCGGGGCGAATGACGATGGGCCCTGCAAACATCTTCGAACTCGCCCAGCGCGCGATGTCCGCCCAGACGGTGCGGATGAATGCGGCCGCTTCGAACATGGCCAACGCCGGCAGCGCCGCTGCCACCGAGGAAGAGGCCTATCGCCCGCTGCGCCCGGTCTTCGCCGAGGAGCTGGGTGCAGTCGAAAGCCTGCGTGGTGTTTCGGTTCAGGCAGTGCGCCGCGCAGATGTCGCGCCAACCAAGATGCACCAGCCCGGCCACCCATTGGCCGATGAAAACGGCGATGTCTGGGTCAGCCCGGTCGATGAGACCGAGGAGATGGTCGAGATGCTCGAAGCCAGCCGACAGTATCGCAACATGGTGGAGGCACTCTCCACGGCCAAGCAACTGATGCTCGAAACGATGAGGATGAAATGACCGTAACTTCCGCGACGGCGTCAAACAGCGCCAGTGCCGCCAACCAGAACACCAACGCCGCAGGGCGCGGCTATGCCGATCTGGGGCAGGGCGATTTCTTTCGTCTGCTCACCACCCAGCTCATGCAGCAGGATCCGACCGACCCGGTCGATAACACCGAAATGCTGGCGCAGATGGCGCAGTTTACGGCCATGTCGAACAGCAGCGAGATGAGCGACACGCTCAAGGAAATCAGCAGCAAGCTCGACATGCTCAACGCGACGCAGTCGGCCGCCGCGGCTGCTGACGCCGCTCGCGATGCTGCGGCTGCCGCCAGCGACGCCTGATCCAGACAGTTTCAAGACGGAGTAAGTTTCAATGTCCTTCTACACCTCGCTTAGTGGACTCAAGAATGCCCAGGTCGATCTGGGCGTTATCAGCCACAATATCGCCAACGTGGAGACATACGGCTTCAAGCAGTCGTCCACCCAGTTCAGCGACATCGTGGTCGGTTCGGCCTTCAGTAACCCGAAGCTCACCCAGGGTATTGGCGCCTCGGTCGAAGCGATCGTGCAGAACTTCAAGCTCGGCCCGATTGAGCAAACCGGCGCTGCGCTCGACGTTGCGATCGCCGGCGATGGCTTTTTCTCGACAGTCAGCGCGGCTAGCGGCAACACACTCTATACCCGCAATGGCTCGTTCCAGATGGACGCCAACGGTTTCATCCACGACGGCAGCGACAACCGGTTGCAGGTTTTCCCGACCGATACCGCCGGCAACGTCACCTCGACCACCCCGGTTTCGGCGCAGGTCCCGCAGACCAACGGCGCTGGCTCGGAATTCGTTTCGGTGACCGTGGAAGAGAACGGCAATGTCAACGCTGGCTATGCCGATGGTTCGGTGGAAGTGATCGGCAAGATCGCGCTGGCCAGCTTCACCACGCCGACCGGTCTGAAGCAGGTCGGTTCGTCGAACTGGCAATCGTCCGGCCTTTCCGGCCCGGCGAATATGGGTGAGCCAGGCGCCGGTCTCTTTGGTGGCCTGCGGTCGGGCTCGCTCGAACGTTCGAACGTGGATATTGCCGAAGAGCTGGTCAGCCTGATCACTGCCCAGCGCAACTTTCAGGCCAATGCCAAGGCAATCGATACCGCGACCCAGATCGGCCAGACCGTCATCAACCTGCGCACCTGAGGCTAACCGATGGACCGCCTGATCTACTCCGCGCTTTCGGGCATGCGCTCTTCGATGGAGAAGCAGCGCGTGCTCGCCAGCAACATGGCGAATGCCGAGACGATCGGCTTTCGCGCCGAACTGATGGATGCGCGGGCGGTCACCGTGGAGAGCCGCAACGGCTCGCTCGAGACCCGCGCGATGCAAAGCAGCGCGGTGCGCGGCGCCGATATGAGCCAGGGCGAGATGACCCTCACCGGTCGCTCGCTCGATATTGCGATTGATGGCGAGGCGCTGATCGCCGTGCAGGCCGAAGATGGTTCGGAAGCCTATACCCGCCGGGGCGATCTGACGCTTACCGGTGCCGGGCTATTGGTTAACGGGGAGGGCCGTCCGATCCTTGGCGAGCAGGGGCCGATTACGGTTCCTCCCGGAGGTGTCATGGCTATCGCACCCGATGGCGTGGTGACTGTCACCAACCCTGCGACACCCGAGGCTCCGCCAGCCGAAATCGCCAGAATCAAGCTGGCTAACCCGGTGGGCAGCCAGGTCACCAAGGGGCTCGATAACCTGTTCCGGGTTGAGGGTGGCGGGGTCTTACCTGCTGACCTCTCGGCTACGGTAAAAACCGGATATCTCGAACAATCCAACGTGAAGCTGACGGAAGTATTGGTCGAACTGGTCGACCAGCAGCGTCTCTTCGACATGCGAACCAAGCTGGTAGCGACCGCCAAGGAGCTCGACGAGAGTGGCGCGTCGCTGATGCGTCTGAGCTGATCCGGCCAGACTGACTGACGACAAGAGAGGATTCAAGCAATGCCAGTTTCCGCACTACAGGTCGCACGCACCGGGCTCGAGGCTCAGGATGCACGCATGCGGGTCATCGCCAACAACCTGGCGAACGTCGGCACCACCGGCTTCAAGCGCGATCGCGCGAACTTCGCAACGCTCGCCTATCAGGACGTGCGCGTGGGCGGTGCCCGCAGCTCGGGCGAGACCGCCTATGCCACGGGCCTCAACCTGGGCACCGGCGTGGCGATCCAGTCGACCAGCCAGATCATGACGATGGGGTCGCTCAACGGCACCGGCAACGGGCTGGACTTCGCGCTCGATGGCGATGGCTACTTCGAAATTCAGATGCCTGGCGGCGAGCTGGGCTACACCCGTGCGGGCAATTTCACGCTGTCGTCCGAGGGGCAGATCGTCACCCAGCAGGGCTATCCGCTCCAGCCGGCGATCCAGATCCCCGAAGGCGCACAGGCGGTCACCGTTTCGCAGGACGGCATTGTTTCGGCGATGCTGCCCGGGCAGAATGAAGCGCAGGAACTCGGCACGATCCAGGTCGCGCAGTTCACCAATCCAGCTGGCCTGCGTGCGATTGGCGACAACTTCCTGCAACCGACCGCCGCCTCGGGCCCCGCGCAGCTCGGCGCCCCCGGCGAGAACGGCCGCGGCAGTGTCCGTCAGGGCATGCTCGAAGGCTCCAACGTCAACGTGGTGGAAGAGCTGGTCGACATGATCGAGGCGCAGCGCGCCTACGAAATCAATTCCAAGATGGTCAGCGCGGTCGACGAGATGCTGCGCAACGCCAACCAGACGCTGTGAGGCGACAAATGAAAAAGATTGCACTTTCCGCTGTTTGCTGCGCCACCATGGTGGCAGGCTGCACCACGTCGCGTCCTGGCGGCTATTCGGCTACGCTGGCCCCGCCGCCGCCGGTGGAGCAGATCGTCGCGCCTGCCGATGGTGCGATCTTCTCCAGCTATTCGGGCTATGCGCCGCTGCACTATGGCCAGCGGGCCGCGCGTGTCGGTGACTTGGTTACCGTGGTGTTAACCGAACGCACCCAGTCCAGCAAAGGCACTTCGGCCAGCTCCGACCGTCAGGGCAGCTTCAATATCACGCCGCCCGCAATCGGGCCGTTCTCGTTCGACCCCGGCAACCTTAATTCGGGCGCTACCGGGTCGTTCTCTGGTGGGGGCGATGCCAGCCAGACCAACTCGCTGTCGGGCACCATCACCGTCACCATTGCCGAGGTGATGCCCAATGGCGTGGCGCGCATTCGCGGAGAAAAGCTGATGAACTTCAGTCAGGGTGAAGAATGGGTCCAGCTTGCTGGCCTTATCCGCCTGGCCGATGTCGATGCCGACAACCGCATCGCATCGAGCCGCGTTGCCGACGCGCAGATCGCCTATTCGGGCAGCGGCCACTTCCAGCGCGCCTCGCGCCCCGGTTGGCTGAGCCAGTTCTTCACCATGGTGAGCCCGTTCTGATGGCCCGCCTGTTTGCTTTTGTCGCTGCCACCTTTCTGGCGCTGGGTCTTGCCACTCCCGCTCAGGCCGAGCGCGTGCGCGATCTCGGCACGTTCCAGTCGGTGCGCTCCAACCAGTTGACCGGCTATGGCATCGTCGTCGGCCTCGATGGCACGGGCGACGATGGCTTTGCCTATCTCACCCAGGCCATGCGCGGCGTTTCGGGCCGGTTCGGCCTGCAACTGCCGCCGGGTGTAAACCCCTCGCTCAAGAACGCGGCGGCGGTGATGATCACTGCCGATCTGCCCGCCTTCGCCAAACCCGGCCAGCGCATCGACATTACCGTCTCCACCATCGGCAAGGCCACGAGCCTGCGCGGTGGGGCGCTGGTCATGACGCCGCTTTATGGTGCCGATGGCGAGATCTACGCCATGGCGCAGGGCAACCTCGCTGTTGGCGGCCTTGGTGTGTCGGGCGCGGATGGCTCGCGCCTTACCGTGAACGTGCCGACCGTTGGCCGCATCCCCGATGGGGCCAGCGTCGAACGCGCGGTGGCGAGCGGCTTCAATGTCGATCCGATCCTGCGCTTCAACCTGCATCAGGCCGATTTCCTTACCGCCTCGCGTGTGCGCGATGCGATCAATTCGCGCTATCCCGCCATCGCTTCGGTGGAAGACGGCGTGACGTTGGCACTTCGCTTGCCCGAGGGCGCCGATGCGCGCGCCTCGTTGATGGCCGATATCGAGATGATCCCGATCTCGCCCGCCGAAGCGGCGGCACGGGTGGTCGTCAACTCGCGCACCGGCACGGTGGTGATTTCTTCGGCGGTGCGTCTTGCGCCTGCCGCGATCAGCCATGGCTCGCTGGTGGTGCGGGTGGAGGAAGATCCGATGGTGGTCCAGCCCGCGCCCTTCGCCAACGGCCAGACGGCGGTCGAGCCGGCTACCGACATCAGCATCGAACAGCCGGGCAACCATATCGCCATGTTCGATCCGGGCGCTTCGCTCGCCGAGGTGGTCGATGCGCTTAACGCCCTTGGCGCTTCGCCGGCCGATCTGGTCGCGATCCTCGAAGCGCTCAAGCAGGCCGGCTCGCTCAAGGCCGAAATGGTGGTGATCTGATGGATATCTCGCCCGCAACCGACTTCTCGCTTCCAACGCTCAAGGCGCAGTTCGCGCTCAATCCCTCCGGCGCGTCCGCGTCAGGGGACGATGCCGAGCAGCTGCGACAGGTCGCCGAGGGCTTTGAGGCTGTGTTCCTGCGCCATATGCTGGCATCGGCCGCCCAGGCTGATTTCGGCGGAGAAGACCTGTTCGGTTCGTCGGGCGAAGACACCTTCCGCGAAATGCGCGACGCGCGCTTTGCCGAAATCGCCGCTGCCACCGGCACGATCGGGCTAGCCACGCAAATCGAAGCCCAGCTGGCGCGCCATCTCAATCCAGACGCCGCGGGCGAGGAGGGCTAAGCCATGGCAGCCGACATGCTCACGGTGGGTCTCTCGGGCGCCAAGGTTGCGCGCGGCGCGCTGGAGATCACCGCCAACAACATCGCCAACGCCTCGACCGAGGGCTATGTCCGGCGGTCGGCGGTCGCCTCCGAGGTTTCGGCCTCAAGCATCGCCATGCGGCCGGGCGATATCTCGCTATCGGGCGCGCGCATTTCGGCTATCCACCGCAATGCCGACATGTTCCGGCAAGCCGAAGTGCGTCGGACATCGAGCGACTCGGCGCGCGCTGCCGCCGAACTGAACGGGTTGGAGAACATCGAAAGCGCGGTCGAAGGCGCGCGCGTATACGACCTGCTGGTCGACTTCGAGGCATCGCTCAGCGAGCTTGCGGCCGATCCGACCGATCCCTCGCTTCGCGCGGCGGTGATGTCCGCCGCCAGCAATATGGCTGGCAGCTTTCGTATCGCCAACGATAGCCTCGATGCCGCAGCCAAGGGTTTGCAATTCGAGGCCGATGGCGAAGTCGAGGAACTCAACGTCATGACTGGCGAGCTGGCGCGCATCAACCTGCGCATTGGCCGCACAGCCGAAGGTACCAGCGAGCGGGCAACGCTGCTCGACCAGCGTGATGGCCTGTTGGAGAAGCTCTCGAACAAGGTGGACCTGCAGACCACCTTCAACGCTATCGGCCAGGTCGAGGTGCGCGCGGGCGGCGCATCAGGCGAGCTGATCGTGCAGGGTGGCAGCACCTTTGCGCTCGGCACGACAACCGCTGCCGATGGCACGCTGACTTTTGATGTCGGCGGCACGGCCGTGGCGCTGAATGGCGGTTCATTGGCGGGCAAGGCGCTTGGCCTGCAGGCGATTGCCGACACCCGCTCCAGCCTCGATACGCTGGCGAACGACATCATGAGCACGGTGAATACCGCGCAGGGCAACGGCGCCGCGCTCGACGGTTCGGGCGGCCAGCCTTTGTTTGCGGGCACCGGCGCTGGCGATATGCGCCTCGCCTTCACCAATGGGGACGGGCTGGCGACGGCTCCTTCCGGGTCGGCTGCGGGCAGCACCGATGCAAGCAACCTGGTGGCTCTGCGCTCGGCCTTCGAAAACAATGGTCACGCTCAAGGCGTGAGCAATCTCGTCTTTTCGGTTTCTGCCCAGGTTGCTGGCAAGAAAGTTACCAGCGAAGCGCTCGACGCTATCTCTTCGTCCGCTCGCATTGCGCTTGAGCAGCAGAGCGGCGTTGATCTCGATCAGGAAGCAGCCAATCTCGTGCGCTTTCAGCAGGCCTTTCAGGCCTCAAGCCGCGTGATGCAGGTGGCCTCCGATATCTTCGATACCTTGCTGGGAATTCGCTGATGGTTACCGTGAGCACCTCCGCCTTTTACGAACGCGCCAACCGGCAGATTTCGTCGCTGCGCAAGGAGTCCGAAAAGCTGCAAGAGCAGGTCGGCTCACGCGAACGGCTGAGCCGCTCCTCGGATGATCCGTTGGCTGCGGCCAAGCTGCGGAGTCTGTCAAGGCGCGAGCGCATGACCGAGATCGATCAGCGCAACTCCGACCGTGCCAAAACCAGCCTGAGCCTCGCGGATTCCGCACTCAGCTCTGTAACAAGTTCGATCATCCGTGCGCGTGACCTCGCGCTGCAGGCAGGATCGAGCACGCTGACGCTGGAAAACCAGAAGGCGATCGCGACCGAACTCGAGGTGCTGCGCGACAATCTGTTGGGGCTCGCCAATACGCGTGATGGCGAAGGCGAAAGCCTGTTCGGTGGCGCTATCGCAGGGCCCGCCTATGTCGAGACGGCGGGCGTTGTGTCCTATGTTGGCAACGCAAGTGCGCAGGTAACCGGGCTCGGCGATGGACAGTCGGTAGAGCGCTCGGTCACCGGACCTGACGTGTTCTCGTTTAACGGCCCTTCCGGGGCGACCGACATCTTTGCGGTGCTGGGGGCATTTTCCGCTGCGCTGAATGTAGGCGGTGCGGGTGTTGCTGCGGCCGCCGATGCGGCGCTGGCCAGTCTCGACCCTGCGCTTGAGAAGGCGACCACCGCTCAGACTGTGGTGGGCACGCGGATGGCCTGGGTCGAAACCATGGATGATCGCCGTGTGGCGTCTGAAGAAATGATTGCGCAAGAGCGCGAAACCGTGGGCGGCGCCGATTTCGCCATCACTTATGCGCGTCTGCAGGAAATGATGACCGTACTCGAAGCGAGCCAGGCCAGTTTTGTGAAGTTGAGCGGCCTTTCGCTGTTCGACCAGCTGCGCTGACGCCGCGGGTTCGGGGACAAAGGGGACCGATGAAATGAATGCAGGTATCGGGATTGCTGTGCTGCTGGGCTGCGTCTTCGGCGGGTTTGTTCTTGCCGGCGGCTCGATGGGCCCGGTGCTGCACGCCCTGCCGTTCGAGGGGCTGATGATCGGCGGCGCTGCTATCGGCGCGCTCATCATCGGCAACTCGATGCACGAGGTGAAGGCTGTCGCCGGATCGTTCTCCAAGGTTTTCAAGGGTCCGCGTCACACCAAGAAAGATCATATCGACGCCATCGCGCTCACCAGCAAGCTGATGAAGATGCTGAAGACCGAAGGCCCGGTGGCACTGGAAAGCCATGTGAACGATCCGTCGAGCAGCACGATCTTTGCCGAGTACCCTGCGATCGTCGCGAACAAACCGCTGACCGACCTGATCTGCGACACGCTGACGCTGATCGTGGTCTCCTCGGGCACGCTCGATGTGAATGCGGTGGAAGACGTGATGGACAACGCCATGAAAAGCACGTTCCACGAGATGAACGAGCCGCAGCACAACCTTCAGACCACGGCCGATGCGCTGCCCGCGCTGGGGATCGTCGCGGCCGTGCTCGGCATCGTGAAAACCATGGGCTCGATCAACGAACCGCCGGAAATCCTTGGTGGGATGATCGGATCGGCGCTGGTTGGTACGTTCCTTGGCGTGTTTCTCGCCTATGGCCTCGTCGGCCCGATGGCGAGCCGGCTGAAGCAGGTGATCGATGCCGATCAGCAGATTTTCCAGGCGGTGAAGCAGGTGATTATCGCCAGCCTCAACGGACATCCGCAGCCGCTGGTCGTTGAAAGCGCACGGTCGGGCCTCGGTCACGATTTCCGCCCCGGCCTCAGCGAATTGCTCGACGCCCTGAGGGGCAGGTAAGATGGCGCGCGGCAAGGCGGAAGAACCGGTCCGCCCCATCATCGTCAAGAAAGTGACGGTGGTCGAGGGCGGCCATCATGGCGGCGCATGGAAAGTGGCCTATGCCGACTTCGTGACCGCAATGATGGCGTTCTTCCTGATGCTGTGGCTGCTCGGCGCGACGACCGAGGAACAGCGCAAGGGCATTGCCGACTATTTCACTCCCACGCTCGTGAACTACCGCGAGAAGTCGGCAGGGTCCGATGGTCTCATGGGTGGCGAATCGCTCACGTCGGTCGACAACTATCCTAATCGTGCCGGGCAAACCGGAACCAAGTCGCTGACCATTCCGCGCGATGCGACGGGAGGTCCGAAGGAGGGCGGGGCCGCGACCAAGAACACCGCCAGCGCCATGCGCGCCGAGCTTGAGGAAAAGCTTGCCGAACAGCAGAACGCTCGGCGTCTGCTCAAGCAGGTGCGCATGGTCGACACGACCGAAGGTGTGCGGATCGACCTTGTCGATGATGCCGACTTCTCGATGTTCTCGCTCGGCACTACGGTTCTGAGCCCCGACGCGCGTATGTTGATCGATGCTCTGGGCGATGTCGTGGCTGGCAGCAGCGGCGAGTTGGTGGTGCGCGGGCATACCGATTCGCTGACGTTCCGAGACAGCCGCCAGGTTAACAACTGGACGCTGTCGGCTGGCCGCGCCGAAGCCACCCGCCAGGCTCTGCTGCGCGAGGGCGTGCCGCAAGGGCGCTTCCGCCGGATTGAAGGCGTGGCTGATCGTGAGCCGCTGATCGCGGACGACAAGAGCGATCCGCGCAACCGGCGTATCTCGATCACTGTGGCGGACTAACACCCTCGAAACGTCTTTCTGCGGGCGTTGATGGCCCGCATTCAGCCTCGATGCTTCAGCGTCCGCTTATGCACGCACAGCCCTTCGCATGGGACGGGCGGCCTTGGCTGCGGCCCGAGCCCGATGGCGGGTCATCCGCTGCAAGCTCGCGCGCGGGTGATGCTGCGTGAGAGGACGTTGCCGAAGCGCCTGTCGCTTGGATCTCAGCTCAAACCAAGACGAGGCATGGGGGCATCTCTGACCTCTGGCAAGGTCGCTCGATGCCCGCACTTTCCTACATATGCTTCAACGGAAGTGATCGCGGGCAATAGGCGCGTGCCTTGGCGAGGATGTCGGAATGCTCGATCGCAGGCAGCCATGACCGTCCCGTGCCAGCGTTTGGAGCATCGCTTCTCTAACCCAGATCTTCCATTGATCTCAGCGGGCTTCCGGGCACGGATCTGGAGAGAGTCCTTGCGTGGTCTCTTTAGCGCAGCGGCCCCCTGTTTGCCTGTTGCCCAACCTGCGATGGTTGAGGCTGCTCCGCCGGGTTGTCAGCTTGCTCGCCAGGGTGGCAGCTTAGGAGAGGGAAGAGGTTGCGGCTCAGGCGTGCGGCGGGGAGATGGCGTGGGCCTGTCGATGTCTTCGCTCAATGCAACGAAAAAGGCCCCGACATCCGGAAAGGATGTCGGGGCATTGGAATTCACCGCCCTTGGATAACGGTGAACGGGTTCGATATTAGCGCAGCAGCGAGAGGACGTTCTGCTGCGCCTGGTTGGCCTGGGCCAGCATCGCGGTGGAAGCCTGGCTCAGGATCTGGGCCTTGGCGAGCTTGGTCGTTTCGACCGAGTAGTCGGCGTCTTCGATGCGGCTGCGCGCTTCGGACAGGTTGGTGATGTTGTCGTTGAGGTTGTTGATAACGCTCTCGAGACGGTTCTGCCCAGCACCCAGTCCAGCGCGAGTGGAGTTGATCGAGACCAGGGCCGCATCGACGTTGTTGATCGTCGTGCCTGCCAGGGTCGTGCTGCTCACGTCGAGGGCCGAGGCGTCGATCAGCGCGCCGTCAATTCCGTTCGAGGTCAGGGTGATCTGCTCGCCCGAGTTGGCGCCGGTCTGGATGTCGAAGGTGAGGTCGGTGCTCGATACCTTCGAGAACAGGTTGTTGCCGTTGAAGCTGGTGCTGGTCAGCACGTCGTCGATCTGCGAGGTCAGCGCGGAGACTTCCGACTGCATCGCGTCACGGTCCGACTGCTGGTAGGTGCCCGAAGCCGCCTGGATGGCCAGCTCGCGAACGCGCTGCAGCATGTTGGTAACTTCGTTGAGACTGCCTTCAGCGGTCTGGGCAAGCGAGATACCGTCGTTGGCGTTGCGAATACCCTGGCTCATGCCGCGCACCTGCGAGGTCATGGTGGTGGTGATGGCGAGGCCGGCGGCGTCGTCCTTCGCGCTGTTGATGCGCTTGCCGGTCGAAAGGCGCTGCATGGCCGAGCCGAGCATCGTGCTCGCCGAGGTAGAAGCATTGGTCGCCCGGATAGCGGCGATATTGGTGTTGATGACGTTCATGACTGATCTCCGCAAATCTTGTGTCGATTTCGCCGCCCCAACTTTTCCACGGCAGCTTGTTAACCAGACCGGCATTTCGGGGCGGAATTTAAGATCGCCGTGAACGATCTGGGGCAGAGAATCGACAAGTGCCTAAATTGCCATGGATATTTTTGGAATTAATTTTAAGTCTTGGAATTAAAACGATTTTATCCGGCAAAATGCGGCAAGGCCTTGCCGCCCGAGCGGCAAGATTTTGCCGCATTTTGCCGGTTTGCCAATCTGTCCAAATATTTCCCTGCCTGGTTAACTTCCGCGGCTCTATGCAGTCCCCCACATTGGCCGCATCATCGCGGTGAAACAGCTGCTCTATAAAACGGGCTGCATGGAAAGGACCCGAACCAAGCCCTGTCCCCAAACCAAAAGGCCCCGGCATCCAGGTGGATACCGGGGCCCCGTTGGGGCGCCGTTTGCGGAACGGCGGTGGAAAGTATTAGCGCAGCAGCGACAGGACGTTCTGCTGGCTCTGGTTGGCCTGGGCCAGCATCGCGGTCGAGGCCTGGCTCAGGATCTGCGACTTCGCGAGCTTGGTCGTTTCAGCCGAGTAGTCGGCGTCTTCGATACGGCTGCGCGCTTCCGACAGGTTGGTGATGTTGTCGTTGAGGTTGTTGATGGCACTCTCAAGACGGTTCTGGCCGGCACCCAGCGAAGCGCGGGTGGCGTTCACCGAAGAAAGCGCAGCGTCGACGTTGGTCATCGTGGTGCCGGCGGCGGCGGAGGAGGTCACGTCGAGCGCCGAAGCGTCGATCTTCGTGCCGTCGATGCCCTTCGAGGTCAGCGTCACAGTCTCGCCCGAGTTTGCACCCGTCTGGATCGAGAAGGTCACGTCGGTGCCCGAAGTCTTCGAGAACAGCGCGTTGCCGTTGAACTGCGTGTCGGTGAGGGCAGAGTCGATCTGCGAGGTCAGCGCGGTGACTTCCGCCTGCATCGCGTCACGGTCCGACTGCTGGTAGGTGCCCGAAGCCGACTGCACAGCCAGCTCGCGAACGCGCTGGAGCATGTTGGTGACTTCGTTGAGGCCGCCTTCAGCCGTCTGGGCGAGCGAGATGCCGTCGTTGGCGTTGCGGATGCCCTGGCTCATGCCGCGCACCTGCGAGGTCATGGTCGTGGCAATCGCGAGGCCGGCGGCGTCGTCCTTGGCCGAGTTGATGCGCTTGCCGGTCGACAGGCGCTCCATCGCACTGCCGAGCATCTTGCTCGCCGAGGTCGAGGCGTTGGTGGCGCGGATGGCGCCGATATTGGTGTTGATGACGTTCATTTGAGGTTCTCCGGTAGGTATGAACTCATGTGCCGCCCCGACGATCTGCGCGGCAGGCAGAGCACAGACCGGCCTGAACCCTGGGATTTTAAGCTCGGTGAGGCCGCCTGACGGTTTACGGATATACGTAATACTACGTGGTCTTAAGTAACGCGTATTTGGACGTCCGCCCGGCAAATGGTGACCGGACGGTTTGGTTAATGTGCTGGGGGTTTCGTGAGCAAACTTGGTGTTTCACAAGGGTTCGAAAAAATTCATCCGTCGCTTGCCGGACGGCTGGCCGGGGTGCGCTCGTCGCTCTTCCTCGCCAACCCGGTCCTGGTTTGCGACGCAGATGAACCCGAAGCAGCGGCGGCTGGCAGCATTGCCGTGGCCCGTGCTGACCTGGCGATTATCAAGGACATGAGCCGGAACGGCTCGTTCGTTTATAACGATCCTTCGAGCGAACTGGCGCTGGCGGGGCTGATTGCCCGCATCGCTGCTCACGGGATGCGTTCGCCGATTGCCGCCGATCCCCATTCGCTCTCGATCTTCGCGCTCGCAGATCGCCTTGCCCGGACCGACGTTCCCGCCTTGCTGACCGGCCCCACCGGTGCGGGCAAGGAAGTGCTTGCTCGCTTCATCCACGATTCCAGCCCGCGTTCGGGCAAGGCCTTTATTGCCGTCAATTGTGCTGCGATTCCCGAAACGATGCTCGAGGCCATGCTGTTCGGCCACCAGAAGGGGGCTTTCACCGGCGCGAGCGCGGGCGGCAGCGGCCTGTTCCGCGAGGCGGACGGCGGCACCCTGCTGCTTGACGAGATTGCCGAGATGCCGATTGGCCTTCAGGCCAAGCTGCTTCGCGCGCTTCAGGAAGGCGAAGTTCTGCCCGTGGGCGCGACGCGTCCGGTCAAGGTCGATGTCCGCATCGTCGCTTGCGCCAACCGCGACCTGCCGACCGAAGTTGCCGAGGGCCGTTTCCGCGAAGACCTTTTCTATCGTCTCAATGTTTTCCCGATCAATCTGGCGCCGCTGCGCGAGCGTCCGGGCGATATTGCGCCGCTTGCTTGCGCGATGCTGCTGCGCCACTCGCACCCCGAGAACGGCCCGCACCGCATCGGCACCGGCGCGCTTGCGATGCTGCGCCTGCATAACTGGCCGGGCAATGTTCGCGAGCTGGAGAATGTCATGCGCCGCGCGCTGGTGTTGGCTGGTGGTAGCGACGAGATCGGGCCCGAACACATCGTGTTCGATGCGCCCGCCCGCCTTGGCCCGGTGCAGGAAGCGCCTGTCATTCCTGAAAGCCAGGAAGAAGATCCGAAGCTCTCGAACATCGTCAAGCTCTCCGAAGCACGGGCGATCATTGACACGCTGCAGGAATGTAATGGCAAGCGGATCGATGCGGCCCGCAAGCTGGGCATTTCGGAACGTACACTGCGCTATCGCCTTGCCTCCTATCGTGAGGCCGGGATGGATATGGGAGCCGTCTCATGAACCCAGTCGGTGGTGGAGGTGGCGCGAGCGTCCAGCAGGTTATCGCCATGCGCGATGCCATGCTGGAAAAGTCGCGCCTGCTCAAAGAGCTTCAGCAAGGACAGCAGGCCCAGAGCACGGTTCCGACCGATGCTCCGGCACAGGGCGGCGGCTTCGGCGATTCGCTCAAGGACGCGCTGTCGTCGGTCAACGACGCGCAGCAGCGCTCTTCGGCGGCTTCGGAAGCCTATGCTCGCGGCGAAACGCAGGACGTGGCCAAGGTGATGCTGGCGCGGCAAGAAGCGGGTGTTGCCTTCGAGGCCACCCTGCAGGTGCGCAACAAGCTATTGAGCGCGTACCAAGAAATCATGCGCATGGGGGTCTGAACTAGATGGCTGATCTCGTTCCCGCCACGCCAAACGCTTCGCTGACCATGGAACCGGGCGCCGGACCGATGGCCCAGGTGAAGGGTTTTGTGGCCCAGCCTGCGGTCAAAAAGATGCTGCCGTGGTTCGTCGGGACGGCGGGCCTTGGCCTTGCTGCCCTGACTTGGGCGCTGGTGGTGCCGGCACCGCAGCGCACGCTTTATTCCTCGCTCGGCGATGGCGAGCGGGCGGAAGTTGCCGCCGCGCTCGACCAGGCCGGGATCAACTATGAGATCGATCCGGGCACCGGCGCGGTGATGGTCGGCGAGGATGAACTCTATCGCGCCCGCATGACCGTTGCCTCGCAAGGCGCGCTCTCGATCCCTGAAAGCGGCTCGCAGATGCTCGACTCTTTGCCGATGGGGGCCAGCCGCACGCTCGAGGGCGACCGGCTGCGCGCCGCGCAAGAGCGCGAGCTGGAACTGACCATTGCCGAGATCGACGGTGTCGATACGGTGCGCGTCCATCTCGCCAAGGCCGACAAGTCGGTGTTCGTGCGCGAGAATGGTGACCCGACCGCTTCGGTGATGCTGCGCCTTGCCCGTGGCAAGTCGCTCTCTCAATCTCAGGTCGGTGCAATTGCCAACCTCGTTGCCGCCTCGGTGGTGGGCCTTACGCCCGACCGTGTGCGGATCGTCGATCAGAACGGGTCGCTGCTGTCTGACACGGCGAACCCCGATCTCGACGGGCTCGATCTTCAGGCCCGCACCGAAGCCAAGCTGCGTGAGCAGGTGATACAGTTGCTCACCCCGGTGGTGGGCGAGGGCGCCTTCTCGGCCGAAGTGCAGGTCAGCCTCGACATGAACGAGCAGACCCGCGCGCGCGAAAGCTATGAGCCCGAAGGCGTGGTTCGCTCCGAAACGGTGAGCGAGACCACCCAGGCGGAGCAGACGGCTGCCGGCGTTCCGGGCGCCACGACCAACATTCCGCCTGCCGATGATCAAGCCGCCAACCGCGCTCCCGAGGGTACCGAGGCCGCCGGTGGCGCAGTGCGCAACGGCGCCAGCAACGCCAGCCGCACATTCGATGTGGGCCGCGAGGTATCCGTCACCAGCACGCGCCCCGGCGCGATGAGCCGCTTGTCGGTTGCCGTCGCCGTCGACGAGTCGGCGCTTGGCGACAACCCCGAACAGGAATTGCAGAAGATCGAGGAACTGGTGGCCGCAGCCGTAGGCGCGGATCCCCAGCGCGGCGATATCGTGACCGTGCGTACCCGCGCGTTCAACCCCGCCGAGCTCGATGAACCCGCGTTCTGGGAAACCCCGTGGTTCGCCACGATCCTGCGCAACGTGGTGGCGCTGCTTTCGGTGCTGCTGGTGTTGTTGCTGGCCGTGCGCCCGCTGCTCAAGGCCGTGACCGGTCGGCTCGATCCTTCCCGCGCGGCCAAGGCCAGCGAAGACGGTGACGAGGCATCGGACGAGGACGAGGACAGCGATGAGGAGGGTGAGGGCGAAGCTCTGGCCAACCAGCCGAGCCCCGCACTGCTGCCCAGCGCCGCCGATTTCCCCGACACCGCGAACAACGAGGCGCTCACCCAGCAGATCGAGCTGGCGCGCCGCATCACCCGTGAACAACCCGACGATGCGCTGCAGGCGTTGCGCCGGATGCTGCGCGAAGCGCCGGCACCCGAAGCCGACGAGGCAGCAGCAGCATGACCGCAGTTACCCACCCACAGGCGGCCAACGCAGCCCTTATGGTGCTGCTGATGGACGACGACGAGGCCAGCGCCTTGCTTTCGCGGCTGACGCCGGAGGAGCTGGCGCTGCTCGGCCAGAACATGTGCGATCTCGGCGAGATTGCGGAGGATCGCGTCAGCGAGGCGATCCGCGACTTTGCCCAGGCCGCCAGCGAACGGGTCGTGTCCGCCGAGGGCCGCATGGACAAGGTCCGCTCGGTCATGACCAGCGCGGTCGGCCCGATCCGCGCGGATGGCGTGATGCGCCGCATCGTGGTCGAGGAACCGCGCGGCCTGACGGCGCTCGAGATCGCCCGCTGGCTGGAACCGGAAATCATCCTGAAGCTGATCGCTGACGAGTTTCCCCAGACCATTGCCGTGCTCCTGGTCCAGCTCGACCCGGTGGTCGCGGCGCAGGTGCTGGCGGGGCTGCCCGAAGAGGACCAGCCCGAGATCGTCCACCGCGTGGCCACGCTCGGCCCGGTTGCGCCCTCGGCACTGACCATGCTCGAAGAGCTGCTCGAAAGCCGCATCACCGAAAGCTTCGGCACCATGCCGCTGCGCCTCGGCGGGGTGCGCGAAGTGGCCGAAATCATCAACAGCGCTGGCAAGGCTGCCGAAAAGCGCATCCTTCCGGTCATCAACAAGCGCGACAAGGCGCTATACAAGCAGATCGAAAGCGAGCTGTTCAAGTTCGAGCACCTGTTCGTACTCGATCCAAAGTCGATGGGCGCGCTGCTGCGCGAGGTCGATTCGGACCTGCTTATCGACGCCCTCAAGGGCATCGACGAGACGCAGCGCGAGGTGTTCTTCGGCGCCATGTCGAGCCGTGCGGCCGATGGCCTCAAGGACGAGATCGAAACCCGTGGCCGCCTCAAGTTTGCCGAGGTGGACGCTGCGCAGAAGCGCATCATCGAGGTGGCCAAGCGGCTGATTGCCGATGGCACGATCATTCTTGGCGACGGCGACGAAGACTATGTCTAGCCGCGCCCTGCTTGCGCTCGCCTCCGATGGATTTTCGACCGATTGCCGGTTTGGCCGGGGAGCGCCGCCGCCTGTCGAAGAGACCGTTCCCGAAGAGCCTCAGCCCGATCCGCTGGAGGAAGCCTTCGCCCGTGGGGTGGAGGAGGGCGAGGCGCGTGCGCGTGCCGATTGCGAGGTCAAGCTTGCAGAACTTGAGGCACGCTACGCCGGGCTGGGTTGTGAACTGGCCGAACAGGCGATCGACGAAGGCGAACGACTGCGCTCGATGATGCGTGATACAGTGGTGGCCTTGTGCGAACAGGCAGTCGCGCCGTTCGCGCTTGACCACGAATTGCTCGCGCGCCGGGTGGAAAAGGCCGCCTCGATGCTGATGCGCGCGGCGGACGAACGGCGCATCCGCCTCAATCCGGCCGACAAGGAAGCCGTTGAAAGGCTGATCGCACCGGGGCTGGTGCTGGAGGAAGATTCCTCGCTGTTACCAGGCTGCATCCGTATCGAGACTGCCGATGGCGGGATCGAGGACGGTCCGCCGAGCTGGGCCGATGCCATTCGCGAAGCCGTGGGGCATTGCTGATTTCATGCTGAACTTGCTGGAGACGATCCGGGCTGATGGCACCGCGCTCGACCTGTCGCCGCGCCGCTATGGCAAGGTGAGCGCCTGCGATGGAACCATGATCGAGGTGACGGGGCTTTCGCTGCCGGTCGGCTCGCTGTGCACCATCGGCCACGGCCATGCCCGTTCGCACACGGCCGAGGTGATCGGTTTTCGCAACGGCCGCACACTGATGAGCCTACTGGGCGATGCGGTGCTGCTGCGCCCGGGCGCTTTTGTTCATCCGTTTGGCCGACCCGGCGCTCTGCCGGTGGGGCCGGGTTTTCTTGGCCGTGCCGTCGATGGCACCGGCCATCCGATTGACGGCCGCGATGCGGTGGCCGCGCGCGAATGGTGGCCTTCGGGCGGCGAGCGTAGCGGTGCACTCGAACGTTCGAGTGTCGAGCAACACTTCGTTACTGGCATTCGCGCTATCGACGCGACCTGCACCATGGGTGTGGGCCAGCGTATGGGCATTGTCGCGGGCTCGGGCGTGGGCAAGTCGGTGCTGATCGACATGATTGCGCAGGGCGCCAAGGCCGATGTCGTGGTGCTCGGCCTGATCGGTGAACGTGCACGCGAAGTGTCTGATTTCGTTGCCCGTCACATGCGCGGTGAGACCGCCCGGCGCACCGCGCTGGTGGCGGTTCCGGCCGATCATGCGCCTAATTTGCGGCTGCGCGGCGCGATGCTCGCCACCAGCCTTGCGGAATATTATCGCGCGCAGGGTTTGAAGGTCCTGCTGGTGCTCGACAGCCTCACGCGCGTGGCCCATGCGGCGCGCGAAATCGGCCTGTTGCTGGGCGAAAACGGCTCGGCGCGCGGCTATCCGCCCTCGGCCCTGGCGACGATCACCAAGCTGGTCGAACGCGCAGGCAATTCCGCCAAGTCGGGCGGCTCTATCACCGGGATCTACTCTGTTCTGGCCGATGGTGACGATCATAACGACCCCGTGGTCGACACCGCGCGCGCCATCCTCGACGGGCATATCGTGCTTAGCCGAGAAATCGCTCAGAACGGTCGTTATCCCGCGATCGACATATCCGCTTCACTCAGCCGCGTGATGGAAGATGTCGCGGGCGAGCAACATCGCAAGGCTGCGCGCGATCTGCGCGGGCTGGTCGCGCGCTATGAGGCGAACCGCGATCTCGTGCTGATGGGCGCCTATCAGCAGGGCCGCGATGCCGATATCGACCGCGCCATGGCCATGCACAAGCAGGTCGAGACCTTCCTTGGCCAACAGCGCGGCGAGCGGGCGGATTTCGACGAGACGGTCGGCCAGCTCATCGCGATGACCGGCCATGGGCAATAACGAGAAACGCCGCGCCAAGCTGATGGCGCGGATGCTGCGGCTGCGCGAGATCGAGCATCGGCGCGCCGCAGGCGAGGCCGCGCAAGCCCTGTCGGCAGCGCAGCGCAGCGAACAGCTCGCGGCGCGGGCGCGGGCACTGGCGGCGACCGAAATTCCGCGCGAGCAGGTGGATTACGGAGACGATCTCGCCCGGCGCCTCACCTCGGGCACGCGCCTGCGCGCCATTGCCCAGACGGTCGAGCAGCAGGCCGAACATGCGCAGAGCCACGCGCAGTTGCGCATGCAGCAAGAGCGCATCGCCAGCCGTCGCCGTGACCAGATCGAAGAGCGCCGCGCTGCGCTTGTCGAGCAGGCCGCGCAACGTCTGGCGGCGCGTGAAACGCAAAATTCTGCAAGCGGCCGCCGAATTGGCACGGATCGTGAATAGACCCTCACGGTAAACCAGAGAGGGACCATGCAGGTTTCATCGCAAATTCAAATTTCGAGCGACTCCGTCGTATCACCGTCTTCGCGGAGCAATGCTTCCGATAACGGCCAGTTCGCGGGCCTCGTATCGGCCAATTCGCCCCGCTCCGACGCGTCACGGGCGAGCACGTCCCAGCGCAATGGGCCTGAACGCGAGGCTTCGCGCCGCGACGAGCGGCCGAACAAGACGCTGGCTGACGATAGCGGAAGCACGCTGCAATCCGAACGGCCCGCAACGGCCGTGGTGCGCGCGGATTCCGAGAAGCAGTCGGAGCTTGTTGGCTCCCAGTCCCCTAACGAAAAGCAGCCTCACTTGCGGCTCCCCGTTGCCGGTGACCTGCCGCAGGGCGGCAAGGGTTTGCCGGTTGCCGGCGAGGGTGAAGCCGATCCGGCCCTCGTCCTCGATATCGACACTGGCGAAGTGCCAGAGGGCGAGGGAGAGGCAACAACCGAAGTCGTCTCTCTGGTGGCAGAGGTCGATGTCCCGCTTGTCGCTCCTGCCGCGCCGCCGGTGAAGGATCAGGTTCAGGCACCGGTGATCGCCAAGACTCCAGCCGAGGTCAGCCTCGCACTTGCTGATGGCGAGGAGGCGGCCGCATCGGGTGACGGTGCCGAGACCCCTGCAAGCCCAGCGCCCCTGCGCCAAGATGCCGCTCCGCGCCCAGGCGAATTGGAACAGTTGCGTGGTGGCCGGGCGCAGGGCCTGGCCTGGGAACAGGCGCAGCAGACGATCCTCGCCCCTGCGCGCCAATCGAACAACGCGACCGCGCAGCCCTCGCTGGGTGAAGCCGCTCTTGCGCCCGAGGCTGGCAAGGACGCGCGCGAAGGCGCCTCCACCGCCCAGCTGCTCGCCGGTGCCGATGGCGGTGAGAAGAGCGATCTGAAGTCGCTCAAGGAACTGCGCGAGGCGCGCCTCGCTGCCGCACCAGCGGCGGCGGCGGCCAAGGCCCCGGCTGCAGAACCTTCCTCCTCGCCGTTCGCCGACGCGGGCTCCGCCGTCAGGGTCGGATCGGCCCCGGTCCATCCGACCGGCGCAGCGCCGACCAGCCCGACCGATACTTCGCTCGCACAGTTGGTCGATCGGCTGATCGAAACGCGCGTCGCCGCGCGGTCCGAGCGCAGCCATATCGAATTGAGCCACCCCGACTTCGGCCGGGTCACGCTCGCAGTGGGCCTGCGCGCCGATGATCGGCTGAGCGTCGATCTGCCCGGTGCTCCGGCCGAACTGCGCCATGCCGTGGGGCAGGCGCTGGCCCAGTCGGGCGCAGCGCAAAGTTCGGGACAGAACACCGGCCAGAATACCGGCAACAACGGAAATCAGGCCTCCAGCCAACGCTCCGATGGGCAGGGGCAGGCCACCCTCGCAGGGGGCGAAAATTCGCAGAACAGCGCGGGTCATAATGGCGGATCAGGTAAAAATACGTATGAACCGGAAAATCCGCAATTATCCATATTCGCGCAATCACAGGCAGCAGGTTCTGACAGTGGGGCGGGCAGGTCTGCCGGCAGCACGGAATCGGGCAGCCGCCGCGGCGTGCTGGCATGACGGCTAAGGGAATTCGGCAATGAGCAAGGACAGGAAAGAGGGCGATGAGGGCGCCAAGAAGGGCGGCCTGATCGGCAAGATCGTTTTGCCGCTGGTCATGTTGGCGGCGGGTGGCGGCGGCGTGTTCGGCCTGATGGCGGCCGGCATCATCGGCGGCCATGCCGAGGCCCAGGAGGAAAAAGGCCCCAAGCTGGTCGAGAAGGGCGAAGAAGACCCCTATGCCAGCGCAGAGGGCGAGGGTGAGGGCGATGCCGCCTATGTGCCCGGCGAGAGCGGCAGCGAATATCGCACCGCCTACTACGACTTCGAGAACGAATTTACTTCGAACCTGCGCGGTTCTCCGGCCATGGTCCAGCTCGGCCTCGCTGCCTCCACGCGGCGTGACGGTCGTGTGCTGATGTGGCTGAAGAAGCACGAGACGGCGATCCGTTCGAAGATCCTGATCGAGCTTTCAGACACCGACGAGATGGAATTTGCCAGCCCGGTCGGCAAGGAACGGCTGCAGCAGCGCATGGTCGATGCGATCAACGATGTGCTCGAAGAGGAAGAAGGCTTCGGCGGCGTGGACAAGGTCTACTTCCGGAGCCTGATCGTCCAATGAACATGAACCAGTCCTTTGTGGCGGAACGGCGCGCGGCCATGCACTGCGCGGCGCTGGTCTCGGCGAAGCCCGATGCCGATAGCCGGCTGACCGCATTCAGCCGCCTTGGCAGCGCGCTCGAAGCCGCGCTTGCGACGCGTATGGCCACGGTTTTCAATTCCAGTGGCTGGACCTGCGAGGCGGGCGAGGCCGAGGTGATGCTGGCGCGCGACCTGGCCGAGAAGATCGACCCCGTTGCGGGCAATTTCATCCTGCCGGTTGGCGATGCGGGCGGGCGGCTGTTTGCCACCTTCGCCCTGCCGCCGATCCTCGCCCGGCTCGAAGCTATGTTCGGCGGCGACGCCGGAGCGGCCGATTTCAAGCCCGATAGGAAGCTGCCAAGCTCCATTGAATTGCTGCTCAAGCGGTTGGCGCGCGCGCTGACGCAGGCGCTCGGCACCTGTCTGGATGCCGCCGCGCTGCGTTCAGGCGAAGAGGCTACCTTCTCGACCGACTATGCCAAGCTGGCGGTGTTTCCCGGCCAGTCCGACGCGGTCGTCATGCCGCTGTCGGTTGTTGCGCCCGAGGGCCCGGCGATCACTCTGCGGCTTGCCTGCCGCCCTGGCACGGTGTCGCGCCTGCTGAATCATTTCAACGAGGGCGGGGCGCAGCCCAAGCCGGTCGTCCCGGAAATTCTGCCGGCCGCCATTGCCGATGTGCCGCTGGCGATGCGCGCGCGTCTGGCCGAGATGAAGGTGCCTGCGAGCAAGCTCATGAATCTCAAGCCCGGGCAGGTCTTGCCGATCGCCGTTGCGCGCTCGGTGCCGCTGTTCGTCGGCAAACACCGTGTCGCCAGCGGCGCCATGGGTGAACAGGACGATCGCGTCGCGCTGCAACTCGACCGCGTGATGCTGACAGGAGACAATGCGTGACCATTCCCTTTGCCAACCTTGGTATGCTGAAGGACATCGACGTTGCCGTTTCGGTCGAGCTGGGATCGTCGTCGATGCGCCTGCGCGATATCTGCGCGCTGGGCGAGGGCCAGGTGATCATGCTCGATCGGCTGATCGACGAACCGCTTGACCTGCTGGTCAACGGCAAGGTCGTGGCGCGTGGCGAGGTGGTGGCCGAGGGTAACCGGTTCGGTCTTCGCATCATCGAACTTGCGGGCGGTGAGGCGGAAGACGCGATCACTGCCACGCCCGCCGCTGACGGGCCGGTCGGAGGCCTGTGACGTGGGCTGGTATCTGCTCAAACTCGCGATCCTGCTGCCGCTGATTGCGGGTATGATCTGGGGCAGCCTCAAGCTGGCCAAGAAGCTGCAGACGCAGGTGGGCGCTGGTGGCGAGGGCCGTCAGCGCACGATCAAGGTCGTCGAGACGATGATGCTCTCGCCCGGCCAGCGGCTGGCGGTAATCGAATACAATGGGCGCGATATTCTCGTGGCCTCTTCGAAGAGCGGCTTCACCTGGCTGGCCGAATGCGCTGCGCAAAGCCGCGTTCAGGCTAAGGCCAAGGCAAAGGCCGAGCAGCAAAGCCTGGCCGACCTCGTGGAGAACGAGTTCACCCAATGACCATTTACGGTAAACGAGCGCTTGGCATTTTCGCTGCGCTCGGCGCACTGCTGACGCCCGCGCTGGCCCATGCGCAGGCGGCGACCGAGGCGGCGGTTCCCGGCGCGCTTGACCGTGCCTTTGGCGAGCTGTCGAACGGCCCGGACGGGGCGTTGAGCCTGTCGCTCCAGCTGCTGCTGGTGATGGGCCTGCTCACGGTCCTGCCCGCGCTGATCCTGATGATGACGAGCTTTACGCGCATCATCATCGTGCTGGCCATTCTGCGTCAGGCGCTGGGCCTGCAACAGTCGCCGCCTAATCAGGTGCTGATCGGGCTGTCGCTGTTTCTGTCGCTGTTCGTGATGGCGCCCACGCTGGAGCGGGTGAATGCCGAGGCGATCCAGCCTTATTCCGCTGACACCATCGGCGCCGAAGTGGCGATCGAGCGGGCAGGCAATGCCTTCCACGCCTTCATGATCCGCCAGACCCGCGAGACCGACCTCGCGATGTTCACCGACCTTGCCAAGCATCCCGGCTATACCTCCGAAGCAGAGGTGCCGTTTTCGATCCTGCTTCCGGCCTTCGTCACCAGCGAATTGAAGACTGCGTTCCAGATCGGCTTCATGCTGTTTTTGCCCTTTCTGGTGATCGATCTGGTCGTCTCCTCGGTGCTGATGAGCCTGGGCATGATGATGATGAGTCCGATGCTCGTCTCCTTGCCTTTCAAACTGTTACTGTTCGTTCTTGTCGACGGGTGGGCGCTCCTGATGGGCTCGCTCGCGGCCAGTTTCCTATAGCGCGGAGCGATGATCGATGGATGAAATGCCCGCCATGCTGGCGCTTGCCGACCGGATGCTGTGGACCACCGCGCTGATCGCCGCGCCAATCCTGATCGCCAGCCTTGCGGTCGGCCTTGTGGTCGGCCTGATCCAGGCGGCGACCTCGGTCAACGAGCAGACTTTGACCTTCGTGCCCAAGCTGGCCGCGATCTCGCTGGTGCTGGTGGTGCTCGGCGCGAGCATGATGGTGCTCCTGTCCGACTTCCTGAACGAAATCTTCAACCAGATTGCCATGATCGGGCGATGAGCGGCCTGTCGTTCGGCATCGGACCGCTCGAGGCCGAATTCTGGCGGGTGGTCTTCCTGATGACCCGGATCGGCGCGGCGATGCTCGCTGCGCCGATTTTCGGTGCGATGGCCGTGCCCGCGCAGGTGCGCGTGATCGCCGCCGGTGCCATCGCGGTGTTCGTAGCGGTATGGACCGACGTTTCCGCGCCTGCAGAGATATTCAGCCTCGCGGGCTTGCTTGCGGTTGCAGGCGAGGTGGTGCTGGGGCTGACGCTGGGCTTCGTGTTGCAGATCGCCTTTGCCGGGCCAGTGCTTGCCGCCGAGGTGATCGGCGGGGCGATGGGCCTTTCCATGGCCATGACCACCGATCCGCAGGCCGGAACGCAGATCACCGCCTTCGGCCAGTTCTTCACCATCGTGCTCACGCTTATCTTTCTAGCTCTAGGCGGACATCTCCAGTGGCTGGAGCTGGTGGTGCAGAGCTATGCCTCCTTTCCGCCCGGTGAGACCTGGCTCGGCGATGACCGCACGATGCTGATCGCCAGCTTCGGCACGCAGCTGTTCCAGTTCGGCCTGCTCATCTCGCTGCCGATCACGCTGGTGCTGCTGATGGTTCAGCTGTTGACCGGCATTCTCAGCCGCTCGGCGCCTTCGCTTAACCTGTTCGCTTTGGGCCTGCCCTCGGGCGTGCTGGCGGGGCTGGGCGCGCTGATCGTGGCCTCGCCGCTGATCTATGCCGAGTTCGAGACCATCGCCCGCACTGGCCTCGACAACGTAGCCCTGGTGATCACGCCATGAGCCAGGAGAGCAGCGGCGAAAAAACCTTTGCGCCAACCCCGCGCAAACGGCGCGAGGCGGCGAAGCAGGGCGATGTCCTGCGCAGCAAGGAGCTGGCCACCGCCGCCACCGTCATTACCGGGCTCGCCTGGATGATCGTGGCCGGGCCGTGGGTGCTCGACGAGTTGCGCAAGCTGGTCATCACCGCGCTCACCTTCGATGCCAATTCGCTGGAGCGGGGCGGGGCGGGTGACGTGCTTGCCATCATTCCCGATGTCGCAGTGCCGGTGGTGATCCTCGGCCTGATGGTGCCCGCCGCCTCGCTGGTGGCGCAGCTCTCGTTTGGCGAGGGGCGCTGGGTAACCGAGAACCTGCAGTTCAAGGGCAAGCGTATCAATCCGGTCTCCGGCCTCAAGCGCATCTTCGGACCGCAGGGCTGGATCGAGATGGGCAAGGGCCTGCTCAAGGTCGGCCTGCTGGGCACAATCGCCTATGTTTGGATGCGCATGACGCTGCCCGATATCTCCGAGCTCGGCCGCGTGACGCTGGCGCGGCAGCTCGAAATCGCGTGGAGCGCCTGTATCTCGTTGGTCGCGGCGCTGGCTGGCGGGCTCGTCATCATCGCGATGATTGACCTGCCGATCCAGTGGTTCCGGCGCGATCAACGGCTGAAAATGACGCATCAGGAAATGCGCGACGAGAACAAGGAAAGCGAAGGCTCGCCCGAGACGAAGGCCGCGCGCCGCCAGCGCCAGCGCGAGATTGCAACCGGTGCGCTTGGTCCCGCGATGAAGGACGCGCAGTTCGTCATCACCAACCCGACCCACTTCTCGGTTGCGCTGGCCTACGACCCCGAAAAGGCTTCCGCGCCGATCGTGATTGCCAAGGGGCGCGGCGAAAAGGCACTGGCGATCCGCGAAGTGGCGGCCGACATGCAGATTCCCGTGCTCGAATACCCGCCGCTGGCGCGTTCGCTGTTCTACACCACGCGTGAACGGCAGATGATCCGCGAGGAGCTTTACGCAGCAGTCGCCGCCATTGTTGCCTTCGTGCTGTCGATCCGCCGGGGCGAGACTCCGCCGATGCCGCAGGTCAGCGTTCCGGTTGACATGCAATTCGACGCCGATGGCCGTACATCGGCTTAATCGCAGCAGGGAAGGGCCGTTCTAGCAGTCATGGAAAGCACCTCAACCAGCAGTGCAAGCTCGATCATCACGACGCTTGGCGCAGGCAGCGGGATCAACATGACCCAGCTCGCCAGTGACCTGGCGGCGGCGCAGTTCGAGCAGCGCACCAACCGGCTAACCGCCAAGGGCGAGCTGCTTGAGCAGAAGATTACCGCTGCCTCGAACATCAAGAACGGCTTCTCCACCCTCGCAAGTTCGCTTGGCGACCTTGTGCGCACCGGCAATCTCGCTCCGCTGCCCAAGGTGGCGAACAGTTCGGTTGCCACGGCCAGCACCCCGCTCGGCACCATCGGCAAGGGCAGCTATTCACTGGAAGTGACGCAGCTGGCCAAGCGCCAGGTCCTCACCGGGCCGGCCATGGCCTCGGCCACCGATCCGGTTGGCGCCGGTTCGCTCACCATTCGCTTCGGCAAGATGGACGGCACGACCTTCACCGAGGATACCGGGCAGGCGGCGGTCGATATTACGATCGCCAGCGGCTCGACCCTCAACGACATCGCCAGCAGCATCAACGCGGCCGGAGCCGGTGTCTCGGCCTATGTCGCGCAGACCGTCAACGGCCCGCAACTGGTGTTCAAGGGCGCCGAGGGCGAGCAGAGCGGCTTCGTTATCGAAGCGACTGAGACGCCCGGCGAGGAAGGCCTTGCCGCGCTCGCCTGGAACCCTGCGGGCGGCGCTGCCGCGCAGCTCAAGGAAGTCTCGCAGGACGCGATGTTCACGCTCGACGGGCTGGAGATGACGAGCAAGAGCAACAGCACCGGGCAGATTGCGCCGGGCTTGCAGTTGACGCTCACCGGCACCAACATCGGCGCGCCCACGGATATTACCTTCGCCAACACCACTGGGGGCGTGCCGCAGACCATGTCCGATCTGGTCACGGCCCTGAACGAAGTGGTGTCCGAACTGAACCGCGCCACCGCCGTCCAGGGTGGTGAACTGCGCGGCGACCCGGGTGCGCGTTCGCTCAAGCTGGCGCTGTCGCAGCTGCCCGGCTCGATCGTGATGCCCAATGCCACCGGCAATGCCCCGCGCACGTTGAGCGACCTTGGCCTTGTTATCAACCGCGACGGCACCTTCAAGATCGACGATGATCGCCTCGCGGCGACGCTTGAGCGCGACCCCGATGGCGTTGCCGCGATGTTCACCACGGGCCTCTATGGCGTCTATTCGACCTTCGACAAGCTCGCCCGCAGCGCCAGCTCGACCGGCGATGCCAACTCGATTGCGTCTTCGATCAAGCGTTATCAGGGTCAGGCGGAGAAGGTCACCGAGATGACCGCCGAGATCGCCGAGAAGCAGGAAGCCCTGCGACTTCAAATGGTCTCGCGCTTCGCCAAGGCCGACGCCCGCGTCGCGGCGTCGCAGTCGACAATGTCGTTCCTGCAGCAGCAGATCGACGCCTGGAATGCGAGCAAGTAACGATGTTGATGCTCGGCCAGAACCCGCATGACGCCTATCGCAAGGTGCAGGTCAATGCCCGCATCCTCGGTTCGGACCACAAGGATCTCGTCGCGATCTGCTTCGAGCAGGTGGTGAGCGAACTGGGTCGCGCGATCCGCGCCAACGAGGCGGACGATACCACCACCCGCTCCGATGGGCTGACCCGCGCCATCGCCGCCATCACCGCACTGGAAATGGGCCTCGACCGCAGCAACCCCGTCGCTGGCGCGCTCGAGCACCTTTACACCGCCGCCCGCGAGACGATCCTCGATTGCGTGATGGCGTTCAATGCCGAGGCCTTGAGCGAAGTGCGCTCGGACTTTGCCGAGATCGGTGCTGCGCTCGCTACCTCGAACTAGCGGAACAGACGCGGCAGGAAACCCTTGAGATAGCGGCGCCAGTTGATCCAGGTGTGGCCGCCGCCGGTCTCGTTATAGTCCACGGTAATGCCCTGCTCGGCGAACATTGCGCGGGTGGGGGCAACGGTGCCGTAGAGGAAATCCTCGGTTCCCATCGCATAGTAGACCGGCTCGGACAAAGCCGCGCGGGCTTGCAGGGCATCGGTATTGGCCGCGACATAGTCCGCCACGTCAGAAGGGCCTGACAGCCCCAGACCCATCGAGAAGATGCCCACCTCGCCGAACAGGTCGGGCCGGGTCACGCCAAAGCGCAGCGTATGCGCGCCGCCCATCGACAGCCCGGCCATGGCCCGGTGATCGGCCTCGGCGATGGTGCGGAAATGGCTGTCGACAAAGGGGATCAGGTCGCGGGTGAGGTCGTCGCCGAAATCGGTGTTGGTGAGCATGTCCGCCCCCTCGCGGGCAGGCGTGTGGCCGAAGGGCATGACGATGATCATCCGCTCGGCCTCGCCCGCGGCGATCAGGTTGTCGGCGATGTAGTTGGCATGGCCGACGCTGGTCCAGCTATCGGCGCTGTCGCCCGCGCCATGGACCAGATAGAGCACGGGATAGCTGTCGCTACCGGTCATGTAACCGCTTGGCGTGTAGACGTAGGCCTCGCGCTTGGTATCGAGCGTGGACGACCAGTACTCGACGCGGCTGACCACGCCGTGCGCTATTGCCGGGTCATAGCTCTGGAATGCGCCCTCTGGGCCGATCACCTCGAAGGTAGAATTGATGCCACTGCGCTCGCGGCTGAAAGTGGTCGCGAGCGGATCGGGAACGCGCGCGCCATCGACCTCGAAATTGAAGCGATAGGTATCGGCTGGAACGGGCAGGGTGGTGGTGCCCGACCACAGTCCGCTCGCATCACGAGTCAGCGGCAAGCCGCGCGGACCGCCACCGAAGCCTGCCGGGATGATCGGATCGATGTCGGTACTGGTGACGCGAACCTCCTGCGCATCGGGCGCGCACAGGCGGAAGGTCACGCGCCCATCGGCCAGCACCTCGACCGAGGTATAGTCCATCTGCGCGAAGGGGCCTTGCGGGAGGCAAGTGGTAGGCGTCTCTGCTGTGTCCTGGGCGAATCCAGACGTCGCGGAGGCGCCGATCAATAGTGCAAGAACAATCGCGTGGTGCTTGGCCGACATTGGTTTTTCTCCCTTTGGTGAAGGGTGAAGCGTTCCGGCCGAACAAAGTCAATCGTCGGCGCAAAAACGAAAACGGGGGCCGCGCGGGCCCCCGTTCGTGTGTTCGATTGCGCTCTGGCTTAGTTGCCGGCGCGACGGGCCGCAGCGGCCACGGCCTCGGTGGTCGGGTTGCCGAGCGACAGCTCGCGACCGTTCGGGAAGCGGATTTCCGCAGCCGAAGCGCGGGTGTCGCCATCGCGCGCCTGGAAGGCGTCGACGATGATGTCGGTGCCCGCGGGCAACGAGTTTCTGTTCCAGCCACGACGCAGCAGAGCCGACGGCGCGCCACCTTCGATGCGCCAGCGTTCGGCCTTGCCATTGCGGTTCACGTCGATGTGAATCCAGGAGTGGGGATTAACCCACTCGAACATCACGACCTTGCCCGAAAGGCGGATCGGTTTGTTGCGGTCGAATTCGGTGGCGAACGAGTGGTGCGCGGCGGCGCCCACTGCGGTGATCGCCAGCACGGCGCCGATTGCGGCAGCGCTGAGCTTCTTGATCTGCATGGTTTACTCCTTGTCAAAATCCCCGGGTTTCGGACAATTTTCAAATTGACTTTGTCTACTTGCCCGACCCAACATTACTCTTCGATTAAGTCGCCGTAGAGCAGGTGCTCGGAGAACGGCACGCACTTGAATTCAAGCAGTTGCGCATTCTCTTCCATGTGGCGGTACAGCGGCATCTTGATGGTCCACGGCCGGGTGTAGATCGTCGGATCGTCGATCGTGGCTTCGTATTCGATGTGGTTCGGCCCCATTGGGGTGAAGCGTTCGGTCACCGTGGCGTGATTGGTAAGGTAGTTGCCGGTGCGATCGAGCCAAGTCACGCCGTCGATCATCTCGCCGCCGGGCAGCTTCACCAGACCCGGACCCTGCGCCAGTGTGGTGACGACGAGCGTATCGCCTTCCCACTGGCCGTAAGAGGTGCCCATCCAGGTGTCGATCGGCGGGATGCCGACTTCTTCCATGTGGATTACCCGGTTGGCCGAGGCATATTCATAAGCGATCAGGATATCGTCGCCATCGCCCTGGATGATCTGGAACGGGTGCGGCATGTAGGTCGCACGCGGAATGCCGGGCAGGTAACAGGCGGCTTCCGGATCCCAGCTGATCACGTTTTCGCGGTTCTGGTTGAGCCGCTCCAGTGCCTCGGGCTTATACGGAATCTCGCCGCCTTCGATCACGCCAAGACCGGCCGGGATCGCCCCGATTGCGCCGAGCAGGGTATCGCCTTCGGGCAGCGGATTCGGGCCGGCGCTGTGCGGCTCGAGGTTCCAGTTGGCCGAATTCATCACCTGCCACACACCGTTGATGTTCGGTGCATCGCCGATGCGCGCCGGGGCGCTGGCTTCGTGGTGCTCGGCAAGTGCCGGCGTGGCGGGCACGGTTGCGAAGCCGGTAAAGGCCAGCGCCGATGCCGCCATCAAGCTCAAATGTTTAATCCCCCGCATGACCTCTCCTGTATGCGATTACTGATTGAGTACGAAAGCCGCGATCATGCCGCCGGCATTGATTGCGACATACTGTCTGCCGTCGCGGCCCCGATAGGTCATCGGGTTCGCATTGGCGTTACCGTTAAGTACGCTCTCCCAGAGCTGCTCGCCAGTGGCAGCGTCGAAGGCGCGCAGGCGCTTATCGTTGGTGGCGCCGACGAACACAAGTCCGCCAGCGGTCACACTCGGCCCCGCGCTGCCTGAATTGCCGAGCACCTGGCGCCCTTCGGGCAGCTCCTCGAACAGACCGAGCGGCACCGCCCAGGCGATCTCACCGGTGTTGGCGTTTACGGCAGTGAGGCGCGCCCACGGCGGCTTGTAGCACGGCGCGCTGGTGCCGACCGGGCGACCGCGTTCGTCATATTTACCCGAAAGTGGAGCGCTGAAGGTAAAGAACGGGCCTTTGCCGTCGACGCTGGCACGGTCATACTCGGGCGCCGAAGTGGCGTCGAAGCTATAGGGCTTGCCGCCTTCCACTTTTTCGACCCAGCCCATCAGCGATGTGTCTTGCGCGTTCACATAGACGAGGCCGGTGGTCGGATCGGCTGCCGCGCCGCCCCAGTTCACGCCGCCGGTACCGCCCGGCAACTGGATCGTCGACAACGGCTCGGCATCGGTTTCCTTATAAAGGAAAGGCGTAAACGGGCCTGCGTTGAAAAAGCCGCCCGCCTTTTCCCACATGGCATAGCAGGCTGCCGAATGCTCGGGCGTGGTATCCTCAGGGCTGACGATGTCCTGATAGGTCATCTCGACCCGGCTCAGCGGCGGGGTGACGACCGGGAAGGGCTGGGTCGGGTGATAGTACTCACCCGGTACATTGCCAGGTGGAACGGGCCGCTCTTCGACCGGGTGCACCGGTTCGCCGGTTTCGGCATCGAGCAGGTAAAAGTAGCTGGACTTGCCGATATTGGCCAAGGCCATGTGGCCGCCCGTCTCTGTCTCGACCGGGATCAGCGGACCGGCATTGCTCATGTCGATATCCCACAGATCGTGGTGCACGGTCTGGAAATGCCACTTGTATTCACCGGTGCGCGCGTCGACCGCGACCACCGAATTGCCGTAGACGTTGGTGCCGGGGCGGTCGCCGCCGTAATAATTGTGCGCCGGGCCAGCGATGGGGAGATAGGCGATCCCGGTGCTGGCGTCGTAGGTCGCCTGGAAGCCCCACATGTTGGTGCCTCCGCGATCCTTCCAGCCATCGCCCCAGGTCTCGCTATAGGGCTGGCCTTCGTCGGGTGTGGTGTCGAACTCCCACAAGCGCTCGCCGGTGACGATGTCATAGCCGCGCGGATTGCCTGCTGGGCCTTGCGGGTTTTCGAGGGAGGCCGCACCGATGATCATGGTGTTGCCCGCTACCGTGGGCGTGCCGCCATAGCCCGGGCCGCCCATCGCAATCGAACCGCTGTCACCGAAATCGGCCACGGGCTCTCCCGTGGCGGCATCGAGCGCGTGGATACGGTCGCCCGCCGTCACCAGAATGCGCGGGCCATGGCTTGCGTCGCCCGGCCAGTAGCTGACGCCGCGCCCGGAGAATCCGTTCGGTCCGGGAGGCATGTCGCCTTCATGAGCCCAGATTTCTTCACCACTGGCGGCATCGAGCGCCACCACCCTGCTTTGCGCCGGAAAATACATCACGCCATCGATGACGATGGGGACAGCAGTGTTGAAAGCGCGCAGCGGATAGGACCAGGCCGAGGCCAGGTCGTCCACATTGCTGCGATTGATCTCGGTCAGCGGCGAATAACGGGTAGCGGCGGCGTCTCGCTGGATGCTGGGCCAGTCGCCATCGGCAGGCACGCCCTGTGCAACAAGGCCGCTGGCCGCAGTGCAGGCCAGCAAGGCAGCAGTTCCTGCCTTAAGCATTGCTCGCATAGCCATTGCTGCCGAATCACCCTCTCGCCTGATGTCGCTCTGCCGGTTCAGGCGACTTGTTGATTCTGTCCTAAACCGCAGGTCCAAGTTTGACAATGCCTTCTCGCGACGAAAAGCCGAGGCGGGACTTCGGCGCGAGGATAAACCCTCAACTGCAACGCAAAGCACGGGAAACAACGCCTTTATTCGACACGCAAACGCGTAAAAGCATAGAATACAAAAAATTGCAATTAGTAATGAAATATGGCAATTGGGCTTGGCGGAAGGACGGATGACCGCTAGCGGGTTTGCGCGAAATCAAGGTAAGGGGGCTTCGGACAGGATCAATCTGGCTGCGGCAACAAACCTTAACTACGAGCCAAAACAACGAGGGGTACAGGGCCGATGGGCGATTTACTTTTCAATATAACGGACTGGATGAGAGGCACGGTCCTTCTCGACTGGGCATTCTGGATGCAGGAAACCGCATTCAGTCTGTTCATGGTCGAGAATTTCTGGAACGTGCCTATCGCTCAGGCGATTCATATCCTTTCGATCGGCGCCGCTTTCGGGTCGGTGCTAATGATAGTGCTGCGGGTGAATGGCATGGCAGGTGCCGGACTTACCTTCGAGCAGACCGCTGCGCGCTTCGTGCCGTGGGTGCGCTGGGGGCTGGTGGTGATCGTGCTTTCCGGCCTTTCCATGATCATGGCCGAGCCGGTGCGCAACATGATTAACGCCGTGTTCTGGATAAAGATGATCGCGCTGGTCGTGATGGTCCTCGTCTCGCTTTCTTGGATAGGTTCGGTCCGCGCCGCCGCGCAGACTGCGGGCGTATCGTATGTCGGGACCGGCGGGGCGAAGGCCACCGGCTGGCTCATCATGGCGCTGTGGTGTCTGATCATCGTGTGCGGTCGCTGGATCGCCTACGTGCCGGTGTAAGGGGGAGTTTGTAAGACATGTATTATCCTGAACCGACGACGATCTGGGAATCGATCCAGTACACTCCGCTCGGCATCTTCATCGCCGAAAGCACCTGGGCCTTCCCAACAATCGAGACGATTCACGTGATCGCGCTCGTCACCGTGCTCGGCACGATCTTCGTGATGGATCTGCGCCTGCTCGGCGTCGCCTCGAAGAACTATCCGATCACCTCGATGAGCCGCGACACGCTGAAGTGGACATGGGGCGGCTTCATCCTTGCGGCGATTACCGGCACCTTGCTCTACATCTCGAAGACATCGAGCTACATGATCAACCCGTTCTTCATGGGCAAGATGGCCCTGCTGGCGATTGCTGGCCTCAACATGGCCTATTTCCACTTCGTGACGTGGAAGACGGTGGCCAACTGGGACACCTCGCCGGTCGTGCCGACGGGCGCCAAGGTGGCGGGCATTACCTCGCTGATCTTCTGGATCACCATTGTGTTCTTCGGCCGTGCGATTGGCTTCACGCTGGGTATCTACGATTGCTACATGGTGGGCCAGGGCGATGATGGCTTCATCGTCAGCATGCTGGCAGGGATCGCCTGCGCGGGCGCCTGAGCCGGATTTGAAAGCTACGAAAAAGGGGGCAGGCGGACCACGGTTCGCCTGCCCCCTTTTTCATGCTCGCGCAGATGGTTCACTCCGGCAGGGCGAAGACCGTGATGGCCGCCGATGGGACGGCGGGTGTCGCCAATTCAGGAGTGAATCCCGGTAGGCCGAACGAGAGCGGATTGCCCGCGCCCGCCACAACCGCGACATATTGCTTGCCGTCCACCGCATAGGTGATCGGCGAGCCATTTGGGACGCCGGTGAGCGCACTGCGCCACACTTGCGCGCCATTGTCCTGCCGATAGGCGAGGAAGTCGCCGTCCATCCCGCCGGTGAACAGCAACCCGCTGGCCGTGGCAAGCATCCCCATGTCGTAAGGTGCGCGGCGGCGGGTCTCCCACTTCACCTCGCCGCTTGCCATGTCGATGGCCTGGACGAAGCCGAAATTGCCGTCGGAACCTTCAGGCGCTGAATAGAACACGTTGACCCCGCTTGAGAGGAAGCCGCCTTCGGCCACCGGGCGCAGCTCCATGCAGGTGTCGCGCGCGTTGACGAACAGCGTGCCGCTGGCCTCGTTGAAGGCGGTGGGGCTCCAGTTGCGTCCGCCGCCTGCGTGCGGACACATGAAGACCGAAGGCTTGTCTCGCCCGGGCAGCTTGGTCGGATCTACGCTCTTGCGGCCCGTCACCGGATCGATGGCGGTGATGAAGTCCTGAAAGCCCATGTCGACGGTCGAGATATATTCGCCGGTCGAGGCGTCGAGCGTGTCGAACAGCCCTTCCTTGCCACCGGTCATCACCACATGGCGACGTTCGCCGTTCACGTCGAGATCGCCGATCACGCGCTCGAACACCCAGTCGAGATCGTACTGATCGTTCGGCATGTGCTGATAATACCACTTCAGCTCGCCGGTGCGCGGCACGAAAGCAAGGGTGGAATTGGTGAACAGCCCGTCGTTGTTCGCGCCGGGCAGAGCGTCGCGGTAGGGGCCGGTGTCGTAGGTCTGTGCCACACCCCAGAGCGCAAGGCCGGTTTCGGCATCATAGGTGCCGCTGGTCCAGACCGAGCCGCCGCGCCGCTCTTCATCAGGCACCCGGTTCCAGGTGTCGCCGCCCTCGGTGCCGGTCTTGGCGACGGTGTCGAAGGTCCATAGGTGCTCGCCCGTTTCGGCATCGAAAGCGGCGATTATTCCGCCGCCGGGCTCCTGTGTGGCGAGGCCTGTCATGATCACGCCATCGGCGGCCAGCGGTCCGCCGTTGCTGCGCATTCCGGCGCGGTCGGTGACTTTCACGTCCCACACCGGGCGCCCACTGCGCGCATCGAGCGCGACCAGCGCATTGTCCGAGGTCGCGACGTAGAGCTTGTCGCCATAGAGCGCGATCGCCTTCTTCGAGAGCGGCGCGACGTCGTCGGGCAAACGCCTGTCATAGCGCCACAACTGGCGGCCAGTGGCGGCATCGAACGCAAACACGCTGTCACCGAAGCCGAACACGTAGAGCACGCCGTCGCGCACCAGCGGTTCGTTCATTGTTGCGCCCGGCGGGAGCGCCTGTGACCAGGCGACTTGCATCGTGGCGATGTTCTCTGGGGTGATCTGCGCGAGCGGCGAATAGCCGTGCCCTTCATGGCCGCGACGCCAGCTCAGCCAGTTTTCCGGTGCCGGATCCGAGAGCATCGCCTCGGTCACGGGGGTGTAGTTCGCGAAGCGGTCTACCGGCTCGGGCGCAGCGGGAAAGGGATAACGGTCGGTAATGCCGCCGATGGCCAGTTCGTTGCCTTCTTCGGCAGGCGGGGCAGCGGGCAACTGCGGATCCGCGAACTGGCCACCGGCAAAGCCCAGCGCGGTTTCGCCCGTCACGCCGTTTTCCGAAAGGATCAAAGCGGTGAGGTCGAAATAGTCGCCCTCATCGAGTGCGCTGGAGCCGCCTGGCGGCATCGAACGGTGGATATAGTCGAACAGCTCGGCGGCGGGCACTTCGCCCCATTTGCCAAGGAAGGCTCCGCCCTTGAGCGCTCCGGCGAACTGGCCGCCCGCAAGATCGGCCCCGTGGCACATCGCGCATTGGGCTGCATAGGTCTGGCGCCCGCGTTCCACCTGCTCTGCGAAGCCATTGGCCGATTGTGCGGTAACCGCGCCAGCAAATCCCATCGCTGCCAAGCCAGCCGATGCCAGCAGCAGCGTCCCCATCTTACGTGTCATGCGCAGCTCTCCCAAAGCGCCTGTCCGGTTGTGCCCCCGGTTTCGTGCCGGTTGAGCGTGACCCGAACCTATCGGCGCGGTAGGGCGGGCGCAATTGCTAGTCGGCAAGGCCGAGCGGGGTTGCCACCTTGTCTTCGAACAGCTCATCGTAGAGCCGCACCTTGGCAGGTGAAATCCAGTCGCCGACGCCCGATTTCCCGGCATCGAGCACCATCACTTTGCCTTCAGGAATTTCATCGACCTCGGGCCATTGCGGCAGGCCCTCGCCGTTGGGATTGCCAGTTGCGGCGAAGTTCACCCAATACTGGCTGACGAGGTCGGCAAAGGCTTCCTCTTCCGGGTTGCCGCACATCTGCTCGACCGACGAGCCACCGGGGAAGGTGCGCGGGGCGCACAGGTTGTCGAACACGTAGGGGATTTCGCCCGTATGTGCGGCGCCGAGGTTTGCACGGCCCTCGTCATAGGGCGGATCGTGGCGGAACCAGTAGTGATAGGCCTTCTGGCCGAGTTCGGCCTGATATTCCGCGAACTGCTGGTGCAGCCAGCTCATGTTGTCGCCGAAGGGCTGGGTGGCGGTGGCCTGCGCCTCGGCATCGGTGCTGACCGGATAGGCTGCACGGCCCAGCTCGACCTGTTCGCCCCAGCGCATGGCCTCGCCCGCGTTCCAGCTTGCGAGCGTGGCGGGCGGGCCGAAGATGGCGGTGAAGCTGCCTTCGTCCTCGTTCGAGCCGGTCAGCACGTCTACCTTGAGCTGACGGCCTTCGGCAAAGGTCACCGAAAGGTCTTCGGGCACGATGTACCCGTCGATGATCATGCCCTGGCCGGGGATGGCGGTGAAAACTTCCTCGGCAGGCAATGCGCGCAGGTCTGCAAGGCTGGTAGTGCCAAGCTTCTCCTGCGCGGCGGCCATGCTGCGCTGCTCGGCTGCTTCGCGCGGGACCATGGGGGCGATGTTGAGGCCCATCCAGTTGCCGCTTTCGCTGATGACGCGGGTGATCAGGCCCTCAGCCGGAGGAGCGCCCGCCAGCGCGCCATTCATCGCCGCGCCCGCGCTTTCGCCAAAGATCGTCACGCGCGTGGGATCGCCGCCGAACGCCGCGATATTGTCGTGCACCCATTGCAGCGCGGCAATGGCATCGCCCATGGCCTGATTGCCCGAATGGCCGTTACGCGCGGTCAGCTCCGGGTGGGCGAAGAAGCCGAGTGAGCCGACGCGGTAGTTGAACGTGACCACGATCACGCCCTTCTGCGCCAGCTGGTCGCCCTGGCTGAACGGCGAAGAGCCGCCGCCTTCGTTGTAGGCTCCGCCATAGAGCCATACCATCACCGGCAAATCGGCATCGGTCTCGGTCGCAGGAGTCCAGACGTTCAGGTAAAGGCAGTCTTCCGACATTTCAGGGCTGTCGGGCATGTCGGTGGCCGAGTTGACCGGGAAGCGCTGGGGGGCGGGGTTCTGCACGCAGTTGTCGCCCCAGCTGTCTGCCTGTCGCACGCCGTCCCAATTTGCCGCTGGCTGCGGCTGCTCCCAGCGCAGATCGCCCACTGGCGGCGCGGCGAAGGGAATGCCCTTGAATACCGAGACACCGTCGAGCTTGCCTGCCGAGCCCTGCACAGCGCCGTTTTCGGTCATTGCCACTCGGTCGGCGAGCGATGCCGGCGTTTCCGAGGCGACTTGCGCAATCGCGCTGTCTGTCGTGGCACAGGCGACGAGGGCCAGACAGGCCGTGGCGGTGAGCGCGCTACGCGCAAGCGAGGTGAGCATCGGCTGGCATCCCTGTTAAGTCGCGGCCTTCTGCGGGCCGTAAAGCTGGTTGGCGGACGCCCATCCGAGCGCCCGCCAATCTCTGACGCTTAGTGCGAGGTGTTGCTCGCGGCGTCTTCTTCGCTCAGCGCCTCGAGCCCGGCGCGTGATGCGGTGATGTAGTTGCGCGGCTGCACGTTGCCTTCGTGGCAGGCATATTCGAAGAACGTGTAGTCGTTGTCCTGCGTCCAATCGAGGCGGGCGGTCCACTTGTCAGTGAAGACCTCGGGGTCATTGTAGGTCAGCTCATAAACAATGTGGCCCGGCTCGGTCATGGTGAGGCGCTCGGTCACCTTGGCGTTAACGCCGGTCGGGATGGTGTTGAACGGCGGCACGCCCATGGTCGCCATGTTGAGCGGCGAGGGCCCGCGGCTGTAGGTATCGTGCGGCACGCTGTCGCCGGCGACGATGTTGGTCGTCTCGACTACCAGCGTATTGCCTTCCCACCAGCCGATCGACTGGCCCATCCAGGCGCGCACGTCATCGGGCCAGCGCATGGCATCGGCGGCCGCCTTGTCGGCCACGATCGGAATAACGCGGGCATCGTGGATCATCTCGAGCTGGATGGTGACGAAGCCCGGCGCCTGCAGCACGCGGATGCCGTTGTTGTAGCGGAACGGGAACATCGAGGCGGGGAAGCCGCGCGTGATGCAGCGATCCCAGGTGTCGAAGTCGCCCAGCCACTCGAAGTTGGTGTTGGGCGTCCAGCTCGACCGGCCTGCCTCATAGCGCTTCTGCGCATCTTCGGTCAGCGAAGGAAGCTGGCCATTGGCGGGATGGACCAGCAGCGAAGTGCGGCGGCCCGAGGCATCCGATTCCACCCAGTGGCCCATGCCGATGGTGCCTGCTTCTTCCTCAGCAGCATAGGCAGCATCTGAGCGGCCCGCCTGCTCCTGCCGGGCAGCGAATTCCTCTTCGGTGAGGTAGAAGCGGTCGCCATACTGCGCGGGACGGTTCATCGGCAGGCTGGCGATGTTGTCGATCGGATAGGTGCCGCGCAGGTCCGGCGCGCCCCAGCTGGTCTTCGGCGGTTCATAATCGGTCGGCACCGGTGCGATGGTGGTCAGATCGTCGGGCACGACATTCTGCGCCGCAGCCGGCATCGCGAGCGCCAGCGAACTGGCTGACAGAACGAACAGCGTTCGTCCGAGCATGGTCTTCAAAGTGGTCATTGCGTTCTCTCCTGAAATCGGTTGGCGGCCGGACCCCTTTCCGGCCTCCTGGAAAATCAATCTTCGCGGCGCTTGAGGCCTCCGGCGGCCGGGTCCATCGCCGGAGGCGGCCCGGCATCTTCACCCACGGGTTCGAGCATCAGGCCACGGGCATATTCCTGCTCGCGCCGGGCGCGGTCGGAATTGATGTAGCCGCGCAGCTGCACGTTGCCTTCGTGGCAGGCGTATTCGAACATCTGGTAGTCGTCGTCGCGCGTCCAGTTGACGCGCAGGGTGAAGGGCGCGGTCCAGATCACTGGGTCTTCATAGGTCATTTCGTAGGTGATCGTGTCGGGGCCGACCATGGTGAAGCGTTCGACCACCTTGGCTTGCTCGCTGACCGGGGTGGTGTTGTTGCGCGGAACGCCAAGCGTGCCGTTCGAGAACACCGAAGCGCCGGTGGTGAGGTTGGTCGTTTCGACCTCAAGCGTGTTGTGATCGACCCAGCGACCCCGGCTCGACCCATACCAGCCGGTGACGGCCTCGGGCCAATGCCCGCCTTCGCCCACCGGAATAACGCGCGTGCCGAGCATCTCGATCACGATGGCGACCTGTCCGGGCGACTGGAAAATGCGCAGGCCATTGTTGTAGCGCGCGGGATACATGGCGGCGGGGAAGCCGCGTGTGATGCAGCGGTCGTAGGTGTCGAAGTCGTTGGTCCAGTCGTAGGTCTGCCCGATCGGCCAGCTCGACCGCATCAGCGCCGAGCGACGGCGGCCTTCGTCGGTCCAGTCGGGCAGGCGGCCATCGGTGGGTGAGACCACCATCGACGTGCGACGGACTCCGGCCTCGAACTCGATCCAGTGGCCAAGGCCGATGGTCGATTGCTCGTCCTCGACCTCATAGGCCTCTTCGAGGGCTTCGACCTTGCCCTGTTCGGCTGCCATTTCCTCTTCGGTCTTCCAGAACCGGTTACCATAACGCTCCGGACGATTGACCGGCAGGTCGGCGATGTCATTGATTGGCCAGCTGCCGCGCAGGTCAGGGTCGCCCCATGAGGTGAGGCCCGGCTGATAAGTATCGGATACCGGTGGCATCACGGTGAGGTCTTCCGGCGCGTCCTGGGCCGCGACGGGTAGCGCGAGCGCAAGGCTGGCGGCACCGATCAGAAAAAGTTTACGTGTCATTGCGCCTCTCCCCCTTCTTGCGTTTTACACGGGTTGCCCCCGCCATGATTACTGACTCTCTGGCAGGGCGAAGGTGACATACTTGCTCGGACCCGGCTCAGGCAGGCCGAGGCCACCGGCAAAGTGTCCCACGCCGCCCACAGGCACCGTGATATATTGGCGCCCGTTCAGCGAATAGATCGCCGGGACGCCCTCGGTCGCCGCATCGAAGCGGTATTCCCACAGGACTTCGCCGGTATCGGCATCGCGGGCGCGGAAGGCGCGGTCGGTCGCGGTGCCGACGAAGATCAGCCCGCCCGCCGTTGCCACCGGGCCGCCGCGCGGAGCCTGCGCGCCGACGCCGGTGATGCCCTGTTTCTCCAAAGTGAGGATCTCGCCGTTGGGCACTTCGTACAGCTTCTCACCCGTGGTCATATCATAGGCGGTGAGCAGCGAGAAAGGCGGCTCAATCGGCACCATGCCGTTGGACTGCAACCAGAAGTTGGTCGGCCAGCGGTAGGGCATGACATCGGGATCGCCGCTGTTGGGCATGGCCTCGAGCGCACTTTCGCGTTTGTCGGGCAGCAGGTTCAGCAGCAGCGGCAGCTCACGGCTGACGACATAGATGCGCTTCCTGACCGGGTCGCTCGCAACGCCGCCCCAGTTGACGCCGCCGTTGTGGCCGGGAAACGAGACCGAACCGGTGCCGAGGCTGGGCGGAGTGAACAGCCCTTCGTTGCGCGCGGTGGCAAGCTGTTCGCGCACCTTGGCCTGATCCGCCTCGGGGATATAGGGATTGATCATCGTGGCATCGAAGCGATCGCGGCCAAAGCGTTCGGGCCAGGTGGGCACGGGCTGCGTGGGCGAGCTGTGTTCGCCCGGCACGTCCGACTGCGGCACCGCGACTTCCTCGATCGGCCAGATCGGCGAGCAGTCGCGCCGGTCGAGCACGAACAGGAAGCCCTGCTTGCTCGGCTGGATCACGACTGGAACCTCGCGCCCGTCGTGCTCGATGGTCATCAGCTTGGGCGCGGTCGGCAGGTCGAAGTCCCACAGATCGTGGTGGACGGTCTGGAAGTGGCAGACGCGCTCGCCCGTTTCGGCATTGAGCGCCAGAACCGAGTTCGCGAACAGATTGTCGCCGGGGCGGTTGCCGCCGTAGAAATCATACCGCGCAGTACCGGTGGGGATATAGGCGATGCCCGTTTCCTCATCGACCGTGAATTCCGACCAGTTGTGCACGCCGCCGAATTTCTCGCGATCTTCGGTTGGCCATGTGTCCGAGCCAAACTCACCCTCGCGCGGGACGACGTGGAATACCCATTTCACCGCGCCTGTGCGCACGTCGTAGGCAGCAATATCGGCAGGAGAGGAGGCATAGTCATAATGACCGGCGGGCAAGGATATGATGATCGTATCCTTGTAGATCCGGCCAGGGTTATCGTTCATCAGCGGACCGTTGGGCGCGGTTCCGTCGGCTCGCAGGATGCCGCGCAGATCAACGCCGCCATCTTCGCCGAAGTCTTCGAAGAACGCACCCGTCTTGGCGTTGATCGCTCGCAGGCGGCCGTCGTTCTCGATCATCAGCCGCTCTTCCGTGCCATCGGCGCTGGCCCAGTAGTTGATGCCGCGCGCGCCGATGCGTCCCTCGATGTTCGAGCGCCACAGTTCGGCGCCGGTCGCGGGGTCGAGCGCGACAAGGTTACCATCGCCCGCCAGCACGATCATCCGCCCGCCGGCCACGATCGGGTTGAAGCGCGGCGGCCGGCCTTCGCCGGTGGGGAACTCCCAGACTACTTCGAGTTGATTGACGTTGTCGCGATTGACCTGATCGAGCGGAGAATACTGCGCCGAATCCTCGCCGCCGAGGTAAGCATCCCATTCCACATTGGCGAGCGAGACGGGGCGATCGTTCAGGCCTTCGCCCGGCGTGGTGGCACAGGCGCCCAAAGTTAGCGCCAGTGCGGTGCCCAGCATGAAGCCCGGTACGCGGCGCCAGCCCGGCTTGGTTTCGGTTGCCATAATCAATCCTGCTCCCACACTTCTGCGCAGCCGCTTTCGGCTGATCCCGAAAGCCTGCCTAGCCTCTTCACGGGGCATTCAACAAGGGGCAAAAAGGTAACGAGTTTGACAAAATCCGAAATAATGCCGGTCTGGCGCGAGTTGACCGTGTGCTATTGCTCGCCGCCCTCCGTCTGCATCTCATGCCCAGCCACTGTGCCCTCCGGGCTGGCCTGTGCGCCTGCCAGAGGGCGCTCGATTTCGGCATTGGCGGCGAAGATAGTTGAGTTTGTCATCCCGCCGCTAGCTTCGAGCTTCACGGTGACATTGTCCAGCGAGCGGTTTTGCCAGAACCAGCCGTGAATGCCGCTGAAAGCAGGCAGGTAGGTGCCCTGCATCCGGGTTGCATCGCCGATGCCGTAGCTCTCTGTCATTTCGGTGCCGCCATCGAACGGGTGGGCATGCATGTCGTAGTGCAGTTCGCCCGTGCCGCTCCAGCGGAAGGCGATCTTTTCGCCTTCGGGGATGGTGTACTTGAACTCCACCGATTCGAACGGGGCCAGCTCATATTCCCAGACGTCGGTCACGCCGTCGAGCGGGGCGGGTGCGGTGTCGGACAGCACCAGCACTTCCTGGTTCTCCATCCGTTCGTTGCCGCGCAGTGTTTCCTCGCCGACCGGATCGGCGATCTCGGTCAGCCCGAGCTTCGCCCCAACGCCGGTGGGGTCGTAGCCGGTTTCGGCAGGCAACACGAACAGCACCGCGATGGCGCCCACCAGCACCAGCAGGACCGCGACGATCCACGGGAGTTTCGACTTGGTGTCGGTCTGGGTCATGACGCAAGATATCCTGAAATTTGTACGAAAGTGAGAATACAGCCAACGCAGATCAGTGCCACGTTGGCTACCTTGGCGAAGGTGGCAAAGCCCGGCCGGTCACGCCAGGCGCCGAGCAGCAATACCACGAAGGTGAGCACGAGGACCTGCCCCAGCTCAACCCCGATATTGAACGATATCAGATTGATAAGCAGGCCATTGGAGGACATGTCGAGGTCTATTACCTTGGTGGCGAGACCCAGTCCGTGAAACAGCCCGAACACCAGCACCGCGATCCGGGTGTCGAAGGTCAGTCCCAGCCGGGCAAAGCCGCCGAGGTTCTCGACGCCCTTGTAGACCACCGAGAGCCCGATGATCGCGTCGATGATATAGGCGTTGCCACCGATCCCCAGCAGCACGCCGGCGAGCAAGGTGAGCGAATGGCCGATGGTGAACATCGAGACATAGAGCACCACATCCTTAAGCTGACGCAGAAAGAACACCACGCCGACGAGAAAGGCGATGTGATCGTATCCCGTCACCATATGCTTGGCGCCGAGATAGAGGAACGGCAGCGGTGCGGCACCGTCGATCGACTGGACGAAGGCCTTGTCCCCCTCGGCCACGTCATGCGCCAGCGCCGGTTCGGCCAGCATCAGGGCGACCAGCGTCAGCGCCGCAAGCGCGGCCAGCGGTGTGGTGGGGGTCTGCTCAGGAACTCTGGGCATCGCCAGCGGCCGTCTCCAGCTCGGCCGGTGGATACATCTGATGGCAGGCCGAGCATACGTTGTAGACAGTGCCGCCTACTTCGAAGACCGCATCCGGGTCTTTGTCGAGCGCGGCCTGTTCGGCTTTCTTGGAGACGTCATCGAGGCCCTTGGCAAAGACCAGCCAGTCTTCGCCGCGACCTTCGGCATAGCCTTGGGTCTGCAATTCCACGGCGAAGCTCTGGAGCTTGCGCGCAGCCTCGGCGACTTGCTCCCATTCGGCGTCGGTCTTCGGCTCGAATTCCTCCTCGGTCACCGACCCATCGGGTTCGAGCCTGCTTTCGAACCTGACCGCGCCCCAGTAGACGTCGGCGGTTGGTTGCACTTCGTTGGCCATCATCTGCTGGACGGTGCCATAGGCAAGATCGGCAGGCTCCTGCTCGCTCGAACATGCTGCAAGCGTCAGCAAAGGGAGGAGGGCGATGCGGCTCGTTCGAAAGGCTGGGAATCGGATCATGAAACGTCTTTTGTCCTCTCACTCTGTCACCAAGCTGACGGCATACGTTGACAATGTCTGTTTTTTTGCGTCAAGCCCCGTTGCGTAAATCTGCCATAAAGCTTGGATTGTCCATAGCTGGGCTTGTCAGATGCGAGGAATATTTTTATCTCGCATAATAATTACAATTAGGAAGGATTATAGGGATGGCATTCGAGACGACCGCACTTGGCAAATGGACCCGGGCCGGTATCGCGGCGATTGGGTTTGGTGCGCTGGCGGTGCCTGCCATTGGCGCGCTGGCCATGCCGAGCGACGAGACTGCGGAGCCGGTAACCACTGAGGCCACGCTGACCGAAGAGCAGATGGCTGAAAGCAAGGCCCTGTTCAGCCAGTTCGCCTGCGGCTCATGCCACGCTCTGGCCGAAGCTGGCGGCACCGGCCATATCGGCCCCGAATTCGATGGCAACGAAGGGCTCGACAAGGGCTACATCGTCAACATCGTCAACAACGGCCAGGGTGCCATGCCGAGCTTTGGCGGAATGATCGACGAAGGCCAGATCGACCAGCTTGCGGCCTATATCATTCAGGTCAAGAAGTAGGCTCGGCGCTGCAAACCCAGCACATGCGGGCCGGAAAAGCGATTGGCTTTTCCGGCCCTTCGTTTGTTCAGTCGGCCGGTGTAACCGGCGGCGTCGAGGCGCTGGTCTGGGCGAAGTAGTTGGTGACGCCATCGGGATCGTTGAGCCACACCGTGGTGAGGCCGAAGCCGGTAAGACGGTTGAGCGGGGTTTCCACCGGAATGTTGCGGTGCTTGCCACGCGCATCGACCAGAGCCGCATCGCTGACGACATATTGAATGCCGGAAGATCCGGTATCGGCAGGCAGGTTGTCGCCCATCTTGTAAAGCAGCACTACCGTCTCGCCCAGAGCATAGGGATAGATGGTGGTGCCAAGCAGAGGTGCTTCGTAAGCGGGCAGCTCTTCCAGCCCCACGAAGTCACGGTAGAACGCGCGGCTTTCCTCGATATCGGAGACGTGAATGCCAACCCCCACGCCGTCGTCGGAATGGTCGAGCGCATCGGGCGTGGCGATCAGGACGATGTCGAGCCCTGCCGGATCGCTGACCAGCGCCTGCTTCGCGCCATCGGGCCGTTCGACGAATACGGGCGCGTCGAAACCCGCCTCGATAAAGCGTTCGGCGACCAGCTCGGCATCGGGATAGCGCAACAGCAGAAAGCGAATTCCAGTGCCTCCGGCATAGCCGCCTTCGAGGTTATAGATCCGGTCGCCTTGCTGGCCGGCGGACAGCTTGATCTGCATCGAGCCAACCCCGGTCAGAATCATTTGCTGCGAGCTGGTGAGCTGGATCGGGTTCAGCGAATGCAAGGCCAGTGCTTCGGTGTAGAAGGCCACCATCCGGTCGGTCAGCTCGCGGGGGAAGCGGCGGAACACGTTCATTCCCTGAGCCGTGAAAAGCTCGGAATTGTCCGCTTCCAATTGAGCCTCGCTCAACTCGCCAGGCTTGTAGGCAAGATCCGGATCGGTATCGAGCACCGCGCCTTCTGGGGTCGTGACGACGTCCGCGTCTTGCGCCATCGCGCCACTTGTCGCGAGTGCGAGGGTGGCCACCCCCAGCAGGAATTTGCGCATCGTTCCTCTCCTAATCTTCCGGCAATGCCCAGACGATCACGCTCTCAGCATTGGCTGGAGCGCCGCTTTCGTCAAGCACCGGCGCGCCGGTGTTGCCGGTGGCGACCACCGCGAGATACTGCCGACCATCCTTGCCGAGATAGCTCATCGGGATCGTCTGCGCGGCATAGTCGAGCTGCTCGCTCCACACGAGATCGCCGGTCTGGCTGTCGAATGCGCGGAAGATACCGTCGCCAGTCGCGCCGATGAAGACCAGCCCGCCGGCGGTGACGGTGGCCCCGCCGATCCAGTTAATCGCGCCGGTCTCGCGCTTGCCCTCAGCCAGTTGCGGCGTGGTGCCGAGCGGAGTGGCCCAGGCGATTTCGCCCGTGTTGGCGTCGACCGCGATCATCCGGCCCCAGGGCGGACGGATGCAAGGCAGCCTGACATCGCGCCCGTTTGCGTCCTTGAAACTGGCGTTGAAGCCCGAATAGGCGCCCGGTCCGATCAGGCTGCCGCGATCATAGGGCTGGGTCGATCCGCGGGTGCCGTTGCCGTAGTTGCCTTCGGGATCGCGCTCCTCGATCCAGCCGATCGAACCGCCCTCGGAGATGTTGACGTAGACGTAGCCGGTAGTCGGATCAGCCGCGCTGCCGCCCCAGACAGAACCGCCATTGTGCGGCATGTTGATCGAGGCGCGGGGCGGATCGCCCTCCTTGTGCAGGAAGAACGGGGTGAACGGCCCGGCGTTAAAGAACTGGCCGCCGTAGCTATCGAGCAGGGCGCGGCAGGCGGCGGCATGTTCCTCGTTGGTGTCCTCGGCGGAAACGATATCGTCCGGGCTCCACCACATGCGCTGCAGTGGTTCCGGCTTGACCGGAATCGGCTGGGTCGGGGAGTACCATTCGCCCGGCACGTCGCCGCGCGCCACCAGCTGTTCGCGCACGCCATGGACTGGCTCACCGGTGTTGCGGTCGAGGATGTACATCAGGCCGTTCTTGCCCGTAAGCGCCAGCGCCCTGATCGGCGTGCCATCCTTCACCACATCGACCAGCACGGGCGGGGCGGGCAGGTCCCAGTCCCACAGCTCGTGGTGAATGGCCTGGAAGTGCCACTTGTATTCGCCGGTATCGATATCGACCGCGACAAGCGAATTGGCGAACAGGTTGTCGCCAGGACGGTCACCACCCCAGTAGTTCTGGCCGGGGCTGCCGAGCGTCATGTAGAGCGTGTTGGTCTCGATATCGGCGGTGGTGTACCAGATCCACATATTCGCGCCGGGGCGATCCTCCCAGCCATCGTCAAGCCAGGTGTCGTGGCCGAACTCGCCCGGATGCGGGATCGTGTTGAAAGCCCATTTGAATGCGCCGGTGACGGCATCGAAGGCGCGGGTGTCGCCGTCCGGACCCTTGTCGAGCTCGGGCGTGAACGCGCCGATCACCAGCGTATCGCGGAAGACGCTGGGCGGGTAGAGGTAGCTTGCGCCCTCGAACGGCGCCACGCCGTCGGTGCCGAAGCCTCGCGCCAGTTGCCCGTCCGAGGCATTGATTGCGACCAGCGCATTGCCGGTCGAATAAAACAGGCGTGGTTCGTGCGTTGAGTCGCCGGGCCAATAGGTGACGGCGCGGCGCACGGTTGCCCCATCCACCTGATGGCGCCAGATTTCGCGGCCTGTGTCGGCCTCAAGCGCGACCACGGCATCGCCTGTCGGAAGGTACATGCGTCCGTCGATCACCACCGGGACCGTGCCCGCCATGATCGACCCGCCACCTTGCGGGCGGATGCGGAATTCCCATGCCCGCTCAAGCTGGCCAACGGTTTCGCGCGAGATCTGGTCGAGCGGGACATAGCGCTGGCCGGAATGATCGCGAGCATAGAGTGGCCAGTCACCCGGAGCATATTCGCGCGAGATTGCCGGCAGCGGCTCCTGCGCATGCGCCGCAGCCAACCCCAAGAACGCGCTTGCCGTGACCAACGACTTCAAAACAATCCGCATATGCCCATCCCGGTTGATTATGTCTCCCGGCAATTAGTTACATTTGCTAATTATTTGTCAAGTGCTGATCTACCATCCAGTGAGAAAGGAGGGCGGCAATCTGGTCGCTGTTGCGCTCCAGTTGCATGGCGTGGCCGTTGCCTTGGATGCCGCGATCCTCCAGCCGCATGTGCTCCACCTGGCATCCAGCTTGAGCGAGAAAGTGGACGATGGCGTGGTTGTCGCCCGCCATCCAGCTTGCCTCGGCGGTGACGACGACAATCGGCATTTGCGCGAGGTTGGGGAGGCGGCGTGCCGGTTCGGCCTGCACCTTGTAGGCGACGAGGCCTTCTCCCGGTGAGGGCTGGTCGGCGCTGGCCAGAGTGTCGCCTTCGGCCAGCGGCGGGTCGAACATGAGCGGGGCATGGGTGATGCCATAGGGCAGCGCGCCGCTGATCGCGTCGAACGGAGGGCCGAGCGGCTCCACCGCTATCACGGCGCGCACCAGTTCGGGCCGCGCGTCGGCGATCAGCCAGCCGGGCGGGCCACCAGCCGAATGGGTGAGCAGCACCGCCGGGCCAATCAGGTCGAGCAGCTCGGCCCCGGCGCGCTGGGCGTCGATCTGGCTGGCGGCGTGGTCGGCGAGGGTGGGGCCGGTCCCGGCGAGGAACGAGAGGAAAGCCGGATCGCTCATCGTTCCATCGCCCGGCCACTGGCTGTGCAATTTGGCTTGCGGGTAGTTGTCGTCGAACTCACCGGGGCGGGTGAACAGCCGCTCGAGGAAATGGGTCGGGCCGGGTTTGCCCATCGCACCCTGAAACTCCGGGTTGAACGGGCTGCGGCCATGCTGTGGCCGGTCGACCAGATAGACCGCCCAGCCATGGCGCACGAACCAGTGGACCCAGCCTTCGCGCCCGTCGGCGGTGCCGAGAAAGTCCGTGCCCTGACCGCCGCCGCCGTGGATCATCACGATCGGCAGTTCGTGCTTCAGTTCGCGCGGGATCCAGTATTCGACATACTGTTGCCCGCGCATGGCCTTGCCTGCCGCCGGGTGGTCGATCAGCTCGCCGCCGGTCCAGAAGAAACCGTGCGCGGCCAGTTCGAGCGGGCTATCGGCTCCAGCCGCGTGCAGGTCGGCAGGGCGATAGGAGCGCGTCAATGAATCTGACCCTGCCGGTCACCGATGTTGATCGCGACCCGGTCGCTCGGATCGGCATCCTTCCAGCGCGAGCCGGGGCGCAGCACATCGCCGATCACCTTGTAGGCGAACAGCATCAGCAGTGCGCCGCTGTCGGGGTTGTCCTTCAGCGCCTTCACATGCTTGAGGTCTTCCTGCCGTTTGGCCGGGTCGGCCTCCTGCAGCATGCGCTTGTTCTCGGTTGCGGCGGGGGTGACCACATCCCAGAAGATGCGGCGGCGCTCGTCGGAGAAGCGATCGAGCACCTCCTCGCTCTCCTCGCCGCGCAGCACCGCGCCAAGCACGTCGGCCAGCACTACGCCCGTCCACACGCCCGAGGTCAGGCCAAGCCCGCCGCAGGGGTTGGTGGCATGGGCAGCGTCGCCGGCCAGCAACACGCGGCCCTTGTGCAGCGTTTCTGCCGCGCGCTGGTGCAGCATATAGGGGCTGGACGATCCGATTCGGTAGTCCTTGCGGCCTTGCATGAACCACTCGTAGCGCTGGTGAATACGCTCTTCGTAGCTCTCCAGGGGGAGGCTGGAGTCCTCCATATAGGTGCAGCGCCACAGGCCTTCGCGATCAAGCTGCGCGATCACCGCCATATTGACCGGGTCGCACACGAAATTGGCCTGCTGATAGCCCAGCTCGTTGAACGGGAAATAGACGTTGGTGGCGACGAACCGTTCGGGCCAGGTGTGGCCTTCGAATTCTATCCCGGCGAGTTTGCGCACCGTACTGCGGGCGCCATCGGCCCCGATCAGCCACTTGGCAGTGAACACCTGTTCGCCATCCGCGCCCGTAGTCGTGACCGACACTGTGTCGCCGTTCTCCTCAAGCGCGGCCACCTCGTGGCCGAACAGCACCTCAACGCCGAGCTTGCGGGCATGGTCCATCGCCACGCGGGCGACCTCGTGCTGGCCGACGTGGAGCTGGTAGTCGTAGGGAATACCCTCGATCTCCTCGGTCACCACCACGGCGGAATAGCCGAACTCGGGAATGTGAGTGCCGAAGGTATCGTTTGTGAAGCCGATCTTGAGCAGCTCGGGCAGCAGGCCCAGTTCTTCGAGGATGATCAGTGTGGAGGGGAAATAAACCGCCGCGCGCGGGCTGTCGATGATGTCGGCCTCCTTCTCGAGCACGCGGACGGAGGCGCCCGCCTGCGCCAGTGTGAGCGCGGTGAGCAGCCCCACCGGGCCTGCGCCGACGATCAGGACATCGGTGGGATCAGGGCTGGCCATCATTCCGCATCCTCTTCCTCTGCCGCGAGGCGTTCGGCCTCGCTCAGGACATAGGTGCGGATCGCCTCGGCCTGGTCGGCGTCGATCCACGGTGCGAAACTGATCATGCCCTTGTCCTTGAGCGCCCCGCCGATCACCACCTGCCGCCAGGCCTGAGCATTGGTGGCATAGGCGCTGCGCATCAGGTTGGGGTTGACCGGGCCATTGTGGCAGATGCTGCAAAAGGCGAAGAACTGCTTTTGCCCCTCCGCCAGTTGCGCCGGAGTGAACTCCTCATCGCTGCGGGCATAGGGGGCGGGCTTCCATTCAGGCAGCTTGGCAATCGTGCCCGTGCCGCCGATCCTGAACACCAGCAGCGTGCCGTTGGGCGGTGGGCGGCGCATCCAGTCTGTCTGCGTTGCCATACCCATCGAGCCGCCATAGCCCGCCATCACGGCAACATATTGCACGCCATCGACGCGGTAGGTGATCGGCCCGGCCATGATCCCGCGCTCGCCTTGCCAGCTCCACAGCTCTTCGCCCTTGTCGGCGCTGTAGGCCATGAAGCGGCCATCGGGCAGGCCCTGAAACACGAGGTTGCCGCCTGTCGCCAGCGTGCCGCCGTTCCACGGCCAGTCGCGGCGGATCTCCCACACCTTCTCTTGCTTGACCGGGTCCCAGGCGGTGAGCTTGCCGTAAGTGATCGAGGACAGGTAAGCGCGGCGCGCCTCGGGCGTGGTACCGGGCACAGAGCCTTCGGGCGGGGCCATGAAGGTGACGCCGGTGTTCCAGCGCCCGATATGCCGCTCGAAATCGCTATCGTCGGCATAGGCGTTGGGCACCTCCATCACCGGGATGTAAACAAGCCCGGTCTTGGGCGAATAGCTCATCGGGTGCCAGGCGTGGGCGCCGATCCCCATCGGGGTGATGAGATAGGGGCCATCGGCAAAGCGCGCCTCGGGCACTTCGACCGGGCGGCCCGTTTCAAGGTCGATCCTTTCGGCCCAGTTCTGCTCGGCATAAGGCTCGGCGCTGATCAGCTTTCCGGTCGCCCGGTCGATCACGTAGAAAAAGCCGTTCTTCGGTGCCTGCATGGCGACCTTACGCTCTTTCCCGTCGATTTCGAGCGTGGCGAGCGTGATCTGCTGGGTAGCGGTGAAGTCCCAGGTCTCGCCGGGGTTGATCTGATAGTGCCACTTGTAGGCCCCCGTATCCGGATCAAGCGCAAGAATTGAGGACAGGAACAGGTTGTCGCCCTTGCCATCGGAGCGGACGCGGTGATTCCAAGGGCTCCCGTTGCCAACCCCGATCAGCAACTGATTGAATTCGGCATCGTAAACGATCGAATCCCACACGGTGCCGCCGCCGCCCAGCTCCCAGTAGTCGCCGAACCATGTTTCGCCTGCAAATTCCGCGAAGGCTTCGTCGGAGGCTGCGCCATCGGGGCCATCGGCGGGGTTGCCGGGAACGGTGTAGAACCGCCAGACCAGCGCGCCATCGTTGGCATCGTAGGCCGAGATATAGCCGCGCACGCCCATCTCGGCACCTGAGTTGCCGATCAGCACCTTGCCGCGCACCACACGCGGCGCGCCGGTGATGGTATAGGGTTTGGACTGGTCGACCGTGACCACGTCCCACAGCTCTTCGCCGGTTTCGGCATCGAGCCCGATCAGCCGCCCGTCGATGGTGCCGACAAAGACCTTGCCATCCCATACGGCCACACCGCGATTGACCACGTCGCAGCAGGCGTCGGCACCCTTGGCGCCATCGACCTCGGGATCGTATGTCCACAGCACTTCGCCGGTGGCGGCATTCAGCGCCCAGACCTTCGACCAGGCAGTGGAGATGTACATCACCCCGTCGACGACGATGGGCGTCGCTTCCTGCCCGCGATTGGTGTCCAGCTCAACCGCATAGGCAAGGCTCAGTTCGCCGATATTGCTCTCGTTGATGTCCTCCAGCGGGCTGTAGCGCTGTTCGGCATAGGTCCGGCCATAGCTCAGCCAGTTATCGGGATCGCTTTCGGCGGCAAGCAGCCGGTCCTCGTCAATCGTGCCTGCATCGGCAGCGCTGCAACCCCATAGCATCGCCGCAGCAGAAAGGGCCACCAAACCCCTGGCAATCGCCACCATATATCACTCTCCCGATCCGGCCCGATTCTTAGCGGTGCCATCATCACAACTGTTAGGTTATCGAGCGCATTCCCTTGAGTCCATCGGGCAGGCGCAGCGGGCGCTGGTCGGAGCCGATTTCGAACAGGACATCGGCCCGTGCAGGCATTTCGGCGAGCTGGTGCCGGGTCAGCCGCTCGTAATGATCGAGGAAGCGGGTGAGGGCGGTCTCCCCCATAAGCCCCGGCGCGCCGGGATTGGCTTCGGCCAGCTTTGTCTCCTGCAAGCGGCGGTTGGCGGCGACGGCCTCGAACCCTTGTACCTTGAGCATCACCAGCAGGTCGATCTGCGCGAACAGGTCGGCATAGTCGCCCGCGAGGAAACGGTTCACGAGCCCGCGCCACACGCCGCCACGATCCTCCTCTTTTTCCAGATGATTGAGCGGCTCGGTGAGCGCGGCCTGATCCTGCGGCATAGCCCCCACGCACCAGCCTTCGAACAGCAGCACGTCGACCGGGCGGGTAATCGTCTCGCCCTCGGCCATTCGGTCGTCGATGGACTTGTCAAAGCGGGGCAGGGTGAAGCTGCGGCCCGCCTGCAAGTCCTCGATCAGACCAAGCGCCATGCTTACGTCATGCGTACCGGGCACCCCGCGTGTGGCGAACAGGGGGTGGACTTTCTCGGCCATCTCCGCCCGTTCGGCGCGGGTGCGGTAGAGGTCATCGAGCGAGAGTGTGGCGACGCGTAGCCCGCGCGGCTTTAGCAGCACCTCAAGGAAGCGGCACAAGGTGGACTTGCCAGACCCTTGCGCGCCGTTGACGCCGACGATCAGCGGCTTTTGGCGGCTGGCCTCGCGGGCGATGCGGTCGGCGAGCGGCTGCCAGAACTGCTCGACCACTTCGCGGTAGTCTTCGGGCAGCCGCTCGGCTGCGACCAGCGCCGCGACGGGATCGCTCATGCCACCGGATCGGGCAGCGACTTGCCCGCCGCAAAAGCCTCCACATTGGCGAGCGCGCGCATGCCCATCGCCTCGCGCGTCTCGGCATTGGCGCTGCCGAGGTGCGGCAGGAGCACCACGTTCTCCAGCCCGAGCAGGCATTCGGGCACCTGCGGCTCGGCGGGGTAAACATCGAGGCCTGCGCCCGCGAGCTGGCCGCTGCGCAGGGCCTCGGCCAGAGCCTCGTGATCGAGCACCCCGCCGCGCGCCGTGTTGATGAGGTAGCTGCCGCGCTTCATCGCCGCGAGAGCCGCCGCGTCTATGAGGTTGGCCGTTTCCGGCCCGCCCGGAATGTGCAGCGACACCACATCGGACACCGCCAGCAGCTGTTCGAGATCGGGATAGAACGTGCCGTCGACCTCGATCGCTTGCGGCATCTCACGGCGGGCATAATATCCCACCTTCATCCCGAACCCGTGATGCGCCCGCGCGGCGGTGGCCTGCCCGATCCGCCCGAACCCGACGCAGCCGAGCACCTTGTCCTTCAGCGCCGAGCCGACCATGTGCGTCGGACCCCAGCCGGTCCAGCGTCCGGCGCGCAGTTCGCGCTCGCCTTCGCCAGCGCGTCGTGTGGCCATCAGCATCAGCGTGAGCGCGAGATCGGCAGTGGCATCGGTCAGCACGCCGGGAGTGTTGCTGACGGCAATGCCCTTCGCCTTGGCGGCGGCGATGTCGATATGGTCAAACCCCACACCATAGTTGGCGATCAGACGCACCCGCTCGCCGCTCGCGATGACCCCGGCGTCGATGATGTCCGACACGGTGGGGCAGAGCACGTCGAACTCGCCCATGGCCGCAGCAAGATCGTTTTTAGACAAAGGTTTATCATCGCTGTTGAATGTAACGTCGAACTTGTAGGCGAGGGCCTTTTCGACCGCTTCGGGCCAGCGGCGCGTAACGAGAATGCGCAATGGGTAAGTCCTTGTTTCCACCTGTGGCAGGGGCTGGCGGTCGCCCTGTCAGGACGACGGCGATGGTCTCGCGCTCGGCCTGCTCCCCTCTCGAGCCATGTTTAGAATGCTATGGGTTCGCCGGGCAAAAGAAAAGGCGCTTGTGGAATCATCCCCACGAGCGCTCGGTTCGACTTTGCTGCGAAAATCGCAGCGGCCTCAGGAATCCGCCTTGTTGATGAACTTCGTTTCGGCCTGCGTCGACTGCGGTCCGGTGTTGCGCTTGAAAATGCCGCCAAGCCCGGCTGCGCGGTTGAACGGATCGACATCGCCTTCACGCTGTTCCAGCCCGTAAAGGTTGAACAGGCCCGGGTGCTGGCCGAGCCCGCCGAACAGGTCGCGCACGCGCTCGATCCAGTCGCGCAGCGGGTCGTCTTCCGCAAGCGGCGGGGTCTGCGCCAGCGAGGCCAGCCACAGGAAACCGCCAATGATACGATAGTCGGCATAGGTGGGCATGTCGCCGCCGAGGAACTTGTGTTCGCGCAGGCCAACGCGCAGCGGTTCAAGGCTGGCAGAGACCGCCGCCAGCCGATCCTCGCGGCCCGCCTGCAGGTCTTCCAGCTTGCCGCCCAGCATCACCTCTCGCGAGCTGGTGACATAGTCCTTGTCATGCTCGTAGCAGATATCGCGATAGTCGGCGCAATAGCTGCGCATCCACGGTCCTATCGCCGTGCTCCAGAACCAGGCGTCGAGCGTCTTGGTCATCACGGCCACGCTCTCGTGCGGGATAAGGCGCGGGCGTTCGGGGTAGGTCTCGTCGAGATATTCGACAATGCCCCAGCTATCGAGCACCCATTTGCCGTTGTCGACGATGGCAGGCAGACGCTCGGTCTTGCCGCCGGTGCGCTCGGCAATACCGGTGAAGCCGCCTTCCACCACATCGAGATCGAATCCCTTGTGGCGCACCGCGAACTTGGTAGCCCAGACGAAGGGGCTGATCGTTGCGCCGGTTGAGACCTGAAGGTCGTAAAAGGTGATTGCCTTCCTATCAGCCATGGTATCCTCTCGTTGATTTTGTCCGATGGGGTAATGCTTGCGCTGGGAAAAGGAAAGTGGGACGTGCAAAGCCGATGACACAGATCGCCACGCTTTCCTTGCGCCAGCCGCTTGACAGCCTTGCCAGCGGCCTCGGCCACTCGTTCTCCGAGACTGGGTTTGCCATCGTGCGCGACCATGGAATCGCACCCGAGACCGTCGCCCGCGCCGATGCTGCCATGCGGGCCTACTTTGCGCTGCCCGAGCCGGTGAAGCTCGCCTACCGGATCGCCGGGCAGGGCGGTGCGCGCGGATACACTCCGTTCGGCGCCGAGCATGCCAAGGATGCCGAGGTCCACGACCTCAAGGAGTTCTGGCACGTAGGGCGCGAACTGCCCGCAGGCGATCCGCTGGCGCGGTATATGCCCGAGAACGTGTGGCCCGTAGAGGTGCCCGATTTCCGCCCAGCAAGCCTCGCGCTGTTTGCCGAGTTCGAGACGGCGGGCGGGCACTTGCTGGAAGCGATTGCCGTGGCGCTGGGGCAGGAGCCGGGCTTCTTTTCCGCTTCGGTCGATCAGGGCAATTCGGTGCTGCGCTATCTGCACTATCCGCCCGTAGCGGCGGCGCGAGAGGGCGCGGTGCGCGCGGCGGCGCATGAGGATATCAACACCATCACGCTGTTGCTCGGGGCCGAGGAGGCGGGGCTAGAACTGCTCACCCGCGATGGCGAGTGGCTGGCGGTCAGCCCGCCCGAGGGTGCGCTGGTGGTGAACGTGGGCGACATGTTGCAGCGGCTGACGGCAGGGAAGCTGCGTTCGACCACGCATCGGGTGGTGAACCCCAAGGGTGAAGCGGCGGGGCGCTCGCGCTATTCGATGCCGTTCTTCCTGCACTTCCGGCCCGACTATGTGATTACGCCATTGGTTGAGGGCGGCGAGGAGCCGATTACGGCCGATGCCTATCTCCAGCAGCGGTTGCGCGAGATCGGGTTGGTTTAAAGTCTGATGACATTAGCCTGACTGACCTTGCCCCCTCCCCATGGGGAGGGGCTGGGGGTGGGGGGCTTGACGCTGGTGTGGAGCCCCATCCCAACCCTTCCCCAAGGGGAAGGGCTTTGCGGGTCAATAAGATGTCATCAGAATTTAGTCACAGCGGGGTGGGCGCTTTAAGCCAGCTTCGCCTCTTCCAGCTTCACCAGCCGCCACAAGGTCTTGAGCACCGGCGCCGAAAGGCCATTTGCCTCGGCTGCCTCGACGATCGCGCCGACGATGGCATCGACCTCGGTGCGCCTGCCGGCCTTGACGTCCTGAAGCATCGAGGCTTCGTGGTCGGCATGGTCCTTCATGCTGACTTCGGTCAGGTCGAGGATTGGCTGCGCATCGATCGTCACCCCGCTGGCGCGCGCGGCGGCGACGCCCTCGGCCACGGCTTCGCTGATAAGCGCGCGGCTTTCGGCATTGGCGCCGAGGAAACCGGGAGTGCGCAAGGTGAGCGCGCAGAGCGGGTTCATCGTCGCGTTGAATATCGCCTTGCCCCAGATAGCGGCATGAATCTGCGGATCCAGCTCGGCGGGCAGGCCGCCCTTCGTCATCGCTTCGACGACCTCGGCAGCAAAGGCGGGATCGCCCCCGAAAGCCGGGTATAGCCGCGAATAGCCCTCACCGTGGCTGCGCACTTTGCCGGGGCCAACGAGATCGCTGGGCAGCATCGAGGCACCGACCATCACGCGATCGTCGCTGACGAAGCCCGCTAGCCGCTTGTCGTTGCCGAGGCCGTTTTGCAGGCTGAGCAGATGGGTGTGCGAGCCGATGGCGGCGGTGATACCTTCCAACGCGCCCTGTGTGTGGAAAGTCTTGGTGAAGACCAGCACCAGGTCAACCGGCTCGCTTATGTCGCTGGGCAGGGCAGCGCGGATCGGCAGGTGCTCTACCCCATTGCGGTCGAGTTCGAGGCCATTGGCGTTGATCGCGTCGACATGCGCCTGATTGACGTCGCACAGGATCACCTCGTGTCCGGCACGGTGAAAGGCCGCGCCATAGAGGCAGCCCATCGCGCCCGATCCCAGAACCAGAACCTTCATCCGTTTTTCCCTCCCATAGCTGCGCCGAGCAGCAGCAGCATTTTTACGTCGATGGCCACCCCGCGCGCGCGCGCATCGGCGACGAACTGTTCAAGGTCGGCCCGGTTCACCCGGTGCACGATGATCTCCTCGTCCGCGACCCCGCCACCTTCGTCGACCTTGGTGAGTTCGCTCGCGCGCAGCAAGGTGAAGCTTTCGCTCACCATGCCGGGGCTGGAGAAATAGTCGCCCAGATTCTCCCACTTTGCAGCGGAATAGCCGGTCTCCTCGATCAACTCGCGATGGGCGGCATCGAGCGGGTCTTCGTTCTCCGAGCCGTCCTCGTCGCCGATCAGCCCGGCCGGAAGCTCGAGGCAGTTGCAGCCCAGCGGCACGCGATATTGCTCGACGAGGATCACGTCGTTGCCATCGAGCGGCAGGATCACTGCGGCCCGGATGCCGCGCGCGCGCTCGGCATATTCCCATTTGCCCCGACGCCTGGCGGTGATGAACCGGCCCGCCCACATCACCTCTTCGGGTGCATCCGCATCGTCTGGTGTCATGGCCGTGCGGACTATCTGAGAGCTACAGCTCGATCAAGCGATCGGGTAATTCGTTCACGTCGTCGTCGGCGCGGGGGAAGTGCGGGGAGAGCACCTTGCCTACATCGCGCACGCCCGCTGCGATCCCATCGGCGAGGCAGCCCTTGCGGACCTCCGCCAGCATGTCGGCCATGGCCTCGCCCCAGACTTCGGCGGGCACGAGTTCGGCAATGGCGCTGTCGGCGACAATTTCGGCGCGGTGCTCCTGCATCGACAGGTATAGCATTACGCCGGTGCGCCCATGGGTGCGGCTTTCCGCGCCGACCTTGAAGTGCCGCACCGCCGCATCGCGCACGCGGGCGCGCTTCAGCGGCCCCGGCACGAGCCGGAACTTCAGCGCGTCGATCTGCAACACCGCCCAGGTGGCGGCGAAGGCAACGACCCCCACACCCAGCATCAGCGTGGTGAATTCGCCGGTGGTCCAGTCATGCCCCCAGCCGCCGAAAGCGCCGTCCCACAGGTCAGTAATTGCCGTTGGAAAAGCAGCCATCACGCTCATCACGGTAAAAGCGATGGCGGCGCAATAGGCCAGCACGACATCGGAGTAGCTGTCCGACGCTTGGGTGAGCACGGGCACGATCTCGCCAGAGGTGGTGAGTTCGGCCTGGGCCACGGCATCGGACACGATCTTGTGCTGGGCTGGATCGAGTATCGCCATCGTTACCACCCCCCGGAGGCGCCGCCGCCCCCGAATGATCCGCCACCGCCGCCAAAGCCGCCGCCACCGCCGAAGCCGCCACCACCACCGAAGCCGCCACCGCCGCCCCAGTGATCGTCGCCCATGGCGCCGCGGGCGATTGCCTTGCCGGCTTCCCACAGCATGATGTCGCCAACCACGCCGCCGACACCGCCGCCGCGATAGCGCCGCCTGCGGCCACGCCCGAAGAAGGCGGGCAGCACGAAGAAGAACAGCAGGAACCCGAGCCAGATCAGCCCGCCCGCCGGAATGCCGCCTTCGCTCTTGCGTTGCTGGCTCGCCTCTTGCGCCACGCGCGCAGCCTCTTCCGGCGGCAGTTCGAGCTGGGAAATGATCCGCGCCGCGCCGAGCTTGATCCCCGCCGCATAGTCGCCGTCGCGGAAATAGGGCTTCATTTCCTCTACATAGTCGTAGGCTAGCCCATCGGGGATGATCCCCTCGAGCCCATAGCCGACCTCGATCCGCACCTTGCGCTCGTTCGGGGCGACGAGCAGGATGATGCCATCGTTGCGCTCGGCATCGCCCAGCGCCCATTCGCGGCCAAGCTGGTAGCCATAATCGGCAATATCGTAGCCATCGAGACTCTCGACCGTCGCGATCACGAACTGGCGCTGGTTGGCCTGCTCGAACTGGTCGAGCGCAGCGGTCAGCTCGGCTTCGGTCGCATCGTCGATGATGTTCGCCTGATCGACGACGGGCGCGGTGCCGCGTTCGGGAAAGGCGGGCTGGGCCGCAGCGGGCGCCGCCCACAGCGTTATCGCTGCGAGCAGCCCTGCAATCAGACGGAGGATGGGCATGGGTGAGATCAGTTCACGCCCATGTCGAGCGTCGGCGCAACTTCGGCGCCTTCGGTGGTCGCCTCGTAGGACACCATCGGTTCGGCGCCGTGGATGAGGTTCGCACCGATCGTATCGGGGAAGGTGCGGATCGTGGTGTTATACTGGCGCACCGCTTCGTTGTAGTCGCGGATGGCGACGCGGATGCGGTTTTCCTGCCCTTCGAACTGGGTCATGAAGCGGCCGAAGTTGTCCTGGCTGCGCAGCTCAGGGTAGGCCTCGACCGAGACCAGCAGGCGCGAAATCGCGCCGCCCAGCTCGTTCTGCGCGGCCTGATACTGCTGCATCTTGGCCGGATCGCTGAGGTCGTCGCCGTCGACCTGCACTTCGGGCCGGGTAGCTGAAGCACGGGCGGAAACTACTGCGTCGAGCGTGGCGCGTTCCTGCTCGGCAGAAGACATCACGATCTCCTGCAGATTGGGGATCAGGTTCGCGCGCTCCTGAAATGCGGCCTCGACGTCGGCCCATTTGGCCTTGGCGGTCTCCTCCGCCGCGGGGACCGAGTTGATGCCGCAGGAGGCCAGCAACAGCGTGCAGGCAACCACGAGAGCCTTGGGCAAGAATTTCATCTGACTGTTCCTCCAACAGGTGTGTTGCTCATGTAGCACGGCTATGCGTGGTTACAAGCATTGTGGCCTCGAACGCGGCGATGGGATCGAAACGGCGCCTGCCGCGTCGATGCGCGAGAAACGGTGAAGACAGCAGGGGAACGGACCATGTTCACAGAGTTCAAGAAGTTCATTGCGCGCGGCAACGTGCTCGATCTTGCGGTCGGTGTGATTATCGGCGCGGCCTTTGGCAAGATCGTGACATCGCTCAACGAAAGCATGATCATGCCGGTGATCGGCTGGATTTTCGGCGATGTCGACTTCTCGAACTGGTTCATCCTGCTCGGCGACATTCCCGCAGACTACACGGGCAGCAAGCAGAACTATGCCCAGTTGAAAGAGGCGGGCGTTCCGATGCTCGGCTATGGCGACTTTCTGACCCAGACGGTGGATTTCTTTATCGTGGCCTTCGCGCTGTTCCTGCTGCTGCGGACGGTCAACAAGCTGCTGGACGAGATGCAGGAGAAGGCCAAGGCGGCCAAGAACACCTCCGAAAGCGCCGAAGTGCCGACAGATCCCCAGCTCGACGTGCTGAAGCAAATCCTGGCCGAGATGCGCAGCCGTCCCGAGACGCGCACCGAGGCGAACATCGACTAGCAGCTGGCGAATTGCGGGAGCTTCTGCAATTGATGCCCAATTCAGGAGAACTGGGTTCAGGAAGAGCGGGAGCATCGGGAATGTTTGCAGAGTTCAAGAAATTCATCGCCAAGGGCAACGTCATGGATCTCGCGGTGGCGGTGATCATCGCGGGCGCTTTCGGCACGATCGTCACCTCGCTGACCGGCGACGTGATCATGCCGTTCGTTGGCTACATCTTCGGCGGGGCCGATTTCTCCAGCTACTTCATCCTGCTCTCCGCACCCGAAGGATACGAAGGCAGCATGACCGACTACGCTGCGCTGAAAGAGGCAGGCGCAGCCATGATCGGCTATGGCGCGCTGGTAACGGCGATCATCAATTTCGTGATCCTTGCCTTCATTATCTTCCTGCTGGTGCGCTATGCCAGCCGGATCAAGGCGCGCTATGAACAGCCGGAAGAGCCCGCCGCGCCCGCCGGGCCGAGCGAGATCGATCTGCTGATCGAGATTCGCGACGCTTTGAAGAAATAGGCGCGCAAGCGATCCATCCGCTCACTTCACATTCATTGCACAAGGCCTATATAGGGCCTGCCGGTTTCGACCGGATATGGCGATAAATGGCCTTGTGTAATAGATGCAGCGGACCCGGGGGCAGTACCCGGCGGCTCCACCAAGATCGGCGCAAATGCGCCAGTGTTGACGGGGCCGAACCAGGATCGACGTGTATTCAAAGACAAGGTTTTTGCCCGGGCTGAGTAACCCGTAAAACTGTTCAAAACCTATAAGTGCCAACGATAACGAAGCACTCGCCATCGCTGCGTAATTGATGGGCTAACGCCCTGATATTATTAGGCTATACAGCGCGGTTGGACCGACCGGGCAACAGAACGGATTCCGGGGCTCCGGGGGTAGCTAGCAACAGAAACCCCCACCTTCCAATTCACCACAGGCGTTCCTCATGCCGGCCTGCGAATGCACCTTCGCTGCGCTTCCGGTGTTCACGACCTGGAAGGTCGCTGCGCGCCGGTTCTCGCGGCTGCACATTCTCGGCTCAGCCTGAGCCAAGCCTGAGGCTAATTGCAGTACTATTCCGCCGGCAGGATCGTCGGCTTCTTCGCCGCCAGCTGGCCGCGCTCATACTTCAGGCAGTCGAGGATCTTTCCTCCGGCCATGAACACGGCGCCAGTGCAGGCGAGGAACAGCAGCTTGCCGCCCCAGCCCGGATACTGATCGAGATAGACAGCGCCGCGTTCAGTCGCGCCAAGCGCCAGGGCGTAAATGATCAGGAAGGCTTCAAGCCGCGTCTTGATGACGAACAGTCGAGAAATCTTGCGAAACATCAAAGGCCCTTTCCTTAACCTCTTCGTAAGCAACTGCCGTGCCAAGCACGCAGTTCCTTGCAGACGATGGTTAACGCTAGCGCCTCTGTAAGGCAATCCGACAGTCGGAAGGGTCAGGCAAGTTCGGTCAGGTCTAGCGCCTCAAGTAGCGCCGCTCGCGCTGAGAGCACGGTTTCGGCAAGTTCTGCCTTGCCGATGTCGGCCGGATCGATCTCATCCGGCCAATTGGCGGCGATCACCTTCTCAAGCAGGTCGGTCTTGGCTTCGGTCAGCAGGAACCGAGGGTCGATGGTCGCCGGATCGGCCACCACGCGCAACCGCAGGCAAGCCGGGCCGCCCCCATTTGCCATGCTTTCTCGCACATCGACCACCTTTACGGTGCGAATCGGGCCGTTGCTGGCGAGCATGTCGTCGAGCCAGCCTGAGACGGCTGCATTCTCGCGACACTCGCCAGGAACGACCAGCGTCATGCTGCCTTCGGGCATCGACAACAGTTGCGCATTGAACAGGTACGACGAAATCGCATCGGCAAGGCTTACACGTGCGGCGGGCACCTCGACCACCTCCAGCGCCGGGAACACCGCGCGAATGGCGTCGTAAGCACCTTCGCGATCGGCAAAGGCCTGTTCGTGGGCGAACAGCACCTGCGCATTGGCGACTGAAACCACGTCGTTATGGAAGGCACCGGCGGCGATGGCCTCGGGGCTTTGCTCGATGAACACCGCGCGGGCCGGATCAAGCCCATGGCTGCGCGCCACCACGCGGCTCGCCTGCTCGTGCTGGCGGGCGGGGAAGTGGCCCCCGGTGCGGCCGTAGACGAACACTTCGACGCCTTTGCTCTCGTGGCTTTCGCAAAAGCGCATGTGATTGGCCGCACCTTCGTCGCCAAAGCAGGGCGGGACCGGGCCGTGCACCGCAAAGTGCGCGCTGTCGGCAAAGGCGAGGCGCAGTTGGGCCAGCGTGTCGGGCCATTCCTGGCTGCGGTGCGGCATGGTGACGAGGTTTGCAACGGTGAGGTGGCAGCGCCCGTCGGCGCAATCGGGCGCGGGGCTGACGGTGGCGGCATTGGCCGTCCACATCGAACTGGCCGACCAGGCGCTGGCGACCAGCGCCGGGTCCATCGTCGCATTGACGGCAAGCGCCTCGAGCCATGCCGAATTGGGGCGGGGGAGCGGCAGGAAGACCCCCTGCGCGAGCCCTGCCGCCATATTGCCGCGCATCTTGGCGAGCCCCTGCAATGCCGCCTTGCGCGGCTGCGACACCTTGCCAGCGCTCTTAGTGGCCGCGAGGTTGCCAAGGCTCAGCCCGGCATAGTTGTGGCAGGGGCCGACGATGCCGTCGAAGTTGATCTCTTGCAGTGCCATTGTTCCCACACTCCGCTCGCCCTGAGCCTGTCGAAGGGCTGTCCTTCCTTTCAAGTGCCGCGCTTTGAAGAAAAGCAGTCCTTCGACAGGCTCAGGACATGCGGACGCAATTGCGGGACTACCGCCCGATACTCCACACGAGGTCGCCTTCGCCGACGCCGAGCAGGTCCGCCGCGTGAGCATCTATGGCGACACCGTCCGCCGTCTCGGCGCGGGCGCCATAGCAACAGCGGAAGCTGCCCAGCCTGCCGGTGGCGAGCAGCGCCTTGTCCCCCTTGTCGAGCTCGCAAGAGGTCACCGGCGCGCTCTTCGCATTGTTGATCGAGGTGACGTTATCGGTGCGCGCGGTCATGGTCGGGCCGCCGTCGAAGATGTCGACATAGCCCTCGTAGGAGAACCCCTCGCTTTCGAGCATCCGCATGGCAGCCCGGCCCGAGGGGTGGGGCAGGCCGATCACCTGCCGCGCCTGCTCGCCCAGCATCGCGAGGTAGACCGGGTGCTTGGGCATGAGGTCGGCAATGAACTGGTTGCCGTGGACGGCGTTGAACTCGTCGGCCTCCTGAAAGGCCATGTGGAAGAACTTGCCGCCAATCGCGTCCCAGAACGGTGAGCCGCCGCGCTCGTCGATGATGCCGCGCAGTTCGGCCAGTAGTTTATCGCCAAAGCGCGCGCGGTGCGCGGCGATGAACAGGTAGCGGCTGCGCGCGAGCAGCATGCCGAGCCCGCCCGCGCGCTCGCTGGGATGGAGGAACAGCCCGCCAACTTCGCTGGCGCCGCCCAGATCGTTGACCAGGCTGAGCAATTCGGCGGTGACGGTGCGCTCCAGCTCTTTCGAGTGCTGGGTGACGGTGGTGATGCGGTAGGAATAGAACGGCCACTTCTGCCCGATGGCGGAGAAGATCTGGCTGGTGCCGCGCACTTCGCCGGTCTCGACGTTTTCGAGCATCAGCACGAACAGGTCGTCGCCCAGTTCGTCATCGTCCCTGTCGCAGGCCGCTGCCGAACGTTCGAGCTTGGCCGTGAGCGAGGCGCGGTCGGGCGGCAGATTGGTGAAGCCGCCGCCAGTGAGCTTGGCCATCTCGTAAAGCGGCTGGACATCGCTGAGGCGAGCAGTGCGGATGACGAAACTCATAGCGGTGCTCCACTGGCGAGGCGATGCAGAACAAGCGCACTCAGCCGGGCGCGTTCGGTGAGCGAGGACACGATCATGAATTCCTCGATTGAATGTATTCTCCCCCCGCGAACGCCCATCGTATCGACCACCGGGACACCGCAGGCGGCAATATTGTTGCCATCGCAGACGCCGCCGCTGGGTTGCCAGCCGATGGTCTGGCCGAGATCGGCGCCGGCCTGTTTTACGATATCGAACAATTTTGCCGCCCGCGCGTCGACTGGCTTGGGCGGGCGCGAGATCCCGCCGGCGAGCGAGACTTTGACCTCATGTTCCTTGGCAATAGCGTCTGCTAAGTCATTTACGATATGTTTAAAATTGTCCGCTGCGCTGGTGGTCTTCGGGCGGATGTTGAAGCGCAACACTGCATGATCGGGCACGACGTTGTTGGCCGAGCCGCCGTCGATCTTCGCCGGATTTATCGGCAAGTCGTCATGCTGCATCCGCTTCAACGCGAGCGCGAAATCGGCAGCGGCCACCAGCGCGTTGCGACCGTCCTCAGGATTGCGTCCGGCGTGGGCAGATCGTCCTTTGAAAACAACAGCATAGTTTCCGGACCCGCCGCGTGCGTGGGCAAGCGTGCCATCGGGCAGAGCGCTCGGTTCGTAGGTGAGCGCGGCGGCTTTTCCGGCGGCAAGTTCGGCGATCAGCGCGGCGGATGAGAGCGAGCCGGTTTCCTCATCCGAATTGATCATCACGTCATAGCCGACCGACTGCGCCACATCGCTGGTCTCGAAGGCGGTCAGCGCTTCCAGAATAACCGCAATTCCGGCCTTCATGTCGGCGGTGCCCGGGCCGTTCAGCGTGTCGTCGTCGAGCCAGGTCAGCTCCTGAAACGGGTGCTCGGCGGGATAGACGGTGTCCATATGGCCGGTCAGCACGAAGCGGCGCTCGGCCTTCGGGCGCACGCTGAGGACAAGGTGGCGGCCATGTTCCAGCTCCACCTTGCGGCCTTCGGCATCGATGGCGGAAACGGGGGCGGGATCGCGCGGCGTAACCTTCCCGGGAAGCGCGGAAAACGCGTCGGCGAGCTTCTCCGCCATCGTCGCGAGACCGGCCATATTGCCCGTACCCGAATTGGTTCGAGCCCAGTCTTGCGTGCGTTCCAGCATCCGCGTCTGGTCGATGGCTTCGAACAGGGCGGCTTCGCTGGGGGAGGGCTGTTTCATCGGTAACGATCTGGCCTCTCAGCGCGGCCAAGTCAAATGCACCGCTGTCAGGACAGCGCCCGCGCCACAGCCACGAATTCGCCGATGGCCAGCGTTTCGGCTCGGCGCTGCGGATCGATCCCGCAAGCCTCCAGCGCATCGAGCGCGCCGGGCAGGCCCTTGAGGCTCTGGCGTAACATCTTGCGGCGCTGGCCGAAGGCGGCCTCGCTGAGTCGTTCGAGCATGCGCGCGGAGACGCCCTCGGGAGCCTCGGCGGGTGTAACGTGGACAATCGCGCTCATCACCTTGGGTGGCGGGGTGAAGGCGCTGCGGTGGACTTTCATCGCCAGCTTCGCGGTGCTGCGCCACTGCGCCAGCACGGCGAGGCGGCCATAGGCGCCAGAGCCCGGCGGGGCGACGATCCGTTGCGCCACCTCCTGCTGGAACATCAGCGTGAGCGACTGCCAGGCGGGCGGCCAGTTCTCGCCGCCGAGCCAGCGGGTGAACAGCACGGTGCCGACATTGTAGGGCAGGTTAGCGACCACATGGAACGGCTCACCCAGCAGCGCGGCGTGGTTCTCGGCCAGCGCATCGCCCTCGATCACGCGCAACTGGCCGGGAAAGGCGGCGGACAGCTCGGCCAGCGCGGGAATGCAGCGCGCATCGCGCTCGATGGCGGTGACGCGGGCTCCGGCGCGCAGCAGGGCGCGGGTCAGGCCACCGGGACCGGGTCCGATTTCGAGCACCGCCTTGCCCGACAGGTCGCCCGGAATGGCGGCGATGCGGCTCAGCAGTTGCTCGTCGAACAGGAAGTTCTGCCCCAGCGCTTTCGACGCGCTCAGCCCGTGGGTCGCGATCACTTCGCGCAGCGGAGGCAGATCGCTCATGCGGCGGCGGTGCGGCGGGCGGCGATCTCTCCGGCCATGCGGATCGCCGCGATCATCGCGTGCGGACGGGCCACGCCCTTGCCCGCGATGTCGAAGGCGGTGCCGTGGTCGGGCGAGGTGCGCACGATCGGCAGGCCGAGCGTGACGTTGACACCCTCGTCGAAGTCCAGCGTCTTCAGCGGGACCAGCGCCTGATCGTGATACATGGCCAGCGCCGCGTCGTAGCCGGTGCGCTTGTGCGGCGCGAACAACGTGTCTGCCGGGTGCGGGCCGGTCGCGTCGATACCCTCTGCGCGAAGCGCGGCGATGGCGGGCCTGATCGTCTCGATCTCCTCGCGGCCCATGCGCCCGTTCTCGCCTGCATGGGGGTTGAGCCCGGCGACCGCCACGTGCGGGCGGGCAATGCCATAGTCTTCTCGCAAGGCGCGCGCGAGTATGCGGCAGCGGTGGACAATCAGTTCCTGCGTCACCAGCCCCGGCACCTCGGCCAGCGCGCAGTGGACGGTGAGCGGCACGGTGCGCAGACTCGGCCCGGCGAGCATCATTACCGCGTCTTCCGCCGCAAGGCCGCAGTGTTGGGCGAGCAGTTCGGTCTGCCCGACGAAGCTGGGCTCGATACGCGCGATCTGCGCCTTGGAGACAGGTGCTGTCACCACCCCAGCAGCTTCGCCAGCCTTGGCCAGAGCAATCGCGCGTTCGAGCGAGGCGAAGGCGAGCTTGGCGCCGTCTCCGCTTGGAGCGCCCGGCTTGTAGGCACCGTCGGCCACAGCCAACACCGGCAATCCCTCGGCAAATACGCTTGCTGCGTCGGCGATCCTATCGATCTCGACCAGCGGCACATCGCTCTTTGCGCGGGAAGCAGCCGCGCGCAGCACCTCAAGCCCGCCGATGGCGGCGAAGACGGGCAAGTCCCGCTCAGCCCGCAAACGCCATGCCGCAAGGATCAGCTCAGGGCCGACGCCGGCCGGATCGCCGATCGAGACCGCGAGCGGCTTATCCATCGGCTCAGTTGTACTCGATCACCGCATCGCGGCGCAGGTCGCGCAGGTAGCGCTGGGCGCGCTTGTTGATGCGGTCGTCCTCCATCTGCGCCATCAGCTGGCGCATGTCCGGGCCTGCGGCGCTGGGCGGATCGTCGCGGCCGCACAGCATCAGCACGCGAATGCCTTCCTCCAGATCGCCGAAGGGCGGGGTGGCCTGCCCGATGTTGAGACCGAGAAGCACGTTCTGCAGCGCTTCGGGCAGGGCGCGGGCGGCGATCTCGTCGTTGTCGACCACATCAGCGCCGACCGCAGCGGCCTTGGCATTGGCATCGCCGCAGCCGTTCATCGAATCGATCGCGGCGACGAATTCGTTGCCATGCCGCTCGGCCTCGGCCTGGGTGGTGCCGGGTGCGAAGCTGATCGAAATCTGCTTGAGGCTGAGGACCGCATCGCGCGGATCGGGCATGCCGATCTGGCGCCGGTCGATCAGCAGGCCAATCCAGAGTCCTCCCGGAATCTCGACCGGCCCGACAAGTTGCCCGGGCAGCATTTCACCGACGATGCCTTCGAGCTGCGGATTCTGCAATTGCTCGACCTGAATCCAGCCGAGATCGCCGCCGACTGCGGCGGTGGTTGCCTGAGAGTACTGGCGGGCATAGGCCTGGAAGCTGCCCCCCTCGCGCAGTTGCTGCACGATCTGCTGGGCATTGGCGGCAACGGCGTCGCGGTTGGCGGGGGTCGACTGGAGGAAAATTTCGCCGAGGCGATATTCGGTCGAGCCACGCGATTCCTGCATCCGCTCAAACAGCTCGCTCACTTCCGCTTCCGAGACGTTGACGAAGGGCGCGACGTTGCGGCGCAGCAGCCGGTCCCAGGCGAGTTCGCCCTGAATCTGACGCTTGATCGTGCGCGGGCTGGATCCGATCGATTCGAGGTACTGCGCCAGTTCTTCGACCGTCATGTTGCGGCCCTGCTGGGCGAAGCGGGCATAGGCCTCGTCGACCTCGTCAGGCGTGACCGCCATGTCGAGCGCGGCGGCTTCCTGCACCTGCAAGGTCTCGTCGATCAGGTTGCGCAACACCTGCAAGCGCAGCCGCTGCAACTCGTCCTCAGGCATATCGACGCCTTCATTGGCTGCGAGAATCAGCGCCACGCGCTGATCGACGTCGGTGCCCGTGATGATGTTGCCGTTCACCCGCGCAGTGGCGCGGCGGACGTTCGGATCGCTCTGGCTGAGGAACGAGATGTCGTCCGGGATATTGAACGCGTCGCTCTGGGGGGCGATGGCCCGCGGGTTGGCAGCCTGGGCAAAGGCCCCGGTCGAGCCGGAGAGCAGCAGGGCGCTCGCAGCCGTGATATTTACGAGCTTTCGGGCAAACGCAATCACGTGATCGTTCTCTTTCATCCATGCGGCGCGAGGTCGTCTCGGGCCTGTCTGTGCATTCCGGCCATTACCCCGCCGGACTGAACCTTAGCTGAGTCAGTCGTTGCTGTGACCGCAGGGCTCTATCGAAAACGATGCGCGCTGCCAAATGCTTGAACACGGGCGGGAGGGCAAATCACCGAAAACTGAGGTTGCGCAGCGAGAAGTAGAGCTGGAACGAGTTGCCGCTGCGGGCGTCGGCCAGCTCGATGTAGTCGCGCCGCCAGGTGAAGCCCATTTCCAGGCAATCGTCGGCATAGGCAATGCCGAGGCGCGTGCGCAGCGCTTCGAACCCGTCGGACGCATTGGTCGGGTCTTCGGCGGCATCGGTCAGGTTGATCACGGCGGAACCGAACACCGACCAGTAGTTGGCAAAGGCGATGCGCCCGGCCACGCGCAATTCTTCGCGGTCCTGCAGATCCTCGAAATCGAAGTCGATGTTGCGGTTGAGGCGAAGGTAGCCCAGCTCGACATAGGTACGGTCGGAGCCGAGCGTGGCGTCGACTTCTGCGCGGCGGATGGCCAGGTTGTCCTTGTCGAGGCGGAAGCGGTGGACCAGCTTCAGGAAATCGCGATAGCGCACTTCGGTGCGCCCGACGAAGTCGGAGAAGCGCTCGGTCAGGCCGGTCCCGTCGGGGAACAGCACCGGTTCGGTGCTGAGCCGGTAGGACTGGCCGATGGTCGAGGAAATACGCCAGCCAGGGAAGTTGAGCTGCCAGTCGGCGCCGTAAGTCATGCGCGCGCCGTCTTCGACCCGGTCGTAACCCGGGAAGCGGTTAAGCGCGAAGAGGTTCGAATCCTCAAGGTCGATGGCGCGCGCATCCTCGTTGGGGATGGCGAGATTGCGGATCGAGGGCGCGGCGACCAACTGCACGCGCGGGGTGATGGTCTGCGTGCCGCCCATGAATTCGCCGATCAGCGGCCATTTTATGTCGATCGCGGCCATTGCAACGCCACGAGTCTGCCAGCCTTCGGTGCCGGCGTAGAGCGCGGTGGTGGTCAGATCGTTCTGGGCGGAATGGTAGACATCGCCGCGCACAAGAGCGGTGAATGACACTTCCTGTCCGAGCGAGGTAATCTTGCGCAGATTCCACTGGGCGCGGGCGAAGGCGCGCTGGGTGTCCTGCCCGTCGGTGCGGGTGATTGCGAGCGTGTTGCCCTGCACTTCGACCGTGCCGCCCAGCACTGGCTCTTCGATGCGCTGACGGTAGTCGATCAGGGGCAGGGCAATCGGCACCTGGCCCTGATCCTGATTGACCAGCAGCAGCTGTGTCGCCCAGCCAGCCACCGACAGATAGCTGTTATCGTCGATATGCTCGAGCGCGACCGTCGAGCGGATGCGATCCTCGCGGCTGATGTCGTAACGGCGCAGGAAGGTGCGGTCGCTGGCATAGCGCAGCGAGCCGGTCAGCGAGAGGTTCTCGTTGAACTGGAACCGACCGTTGGTGGTAAGGTAACCGCGAATGTCGTTGCGGCTTTCTCCGTTTTGCTGGCCGTTTGCGGTGAGCGGGAGTCGGCTGCCGTAGGTGCCATAGCCGGTGATCTGGAACGCGCCCTTTTCGGTCAGCTGGCGATACTTCGCGGAGACCATTGGCGCGGTGGCGGTGTAGATATAGCCGGTCAGCTCAAGGTCGCGGTTGTCCGCGATGCGCCAGTAGAAGCTGTCGGAAATCGAGACGCCGTTGGAGGCAGTCAGCTCGACTTCGGGAATGAAAAAGCCCGAATCGGCGCTGCCATCGGCGCGGATCGAGAGGCCGGGCAGCGGCAGCAGGCGGGTTCCGAACAGCTCGAGATAAGCACCGCGGAAGCGGATGCGCTGGGTCTCGCGGTCGTAATAGACGCGTTCGGCGGTGACGCGCCAGCTCGGGCTTTTGGGGCACCCGTCTTCATTCACGATCGAACAGGTGGAAAAGGCCGCCTTGTCGAGAGCGATATCGCCTTCTCCGTTGCGGCGCGCTTCGTTTGCGGCCAGCCTTGCGCCTTCGCGGAATACCAGCAGCAGGTTGCTCATCGCCGCCGCTTCGAGCTGGTCGGTCAGCACCAGTCGCTCGGTGAAAAGCTGGTTGCCGTCGGCATCGACAAAGCGGATCGACCCTTCGGCGACGATCTCGCCTGTCATCCGATTCCACACCACGCGCTCGGCACGGACCGACTGGTCGCCCGCTTCGAGAATCACGTCGCCCTGCGCGGTTACGGTGTCGGCGCCCTCGTCGTAGCGAATCTCGTCGGCCTCGAAATCGACCTCGCGCTCGCCGTCGAGCGCTTCGATCAGATCGGCGTTTGCGCCCTCGGATTCGCCTTGTTGCGCGGTGGTTTCCGGTGTGCCCTGAGCATAGGCAGGCTGCGCCGCGAACAAGGCAAACGCGGCCACGCCAAGCAGAGGCACGCTGCGCAATGAGGCCTTCGGAGGATAACGCCTGAGGGGGAGCATGGCTTGCCTATTGCACTGTGCGATCCTAATTCGCAACGCCAGCTTTGATCGCGGCGCATTCGACATGTCGGCGCTGTGCCTCAATCGCATCAGCATGACCGGAGTGACCATGAAAATTGCCTTTAGCCAAGCCTTCGACGCCAATTCGCCCCGCCTTGTTGCGCGCGTGGTCGAGCAGGGCGCTCTGCCGGGCGATCTGCCCGCGATCGTCGCCAGCGGCGCGGAATCCTCGCGCTTCAAGGGTAAGGCCGGGCAAACCTTCGAGGCGTTCTACGAGGGTGACCATGGTCCGGTGCGCCTCGCGCTGGCGGGTGCGGGCAAAAAGGACAAGGAGCGCCTGCCTTCGCTCGAAAAGGCTGGCGCTGCGTTGACCGCGAAGTTTCTCACCTCGGGCGAGACGGCGCTGGCGCTCGATTGCCGCGATGGCTTGCTGAACGCCGAGGAAGTGGCCGCCGTGCTGCTCGGCCTGAGGCTGCGGGCATGGCGCTGGGACACCTATCGCACCAAGCTGCGCGACGAGCAGAAGCCGACGCTGGCCGAAGTGGTGGTGGTTGGCGCGCCCGAGCGCACCGAAGCCGCCTGGAACGAGGCCGAGGCCCTCGCACGCGGCGTCGAATTCACCCGCGAGCTGGTCAGCGAACCGGCTAACGTGATTTACCCCGAGAGCTTCGTCGAACGCTGCCGCGAGCGGCTGAAGGGCACCGGCGTCGAGATCGAGGTGCTGGGCGAGGCCGAGATGGAAAAGCTCGGCATGGGCGCGCTGCTCGGCGTGAGCCAGGGCTCGGTGCGCGAGGGGCAACTGCTGGTCATGAAGTGGAACGGCGGTGAGGCGGATGCGGCTCCGACGGTGTTCGTCGGCAAGGGCGTGACCTTCGACACCGGCGGCATTTCACTGAAGCCCGGCGCGGGCATGGAAGACATGAAGTGGGACATGGGCGGCGCAGGCGCCGTGGCGGGCGCGATGGTGGCGCTGGCGGGCCGCAAGGCCAAGGCCAACGTGGTCGGCGTCTGCGGCCTTGTCGAGAACATGCCCGACGGCAACGCTCAGCGCCCCGGCGACGTGGTCACCACGATGAGCGGGCAGACGGTCGAGGTGATCAACACCGACGCCGAAGGTCGCCTCGTGCTGTGCGACGCGCTGACCTGGGCGCAGCGCGAGTTCAAGCCCAAGACCGTGGTCGACTTCGCTACGCTCACCGGTGCGATGCTGATTGCGCTTGGCCATGAGCACGGGGGCGTGTTCTCGAATTCGGACGAGTTGGCCGATGGCCTGCTGGCGGCGGGCAAGGAGAGCGGCGATAAACTGTGGCGCTTCCCGCTTTCGCCCGCTTACGATCGGCTGATCGACAGCCAGATCGCCGATATGAAGAATGTGGGCCCGCGCTGGGCCGGGTCGATCACCGCCGCGCAGTATCTCCAGCGTTATATCGAGGACGGCGTGAACTGGGCGCACTGCGACATTGCGGGCATGGTGTGGGCGGATAAGCCCGGCGCGACCTGGGACAAGGGCGCGACCGGCTATGGCGTGCGCCTGATCGACCGCTTCGTGCGCGATACCGCCGAGGGGTGATGCCAGGCGTGGTGCGCCCTTTGTCTTGCCCTCAGGCGGCAACGCGGTGGGGCAGAGGATCCCGCCCTCAAGCAGCAAAGCGATAGGGCGAAAAAAGCAATGCGCGTCGACTTCTACCTGCTCGAAACGGCCAGCGCTGAACAGGCCACCGCGCAACTCGCCCGCGCCACGCTTGGTGCGGGCGAGCGGCTGTTGGTGGTCGGCGCTGGTGACGACATGGACCGGGCGCTGTGGGAGGAGTTCCCGCAGCACTTCCTCGCCCATGGTCGCGCCGATGGCCCTCACGCCGAACGTCAGCCGATCCTGCTCGCGCCCGATTGCGCGGCAGCCAACGGCGCGCGTTACGTGCTGCTGGCCGATGGCCAGTGGCGCGAAGAGGCGCTTGGCTTTGCCCGCGCCTTCCTGCTGTTCGACGATACCACCCGCGCCGGCGCGCGCGATACCTGGCGCAGGTTGGGCAATGAGGCCGGGCTGGAGCGCAATTTCTGGCGACAGGAATCCGGGCGCTGGATCAAGCAGGCCTGATGGACTAGATCTCGGCCAGGATTGAGGAATTCGAGAGGGGATTTGGCAATGCGCGCACTCATGGTCATCGCCGCCACCGGGGCGCTTGCCGCCTGTGGATCAAGCGATTCGGGCACGATCGAAACCGAGGACGGCGACGTCACCTACACGGTCGATGAAAATGGCGGCGAAGCCGTTGCCACCGTGACCAATGCGGATGGCGAGACGGTGACGATGCGCAGCGGCGAAGGGGCGGCGGCGAACCTGCCCGATGGCTTCACGCTTTATCCCGGCTCCGCGGTCGTTTCGAGCACCAATGTCTCATCGGGAGGCAGCAACGGGGCGCTCGTGCAGCTCGAAAGTCCGGCGACGCCCGATGAGATCGTCGCGTTTTATCGCAAGGAGGCCGAGGCGGCGGGGATTGAGATCAAGATGGAGATGAAGGCCAACGAGGCGCAGATTGTCTCGGGGGAGAGCGCCGATGGACTGGTGTTCTCGATCAACGCCTCGCCCATCGACGACGGCGGAACCAGCGCCACGCTCACCATCGGCACGAAGAGCTGACCGCTCACCTGCTTGCCTGAGGCCGAGCTTGCGGCTAGGGGCGCGCGCGAAAGAGATATAAACCAACTTTCGCGAAGGAACTATCCATGGCGGTCACCCGCACGTTTTCGATCATCAAGCCCGATGCCACCCGCCGCAACCTGACCGGTGCGGTCACCAAGATGCTGGAAGAAGCCGGCCTGCGCGTCGTCGCTTCCAAGCGCATCCACATGACCCGCGAGCAGGCCGAAGGCTTCTACGCGGTCCACAAGGAACGCCCGTTCTTCGGCGAGCTGGTCGAGTTCATGATGAGCGAGCCGGTGGTGGTGCAGGTGCTCGAAGGCGAAGACGCCGTGACCCGCAACCGCGACATCATGGGCGCGACCAACCCGGCCGACGCCGCCGAGGGCACCATCCGCAAGGAACTGGCGCTGTCGATCGGTGAGAACACCGTTCACGGTTCGGACAGCGAAGAGAACGCCGCGATCGAGATCGCCTTTTTCTTCAAGCCGGAAGAAATCGTCGGCTGATTGTTCGCGCCGGCTATTTGCCAGCGCGTGGACAACAAGGCCCCGCCGGAGCGATCCGGCGGGGCTTTTGTTTGATCGAGAGCAAGGTATTGCCAGCGCCGCCGGGGCAAGCCCAAGCCTGCAACAACAGGAGAATGCCCCGATGAGCCACACCCCGCACGAACTCGCCGCCGAGTTTCCCGATGACGGCGAGCTGCTTCACCAGCTCAAACTGACCGACGCGCACTTTGTCCGTCTGGCCGACGAGTATCACAACGTGAACCGCGCAGTTCACCGAATCGAAAGCGAGGTCGAGGCCGCATCGGACGAGCGGGCCGAAGCGCTCAAGAAGCAGCGGCTTGGCTTGCTCGATGAGCTTTCAACGATTGTCACGAAGGCCCGCGAGGCCGCCTGAGCGATCAGGCCGAGGCCCCTACGGGCTGGTAGACGGCGCGGTGTCCGTGGTGGGGGCTGGTCTTGGCTCGCCCCTGCTCGGCCCGCATCGCCGCTATGGCTGGCTCGCTCAGCGACAGGCCTAACACGCGATAGACACCGGCGATCTCGCCCTCCCAGTCGGCGCCCAGCGCGTCGAACTCGACTTCTGCAACGTGGCCGGAGAAATCGGCCAGAGCCGCTTCCATGCGCGCCCTGCGCAGAGCCAGCTTGCGCCGCCATTCGGCTTCGATGCCATCAAGATCTACTTGGTCGGACTGGTAGGCCATCTGCCCGGCTACCACTGATAGCGTGCTTGCCAGCACATGTTCGTCGCAGCGCCGGGTGACGACCACGCGCGCCTTGGGAAACTGGGCCAGCAATGCGGGCAGATCCTCGGCATATTGCGGGCACTTGAGCACGCGCGGGCGCGCTGCGTTGCCCATCTGCGTCGCATCGGAACGCAAGACGCGGGCAAATTCGCGATAGATCGGCAAAGGGTTTCGCACCTCGCTGAACGCGACGAACGAAGGGATGCGGTACTGCGCCTCCAGCGCTGCGGGCGACAGCGCATAGGACAGCCAGGGCAGTTCCTCGTCGACCATCGTGGCACCAAATGGATGCTGCACGTCGATCCATGGGTTGATCTGGCGGGCCACCGCAATGCCGATCCGCGTCTTGACCGGCCGAAGCTCGGGTTGTTCGCGCAAGGGGTTCATCCCGCAGTAGAATGGCGTTCCGGCATGGGCAGGATCGGCCGCGAGCAGGCGGTGCATCCGCGTGGTCCCGGCGCGCATCTGGCCCACCACGATGATTGGCGGTGCTATATCGGTCTGCTCGATGCCGGGACTGGTGCGCCACAGGGCGCCAAGCCGATGCCGCATCCGGATCGCCGCGGTGATCTGGCCATAGGCCATTGTATGCCCAAGCGCGTTAAGCTGCGCCTCGCCACGCAACGATTGGCACAGGCGGTCGAGCCGAAGCCGGAAATCGGCCACGTCCTCGGCGCTACGGCCATGGTACTCGTCCGCTGGATTGCAGCCATTGGCACCGATAGCCCACAGCGCCTCAGGTTCCAGCGCGGGGCGCGGGTGCAGCCCGTTACGCCAGATCGCACCGATCGCGCGGTCGGCCAGCCGCGAGGCGCGAGAACGGGCGAGCAGATGAGGGCGGGGCGGGGGCGAACTGGCCAAGCGGTCAGGACCGGCCGACGTAGTCGGCGAACATGCGCGGGTAGAGCTGATATTCGGCGAGAATTACGCGCCGTGCCAGGCTTTCGGGCGTATCTTCGGGCAGGATCGCCACCGGCATCTGGCCAAGCAGCGGTCCGCCGTCGAGTTCGGCCGTCACCACGTGGACCGAGCAGCCCCCGAAAGCATCGCCCGCGGCGATTGCGCGGGCATGGGTGTCGAGCCCCTTGTATTTGGGCAGCAGCGAGGGGTGCGTGTTGACCATGCGGCCTTCCCACCCGGCCACGAAGTGTTCGGTCAGCACACGCATATAGCCGCACAGGGCGAGATATTCGGCACCCGATTCGCGCAGCGCCGCGTCCATCGCCTGCTCGTGTGCGGGCCGCTCCATCCCGCGATGGTCGAGCGCGAAGGTCGGTAGGCCCTCAGCGGCGGCGATCTTCAGGCCCGGCGCATCGGGCACGTTGCTCGCCACCAGCACGATCTCGTAAGGGCAGCCCGGCAGCTTCGAGGCATAGTGGAGCGCCGACATGGTCGTGCCGTTGCCCGAAAGCAGCGCCGCAACCTTGACCTTGGGCCGACTGGCCTCAGGCATCGTGACCCGCGTCCCAGTCTGCGTCTGCGCCCCATGTGCCGGCCGATCCGCGCACGGTGCAGCCGCGCTGGCCCGCCTCGATCACGCCGATCTCCAGCACGTCCTCGCCCGCCTTGGCGAGTGCTGCCTTCGCTTCGTCGAGCTTCGCTGGATCGACCGCCAGCACCATGCCGGTGCCGCAGTTGAAGGTGCGCGCCATTTCGCCGGGGGCAATGTTGCCCTCGTTCTGGAGGAAGGCCATCAGCGCAGGCTGTTCCCAGGTATCGGCATTCACCACGGCGCGCGCGCCTTCGGGCAGCACACGGGGGATGTTCTCAAGCAAACCGCCGCCGGTGATATGGGCCAGCGCGTCGATCAGGCCGGCGCGAACCGCAGGCAGCAGCGCCTTCACATAGATGCGGGTCGGCTCCATCAAAGCCTCGATCAGCGGGCGCGAGCCATCGAACGGGGCGGGGGCGTCAAGTTGCCAGCCTTTGTCCGCCGCGAGCCGCCGCACCAGCGAATAGCCGTTCGAATGGACGCCCGAACTTTTCAGCGCCAGCAGAACATGGCCCGGCGCGACCTTGTCGCCCGTCAATTGCTCGCCGCGCTCCACCGCGCCGACGCAGAAGCCTGCGAGGTCGTAGTCGCCTTCCGAATACATGCCCGGCATTTCCGCCGTTTCGCCGCCGATCAGCGCGCAGCCTGCCTGCACACAGCCCTCGGCGATTCCCGCGATCACCCGCTCGGCCACGCCGTTCTCCAGCTTGCCGGTGGCGAAGTAGTCGAGAAAGAACAGGGGTTCGGCGCCCTGCACGATCAGGTCATTCACGCACATGGCGACGAGGTCGATTCCCACCGTGTCGTGCTGTCCGCTGTCGATAGCGAGCTTGAGCTTGGTGCCCACGCCATCGTTGGCGGCGACGAGCAACGGATCGGAATAACCGGCCGCGCGCGGATCGAAGAAACCGCCGAAGCCGCCGATCTCGCCGTCGGCGCCGGGGCGGCGAGTCGCCTTGACCAGCGGCCCGATGGCCTTGACGAGGGCATTGCCCGCAGCGATGGAAACGCCCGCCTGGGCGTAGGTGTAGGAAGGCTTTTCTGAACTCATGGCTTCGACGCCATAAGCTTTCGCGCTTGGATTTCCACTCACCTTTGGGCAAAAGGCCCACGATTTCCCCCATGACCACACGCACACTCCTCCCCGCCAGCCTCACGCAGCGCCTCAATTTGCGGCTCGTGCTCGGCCTTGTTGCCGCCTTTGCCCTGGCGCTCGCTGCGGCGTTGATGGCGCAGGTTTCGGGCGATCGCGGCATTCCGCCGGTCGCCAGCTCCACCGATATCGAGGTGCGCGGGATCGAGGTGAACGTCACCGGCGACAATCCTGAAGATGCCCGCTCGAAGGGGTGGGTCGAGGCGACGCGCAAGGCATGGGAAAAGATCGACGGCCCCGAACTGCCCGATGCGCGACTCGAGTCGCTCGTCTCGGCCATCGTGGTCGAGGCGGAGAACATCGGCCCGCGTCGTTATGTTGCGCGACTGGGCGTGATTTTCGATCGTCAGCGGGCGGGGCCGCTGCTTGGTGGGGGCGGGGATCGCGCGCGGTCCGCGCCGATGCTGCTGATTCCGGTGATGATGAGCGGGGGCACAGCAACCACTTTTGAAACGCGCAATGCCTGGCAGCGCGCCTGGGCCGAATATCAGTTCGGATCGAGCGCGATCGATTATGTGCGCCCGGTTGGCTCGGGCTCCGATTCGCTGCTGCTGACCTTCGGCCAGACCGGGCGTCGCAGCCGCGCCTGGTGGAACAACCTGCTCGACCAGTTCGGCGCGGCCGACGTGCTGGTGCCGATCGCCGATCTGCGCCACGAATGGCCGGGCGGCCCCGTCGTCGGCACGTTCACGGCGCGCTACGGACCGGACGATCGCTATCTTGGCGAGTTCACAATGCGCGCCGAGAACGACGAGCAACTGCCGCGCATGTTGGTGCGCGCGGTCGAGCAGTTCAACACGATCTACACCCGCGCACTGGCGGAGGGTGCCCTGCGGCCTGATCCCACGCTTGAGCTGGACGGCTTCGAAATGACGCCCGAGATTCGCGCCCTGCTCGAAGAGGCACGCGCGGCCGAAGCTGCCGAAGCGGCGGCCGAGGCGGCGGCGGCACGGGCGCTGGCTGAAGGGGAGGTGGCTGCGCCCGAGGCGGCCGGTACTCCGGTTGCTCCGTCCACCGACACTCCCGCTGCTGCTCCGACGAGCTATACCGTCCAGATCGCCACGCCCAATGCTTCGGCCTTCGATGCGGCGCTGGGCGCGGTGCGCAGCACTCCGGGCGTGAGCGCATCGGCGGTCACCAGCACGGCCATCGGTGGCACTTCGGTGCTGCGCGTGACCTTTACGGGCAGCCTGTCGGACTTCGCTGCGGCGCTTAGGGCGCGCGGCTGGCAGGTGACCGAGGGCACGGGCGCGCTGTCGATCACGCGCTAGCCGCGCGGGAGCCCGGCCATGCAGCAGATCGCCCTTCCACTCAGCCTCCGTTCCAGCGGGCCTGCCTCCATTGTGATCGGCAATGCCAATGCGCGTGTGGCCGAAGCGCTCTCCGCGCCCGGCTCCTGGCCTTACCGCACCGCCGTGCTCACCGGCCCGCCGCGCTCGGGCAAGAGCCTGCTGGCGCGCTGGTTCGCCGACAGCGGGCAGGGCGAGGCTATCGACGATGCGCAGGAGCTGCCGGAAGATGCGATCTTCCACCGCTGGAACCGCGCGCAGGAGGCAGGCACGCAGCTGCTGATCGTGGGCGGCACCCCGCCGTGGGAGATAACCTTGCCCGACCTGCGTTCGCGGCTTGGCGCTGCCTTGCAGATCGAGATCGGCCAGCCCGACGATGCGATGGCCGCCGACCTCATCCATTCGCTGGCGCAGGAGCGCGGGCTGGCATTGGGGCCGGGCGCCGCGGACTATCTGGTGCCGCGCGCGGGCCGCTCGTGGGCCGAGCTTGAGCGGCTGGTACTGACAATCGACCGCTTGTCTCTCGAACGAAAGACCCCACCTACTCTCGGAATCTGGCGCGCCGCGCTGGAGGAAGTTAACGGTCCGCAGGAACCGCGCATGCTATGACCTTGCCCCTCGCGGGTTTTGGTGAGAAACTGGGCTGATTATGTTCGAGCGTCTGATCTCCTATCTGGACTCGGTCCGCGCGCGTGACCCGGCGCCGCGTTCGCGCTGGGAAATCCTGCTCTATCCCGGTTTCTGGGCGCTGGCGATGCACCGCGTGGCGCACTGGCTGTTTGAGGCGGAGATGTTTTTCCTCGCGCGGTTGGTGAACCATACCGCCCGCTGGATGACCGCGATCGACATCCATCCCGGTGCCACCATCGGCAAACATTTGTTTATCGATCATGGCTTCACCGTGATCGGCGAGACCGCCGTGATCGGCAACAATGTGACGATCTACCAGTGCGTGACGCTGGGCGGCACTAACCCCACCAACGGCAAGGGCGGCAAGCGCCACCCGACTCTGTCGGACAATGTCATCATCGGCGCGGGCGCGCAGATCATCGGGCCGATAACCGTGGGCGAACGCGCGCGCGTGGGCGCCAATGCAGTGGTGACCGACGACGTGCCCGAAGGGGCGACGATGATCGGGCTCAAGGCCCGCTCCACGTTGGTTCCGGCAGAGACCTGGCTGCGCGAATTCATCCCCTATGGCACCCCGTGCGAGGAGCCTTGCGAGCCCGCCCCAAGCGAGCGGGTGAAGGAGCTTGAGGACGAAGTGGCTGAACTGCGCCAGATGGTCGAGGCGATGGCGGCAGAACGCCAGCCGCACAAGGCACGCAAGAGCGGCACCGACTGCTGATGCAGCCGGGCGGCAGCGGGTCCACCATCGTTCCATTTCCGGGCGGGCGTCAGCCGCAGCAGGTCGGTTTCGACCGACTTGAACTCGCCCGCATCCTCGATCTTTATGGACGCATGGTCGCGGCGGGCGAATGGCGCGACTATGCGATGGATTTCTCGAAAGACTGCGCGAGCTTTGCCGCCTTCCGCCGCACTGCGGACGTGCCGCAGATGCGGATTGAGAAACGCCCGGCGTTGCGCCAGCGACAGGGCATGTGGGCGCTGTTTGGCGAACACGGGCAGGTGCTCAAGCGCGGCCACGAGTTGGCCGGTGTGCTTGCCCCGCTCGAACGGCGGCTGGTGAAAGCGGTGGAGAACTAGGCCAGCTTTTCGAGTGCCGGGATCAGGTGATCGAAATGCTCGATCATCACGTCGCCGCCCAGTTCGCTCACCGGCACATCGTGATAGCCGAAGCTCAGCGTCACAACCGGCACCTCGGCATTGCGTGCGGCGCGCACGTCATAAGTCGAATCGCCCACCATCGCGGCGCGAGTGCCACCGCAGTCCTTGATCGCTGCCAGCAGCATGTCGGGCTGGGGCTTGGAGCAATCAGGGCCGCAGGTGTCGCCGCCATAGATCGCGGTGAAGTGGTGCGTCATGCCGAGAGCATCGAGCAACTGGCGTGCTGGCTTCTCAAGCTTGTTGGTGCACACCGCCAGCTTGCAGCCCTTCGCGGCGAGGCCATCGAGCGTGGCGATCACTCCGTCAAACGGCACGGTGTTATCGGCGATATGCGCCCAATAATGCTTGAGCAGCACGTCGGTCAGCTCGGCCATGCGCTCTTCGCTTGGCTGCTCGCCCTTGGCTTCCAGCGCGCGCCGCAGCATCAGCGCTGCACCGCCGCCGATAAAATTGCGAATCTCGCTTTCGGCGATGGGTCCGTGCCCGGCATAGACCAGCGCGTGATTGACTGCCGGGGCAAGGTCACGGTTGGAATCGACAAGGGTGCCGTCGAGGTCGAACAGGATGGTGTCGAAAGGAAAGTGGCTCATGGGCAGGTCATGTGGCGAAGGCCGGTGGAAACCGCAATGGTTTGGTGGCATGGCCGCCGATAAGGAGAAAGCTACATGACGTCGATCGCCGCCATTGTTCTCGCCGCCGGCAAGGGCACGCGCATGAAGAGCGCGCGCCACAAGGTGCTGCACGAGATTGCCGGACGTGCGATGATCGAGCACCTGCTCGCCAGCGTCGAGGCGCTAGGACCGGAGCGGCTTGTCACCGTGGTCGGCGAGGCGCGCGAACAGGTGCGGCAGAAGCTGGGCGAGCGCTCGGCCTTCGCGGTGCAGGAGCCGCAGCTGGGCACAGGCCATGCGGTGCAACAGGCGCAAGATGCGCTGGCCGGGTTCAAGGGCATCGTGCTGGTGCTCTATGGCGACGTTCCTTTCGTGCGCACCGCCACGATGCAGGCGATGATCGCGCGGCTTGAGGCCGACGATGCCCCCGCCGCCGTGGTGCTCGGGTTCGAGCCTGACGATGCGCTGCGCTATGGCCGGGTCATTGCGGATGAGGCGGGAGCGATCTCCAAGATGGTCGAATACAAGGACGCGAGCGAGGATGAGCGCGCCTGCACCCTGTGCAATTCGGGCTTGCTTGCTGCTCGGGCGGACGAGCTGTTCGCGCTGCTCGCGCGGGTCGGCAACGACAATGCGCAGGCCGAGTTCTACCTGCCCGATATCGTCAACATTGCGATTGCCGATGGTCGCCCCTGCGCGGTCGTCACCACCGATACGCCTGACGAGGTCGCCGGGATCAACAGTCGCGCCGAACTCGCTGGCGCCGAGGCGCAGTGGCAGCAACTGAAGCGCGAGGAGGCCATGGCCGAGGGCGTGACCCTGCGCGCGCCCGAAACGGTATTCTTCAGCTGGGATACCGAGATCGCCGCCGACGTAGTGGTCGAGCAAAACGTGGTGTTTGGGCCGGGCGTGAGGATCGCCAGCGGGGCGCGCATCCGCGCTTTCTCGCACCTCGAAGGCGCCAGCGTGGGCGAGGATGTCGAGGTCGGCCCCTATGCCCGGTTGCGCCCCGGTGCCAGGCTGGAAGCGGGCAGCAAGGTGGGCAACTTCGTCGAGATCAAGAACGCGACGCTCGGTGCAGGCGCCAAGGCCAATCACCTTACCTATCTCGGCGATGCCACGGTGGGCGAGGGCGCCAACATCGGCGCGGGCACCATCACCTGCAACTATGACGGCTATTTCAAGCATCAGACTACTATCGGCCCGCGCGCCTTCGTCGGCTCGAATTCGGCGTTGATCGCTCCGGTGACGATTGGCGCGGACGCGATTGTCGCGGCGGGCAGCGCGGTCAGCCGCGATGTGGCCGACGGCGAATTGCGTATGGTCAGGGCGGAACAGTTGGTGAAGCCGGGCTGGGCGGACCGCTTCCACGACGCGATGAAGAAGAAAAAGAAGGATGCTTCGGGCAAGTAATATGGCGAGACCGGCAGGTTCGACGTTTCGGCTGGTTCTTGCAAGCAGCCTTGCGGTATTTCTGGTCGGCGCTTGCTCGGGCGAGGCGGACCAGCCTGTAGCCATTGCGTCGCAGGCTTCGTCGCATGCCGCTGCGGCTACGGCGGAGGAGGGCCCGGATGATGGCCGCGTTGCGCTTGCTGCCGATGCGAAGGCGGAGAACGCGACAACGCTGTGCAGCGCCGAGGAAGCACAGATATTCAGCTGCACGGTGCGCGGCGGCAAGATCGCATCGGTATGCCTGGCCAATGGCGCTGACGGCGAATTCGCGCAGTATCGCTTCGGGCGTCCGAGCGCCGAGCCGGAGCTGGTCTTTCCGACCGAAGCCAGCGAAAAGATCGAATGGGCCTCGGTACCCTATTCGGGGGGTGGTGAAGCGCAGTTGAGTTTCGCCGTGGGCGATGTGCGGTATGTGGTTTACAGCAAGGTCGTGCGAACAAACTTTACCGCGGGCGAAACCAACGATCCGGCGATTTCCGATGGGATCGTTGTTCTGCGTTCGGGCAAGGTCGAGAGCGCGTTTGCCTGCGATGGCACCGCGCTCAAGCCGGTTGATGTCAATGTGGCTGATGCCCATCTTGCCAAGGCGGATGATCTGTTCACCTATGATACCGAATAGGCGGCCTCGGATGAGGGCAAAATCGAAACGATTTTGCTGCTAATCTGCGTTCAGTTGCCCACTATTTCAGAGGTTTGGAGTTTTCGAATGTGCGGAATTATTGGCATCGTGGGCAATCAGCCGGTCGCCCCGCGGCTGGTCGAGGGGCTGCGGCGGATGGAGTATCGCGGCTATGACAGCGCCGGTGTATGCACCTATGACGATGGCCGACTGATCCGCCGCCGCGCCCAGGGCAAGCTTATGAACCTCGTCGCCGAGCTGGAGCGCAATCCGGCGCCGGGCACGGTCGGCATTGCCCACACCCGCTGGGCCACCCACGGCGCACCCACCGAGAGCAACGCCCATCCGCATGCCACGCCGCACGTTGCGCTGGTGCACAACGGGATTATCGAAAACTTCCGCGAACTGCGCGAGGAGCTGCGCGGCACCGGGCGCACCTTTGAGAGTGAGACCGACACCGAGGTTGTCGTTCATCTGGTCAGTCGCGAAATCGAGGCCGGCAAGACCCCGCAGGAAGCGGTGCAGACTGTCCTCCCGCGTCTGCGCGGAGCCTTCGCGCTGGCAATCCAGTTCTGCGACTACCCCGATCTGCTGATTGGCGCCCGGCTCGGGTCGCCGCTGGTGGTGGGCCATGCCGACGGCGAGACGTATCTCGGCTCCGATGCGCTGGCGCTCGCGCCGCTGACGCAGGACATCACCTATCTCGAAGAGGGCGACTGGGTGGTGGTTACCGGCGAGGGCGCGCAGATATTCGACGCCACAGGCGCTGAGGTCGAACGCGAGCAGACCCGCTCGGGCGCTTCGGCTGCCGCGATCGAGAAGGGCAACTATCGCCACTTCATGCAGAAGGAGATCTTCGAGCAGCCGACCGTGGTCGCACAGACGCTGCGGAGCTATCTGCGCCCTGTGGAGCAAAAAGTCGCCCTGCCGCAGATCGATTTCGACATTTCGGCGGTTAACCGCGTGACCATCGTCGCCTGCGGCACCTCCTACTACGCCGGGATGGTGGCGAAGTACTGGTTCGAACAGTTTGCGCGGGTGCCGGTCGATATCGATTTCGCCAGCGAGTTTCGCTACCGTGAGCCGGTGCTCGAGGATGGCGGGCTGGCGCTGTTCATTTCGCAGAGCGGCGAAACGGCCGATACGCTGGCGGCGCTCAAGCACTGCAAGGCCGAGGGGCAGGTCATCGCCGCCGTGGTCAACGTGCCGACCAGCTCGATGGCGCGCGAGGCTGATCTGTTGTTGCCGACCCACGCTGGGCCGGAAATCGGCGTCGCTTCGACCAAGGCCTTTACCTGCCAGCTGGCCGTGCTTGCCGCGCTCGCCGCGCACTTCGCGGTGAAGAAGGGACGGCTCGATGCTTCCGAAGAGGCCGAGATCGTGCGCCACCTGCTCGAAGCGCCTGCCGCGCTCAATGCCGCGCTTGACCATGACGAGACGATTGCCGCGATGGCCCACCTCGTCGCCCCGGCGCGTGACGTGCTCTATCTCGGGCGCGGGCCGGACTTCCCGCTGGCCTTGGAGGGGGCGCTAAAGCTCAAAGAGATCAGCTACATACATGCCGAGGGCTATGCTTCCGGGGAGATGAAGCACGGGCCGATAGCCCTGATCGATGACAAGGTGCCGGTAATCGTGCTGGCCCCCTCGGGTCCGCTGTTCGAGAAGACCGTTTCGAACATGCAGGAAGTGCAGGCACGTGGCGGTCAGGTGATCCTGATCTCCGACGAGGAAGGCATTGCCGAAGCTGGGGAGGGCTGCATCGCCACGATCCCGATGCCGAAGGTGCACCCGTTGATCGCTCCGCTGGTCTATGCCGTGCCGGTTCAGTTGCTTGCCTATCACGTCGCCTGTGCCAAGGGGACGGATGTCGATCAGCCGCGAAACCTCGCCAAATCGGTAACTGTCGAATAGACGCATTTTGTCTCTTCACGGGGCCAGTGCTTTACTGGGTACTAACCAATTGCCAGCTATTGGCAGGGCGTGAATGACGGGCATTCCGATTTGCCGAAACTACCGCTGCGGTTGAGTCCGCCGCAAGTTCTGGGCTTCAAGGACACCGCAGAGGGTGACTGGTCTCGCCTGCGTAGTCTGCAGTACTCCACGTTGCATAAGGAAGCGATTCTTCGTGCGGTCGCCAGCGTCGGGGCTTCGCTGGTGGCGATTTCCATCTACGCGCAACATGTAAGCATCATGCTGCTGGCCTTGTGGGGTTTCGCGCAGCTGGTTGCGACGTTGAATCTTCTCCGGATCGAGCAGAAGTTCGCTCATCTTGATGGTCGGCACATGAAGCGCAGCGAGTTTTGCGGCCACATGCTGGCCGTCGGCGCGCTGGCCAGCTTGTGGAGCTTCGCCTTGCTGGCATTCGTGCCGGCGGGACAGATGGTTGATCATTTCGCGTTGTGGGCAATCGTTGCCATGCTCGTGGCGGGCGCTTCCGCGACGTTGAATTCCGCTCCCGCCGGGCCGGCGCTGTTCGGCTTCGTGACAGGGATTGCGGGTACGATATCGTTCGCCCTGGCCGGCGAGTGGTATTTCGTGGTGGTCTGCGCGGCCTTTGCCGGAATCGCCGTCGGCAGCGCTATTTCGACGGGCAGCGTGTTCCTCGCCGCGCGAATCGCGGAGGTTGGGGTGGCGGAAAAGAGCGAGGTGGTGTCGCTGCTCTTGCGCGAGCACGAAGCCAACGACGCCGACTGGCTGTGGCAGATCGACATCAACCGCAAGGTTCGCTCTCCTTCTCCGCGCTTTGCCTATGCGCTCGGTCGCGATCGCGCAGTGGTGGAGGGCGAGAGCCTATTGCGCCTGATTGCGGGCGACATCACGGGTGACGTCAGCGAAGACGAGGGGCTACGCGAACTGGCCGAAAGCCTGAAACGACGCGCAACATTTTCCGACCTGCTGGTGCGGGTACAGGTGCCCGATGGCCGTCGCTGGTGGCAGCTCTCGGGCGCTCCCATTCTTGATGAGAAGGGCAATTTCCGCGGTTTTCGTGGCGTCGGTTCGGACGTAACGGCGCAGCGCGATCGCGACGAGAAAATCGCCTACCTTGCGCGCTACGACACGCTTTCGGGCCTCCCCAATCGCCTGATGCTGACCGAGGCGCTGGGCGATGCGTTGCGTTATTGCGAGCAGTGGAAGTCGCGCTGTGCGTTCCTGATGATCGATCTCGACCGCTTCAAGTCGATCAACGATTCGCTCGGCCACCAGATGGGCGACCGGCTGCTGGCCAAGGTTTCGCAGCGCTTGGCTTCGGTGCTGGGCGAGGGCGAGATGTGCGGCCGTCTCGGTGGCGACGAGTTCGCTGTGGTGATCCGCGATGCCGGCAAGATAGGCAATGTGGAGCGGATCTGCGAGGCGATCATCACCAGTCTTTCGAAGCCTTACAACCTCGACCACCACACGCTGTTCATCGGCGCCAGTGTCGGTTCCGCGATCGGACCGCGCGATGGATCGAGCGTTGAGACGCTGATGCGCAATGCCGACCTCGCGTTATATCGGGCGAAGGACGAGGGCGGCAATGTTCACTTCAGTTATGTGCCTTCGCTCCATGCCGAGGCCGAGGAGCGGCGGGTGCTCGAGGGCAGCCTGCGCCGGGCCATCGCCAACAACGAGTTGCAGCTCAACTTCCAGCCGGTGGTCGACGCCAACAGCGAGGATGTGGTCAGCTTCGAAGCGCTGTTGCGCTGGAACAGCGCCGAGCACGGCATGGTCAGCCCGGCCAAATTCATCCCGCTCGCCGAAGACACGCGCCTGATCGTTCCCATTGGCAACTGGGTGTTGCACAACGCCTGCCAGGAGGCGGTCAAATGGCCAGTCCAGGTCAGGATCGCCGTCAATGTTTCGGGCGAGCAGCTGCTCGAACCCGATTTTGCCGATGAAGTGGTGCGTGCACTTGCCGATTCTGGCCTGTCGCCGCAGCGGCTTGAGGTGGAGGTCACCGAAAGCGTATTCCTGCGCGACGGGCGCACCGCGCGCGAGACACTGGAGAAAATTCTGGCGCTCGGCTGCACGGTAGCGCTCGACGATTTCGGCACCGGTTACAGCTCGCTCGGCTATCTGCGTTCGCTGCGCTTCTCAACCATCAAGGTCGATCGCAGCTTCGTGCTCGGGGCGAGCGAGGGCAGCCAGGAAAGCGTGGCGATTATCAATGCCGTGGTCGCCATGGCCCGGAGCCTCAACATGACCACCACCGCCGAGGGTGTGGAGGACAAGGAACAGGCGCGCATGATCCGCGATCTTGGCTGCAACAAGATCCAGGGCTACTACTTCGGGCGACCCATGGTGGCCGAGGATGCACGCAAGTTGCTGCGGATGAAGCGCGAGGCGGCGTAGCTTGTCTTTCGATCGCCCATCCGGGCGATCGTCCTCGGTGCTGATCTCTCCACTACGTTTCGGGGCACCTGCGGGCGCGCTTGCGGCCCCGAAGGGGCCGTTTGCCGGTCGGCGGCCTGCTTGTGTTGGCGCTTAGGCGACCGCGAGGTTCGCGAAAATGCTCTCGAACATGGCGCGGCCATCGCTTCCGCCTTGCGCATCCTCGATGGCGCGCTCGGGGTGCGGCATCATGCCGAGCACGTTGCCCGCCTCGTTCAGCACGCCGGCAATATCGCGCTGCGAGCCATTGCAGGTCTCGCCATAGCGTAACGCCACCCGGCCTTCGCCTTCGATCCGGTCAAGCGTCGCGGCATCGGCGAAATAGTTGCCATCGTGGTGGGCAACCGGGATGCGGATCGTCGATCCGGCCTCATAGCCGCGGGTGAACAGGCTCTCGCCGTTCTCGACTGTGAGCGGTACGGTGCGGCAGATGAAGGTTTGCCCCGCATTGCGCATCAGCGCGCCCGGTAGCAGCCCTGCCTCGGTCAGCACCTGGAAGCCGTTGCACACGCCAAGCACAGGCACGCCGCGCCCTGCCGCCGCCGCCACGCTGCGCATGATCGGGCTGTTGGCCGCCATCGCGCCCGAGCGCAGATAGTCGCCATAGGAGAAGCCGCCGGGCAGGGCGATGAAGTCAAGCCTGTCGGGCAGCTCGGCATCGCCGTGCCAGACGCGCAGCGGCGCGGTACCCGAAACCTGTTCGATCGCCACCGCCATGTCGCGGTCGCAGTTCGAGCCGGGAAAGGTGACGACTGCGGCGCGCATCAGGCGGCAACCTTCTCAATGCGGTAGTTCTCGATCACCGTGTTGGCGAGCAGCTTCTCGCACATCTCGACCAACGCCTCGTCGGTGGTGCTATCGGCCACTTCCATCTCGATCAGGCGGCCGATGCGCACGTCCTCGATGCCGGTAAAGCCGAGGCCATCGAGCGCATGGTGCACGGCGCGACCTTGCGGATCGAGAACACCGGGCTTGAGGCTGACATGGATGCGGACTTTCATGGCTCTACTCGCGAATGGGATTTCGGACCGGGTGTGACCGGCCTATGGCTATTGCCGCGCCCGCGCACAAGAGGCGAGGTCGCTCCAGCCACAACAGTTTATTACAATTGCTCCGTTGTGCCGACAGTTCGCGGGTTCTACCACGAATGGCATCCAAACATGGAGGGTCGTATGAGCCAGTTGCACAAGAGCACCATCTCAGGGACCGGAGAGCGATTGAAGGGGCGGCCCCATCTATCGGCACGGGCTCGGCGGCAGAAGCTGTGGCTGGACGTGCACCGCTGGCTTGGCATAATCCTGCTTATCCCGATGGCGGTGCTGGGCGTGACCGGCTCGGCGCAGGTCTGGCCCGAGGAAACCGAGGCATTGCTCAACCCTGCGCGCGAGGTGACGGCCAGCGCCGATCCCGCAGCGCTGACCACGAACCACGTGGCAGCTGCACGTGCCGGTGCGAGCGACTATGGCCCGCTCACCGCAATCGAGATCGGTGATGTCGGCACTCCGCTGGTGGCGCGCACTGCGCCCTATGCCGAGCCGCTGCACGGCATTGCCGGGCCGGTTTCGCGGCTGATCTATGTCGACCCCGAGAGCGCGCAGGTGATCGACAGCGCCCCTTCTTCGGGCAGCTTCATGTGGTACATGCATTTTATCCACGGCCTGTTCCTGATCCCCGATGGTGGACGACAGGTGGTCGGCTGGATGGGTTGGTTCCTGCTGGTGTCTGCGGTGACGGGGCTGGTGGTATTCTGGCCTGGCAAGGGCCGCATCTTGGCCGCGTTGCGCTGGCGCAAGCGCGATGGCAAGGCGCTGAACCTGCACCGGCAATCTGGCTTCCTCCTGTCGTTGGTCATCATTGTCGAAGCGGTGACGGGAGCGTGGATCTCCTTTCCGCAGGCAATGGCCGCGCTGGTCGAGCCGGGTGTCGAGCAACCGCAACGCCGCCGCCCGCCGCCGCCCGGTGGCGATGGCGCACCGCTGGCGGTAAGCGACGAGGCCTGGCTGGCCGCGCTCGGCGAAGCGCAGATTGCGTTTCCCGGTCGCCCGACGGCCATCGTAGCGCCCACCAGGCGTCAGGGCGCATGGCAGGTGGAACTGACAGGCGAGGGCGTCGATGGCACGGTCAGCGTACCCGCCGATGGCGGCGAAGTGACAGTCGAGGAACGCGCGCAACGCGCAGGTCCGCCGCCGCCGAGCACTCGTGCGGGCGCGATCGCGACGGTCATGCGGCAGCTGCACTATGCCACCATTGGCGGTATCGTCTGGCAATTGCTGGTGTTCCTGAGCGGGTTCGCCCTAACCTTCCTCGCTGTCTCGGGCATCTACACCTGGGGCAAGCGCAAGCTGAACTGCTAGGGAGTCATTCGGTCGGGCGCGGCATCACTGCGATTTCAAGCCGCTCGTCGGGCATGAGGAAGCGTTGCGCCGTAGCGGTGAGATCGGCGGGCGTGAGCGCGGCAATCTTGTCGCGCCCGGTCAGGAACCGCTCGGTCCGCCAAGGCTCGGACTGGACCTCGTCGGCGATCTGCAGCCAGCCGTCGTTGGTGTCGAGCAGGTTGTCGTAGGCCTCCAGCATTGGCTGGCGCGCGCGCAGCAACAGGTCTTCGTCGGTCCCGCCATCGCGCAGCTTGGCCAGCGTTTCCAGCATGGCCTCGCGCGCTTCGTCGACATGCGCGGCATTGAGCGAGGCCGAGAAGCTGAAGGTGCCGTAGCCGGGATAGGTGCGCGACTGCTCCGCATTGGCCGAGGGCGAATAGGTCTGCCCCAGTTCCTCGCGAAGCGAATCGGTCAGTGCGATCCGCGCCACCCGCTGCAACAGTTCGAGCCGGAGGTTGGTTTCGTGATCCTTGTCGTCGGTGGTGGGCCAGATCATCGTCAGGCTGGCCTGATCGGCGGGGCCATCATGATAGACCACGCGCGGCGAACGATCCCGCGTGAAGCTGCGCGTGAGGTTCTCGGTGTAAGGCCGGAACGACGCCTCGCGCTGGGGCAGGGCGCCCAGCGTGCGAGCCACCAGCGCAATCGCGCGCTCTTCGTCGATGTCGCCGACGATGGTGAGTTCGATCGCACCGTGCTCCAGCCGGTCGGCAATATCGGCGCGCAGCTGATCGAAGGTCATGCCGAGATAAGCGTCTTCGTCCTGATAGGAGAAGCGCGGGTCGCCATCGCTGATTATGCGGCCGCGCGCGAAGCCGAGTGCTGCGGCGGGAGTGGCTGTGCGGCGCGCGAAGAAGGCGCGCACGTTCTGCCGCGACTGCGCTTCGCCTGCCGAGCGGAAGCCGGGATCGGAGATCGCGGCGGCGAACAGTTCGAGCTGCAATTCGAGATCCTCGGGCGTGGTGCCAGCACCCATCTGGAAGTGCGATTCGTTCGAGGCAAAGCCAAGCGAGACGTTGCGCCCGGCGAGGATCGAGAGCAGCTCGTCATAGCTGTGCGCGCCAAGCCCGCCCTGCGGCAGGAACGAGGCGAGCCCGGTTGCCAGCGGGTCCTCGCGGGTGTTGAGCAGGTCGCCGCCATCGAGGTTGAGCCGCAAGAGCACGCGGTCGGCCTGAAGGTCGGTGTGCTTGAGGTTGAGCATAACCCCGTTGGCGAATGTGATTTCGCGAATGCCGAGCTCGGGCACGCGCGCGTCCTTCACCACCGTGCCCGGTGTGCCGAAGTCCTGATAGGCAAACTCCGTCAGGGCTTCGTCGGCGGGCGGGCTGACCTCGCGCTCCAGGCCCTCGCTCCAGGCCGTGCGCAGCGCGTCGGCGCCGCCTTCAGGCGCGGCCTCGCCCTCGTAGCGGATCAGCGGATCGTCGAGCGGCACCACCTCGTCGCGCAAGGCCGCCAGCACCGTGTCGGGCGTGATTTCAGGGGCGTGGGCTGTGAAGCGTTCGAGCGCGCTTTCGGGCGTGGTCGGCACCTGTCCGTCGCGCAGCAGCGTGACTGCGCCGGTGACGAAGGTCGAATTGGGGCGGGTGGCCGCGCCTGCGGCATTGGCCGTGATGGCGGCACGATAGTTGGCGAGCTGCTCGGCCACTTCCGCTTCGGTGAAGCCGTAGGTCAGCGCGCGGCGATACTCTTCCTGCGCCGCCTCAAGTCCGCGCTCCCACGCACCCGAGATGGCGTAGACGGTGAGCGAGGTGGTGCGCCCTTCCTTGCCGAAGTCGCTGGTGGAGAGGCCCGCAGCGCGGAAGGGCGGATCGTCGAGCCGGGTCAGCCGTTCTAGCCGCCGGTTGATGATGTCGTAGCCGATGGCGCGCCGCAGCCGGATGCGCCGTGCCTCCTCGGTGTCGGGGCCGCCCAACCAGGGGCCATGGCGGCTGACGGTGATGCGCTGGGCGAGGGCGGGATCGAGATAGATGTCGGTCTTCCCGGCAAGGTCGAAGTCGACCGGCCCCATCGTGGCGGCTGTAGCCGGCGGTTCGGCCTGCCAGTCGCCGAAGCGCTCGCCGATCATCGCTTCGACCGTGTCGGGATCGTAGTCGCCCACCACGATCAGCGCGACGTTGTCGGGCCGATAGTTGCGGTCCCACAGCGCCCTTAACTCCGCACCAGTTGCCGCGCTTACCGTTTCAGGTAGACCGCCGGGAAAGCGCTCCGCCATGGCAGAACCGGGATAGCTGAAGGCAAGCGAATCCTTGGCCGAGCGCAGCTGATAGGTATCGCGCACCGAGATTTCGGAGAGGATGATCCCGCGTTCGCGTTCGACCGCTTCTTCATCGAAGGTAAGCTCGCTCGCAGTTTCGCGCATCAGCATCAGCGCGGTGTCGAGCAGCGCGGTGTCGTTGCGCGGGAGGTCGAGCCGGTACAGCGTGGTGTCGAACCCGGTCGAGGCATTGGTGTCGGCCCCGAAGGCCAGCCCCTCGCGCTCGAGCAGCTTGACCATCTCGCCTTCGGGAAGATTGGTCGAGCCGTTGAAGGCCATGTGCTCGATATAGTGCGCCCAGCCTTGCTGTTCCTCGGTCTCCGCGGCGGAACCGAAATCCACCCACAGCTGCACCAGCCCCTGTTCGGGCGGGGTGGCATTGGGACGGATGATGTAACGCATGCCGTTGGGTAGGACGCCGGTACGATAGGCAGGGTCTTTCGGCAGGTCGCTTGCGGCAAAGGGCCACGGGTCGGCCGCATCGATCGCCGGCGCGTCGATCGCATATTCGGGGGCCTGCGCAGCCGCCGGAGCGGTGATGGCAAGTGAGAGGGCGAGCGCGGGAGTGAGCGTCGCGAGAAGCCGCGCGCGATAGGCAGGACGTTTCATTGCCCCACCTTGTGGCGGCAATGAGCTGAACCTGCAATGATTGCCCAACGACAGCGCCAGGGGCGCTTACTTCTTCGGTTTGCCCGGTGTCGGCCGCATGCGCGAGCGCATCGCGTTCATGTCTACCACTTCGCCCGGACCGTTGTCGTCGTCCTGTAGCAGGCCGAGGCGGCGGGCGACCTCCTGATAGGCCTCCTGCTCGCCGCCCATGTCGCGGCGGAAGCGGTCCTTATCGAGCTTCTCGTTCGTCTCGAAATCCCAAAGGCGGCAGTTGTCGGGGCTGATCTCGTCGGCGAGGATCACGCGGCTGTAGTCGCCGTCGAAGATGCGCCCGAACTCGAGCTTGAAGTCGACCAGGCGGATACCGATTGCGGCGAACATCCCGCACATGAAATCGTTGATGCGGATGGCCATCGCGGCAATGTCCTGCATCTCTTCGGGGCCGGCCCAGTTGAAGCACGCGATGTGCTCCTCGGCCACCATGGGGTCGTTCAGCTCGTCGCTCTTGAGATAGTACTCGATCAAGGTGTGCGGCAGCGGCTCGCCTTCCTCGATCCCGAGGCGCTTGGAAATCGACCCGGCGGCCACGTTGCGCACCACCACCTCGAGCGGGATGATCTCCACCTGCCGCACCAGCTGCTCACGCATGTTCAGGCGGCGGATAAAATGGGTGGGAATGCCGATGTGGGCCAGCCGTGTGAACACGTGCTCGCTGATGCGGTTGTTGATCACGCCCTTGCCGTTGATCGTGCCCTTTTTGGCGGCGTTGAAGGCGGTGGCGTCATCCTTGAAGTACTGGATCAGCGTGCCCGGTTCGGGGCCTTCATAGAGGATCTTGGCCTTGCCTTCGTAGATCTGGCGGCGACGGGACATGGGGCAAACCTCGTGGTTGAAGAACAATGTCTGCGAACAAAAGCGAGCGCCCCGGCGAACGAAGACCCTTGTGTCTCCGCATCAGCCGGGGCGCGAAGCGGCACCCTATACACGCGGCTTGGCGCTCTGGCAATTGCGGCTTAGCGCCCTTGCGGCTAGGCGGCTGCGATCTATCAGGGGGTAAGCAATGAGATATTCACGCAAGGTCGCGATGGCGGCTGCTCTCTCTATCGGCCAGTTTGCCGCACCGGCGTTGGCACAGAGCGACGACACAGGCGACGGAGACGATGTCATCGTGGTCACCGTGAAGAACGAGCAGACCGCGCTGATCGACTATCCGGGTGCGGTCACCGCCATTGACCAAGGCGAGCTTCAGGCCCGCGCCATCGCCGATATCTCGCAGCTTTCTTATGCTGCACCGAACGTTGCGCTCGATACCGTGGGTACGTTCAAGGGCGTGGCGAACTTCTCGATCCGCGGGCTTGGCATCAATTCCTCGATCGCCTCGATCGACCCGGCGGTGGGCCTGATCGTCGACGGGGTCTATCTCGGCATCAATGGCGGCACGGTGTTCGATACTGTCGACCTGGCACGGGTCGATATCCTGCGCGGACCGCAGGGCGTGGCTTTCGGGCGCAACGTCACCGGCGGCGCGGTGCTGGTGGAAACCGGCGATCCGACCGACGAGTGGGAAGGGCATGCGCGCCTTGCTTACGAGGGGCCGGTCGATTCGGGCCGCGGCGCGGGCATGTGGAGCGCGCGCGGCGTGGTCTCCGGGCCGCTCACCGAAGCGGTGGCGATCCGGGTGGCCGCCCTGCACAGCGACGATGCGGGCTATTTCAAGAACCAGTTCGACGGCAGCAACTTCGGCAAGACCGAAACCACCGTGCTGCGCGGTGCGATCCGCGCCCGGCTCAGCCAGACCTTCACTCTGACCACCAAGGGCGAATATACCAAGATCATCGGTGAAGGCGCGGCGGCGCACAACAACGGCCTGTTCGCGCGCGATTCGTTCGGGCTTTCGATCGACGAGCGTGGCCGCCACGACAGCGAGACGGGCTTCGTGGTCGCGCGCGCAGAGCTTGAGCTGGGCGAGGGCAAGCTCACCAATATCTTCGGCTGGCGCTCTTACGATGTGTTCACCCGCAACGACATCGACAGCTCGCCCAATCCGATCTTCTCCTCGGACACGCTTACCACTCAGGAGCAGTTCTCGAATGAGCTGCTGTATTCGCTCGACAAGGAAGGGTGGCGCCTGTCGACGGGCGGATACTGGTTCACGCAGGATGTCGGCTACGACGAGATCCGCAATCTTGCCACGCCGCAATTCGGCGGCGGCAAGCAGACCCACGACGTGTTCGGCCTGTTCGGCCAACTGGGATTCGATCTGACCGAGCGGCTGACGCTCACCGCAGGCCTGCGCTGGTCGCGCGAGGTGAAGGATGCGCAGGTGACCTATGTCCGTCCGCGCGCCGAGTGTTCGGTGATCGCGGGCACCTGTCCTATCACCGGCCTGCGCGTGCCCGGCGAGAACAACGGCTTTGCCGACAAGCGCGCGTGGGAGAACTGGTCGCCCAAGCTCGTCGCCAGCTATGCTGCGAGCGACAACGCGCAGGTCTATGCAAGCTGGGCGCGCGGCTATCGGTCGGGCGGCTACAACTTCCGCATCACCCAGCCGGCCTCGTTCGAGGAGGTAGCCGCCGCGCTCGGCTCGCCCGCCTATGACGAGGAGCGGGTCGATACCTTCGAGCTGGGCGCAAAGTGGCAATCGCCAGACCGAGCGGTATTTGTGCAGGGTGCGCTGTTCCGTAGCGAGGTCGATAACATGCAGCGCGAAGTCGTGGTGAGCAGCCCCACTTCTGGTCTGGCGCAGTCGGTCTACAACACGGCGGATGCGCGCATTACCGGATTCGAGGGCGAAGTCACGGTCCGCGCGGCGCCGGGCTTCGATCTGGCCGCCAATGTCGGCTTTACCGATGCCGACTATGTGCGCGTGTTCTACGACATCTCGGGCGATGGCATGATCGACGCCGCCGATCTCGCGCTCGAACTGCCGCGCGCGCCGCGCTGGACTTACGGCGGCAGCCTCTCCTACGAGGCCGACCTGTGGGGCGACAAGTTCGTGCGCGCCTTCGCGACCTTCCAGCACCGCGACCGCTTCGCCTATTCGGACAACAATTTTGGCTACAACGACGCCGCCGACCGGGTTGACGCTTCGCTCGCCTTCGGGTGCCGCACCTGCGGGATCACGCTGAGCTTGTTCGGGCGCAACCTGCTCGACGAGGTGCAGTTCGGTGCCGATGCGGGTCTGCCGTTTTCGGGTGGGCCGTTTTCCGATGGCGACAACCGTCCGTTCGATCCGAGCCCGGCGCAGGGCACCTTCTCGCCGATGGCCAAGGGCCGTGTGCTGGGTGTGGCGCTCGACGCCGAGTTCTGACCGCTTCGGCTAGGTTTCAACGCAAAGAAAAACGGCGGGGAGCGATCCCCGCCGTTTTCGTATTCGGTGGCGCAGGCAGGGCCTAGAGGCCAACGATGCCGTCTGCGTCGCGCGTGACCACGACCACGGCCGAGCGCGGACGGCCCGAGGTGGTGCCGCCCTGGCTTTGCGGCCAGTTGCTGGTCGGCGCGTCGTAGGTGCCGCGCTCGCCGGGGTGCTGGATGCCGACGAACAGCGTGCGGCCATCGGGCGTGGTGTCCACACCGGTGATCTCGCACTCCACCGGCCCGACGAGGAAGCGCTTGAGCGTCGCCGCCGTGGCATCGGCACCGGCAATGGTCGTCTGCTGGGCGGTCGCGCCGGTCGAATCCATGTTGGTGATCGTGACATTGCCGCCATCGCCCACCTGGCCCGGCAGTGCGGCCAGCATCATGCAGTTGCTGCGATCGGTCATCGCGCCGTCGTCGGTCTGGATCCACAGCAACGGGTTGATCTGACCTGCCGCATTCTGCGCGCGCGAGAACCACAGGCCATCGGGGCTTGAGAAGTCGTTATCAGCGGTCAGCCCGGAAATGTTGACGTTGGCATCGGCATCGGCCGAGTCAGCGCCGAACAGATAGATATCCCAGGCAAAGCCGGTTGCCGCGCCGTCGTCACCCGCTTCGCGCAGGCGGATGATGTGGCCGTTGGGGTTGCCGTACTGGTCCTTTCCGTCCTTCGGGTCGTTGTAGTGACGCGGGTTTGCCGCATCGGTATCGTTCAGCGGACGGTTCGAGGCGTTGTTGTTGGTAAGCGTGAGGTAGACCTCGCCGGTGACCGGGTTCACCGCGGTCCACTCCGGGCGGTCCATCGGGGTTGCGCCGAGCGCGTCAGCCGCAAGGCGCGGGTTGACGAGGATGTCCGCCTGACTCTCGAACACATATTCGGGGAAGCCACCGGTCGCTGGACGGTTTGGCACCTGGCCGAAAACCAGCGGCAGCCATGCGCCGGTGCCATCGGCAGCGAACTTGGCGACATAGAGCGTGCCGTTGTCGAGATACTTGTCACCCACGGCGAGACGGTCGCTGGCGTTCTCGTCGGCGGCGTCCCAATTGGTGGCCGAGACGAACTTGTAGAGGTATTCGCGGCGCGAATCGTCACCCATGTAAACGGTGACCTTCTTGCCCGGCGTCAGCTTGCCCATCCACGCGCCTTCGTGGCCGAAGCGCCCCAGCGCGGTGCGCTTGCGGGGCGTTGAGGAGGGGCTGTAGGGATCGATCTCGACCACCCAGCCGAACTGGTTGGGCTCGTTGCGATAGTCCTCGGTCGCGGAACCGGTTCCGGCGCGGGCATCCCAACGGGTAAAGATGTCCTGCGTGGGCGTGGCGCTCGACCACGAGTAGTTGCCGTTGCTGCTGCGAACGCCGTAGCGGGCGAGCGCGGTCTGCTCGCGCGCGCTGCGGTTGGCTTCATCCGATTCCACACCCGAGTTGGGGCGCTTGAAATAGCCCGCCCAGTTTTCTTCGCAGGTCATGATCGTGCCCCAGGCGGCATAGCCGTTGGCGCAGTTGTTGATCGTGCCGCGACCGGCGGTGCCGGCGGGCGAGAACTTGGTCTTGAGGTAGTCGGTGCCGGCGACCGGGCCATTGAAGGTGGTCGGCGTGTTCGGGGTCACACGGCGGTTGAACGCGCTGTTCTGCTCGTAGGACCAGGCGCCGTTTCCATCGTCGCTCACTTCGACGAAGCTGAGGCCGTGGCACTCGATCTCCTTGATGGCTTCAGCAGCAGGGCGCGGACCGCCCGAAAGGTTGGTGGGGCCGTTGGGATGCAGGTATGTCTCGGTGATGTTCTCGTGGTTCTGCACCAGAATGCCCCTTGCGCTGGCACCGTAATCACGCTGGCCAGCGGCGTTGAGGCCGAAGAAGTGCAGTGCATCGCCATGGTCGCCGATGCGCGAGGCGAAATCGGTGTCGGTGCCGTCGTTTGCATAGGCAGGCGTGCCCGCGATGATCGGATCGCCCAGCGCGGTGAGCACGCTGACTGAATAGCCTGTGGGGACAGTGACAACGTCGTCGAGGTTCTTGGCCACCGCGTCGAAGTTGAGCGCGGCCGGGCTGACGGTGACAACGGTTTCGTCGCTCTTCAGGCCGTTCTCGGCCGAGAAACGGAAGGTGAGCGGGGTGGCCGAAGCGACGGCAGGCGCCACGAAGGTGGCCGTGTTCTGGTCGATCACAATAAGGTCGACTGCCACGCCGCTGACCTGCGACCAGCTGTTGCCACCGGTGCCGCCGGTGACATTGCCCTGCAGGGTAACATAGTTGCCCGAAGTGGTGGCGGCATCGGCACCCGCATTCACGGTGATCGCCGAGCCCTTGGGGGCGTCATCATCGTCGTCGAAGACGCAGGCCGAGAGTATCGCGGAGCCGAACACCGCGGCGGCACTGGCGCGCAGGCCCCCCAGCATGGTCTGCCGACGCGAGTAGCGTTCGTCGATGATAGCATTGAGCGAACGGTTGCCCGATTCGTTGGTATCGACGTCGCCGTCGCTGTAACCGATTGAGATATTGGACATTATGACCCCCATTCAGGATTGGTGTACCTGAATTAGGGGGGCATTTTGACGTGCCGAGGTCCGTTTGCCGGCAACTTGACGACAATTTGGTGTCCAATCGGTGTGCTCGGCTAGTTCGCGAGCTTGGCTGCCGTAGTGCCGACGCGCTTGCCCAGGTAGCGGGCACCGGCCAGTTCGGTCTCGCTCGGCTGGCGCTTGCCGTCCGGACCGGCAATGGTCGTTGCGCCATAGGGAGCGCCGCCCTTGACTTCATCGACCCCGTTCTGGCCTTCGAAGCCATAATCGAGCCCGATGATGGACATGCCGAAGTGGAGCATGTTGGTGATCATCGAGAACAGCGTGGTTTCCTGTCCGCCGTGCTGCGAGTTCGATGAGGTGAAGGCCGCGCCGGGCTTGCCGATCAGCGCGCCCGAGGCCCAGACGCCACCACATGTATCGAGGAAAGACGCCATCTGGCTCGGCAGGCGGCCGAACCGGGTAGGAGCGCCGAACACCACGCCATCGTAGCTGCCGAGCGCATCCGGCCCTTCGATCAGCGGGTGGTTCTCGTTGTGCGAGAAGCCGAAGTTTTCGACGATCTCGGTAGGGGCTGTTTCGGGCACGCGGCGAATGTCGCATTGGGCGCCGCTGTCGCGCACGCCTGCGGCGACGGCCTCAGCCATTTGCGACGTGTGACCGTAAGACGAATAATAGAGCACGAGAACGCGAGTCATGGAGTTTCCTTTGTTGGGGTTTGCCAGAGGCAATCGATGAAAGGCCATCAAGGTTCCGGCCTTGGCAAAATTTGTGGTTAGGGCAACAAAAGCGTTGGAAGGGCCTTGCCAAGCCCGCGCAGCTTCGCCATAGGGCCGCTTCCAATTTGCTCGCCGGGCGCTTCGAAGATGTCCGACGCAGGAGCAATGCCTGGGTAGCTCAGTGGTAGAGCAGACGATTGAAAATCGTCGTGTCGGTGGTTCGACTCCGCCCCCGGGCACCACTCCCTTCAGGGGAGCGGTGTGGATCAACCTTCCTTGGCGATGTCTTCAGGATCGGCCGGCGGGCCGGGTACGGCATAGCCGTCGCCGAACCACTGCGCGAGATCGCGGTCTCGGCAGCGGCTGGAGCAGAACGGGGAGAAGTCCTCGCTGCGGGGTTTCTTGCAGATCGGGCAGGGTCGTGTGCTTGCAGTCATGATGTGAGTAGCTGGGCCTGCGGGGCCTCCAGCGCAAGGGCCGGATCGGTTTCGAGGCGGACCTGCTTGCCCGTGCGCCGTGCCAGTTCGTCGAGCCATTCGGGCTTGAGCTTGGCTCTCAGCGCCGGATGGACGCGCAGGGCGAGCACAGCGCCGGTTCCCTCTGCCCTTTCGCCCACACGGCAAGCATAGCGCGCGGCAAGGCCCAAGCGGCTCGTGGCGAAGCGGTGCAGCAGCGATGGGCCTTCGAGCCGCGCCACGATATGCACGAAGCCGAAGCCGTTGATCGCGGTGCGCTCGTGCGGCCAGTCGGCCAGAGCCTGCCCCAGCGCCTCGTCGACCATCTTGCGATCGGCCTTGGCGGCGAGGGTCGGAAAGTCGATCCCGATTGAGCCGCCCAGATCGAGCAGCGGGAACGCCTGTGCCAATGCGGGAACAGCGGCCAGCGCCAGCTCGCGCGGCGGCAGGTCACCGTCGATATCGGCCAGCGTCATCGCGGGGGTGGCGCTGAACAATAGCGCGCCGCCGGGAAAGGCGATCTCGCCCGATGAGGCGCTGTGCCAGACCTCTTCCCATTGTCCGGCGGGGAAACGATGCACCTCGCGACCGGTGGAGAAGGGCGAGATGGCGATCTCCTGTCCCTCATAGAGCCGGCCCTGCGCGCGCTTCAGGCGACCACGTTCGGCGATGCGGGCGCGGGTTATGAGGACTTCGCAGGTGGAGCCTTCGGTCGCGCTGGCGGGCAGGCGGTCGACCAGCACCTCGGTGCCGCTGTCGGTGAGGGCGGTGCCGCGCCTGATCCCTGCCGCGCGGGCGACCAATTTGGCGGACACTACAGCGCCTGCCGCAAGCTCACCCGGCCATTGCATCTTTGCCGCCAGCACCCGGTCACCATCGACCAGCAATGCGCGGTCTTCGCCGATCCCGCGCTCGATCAGCCACTCAGCCAATGGCGAACCCGGCGGCCTTCAGCAAAGCGCGCGTCTCGTAAAGCGGCAGGCCCATCACGCCCGAATGGCTGCCCCTGATCCATTCGATCAGCGCTTCGGCGCGGCCCTGGATGGCATAGCCGCCCGCCTTGCCCTCCCACTCGCGGCTGGCGATGTAGGCTTCGATCTCCTCGTCGGAGAGGCGCTTGAACTTCAGCTGTGTCTCGTTCAGCCGCTCGCGCAGGCTGCCGTCGGGCGCCATCAGCGCCACGCTTGAAAGCACGCGATGGCGGCGGCCCGAGATCAGCGCCAGACACTTGCGCGCGGTCGCCTCGTCCTCGGCCTTGGGCAGGATGCGTCGTCCGCAGGAAACCACCGTATCGCCCGCGAGCACGAAGCCCGTGCCATCGTGCGCGGCCTGTGCCTTCTCGCGCGCCATCCGTTCGGCGTAGGGGCGGGGCAATTCGTCCTTCTGCGGGGTCTCGTCGATCTGCGCAGGCGCGACCGCATCGGGCGCAAGGCCAAGCCGACCCAGCAAGTCGTGCCGCCTCGGGCTGGCCGAAGCGAGGATCAGGCGCCGTTCGGGCGAGGAAGCTGGCGGGTGTGCGGCCATGCCGCGCGCCTTAGCCGGTGTAGCCGGGCGGGCCGCCGCGACCGGGCATGAAGCGATAGGTGATGCGCGCCTTCGTAAGGTCGTAAGGCGTAAGCTCGCAAAGCACCTCGTCGCCCACCAGCACGCGGATACGGTTCTTGCGCATGCGACCGGCGGTGTGCCCAAGCACCTCGTGACCGTTTTCGAGCTCTACCCGGAACATCGCGTTAGGCAGCAGTTCGACCACCTTGCCGCGCATTTCGAGGAGTTCTTCTTTGGCCATATGTCGTCCGGTGCTTTCTGTAACTCGGGAGGCGAGTGCGCGGCGCCATAGACTGCTGACGAGCAAAAGGAAAGAGGGTCGCGCAAATGCCATGCCATTCCTGCACGAGAGCTGATCGAGCGTGCAAGCCGCGATACAATTGCGACACTTTATTACCCAGCCTTGCTTGTGTCTTTTTGCACCGCAGCACATACGGCGCGACAGGGGATGGGAAACACTCTTTCAATTGCGTGAGGTAAGTTTGTCGTTCTCCCACCAAGTCAGCCTGCTGACCCTGGCCGTGGCGCTTGCTGCGGTTCCCGCAGCGCCGCTCGCGGCGCAAAGCGCGCCTTCCGCGCAGGCCGGCGACCAGCCAGAAATCGGTCCCGAACCCGAAGACCAGACCTATGACGAGAACACCATCGTCGTTAGCGGGGCGCGGGTGATCGGGCAGGTCGATGCGCCGCAGCCGCCGATCCTCGAACTCGATGCCGCCGATATCGCCGCCTATGGCGCAGGCTCGATTTCGGAGCTGATCGAGGCACTTGGCGCCGATGTTTCGAGCAGCCGTGGCCGTGGCGGCGGCGGGCCGGTGTTTCTGGTGGGCGGCATACGCATTGCCTCGTTCCGCGAAATGCGCAGTTTCCCGCCCGAAGCGATCGAAAAGGTCGAGGTGTTCAGCGAAGAAGTTGCGCAGCAATACGGCTATTCGCCCAACCAGCGCGTCGTGAACTTCATTCTGAAGGACAACTACTCCAGCTGGGAAATCGAAGTCGAATATGGCCAGCCGTTCGACGGCGGCTATTCGACGCAGGAGATCGAGGGCACCTATGTCCGCATCGACGGGCCGAGCCGTCTCAACCTGAACCTCGACTGGAACAATTCGAGCCTGCTCACCGAAGGCGAACGCGGTGTGCTGCAGGCAGAAAGCGCTGCGCCCACTCTCGCGAGCGATCCTGACCCGGCCGACTATCGCAGCCTGGTCGCTGACAGTGCGGATCTCGAGGCGACGCTCAACTGGGCGATGAGCCTTGGCGCGGGCACCTCGCTGAGCGTCAACGGCACCTTCGAGCGCGAGGATAGCTTGCGCCTGCAAGGCCTCGACGAGGTCACGCTGACCGATGGCACCGACACGGTGCGGCGTGCCTTCAATGAAGGCAATCCGATCACGGTCGACCGGCGGACGGAGACCTATTCGGGCGCGGCCACGCTCAACTTCGGGCTGGGCGACTGGGAGATGACGGGCACTGCCGATGCCACCTTTGCCCATGCGCGCAGCGTGATCGGGCAGCGGGTCGATACCACCGCTATTCAGGACGCGGCCGAAGCGGGCACGCTGGCGCTCGATGCCGACCTTGCGGGTCTGTTCGACCCTGCTGGCAGCGAGACTGCGCTGACCGACACCTACACCATCAACACGCTGCTGACCGCGCGGGGCCTGCCGCTCTATCTCCCGGCGGGCGATCTTTCGGTGACGCTCACCACTGGCTACCGCTGGAACGGCATCGACAGCGAGGATACACGCAACCCCGGCGTGACGACCGACCTCAACCGCGGGCGCTTGCAGGCAGGCGTCAACCTCGGCGTTCCTTTGACCAGCCGCGACGAGGACTTCCTTGGAGCGGTGGGCGACATCAGCCTCAACCTCAGCGCCGGGGTCGACGAGCTGACCGACTTCGGCACGCTCACCAACTGGACCGCGGGCGTGACCTGGGGGCTGACCGACAAGGTGACGCTCAACGCCAGCTACATCAACCGCGAAGACGCGCCTTCGCTCAGCGAATTGGGCAGCCCCGAGATCCGCACGCCCAATGTGCCGTTCTACGACCTTGCGCGCGAAGAGACGGTGCTTATCGAGACTATCTCGGGCGGCAACCCCAGCCTTGCCAAGCAGACGCAGAGCGACTGGAAGGTCGGCTTGCAATGGGAACTGCCCGTGTTCGACCGCTCGAACCTGACTGTCGACTACATTCGCAACCATTCTGAAAACGTCAGCGGCAGCTTCCCGACGCTGACCCCGGCAATCGAAGCTGCCTTTCCCGATCGCGTGACGCGCGACGCTATGAGCGGCCAGATCGTCAGCATTAACCAGCGCCCGGTGACTTTCGCAGAGCAAGACGTCGAGCGGATCGCGGTGGGGCTGAATTTCTCGGGCTCGATTGCTCCGCCGGAAGCGAGCCAGCCCGATAGCGCGCGCGGTGGTGCTGGCGGACCGGCACAGATGGCAGGCGGCCCGATTGGCGGCGGCGGCTTCGACCCCGCACGCATGGAGGCAATGCGAACCCAGTTCTGTGCCGCCGAGCCTGCCGATATGCTCGCGCTTCTTGACCGCGCGCTGGCCGCATCGGCCGCGGGCGAGCCCATGCCCGCCGGACCCGACGGCCAGCCGCTGACGATCCCCCCGCAGATGCTTGAGCGGCTGGCCGGGGCCGACGGCAAGGTCGATCCCGAGGGTTTTGCCCAGATGCGCGAGCGGATGTGTAACGGCGGCGGACCGGGCGGGGGCACGCAGGCGCGCGGCTCCGGTGGAGGGGGAGGCTTCCGTGGCTTCGGTCGTCCGGGAGGCGATGGCGGAGGGCGCTGGTTCTTCAACGTGAATTACCAGTTCGACCTCGCCAACACCGTGCTGATCGCGCCGGGCGTGCCCGTGCTCGACCTTCTCGACGGGGATGCGATAGCCGGCGGCGGGCAGGCCGAACATACGGTCAACCTGCGCTCGGGCGTGTTCTACAAGGGCTTCGGCCTGATCACTTTCTGGAACTATGCAAGCGCCACGCGGCTCGACGGCTCGGGTCTGCCCGGAAGCACCGACCTCTATTTCAGCGACCTGCTGACGATCAACTTCCGCGCCTTTGCCGATCTCGGTGCGCAGGAGAAGCTTGTCGCTGCCGTGCCGTTCCTCGAAAATGCGCGGGTCGGTCTCGGGGTGGATAACCTGTTCGACGCACGCCAGAGTGTGACCGATAGCAACGGCGTGGTGCCGCTGCGCTATCAGCCGCTATTGGTCGATCCGGTGGGGCGCAGCTTCGAGGTCGAGTTCCGCAAGTTGTTTTAAGGTGGACGGGCATCCTCCCGTTCGTGCCCTCCTCACCACCAACGGGGATTTGCCCTAGAGAGCCTGCGCCGCCGCGTGGGCGCTGGCCCAGGCCCACTGGAAGTTATAGCCGCCGAGCCAGCCCGTGACGTCCACCGCCTCGCCGATGGCATAGAGGCCTGGCAGCTTCTTGGCCTCCATCGACTGGCTCGAGAGTTCGGCGGTGGAAATGCCGCCGACCGTCACCTCGGCCTTGGCGAAGCCTTCGCTGCCGTTCGGGTGGAAGGTCCATCGGGCCAGCCGCGCTTCGGCTTCGGCCAGTTTGCGGTCGGGCAGATTGCCGAGATCGCCCGCCAGTGCGAGCTTTTCGGCCAGCGCATCGGCGAGCCGGGCAGGCAGGTGGCGGCGCAGCAGGGCGGCGAAGGTCAGGCTTGGTTCGGTGCGCTTGGTTTCGGTAAGCCAGCCGCTTGGCAGCTCAGGCAGGAAGTCGATCGCGATGGGCTTGCCCGGATACCAGTAGGAACTGACCTGCAGGATCGCCGGACCGGAAAGCCCCCTGTGCGTGAACAGCGCCGCCTCGCGGAACGCGGCCTTTTCGTAGGAGGCCTCGACGGGAGCGGACACGCCTGACAACTCACGGAACAGCAGGTCGTCCCCGCCCAGCGTCAGCGGAACGAGGGCAGGGCGTGGTTCGACCACCTTGAGGCCGAACTGCCGCGCCAGATCATAGGCAAAGTTCGAGGCTCCCATCTTGGGGATCGATGGCCCGCCGGTGGCGATCACGAGGCTTTGCGCCGAATACTCGCCGTCCTGCGTCGTCACCGTGAAGCGGCCCTCGGTATGGGTCACCGCGCCGACTTCCTGCCCGCACTTCACCTCCACATCGCCCTTCGCGCATTCGGCCAGCAGCATATCGACGATCTGCCGCGCCGAGCCATCGCAGAACAGCTGGCCGAGCGTCTTCTCATGCCAGGCGATGCCATAGGCCTCGACCAGATCGAGAAAGTCGCGCGGGGTGTAGCGGGCCAGCGCGCTCTTGGCGAAGTGGCGATTGGCCGAAAGATAGTTGGCTGGACCAGCGCCGATGTTGGTGAAATTGCACCGCCCCCCGCCCGAGATCAGGATTTTCTTACCCGGCTCGCTGGCCTTTTCGAGCACGCAGACACGCTTGCCGCGTTGTCCCGCCAGCCCGGCGCAGAACAGTCCCGCCGCCCCGCCGCCCAGAATGATTGTGTCGTAGTGCTCCATCGCGCCGGGGGTTAGCGCCGTGCGTCCGATTGGCAAGGGCGCTGCGCCTGCCTATCTCATGCGCCATGAGCCGCAGCGAAGCAGGAAGCCCCCACGATCCGCGTGGTGCAGGCCGATTCAACGAGGACCGTTCCGCCGCCACGGTGAAGGGCGCAAAGCTCGATCTTGAAGCGGGGCTGGCAGCGATCCGCGAGGTGCAGCGCACGCTCAAGCCCAAGCCGGGCGTTTACCGGATGCTCGATGCCAAGGGCGAGGTGCTCTATGTCGGCAAGGCGCGCAGCCTCAAGGCGCGGGTGGCGAACTATCTGCAACTGAAGGGCCTGACCAACCGGCTTCAGCGGATGATCAGCCAGACGCGCGCGATGGAGATCGTCACCACCAATTCCGAGGCCGAGGCGCTGCTGCTCGAAGCGCAGTTCATCAAGCGGTTCCGACCGCCGTTCAACGTGCTGCTGCGCGATGACAAAAGCTTCCCCTTCATCCTCCTGCGCGAGGGGCACGACTATCCGCGCATCATGAAGCACCGTGGCGCTCGGCGGCACAAGGGCAGCTATTTCGGGCCTTTTGCCAGCGCCGGTTCGGTCAACACCACGATCAACGCGCTGCAAAAACTGTTTCTGCTCAGGAGCTGCACCGACAGCTTCTTCTCCCGCCGCGACCGGCCGTGTCTGCTTTACCAGATCAAGCGCTGCTCGGCCCCTTGCGTGGGGCGGATCGACGAGGCGGGCTATGCCGAACTGGTGCGCGAGGCGAAGGATTTTCTGGGCGGCAAGTCGTCCGCCGTGCAGGCGCGGATCGAGGCGCAGATGGCGGAAGCGGCGGAAAAGCTCGACTTCGAGACCGCCGCGCTGCTGCGCGACCGGCTGCGCGCGGCGACCTTCATTCAAGGCTCGCAGGCGGTGAACGCGCAAGGGGTGGGCGATGCCGATGTGTTCGCGCTTGCTTCCAAGGGCGGCCAGATCGCGGTGCAGAGCTTCTTCGTGCGCGGCGGACAGAACTGGGGCCACCGCGCCTTCTTCCCGCGCCACATCACCGAAGTGGAGGAGGCTGAGGTGCTCGCCCGCGTACTGGCCCAGTTCTACGAAGAGGTGCCGCCACCGCCTACTATCCTGGTCGACCGCGAGCTGCCCGAACGCGCGCTGATCGAAGAAGCCTTCGCGGCACTGGCAGGCAAGAAGGTCGAGATTTCGGTCCCCCAGCGCGGCGACCGTCGCCGCCTGATGGAGCAGGCGAGCCGCAATGCCGCCGAGGCGCTCGACAGGCGGCTGGCGGAGACGGGCACCCAGGCCAAAATCCAGCGCGAAATGGCCGAATTCCTCGAACTGGCCGAGGTGCCGCAGCGGGTCGAGGTTTACGACAACAGCCATATTCAGGGCACCAAGGCGGTCGGCGCGATGATCGTTGCCGGGCCGGAGGGCTTCCTCAAGAACCAGTATCGCAAGTTCAACATCCGCGAGGCGCAGTCGAACGACGACTTCGCGATGATGCGCGAGGTGATGACCCGCCGCTTCGGCCGCGCCATGCAGGAAGACCCGGATCGCGAAGGCGGCATGTGGCCCGATCTTGTGCTGATCGATGGCGGTAAGGGCCAGATGAGCACGGTGAAGGATGCGCTGGAGGAACTCGGCGTCGAGGACGTGCCGCTGATCGCCATCGCCAAGGGGCCGCACCACGGGCGAGAGGGGCGCGAGGTGTTTCACTTCCCCGACGGGCGCGAGAAGATGCTGCCGGTCAATTCGCCGGTGTTGTTCTATCTCCAGCGGCTGCGCGATGAGGTCCACCGCTATGTGATCGGCGCCCACCGCGACAAGCGCAGCCGCGCCATTTCCGCTTCGCCATTGGATGAAATTCCCGGCATTGGCCCGGCCCGCAAGCGCGCGTTGCTGCTGCACTTCGGCACCGCGAGCAAGGTCCGCGCAGCCGCGCTCGAAGACCTCAAGCGCGCGCCCGGTGTTAGCGAAAGTGTGGCGCGCAAGATCTATGACTTTTATCACGCAAGCGGCTAATTGTTGCGCAAGGTCAAGGTCGAGAACCGCCGACCCTGACAAAAGTGACGGAAAAGGAGGATAGCCCCATGCGTTCGCTGCTGCTTCATGCTCACAACGATTCCGGTTTCGAGGCCCGCTTGCAGGTCGCGCTTGATCTTGCCCGCGCCTTCGATGCGCATCTCACCGTGCTTCAGCCGATTGCTTTCAACGTTGCCTTGCCGGGCGACGCCTATGGCATTTTCGCCGCCGAGACGGCGAGCTACGTGCGCGAACAGGCGGCGGAATTCCGCCAGAAGATCGAACCTCGGTTGCAGGCAGAAGATGTGCGGTGGGACTGGACCGACGCGGTCGGAATCGCCGAGGCCAGCCTGCTCGAATATGCGGCGCTGGCCGACCTGGCGATCATCGGTACGGGCCCGATCGAGGGCGATGCTGTCGGCCCTTCGCCGCTGGCGGGGATTCTCGCGGTGCATTGCCGCGCACCGATCCTGGTCGTGCCCGATAGTGGGAGCACAATGTTGCCGGGCGCTCCGGCGGTGGTGGCGTGGAATGGTTCGCTCGAAGCTTCGCGTGCGCTCAAGGCTGCGCTTCCGCTGCTGAAGGCGGCCGAGTCGGTCACGCTCGTGTCGGTGTCATCATCGGACGAAGAGCAAGCCGGTGAACTTCCGGCGCTTGCAGGCGCACGTTATCTCGACCGCCATGGCGTGAGCTGCGAACTGGTGGAAGTTCCGCAGGGTCAGCACAAGGTGGCCGAGGTGCTGGATGAGGTCGCCAGCGCGCGCGGAGCCGGGCTTGTGGCCATGGGCGCCTATGGCAAGCCGCGGCTGTTCGAGACGCTGTTCGGCGGGGTGACAGCCGGAATGCTGCGCAACCCGAAGGTCCCTTTGCTCCTGGCGCACTAGCGGCCCAGTACCGCGCGGTCAGTCGAGCAGGCGCAGCATGCCTTCCTGTGCCACGCTGGCCACCAACCGGCCGTCGCGGGTGAATACCTCACCCCGGCCAAAGCCGCGGCCATTGCCCGACCACGGGCTTTCGGTGACGTAAAGCAGCCACTCGTCGACCGAGAAATCGTCGTGGAACCACAAGGCGTGATCGAGGCTGGCACCTTTCACTTCGTTGCGCAGGAAGCTCTTTCCGTGCGGCTGGAGCGCCGTGGCGAGCAGCTGGAAGTCCGACACGAAGGCGAGCACCGCCCGGTGCAGTGCGGCGATCGGTGGCAGCGGCGCAACCACGCGGAACCACACGTGCGAAATCGGCTCGCGCGGCTGCGGGTGCATCCAGTCGCGCGGTTCGACCGAACGGAAATCGATCGGCTGCGGCCGCATCAGCAGCGTCTTCAGCGTCGAATCGGGCATCTGCTCGGCAGCGGCCCGGCCAAGCTTGGCGTCGGATACCAGCTCTTCGGGCGGAGGAACCTGCGGCATCTCGCGGAACTGGTGGCTGGCCCCGTCGCTCTGCCGCTGGAACGAAGCGACGAGGTTGAGGATCGGCACCCCTTCCTGGCTCGCCACGACGCGGCGATTGGAAAAGCTGCGGCCGTCGAGGTCGCGCTTCACGCGGTATTCGATCGGCAAGTCATCACTGCCGGGGCGCAGGAAATAGGCATGCAGCGAGTGGACCTCACGGTCATCCTCGATGGTGCGGCGGGCCGCGCTCAGCGCCTGGGCGATGGCCTGACCGCCGAAAACCCGGCCTGTCCCCAGCTCGCGCCGGCGGCCGATCCAGCGGTCACCACCTCGCGTTTCGAGATTGAGCAGGAGCACCAGGTCGGCGACCAACTGCTCGGGGGTGGGAGCGGAAGCGGAATCCTGCTGCATTGCTGGAGCCATGGCCTTCGCGAAGCGATCCGTCAAGAAATGCCCGGCATTCTGCGCAAGACCCGCCATGCCAATGACTTGGCGCGGTTTTTTCCCGGCCACCGCTGTGGTGGTGCCGGACGCAGGCCGATCGAGCGCAGCAACTTGTTGAACGCACGCGCATCCGACTCGGCAAAGCTCCATTCCGAGCGCCAGGTAATCGAGAGCGACAGGGAGACCGCGTTCTGATTACGCACGAAATGCGGCGCCATCACGGGCACGAATATTGCTTCGCCGGGCGCGAGGCTGAAGGTCTTTCCCGCGCGCAGAAAGGCGTCGTGCCAATGCAATTCGCGCGGGCCACCGGTGTGATAGGCCTCATGGACCTCGTCGGGGGCAAAACGCGAGTCGCCAGCGGGAAAGACGGTCATCTCCTTGGTCCCGCGCAATTGGAGCAGGATGTTGTGCTCCGGGTCGAAGTGATAGGGCGTGACCGCATTTGCGCTCGACACGAAGATGAAGCCCTGCCGCCGCATCATCTTGCCGGTGCGCTGGCAGATCGGGTCTTCGATTTCGCTCAGCAGGTCGTGCAGCAGATCGGCATAGGCGGGCACCTGCTCGATGTTCTTGAGCACGGCCCAGCTATTGGCGGTCTCGATGTTACGGATCGTCTCGCCAATCGACAGGCCGGTGGTTTCGGGCTTTCCCTCCACGCCAAGTGGCAGATCGCCGCGGTTATACTCGATGCTCTTTTCGGGCAGCGTTTCGGCCAGCTGCGCCAGTGCTTCAAGGTCGAGCAGCGGATGCGTACCGAGCGAATGTTCCAGCTTGTGCGGGCCTTCGGGATAGGACGACGCAAAGTTGGCCCGTGTCCGCATGGGGAATATGTTCGCGGGGGTGACGGTGACAGGTTGATCGTTCATGCGATGCCTTGGGGTGCACGGCCTGTTTCCAAGCGGTTGAGACAGGCGAACAGGGCGCGCCGCGCACTTCCGCCAATTGCGATGGAGTGGTGGGCGATGCGGCGCCGCTCGCGCCAGAAGTGGTCGATCATCGGGTGGTCGGCCCCCGCGCAGCTGTCGATCCAGTCGATGCCTTCGCGCTCGGCCAGGGCCAGCGCCTCGCGTTGCAACAGGACGCCAGGCGAAAAGCGGGCATAGTCCTCGGCGAAGGCAGTCTTGTACGAGAAGGCGCCCGAGGCGGCGGTAAAGGTGGCGAGCATGGCGATCGGCTGGCTGTCGAGCCGAATCGCGAGTCGCTCGAGCCGCCCCCGCGCTGCCGCTTCGGCCATCGCTTCGCGAAAGAGCGTGGCCGTTGGGCGGGCGCTGGCAAGCGCCGAGGCCGCGCGGCCTTTCCAACCGGAAGCTTCGAGCCTGAGGAACTCTTCAGTCCAGCGTTCGATATCTTCCGCGTCCTCGTGCCTGTCGACCGACAGCGTTCCCACTTCGGCGAGGCGGCGGTGCTGGCGGCGCAGCTCCTTGCGTTTCTTGGTCGAGAGCGAGGCTTCAAGATAGGCGTCGGGGGAAAGGTCGGTTTCCAGCAAGGCGCGTTCGCCCTCCAGCACGGTGCCGGCGGGGCGCGAATGATCCAATAGTTCGGCAGCGAGCGCTGTGTGGACTGGCCCGTCCGTGCCGACTTGCGGCAGGTGCGCGAACAGGGCGAACAGGGCGTGGCGATCAAGCCAGCCGAGCAGCGCATGCCAGAACGCCTGCTCGAATCCGCGCACAACCAGCGGCTGACCAAGAAAGCTGTTCTCGTGACACCAGATGCGCCAGTGCGGCAGCGGTTTGCCATAGTAGAAGGACTCCCACCTGAGCGGGATGAGGCCAAGCCACAGGCCGGACGCTTCAAGCACGGCGAGGCGCACGCTGCCAGCTGGATCGAGCGCGCGCAGCGAAGGGAGCAAGTACCAGCTTTCGAAGAAAGGATTCGGCTCGCTGGAGGTTGCGGCCAGCGCGTCCCAGGCTCGGATGTCGGCGGCATTGTCGCGTTCGCGCCAATCGCCCACCCACAGGTCCGCAGCCCCCGGAGAGGGAGAACCACTAACCTGCGCAACTGGCAATGCGTTCAAGGGTCCGGCCTTGTGCAAGAGCGTGGGTTAACCTTTGTGCCGATGCAGCCCCTCTGCACCGACATATGTTATAACCCACTGGCGGCCAAGGAACAGTTAATCGCATGAAATGAATAAGGCCCGCCCGCAGATTCTCGTTTGCGAGACTGCGGGCGGGCCCCTTGCGACCCTCCGGTACGGAGCGTGCCTTATCCGGCGAGCGCGGCCAGCAGCAGCAGCGCCACGATGTTGGTGATCTTGATCATCGGATTCACGGCGGGGCCGGCGGTGTCCTTGTAAGGATCGCCCACCGTATCGCCCGTGACGGCGGCGTGGTGAGCGTCTGAGCCCTTGCCGCCGTGGTTGCCGTCCTCGATATATTTCTTGGCGTTATCCCATGCGCCGCCACCGGCGGTCATCGAAAGCGCCACGAACAGCCCGCCCACGATCACGCCGAGCAAGAGCGCGCCAAGCGCGGCAAAGCCGTTCTGCTGGCCCGCCACCAGCGTGATCACGAAATAGACCACTATTGGAGCCAGCACGGGCAGCAGTGAGGGCACGATCATTTCCTTGATCGCGGCCTTGGTGACGAGATCGACCGTGCGCGCATAGTTGGGCTTGGATGTGCCCGCCATGATGCCCGGATCGCCCGCGAACTGGTCGCGCACATCTTTCACCACGTCGCCCGCCGCGCGGCCCACGGCGGTCATTCCCATGGCGCCGAACAGATAGGGCAGCAGCGCTCCCAGCAAGAGGCCGACGATCACGTAGGGGTTCTCCAGGCTGAAATCGACATCGAGCGTGGGGAAGAACTCCGCGAGATCGGCGGTGTAGGCGGCGAACAACACCAGCGCGGCCAGACCCGCCGAGCCGATGGCATAGCCCTTGGTCACGGCCTTGGTGGTGTTGCCCACGGCGTCGAGCAGGTCGGTCTTTTCGCGAACAGACTCGTCGAGGCCTGCCATTTCGGCGATGCCGCCTGCATTGTCGGTCACAGGGCCATAGGCGTCGAGCGCCACGACCATGCCCGCCAGCGCCAGCATCGCGGTGGCCGAATAGGCGATGCCCATGAGCCCGGCGAACTGATAGGCGATGATGATGCCTGCGACGATCACGATTGTCGGCAGCGCAGTCGCCTCAAGCGAGATCGCCAGCCCTTGGATCACATTGGTGCCATGGCCCGTTTCCGAAGCCTTGGCGATCGAGCGCACCGGGCGATACTTGGTGCCGGTGTAATACTCGGTGATCCAGATGATCAGCCCGGTGATGGCAAGGCCGAGCAGCGAGCAATAGAACAGATCCCAGCCGGTGAAGGTCGCGACCTGTTCGGACAGGCCTTCCTCGGCCAGCGGCGCGCCGCTGTCGATGCCGCTAACTGCGCCGCCGATCACGGTATCGATGCCGATGGCGTAGTCGGTTGCGAACCAGATCGCCGGGATCGCCAGCACTGCCGAGACGAGGAAGCCCTTGTACATCGCTCCCATCACGTTGGTTGCCCCAGCGCCACTGGAGCCCAGCCGCACGAAATAGGTGCCTATAATCGAGGTGACGATGCACACACCGCCGATCAGCAGCGGCAGCGCCATCAGCGGGGCGAGCACGTCTCCCGCGCTCTTCAGCAACAGCGCCGTCAGTACCATGGTTGCGCCCACGGTTACGACATAGGTCTCGAACAGGTCGGCGGCCATGCCCGCACAGTCGCCCACGTTGTCGCCCACATTGTCGGCGATCACGGCGGGGTTGCGCGGATCGTCTTCAGGAATGCCTGCCTCAACCTTGCCGACAAGATCGGCCCCGACGTCGGCGGCCTTGGTGAAGATGCCGCCTCCAAGCCGCGCGAAAATCGAGATCAGTGAGGCACCGAAGGCGAGGCCCACGAGGCCATCGACCACGGTGCGGTCAGCGCCGCCCACGCCGTGCCCGGCAATGGCAGTGAGGTAGTAATAAAACCCGGAAATCGCCAGCAGGGCGAGGCCCGCTACCAGCAGCCCGGTGATCGCGCCCGAACGGAAGGCGAGGGTGAGGCCCTGTTGCAGGCCCTTCTCGGCAGCGGCGGCGGTGCGCACATTGGCGCGGACCGAGATCTCCATGCCGGTGTAGCCTGCAACGCCCGACAGGATCGCGCCAAGCACGAAGCCGGCGGCAGGCACTAAGCCGAGGAACAGCGCCACCAGCACTGCGACGACAACGCCGACAATGGCGATGGTGGTATACTGGCGCTTCAGGTAGGCCTGCGCCCCTTCCTGAATGGCCGCAGCGATTTCCTGCATTTTGGCATTGCCGGCATCAGAGCCGAGCACCTGGCGACTGGTCACGAAGCCGTAAACAACGGCGAGCAGCCCCAGGACAATAGCGACAAGTGTTAGGTCCATAGCCCACTAGTCCTCTTCCCGTGTGAACGCGGCCCGATATTTTCCGGGTCCGCAAGGTGCCTATGGCTAACACATGTTCATCTTTGAGCAAGCCGCCTTGGTACTTAGGCCGCGAATCAGTGGCTGTAGCCGAGCCCTGCGGCGTTGAGCACCGGCTCCCTATCGAGAAACAGCGGGGCAAAGCCGCGTGGTTCGACCGTCCCGATACGGGTGGCCTGGCAGGGCGGCTCGGTGCCTTGGGGAAGGGCGGCGAGCAGCGCGTAGTCGTCGCCCCAGGTCAGGCATTCTAGACGGCGCTCGGGCGCGGCGACGGGTACCTGTGCGCCGTCGATGGCAAGCGTGACCTCAGAGGCCTCGGCCATGCGGAAGGCATCGAGCAGCAGGCCGTCGGATACATCCATCATGGCATGGGCTAGGGGGGCTAGCGCCTGACCTTCTTTGACGCGGGCGTGGGGCCGTGAGTAGGCCGCTTGGTCAGCCCCGGTGCCATCGCGCAGCGTCTCGAACCCGAGCATGGCAGCGCCGACCTCGCCGACCAGCCACAAGGTATCGCCCGGCTGCGCGCCATCGCGGGCGGGAACAGGGGTGCAGGTCGCACGACCGATGGCGGTGAGGCCGTGGGTGCGGGTGCCTTTGCCCGCCACGGTGTCGCCGCCCAGCAGCGGAACCTCGTAATGCGCGAGCACCTTGGCGAGGCCGGTCACGAAGCGCTCATCATCGCGGCCCAGCATATGGCCGATGAGGACACCCACTGGCTCCGCACCCTTGGCGGCAAGGTCGGAAAGGTTGGTGGCGACGAGCTTCCACGCGACATCGGCCATATCGGCCTCGGGCAGGTAGTGCGTGCCTTCGACCAGCATGTCGTGGGTGAGGATCAGTGTTTCACTGCCGAGGTCGAGCACGGCGCAGTCATCAGCCAGCCCGCGCGCGGCGGGGTGCGTGGGGAGCAGGCGCAGCGCTTCGATGAAGGCGGATTCGTTCATTCTTGTGGGTTCGCGGATTGGGTCACGGCCTATGGCCTAGCCGCGCAGGCCTCGGGTGCAAGACCCTATCATCACCCCCGCTCATCCTGAGCTTGTCGAAGGATCGTCCTTCCCCTTGAACCCCGCGCGCGGATCGCGAAGGAAAAGCAGCCCTTCGACAAGCTCAGGGCGAGCGGAACGAGGTCAGCGCACCTGCTTGGCCACGGCATCGAGCACGCCGTTGACAAACTTCGCCTCGCGGTCATCGAAGAAGGCCTTGGCCACGTCGACATATTCGCTGATCGCGGTGCCGGTGGAAATGTCCGACCGGGCCACCAGCTCGTAGGCCCCGCAGCGCAGGATTTGCAGCATCGTCTTGTCGAGCCGCGCCAGCGTCCAGCCCTCGGCGAGTTTGCTCACCAGCAGCGCGTCGATCTCCTCCTCGCGCGCGGCATAGCCGCTGACCACGTCGTCGAAGAACGGCACATCGGCCTCGGCGTACTGATCGTCCTCGATCTCCTTGCCGAGCCGGTGCTGGTGAAACTCGTCGAGCAGACGGGGCAGCGGGGTGCCTTCCATCTGGCGCTGATAAAGCGCCTGAACGGCGGCGAGACGCGCGGAGGAGCGGGTGCTCGAACGTTTGGATTTGCTCATTATAAACGGACCTTTACGCTTTCGCCATGGGCCGGAAGGCCCTCGATTTCGGCCAGCGTCACGGCCGCAGGGCCGATCGCGCCAAGCGCCTCTTCGTTCAGCGAAATGAAGCTCGTGCGCTTCATGAAATCGAGCACCGACAAGCCGCTGGCAAAGCGCGCGCGGCGGCCTGTGGGAAGGACGTGGTTCGGCCCGGCGACATAGTCACCGATGGCCTCAGGGGTGTGGCGGCCGAGGAAGACGCTGCCCGCATGGCGCAGGTTATCAAAAATAACCTCCGGATCGTCGGTGCTGATTTCGACGTGTTCGGCGGCAAGGCGGTTGGCCAGCGCCGGAGCCTCGGCGGCAAGGTCGCTGGCGACGATCACCACGCCGTAGTCCTGCCAGCTCCGCCGCGCCCGCTCGCCGGTGGCCAGCTTGCCGAGCAGCGCTTCGACCTCGGTCTCGACCCTGTCGGCGAAGGCCCCGTCGTCGGTGATGAGGATCGACTGCGAGCTGGGATCATGCTCGGCCTGGCTCAGCAGGTCGGCGGCGATCCACGCGGGGTTCGACTGGCCATCGGCAATCACCAGAATTTCGCTGGGCCCGGCCACCATGTCGATCCCGACCACGCCGTAAAGCTGGCGCTTGGCCTCGGCTACCCAGGCGTTGCCGGGGCCGGTGATGACGTCCACCCGCGCGATGGTCTCGGTGCCATAGGCGAGCGCGGCAATCGCCTGCGCACCGCCGATCCGCCACACCTCGTCGACCCCGCACAGGTGCGCGGCGGCCAGAACCAGCGGGTTAACCACGCCATCGGGGGTGGGGGTGGCGACCACCAGCCGCTCGACGCCCGCGACCTTGGCGGGGATCGCGTTCATCAGCAGGCTGGAGGGGTAAGCCGCATTGCCGCCGGGAACATAGAGCCCCGCCGCATCGACGGCAGACCAGCGCGCACCGAGGCGAACGCCCACATCGTCGCGATAGTCGCGGTCTTCGGGCAGTTGCGCCGCGTGATAGGCCCGGATGCGGTCCGCCGCGAGCGTAAGCGCGTTGCGCGCTTCGGGTTCGAGCGCTTCGAACGCCGCCTCGCAGTCGGCCGCGGGAATGCGCCAGTCGAGCTGGTGGCGGTCGTAAGTCTCGGTCAGCTCACGCACCGCCGCGTCGCCGCGCTGGCGCACGTCGGCGAGGATCTGCGCGACCTTGTCCGACACCCCGGCATCGCTTTCGCGCCGGTCATCGACGATGGCGGCGAACTTGCCTTCGAAATCGGCATCGCTGGTGGAAAGCCGCTGCATCAGGCGCTCGCTGTCTCTGGGCTCGCCACCTTGCGGAACCGCTCGACGAGTTCGCTCACGCGCGGGTCGGTCTTCAACGCCGCGCGGTTGACGATCAGGCGCGCCGAAATCTGCATGATCGTCTCTTTCTCGACCAGCCCGTTCGACTTCAGTGTGCTGCCGGTGGATACCAGATCGACGATCCGTCCGGCCAGCCCCAGCGAAGGCGCCAGCTCCATCGCGCCGTTCAGCTTCACGCACTCGGCCTGCACGCCCTGCTGTTCGAACCAGCGACTGGTGATGTTCGGATACTTGGTCGCCACGCGCATGTGGCTGGCGATCCCGGCGGAATAGTCGTTCGCCTCAGCAGGCTCGGCCACCGACAGACGGCAGGCGCCGATGCCGAGATCGACCGGGGCATAAAGCTCCGAATAGTCGAACTCCTCGATTACGTCGGAGCCGACAATCCCGACCTGCGCCGCGCCGAAGGCGACGAAGGTCGCCACGTCGAAAGCGCGCACGCGGATGATGCGCATCTTGCCATCTTCACTGGCAAAACTCAGCGAGCGGTCCATCTTGTCGTGGAACGCGCTTTCAGGCACGACGCCGCCGCGCGCCATCACCGGCAAGGCCTCGTCGAGAATACGCCCCTTGGGCACGGCAAATGTCAGCGGCTGGGTCATGGGCGCGCGATGTAGGGACAGCCAGGCGAAAGGGCAATCCACCAATGGCACAGACGGGCGAACAGGGGCGCGGCCTCATGGACATCACAGACGTTGCCGAGGGCATTCGCTGGCAGGCCGAACACGCGACGCGGGCGGGTGCGCCGATCACCGGCAAGATCATTCTGGCCACGCTCGCCATCGCCGAGGCTGCCGACACCGCCACCGGGCGGCGCATGGCGGCCTGGCAGGGCGCGGTGCTCGAAGATGCGATGCCGCTGCGCATCGCGGGCGCGCTGCACTTCCTCCACCTCACCGGCGAGGAGCCTCGCCTTGCACCGATCTATGGCGGGTTGGTGAGCGATCAGGGGCAGATCGACGCCATCGTGCTGGAGGCTGCCCGCAAATTCGATACCGTGCTGCTGCCGTGGCTCGACGGTCCGCCGCAGACCAATGAGGCTGGCCGCTCGGCCTCGGTGATGGGCGCGCTCTTGTGGCTGGCGCAGAAATTCGGGCCGAAGTTCCAGTTGATCGAGATCGGCGCGAGCGCGGGCATCAACACGATGATGGGGCGCTATTGCTACGATCTGGGCGGCACCACGGCGGGCCCGAGCCTTTCCAGCATGAAGATCGTGCCCGAATGGCGCGGCGACGCGCCGCCAGCGGGCGAGGTGGAGATTGTCGATGTCGCGGGCTGCGACCTCGCGCCGATCGACCTCACCGACGAGGCGCAGGCGATGCGTTTGAAGAGCTATATCTGGGCCGACGCGAAGGAGCGCATGGCGCGGATGGACACCGCCATCGCCATGGCCAAGCGCGCCGCGCCCGATCTGGTGCAGATGGACGCCGCCGAATTCGTCGCGCAGAAATTGGCGGAGCCGCAGGAAGAGGGCGTGACCCGCGTGCTGTTCCATACGGTGATGTGGCAATATCTGCCCGAAGCTTCGCGCGCCGCCATTACGGCGGCGATGGAGGAGGCGGGGGCTGCCGCGACGCCGGAACGCCCGCTGGCGTGGATCGCGGTCGAGACCAACCGGGCGACCTTCCGCCATGAGTTGAAGCTGCGGTATTGGCCCAAAAATGGCGAGCGGGGCGAGGAGGCGGTGCAGCTCGCCGAAGCGCACCCGCACGGAGCATGGGTTGAGTGGCAGGGCTAAAACCTGAAAAGCCCTTCCCCGTGGGGAAGGGTTGGGATGGGGGATCAGCCGTTGTAGCCCCCACCCTCGGCCCCTCCCCAAGGGGAGGGGAGTTGGCAAACCTAATCCTCGATCTCAAGCAGCTCGATCTCGAACCACAGCGTCGAGGCGGGCGGGATCGGACCGGCACCGCGCGGGCCATAGCCCATCTCGGCCGGCACCAGAATCTCGGCCGTGTCGCCCACGCCCATGTAGGGAATGGCGATTTGCCAGGCCTTCACCAGCCGCCCGAGCGGGAAGGTCGCCGGATCGCGACCACGGCTCGAATCGAAGGTCGTGCCGTCGGTCAGCTTGCCAGTGTAGTGCACCGTCACCGTGTCCTGCACGGTCGGCGCGGGGCCGGTGCCGTCACCGGCGGTGCGGCGGAACTTCACGCCGCCGTCGAGCGTGTACCAGCCATCGGCCTGCGTCGCTTCGGCAAGCGCCGCCTGTTGTTCGTTAAGCCAGGCGGAGGATTGGCCTTTGTTCACTGGGGTCTCCTGAGAATGTGCCGGAACGGAAATGAGGGCCGCTGCAAAGGCGGCGAAAAGGGCGGTGCGGATCATGGGATCGTGCCTTAGCCGTGGTTGCACGTCAGGGATAGCTCACGGTTTTGGGCCTTTCGGGGAGGGGTATAAACTCCTCCTCGTCGCCCGGAACCATGGGGAAGCGGCCTTCGCGCCAGTCTTCCTTGGCCTGATTGATCCGCTCGCGGTCGGAGCTGACGAAGTTCCAGAACACGTGGCGCCTTGTGGCAAAGGCCTCGCCGCCCATCAGCATGACCGTGCCGCCGGTGTCCGAGGCGAGCGTCATGGCCGCGCCAGGCTTGAGCAGCGTCAGCTCGTAAAGTCCGAGCGGTTGGCCGTCGATGGTGGCGGCGCCGCCCACCAACATCAGCGCGCGCTCGTCAGCCTCGGCGTCGATGGGGATCGAGCCGCCGCCTGCCAGCACGATCTCGGCGTTGATCGTCTCGGCATAGGTGGTGACCGGCGCGGTTCGGCCCCACAGGGAGCCCATGATCACGCGCGCCTTCACGCCGGAATCCTCGATTAGCGGCAGGTCGCTCACGGCCTCGAAGGCCGGGTCGATCTCCTCCTGCGCCTCGGGCAGGGCGAGCCAGGTCTGCATGCCGTAGAGCCCCGCGCCCTTCTGCCGCTCGTTCTGCGGGGAGCGTTCCGAATGAACGATGCCGCGTCCGGCGGTCATCAGGTTGACGGTGCCGGGGCGGATCGTGCTGAACGTGCCGAGGCTGTCGCGGTGCTCGATTGCGCCTGAAAAATTACCGGGGGCATGATCGCCGCCGAGCAGCCAGGTAACGGTCGCCAGGTTGATATGCGGGTGCGGGCGCACGTCCATCCCGTCACCGACATCGAGCCGGGCGGGGCCGAACTGGTCGATGAACACGAACGGCCCGACCATCCGGCACTGCGGGCTGGGCACGGCGCGGCGTACAGTAAAGCCGCCAAGGTCGTGGCTGACGGGGGTGACGGTCTGGATAATGCTCATCGCGGTTACTCCCCCGAGATACTGGTAGCCTGCCCGAAAATACGGGCGAGGCGATCGCTGGTTTCGCTCGGCAATGGCGGGGCGAGAATCGAAGCGACGTTCTCTTCGAGATGCGCTTCCTTGCCCGTTCCGGTCAGCACGACATGCGCGCCCGGTTCATAGCGGCAGAAGCGATAGGCGGCTTCGACCTGCGATTTGATCTCGGGATTTTCGGCGAGGAAGCCGAGAGGATCGGCCGGATCGACCAGCGCCGGGTCCACTTCGCCCAGTTCAATCAATTGTGCCACCGCTTCGGCGGCGTTTTCGGCGCTGTTGAGCGCGCGGCGTACGGCAAACATGATGAGCGTTCCGACATCCTGCTTGAGCGCAAGCGGGAAGACGGTTTTGCGAGCGCCGGCATTGATCAGGTTGAACCCCACCATCGCCACATCGAATTCCCCAGTCGGGAGCGCCTGTCGCAGCGTTTCGTGGTGCAGGTCCTCGCGGAAGGCCTCGGTGATGCCGATGAAGCGGATCTTGCCGAGATCACGCTGACGCTGCATTTCGGGCAGCAACTCGTTGTAAACATGGTCAAGCTGTTGCGGCGAGACACCGTGGACGTGCCATAGGTCGACATAGTCGGTGCCCAGTGTGCGCAGGCTCGTTTCCAGATTGGCGACGAAATCGGCCACGGGGAGCGGATCGGGGTTGCGGTTCGACAGATCGGTGCCGGCCCAGCTCTTGGTCGAGATGAACAGCTTGCTGCGATCGTGTCCGCGAATGCCGAGGCCGACCGCTTCTTCCGTGCCGTAAGACCTTGCCGTATCGAGGAAATTTACTCCCAGGTCGATAGCCTTGGCAACGATCCGGCTAGCTTCCTCGCTCGCCGCGCCATAGCTCATACCAAGCCGAGAGTGCCCGCCGCAGCCAAGCCCCGCCACGCTGACCATGGCTTCGGTGCGACCTAAGCGGACATAATCCATCAGAAATCAAGCTCCTACTGTTCGTCGAGTTCTTCGTAATGGCGGAAGATGCCATCCTCGTTGAACTCCATCCGCTGCTCGCTGGCGAGATAGGCGGTCAGGCCTTCGATATCGGGTACGGCGGCTTGCAAGGCCTCAAGATTGGCCCAGGTGCCCTGCATCTGCGCCATATAGTTGGGGAACGCGAAGTCGAGCCCCTCCATCAGCTGAAACAGACTGGTGTCGACATGGCTCCACTGCTCGCCCAGCATGAACGGGCCGCCATTGGCGGCCAGCGCATTATCGAAGTGAATCAGGTATTTGGGCAGCCGCGTGGCGCGCAGGTCGGCGGCCTTCTCGTAGGCCGCGTCCATCTGGTCGGCATAGTAGAGGCCGGGCGCGATGGGGTGGTGCGTGCCGTGGATCTCCTCGACCAGATCGGCAATGTCCATCTGCAGCTGCATCAGCTTCAGGTCGGTGGCGAGATCGCCCGAGCCGAGCCCCTCCTTGTCCGACAGATAGAGCAGGATCAGCGCGGTCTGCCCGATCACCACCTCGTCGTCGACCAGATAGGGCGGGGCGAAGGGGCGGATGCCCTCGCGTGCGTGCAGGTCTTCCACCAGCGCATCGGCGCCATCGGTGCGCGCGACGTCCTCATATTCGAGCTCGGCGGCTTCCATGAACAGGCGCACGAATTCACCGCGCCCAGGGATGCTTGGCCAGTAGAACAGCTGATAACTCATGCGGCTATTCTCCTGGCGCCGATGCCTTGATCGCGAGCGCGTGGACCCGGTCGCCGGGGATATCGCCAAGCGCCTGATTGACCATGCGCTGGCGCATCACGCGGCTCACACCGGCGAACTTGGGGCTCTCGATGATCACGGCGAAGTGCGATTCGCCGCTGCCATCGTCGCCCGAGTGGCCCGCATGGTGCGCGCTCTCGTTGATCACCTCGAGCCGGGTGGGTTGCAGGGCCTCGGTAAGGAGGGTTTCGATCTTGGATTGCATCGTTTCGGCCATGTGGCCCCATGTAGGGGGCTTTCCTTTGCCCGCCTAGGCCCCCATCATTATGCGAATGCGGCAAACGAAGTTTCATGGACGGATCGAGGACAGCGCTCGATCCTGCGACTACCCCGGATGCGAAGAACCGGGCGAATTTAGAGCACCCGGCTCGCGCGGGCACGGGTTCGACGGGCCGGGCGACTATCGCTGGTTCTGCCTCCAGCACGTGCGCGAGTTCAACGCGGGCTACGACTGGTTCGACGGCATGAGCGCCGACGAGATCTACGAAGCGCAGGCCCCGGCGGCGGGCTGGCGGCGCGAAAGCCCGAGCTTTCGCGGTGCGGCGCATTTCGCGACCCCGCGTTGGGCAGACTTCGAAGACCCGCTCGACGCTATCGGTGCGCGCGCGGAGGGCATCCGTAACGCCGCCCGTGCCCGCGGCGAGCGGGCGCAGGCCGAGGCGGCGCGCGCGGTCCGTTTCTCTGCCCGCGAACGCGAGGCGTTACAGGTGATGGGTCTCACGCAGGAGGCGGACAAACCGCAGCTTCGCCGCCGCTATTCCGAGCTGGTGCGCCGCTATCATCCCGACCGCAACGGCGGCGACCGAAGCCACGAAAACCGCCTTCAGCGCGTGGTGGAGGCCTATCAGGTGCTGCGCCGCGCGAACGGCTTTTCCTGAGCTATCAGGCGGGTATTGCGCCCATACTGCTGGCATAGGCCGGGCGCTCGCGCAGCCTTGCTGCATAGGCTTCGAGGTTCTCCCCAGCCGGGATCGAGCCGAACCGCAGCCCCCAGTCGACCTGGCTGCCGACATAGACATCCGCCATGGTGAAGCGCGCGCCGCAAACGTAGTCACGCTCGGCAAACCAGTCGTCGAGCATGGCCGCGACCCTTTCGAAGCTGCCGTAGCCAATGGTCATTTCGCCGCGTTCGCCCTCGGGCACCCAGCCTGCCGCCTTGTTCGACACTGCCGCTTCCACCGGCCCTGCGGCAAAGAACATCATGCGGAAATAGTCGGCCTTCTCGTCATCGCTCGGCAACAGCGCGGGCGCGGCCGTTTCGGCGAGATAGTGGCAGATTGCGGCACATTCGCTCACCGCAAGATCGCCCTCGGGCCGGTGGTGGAGGAGAGCGGGTACCTTACCGAGCGGATTGGCCGCGAACAGCTCGGCTGGTTTGTTGTCCCACTCAACAGGAAAAATGGCGTAATCGGCGCCTGCTTCCTCAAGCGCCCACTTGGCAATCAGTGCGCGGCTCATTGGATTGAAAAACAAAGTAAAATCGGCCATCGGACGCTCCGCGAATCAAGAAGAACAAATATGGAACAAGACTAGCGCTAGGAGGCTTCCGGTCAAGCCTGTGCCTTAGTCGCGGTCAGGCGCTCCGGGCGGGAACAGCTTGCGATAGGGGCGCGCTTCGTCGATGCAGTGGATCACCGGCTGGTACGACAGCAACTCCGCCCGCAGGCCTTTCACGCGTGCGCAGGCATCGGGAATGGGGCAGACCCAGTCGGCATAGAACAGGCTCGGTGCCGCAGCGCAACTCGCGAGCGAGAAATGCGCAGGCAGAAGGTTGCCCTCGAACCAGTTTTCGAGCCAGCCGTAAGCCCGCAACAGGCTCGCACTGGCGCCCTCGATCACCGCCGGATCGGTCGCTTCGGCCATATGGGCGAGCACGATCTCGGTCGTCGGTGCCATCACATAGTTGTCGAACACCCGGTCGAGCATGCGGGCGGCGACCGCGTCGTCCGGATCGGACGGGATCAGCGGCGCATCGCCGGGATGGGTCAGCGCCAGATATTCGATGATCGCGCTGCTCTCGATCACGATGGTGTCGCCGTCCTTGAGCACGGGGAACTTGCCCGCCGGGTGGGCAACGGCGACGAAGGCCGAATTGTCCGGATGGCCCGGATCGACCATCTTCAGGACGTGCGGCGTATTGTTGGCAAGCAGCGCAATGCGTGCTTTCCAGGTGTAGCTTGAGAAGGGGTGGCCGTAGAGTTCGAGCATCGCAAGGTCTCCGAGTGCGCCGAGTCTTTCGCTGCGACTGGCGCGACGATAGGCCGGTTGATCGGGATTTGCGTGCCAGAATTTGCCTAGGCCCCCTCGGCCACGAAAGCGAGAAGCGCGCCGCCGGGGTCTTTCGCCACAACAATGCTCTCGCTGCCCGGCACCGGGTCCGGTGCCATCACTACAGTGCCGCCGGTCGTTTCCACGGCAGTGCGGGTGGCGGCAAGATTGGCGACCCGGAAGTAGCACAGCCATGACGGCGGGAGGTCGGCAACGCCCATGGTGCTGATGGCGGCGATGCGCTGCTCGCCCGTGCCAACCATCCGATAGAAATGTCCTTCTGGCATGGGGATGGCGTCCAGCTCGGTCCAGTCGAACAGGTCGATGTAAAATGCAACCATGTTCTCGCCGGATACCTTGTTGCGCTCGTTCCAGGCACAGCGGCCGACAGCGCCGGGTGCGAACACCGTGCTTTTCGCATCGGGATCGTCAGCGGGTGGCTGGGGCTTCATGACATAGAATGGTACACCTTCAGGGTCGGACACCATGGCCATTGTTCCGACGCCCGTCATTGCCTGCACCATCCACACCTTGGCGCCCTTCGCCTCGGCCAGGTCGCACCAGGCCTGAACGTCATCGACGTCGAAATAGGGCAGCCAGCCGGGGCTTGCTCCACCCGCGAGCATTGCCTCGGTAAGAGTGAGGACCCCTCCCTGAAAGCTGCCATCGGAACGCGCAATCATGCGGTAATCGCTGCCGTTCGGCATGACATTGCCGCTAGCGGAAATGTCCCAGCCGAGTGTTGCCTTATAGAACGGCGCCACGGCGGCGGGTTCGGGAGTCATTAGTTCGTACCAGATCGGAAAGCCGACCACGATCAGCGCCCCATCGTGAAGATCGGAGTGAAACCATCGAAGATCATGCGCATCCCATCAAGTGGCAGGTCATCCATCGGTTCTTCCCAGAAGCCGTCGCTGGTCATCTTCTCGTGGCGGTATCGGCGGTCGCCTTGTCGGGCCAGACCATCCAAGAAAACACGATTTTCTCGCCCGCCTCGGCCTTCACCGATTTGCGGAAGTCGGTCACCTTGCCATCGGCGACGTCCTCCTCCCAGCACTCGGCTATCTCGGTCACGCCCAATTCGGCAAACTTGCGGCCGCTTTCTCGGCAAGCGCGAAGTAGGCCTCCTGCTTGCCTTCGGGTACGGGGATCAGGAATCCTTGGATGTACATCGATGTCCTCCCAATCAGGCCGGTGCGTTTTCGTCGGCGAAATCGGCGAGTTGCCCAGCGAGGGCACGCTGGTAGGCCGGGCGGGCCTTGCCTCGCTCGACATAGGCCACGAGGGCGGGGAAGGCTTCGATCAGCTTTCCGCCAATCGTGCGCAGGATGAAGGTCAGCATAATGTCCGCGATGCTGAACTCCTCTGCGATCCACTGATTGGCACCCAGGGCATCGGCCACGCGCGTAAGACGCTTCTCGGCAAAGGGCGCGAGCGCCTCAGAAGCGGGCGCGGCCCAATCGCTATCGCTATAAAACAGAGGAAACGTCGTGACGTTGCGCAATGGCGGTTCGACAGCGTTTACGGCGGCAAACAGCCAGCTTATTGCCTTGGCGCGACCAGCAGCATCGACGGGCAGGAACTGGCCCGATTTCTCGGCCAGATGTAGCAGGATCGCGGCCGCCTCGAAAATTTCGACCTCGTCGTCGCGATAGGCAGGCACTTGGTCGAACGGGTGCCAGCCGACGTATTCCGGACCGCGTGGAGTTTTCGCGTCGAGCAGTTCGACCTCATAGTCCCGCCCGATCTCCTCGAGCATCCAACGCACCGGAAGGTCGCGGACATTGCCACGTGCGAATTCGGGTGCCCATGAGAAGGCGGAAATGGTGATTGGGGCATTTGCAGTCTGCGGCATCGAGCGGCCTCCAAATACGTTCGTCTGATGAATGCGACCTCTCGCGAATCGTTCTGCTTGCCTTGATTGCGACCTGTGGTTACAGAATACAACTATGAAATTGGAAAAAACAAGTGATCGGTCGGAAAAGGTGCACGGGCGGTGGTACCGCGACGCCTGCGGCATGGCTATGACGCTGGAATTCCTGGGAGAACGTTGGTCGCTCCTGATTGTGCGAGAGCTGCTACTGGGGCCGCGCCGCTTCTCCGAACTGCGTGCCGACTTGCCCGCGATTTCCGCCCGGGTGCTCACCGAGCGGTTGAACGGGCTCGCGGAGACGGGTGTTTTGCAGAAAGTATCCTTGCCGCCTCCCGCCTCAACGGACGCCTACGAGCTGACCCAATGGGGCTATGAGGCCGAGCCGATCATTCGCGAGATGGTGCTGTGGGCGATGCGTTCCAGCCAGCATGACGGGCACCTCCCTATGAGCGCCACGGCCTTCGCGCTGACCTTGCCGATGACCTTCGATTCTGCTCGCGGCACGGAGTCTCGCGGGCTGACGCTGGGGCTGGAGATCGGACATCACCGTTTCATTGCCTGGGTCGCGGGGGGAACGATTATCGTCAAGCGCGGCGATACCTCGGCGCAGGACGTGATCGTGCGCGCCGAGAACGGAAATGCCATGCTCGCGCTGTTCTATGCCCGGATGCCGTTCGATGTCTGGCTCGCGGGAGCAGAAGGCAGGGCGATTTCGGGCAAGAGCGAGCAGCTTTCGCAGCTTATCGCGACGCTTGGCTGGCCCGAGAAGATCGCCGCTTGAACGTGTGCGCTGCAATAGCGTGTTGCGGCAACCATGCCGCATCGCTAGTCAACGCCACGAGATGAACGAAATCACCAAGACTCACGAAACCGACGGCACCGTGATGGCCGCTCCCGACATCGAGCTCGACGTGCGCGAGACCTTCGGGATCGATGTCGACATGAAAGTCCCGGCCTTTTCCAAGGCGGACGAGCGCGTGCCCGATACCGATCCGAACTACGTGTTCGACCCGGATACCACGCTGGCGATCCTCGCGGGCTTTGCGCATAACCGCCGGGTGATGGTGCAGGGCTATCACGGCACCGGCAAGTCGACCCATATCGAGCAGGTCGCCGCCCGCCTCAACTGGCCGTGTATCCGCATCAACCTCGATGCCCATATCAGCCGTATCGACCTCGTCGGCCGCGACGCCATCGTGTTGCGCGACGGCTTGCAGGTGACCGAATTCCGCGAGGGCCTGCTGCCTTGGGCACTCCAGCACCCGGTGGCGCTGGTGTTCGACGAGTATGATGCGGGTCGGCCTGACGTGATGTTCGTGATCCAGCGCGTGCTGGAGCAAGCGGGCAAGCTGACCCTGCTTGACCAGAATCGCGTGATCCGCCCCGATCCGAACTTTCGGCTGTTCGCCACGGCCAACACCGTGGGCTTAGGCGATACCAGCGGGCTTTATCACGGCACGCAGGCGATCAACCAGGGCCAGATGGACCGCTGGAACATTGTTGTCGGCCTGAACTATCTGCCCGCCGAGACCGAGCGCAAGATTGTTGGCGCCAAGACCAAGCTCGACGATGCGGTGGTGGCGAACATGATCCGCGTGGCCGATCTCTCGCGCCAAGGCTTCATCAACGGCGATATCTCGACCGTGATGAGCCCGCGTACCGTCATCACCTGGGCCGAGAACACCGAGATTTTCGGCAATGTCGGGCTCGCGTTCCGGCTCTCGTTCCTCAACAAGTGCGACGAGGCCGAACGGATGCTGGTGGCCGAATACTATCAGCGCGTGTTCGGCGAGGACTTGCCCGAGAGTGCGGTCCGTCAAGGCTGATCGTCCCGGGCCGTCTACGGGGCAGGGCAGTTCAGCCTTGCTTCAGACGGCGCGCGCCCATAGTGTGTTGCTGTGACAATACACTCGTCTGATCCCGATGTGGCCCTTTTCATCGTCGCGTAGGTCTGCGTCGGCGGGCGAGCGGCGCGTTCCGCGCGATCTTGCGCTCGAGGATGCGCCGTGGTCGCCCTATGCCGATCTCGACGACGATGACGATCTCGCGTATCGCCCACGCGGGCCGCGCCAACCGTCCTATCTGCCGCCGGCCCCGCCCAGACGTACGACGCTAAGAGGGCGGATCTGGGACCGGATCGCCGCGCGCGGCTGGCTCTGGTGGTTCGGACGGATCAGCGCGGCCGTGGCGCTGGTGTTCATCCTGCTGGTCGCCTGGCTCGCGATCACCGCGCCGCTCAGCAAGTCGCTGCAACCGATCGCCGCGCCGCAGGTCACGCTGCTCGCCGCTGACGGCACGCCGATTGCGCGCAAAGGCGCGGTGGTGGGCGAGCCGGTGGTGGTGGCGGATTTGCCGCCGCACGTGGTCGAAGCCTTCCTCGCCATAGAGGACCGGCGCTTCTATTCGCACTGGGGTGTCGACCCGCGTGGGATTGCCCGCGCCGCCCTCACCGGCACCGGTGGCGGCTCGACGATCACGCAGCAGCTTGCCAAGTTCACCTTCCTCAGCCCCGAGCGCACGCTCACCCGCAAGGCGCGCGAGGCGCTGATCGCGTTCTGGCTGGAGGCCTGGTTGACCAAGGACGAAATCCTCGAGCGCTACCTCTCGAACGCCTATTTCGGCGACAACATGTATGGCCTGCGCGCGGCCAGTTTGCATTATTTCTTCCGCAAGCCGGAAAACCTGAAGCCTGAGCAGGCGGCGATGCTGGCGGGCTTGCTTCAGGCGCCGAGCCGCCTTGCCCCCACGCGCAACCCCGATCTTGCCGCCGCGCGCTTCATGCTGGTGAAGAACGCGATGGTGGCCGCGGGCTATATCACGCAAGGCGAGGCTGATGCGATGAACGTGCCCAAGCTCGACGTGCGCGAGCGCGAGGAGATCCCCACCGGCACCTATTTCGCTGACTGGGCGCTGCCGCAGGCGCAGGCGAGCGGCGCGGAGGCCTATGCCAGCCGCACGATCACCACCACGCTCGATTCGCGCTTGCAGAACATCGCCCGCCGCGTCACCGAACGCGCGCCGCTCGGCTCTGCGCAGGTGGCGCTGGTGGCAATGCGGCCCAACGGCGAGGTCGTGGCGATGATCGGTGGCAAGGACTATGGGCAAAGCCCGTTCAACCGCGCCACGCAAGCGCGCCGCCAACCGGGCTCGACCTTCAAGCTGTTCGTCTATCTCGCCGCCCTTCGCGCGGGGTGGCACCCCGGCGATACCGTCGACAATACCGAGTTCACGACCGGCTCCTATCGCCCGGGCAATGCGGGTGGCCACTATTCACCGACGATCACGCTGGCCGATGCCTTTGCCCAAAGCTCGAATGTGGCGGCGGTGCGGCTGGCGCAGGAAGTGGGGATTGATGCGGTGATCGAGACTGCACGCGACCTCGGCGTGACCTCAGACCTTCCTGCTGGCGATCCGAGCCTGGCGCTGGGCACCAGCACCATGACGCTGCTCGAACTGACCAGTGCCTATGCCGGGGTGGCAGGCAATGCGTTCCCGGTCGAGGCCCATGCCTTCCCCGAGGAGGAAGAGGGCTGGTTCGACTGGTTGTGGAACGGGAAAAGCTCGCTCGGCTTCGGCGACCGTGAGGAGATGGAGACCTTGCTGCGCGGGGCGATCAACTCGGGCACGGGCCGCGCGGCGATGCTTTCCGGGCCGAACTTCGGCAAGACCGGCACCACGCAGGACAATCGCGACGCGCTGTTTGTCGGCTATGCGGGCGAGGGCGACGACCGGCTGGTGGTCGGTGTGTGGATCGGCAACGACGACAATTCGCCGCTCGACGGTGTCCACGGCGGGGGCCTGCCCGCACGCATCTGGCGCGACTTCATGACCAGCGCGATTGCAGGGCAGGGAGTGCCCGCACGCGAGATCCCGCGCCCCGATCCCTCCGGTCCGGTCCAGCCGCTCGATGTGCCGACCGATGGCGAGTTCCCGATGGGCGACGGCACCCGGCTCATTATCCGCGATGGCGAGGCGGTGATCGTGTCCGATGTCGATGGCGTGCCGGTCGAGGCGACCATCGGTGATGGCTCGCTATCGGTCGACATCGACGAGGAGGCGGTGGCCCGTCGCCTGGTCGAAGGCGCGCGCCAGCAGGCGGCGGAGCGGCTTGAAGATGCCCGTCAGCAGGGCGAGCGTGCGATAGACAACGCGCGTGAGCCTCCGGCCGAAAGCGGCGCGGGGCCTTAAGAACGCAAGCGCTGCTGCTATCGCGGCGCGCGCCTTACGAGTGCGGAACCTGGTTGCCGCCACCCGGGCGAACGGGCCGTCGGGACGGTTGCGGGGCCGGTGCGGGCTCGGCGCTGGCATTCCCTGCCATGGCCGTATCGACGGCGGACAAGCTGTCCGAAGTCTCGTCGCCAAGCGAGGACATCAGAGCGATCAGGCCGACTGCCACCAGGGCGGCAAGGGCCACATATTCGATGGCCGATGTGCCGGTCTCGTCGCACCAAATGCTGTTGTTCGTCATTGCCTTAGCTCCAGGTTGGCGTCCGTCTTGCCACAAGACGGTTAACGTTCCGCTAGGGGCTCACTCATTCAGCTTGTGGCGAAGGAGATTGGCTTGCTCGAAGCAATGCTGAGGCGGAAGGCAAGGGCTGGCGGTTTCCTCGCTTCCTTCGAACGGCGGAGCAGGCGCGAGAGAGGGAGTCTTCCGCGCCCACCCCACCTCCTGCGCTACTCGGAGCGCAAGGCGTCTATGGCATCGATTTGCTTCTGCAGTTTCCGTGCGCCCATCCTGCTGAGCAGCCACCAGCCGATAAAGGCAAGCGGTACGATGCTCACCTTGGCAAGCACGCCAAACCACTCGGACGAGCCGATCTCGGGAGACAGCGCCAGCGGCGCGAGCATCATCACCGTCAGGCCAGGCGCGAAGGGCAGCAGATACCAGAAGAAGATGTCACGCAGGGCATCGCGCTGGCGCACAAGCTGGCGGCGCTGATGATCGAGCACCGAGCTCAGGCCGCTGTCCGCGGGCGAGGCCAGCGGGTTGGTGCGACGATGCAATTGCCACAAGGCGACCACCGTCCCGACCATGAGCAGGCCAGCCCCCAGGCGAATAAGGTTGGGCGGAATGACGGTGGGCGTCCATGGAAACGGTCCGAACAGCGCTATCCAGCCAAACCACAGCAGCACGATCAGCCCGGCGATATATTCGCAAGCGTTGCGTCGGCGGATCTTGCGCTCGAACGCATCGCTCTTGGCGCGCAGGTCCTCTATCGATGGCATGGTCGTCTCTCCTCCAATTGCCTGCCAGGACTGACGAGCCGCTTCTTCGGGCGTCATGATCCGATCTCCTTGTCCGAGTAGGGTTTTGCCAGCAGCGCTTTCAGCCGGTGGACGCGGCTCGATACGGCGGTGGCGGAAAGGCCCGTGACCTCGCCGATTTCGGCAGCGGTCAGGTCTTCGAGGTACAGCAGCATGACCTGCCGGTCGGTCGGGGCGAGCCGGTGGATCGTGGCCATGAGCCGGGCGACCATTTGCGCTTCGCCGGTCTCGGCTTCGGGATCGTCGGGCGCAACCAGAGCGTCTAGCGCATCGAGCGTGATGGTGGCTGTCGCACGCGTTCTGCGGCTGCGCTGGACATGGGTGACCGCGACATTGTGCGCGATCCGATAGACTCAGCTGCGCAGCGAGCATTGCCTTTCGAAATAGGCGAAGCTGCGCCACAGGGCCGCGTGGATTTCCTGGACCAGATCACGCGCCAGTTCGCGGTCGGCTTCATAGCCGCGTGCGAGACGCTCGATCGCCGCGGCATATTGCTGCATCGCCGCGCGATACTGCTCGTCCTGTCCTGCCGCCGTCGAATGCACCGCACTCTGCCTCCTGTTTCAGGCAAGGTAGTCGCCCGGCAGCAGAGTTTGTCACAAGGTGGTGCGCAATATTTTTGGCGTGCGCTATCCGTCGATCAGATCGAGATAGGCCACGACATCGTTATCGGTGGCGAGGAACAGCGCGGCCTGCACCTCTTCGGGCTGCTGCGCGGCCATGGCCATCGCCTCTGCCAGCGTGCCGTACATCAGCGTTTCCGCCGCGCCGCCCTCTGCCTCGTGGTCGAGGTGATAGAGCCGCACCGTCGCTTCGGAATAGGTCGAGCGCATCAGTCGTCCTTCTCTCGCTTCGCCCCGTCGAGAAGATGCATGGCGCGGTCGCACTCCTGCTGGCGGAGAGCTTTCTCGGCCTTGGTCTGGCCGAACTTCGCACGGTTGGCCTCCGCCTCGCGGACCTTGTCGGCGCGCTGCTTCGCCTTGCGGGCGGTGCGCAGGTTGATCACTTCGGCCATCAGTCGCGGCCTTCGGGGTAGGAGATCGCCATCACCTCCCACTCCTTCTCGCCGCCTGGCAGGCGCACCGTCTTGAGGTCGCCCACCGCCGCACCGCGCAGCGCGCGGGCGATGGGGGTAGACCAGCCGACCAGCCCGCTCCCGGCGTCCTGCTCCTTGTCGCCGACAATGGTCAGCGTGCGTTCTTCATCGTCTTCATCGGCAATCGTAACCTTGGCACCGAAGAACACCCGGCTCTTGTCGGGCTGCTGCGCTGGATCGATCACGCGGGCATGTTTCATCACCCTGGCGAGATAGGACAGCTCGCGGTCGATCTCGCGCATGCGCTTGCGGCCATAGAGATAGTCGCCATTTTCGCTACGATCGCCGTTGCCAGCGGCCCAGCTGACGATCTCGACGATCTCGGGCCGCTCTGTGCCGAGCAGGTGATCGTAGCGCGCCTTGAGCGCGGAAAGACCGGCTGGCGTGATAGGGCTGGTCTTGTCGGGCGTCACGGCGAGCGCCTCCTTTTCTGAAGATAGCCGACTTTTTAAGCCATTATATATGCTTAGAAAACTGGGTCGGGTTTCTTAAGCTTTGTTACGCAAACCGGAAAGATGGTTTCTGTTTCGCCTCGCAAGTGTTCCGGCTGCAAAAACGGTGCGGCGTTTCCCTATGCGCTGCGAACCGCCTTTCAGCCCATCTATGATTTGAACGACGGGTCGGTCTTCGCCTATGAGGCGCTGGTGCGCGGCGAGCAAGGCCAGGGTGCGCCCGACGTACTGGCCTTGGTCGATGACGAGAATCTCTATGCTTTCGACCAAGCCTGCCGCGTCACCGCGATCAGGCAGGCCGTAGCCGCCGGGTTGCTTGATGGCGAGGCTCGGCTGTCGATCAACTTCATGCCCAACGCTGTATACTCGCCGATGGCCTGCATCCAGCTAACGCTGAAAACCGCGCGCGAGGTGGGCCTTGCCGAAGACCGTCTGATCTTCGAGCTTACCGAGAACGAACGCGTTGATACCGCTCACGTGAGTGAGATTGTCGCGGCCTATCGCGCGCTGGGCTTTGCCACCGCGATCGACGATTTTGGCGCAGGTTACGCAGGACTCAACCTGCTGGCGAATTTGCAGACCGATCTGGTCAAGCTCGACATGGAGCTCGTGCGCGGGATTGACCGTAGTGAGCCGCGTCGACAAATCGTCTACGCCATTGTGCGCCTGTGTGAACAAATGGGGCGCCAGATCATTGCCGAAGGGATTGAAACCAAGGCGGAGCTCGACGTGCTTCAGGCCATGGGGATCAACCTGGTGCAGGGCTACTATCTGGCGCGTCCGGCGCTGGGGCGCCTTGCCCCGCCACTGTCGCTGCAACCGAGGCGGCTGGCGGTCTAACGCAGGAACTCGCTCACCCCGCGCGGGTTCACATAGCTTGCCTGATCGGGATAGAGCTGCTCGTAGACCACGGCATTCTCGATCACGCGCTGGACGTAATTCTTGGTCTCGTAGAATTCGATCTTCTCGATCCATTCGAGCCAGTCGACCGCGCCGGTGCGTGGATCGCCGTTGCTGCGCAGCCACTTGTTCACGTTGCCCGGCCCGGCGTTGTAGGCAGCAATCGCCAGCGGATAGCTGCCGTTGTAATAGCGTATCAGCCGCTCGATATGGTTCGAACCGAGCTGAATCGAATACTGCGGATCGGAAATCAGCCGGTCGGCAGAGAAGGGCACTCCGGCAAAGCGGGCTTCCTCGCGCGCGGTGGCGGGCATGAACTGCATCAGGCCGCGTGCCCCGGCATGGCTGATCGCGTTCTCGGCAAACTGGCTCTCCTGCCGGGCGAGGGCATGGACCATGGTCCAGTTGACGCCCGCAGGGGTTTGCACACGCGGGTAGCCGGTGCGGGTGAAGCCCGAATAGCCGTCAGCCTGTGCGGCCTCGCCAAGGATCACGGCCAGATCGCGGCGACCGATATCGCGCGCAAGGTCCGCCACCAGCACATGGTCTTCGAGCGTTTCGGCCTGTTCGGCGATGGCGCGATAGAAGCGGATGCCAGTCGCCCAGGGCGCATCGCGCGCTACTTCAGCCACCGCCTGCGTCAGCGGCTGGGCGTTGAACCGCGCGCGCGCCTCGGGCGAGGGTGTGACAGCGGGCGTTCCGGCGAGCGTCGGGATTGGGCGCCCCATCCGCTCCAGCGCGAGCTGACCATAAAAGCGGTCGGGGTACTCCGCAGCCATCTCGTAGTAGCGCGTCGCCTCGGCGCTGTTGCCCGCCCGGCGCATCGCTTCGCCCGCCCAGAAAAAGCCTTTCGAGCGCGTCTGCGGCGTGCGCGCGGCGGCGCCATACTGGTAGAACAGCGGCGCGGAGGAAGTGCCATCGCCCAAGCGCCACAGCGCGTTGGTGCCGCCGGCCCACATCAGCGAGGTAAAGTCGTCGCGCAGGCGGTATTCGCCCTGCGAGATGTCGGTGCCCGGCGCAAAGGCTTCGAGCGCGCGGGTGGCGATCCGCACTGTGTCGCTGGACGAGGCGGCGCGACCGAGTGCGAGCAGTTCGGTGATCCAGGCGGTCTGGTCGAGCGGCAGGTGCGACAGGGCGGGGCCGTTCGCGACCATCGCGATGGCCTCCTCGGCGCGGCCTTCCTGGCGCAGTTCGCGGCTACGGTTGAACAGATAGCCCGGATCGCTGAGTGCGCCGGGCGCGTCGGTATAGCCATCGCCGCCTTGCAGGATCGCGAGGCGGGCGGCGAAAATGCGTCGTTTCGACGGAGCCACGCGGTCAAGCTGGCGTTCGGCGGCCTCCTTTTCGCGCTGCCAAAGCAGGGCATTCATGCGGCGGTCCTGATCGTCCTGCGTGAAGTGATGGCCGTTCATCGCCATCAGAGCGGCTTCGGCGGTCGCGCTCATCTCGCCGCCGCGCCATGCCTCGCGCGCCAGCATTTGCGACCGCGCCGGATCGCGCCCCATCAGCGCCAGCGCATAGTGCGCCTTGGCGAAGTTGGTGACCGGCGGATAGGTCGCGAAATATTCGAGCAGCGCCGCTTCGGGCACGAATTCGCCGCGCAGCCGCTTCTCTGCGCGTTCGCGCAGCGTTTCTTCATCAGGGAAACCGGGGTTGGCGAGCAGGAACGAGGAATATTCGGCAAAAGGCAAGTTGGCCTGCCGGTCGGCATAAAGCGCCTCCCAGCGACTGATCTGCGTGGCGATTCGCCCTGGCTGTGAGGCAACCAGCGTGGCGCGGGCACTGTCCCAGTCGGCAGCTCCCTGCGCCAGCGCCATGCCGGGGCACGAAATCGCCAGCGGGGCGATCAGCGAATAGATGGAATGTCGAACCATGCTGGACATTGTACCGGCCCTCTCCTTATCAGGCCCTGAATGACCGGCTCCGGACCTTGGTTCCGGACACCGGCCTTGATGATAACGAATTTGTGCAAGTGCGAGGAGCCAACCAATAATGTTTTCCGGATCAATTCCAGCCCTTGCCACGCCATTTGTCGACGATCGCGTCGATGAAGAGTCCTATCGCCGCTTTATCGAGTGGCAGATCGAGAGCGGCTCTTCGGCGCTGGTTCCCTGCGGCACCACTGGCGAAAGCGCCACGCTCGACAACGACGAGCATCACCGCGTGATCTCGATCTGCGCGGAAGTTGCCAACAAGCGCGTGCCGGTGATCGCCGGGGCGGGCTCGAACGACACGCAGACCGCGCTATGGCACATCAAGGAAGCCCAGCTTGCCGGGGCCGATGCGCTGCTGCTGGTCGCGCCCTATTACAACCGTCCTGGCCAGAAGGGCCTGCTTGCGCACTTCTCATATCTGGCCGAACGTGCCGACCTGCCGATCGTGCTTTATAACGTGCCGGGCCGCACCGTGACCGATATCCTGCCCGAGACAGTGATCGAACTGGCGCGGCGCTTCCCCGGCAAGATCGTGGCGCTGAAGGATGCCAGCGGCGATCTCACTCGCGTGGTGACGCAGCGGATGGGTGCAGGGCCGGACTTCTGCCAGCTTTCGGGCGACGATCCGCTGATGCTGGCGGGCTATGCGCTAGGGCAGGTCGGCTGCATCTCGGTGACGGCCAACGTCGCGCCGAAGCTGTGCGCCGATTTCCACGCGGCGGCAGCGGCAGGCGACTATGCGACCGCGCGAGAATTGAACGAGCGGCTCTATCCGCTGCACCGGGCGATGTTCGCCGATGCCAGCCCGTCGCCGGTCAAGTATGCGCTCTCCAGACTGTTCGACTGGTTCGCGCCCGAAACCCGCCTGCCGATCGCGCCGATCTCGGACGAGGCCAAGGCGGCGGTGGATGCGGCGATGGACGGGGCCGGGATCGCCTGATCCCTCGGCCCGATAGGTCGGCCTAGTCTGCGGGATTGTGCTCCTGCACGAAGGCCATGGTCTCGCTCAGCATCTGCTGCCGCGTGGCGGCGAGCGAGAGCCAGTGGTCTTCACCCTCCAGTTCGACCAGCCGGTAAGGCTTGCCTTCGTCTTTCAACGCGTCGGCCATCTTGGCGCTCTGCTCGAAATTGACGACCGTATCGTCGCGTCCGTGGATCAGAAGTACGGGCGCATCGGCCTGTGCGGCGAATTTGCGGGGGGAAATCGCGTCCCACCCGCTCGAATCGCCCAGTTCCTCGCGCAGGGAGCGCGAGAACAGGCGGTTTCGGCCCGATTCGCGGTTTTCGGTGCGGTACATCATGCCGATGTCGCCAATCCCTGCGACCGACACCGCGCAGCGATAGAGCCCCTGCTGCAAGGTCACGCCGGCAAGCGCGGCATAGCCGCCGTAGCTGGCGCCGACGATGCAGGCGCGCGCCGGGTCGACCACGCCCTGCTGCGCTAGTGCGGCAAGCGCGTCGGAGACGTCGGTCTGCATCTTGCGGCCCCATTCTCCATATCCGGCCTGCTCGAAGTCCGCCCCGTAGCCGGTGGAGCCGCGAAAATTGGGTTGGATCACCGCGTATCCGCGTGAGGCGAAGGCCTGCGCCCACCAGTCGAAGCCTTGCTCGTCGTGCGCGTGGGGGCCACCGTGCGGGAATACGATCACCGGCAGGTTCTCCGCCTCGCGGCCTGGCGGCAAAGTGACGATCGCCTCCATCTCCAGCCCGTCCTGCGCGGTATAGGCCATCGTGGAAATCGGGCCAACCTGCTCTGGCTGGATCGATGGACGGTCATACCCGATCGGATCGGCGCGGCGGGCAGCGAGGTTCACCCAGTACCAAGTGCCGGGATCGCCATTGCCATCGGTGCGCACCAGCACGACCGAGAAATCGGGTGTCCAGTCCATAAGTCGGGGGTTGCGGTCGGGAAAGGCGGCCAGAACCATGCGCGCACGCGTTTGCAGATCAGGATCGAACATGACCAGTCCGTCAGCTGCTTTGGCGTCGGCATCCTCGGCTTCATCTTCTGAGTAATAGCCGGTCAGCTGTCCAGTATCGCGGTCCCAATAGAGGCGATCAACCGATATGTCGTCGAGGAAGGGCTGAGGCTCGCCGCCGGCGAGGGGAACCGAATACCAATGGTGCTTACCCTCGTCTTGATCCTGCTCGGAATAGATGAGCGATGTGCCATCCGGCCCCAGGCCCACCAGGCCGACATCGCCCTCGCGCTCGACACCTTCGGCAATCGTGCGGTTGGCTGCGTTGCGAATGTCCCAATTGCCGCTCCGGTTCGAGATATTGAAGGTGGCGGCAACGTTGCCTTCACCATCGACGAGCCAGTCGCGGCGCGCACCTTCGGGCGGAGCCTGTGCGATACGCCGCTGTTCGCCGGTGGCAAAATCGTAGGAGTAGAGGAACGGACGGCCATGGCCGAAGCTCCACCCCGCCGTGCCGTTACGCCTGTTTTCGATCGCTCCGAAATAGCCGCGATAGCCATCGCCCGAGGGGCGGATGCCGTAGTTGCCGAAAACGGAGTTCATCAGGTTGGGGCGCTCGCCGAACACAACAGCTGCATCGCGCGCCGGATCCAGCGGCACCACCAGCGCTTGGGTGAGCTCGTAGCGGTCGGCGGCGAAGCCGAACCCCGCATCGACCGTCTGGCTGCGACTGATCAGCAGCGCGTCGTCGCCAATAAAGCTGAAGCCCCGAAACTTCATCTCGCCCACGGCGAACCTGTGAACGAATTGCTGTTCGCTGTCGAGCACCAGAACCTGCCGAAGGTCACGCAGGGTGGTGAACACGGCGAAATAGTCTCCCGAGCGCGAGATCGCCATGTCCTCGATGCCGGGCAAGTCGCCATAGGCTTCGAGCGGAGGTGCATCCTGGGCTAGCGCTGACGGAACCGCAAAAGTTGCCATGGCCAGCACGGCGAATGGCCGTGCGAGCCGGACGATTATTCTATTCATTGCGAAAGCAACCCCCGTTTCCGCCAATTGGTGAAATGTTGGACGATGATTACTTCCGATACAAGCGCTATCCATCGCTTCTGGCAGCCTCGGCCTGCATCTGCGCGAACACTTTGCAAAAGAGCCTTGCTCACCCTACATGCCACCACCTTATGGCGCGCCCTAAACCAACAGCATTCGACAAGCAGAAAATCGTCGCGGAAAACCGCAAGGCGAAGTTCAACTATCATATCGAGGATGTCTACGAGGCAGGCCTCGTGCTGAGCGGCACCGAGGTGAAGTCGTTGCGACAGGGCGAGGGCAATATTGCCGAAAGCTACGCCGAGGTGAAAGACGGAGAGGTCTGGCTGATCAACTCGAACATCCCCGAGTTCAGCCACGGCAACCGCTTCAACCATACGCCCAAGCGGCCGCGCAAGCTGCTGCTGTCGGGCCGCGAGATCGAAAAGATGTTCGGCGCGGTCGAGCGTAAGGGCATGACGCTCGTGCCGCTGAGCGTCTACTTCAATTCGCGCGGTCGGGCCAAGGTCGAGCTGGCGCTGGCCAAGGGCAAGCAGACGCATGACAAGCGCGCCGCGATCAAGGACCGCGACTGGCAGCGCGACAAGGCCCGCCTGATGCGCGAGAAGGGCTAGGCTCCGTACCCGGTCGGCTTGCGACCCGTTGGTGAGAAACACAACAGGCCCCGCAAGCGCACTCGCGGGGCCTTATTCAATCGTGCCTGGCGCGCGGTCAGCCTGCGGTGTTGGTGTAGGCGAGAGCGATGCGGCTGCGCGCTTCAAGCTGGCTCATGGCCTTTTCGGTGCCGTCGCGCACGCAGGCTTCGCGCTCGCTCGGGCGGGTTGCTTTGGCGCAGGCGGTAGCCACGGCGGCTTCGATCCGGTCGCGCATGATTGCGACATCCGACGCCTTGGAAAGGTCGAGGCCGTCGTGACTGATGGCGATCTGAACCTGGTCGGCGGCCGTGGCGGCGACCGAGGTGGTGGCAATAACAGCGGTGAGGCTGGCGATCAGGATTTTCTTCATGGTAGCGTCCTTTGCTAGGAGAAGTGATCGCCTTCCTGCATCATCTCATCTTGTCTTCTGTCCCACTGTTGTGCGGTGCATCATAATTCAACGCAAATGCGATTAGCGCACGCTAAATTGCAAACAATGCAACTTCGCCGTGATGACTTTTCAGCCTTTCGGGTACGTAGCGCGCAGGAAATAGAGCCCCTCGGGCGGCGCATTGAGACCGAGCGCCGAACGGTCTGCCGCCGCTAGCGCCTCGGCCACTTGCTCGATGCGCCATTGGCCCAGCCCCACCAGCGAGAGCGTGCCAACCATCGAGCGGACCTGATGATGGAGGAAGCTGCGCGCCTCGGCCTCGATAAGCACGTGATCGCCCTCGCGCCGCACGTCGAGCCGGTCGAGCGACTTCACGGGGCTCGCCGCCTGGCAGTGGGCGGAACGGAAGGTGGTGAAGTCATGCTGTCCGACCAGCGCCTGCGCCGCACGGTGCATGGCCTCGGCATCGAGCGGGCGGGCGACATGCCACGCGCGGTTCTTCTCCAGCGTCAGCGGTGCGCGGCGGTTGGCGATGCGGTAGACATAGGCGCGGCCCATGCACGAGAAGCGCGCGTGCCAGTCGTCCGGCACGATCTCGCAGCCGATCACCGCCACCGGGTCAGGGCGCAGGTGCGCATTCAAGGCCTCGGACAGGCGGAACGGCTCGATCTGTTTTTCGATATCGAGATGGCACCGCATGGCGAGCGCGTGGACCCCGCTGTCGGTGCGGCCGGCGCTGAAGAGCACCGGGTTTTCGCCCGTTACCTTGTGGGCGGCATCTTCGAGCGCCTGTTGCACCGTGGGGCCGTGGACCTGCCGTTGCAGGCCCATGAAGGGGGTGCCATCGAACTCGACCGTGAGCGCAAAGCGGGTCATGTAAGCACGGTGCCCTCGGCCACCGGATTGCCGCGCAGAAAATCATCGAGCGCCATGGCGGGCTTGCCTGCGCGTTGCAGCGTCACCGGGCGCAGCGCGCGGTCACCGCAGGCGATGGTCAGCCGCTCGTCAAGCACCGTGCCCGGTGCGCCGGCGCCGTCAACCACCTCGGCGCGCAGCAGCTTTATGCGGGCGTCGTCAAGCTCGAACCAGGCGCCGGGGAAGGGCGCAAAGGCGCGCACTTCGCGTTCGAGCAGGCCAGCCGGTTTGCTGAAATCGAGCCGGGCTTCGCTCTTGTCGATCTTGGCGGCATAGGTCGCGGCAACTTCGTCCTGCGGCAGCGGGGTGAGGGTGGTCAGGCGGTTGAGCGCATTCGCCATCAGCTTGGCACCCATCTGCGCGAGCTCGTCGTGCAGGTCGGCGCTGGTCTTGCCTGCGGTGGGAGTTTCGCCGCGCAGCAGCATGTCGCCGGTGTCGAGCCCACGTTCCATCTGCATGATCGTGACCCCGGTCATCGGATCGCCCGACTGGATCGCGCGCTGGATCGGCGCAGCCCCGCGCCAGCGCGGCAACAGCGAGGCGTGGACGTTCACGCAGCCAAGTCGCGGCGCGGTCAGCACCTCGACCGGCAGCAGCAGGCCATAGGCCACCACCACGGCAATATCGGCATCGAGCGCGGCGAAGGCCGTGCGATCTTCGGCGGCGGAGAAGTTCACCGGATGGCGCACCTCCAGCCCCAGTTCCTCGGCACGGGCCTGCACCGGCGAGGGGCGCAGCTTCTTTCCCCGGCCGGCCGGGCGCGGCGGCTGGGTATAGACCGCGCAGATGTCGTGTCCGGCCTCATGCAGGGCGTCGAGCACCGGAACCGAGAAATCCGGAGTCCCCATGAAAATTATGCGCACTTGTCGAATCCCGTGTGCCCCCCGATGTCCGCTCACTCTGAGCTTGTCGAAGAGTCGTATTTTCCTGAAAGGATGCGCTAGTAGAAAAGGCAAGGCTTCGACAAGCTCGGCATGAGCAGATAGTGGATTTGGAATGGCTTCCCCGGAGATCGAAAACCTTGCCTCTGCACTGGCCCGCCTGCCCGGCCTTGGGCCGCGCTCGGCGCGCCGCGCGGTGCTGTGGCTGGTCAAGCACCGGCAGACCGCGCTCGCGCAGCTGGTCGAGGCGTTGCAGGTGGTCGAGCGCAGGCTGGTCGAATGCTCCACTTGCGGCAATGTCGATACGACCGATCCGTGCAGCATCTGTGCCGATCCGCGCCGCGACGCCAAGGCAATCTGCGTGGTGGAGGACGTGGCCGACCTGTGGGCGCTCGACCGTGCCAAACTGTTCAGCGGCACGTTCCACGTGCTCGGTGGGCGACTCTCGGCGCTGGACGGGGTGCGGCCCGAAGACCTCTCCATCGACCGCCTGCTGGCGCGTGTCGAGGCGGGAGGCGTCGACGAGGTGGTGCTGGCGATGAACGCAACGCTCGAAGGGCAGACTACCGCGCATTACCTTGCCGAACGCCTTGACCAGTTCCCCGTGCGAATCACCCAGTTGGCGCACGGTTTGCCGGTCGGCGGCGAGCTGGATTATCTCGACGAGGGCACTCTGGCGCAGGCTTTGCGGGCGCGTCGCCCACTCGCTTGATTGGCGCGCATCTCGCGCCTATCTAGCGCCCATGGCTATCCGTGAGATCCTCGAAGTTCCCGATCCTGTCCTCAAGCAGGTCTCCACGCCCGTCGACAAATTCGACGACGAACTGAAGACGCTGGTCGAGGACATGTTCGAAACCATGTACGACGCCAATGGCATTGGCCTGGCCGCGATCCAGGTCGGCGTGCCGCAGCGCGTGCTGGTGATCGACCTCCAGCCCGAGGACCCGGATGCCGAGCCCGAGCCGTGCGATCACGATGGCCACCACCATCACCATCAGCCCACGAAGAAGGAACCGCGCATCTTCATCAACCCGGAGATTCTCGATCCGGCGGAAGAGCAGGCGACCTATCAGGAAGGCTGCCTCTCGGTGCCCGATATCTATGCCGATGTGGACCGTCCCAAGACGTGCCGCGTGCGCTGGCAGGATCTGGAAGGCAACACTCACGAAGAGCCGATGGACGGCCTGATGGCGATCTGCATCCAGCACGAGATGGACCATCTCAATGGCGTGCTGTTCATCGACCACCTGAGCCGCCTGAAGCGCAACATGGCGCTGAAAAAGCTCGAAAAGGCGCGCAAGGCGGCCTGATCGGCTAGTATCCTCCTGCGAGAAACGATTCGAGGAGGGGGATCATGAAGGTTCCCATGGCATTTGCTGTCGGCACGCTGGTGCTGCTTGCGGCCTGCGATCAAGCCGGCGGCGAGCCGGCGCCGGAAGTTCTCGACCAGGCTGACGAGCGCGCGCAGCTCGAAGCGAACAAGCGGCTTGTGCTCGATATGTGGCACGAGGTGCTCGACGGCCAGAACTTCGATGCAGTGCGCAGGTATATCTCGTCCGACTACATACAGCATAGCCCGGGAATCGAGGGCGGGCGCGACGGTCTTATCGAATATCTGGAAACGTCCAGGCCCGATGCCGAACCGCTTGAACCCGGCACCTATCCACTGACTGAGTTTGAATTCGTGCTGGCCGAGGGCGATCTCGTGCAATTGATGCACCAACGGCAATTGCCGAGCCGCGACGATCCCGACACGCTGGTTCCCGTCTGGTGGTACGACACTTATCGCATCGAAGACGGGATGATCGTGGAGCATTGGGATTCGATCCACCGCTAGGATCAGCGAGTGGGGAGCAGGTTGAAACTGCGATAGGGGATTGCCGCGGGCGCATTGCGCTGACGATCTGTATCCCTTGGAGTCGCATCAAGCGCAACATGGCGCTAAAAAAAGCTCGAAAGAGCCCCTGATCGTCTAGCTTTCCGCAGTCTCGGCTGTCGCTGCGTCCTCTGCGGCGGCGAGGCGTTCCAGACGTTCGCTGGCGGCCTTGGCGCGCGACTTTTCGATTTTCTTCGCCTGGTCGGCCAGTGCCCGCCAGGTTTTCTGCGACCGCAAGGCGCGTTCGCGCACATTGTCGAGCGTTGCCGCCTTGGCATCTCGCGCAGCCTCTTGGGCGCGGGCGTCGTAGAATGCAAAGGTCTGGCTCATAAGAATTTCCCTTGAAAGGGAGCGCCTCCCCCGCGCCTTGGCGGCAGGGGAGGTGAGCCCGTAAATTAGTCAGCGGGCGTGAGGTTCACAGCCGATGCCTTGCCGTTCTTGCCCTGCTCAACTTCGTAGTTGAGGCGCTGGTCGGCGTTCAGCGTGTCCATGCCGGCAGCCTGAACCGCGGTGATGTGGACGAAGCTGTCCGCCGAGCCATCGTCGGGCTGAATGAAACCATAGCCCTTGTCGGCATTGAAGAATTTGACGGAACCGGTCTTGCTCATGATTGCTTCCTTTCCAGAAGACAAAGTGCCCGGCGGCAAAAGCGCCACCGGGGTCGTGCGTCAGGTCGTGTGATGAAAGGAAGTCGTCGTCTGGCGGCGTGGCCGATTGGGTGGCCACGCTTAGTCAAAGGCCGAAGTCCGTCGCAAATGTCGACGTCAGCAAGCACCTTGTAACACGGTTGCGCGGAAAAGCTCAGCGCTTTCTTTCGTAAGGTTTACGAAAGCGCCGCTTCCTGCATTCCTTGCAGGGCCTTCACACAATCCTCGAAGCATTCACGGCACATCTTTTCGCACCGCTTGCAGTGGGCATTGTCGTGCTTGGCGCATTCTTCCGCGCAGATCTTGCAAGCGATCACGCAGGCTTCGAGCAGCGACTTGATGACCACGGTGTTGCCAGCAGTGCGGCGCGCGGCCACGCGGCTGACGGCCTGGCAAATGTCGGCGCAATCCATGCATTTGCGGATGCAGGTGGACATGTCCATCGGCTCGGCGGAGCAGGCATCGGCGCACGAATTGCAGATCGCCGCGCAATACATTGCATGCTTCACGGCTTCGGCGAGGTCTTCGTTGTAGTCGGCACCCACCTGCGGGTGCTCGCGTATCATTTCCTTGATCGACATGGGTCAGTCTCCTTCATGTGACCGACGCATGGGAGGGCGGGCTGGTTCCGACGAACTGTTCCCAGTGGGCAGGGACCAGCCCGGCAGATCAGTTGATCGCTTCCTCGCTGGTGTTGGCGACCGATTCCAGATCCTGGCCGACGCCGCGAACCGTGTTGCAGGCGGCAAGCGCCAGCGCGCAGGAGCCGATTGCGAGGGTGATCAGGGCTTTGCGGAACATCTCTTCGCTTCCTTATCAAGTGGCAGGCACGATACTGCCGCATTTCTAGTGACACTGGCATGAACGCCCGACAATCGAAAATAGCCATCTCCGCGCGGCGCAAACGAAAAGGGCCGCCCCATCGCTGGAGCGGCCCCTTCTGTCTGGCCTTAGGCCGGAAGGTTTAGAACAGGCCTTCGATCTGGCCATTCTCGTCGAGATAGATGTTCTCGGCCGAGGGGACCTTGGGCAGGCCCGGCATGGTCATGATGTCGCCCGCGATGGCGACCACGAAGCCGGCACCGGCCGACAGACGCACTTCGCGAATGGCGATCTCGTGACCTTCGGGCGCGCCCAGCGCGGTCGGGTCGGTCGAGAACGAGTACTGCGTCTTGGCCATGCAGACCGGGTAGTTGCCGTAGCCCATCTCTTCCCACTGCTTGAGCTGCTTGCGCACGGCAGAGGGGATCGCGACGTTCGCCGCACGATAGATCTCGGTGGCGACGGTCTCGATCTTCTCGGCCAGCGGCATTTCGCTGGGATAGAGCTGGTCGAAGTCGGGAGCACCGGTATCGGCCTTCTCGGCCACGATCTTCGCCAGGTCCTCGGCGCCCGCGCCGCCTTCGGCCCAGTGCTTGCAGATCACGGCATCGGCGCCATAGCTCTCGGCCATTTCCTTGATCACCGCGATCTCGGCGTCGGTGTCGAGATAGAAGTGGTTGATGGCGATCGTCGGGGTGATGCCGAACTTCTTCACGTTCTCGATGTGACGCTTGAGGTTCACGGCACCGGCGCGCACCGCTTCCACGTTCTCGCCTTCGGTCAGCTGGCCCTTGGGCACGCCGCCGTTCATCTTGAGCGAGCGCACGGTGGCCACCAGCACGATGGCATCGGGCTTGAGGCCCGCCATGCGGCACTTGATGTCCATGAACTTCTCGGCACCAAGGTCGGCACCGAAGCCCGCTTCGGTCACGACATAGTCGGCCATGCGCAGCGCGGTCTTGGTGGCGATCACCGAGTTACAGCCGTGCGCGATGTTGGCGAAGGGGCCGCCGTGGAGGAAGGCCGGACGGTTTTCCAGCGTCTGCACGAGGTTCGGCAGGATGGCGTCCTTGAGCAGCACGGTCATGGCGGGGTCCGCCTTGATGTCGCGGCAGAACACCGGGGTGCGATCGCGGCGATAGCCGATGATGATGTCGCCAAGGCGCTTCTGCAGGTCTTCGAGGTCCGAAGCCAGGCACAGGATGGCCATGATTTCCGAGGCCACGGTGATGTCGAAGCCGGTTTCGCGCGGGAAGCCGTTCGACACGCCGCCGAGCGGGCCGACGATCTGGCGCAGCGCACGGTCATTCATGTCGAGCACACGGCGCCAGGTGACGCGGCGCAGGTCGATGTCGTTCGGGTTGCCCCAGTAGATCGAGTTGTCGATCATGGCCGAGAGCAGGTTGTGCGCCGAGGTGATGGCGTGGAAATCGCCGGTGAAGTGGAGGTTGATCTCGTCCATCGGCATGACCTGCGACTTGCCGCCGCCGGCGCCGCCGCCCTTCACGCCGAAGCACGGGCCGAGCGAGGGTTCGCGCAGGCACAGCATGGTCTTCTTGCCGATGCGGTGGAGCGCATCCGAAAGGCCTACCGAGGTGGTGGTCTTGCCTTCGCCTGCCGGGGTGGGGTTGATGGCGGTGACGAGGATCAGCTTGCCGTTGCTGGTGGTGGGCAGGGTGGCGGTATCGACCTTGGCCTTGTACTTGCCATAGGGGATCAGCGCCTCGTCGGGCACGCCGGCGTTCTTCGCTACCTCGGTGATCGGAATGAGCGTCGCCTGGCGGGCGATTTCGATATCGGTGGGCATTAACCTGTCCTTTCCCGTGTTCGGCCGGCAGCGGATGTGCCGGATTTCGTAAGCGCGAATTTTTCGCGAATCTGAATTTGTAAGCAACCCATACGATTTTTTGGGCGCGATGCTCAAGCGGAAACTCGGGTGTCGTCGATGCTTTTCGCCTGAGTGGGGGATGAGCGCGTTGGGCCGCTTGTGCAAGGCGTTGTGGGCGGTTAGGTTCGTGTTTCGTTCCTTTTTCTTGCGAGTTTGTCGATGCTTGTTGAAGCGATTGTTACCGCGTTGGTCGCACTTGTGCTGGGCGCGGCGGTTGGATGGCTTGTGTGGGGGCGCGATCTCGCGCGGCTGCGTGACGAGCTGGCTGCGGCGACCTCGGCGGCCAAGGAGCTGGACGAGAAGTTCCGCCGCGCTGTCATCGATCTGGAAGGCGCGGTGGTCCGCGCCGAGCGGGCCGATGCGCTGGCGAACGAACTGGAGAAAGTCCGCGCCGAACGCGATGGCGCCTTGAACAGGCTCGCCACGCTGGAGGCGAACGAAGCCAATGCCGAAAAGCAGATCACGCTGCTCAAGGAAGCGCGTGAGGAACTGCTCCGCGAATTCAAGGTGACGGGCAGCGAGGTGCTCGGCAAGGCGCAGGAGAAGTTCATCGCCGATGCCGCCGCGCGGCTGGGCGATGCCGAGGCGAAGAACAAGGAGGCCGTCGCCAACCTGCTCAAGCCGGTGAGCGAGCGGCTGGAGAAGTACGAGCGCACGGTCGGCACTTTGGAGCAGCAGCGCGTCAATGCCTTTGGCGAGCTGAAGGGCCTGCTCGACCGGATGCACCTCAGCCAGGAGGAGGTGCGGCGCGAGGCGCAGCGGCTGGGCAATTCGCTCACCAACGCGCCCAAGGCGCGCGGGCGCTGGGGCGAGCGGGCCTTGCAGAACGTGCTCGAACAGTGCGGGCTCGCGCAGCACACCGATTTCCTGCTCGAACAGTCGATCGAGACCGATGACGGGCGTCTGCGGCCCGACGCCATCGTCAACGTGCCGGGGCAGAAGAAGCTGGTGATCGATGCCAAGGTCTCGCTCAACGCCTATCAGGCCGCGTTCGAGGCCGACGATGATGAGGAGCGCAAGCGCCACCTGAAGCTCCACGCGCAGTCAATGCGCAACCACGTGCAGACGCTGGGTACGAAGAGCTACCAGAGCCAGTTCGAGGACGCGCCGGATTATGTGGTGATGTTCGTGCCGGGCGAGCACTTCGTCGCCGCCGCGCTGGAGGCCGATCCCGAGCTGTGGGATTTCGCCTTCGAGAAGAAGGTGCTGCTGGCGACGCCGACCAACCTTGTCGCCATCGCGCGCACTGTGGCGCAGGTCTGGCGGCAGGATGCGCTTGCCAACGAGGCGCGCGAGATCGGCCGGATCGGGACCGAGCTTTACGGGCGGCTTGAGACAGCGGCTCAGCATCTGAAGCGCATGGGCGGCGGGCTCGAATCGGCGGTGAAGAACTACAACAGCTTCGTCGGCAGCTTCGAGCGCAACGTGCTCACTTCGGCGCGGCGGATGCAGGAAAAAGGCATCGAGATCGGCAAGCGCGAGATCGAGGAAGTGCCGTTCGTCGAAGGCGTTCCGCGCTATGTCGCCGCAGACCTTGCGTCAGAGCCAGAGGCAGCCCAGATTGGGGCCGACGAGCGAAGAGAGGAAGTCGAGCAATGAGGTCTGCACGTGCCCGCCGGGTTGGCTTGCTGTTGTTGGCAGGCGCCATGGTGCTGCAAGGGTGCAACCGAAACGACCCGCCTGCCAGTCAGGTCGAACAGGCGGTCGCCGATACGGTCGATCAGATCGAGGAAACGCCGCAGCCCGCCGGGCCCTATGCCCCGCGCGACGAGTGCGCCGAGGTGGCCGGTGCCTCGCCGTTCCTTGAAGATATCCGTAGCGCAGTCTCCGCCCGCGACACCGCGGCCTTCGTGGCGCTCGCAGCAGAAGACGTTAAGCTCGATTTCGGTGGCGGCGCGGGGCGCGACCAGCTCCGAAACATGCTTTCGTCCGACACGGCTCCGCTGTGGGCCAAGCTCGATGAGCTAATGACGCTCGGCTGCGCTTCCGATGGCGATGCGCTTATCACTCTGCCCTGGTATTTCGCGCAGGAAACCCGCGCCGATCCCTACCGAGGAATGATCGTTACGGGTTCGGGCGTGCCCATGCATGAAACCGCTGGCGAACAGGCTCCGGTGATCGCGGCCGTGTCGTGGGACGTGGTCGAGCTGGTCGATGGGGGCAGCGAGGATTCGGGCTTTGCCCATGTCCGCTGGCAGCGCCGCGAGTCGCCCGCGGGCAAACCGTCGGTGATCGAGGGCTATATCGATGCCAAGCGGCTGCGCAGCCTGATCGACTATCGGCTGCTGGCGGCAAGTCGCAATGGCAAGTGGCGGATCACCAGCCTGATCGCGGGCGATTAGTGGTTGAATAGACCGATCCCGGATCAAGTCCGGGATGACGTTGCGGGAGGTAAGTCGTCGTCCCGAACCTCGTCTGGGGCCGGGCTTGCAAACGCCTCAGCCCTCCAGCGAAGCCAATACCTCGTAACTGAGCACAGCCGCTGCCACCGCCGCGTTGAGACTGTCAGCGCGACCTTTCATCGGCATGGTCACGCGCAGGTCGCATGCCAGTTCATAGTCCACGGGCAGGCCGCGCGATTCGTTGCCGACCATAACGAAGCATGGCGCGGCATAAGGCGCACCGCGATAGGGCACCGCCTCGCGCAGGGAGGCTGCCACCAGTTGGCCCTCTCCCGCGCGCAGCCATGCCAAAAACTCGTCCCATCCGGCCTGCGCCAGCCCTTGCGTGAACACCGCGCCCATGCTCGCGCGCACGGCCTCGACGCTGAACGGATCGGCGCAGTCGTCGATCAGGATCAGCCCGCCGGCGCCCACCGCATCGCCGGTGCGCAACATCGTGCCGAGGTTGCCCGGATCGCGCAGCGCCTGCGCCACCAGCCAGATCTTCGCCGACGCCCGATCGAGCGCACCAAGCGAAGTGTCGAATTCGGCAAACACGCCCGCCACGCCCTGCGGATTGTCCTTGCCGGTGATCTTGGAGAGAATATCGGGGGTGGTTTCTATCACCCCGCCGCCGCTTGCCAGCACGTCGGCCTCCAGCGCTTCCAGCAGCGGGTGCGGATCGCGCGCAGTGGCCATCACCAGCATCTGCGGCAGCCGCCCACAGGCGCGCGCATCGGTCAGCAGGCGCAGCCCCTCGGCGAGGAACAGGCCTTCGCGTTTGCGGTGTTTCTTGTCGCGCAGGCTCTTCAGCAGCTTGACGGTAGGGTTGGAAAAACCTGTGATCTCGCGGCGCATCAGTCCTCGCCGAAACCGGCCTCGACCATCGCTACCAGCTCGGCGAGCCGCGCTTCGCAGTCGGCGCCCGCAACGCTGATCGTTACGGTGTCGCCCTTGGCCGCGCCGAGCATCATCAGGCTGAGGATGGAGCCGCCCGCAGCCTCATGCCCTTCCTTGTTGATCACGCTCACCTGCGTGCCTTCCATTCCCGATACGCAGGTGACGAACTTGGCGCTGGCGCGCGCGTGCAGGCCGCGCTTGTTCACGATCAGCACTTCGGCGCTAACGCTGTCGGTGGCGGTCTTGGTCATGCGTGCTGTCCGAGAAATTCGCTGGCGATGGTGATGTAGTTGCGGCCCGCCTCGCGCGCGGCTTCGGCGGCGGCATGCAGCGACAGTTCCTTGCGCGCACCGGCGAGACGGATCAGCATCGGCAGGTTGATCCCGGCGATCACTTCGGTGCGGCCCGGATCGAGCAGCGAGATTGCGAGATTTGAAGGCGTGCCGCCGAACAGATCGGTGAGGATGATTACGCCGGTGCCGGTGTCGACCTCGGCAATAGCATCTGCGATGTCCTTGCGGCGCACTTCCATATCGTCATGCGGTCCGATGCACACGGGCACCACGGCGGCCTGCTTGCCAACCACATGTTCCATCGCGGCGACGAATTCGCGGGCCAGCTGGCCGTGGGTTACCAGAATAAGCCCGATCATGCCGGAATGTCGCCTGTCGAGAAAATTTGCATAGGGTTTGCCACTAGAGTCACGGGTGTTGCGTGCCTTCGACAAGCTCGACCGCGCGCGAGCCCAGATTGCGGTGAATGACCGTGGGCGAAAAGCCAGCCTCACGCAAGACCTCCGCCAGCTTCTGCGCGCTGTATACACTGCGATGGCGGCCACCGGTGCAGCCGAAGGCGATGTTCACATAGGTCTTGCCCTGCGCCGCATAGCGCGGAAGCAGCTCGGTCACGAGGTCGGCGATCTTGGCAAAGGCGCTGGGAAAAGTCGGATCGCGCTCGATATGCTCGCCCACCGCGGCATCGAGCCCGGTGAGCGGTTTCAGCTCCTCGACCCAGTGCGGGTTGTCGATGAAGCGCATGTCGAACACCAGATCGGCAGAAGGCGGCATCCCGCGCGAAAAGCCGAAGCTGGAAACGGTGACGGTGAGCTGCTGCGATGCGGAGGGCGCGAAGCGTTCGCGCACCGCCAGCTTGAGGTCGTTGACCGTGAAATTGGTGGTGTCGATCAGCACTTCGGCCCAGCGGCGTAGCGGTGCGAGCAGCTCGCGCTCGGCGGCTATGCCCGAGGATACCGGCAGGTCGGCGGCGAGGAAGTGGCGGCGGCGCGTCTCGTTGAAACGGCGCTCCAACTCGTGCCCGGCGCAATCGAGAAAGACCGTGGTCAGTTCGATCCGGCCGTCTTCCAGCAGGGCCTTTGCCTGTTCGATAATGTCGACCGGAACGAACCCGCGCGTGCGGCAATCGCAGCCGATGGCGAGCGGGTAGCTTGCGCCGTCTGGGCCGATCAGGCGGTCGAGCAGGCGGACGGGGAAATTGTCGATCGCTTCCCAGCCAAGATCTTCCAGCTCGCGCAGAACGGTCGACTTGCCCGCGCCGAGCATGCCGGTGACCAGCAGGATACGCTGGGGATCGTCAGTTTGCGACGCGACCATCGGGCGCGCTCAATGCGCTTTTGCGACGCAAAAGGAAAGACCCTAAGCGCATGACGGGGTCGTCGTCCCATGATGGCGCAGTGCCCAGCGCGCGCGCAAGGGTACGGTGGCGGTGTCGGGATAGAGCGAAAGGCGGGGTACGGCGATGCCGCACCAGCGCGCCGTATGCGGCTCATCGGGCAGCCGCGGCGCTGCTTCGTCGAGCGCAATGGCCAGCGCCACCGGGGCGCTGGTGGTCGGCAACGAGACGAGGCCGACGCCGCGCACCTCGATCAGCCCGGCAATGTGCGGCGGCGGAGAAGCGATCAGTTGGTTGCCCTCGGCGGCAAGCGTGACCCCGTCGTCACCGATCAGCCGAGCCCCTTCTTCGATCAGGGCGAGCGCAAGGCTTGACTTGCCTGCGCCGGGCGGACCTTCGATCAACAGCGCCCGGCCATCGACGGCGACGCAGCTCACATTGGCAAGCACCATGCTCATGTGACGGGCAGCTCGAACATCAGGCAGGCCCCGCCGAGCGGGCTTTCGTCAGCGACCAGGAGCGTGCCGTCATGCGCCTCGATAATGGTGCGCGCGATCGCGAGCCCGAGCCCCGAATGGTTGCCGAAGTTCTCGTGATCGGGCCGCTGCGAATGGAACCGGCGAAACACCTTCTCGCGCTCGCCTTCGGGGATGCCTGGGCCCTGATCGCATACCAGTGTGGCAAGCCGGTTACCGTGGCGGCGGATCGTCACCGTGATGGTCCCGCCGGGCGGGGAGAACGACACGGCATTGTCGATCAGGTTTTCCGCCACCCGCTCCAGCCGCAGCGGCACACCGAGCACGCGCGCGTCATCCACTTGCTTTTCGACCGTCACCACGCAGTCGCGCACTTCGCCACGTGTCTGCTTGGTGGCGACGACATTGGCGAACAGCTCGGCCAGATCGACCAGTTCGAAAGTGGCGCGGCTCAGTTCGGCGTCGATCCGGCTGGCTTCCGAAATCTCGCTCACCAGCCGGTCGATTCGCCGCACGTCGTGCGCGGCGACTTCCTCGAGTTGCGCGCGCAGGCCGGGTTCGGTGACGCGGGGCAGCGATTCGATGGCGCTCCGCAGGCTCGCGAGCGGGTTCTTGATTTCGTGCGCGACATCGGCGGCGAAGCTCTCGACCGCGTCGATCCGGTGGCGCAGCGCGCCCGTCATGTCGGACACCGCGCGGGCGAGCAGGCCGATTTCGTCGGTGCGTTCATCCATGCGCGGCACCTCGATCTCGCGCTCGCGCCCTGCGCGCACCTTCACCGCCGCGCGTACCAGCCGCCGCAGCGGCTCGATGATCGTGGCGGCGAGATAGAGCGAGAGCACGATCGAGACCGCCAGAGCGATGAAGATGATCGTCAGAAGGCTGGTGCGGGCGCTGCGCACGGCCTGCGTGATATCGACCGCGTGGCGTGTCGTGAGCAGGCTGGCGCCGTTAAGCCCCACGGGCGCAGCGGCAGTGATCATCGGCGTGCCGTCGGGTGCGCGGCGCAGTTCGATCTGGGTGAATCCCTGCTGGCGCACGCGCGAAAGTTCGGGCCAGGCATCGGCGTTGAGATCATCGGGCTCGACATAGGGCGGGGCGGCATCGGCCCGCACCGCGAAGTTCACCGCCTGATCGGTCCACCGGGCAAGGTCATCGGTGAAGGGCGTGTCAGCGGGATCGGATAGCGTGAAGGCCGGGGCGTCGAGCGCGAAGCTATCGGCGATGAGTTTGCCCGCGGCGTCGTACATGCGCAGCCGCATGCGCTGTTCCTTGCCGATCTGCACCAGCAGTGCCTTCTGCCGCTCGGGCGTGGCCCCGGCCAGCGCCTCTGCCGTGATCTGCGCCTCGATGCGCGCGAGCTTATAGCGCTCGTCGAGCAGCTGGCGGCGGTAGGAATCGAGGAAGAACAGGCTCAGCGCGAGCACCAGCAGCGGGATCAGGTTCACCGCCAGAATGCGCGCGGTGAGCGAAGCGCCGAGCGGGAAGGCCAGCCGTTCGAGCCGACTGGCGCGCAGGTCTTCTTCAGCCATCGGAGAAGCTGTAGCCCGCGCCATAGAGCGTTTCGATGGCCGAGAACTCGGGATCGGCGGCGCGGAACTTGCGGCGCAGGCGCTTGATATGCGAATCGACCGTGCGGTCGTCGACGAAGATGTCGTCGGGGTAGGCCGCATCCATCAGCTGGTTGCGGCTTTTGATCACGCCGGGGCGCCGCGCCAGCTCTTCGAGGATCAGGAATTCGGTGACGGTGAGGCTGACCTCGCGCCCGTCCCAGGTCACCTGATGGCGCGCCGGATCCATCGCCAGCCGCCCGCGCGTGATGACGCCGCCTTCGGCCTCGGTCGGACGTTCGCGCGGCTCTTCGCCCGGCACCAGCGGCGCGGCGCGGCGCAGGATAGCGCCGATCCGGGCGAGCAGCAGGCGCTGGCTGAAGGGCTTGGCGATATAGTCGTCGGCCCCCATGGCGAGGCCGGCTGCTTCGTCCTCCTCCTCGTCCTTGCTGGTGAGGAAGATCACCGGCAGCGGCGAATGTTCGCGCAGCCGTCCGAGCAGCTCCATCCCGTCCATGCGCGGCATCTTGATATCGAACACCGCGAGGTCGGGCGGGTTGGACAGCAGCGCACCCAGGGCTGCTTCGCCATCGGAATAGACGCGGGTGGCATAGCCCTCGGCCTGCAAGGCGATGGAAAGCGTGGTGAGGATGTTGCGATCATCGTCGACCAGCGCGATCACACGTTGCGGCTCGCCCGAAGTCGGGTCTGTCACGCTTTCGCCGCCGCGCTGATCCTCTGTTGCTTCACTCATGCAATCACCTCGTTACCGGAGCGGACTACCGCGCCGGTACAACTTTCTCAATCATGCGCTGTTGCCAACTTACGCAATCGTGTAGCATTTCAGGTCAGTTGCTGCACCTTCGGCTTGCAGCAAATTGACCTTGCGAGGCGCTAGCCCTATGCGCCCTGCCAATAGCCCGGCGAACGCCCAAGAGCGCCATGACACAACCTGCGTGAGGAGACGCATGTGACACCCCTGAACGTTTCATTGTCCGAACAAGGCCTTTCGACCAAGGCGAAGATCCATCCCAACATGGGAACTGCCGCGCTGGTGGAGCATGCACTGGAACGCGGCGAGGGCAAGCTGGCGGCGCATGGCCCGCTGGTGGTCGAGACGGGGCGCTTCACCGGGCGCAGCGTGAAGGACAAGTTCGTGGTGCGCGATGCCACCACCGAGGACTCGATCAACTGGGGTGCCATCAACCAGCCGATGAGCCCCGAGCACTTCGCCAACCTCAAGGCCGATTTCCTTGCCGAACTGGAAGGCAAGGACGAGCTTTACGTGGCCGACCTGTTCGGCGGTTCGCAGCCGGAATACCGCGTGAACGTGCGCGTGATCACGCAGATGGCCTGGCACTCGCTGTTCGTGCGCACGCTGCTTGTGCGCCCGACGCAGGATGAGCTCGCCGACTTCACGCCCGAATATACGATCATCAACCTGCCCAGCTTCAAGGCCGATCCGGAACGCCACGGCTGCCGCAGTGACACCGTGATCGCGGTCAACTTCACCGAGAAGCTGATCCTGATCGGCAACACCGAATATTCGGGCGAGATGAAGAAGGGCGTGTTCGGCCTCCTGAATTATCTGCTCCCCGAACAGGGCGTGATGCCGATGCACTGCTCGGCCAACATCGGCGCCGACGGCAAGACGGCGATCTTCTTCGGCCTGTCGGGCACCGGCAAGACTACGCTTTCGGCCGATGCCAGCCGCACGCTGATCGGCGATGACGAGCATGGCTGGTCGGATTCGGCGGTCTTCAACTTCGAAGGCGGCTGTTATGCCAAGGTGATCGACCTTTCGGCCGAGGGCGAGCCGGAGATCTACGCCACCACCCGCATGTTCGGCACGATCCTCGAGAACGTCGCCATGGACGAGGGCACGCGCGAGATCGACTTCACCGACACCAGCAAGACCGAGAACACTCGCGGCGCCTATCCGATCGAGTTCATCCCGAACACCTCGGAAAAGAACCTCGGCCCGGTGCCGTCGAACGTGGTGATGCTGACCGCCGATGCCTTCGGCGTGATGCCCCCGATCGCGAAGCTGACGCCCGAGCAGGCGATGTACCACTTCCTCTCGGGCTACACTGCGAAGGTTGCCGGCACCGAGATCGGCGTGACTGAGCCCGAAGCCACCTTCTCGACCTGCTTCGGCGCCGCCTTCATGCCGCGCCACCCGTCGGTTTACGGCAACCTGCTCAAGAAGCGGATCGCCGAGGGCAATGCGCAGTGCTGGCTGTTCAACACCGGCTGGACCGGCGGCAAGTACGGCGTCGGCAACCGCATGCCACTGAAAGCGACGCGCGGGCTGCTGAACGCGGCACTCGATGGCAAGATGGACGGTGTCGAATATCGCACCGATCCGAACTTCGGTTTCGAAGTGCCGGTGTTCGTGCCCGCGCTGGAGGAACTGGGCATCGACCAGACGATCCTCGACCCGCGCTCGACCTGGGCCGACAAGGAAGCCTACGACGAAATGGCGCAGCATCTGGTGAAGCTGTTCGTCGGCAACTTCGAGCAGTTCGAGGCCTATGTCGACGACGCCGTGAAACAGGCCGCCCCGCAGCTCGCTGCGCAGCCTGCCTGAGGCAGTTCAGGACTGAAATTACGAGGTGTGACCCGGCGGCTAGGCCGGTTCGGGTTCCACCTCGGGTTCGTCGATCATGAGGGGCGGCATCCAGTGGAAGGGTGCCGCCTCTTCTGCATCCTTGGTGGCGTTCATGAAGAATTGCGCCAGTTTGCCCAGCTTCCCGCCATGCGGATCGAAGGCCAGCGGCGCGGCTAGTGTGCGGGCAAGGGCGATTCTGCCCTCGCTGGCGAGCATTGCCGCCACCTCGAGCGCAAGTGAGCGATCGAACGGCGCAAGTTGGCTCGCGCGCTCAAGCGCCTGACGGGCGAGCTCGGTCGGCTCTTTGCCTCTTTTCTGCAAGCTGCGATAGAAATGGATCAGCGGCAGCGGGTGGTCGGGCTCCCTCGCGTTTAGCGCGCTGAAAGGCGCCATGGCCGCGTGATAGGCTTCTTCGCGTTTGTTGGCAGAAGCATCTGCCGCCAGATTGAACAGCGCATAGCCTTTCTGCACGTAGGCATTTACCACCGAGGGATCGGCGGTGATGGCCGCGTCAGCCGCTGCTATCGCCTCGGCATCGTTGCCCGCGTCCAGCTCGGCTTCGGCCAGCGCGGCAAGAACACCGGCATCGTCAGGATAGGAGGCGGCGACCGCGCGCATCTCCGGCAGCAGCTCCACCGCCTGTTCGCGGGTCACCCCGCGTTTCGAGACGATCTGCAAGGGGAGAACCTCGTCCATGCCATCGCTGAGTTCGCTGACAGTGACGGCACCCGGCTCTACCATGGATGCGCGCAGGTTGAGCATCGTCAGACGGCGCCTTTGCAGATAACTGTCGAGGTCAGATTCCAGCTGATCGAGATCGCCGAACGCGTGCTCCGCAGCCGCCAGAGCGCCCATGCCGTTGCTCAGCGCATCCGTGTAGGCACGCAACTCGTCCGGGCGTTCGCCAGACAGGTTGAGATAGTGAAACAGCAGCCAGGAGCGGCCATAGAAAGCGTCGTGCCGGGTGCTCGTCCGCTGGGCGTAAAGGTCCGCGTCGAGCAATTCGCGGATCGGCACGTCGACCGCGTAAAAGAGATCTCCGGCGCGGTGCATCGCGGGGCGGCCGATCTCCACTCTGCCATCGGACGGAAAGCGGGCTGATGCGAAGAACTCCGCGCTTCCTTCGGACATCCACGGGGGCTGCGGAAACCGAGTGGCGATTGAGGCGAAATAGTGCGCATATTCGTGCAAAACGACGACGGCCGAGAAGGGCAGCTCGCCCGAGGTCGGGTAGGCATCCTGGACAAAGGCGACCGACCCTCCTGCGCGGGCGGAATAGAAGCCGGCGATTTTCTTGTCCCCGGCTAGTCGCCGCATATCTGCACTGCTGCCGACGGCATAGATGGTGACGCGGTTGGACGGGCTCGGCGTCTCGGTGGTTCTCCCCGTGATGAATTCAAGCGCCTGGTGGAACCGTTCCAGCATATTGCCGAACCGTTCGAGATCGCGCGCCGAATCGTCGGCATAGATAACAAAGTGCTCGCTTTCGGCCTTGCGCCAGCGCGCCTGCGCGGGTGTTGTTATCAGCGCGATGCAGCAGAGTGCGGCGATCAGCCTGTGCATGTTTGTCTTGTCCCCGTCCGTCCCGATTATGCGTGACGATGCCTCTCGCAGATCAAAGCTTCAAGGCGAAAGGCCAGGGCGACCATATGCAAACCCGTCCTTGTTTTTGCATCTTCGGAGGGCACTATTGGCCGCAGAGCAAAAGGAGACAGATCATGAGCATGCTTGATGGAATCCTGAAGACCATCGGGGGCGCGCCCGACGATGTGGTGAACCTCGCCGCCAAGGTCGGGATCGACCCGGCGATGGCCGAAAAGGCGATTGCCGCGCTTGGCCAGGCGCATCCCATGCAGGGCGACACCGTGGAACTCGCCTCGGCCAAGACCGGGCTCGACACTGGCACGCTGGCCCAGATCGTGGAGCAGATCGGCGGCGAAGGCTCGCTTGCCGAGTTCGCCAATGCGATCAGGAACGACCCCTCCAGCCTCGCCCACCTGCTTGACCGGGATGGTGACGGAAACCCGGTCAACGATGTGATGGGCATGGCCAAGGGCCTGTTCGGCAAGAACTGATCTTGCGCTCGCGCTATCGCGGGCGCCCGGCCTAGCCGGTCGCGCTCGCGATATAGCGGGTGATGTTGCCCGCCAGCACGTCGAGCGGGACGTTGCCGCCTTCGACCACCGTCATGTTGTAGTCCTTGAGGTCGTAACGTGGGCCGAGTGCATCGCGCGCACGGTCGCGTTGACGCAGGATTTCGAGCTTGCCCACCATGTAGCCGCAGGCCTGCCCCGGCCAGCTGCAATAGCGGTCGATCTCGCTCGCCATCTCGTCCACCCCGTCGCCGGTCTGTTCGGTGATGAAGGCGAGCGCCTCGGCGCGGCTCCAGCGCTTGGCGTGCATCCCCGAATCGACCACCAGACGGCAGGCGCGAAAGGCTGCATCCTGCAAATAGCCGAGTTGCCATGCGGGGTGGTCGGTATAGGCGCCGAGTTCGTCGGCAAGCTGTTCCGCATAAAGCGCCCAGCCTTCGCTGAAGGAATTAAAGGCGAGGATCGAACGGATCAGCGGGAGCTGGTTCGAATATTCGCCCTGCCACACGTGGCCGGGAATGGTTTCATGGTGGACCAGCGTGGGCAGGGTATATTTGCGGTGCAGAGCGGTGGTCAGCAGGTTGATCCACATCTTGCCGGGGATCGAGCCATCCTTCGAGCCCGCGCCGCCATAGGCGGTCGGTGCGCCTGGCTCTTCGGCGAGCGGCAGGCGGCGCACTTCGAGCGGGGCGGTTACGGTGCGGCTGAAGGCGCGCGGCATCTGCGCGCGGATCCAGTCGATGCGTTCGTGAATGAAGTCCATGATCTGCGCGCGGCCTTCGTCGCCCTCGGCAAACTGGAAGCGTTCGTCCTCGGAAAGCTGCTTCATGCGCTGGCCTGCCGTGCCCTCGGTATAGCCGAACGAGCGCAGGATCGGGTCCATCTCGGCGTGGATCGAGGCAAGCGTGTCGTGGCCCAGTTCGTGGACCTCTTGAGGGGTGAGGTCGGAGGTGGTGCTCGCCTTCAGTGCCCAGCGATAGTAGTCTGGCCCGCCGGGACGCGCCCACATACCGGCATCGGAGGTGGCAAGCGCGCGTTCGGCCTTCAGCTCTTCCAATTGCGCGGCGAGGGCGGGCGCAATGGCGCTCTGTGCGAGGCGCACCGCATGGGGCACTGCCGCCTTGGCTTCGGCCATGTCGGAGCGGCCGAGCGGCATCACCCAGGCGCCACCCTCCGCCGTATCGGCGATGGTCTGCTCCATCTGGCCAATGGCCTTGTCGAGCAGGAAGTCGGGCGCGACGAGGCCCATCTTGCGCGCCGACCGCATCCGGGTCAGCTCGCCCGCCAGCGCGGCGGGCACCTGCGCCAGCTTCGCCATGTAGAAATCGACATCGGCGCCATCGCGCAGCGGCTGATCCGAATCGAGGGCGCGCGGCAGGTCGAGATAGCTGCCCACGTTCTGGATCACGACATAGGGCGCATTGCGCCAGGATCCGACCGCAACGTCGCCATAGGGCTGGGCAAAGCCTTCGAGCGCGTTGGCATAGGCGCTTTTCACCACTTCAAGGCTGGTGCGGGTGGCAGGGGCTAGCCCGGCTTCGTCGACCGCGGATACGCGCGCCAGATCTTCGCGCAGGGTGGCGGCATAGGCCGCCTGGCCTTCGGGCGTCGTATCTTCTAGTTGCCCGCGCAGCGCCGCATGCACGCCGGTATCGGCCCCGAGCGACGTCGCGCGATCGGGCTCGTGCGCGAGCAGCCGCCAGGCGACATCGTCGAGCAGCGCATTGGCATCGGGAGTGGGGCTGGTGGCTGTGATGCAGCCGGGAAGCGTGGCGGCGATGGCGAGGCCCGAGGCGCCCTTCAGGGCCGCGCGGCGGGTGAGCATGGGGGTGGCGAAGCTGTGCATGACATCTGGTTACAGCCGCAACCGGGCAAGTCAAACCGCGACCATGCTCTTGGCGGCGAACGAGGCCTTGGCTAGACGGTGGTCATGTCCGACTTCGTGCTTTCACTTGTGATGCTCGCCGCCGCTGTGCTGGTAGGCGGGGCCTATTCGCTGTTCCGCAAGGGCAACACCCAGAAGGCGCTGCTGATGGCGATGCTGGCCTTCGTGATGATTGCCAATGTCGTGATCTGGGTGGTCCCCGCCAACGACGGCGGCGAAAGCCTTCAGGAAGCCGCCGCCGTCGAGGACTAGGGCTGTGCTCAGGGGATTTGCCAGGTCACCGCGCCGGTGAAGGTGCCGACCACCTGCGCGCCGCTGGTATCCTTGGCCGGTTCAAACCGCGCGCGGCGGCTGAGCAGGCGGCAAGTCTCGCCGTCGAGACCGCTGTGGCCCGAACTCTGCGTGACTTCGCAGGTCTCAACCCGGCCATTGCTCGCCACGACGAGGCGATAGCGCACCGTGCCTTCGTTGCCACGCATGAGGTCGCGGCGCGGATAGTCGTCGGTGGTGATCCAGCCGGCGGAGTTGTTGGATGCCCTCGGGCCGACGGCGGCGAAGCTCGGCGTGGGCGTGGGCAGGGCGAGGTTGTTATCGCCAACAGTGCTGCCCGGTAGCTTGGCCGGAATCGTGGGCATGATCGGTCCGTCGTCGAACCGCTCTGCCACCGAAGGGGTTTCGACCGGCAGGTCGATGATCCGGTCGGGCGCCTTGGGCGGGTTATAGGTTGGAACTATCGGGTCTTGCTCGGCTTTCTGTTCGGGTGGTGGCGGGTCGAGAGTCGGCACGGGGGTGGGTACGTTCCACGCGGTCACGATTTTCTTGGGCGGGGCGATCACACCGGTAATGGTCAAGCCGGTATAGACGCCGAGGGCCATGATCGCATGGATCGCGCCCACTCCGAGCAAGGCCCTCGCCCGGGCGCCGGGCGCGGATGTGCTGTCAACATAGGCCATATCAAACTCCCTCTTTGTAATGTTATTATGTAACACATTACCACGAGCCGAAGCCGGAGAAAAGCCACCAAATTCAGGCGCGACTTTCCGTCCGTCAAGTGACGGTCCTGGAGGGATTTACGGATGGAGAGCCGGCCAGGTTCCCGCCCGGCGCGCCGATCTGCGGTCAGCCGATCAGGTAATCGGGCAGGACGGATCGAGCCGGAAGTCGAGGTAGTTGTCGACCGAGGCCATCAGCTCGTCCATCTCGTTCTCGAAGAAGTGGTTCGCCCGCGGGATCTCGTCGTGATGGATCGTGATGTGCTTCTGCGTGCGCAGCTTGTCGACCAGCTTCTGGACGCTGTTGGGCTGCACCACCGTATCGGCCGTGCCCTGGATGAAGATGCCCGAGGCCGGGCAGGGCGCGAGGAATGAAAAATCGTACATGTTCGCGGGCGGCGCAACCGAGACGAAGCCGCGAATCTCCGGGCGGCGCATCAGCAGCTGCATCCCGATCAGCGCACCGAAGCTGACGCCGGCGACCCAGGTCACCTGCGCTTCGGGGTGGATCGACTGCACCCAGTCAAGCGCCGAGGCGGCGTCCGACAGCTCGCCAATGCCATTGTCGAAACTGCCCTGGCTCTTGCCGACGCCGCGGAAATTGAATCGCAGCGTGGCGAAGCCTCGGTCTGCGAAGGTTTTGTAGAGGCGCTGGACGATGCGGTCGTTCATGGTCCCGCCGCCCTGGCTATGCGGGTGGAGGATCATCGCCACGGGCGCGCGGGGGCGCGGGGCGGGAGAGAAGCGGCCTTCGAGACGGCCTTCGGGGCCGGGGAAAATAACGTGCGGCATGGGCGGATCGGCTCTGCTTTATTGGGTTTTGAAACCGCGCGGCTGGCGCGGGTGAAGTGGGCGGCTATATAGGGACGATGGCGTTATTCGCAATTCTTTCCGCATGACCCGTATCTATCTGGACCACGCCGCAACCTCGCCGCTGCGCCCGGAAGCGCGCACCGCGATCGACGAGGGCTTTGCGATCTGGGCCAATCCCAGCTCGCCGCACGCCGAAGGCCGCAAGGCCAAGGCGGCGCTTGAGGATGCGCGCGAACGGGTGAAAATGGTGCTCGGCTGGACTGGCGAGGTCATCTTCACATCGGGCGCAAGCGAGGCTCTGGCGCTGGGGCTGGGCCGCGCGAAAGCAAGCCGCCGCGTGGTCAGCGCGGTGGAGCACGACGCAGTGTTTCGCGCCGCGCCTGATGCGGAGGTCTATTCCGAGGATGTCACGCTTGATGGCGACACCGTGTTCGCGATCCAGCACGTCAACCCCGAGACCGGCACGATCAATCCAGTCGCGGACATGGCTGAGGTGCTGGGCGAGACAGGGGCCCTGGTGCTGTCCGACTGCTCGCAGAGCGCGGGCAAGCTGGCCTTGCCGCAGGTCGATATGGCGGTGATCTCTGCACACAAGTTTGGCGGGCCGATTGGTGTCGGCGCGCTGCTGGTGCGCGACTTAGCACTGCTTGAACCGATGGGCGGACACGAGCGCGGCTATCGCGCCGGAACCGAGAACCTGCCCGCGATCATGGGTATGGCCGCAGCGCTGGAGGCGGGCGACTGGGCGACCTCTGTGGCGGAACGCGCGGAGTTTCGCGAGGCGCTGGCGGGCGACGTTCTCGATCTGGGCGAGCAGGTGGATTACATCGTGCCGCTCACGCATCCGAGCATAAGCGCACAGGCGTTGCTGATCCGGCTCGATGCGATGGGCTTTGCGGTATCGGCTGGGAGTGCGTGCTCGTCGGGCACGCTGAAGAAGAGCCGCGTGCTCGATGCCTTCGGGTTGGAGGACGACGCGGCGCGGCGCACGATCCGGGTGTCGCTGGGGTGGAATACCACGGCGGCGGAGCTGGAGGACTTTGTGAAGGCTTGGCGGGGGCTTCAATAGCATTGACCGCTTGCCCTGAGCCGTTCGAAGGCCGTCCTTGTTTTTATGTCGGTCCACAATTCATCAAGAACAGCCGTCGTCGGGGCTTTGCCCGATCTGCAAATTCGACAGGCTCAGGGCGATGCAGACTATTCTTCCGGGGCGACAGCATTTTCGTATTCGGGATGGTCAGGCCCCACGCATTGACCCTGCACGCTGGCCTTTGAAAACAGAGGATTGTCTGACTTATGAGTTTCGCCTTGAAGAAACCGCATGTTGGGCCCCATCGAAGCGCACTGTGCGGCTAGGTCCGAGCGAGCTTCATTGGCCAGCATCGTTGAACAGCCGCTGACCGCAAGTGCCGCGATCATCAAGCATGTAATTCGCAAATTCGTATTCATTCATGCGTCCCCTGTCTGGAAATCACCTCTCCGACAGTCCTTCGAATCTGCGCTCGATTGGATTGAATGGAATATTCAACACAAGACTGTGCGGGCGCAAGCACGTTTTTATTAGGGCAACTTGGAGGCGGTATTACAAGACGATGCCGGGGGGCTCGCAATTTTTTCTTCCCCATTCTCGCCGTTTCCATTCCGCCCATGCGCTTGAAGATAAGCCCTCCCCACGCTCTCAGCCTCGAAGTGGCTTCGCACCGACTGCTGGCCTGGGCAGTTGCAGGCTCGTTCGAGCGGGGAATTCAGGTGGGCCACGCATCCGAGATGCGGGTCTTCAAGTTCGAAGCGGGCGATATCGACAATCTGCTGGCATGTCTCGAGGCGCTTCAAACAGCCCGGTAAGCGGTCAGCGCCCGCCGCGCTGAGCTTGTAATCGTCGCCCGCCGTCCCCATCTAAAACTCAGCTACCAGTCGCAATCGACGGTCACCGCTTCCACCTTCGGAAGCTCTTTCCTTCAGTTCCGCCTCCTAGTCGCAGCCGGGTCAATTCTGGCGCGCTGCACACTCGTACGAAGGAATGACAAATGTCACATTTTGGCAAGATCAAAAGCTACGACAGCAGCTCGGGCACCGGCTCGATCACCCCTGAAAAGGGTGGCGATGCACTCCGCTTCAAGAAGGCGGACCTGCAGCAGGAAGGCCAGATGCCCAAGGTCGATCAGCGCTTCAGCTATGAAACCAGCGAAGTCGATGGCGGCAAGAAGACTGCCGTGAACCTGCAGGCCCAGCAGGGCGATGGCCAGAACCAGAAGGATCAGGCCAGCGCCCAACAGGGCTGACGCCGACAAGCAGGCCGGGGGGGATCACTTCCCCCGGCTTACGCCCGCCCCCTCTTGCCAGGATTCGTTGCCATGCCGATGAACAAGTTTCTCTTCGATCACCAGCTTGCCGCGATGAAGGTCGACCGGTCGGGCACGGCTGAAGAACGCAAGGACGCCATCGATCTGTTGGGAGGGCGAGCCAAGCGGTTGGCCGAGTGGCGAAGGACGAATGGCCTGTCCGGTCAGGGCTGGCCTCGCGACGAACGTGGCCCCGCTGAGGAGGATGGATGACATGAGCATCGCACCAATCGCACCGAACCCCGATCAGCCTGGAACCGGCGCATGGGAAAGCGAAGGTGGTTCCCTGAAGCCCGATACGCCAGCCGCGCTGCCGGAAGGGATCATAGCCGTGACGTCCGTCCACTATCGCGTCGGGCAATATTCCTATGCGCGGCTTGAAGACGCTCTGGCCGAACATCGTCGCCACCACACCTAGCAGGCATTGCCGACCCTGATCGGATTTTTTGGGCAATGCTCGCCGTTTCGGCTCTGCCCAAGGTTCCTCGATAGCGCCCGGTCATCCAAACCCAAGCACCTCTCCACCGCCGCACAGTCCGGCAAGCTGACCCATGCTCCCGTCGCCGCAGTTTACTTGCGCCGATGAAGCATGTTCCGCTAGAGCTCCGCAAAAGACCAAAAGGAACTCTATCGTGCTCAAGCCTGTGCTGATTGTTGCTGGTGCGTTGCTCGTTACGGCTTGCGTAACCGATCGCGATGCGACTGGTCTTTCCGAAAGCGCCGCCAAGGGCCGGGCTTTCGCTGAGGCCAATTGTGCCAGCTGCCATGCGCTTGAAGATGGCACTTCCCCCAATCCCAACGCTCCCAGCCTCGAGGTGGCTTCGCACCGGTTGCCGGCGTGGGCGGTGGCAGGCTCGTTCGAGCGGGGAATTCAGGTTGGCCACACCTCCGAAATGCCGATCTTCAAGTTCGAAGAGGGCGATATCGAAAACTTGCTGGCCTATCTCGATGCGCTCAGGACAGCGCAGTAAGCGGCTGGCCTAGGTCGCACGCGGCTCTGCCACATCGTAGGCGCAAAGGTTGCGCTCGCCGATGCCGAGGTCCGGCCATGCCGCTCGCCATTCGGCCAGATGCGCTGTGGCGGTCGAGTGCGTGCTGATCGACCCACATCTCTTTTACATGGATCAGGCCGGGGTCGAACAGGTCTTCGGCGTAGCTGTATTCCGCGCAGCCTTCCTCGGCGCGGCTTGCCTCGGCCATGCGCTGCATGATCGGTCGGGCTGCCTCAAGGTTGTGGGCGGGCAGGCGAACGGTTCCGACGATCAGGAGCATGGCGGGACGGTATAGCAGGACGGGTGATCAAGCCATGCTCATGTCACTTGATCAAGCTTGGGCTGGGGGACGTACAGTCGGTGCTCCCACAGAAACACCGCTCGCCCTGAGCTTGTCGAAGGGCTGCTTTTCTGAATCGCGGTCTGACAAAACAAAGAAGAACGGCCCTTCGACAAGCTTAGGGCGAGCGGAAGAAGGGTCAGCCCTTTCCTACAGACGTCGAAAGCCCCACAAGGGGGCTATGAAGCGCACGGCCCACCCGGAAAAACTCCGCCAGACTGTCAACTTTACGGGCTGGCATAGAAATGGCGCAATTCTGAGGGATAACGCCGAGCAAGGACGCTTGTCGGGGTGTCAACTTCGTCATCTTATTAGCACGGCGGGCCGGGCATGATCTATCTCGACTATCAGGCCACCACCCCGCTTGCGCCCGAAGCGCGGGAGGCGATGGAGCCGTGGCTCGGCGGGCCGGGCAGCGCGCAGTTCGGCAACCCGCATTCGCCGCACCGGATGGGGCGTATGGCTGCTGCTGCGGTGAAGGTCGCGCGCGATCAGGTCGCGGCGCTGTTTCCGGCGGGTGGGCGCGTCATCTTCACCAGCGGCGCTACCGAGGCCATCAATCTGGCCATGCGCGGGGCCTTTGCTGCAAGGGCCGGGCCGGTGGCGTGCTCGGCCATCGAACATGCGGCCGTGCTCGATACGGCGCGGGCGCTGGGCCAGCACCGTGAACTGAAGGTCACGGGCGAGGGGCTTTGCGATCCGGCACAAGCGCTGCCCGAGGGAACGCGGCTGGTCGCGGTGATGCAGGCCAACAACGAGATCGGCACTGTCCAGCCGACCGCCGATTGGTTTGGCCGCGCGCAGGAGGCGGGCGCGCTCTATCTGTGCGATGCGGTGCAGGCCTATGGCAAGCTCGCCTGCGCCGAGGCCGACATGATCGCGGTCAGCGCGCACAAGCTGCACGGGCCGAAGGGCATTGGCGCCCTGTGGCTGCGCGACGGGGTGGAGCTGGCACCGATCTCTACCGGCGGCGGGCAGGAGCAGGGCCTGCGTTCGGGCACCTTGTCACCCATGCTGTGCGCCGGGTTCGGCGCGGCGGCGGCGCTGGCGGCTGATCGGATGGAGGAGGACGCGGCGCATGTCGAAGCGCTGTGGCAGCGCGCCCGCGAGCTGTTTGCCGGGTGGGCGCTGAACGGCGGCGCGGAGGAACGCTGGCACGGCAATATCAACCTGCGCCAGGAGGGGCTCGATGTCGCCCGGCTGATGAGCGACTGCCGCGATGTCATGTTCTCGGCCGGTTCGGCCTGCGCCAGCGGAAGCGGACGTTCCAGCCACGTGCTGCGCGCGATCGGGCTGAGCGGCGCGCAGGCAAAATCGTCGATCCGGCTGGGTTTCGGGCGCTACACCACGCTTTCCGAGCTTGAAGAGGCGGCTGAACGAATTATAGTTGCTGCGTCGCAACAAGGATAGACACCATCAAGGTCACCTTCATTACACGCGAGGGCGAAAAGTGCGCGGTCGAGGCCGCGCCGGGCGATAGCTTGCTCGAAGTGGGCCAGCGCGCCGGTATGCCGCTCGAAGGGACGTGCGAGGGCCAGATGGCCTGCTCGACCTGCCATGTAATCATCGCGCGCGAATGGTTCGGCCGCCTGTCCGAAGCCAGCGAGGAGGAAGAGGACATGCTCGACCTCGCCGCGGACGTGGAGGCGACCAGCCGCCTGTCATGCCAGATACTGCTCACCGAGGAGCTTGACGGGCTGGAGGTGCGCATTCCCGAGGCCAGCCACAACGCGCAAGGGTTCTAGCTCTCGGTGTCGGGTGCGGGGTTTTTCTTCGGCCTCCATCGCCTCCAGCCAAGCAGACCGAGCCATACGACAAGGCCGATCGGTATGGCAGCCGTGGCCAGCACGATCAGCGCTGCAATGACGTTGCCGAGCACCGAGCCGACCGAGCCGAATGCGTGCCGGATCGGCTCTGTGAAACCGCCGCCGGAAGGAGCACCGCTCTGATATTGCACATTGACCCGGCTGAAATCGACCCGCCCGCGCATCTCCGCAAGCCAGGAACGCGCCTGGTCGATTTCTTCGTTGACCTGGGCGACGGCGCGTTCAGCCTCGACCAGTTCAGCCACCGTCCCGCGCCGCGTCTCGAGCACTTCCATAAGCCGATCGCGCAAGGCGGTGCGCGCCCGCAGCCGCGCTTCGGTGTCGACGATTTGTTTGGAAAGATCTTCGCCGGTGATCGCGGACGATACCTGCTCGCCGCCCGCCTCACCAGCAGTCGCCGCGAGTTGCGCTCCGAATGCTCGCGCCTTGTCTGCCGCCACCGCGAGGTTGAGCGAGCCGTAGGCGTAGTCGCCCTCGTCACCCGAAGAGCGCATTTCCAGCACCCGGCATTGCTGAGGCCCCATGCTTTCGCACAGGGCTACGTGCCGCTCCTGCAAGGGCGCCATGTCGTTCGCCGCAAGGCGAAAACCATACTCATAAACGTAGGCGATCTGCGGGATAGAGACCGGAATTTCTCCGCTCGCCGCATCTTCCGCCGGAGCGGAAGGTTCGGCCATATCCATCGTCGTCAGACGCTCTTCGACCGCGCTGTACTCACCCTGCTGTCCGCAAGACGCGAGCGCCAGAGTTGCGCAACTCATTGCAAACAAACGCTTCATGATACGCTCTCCAGCCAGCTCATAGGGTGCGCCTTATTTTTGCCGTATTCTATGAGGCGACAATCCCATTTTGCAAGCGCCCATGCAAAAGGCCCCGCCGAATTGATCGACAGGGCCTATGGTTATCCGCTTCACGAACCGGCGTCAGACCATCTCGACCGCGTTCTTCAGCGCAGCAATCAGCGCATTGGTGAAGGCCGGGATATCGTCCGGGTTGCGGCTGGTGATGAGGTTGCCGTCAACGGCGGCTTCTTCGTCGACAACATTGGCGCCGGCATTGCGCAGGTCGGTCCGAATCGAGGGCCAGGAGGTAACGGTCTTGCCTTCGATCACGCCAGCTTCGACCAGCAGCCAAGGCCCGTGACAGATGGCTGCCACCGGCTTGCCGGCATCGACGAAGGTCTTCACCATCGCTACCGCATCCTTGTCCATGCGAAGGATATCGGGGTTCATTTGGCCGCCGGGCAGCAGCAGCGCATCGAAATCCCGAGCCTGGGCCTTGTCAAGCGTCAGGTCGACATTGACCGGGCTGCCCCAGTCCTTGTTGTCCCAGCCCTTGATCTGGCCGCTTTCGGGGCTGACGACCGTGGTCTTGTAACCGGCCTCTTCCAGCATCTGTTTGGGTTTCTCAAGCTCGCTTTGTTCAAAGCCGTTGGTGGCAAGAATCATAACATGTTGGGGCATCTGTCTATTCTCCGTAAAATTTTGCTCTCCCCCTTGCTACGCTTGGGGAAACCGCGCAGTTCCCTGCTGTCCCCCCAGCCGTGCCGCTGCTAGGCCGAACTGCATGTCGTCTGCCGAAACCGAAGACCACGATCCGTTCGACGCTATCGTCGATGCGCCGTTCGACAGCGCGCTGTCCGAGCGCTACCTCGTCTATGCCCTGTCGACGATCACCGCGCGGTCCTTGCCCGACCTGCGCGACGGGCTGAAGCCGGTCCACCGCCGCATCCTGTGGGGCATGCGCGGCCTGCGCCTCGGGCCGGATAGCGCGTTCAAGAAGTCGAGCCGCGTGGTCGGCGACGTGATGGGCAAATATCACCCGCACGGCGACAGCGCGCTTTACGATGCGATGGTGCGCCTCGCGCAGCCGTTCACCTTGCGCTATCCGCTGATCGAGGGGCAGGGCAACTTCGGCAATATCGACGGCGATAACGCCGCCGCCCAGCGTTACACCGAATGCCGCCTGACCAAGACCGCGCTGCAACTGATGGAAGGGCTCGACGAAGGCACGGTGGACTTCGTGCCGACCTACAACAACGAGGAGGAAGAGCCGGTCATCTTCCCCGGCCTGTTCCCCAACCTGCTCGCCAACGGGTCGAGCGGGATCGCGGTGGGCATGGCCACCAACATTCCCAGCCACAACGCCGCCGAGGTGATCGACGCCGCGCTGGAACTGATCGACAACCCGCATGTCGAGCACGCAAGGCTGATGGAGCTGGTGCAGGGGCCGGACTTTGCCACCGGCGGCCTGATTGTCGACAGCCCGGAGGCGATCTCAAATGCCTATGAGACCGGGCGCGGTTCGTTCCGGGTGCGCGGCCGCTTCCACGCCCCTGAGGCTGAGGATGCGGCTGACCGTGAGGCGGGGATAGAGCGTCACAAGGGTGGCGGCTATCAGCTTGTTATTTCGGAAATCCCCTATCAGGTTCCGAAGGGCAAGCTGATCGAGCAGATCGCCCAGGTGATCGCCGACAAGAAGCTGCCCCTGCTGGAAGATGTGCGCGACGAGAGTGATGAGAACATCCGCCTCGTGCTGGTGCCGCGCAGCCGCAATGTCGACCCCGAGATGCTCAAGGAGAGCGTCTACAAGCTGACCGATCTCGAAACGCGCTTTGGGCTGAACCTGAACGTGCTCGATTCCACCCGCACGCCTATGGTGATGGGTCTGAAGGAGCTGCTCGAAAACTGGCTGCGCCACCAGATCGAGATCCTGCAGAACCGCACCCGCCACCGGCTTGGCAAGATTGCCGACCGGCTGGAACTGGTCGAGGGCTATATCATTGCCTTCCTCAACCTCGACCGGGTGATCGAAATCATCCGCACCGAGGATGAGCCCAAGCCGATCATGATGGAGGAGTTCAATCTCACCGACCGGCAGGCCGAGGCGATCCTCAACATGCGGCTGCGCAGCTTGCGCAAGCTGGAGGAAATGCAGCTCAGGCAGGAAAAGGACGACCTGCTGGCCGAGAAGGACGAGCTGGAGAAACTGCTCGATAGCCCGGCCCGCCAGCGCACACGCCTCAAGAAAGACCTGCGCACGCTGCGCAAGGACTATGCCGAGGATACCGCGCTGGGCGCGCGCCGCACCACGATTGCCGAGGCCGCGCCGACCGTGGAGTTCGACCCCAGCGCGATGATCGAGAAAGAGCCGGTGACGGTGATCCTCAGCCAGAAGGGCTGGGTGCGCGCGGCCAAGGGCCACGTCGATCTGGGGCAGGATGGCTGCGGCGACTTCAAGTACAAGGAGGGCGATGGCCCGGCCTTCGCGGCCCACTGCCAGACCACCGACAAGTTGCTGCTTTGCGGCAGCGACGGGCGCTTCTTCACGCTCGGCGCGGACAAGCTGCCGGGCGCGCGCGGCTTTGGCGAGCCGGTACGCAACGGGCTCGATATCGATGCCGCGACGCAGATCAAGGCGATGATCGTCCACGCGCCGGGACGGCAGATCCTGCTCGCGGCCGATACCGGCAAGGGCTTTGTCGCGGTGACCGACGAGCTGCTCGCCGAAACGCGCAAAGGGCGGCAGGTGGTGAACCTGAAGGGCGATGCGAAGCTGGTGGTGGTGCGCCCGATCGCCGCCGAGCATGATCATGTCGCGGTGGTTGGCGAGAACCGCAAGCTGGTGGTGTTCAGTCTCGAAGAGATGCCGGTGATGACGCGTGGGCAGGGCGTGACACTGCAACGCTATCGCGACGGCGGGCTGTCTGATGCTACGACCTTCACGCTGGCCGAGGGGCTGAGCTGGCAGATGGGCGGCGACAGCGGGCGTACCCGTAACGAGACCGAGATCGGGATGTGGAAGGTGGCGCGCGGCGCGGCGGGCCGTCTGCCGCCGAACGGTTTTCCGAAGGATAACCGGTTCTAAACCGGTTCCGTTCGTGGTGAGGAGGGTGCGAGGTCGAAGACCGAGCACCCGTCTCGAACCACACGCGCGCAGATCTTAGAGGCCGGTCCTTCGAGACTGGCGCTCAGCCTGCGGCTTCGTGCTATCCTCAGGACGAGCGGAACGGGATTCAAAGCGGGATACGAGAAGGCCCGCGCGGACGGACATCCGCGCGGGCCTCTTGTAGTCTTGGGTTAGCCGCTTAGCTGGCCTGCGCAGCCGCGATGGCAGCGTCGAGGTCGGCCTTGGTGACCAGCACCATCAGCGAACCATCGGTGTCGAGCGCGAACATCTCGCGCGGCAGCGTCAGCGGCTCCTCGTCTTGCACCATGGTGATGCCAACGTCGGTCATCTCATCGATGGTGCCGAGCGACACGTCATCTGCCGTGGCGACTTCAGCGCCGACCACCAGGGCAGCGGCAAGCGCGGCTTGGCGGCGGGCCACCTCCTCGTCCATCATGGCGTCGAGTTCGGTCTTGGTGATGTTGAGCGTGTAGCCGTTGTCACCTTCGGCAAAGCTGTCGAGCGCCAGCGGCACCTTGTGCTTGCCGGTATCGACCACGGCGTTGGCACCGTCGTTAGCGGCGATCGTCCCGATCTGGACGCCGTCATTGCCCATCACCATCGCGCCCACTTCCTGAGCGTTGGCGGCACCAGCGCCGAAGGTGAGAGCGAGAGTGGCGGCAAGAGCGGTGAGTTTGTTAGTCATGCAAATTCCTCTTCCATCCAGCCAGCGGACAAGGCGGGGCCGGGAGCGATACAAAATCCGACAGCGCGCGATGCTGGGCCGGAAAAACGATGGAGGGCGGCACACCGCAAGGCGGCAGACACTTGTGAGGCAAAGCAGGCCTCGAACCCTTGAGAGCGATCTAGCAAGACCACTCTTAACCTTACCTGCACCAGATCGGCGGAGGATTTCAAGCGCGTTGGCGCAATTCCTCGTCGAGAAGCGCGCTCACGCGGTCTTCCGGCGGGAAATTCTCCGCGATCCAGCGCGCCTCGACTGCTTGCAGGATGCGCGCAACCTCCGGCCCCGCGCCTACGCCGCGGGCGACTATCTGCCCGCCCTTGAGCGGGAACACCGGCACGTCCCAGTCATCGAGCGCCTCGGCATCGCGCCCGGCAAGCAGCAGCAGGTCGCGTGCCATGGCCGGTCCTTCGCGATAGGCGAGGGCACGCGGGTCTGCGTCCTCGCCGCCGCGCTTTGCCATGCGGGAGAGCGCCTTCTTCTGCGCGGTGGAGAGCCGGAGCCGCGCGGCGACCTGTTCGGCAAGCTTGGGCTCGGCGGGCAGCATCGCCGCCAGCCTGCGCAGCGGCGCGGGCTTGGCGGACTGCAATGTTTCGAAAGCGATGAGCGCGGCAAGCTGCGCCATCCCTGCGGATGTCACCTCGGGCAGGACAACCGGCAGCACCCCGCGCGCGAACATCCGCTCGACCGTCGCCAGCGGCTCGGGCAGCGCGAGCAGGGCGAGCAGTTCGCCCGCCACCCGCTCGCGCGACAGGCCTTTCAGCGTCGCCGCCATATCGGCGCAGGCTTCCTCGGCCTCGCCATCCAGCATGGCCCCGAAGCGCGCCTGGAAGCGGTAGTAGCGCAGGATGCGCAGATGGTCCTCGGCGATCCGCTCATGCGCGTCGCCGATGAAGCGGACCTGGCGCGCGTCGAGGTCGGAAAGGCCCTCGAAATAGTCTGAAATTTCCAGGCTAAGTGGATGTGCATAAAGCGCATTGATGGTGAAGTCGCGGCGTGCGGCGTCTTCCGCCCAGTCTTCGGCGAAGGTGACGGTGGCGCGCCTTCCATCGGTGGCGACATCCTTGCGCAGCGTGGTGATCTCGACGTTGCCGCCCGGCAGCACGGCGGTGACGGTGCCGTGGTCGATGCCGGTGGGGATGACCTTGATCCCGGCCTCCTTCAACGCGGCCATCACCGCCTCAGGATGAAGTGTGGTGGCGGCGTCGATATCATGGACCTCGGCCCCGAGCAGGCTGTCGCGCACCGCGCCGCCGACCCAGCGCAAGTTTTCTGCGCCCAGCACCATGACCAGTCCCGCGAGGTCTTCGCGTGCGGCCCAGTCTGCCTCGAGTATCACCTGATCCATTGCCAACCCCACTAGCCAACCCCGCTCATCCTGAGCTTGTCGAAGGATCGTTCTGATTGTGGCTCCGTCGGCTAAGGGCAAAGCGACCCTTCGACAAGCTCAGGGTGAGCGGAGGGTGGGGATAGGGGCTGAGCGGAAGTTCGGCACAGGAGGAACGGCGGTGGTAGGGGGCAATGCCCTTTCGATCAATCTAGCAGGTCTTCCCAGGCCAGTCGGTGCGACAGGTTCGCCAGAATGCCTGCGGTGATCCCCCAGATGCGATAGTCCTGCCACAGGATTTCAGTGTAGTCTCTCTGGATACCGCGAAACAGGCCGCTTTTCGCCACGTGGTTGCGCTGGTCGAGCGCATAACGCAGCGGCACCTCGAACCAGCCCGCCACCTCGCGCGGGTCCGGCCGGATCGGCAGATCGTGCGGAACCAGCCCGAGCACCGGCGTTAGCTCGAAGCCCGAGCCGGTGACGAAACTCTGTGTCTGTCCGATCACGCGCACCGCGTCGGGCGCGATGGCCAGTTCTTCGTCGGCTTCGCGCAGCGCGGCGGCCACGGCGTCTTCGCCCGCTTCCAGCTTGCCGCCAGGGAAGGCCACCTGGCCGGGATGTTTGAGCATGGTGTCGGGCCGCTGGGTGAGCAGGATGCCCGGATCAGGCCGATCGGTCACCGCGATCAGAACGGCGGCGGGGCGCAGTTGGCCGCTGGTCACGTCGCTGTCGTCGCGCAGACCGGCAAAGCCGACGTCTCGGCTTTTGGCAAAGATGTGCGTGAGGCGGTCGAACAGTTCGCTCATCGCGGCACCAGCGAGAAGTTGGCGCCTGCGCTGGTGACGGCCAACTCCTCGCCGCCCTCAGCCAGCGCATGCTCGGCCAGCTGGAGCCAGGTCGCCCGGTCGAGCCGCGCCTCGGTGCCGTGGCGCACGGCCAGATAGATCGCCGGGCAATCGGAATCGCCCTCGGCGCGCAAGGGGTGGTCGGGACCAGCGACGACCAGCTCATCGGTGTTGAGGCGGAAGGCCAATGCGCCGCCTCCCACCTTCATATCGACCGCAAGGAAGGCGGCATCGTCGACCGCGATGGACTGGCGGCACTGCGGCGTCATCAGCCAATGCTGACCGCTCTCGTCCTTCACCAGCAGCGAGGAAAAGGCGCGCACCATCGCCGGGCGATTGATCGGACTGCCGTCATGAAACCATGTGCCGTCGGCAGCGATCCGCATCAGGCTGTCAATTTCCTCGCTCGGGCTCCAGCGCTCGACCGGCGGCAGGCGCCGTTCTTCCACCGCGCGGGCAATCTGTTCGAGCGAGAGAGAGGCAAGGTCGGGCGGGGCGTCGTATGGCATGGCTGTCAAAGCAGCGATGCCAGAGAGCGTCAGCCGATCCAAGGCCCCAGCGTGCCCTTTTCCGGCAATACACCCACATTGGGCGCGCGCACGAGCAGGCGGGCCTTGTCGTAAGGGCCGGGCAGGGTCCAGCCCTGCGTGGGCGCGGCGAAGAAGCCGAAGCGGCCATAGTAAGGCGCATCGCCGATCAGCACTTGCGGCAGCGCTGCGGCGGGATCGAGGCTGGAGGCCATCGCCATCATCAGCGTGGTTCCGAAACCTTCGGCCTGCCGTTCGGGCACCACGGCGACCGGGCCGACCATCAGCATGGGATGGCGACGGCCCGCCTCGTCGGTGAGGGCGATAGGATAGACCTGGATCGAGCCGACCAGCAATTCCTGCTCGTCGATCGCGGCAAAGCTCAGCGCGGGCAGCCATTCGGTTCCCTCGCGCACCTTGTAGGCGGTGCGCTCATGGCGGTCCGGCCCGAACGCACGATCGAGCAATTGCTCGACCAGAGCGGGGTCGACGGCGCTCAGCGGCACCATTGTGGCAGGGGCAAGAGAATCGGCCATGAGACGCGCGCGATTAGGAGCGCGCGCAACCGCCTGCAATCGATTTGTGTGCCTCAGCCCGCTGGCGTGAGGCGCAAAAGTCTGCCGTTGTCGCCGTCCTCGATTACCCAGATGGCGCCATCGCTCGCCTCGACGATGTCGCGCAGCCGCTTGGGGAAGGCATAGCGTGCTTCCTCGGTCGCGGCGTTGTTTGCAGCATCGAGAGCAACGCGCACGATGCTGGTGGTGGCGAGGTTGGCGATCAGGATTTGACCCTGCCAGTCGGCAAACATGTCGCCTTCGTAGAAGATCATGTCGCCAGGCGCGATGACCGGGGTCCAGAAGATCGCGGGCTTGGTGAAGCCATCGTCTGCCGTATGGTCGGGGATGTTGTCGCCGTTGTAGTTCACGCCGTTGGATCGGGCGGGCCAGCCGTAGTTCGCTCCTTCGACGACGAGGTTCAGCTCGTCACCGCCGCGCGGCCCGTGTTCAAGCTCCCACAGGTTGCCCGCCGCGTCGAACTTGAGGCCGAGGATGTTGCGCTGGCCATAGGTCCAGATCTGGTCGGTCGGGCTGCCTTCTTCGGCAAACGGGTTGCCCGCCGCCGGGGTGCCGTCGAGATTCAGGCGCAGCACAGCGCCGAGGTTGTTGGTGCGATCTTGCGCGGGGTCTTGCTGTTGGCGGTCGCCGCTGGAGAGGAACAGGTATTGTCCATCGGGCGCAAAGGCGATCTTGTGGCTGAAATGGCCGTTGCTCTCGATAGCGAGGCTTTGCTGCCAGATCTGGGTGAAGCATTCTAGCGCGCAGCTCTCCTCGCTGCAGACCAGTTTGCCCCGACCGAGCGCGGCGCGGCGCGCATCGCCTTCGTCGGCCTTGGCCCAGCTGAGGTAGACGGTGCCGCTCGTCGTATAATCCGGCGCAAAGACCACGTCGCCAAGCCCGCCCTGTCCGCCATAGGCGACCTCGGGAAGGCCGCTCGTAATCTCCAGCACGCTACCATCGGCGGGGCGGAACAGCTTGGCAGTGCCCGCCTTCTCGGTGATCAGGAGATTGCCGGTGCCCGGCTCCTCGGCAATGGCCCATGGCTCGGCAAATGTGCCGTGGCTGGTGGCGGTGAAGGGCGAGCCTTCCTCCAGCGCGACCACCTCCCCGGCGGAGAGGCCGGCGGGTTCCTGGGCGGTGCTATCCCCGGCGCCAAGCCCGCTACAGCTTGCGAGGATGAGCGACACGGTAAACAATGGGGTGGAAAGGATCGACTTGCGCATGACTTCCGGCTCTCCGTTATCAGGCTTCGAACGCCGCTTTGCCGTGCCCGGCTGCATTGCCGGGGTCGACGAGGCGGGGCGCGGGCCGCTGGCAGGGCCAGTTGTGGCCGCTGCCGTGGTCCTGTGCAAGCCTGCACCGGAAGGTTTGGGCGATTCCAAGAAGTTGACCGCCCGCCGCCGCGCCGTGCTCGAACAGGAAATCCGCCAGACCTGTGCCTTCGGGATCGGCGTGGTCGATGCCGAAACAATCGACCGGATCAACATCTTCGCCGCCACCATGCTGGCCATGGCGCAGGCGATGGAGCGGCTGTGCGCGGTGCTCGGCGCCGACCCTGCCGAGGCGCTGATCGACGGTAACCTCACGCCTGCCGGGCGCACCGAAAGCTGGCGCTGGCCAGCGCGCGCGATTGTGGGAGGCGACGGCAGCGAACCGGCCATCGGCGCGGCCTCGATCCTCGCCAAGGAATATCGCGACCGGCTCATGTGCGAAGCAGCCCTCGCGCACCCGCACTATGGGTGGGAGCGCAACAAGGGCTATGGCACGAAGGAACACAGCGAAGCGCTGCGCATTTATGGGCCAAGCCCGCTGCACCGCCGCAGCTTTGCCCCTGTCGCCCAGCTCGAAATGTTCCTGCAGGAAGCGTAACCAGATGATCTTTTCGATACTTGCCGTGCTCGGCGGTCTCGTCGCCCTCGCGCTGGGCGGCGAATTGCTGGTGCGTGGAGCCGTGGGCATTTCCCGAATGCTCGGCAATTCGCCGCTGATTACCGGCCTCGTGGTGGTCGGCGCGGCGACTTCGATGCCCGAACTGGTGGCGAGCGTGCAGGCGGCCATGCTCGGCTCTCCCGGGATCGCCTGGGGGAACATCGTTGGCTCGAACATCGCCAATTCGCTGTTGATCCTTGGCGCGGGTGCGTTGATCGCGCCGATTGCCATGCGCGGGATCGGCAAGCGCGACGCGTTGATCGGGCTGGTGGCGGGGCTGTTCCTCTGGCTGGCGACCTATGCGCAATGGGCCTCTCCCGCGCTGGGTGTGGCGCTGCTGGCGGCGCTGGTGGTCTACATCCTGTGGCGCCTGCGGCAACTGCCCGAAACCGGCGAGGACGATGGAGACGATGAGGGCGATCCGATCTGGTGGCTCGCGCTGCTGCAATTCGGTGGCGGCTTGGCCGCGCTGGTCGGCGGCGGTGACCTGCTGGTGGGCGGCGCGATCGAGCTGGCGCAGATGGCGGGCGTCTCGCAGACCGCCATCGGCCTCACCGTGGTAGCTGTCGGCACTTCACTGCCCGAACTCGCCGCCACTGCCGCAGCCGCCCTGCGCGGTCGCAGCGAACTGGCGATTGGCAATGTGGTCGGCTCCAACCTGTTCAACCTGCTGCTGATCGGCGGCGTCACCATGACCATCGCGCCGCAGCCGATTCCCTACGAACTGGTCGACATCGAATGGCCGGTGCTGGTGGCCAGCGCGGTCCTGATCCTGGGCCTGTGCCGCTATGCCAAGCGATTGGGACGCGGGCTGGGCGTGGCGCTGCTGGCCGCCTTTGCCGCCAATACCGGGCTGGTCTTCGCACTTTAGAAAAATAATTCGCGCGATTTCCGAAGCGCGAGTCTTGCTGGCCACACCCCATCATGTCGAGTCCGGCTGCCAGAGCGAGACTCAACATCTGGTGTCATTCCCCTTTCGTTCGCCCGAGTCGCACCCTGCATTTTGGGGTCTGGCCTCGCTCACGCTACCTTGACTGGCGAGTCGCAAGGACTCACAAGCCTGTGGATAAGCGAGGGATTGATTGTTCATGGGTGAATTGACGATAGTCCGGGCTCCGCGCCCGGCACGGGTAAAAGCTGCGCCGAAGGTCGAGCTGCCGCTGGGGCAGATCCTCGCGGGCGACTGCGTTTCGGAAATGCGCAAGCTGCCCGATGCGAGCATCGACCTCGTCTTCGCCGACCCGCCCTACAACCTCCAGCTCGGCGGCGACCTCAACCGCCCCGACGGCAGCCACGTCGACGCCGTCACCGACGACTGGGACCGCTTCGACAGTTTTGCGGCTTACGACGCCTTCACCCGCGAATGGCTGACCGAGTGCAAACGGATACTCAAACCCGATGGCGGGCTGTGGGTGATCGGCTCGTACCACAACATCTACCGCGTTGGCGCGATCATGCAGGACCTCGGGTTCTGGCTGCTTAACGACATCGTCTGGCGCAAGTCTAACCCGATGCCCAACTTCCGCGGCACCCGCTTCACCAATGCGCACGAGACGCTGCTGTGGGCGAGCCAGGGCGAAAAGGCGCGCTATCACTTCAACTATCGCGCGATGAAGACGCTGAACGACGAACTGCAGATGCGCAGCGACTGGGTGCTCCCGATCTGCTCGGGCGGCGAGCGGCTGAAGGGCGATGACGGCCACAAGGCCCACCCCACGCAGAAGCCCGAGAGCCTGCTGTACCGCGTGCTGCTCGCCACCACCGAGAAGGGCGATGTCGTGCTTGACCCGTTCTTCGGCACCGGCACCACCGGCGCGGTGGCCAAGCGCTTGGGCCGCGAGTGGATCGGCTGCGAGCGCGAGGCGGCCTACCGCAAAGTGGCGACGGCGCGGATCGCCAAAGAACTCCCCCTCGACGAAAGCGCGCTGACCACGATGCAGAGCGCCCGCAGCCAGCCGCGCGTGGCCTTTGGCGCGGTGGTCGAGGCGGGGCTGCTGCCGGCGGGGACCGAGGTGTTCGACAAGAAGCGCCGCTGGCGCGCGCAGGTGCGCGCCGATGGCTCGCTGCTGTGCGAGAAGGAAAGCGGCTCGATCCACCATGTCGGCAAGACACTGCAAGGCGCGCCGAGCTGCAACGGCTGGACCTTCTGGCACTACGAGCGCGATGGCGAGATCAAGCCGATCGATGCGGCGCGGCAGCTCTATTTGCTGAGCGTGGAGGATTGATCGAACACTGAAGGCGGCTCGCTCACGCGCGGGCAGGGCTGAACCCGGGGCGAACCACCCCGGCCGCCATCGCGATGGCGGCAAAGGCGATGATCGCCGTTCCCATACCGGGGCCGCCCAGCAGCAGGCCAAAGAGGGAAGCCCCGACAGTCTGCCCGATGGCAAGGGTCAGGAAACCGATCGTCAAGCCGGTTGCGGGGCGCTCCGGTAGGGCTTGCACGCCCCAGATTAGATAGACGCCGCTCAGCATGACGTAAGCGGCACCGAAAAGCGCTCCACTTGCCAGCACCAGTCCGGCCATTGCCACACCGGACCCGACTGCCGCGATGGTGGCTGCAACAGCACCGCAGAATAGCAGATGGATGCGCTGGAGGCCGAAGCGCGACACAAGGCTGCCGGCCCACGCCCCGATAATTCCTCCTGTCCCGATGCCGCTCCAAAGTATGGCCGTTCCGGTAGGGCCCCAACCCAAATTTTGCGAGACGAGTTGCCCGCCGAACGACCAGATCGCAGTGCTCGCCATGCCGATCAGGAAAGTGGCGACGATCAAGGAGCCGAGTGGCTTCGTAATCCTTGGCAGGCCGATTGAGGAAGCGCTGCCGCGGGTAGACGGCAAAGCGACGGAGGCGACAGCCGCCAGAACAACCGCCAATCCAGCGAAAATCGCAAATGTCGTTCGCCATTGCCCGTTCATGGCAAGCGCGATCGGGCCGGACAGGGCGACACCCGCGCTCGTCCCCGCATTGATAAACGTGTTCGTCGCATCTTGCCGGTCGGCTCGAACGGCGGCGACGACAGCCGCCGCCATCGGTGGAGAGGCAAGACCCGTGCTCAACCCGGCGACGATTACGGCAAATGCCAGGAAGGCAGGAGACGGAGCCAGTGCGATCCCGGCCATGCCAATCGCGGCGAGCATTGCCGCCGATATCGCCACGATACGCGCCCCAAGCCGTTCAGTGAGGGCCGCTGCAGCTATGATCGCAATACAGTAACCGGCAAACGACCCGCCCGAGATCACGCCGCTTAATGACGAGCCAAGGTCAAGCTCGGCATCGATCTGCGGCAGGAACAAGCCAAAGGCGAACCGCGCGAAGCCGTAGCACAGCGCGATCAAGCCAAATCCGGTCGCGCCTACGCGAAGCGTTGGGCTCATCGTCGCGCATCAACCAACAGACCAGCGGCGGAGCGAGCTGCCGATACTGCCGTTACGCCACGATACACTGCGGCGTGTGTTGCTCCCTCCGCGAGAATAAGAATCTGTTCGGCGAGAGCCGGATCCTCGTGGCCGAGGTCCGCAGCAACGATTTCATGAATGCGATGCCGGAACGCCGTCTTGTGAGCAGTGACAGCCGCGGCGATCTCGGGCGTATTGCCTCCGGTCTCGGCCAGTGAGCGCAGGAAAAGACACCCGCGCGCGCCCTCTGTCCGCACCCAATGCTCAACGGCGGAAAAAAGCGCATCCACGCTCTGAACCGCAATGGCTTCCATGAAGCGTCGATCACGCTCGGCCAGCACCCGGCCCATCAGCGCCGCCTTGCTGCCGACACGTTTATAGAGTGTCCGGCTCGACATACCGGCAGCCTGAGTCAAGCTGTCCATCCCGGTCGCGCTATAGCCGTTTGTGTCGAAAAGCCGCTCAGCGGCAATTGTGAGTTCATCGTTTGGCATGACCGAAAGCGTAACCGAACGCTGAAGCAATGTAAAACGCTCGTTTTACATTGCAGTCGGTGTCCACTGTGGGCGCAATTGCCGGCAATCCGATTCGCTGGTTGAGACGAGCCGCCAACCCCCTTTCCTACGCCCCGCCACCTGTGCTTGAACCGCGCGCGAACCGTCATGGGGTTACGCAGAACTGTGCACGAGAATGACCAGAGGGTTTTCTTCCCCTGTACTCTGTCACACCTGTAACACCCTTGCAGGAAAAGCCGCAGAAAGCTGAACGATGAGCCACACCGTCTACCTCCAGCCGCTGACCACCGTGACCGGGCCGCAGGCGGTCGAAGGTGATGCCGTTCGTCTCGGTGGATCAATGGTCTATGTGCGGGAGTTCGCAGTGATTGTGCGCTCTGGCGGCGCGGTGGTGTCACGTCAGGTCGTCACCCGCGAAGGCATGGACGCGGCGCTGGCGGAGCTGCCCGCTGGCCTAACAGGCGAAGGCGCGGCGCAGTGGGCCGACCTTCAGCGCGTCCACCCGCCGCTGCAATGCGGGGAGCGCACGATCCGGCTCGACCAGCCGCAGGTGATGGGCATCCTCAACGTGACGCCCGACAGCTTCTCCGACGGCGGCCAGTTCATGGACGACCCTGAGGCCATGCGAACGCAGGCCGCCACCATGCACGAGGCGGGCGCGGCCATTCTCGACATCGGCGGCGAGAGCACCCGTCCGGGCGCGGCCACCGTGTGGGAGGGCGACGAGATCAAGCGCGTCGTCCCCGCCATCGAGGTCTGCGCGGCGATGGGCGCGGCGGTGAGCGTGGACACCCGGCGACCGGCGGTGATGGAGGCGGCGCTTGGCTCTGGGGCACATGTGATCAACGATGTGTCCGCCCTGCGCCACGATCCGCGCAGCCTTGCCTATGCCGCTGCCAGCGGGGCGCCGGTGATCCTGATGCACGCGCCCGGCGCGAGCGTCGAGGCCGCCGAGGGGCTGCACAAGGATGGGAGCTATACAGCCGTCGCTTTCGACGTGTTCGACTGGCTGAAAGAGCGGCGCGATGCGGCGCTCGCGGCAGGGATTGCGCGCGAGAAGATCGTGCTCGATCCGGGCGTGGGCTTTGGCAAGACGCTGGCGGACAACCTCGCGCTGCTGAATGCGCTGCCGCTGTTCCACGCGCTCGGCCAGCCGCTGTTGCTAGGCGCGAGCCGCAAACGGATGATCGGCGCGCTGAGCAACGAGGCTGCCGCGTACCAGCGGCTGGGCGGCTCGCTGACGCTGGCGCAACTGGGGATGGACGCGGGCTATCACCTGCTGCGCGTGCACGACGTGTTCGAGACGGTGCAGGCGCGCAACGTGTGGCGCGGGCTGAGAGACGCGGCGCTCACTGACTTCAACGGGTTGGTGGCTTGACTCTGAGATCGACCCCACAGGGGTCGCAAGGGCAAGCGCCCGCCCGCAGGTGCCCCGCAGCAAAGCGGAGGGAACAGCACCGAGGACGAAAGCCCGGATGGGCTTTCGCAAAACCAATCAGGCCGCGTTGTCGATCCCGAGGTCGCTCAGCTTGCGATACAGCGTCGAGCGGCCGATCCCGAGGCGGCGCGCCACTTCGGTCATGCGGCCGCGATAGTGGCCGATGGCGAGGCGGATCACGTCGGCCTCGATCTCCTCGAGCGGGCGCAGGTTGCCGTCTTCGGTGTAAAGCATCACGCCCGCACTGTCGCGCATGGGCGAGCGCGCAACCTGCTCGATCTCGCCGACCAGTTCGCGCAGTTGCGGGAAGTCGTCCGCCGTCAGCGCATCGCCCTCGCAGAACACGGCGGCGCGGAACAGCACGGTCTGCAACTGACGGACGTTGCCCGGCCAGTCATACGCCCCGAACAGGCGTAGCGCATCGGAGGTGATGCCCAGTGGGCGCAGGCCCGGCTGCTGGCCGATCTGGTGCAGGAAATAGCGGGTCAGCGCGCCGATATCCCGGTTGCGTTCGCGCAAGGGCGGCAGATGAACGACGGTGCGCGAGATCAGTTCAAGCAGTTCCTGCCGGAAGTGGCCTGCATCGGTGAGATCGACGAGCGGGAGGTTGCTGGCCGAGATGATTCGCACGTCGATCTTGTAGGAATAGGTCGCACCGATCGGGCGGACCGAATTGTTGGTCATGACCTCGATCAGCCGGTCCTGCAGGTCAAGCGGGAGGCGGTCCACCTCGTCAAGCACGAGCGTGCCGCCGTCGCAGTTCTGCAAGGCGCCGACATGTTTGTCGAAGGCACCGGGAAAGGCGCCTTTCTCATGTCCGAACAACAGCGATTCAAGGCTGCTCGCCGAAACCCCGGCGATATTGACCATGCGGAAGGCGGTTTTCGCGCGCGGACTGGCGCTGTGCATCGCGCGCACCAGCATTTCCTTGCCTGTACCGCTCTCGCCCTCGATCAGGACCGGGCCGTGGCCGCGCGCGGCCTTGGCCGCCTTGGCCAGCGCATCGCGGAAAGTGGGCGCCGTGCCGACCATCGCGTCGAAGTCGAGGTCGGCGGGCATCTTCTCGGTGAGCGGGGTGAGTTCGTCGCGCGGGGCTTCCGCGTGGGTAGCGTTGCGCAGCGCCTGCATCATGCGGTCGGGCGCGACGGGCTTCACCAGATAGTCGGTGGCCCCCGCGCGCATGGCTTCCACCGCGAGCAGCGGCGATGTGCTGGCGGTCAGCATCAGAATGGGGAGGGCCGGGCGGCGCTTTTTCAGCTCTGCGATCAGCTCACAAGCCTCGTCGCCAGGCACCCATTGATCGAGAATAATGGCGGAAAGCTGCATGCCTTCGCGCGTGCCAAGGGTGGCGATGGCTTTTTCGGCGTCATCGACCACCAGCGTGCGCCATCCCTCGCGCGCAGCAAGCGCAGTGATAAGGCGGCTCTGCGCCGGCTCGTCGTCTATCAGCATCAACAGGCGCTGTTCAGGCTCGGCCATGGTTTCCTACTGTCCTCGCCCAAAGCGGGCCATTGTAAGAGAGCCTTTTAACCATGGCTGGTAAAAAGGCTCTTAAGCAGAGCTTGAGCACCGAGCCTTGCGGAGATAGAGCTAGGATCACAAAACATTCCATTGAGGACGAGACGAGACTATCCATGGCTCAACAACAAGACATGAACGACGCGCGTGATACCTATTCCGGCTTCATCAGCACGCTGAAGTGGACCGTGCCGCTGGTCGCGGCGCTGGTGGCGCTCGTCGTCATCCTGATCGCCTGATCGGGTCCGCGTGGAGAGGATGCGGATCGCGGTACTGAAAGAGCAGGCCGCCGGAGAGAGCCGAGTGGCCGCCTCGCCCGAGACGGTGAAAAAATTCATCGCGCTGGGGGCAACCATGGCAGTGGAGGAGGGGGCAGGAGCTTCCGCCTCCATCGCTGATTCCGCCTATCGTGAGGCCGGGGCCGAGGTGATTCCTGCCGCTGAGGCGGTGGCCGGGGCCGATATCGTGCTCGGCGTGCAGGCGCCCGACGTGGCGGCGTTGGCTGGGGCAAAGCCGGGCGCATGGGTGGCAGCAATGTTCGATCCGTTCGGTGAACGCGCGCGCATCGATGCTTATGCTGCGGGCGGATTCGAGGCGCTGGCGATGGAGTTCATGCCGCGCATCACCCGTGCGCAGAGCATGGACGTGTTGTCCAGCCAGTCGAACCTTGCCGGATACAAGGCGGTGTTGGCCGCGGCCAATCAGTATGGCCGCGCCTTTCCAATGATGATGACGGCGGCGGGCACAGTGTCTGCGGCCAAGTGCTTCGTGATGGGCGTGGGCGTCGCGGGCTTGCAGGCAATTGCGACCGCGCGCAGGCTCGGCGCGCAGGTCTCGGCGACCGATGTGCGTTCGGCCACCAAGGAGCAAATCCTCTCGCTCGGCGCGAAGCCGATCTTCGTCGAGAGCGTGGAGGGGATCGAGGGCGAGGGCTCGGGCGGCTATGCCACCGAGATGAGCGAGGAATACCAGCAGGCGCAGGCGGAGCTGGTTTCCAGCCATATCGCCAAGCAGGACATCGTGATCACCACCGCGCTGATTCCGGGGCGCGCGGCACCGCGCCTGATCTCGGACGCGCAGATCGCGACGATGAAGCCCGGCAGCGTGATTTTCGACCTTGCCGTGGCGCAGGGCGGGAACGTGGAGGGCTCGGTGCCCGATTCTGTGGTGGAGAAGCACGGCGTCTTCATCATGGGCTATGCCAACACGCCCGCGCACCTCGCGGCGGATGCCTCGGCGCTCTATGCGCGCAACCTGTTCAACTTCCTCAGCGCCTTCTGGGACAAGGACCAGGGCAAGCCCGTGCTCGACGAGGAGATTGGCGATGCCGTGCGGCTGACGCGCGGCGGCGCAGTGGTGAGCGAGAGGCTGAAGGGGTGAGCGAGGCGCGCCCGTCGCCATGGCCCGCTGCGGAAGCGCCAGAGGCCGATGGGCTGCACGATGCACCGATCATCTGGCGCAGCGATATGCCGCGCGCGGTGTTTTCCGGGATTATGGCGGTCATCTTGGCCGGGCTCGCTCTGGGCCTTGGGTTTTCCGCGGCTGTCACGCCGTTCGCCGCGATGAGCGTGATCGCCCGGATCGCGACCTTTGTGGTGCTGTTCGCCTTGTTCCTGCTGTGCGCGGGGCTTGCACAATATGTGTGGCGCAATGCGCGCGGTTTCTGGAAGGGCTGGGTGGCTGCCGATGCCGAAGGTATCGCCTACCACCTGCCGCGCGACCGGTCGCTGGTCCATCGCCCGCCCGCTGCCGAAGGGCGCTATGCCTGGGCGACGGTCGACCGGCTGGAGACGCGATTGGAAGGCTATCGCTCGCAACTGATGGCGATGGTTCAGCGCACCTACTGGCTTGTTCCGCGCGAAGGCACGAAACTGCTTTTGTTCGAAGATCGGGCGCTCGATACGCCCTATGCCATCCGCCGGGGTGAGGACGCCTTTGCCAAGCTCGCGCAGATCGGTGCGGTGCCGATGGTGGAGGCCGCCATGGTAGAAGGGCGCGGAGGTCTGCTCGGTGCTTGGTTCACTGCGCCGCCTGCCGACGACGCGCCAGCGCTTGGCCCGGACGGGGAGCGTAGCTTGTGGCGCCGCGCCGGCATGACGGGCCGCCTTGCCGGGCTGGCGCTGTTGGTGGTGCTGGTGGCGATGGCGCTGTCGAAATTGCTGTGATGATGGCTGCGAGCCAGTGAGGGGATAGGCACGAGATGGATTTCATAAGCATACTGAGCATCTTCGTGATGGCCTGCTTCGTGGGCTATTACGTCGTGTGGTCGGTCACGCCCGCGCTGCACACGCCGCTGATGGCGGTGACCAATGCGATTTCCTCGGTGATCATCGTCGGCGCGCTGATCGCTGCGGCCGAGGCCGGGAGCGGGCTGGCCAAATGGGTTGGCCTCGCCGCGGTGGTGCTGGCGAGCATCAACATCTTCGGCGGCTTTGCCGTAACCGAGCGCATGCTGGCGATGTACAAGAAGAAGGAGAAGAAGTGATGGCTCTCTCCTTCCTGACGGTCGGTGCTGCTGGCACCGGGGTGAACCCGTGGGTCGCCCTGGCCTATCTCGTGGCGGGGGTGTTCTTCATCCTCGCACTGCGCGGGCTTTCCAGCCCTGAAACGAGCCGCAAGGGCAACCGCTACAGCATGGTCGGCATGGCGATTGCCGTGGTCACCACGCTGGTCACGCACCAGATCGCGAACATCATCGAGATCGGCGTCGCGATCCTGATCGGCGCTATGATCGGCGTGACCATCGCCCGGCGCATCGCCATGACCGCTATGCCCGAACTGGTGGCAGGCTTTCACAGCCTAGTTGGCCTTGCGGCGGTGCTGGTGGGCTGGGCCGCTTATCTCAGCCCTGCGGCTTTCGGCCTGCTCGATGCGGATGGCGGGATCAACTCGGTCAGCAAGATCGAGATGGCGCTTGGCATTGCCATCGGCGCGATCACCTTCTCGGGCTCGGTCATCGCCTTTGCCAAGCTCTCTGGCCGGATGAAGGGCGCGCCGATCCTGCTGCCCGCGCGGCATGTGATCAACCTCGGCACGCTGGCTGCGATCCTCGTGCTGACCGCCATGTTCACCATGGCTGCGCCCGGTGCCACGATGCCGCTGATTGTCGGGCTGACGGTGCTCGCCTTCGTGATCGGCTTTCTGCTGATCATCCCCATCGGCGGGGCCGACATGCCGGTCGTGGTCTCGATGCTCAACTCCTACTCGGGCTGGGCGGCGGCGGCGATGGGCTTCACGCTCGGCAACACCGCGATGATCATTACCGGCGCGCTGGTCGGCGCTTCGGGGGCGATCCTGAGCTACATCATGTGCCGGGCGATGAACCGCCAGTTCCTCGCCGTGATCGCGGGTGGCTTCGGCGCCGACGCGGGCGGCGCAGGTAGCGGCGAGGCGCGCGAGCAGCGGCCCTACAAGCAAGGCAGCGCCGACGATGCCGCCTTCATGCTCAAGCAGGCCGAAAAGGTCATCGTCATTCCGGGCTACGGCATGGCTGTGGCGCAGGCGCAGCACGCGCTGCGCGAGATGACCGACCTGCTCGAAGAACAGGGCGTCGAGGTGAAGTTCGCGATCCACCCGGTGGCGGGCCGGATGCCGGGGCACATGAACGTGCTGCTCGCCGAAGCATCGGTGGACTATGACAAGGTGTTCGAGCTGGAGGACATCAACTCCGAGTTCGCCCAGTGCGACGTCGCCTTCATTATCGGCGCGAACGACGTGGTGAACCCCGCGGCGAAAACCGACAAGTCGAGCCCGATCTACGGGATGCCAGTGTTCGACGTCGACAAGGCGCGGCAGGTGTTCTTCATCAAGCGCTCGATGGGCGGCGTCGGCTATGCGGGCGTCGACAACGACGTGTTCTACATGGACCAGACCATGATGCTGCTCGCCGATGCCAAGAAGATGGTCGAGGAGATCAACAAGGCGCTGGGCGACTAATGCAGGGCACGCCGGTGGATAATCGGCGCGCGCCCAGCACGGGGTGACGAGGTTCACCAAGTGTTCCGGTTGCGGGGACAGGGCGCGCGCACTAGCGCTTGGCCCATGCCTCTTGCCCCCTATGCCGCCGATCCCGCCGCCTCGCGCGGTCGCGAATTTGCCCAGGAAGGGGACGGCGCGCGCGGTCCGCGCAGCGTGTTCCAGCGCGATCGCGACCGCATCATCCACTCGATCGCTTTCCGCCGCCTCGCGGGCAAGACGCAGGTGTTCGTTGCGCCCGATGGCGATCACTACCGGGTGCGGCTCACCCATAGCCTAGAAGTGGCGCAGATCGGCCGGGTGGTCGCGCGCCAGCTGGGGCTCGACGAGGATCTGACGGAGGCGCTGTGCCTCGCGCACGATCTCGGCCACCCGCCGTTCGGACACTCGGGCGAAGAGGCGCTCGACGCGTCGCTCGCACCACGCGGGGGCTTCGACCATAACGAACATGCGCTGCGGGTGCTGATGCGGCTCGACAGCCCCTATTGCGGGATTCCCGGGCTGAACCTTTCCTGGGAGCTGCTCGAAGGCATCGCCAAGCACAACGGCCCGGTGGCCGAGCCGCGCTGGGCCTTGCAAGAGCTGGACGCGGCCTTTCCGCTCGACCTCACCCAGTGGCCCTCGCTCGAAGCGCAGGTGGCGGCGCTGGCCGACGATATCGCCTACGACAACCACGACATCGACGACGGCTATCGCGCCGGGTTCCTCAAGCTCGACGATCTGCTGACGCTCGAATTCGTTGCCGACGAGTTCCGCGCCATCGAGCGCCGCTTTCCCGATGCCGATGAAAAGCAGCTGCTGCGCGAGCTGGTGCGCAGCCAGATCGGGCTAATGGTCAACGATCTGCTCGAAACCACGCGAGCGAACCTGCAAGGCATCGGCAGCGCCGAGGAAGTCCGCGCTGCGGGTGGGCCCATCGCGGCCTTTTCGCCCGAGATGCAGGCGCGTGAGCGTCGGCTCAAGAAGTTCATGTACGAGCGGCTCTACTACCACGAGGAGCAGACACGCACTGCCGGCCGCGCACGCGAGGTGATTGCCAAGCTCTATGCCGCTTACGATCAGGATCCCGCGCTGATGCCGCCCAGCTGGACCGACAGCCTGCCGCCGCAGGAACCGCAGCGCGCGCGGCATATCGCCGATTTCCTCGCCGGGATGACCGACCGCTATGCCATCGAGCAGTATCGCCGCATCTTCGGCGAAGTATCGGCGCGGCTGACTAATGTCTGACCCGACGCGAGTCCTGCTGGTCGGCGCGACCGGGCTGGTGGGGCGCGAAGTTATCGCGCAAGGACGCGATGTGCCGGGGCTGTCGCTGCTTGCCCTGGCGCGGCGCGAAGTGCCGCTGCCGCGCGGCGGGCGGATGGAGATGATGCTCGCGCCGGTAGAGAACTGGCCGCAGGCGATTGCCACCATTGCGCCCGATGCGGTGATCTGCGCGCTCGGCACCACGCAGGCGAAATCCGGGCGCACGGGTCTGCGCGAAGTCGACTGCGAACTCGTGCTGACTGTGGCCGAAGCAGCGCTGAAGGCGGGTGCGCGGCAGTTTGTACATCTCTCGTCGGTCGGAGCAGATCTGCATGCCAAGGCGCAGTATCTTGCCATGAAAGGCGAGGCGGAGCAGCGCTTGCGCCGACTTCGTTTCGCGCGATTGGATATTGTGCGGCCCGGTCTGTTGCGCGGCAAACGGGAGGGCGAGCGGCGCGCGCTAGAAGGGATCGGGCAACTTTTGTCGCCGCTGGCCGATCTGTTTCTGCATGGCTCGAAGCGGCGCTATCGGTCGGTTGCGGCGCGCGATGTGGCGGCTGCGTTGTTGCAGGCGACCCGCACGCCTGCACGCGGCACCTTCGAACACGATTATGGCTCGATCCAGCGCCTCGCCCGTGCTTTGGCTCAGGCGAAGACAGCGTGAAACGCTTTGCCCCTGCCACGGAGCGCAACCGCGCTCCGATTGCCGAAGTGCTGACAGGAGAACTGCCCGCCTCGGGTCTTGTGCTCGAAGTGGCGAGCGGGACGGGCGAGCACGGTGTGCACTTCGCCGGGCTTTTCCCGAAGCTCACCTGGCAACCGAGCGACCCCGATCCCGAGTCCCTCGACTCGATAGCGGCCTGGCGCGAGGACTATCCGGGCGATAACCTCCTCCCGCCAATCCAGCTCGATGCGAGCGCCACCGACTGGCCTATTGCGCGTGCCGATGCGATTTACTGCTCGAACATGGCGCATATCAGCCCGATATCCGCCACCGTAGGGCTCGTCGCGGCTGCAGGACGAATCCTTGGGCCCGGCGCGCCGCTGATCCTCTACGGCCCGTGGCGCGAAGCCGAGGTGGAGACTGCGCCGTCGAACCTCGCGTTCGATGACAGTCTGAAGGCACGCAATCCCGCCTGGGGCTTACGTAACCGGGAATGGCTTGACGACCTGTGCCGCGCGCAAGGGCTCACCCTCGCCACGCGGCACGTTATGCCTGCCAACAATCTGGTGCTCGTCTATCGCCGCGAGGGCTGACAGCGAGCACCGAGGCTTGCTCACATTTCGTCGGCGACGGTGTCAGAAGCGGACTGCAGGTCTTCGCCGGCGCCGCTCACGGTGTTGCAGGCGGTGGCGGCAAAGGCGAGCGCGGCGGTAGTAGCGGCGATGATCAGCTTGCGTGTCATGGCAATTCCTTTCCAGAAGCCCCAAGGTTCGCGGCTTTTCTGCGCCGCCGGGGTATTGCAGAAGAAACCGCCGAGCGGCCGTCAGGTTCCGGTCGCCTGCCGCTGATCGACGAAGGCGCGGCGAGACAGCACCCGTTCGCGCCATGCGATCACCAGCCCGGCCGCGATCACGATCGGCGCGCCGATAAAGGTCGTTGCGGGTGGCAGGTTGGAGAATATCAGCCACCCAAGCAGCGTTGCCCAGACGATGGCCGAATAGTCCATCACGATCACGCTCGCGACCTTGCCATAGCGTAGCGCCATGGTGATGAGGATCTGCCCCCAGGTTCCGGTCAGCCCGATGGCGAGCAACAGCAGCCAGTCCTGCCAGCCATGCGCCTTCATCGTGAAGGGCAGCAGCGGCGCGGTCAGCACGGCGCTGGTGAGCGCGAACCAGAATACGATCACGAAGGGCTTCTCGGTCTTGCCGAGATCGCGGATCTGGATCGAGATCAGGGCGATCATGAAGGCGCCGCCCAGCGCCACCAGCGCGCCTTCAAGCGCAATGTCGCTGTCGCCCGGGCGCGCGATCACGAGAATGCCGGCGAACCCCGCCAGTACTGCCGACCAGCGCCATATGCCGACTGATTCGCGCAGCAGCACCATGGAAAGGATCACGGCGAAGATCGGGGCAGAGAAGTTGATCGTCTGCGCCTCGGCCAGCGGCAGCAGGATCACCGCTCCAAAATTGCATAGCATGCCGACGATGCCGTAGAGGCTGCGCACCAGATGGGCCTTGGGCCGCTTTGTGGCGAGCAGGTGCAGACCGCCGGCATAGATCGCCCAGCCGGCAATCAGCGGCACCGAAACGAGCTGGCGCCAGAAGATGATCTCGGCAAGGTGTATCCCGCGCTGCGAAGCGAGTTTGATCAGCGCAGCCATCAGCGCAAAGCCCATGATTCCCGCCAGCCGCATGGCCAAAGCCATCATCGGCCGGTCGAGATCGCTATCGCTCATGCGCCTGCCTTAGAGACGATTGCGCCAGTGGCAAGCGATGCCCATATGGCGGCCCATGAAAGAGCCCGACTTCCTGCTTTTCGCCAGCGATGCGACCCTGATCGGGCTCGCCGGGCTGGCGATGCTGGTGCTTTCGTTCCTTGCCTTCATGGGCGAGCGCCGCCGCCGCAACCGGCGCGATATCGACGCGGTGGGCGTGCTGCCCTGGCGCGATATCGCCGCGCTGACGATGCTCCTTGGCATGATGCTGATGGCGCTGGCGATCAGCGGCTGGCTGAGGGGTTAGGCTGGGCTAGGCGGCGCTGGCACGGGCTGGCTCTACCGCCCCCGAGCCGGTCAGATAGGCCATGGTTGCCGAGGCGATCTCCGCCGTGACGCGTGCATTGTCGAACAGTTCGGGATCGTTCTGGATCGCGTGTTCGAACACCGAATGGCCGATGTTGCGGATCACGATCATGGCGACTTCGAGGTCGATACCCGGGCGCATCTCGTCGCGGTAACGCTCGAGAAAGGCGATAGTGAGCGTGGAGATACGCTCGTTCAGTTCCTGCTCCCACTCGGCGGCGTCGATCCGGGACGAGCAGTCGACTATGGCCCCGTGCCAGGTGAGGTTGTTGCGGTGGAGCTGCGCCATCGCCTCGACCGACAGGCGAATGACCTCGGCCAGCGGCAGCCCATCGGCCTGCTCCAGCACCCCGGCCATGACGGCGAAATTGTCGTCGGCGTTCTTCTGGAGCACGGCAGCGACCAGCGCCTCCTTTGAAGGAAAATACTGGTAAAGTGAGCCGATGCTGACCCCGGCTCGTTCGGCGACGTGGTTGGTGGTCATCCCTTCGTAGCCGTGCCTCAGCACAATGTGAGTGGTTGCCTCCAAAATAGCGTCCATCGTCGCGCGCGAGCGGGATTGGCGCGGATTCTTGCGTGTTTTCAAATGGCTGGGGAGGGGCACGGCGGGGCTCCGAAAGCGAGTACCAAATGCGGGCGAATGCGGCTTTTTTCTCGCAGCGCGGACGGCACGGGTGCTGGCTGCGCGATCCAAGACGAATCTGGCACGTTTTTACGGGAAATCTGCATGCGAGAATATGACAAGTTCGGTTTGCTCACAATCATGATCGGCCTTGGTGCCGCATCGCCCGCGCTGGCCGAAGACGGCGAGCGTGCTGGCACCGAAGGAGCACAACTGCACGGCTCGGTCTACGCCATGGCGGCGGCGGCACCCGACTATGTCGGTTCCGACGACTATCGTGCCGTGCCATTCGGCGGGGCCTACCTGCAATACGGGAATTTCTACTTCGTTACGGAGGGAAGCGGCGCATCGCTGAATGTCTCGCCAATCGCGCAGGTGATCGCGGGGCCTTCGGTGAACTATCGTTTCGGGCGGCAGGCCGAGGATATCGACAGCACGGCAGTGGCGGCGCTGGGCGATCTCGACGATGCCTTCGAGGCGGGCGGCTTTCTCGGCGTGCGGCTGAGCGGCTTGCTTTCTCCGCGCGACCGGTTGCAGGTCAGCGGCAAGGTGCTGTTCGATGTCAGCGACACCCACGATGGCCATGTCGGCGAGATCGCGGTGCAATACGATCTGCCCGTCAGCCGCAGCTTTTCGGTCACGGCGCAGGTCGACGGCAGCTGGGCGAGCGAGGAATTCATCGACTACCAGTTCGGGGTCGACGCGTTCAGCATCGCGGAAGCCGGTGCACCTGCTGCGGGCCTTAGCGAATACCACGGCAAGGCGGGATTCTACGAAGTGCGCAGCTCGCTGATCGGGCGTTATCTGGTGACCGACCACGTGGCCGTCATGGCCATCGGGTCTTACGGGCACTTGCTGGAGAATGCCGTCGACAGTCCGCTCGTGGAAATCGAGGGCAGCCAAAGCCAGGTCTTCGGTGGTCTTGGTCTCGCCTACATGTTCTGAGGCGAGGACAAGGGGAGGGGGCGGCTCTGGTCGCAGGTGGTCCCCTCTTCCTGTCAGAGGCAGGCCTCCAGATAGGCCTGATCGAACCCGAACTGGCGCGCCTTCTCGAGCGAGTAGGGGCGCAGGCCCGAACTGCGATATTCGCCGATGATCTTGCCGTCATCGCCCTCGTCGAGATATTCGAAGTTGAACAGCTCCTGCGTCACGATCACATCGCCCTCCATGCCTATCACCTCGGTGATGTTGGTGGTGCGGCGCGAACCGTCGCGCAGGCGCTTTACCTGCACGATCAGGTCGACCGATTCGGCGATCTGGCGGCTGATCGCTTCCTTCGGGATCTTGATGTCGCCCATCAGGATCATGTTTTCCATACGGCCAAGGCACTCGCGCGGGCTGTTGGCGTGCAGCGTACACATCGAGCCGTCGTGGCCGGTGTTCATCGCGGCGAGGAGGTCGAAACACTCCGCGCCGCGGATTTCGCCCAGGATGATCCGGTCAGGCCGCATACGCAGGGCGTTCTTCACCAGGTCACCGATGGTGATCGCGCCCTGACCTTCAAGGTTCGGCGGGCGCGTTTCCAGCGGCAGCCAGTGCGGCTGTTGCAAGCGCAGTTCGGCCGCGTCCTCGATGGTGAGAACGCGTTCGCCGGGGTCAATCATTTTCGACAATGCGTTGAGCATCGTCGTCTTACCTGAGCCCGTACCGCCCGAGATGACGATATTCATCCGGCTCGCGCCAGCAATCTTGAGTGCGGTCGCCATCTTCTCGTTCATGGAGCCGAAGCCCTTGAGCATGTCGATGGTGATCGGCTTTTCGGAAAACTTACGGATCGAGATCGCCGTGCCCTTGAGGCTGAGCGGCGGCACGATCACGTTGACACGAGAACCGTCCTTGAGGCGGGCGTCGGCCAGCGGCGTTGTCTGGTCGACGCGCCGGCCGACCTGGTTCACGATCCGCTGGGCGATCTGGAACAGGTGAGTCTCGTCGCGGAACTGGATCGGCGCAAGCTGCAGCTTGCCCTTGCGCTCGACGTAGGTCTGCTGCGGGCCGTTGACCATGATGTCCGAGATGTCGGGGTCGTTGAGCAGCTCTTCCAGCGGGCCGAAGCCGAGCAGTTCGTCGATCAGCACCTTTTCCAGCGCGAACTGTTCGCGTCGGTTAAGCGTGATCCGCAGCTCGGCCAGCACCTCCATGATGATCGGCCGGAATTCCTCCGACAGTTCCTCCTTGGTAAGCGTGGCCGCCGCTTCCGGATCAACGCGTTCGAGCAGGCGGGGAAGCACCTGTTCCTTGATCTTGTGAACCGACTGTTCGAACCCGCCGACTTCGCTGACGCCGGCCTCGCCCGAGGCGTTCACGCGATCGGCGAGGCGGCTCATTGCATCGGCGTGCGGGTTGGCCGCGGACAGGTCGTCACCAGCTTCCGCCGGCATGCCGGCGCCGGGCAACGGCGGGAATTGCTCGCCACCGGACACCTGGGTTCCGCTGCGTTCAGTCGGCGCGGGGGCGTTGCCATTGCGCATAGGCTTGGCAACTCCGAAGCTCGGGCGTGACCCGTTTCCGCCGCCCGGTCCACCGACGCCGTTTTTGCGTCCGAATGCGCTCATTGCCGTCCCTCTTGGTCTGTCCGGCCGCGCGAGAAGCGCGCCGACATCACGAAATCAGCCAGCTTTTCGGCAATCTTGGTAAAGATTTCGCAAAGGCGATGGCCGGCATCGCGGGTGGTGGCAAGAAAGGTGAACGATTGCATGGCCGCCGCCGCCCGCCTAGGCGGGTCGAACAAGCGGGGGATCAAGCCTTCATGCAAAATTCGGATCGCGCCGGCCTGCTCTATGCGCTCGCAGGTTTCTGCACGCTTTCGATTGGCGATGCCATCGTGAAGGGCATGATGGGCGCCTGGCCTGCTCCGGCGATGGCAGCAACGCGCTATGTTGTGGGCAGTGCGCTTCTGGCCGTGCTGCTGGCGCGTAGCGAGGGTCTGGGGGCGCTCGGCCTGCCGCGCGACAAGCTGCAATGGCTGCGTGGCCTGTCGATCAGCTGTTCGGCCATCGGCATGTTTTTCGCGGTATGGATCATGCCGCTGGCCGAAGCGACCACCATTGCCTTCACCCAACCGGTCATCACCGCGCTGCTGGCCATGGTGTTTCTGGGCGAGCGGGCGCGCAAGAGCACATGGATTGCCAGCGCCATGGCCTTTGTCGGCGTGATCATCGTGTTGCGGCCCAATTTCGAGGCTGCGGGCTGGGCGGTGCTGTTCCCGCTGATGGGGGCGGCGGGCATGGCAGTGACCATCATCGCCAACCGCAAGGTCCACGGGCGCGCCAGCGTGCTCGCGATGCAATATTATATGTCGATTACGGCGATGGTTTTTCTCTGCGTCGCAACATTTGCGGGCCAACTCAGCGGCATCGAGACTTTCTCGCTGTCCTGGCCGCACTGGTCGGTGCTGGCGCGGTGCGCTTTCATCGGCGTCAGCGCGACGCTGGCCCAGTGGCTGATCTACATGGGCACAGCCAAGGCGGGAGCGGGCACGATTGCGCCGATGACCTATGGCCAGCTCTTGATGGCGATCTCGCTCGGCTGGGTCTTCTTCGACGATGTTCCCGACGGGCTCGCCACATTGGGTGCGGCAATCATTATCGGCGCCGGGCTTTTCCTGTGGTATGATCGACGCACGCGATCTCCAGCCTAGCAAGGTTATTCGGAGCTCTTGCGCGCCCACGCTGTCAGCTTGCGCTTTTGCACATCGGCCGTGGCGATGGCGCGGTAGTGCGCTGCAAGCGCGGCCTCGACCAGCGCCTTAGCCTGCGGGTTCTGCGGGGTTACGGGACGATTGGCGGTCACAATGACACCCGGCCTTCTGGCGAGAATCCGGGCTACCTCGCCGGTTTGATCTACCCCGAGTGCCTCGGTTTCGAGCGCATTGTTGAGATGGTCGGGATAGACGAACCGGCTCGGTACGCAGGAGCCGGTCATCCGGTAAAGCGAGGTCGGGCCGTCGTACAGCCACAGGCAATTGGTCTGCGTGCCCACATGTGGTGCAATGGCTGCAGCGAAGCGCTGCACCTCGCCGCGCTCATGTTGCGACCGCTCGAAGCGGCCAGGCAGGTTGAGCAGGAATGCCAGGGCGCCCAAGAGGAGCAGACTGAACGTAATGCGCAGCGCGGCCCTGCTATCGAACAGCGGCACGGCCAGCAGCGCGGCCGACGCAGCGAACCCGGCGAAGTAGTATCCATAAACGGTCCCCGGCAGGAAAACCGAGCCGACCGAGCCGAGTGCGAAGAGGACGAAAAGCCGCCACACCGCCCAGTCGCGCGGAGGCGTCATGCGTAAGGCCGCGTAGATCCCCGACAGGGCGAGGATTGTTACCGGCCCGGCAAGGATGCTGTAGCCACTTTGCCAGCGACCCTGCTGCGCTGGAATACGATCAAAGAAACTTACGAAATTGGCGAAGTAGAAGGCGTCAAACCCGCCTGCGGCGAGATAGATCAGCGCCACGAGGATCGTCGGCAGCAGGCCCAGCGATACGAACAGGAGCGCGCGCTTCACGATCAAGCGCACGTCTGCCCCGCGCCGAAACTCCACCCACAGCGCATAGAGCCCGAAGACAAGGCAATGCGGAAGCACCGTATATTTCACCTGCAGGGCCAGTCCGCCGATTAGCATCGCAAAGGCGGCGCGCCGGGTGAACGCGTGGTGGTCGCGCTCGGCCAGCAGCCGCACCATAGCCAGCAGCAGCGGCGTGAAGAAGACCTCGCTCTGGCCAGAATGGCTGCCATAGGCCGCGAGCAGCATCACGGTCACCGCCCCGGCAAAGGTCGCCGCCAACCGTCCGCCGATCAGCCGGGCGTTGGCATAGGTCAGCCAACCCGCAGCAAAGGCCGCAAGCGCGCCGACAAGCTGGAAGGCAATCGGGCCCGGTCCGAACAGCGCATGAGCAAGACCGAAAATCGCGAACAGACCGAACGGCTTTCGGTCCCACCAATCGACGTAGGGCAGTTCGCCGTGTGTAAGCCGCCAGCCGATAAACGAATAGAGCTGCTCGTCGTAATCGGCGACGGGATCGCCGAACCAGATCGCGCGGGTTGCCACCACCACGGCCAGCAGCGCGAGCAGGCCGGGCCAGTTGTGGCGCAAGTAAGACATCAGTGCGAAGTCATGCGCGTCGTTTGCTGTGGCTTTGGTCAAGATCTGTGGGCTTTCCTGCTTGGCGTCGCTCGCCAATAGCGCCATGTGACGGCTCTATGGCTAAAAAATCCCTGCCACGGCCAAAGGACGCGGAGGAAGAGCAATCTGCCTGCTGGCTGTGCGGGCGTTCATTGGGGCACAAGGTGCAGCAGCATCACCTCGTCCCCAAGGCAAAGAAGGGCAAGGCGACCGTGCCTGTTCAGCCGATCTGCCACCGCGCGATACATGCCCATGCCACCAATGGCGAGCTGGCCCGCATGGAGGGCTCGCATGCCGAGCTGATGCAGCAGGAGGGCATCGCCAGGTTCGTAGGCTGGGTGGCTGACAAGCCGCCCGATTTCTATGCCCCGACGCGGCGAAGGCGGCAGGGTTAGAGGGGCAGGGTAACGCGGAGTTTACCAAGTTTTCCTAGTTCGGCAGGGGCCTTCAAATGATCCGGTGTATCCTCTGTTGTCGCAAAGCTCCTTGATCCGCGATTTTCCGCTGCGCTGGCTGGTATACTGGCTGCTGCTGCCTAATCTCGCGATTATGCTGATGTGGTTTGTCGGCGCCCCACCGATGACCCCAATGTTCGCGACCTTCGCTCTGGTAGGACTGGTCGCGGCGCAGCTGAAATGGCCCTGGGTAAAGCGCGCGATCCTCGCTGGTCTGATCCTCTATACCATCTACTATTACGTGCTGGTCCTGTTCAATCTGGGACCGGACGGGCTCTCCATGCTGTGGCCGTTCATTGTCGAGGTGAAGCCGTTGCGTTCGCCGGAATATCTGCTGGCGGCGCTTGTGCTGATGGTGTCCTGCACCATTGCCCTTTACAAGGCACCCAGCGTCAAGCCCTTCACCTCGCCGATGCCGTTCCTTCTCGCCATTTTCGCGGCCATGTTGGTGCTCGCAGTGGACTACTGGGCGACTGAATCGACCCGGAGCACTTACCGCCGCGAGGCCCCGGCAGGTGCTCCCGTGCAAGCTGCCACCTATGAGGCGCATCTCTTCCAACCGAAGGCCGGTGGACATCATCTGGTGGTGGTGATTGTCGAGGCGCTTGGCGTTCCGGTGGGCGAACAGGAAAAAGCAATCTTCGCGGCGGACTGGAACAGGGCTGCGTGGCGTCGCCGCTATGCCGTCGAGCATGGTGAGATTCCGTTCTACGGATCGACCACCAGCGGCGAGCTGCGCGAGCTGTGCCAAGTCCGCCAGAGCTACGACGATGTTACCGAGCCGATGCTGGGGTGCCTGCCCGCGCGCTATCGCAAGGCTGGCTACGAGACGCACGCCTACCACGGCTTCACCCCGAGCCTGTTTCAGCGCGACCGGTGGTATCCGTTGATTGGCTTCGATAGTTTCTTATTCCGCGATGACCTCTATGGTCTCGGGTTATCCCGCTGCAATGGCGTCTTCGCCGGAGCCTGTGACAAGCAGATACCCGGCCTGATCGCAGAGCGGCTGAAAGCGGCGACGAAGCCGCAAATGGTCTATTTCCTCACTCTGAACACGCATCTTCCGATCATGCGCGACAAGAGTATCGAGACGATGGAGTGTACGCTGGGCGATGGCAGCTGGGCGCAGGATAACCCGCAGCTTTGCCGGTTGTTCCTAATGCACCACTACCTTGCCGAGGCGATCGACGCACTGGCGATGGATCCGGATCTGCCGCCCACCGACTTTCTGATTGTCGGCGATCACTTTCCGCCATTCTTCGACCGTGTGGACCGCAACCGCTTCGTACCCGGTGTCGTCCCCTGGGTGCTGTTGCGACACAGCGACGAAGACAGTAGCTAGCGCACTTCCCGCTAACTGAGGTCAGGGGCAGGGCCGCCTACCTCGGCAGGCTTTTCATGCCTTTGGTGCGGCTGGTGAGGTGATAGTCGCGGCACAGCTGGCAGCGATAGGGGCGCAAGGTGATCTCGGCCTTGAGCGCCACGGCGATGGCTTCAGCCTCGCTGGAGAAGCGCCGTTTCCGGGCGCAGACGCCGGGGCGCGTGTTCACGCCCCGGCCTTCTGGTCAGTCGTCGACATGCTCGGCGAGCACGGTCAGACCCTTGTCGCCCACTTCGGCAAAGCCGCCGCGGACCATGATGCTTTCGGGCTGGGCGCCAGCGGTCTTGAAGACCTGCACCGCGCCGTCGGCAATCGTCGACATGAAGGGCGCGTGGCCCTCAAGCACGCCGAACTCGCCCTCGCTGCCGGGAACGACCACCATGTGGACCTCCTCGGAGCGAACCAGCTTTTCCGGCGTGACGAGTTCGAAATGCAGAGCCATTGTCTTTCCCTATACCCCCTCCCCGAGGGGAGGGGACTTAAAATCAGGCCTCTTCAGCCAGCTTCTTGGCCTTCTCGACCGCCTCGTCGATGCCGCCGACCATGTAGAAGGCTGCTTCGGGCAGGTGGTCGTATTCGCCTTCCACAACCGCCTTGAACGAGCGGATCGTGTCTTCGAGCTGCACGAACTTGCCGGGGATGTTGGTGAACACTTCGGCCACGTGGAACGGCTGCGAGAGGAAGCGCTGGATCTTGCGGGCACGGGCCACAGTCAGCTTATCTTCTTCGCTCAGCTCGTCCATGCCGAGAATGGCGATGATGTCCTGCAGGCTCTTGTACTTCTGCAGGATCTCCTGAACGCGGCGCGCGGTCTCGTAGTGCTCGGTGCCGACAACGCGCGGCTCGAGCACACGCGAGGTGGAGTCGAGCGGGTCGACCGCCGGGTAGATACCCAGCTCCGAAATCGCGCGGTTCAGCGTGGTGGTCGCGTCAAGGTGCGCGAACGAGGTGGCGGGCGCAGGGTCGGTCAAGTCGTCCGCGGGGACGTAAATGGCCTGCACCGAGGTGATCGAGCCCTTGGTGGTCGAGGTAATGCGTTCCTGCAGGTTGCCCATGTCGGTCGACAGGGTCGGCTGATAGCCCACCGCCGAAGGAATACGGCCGAGCAGCGCCGACACTTCCGAACCGGCTTGCGTGAAGCGGAAGATGTTGTCGACGAAGAACAGCACGTCCTGGCCTTCTTGGTCGCGGAAGTACTCGGCCATGGTCAGGCCCGAGAGCGCAACGCGGGCACGCGCGCCCGGCGGCTCGTTCATCTGGCCATAGACCAGCGCCACTTTCGAACCCTCGCTGGTGGCAACGCCGTTCTCGTCCTTGGCGATAACGCCGGCGTCGAGGAACTCGTGGTAGAGGTCGTTGCCCTCGCGAGTACGCTCACCCACACCGGCGAACACGGAAACGCCGCCGTGGCCCTTGGCGATGTTGTTGATCAGTTCCTGGATGAGCACGGTCTTGCCCACGCCGGCGCCGCCGAACAGGCCGATCTTGCCGCCCTTGGCGTAAGGCGCGAGCAGGTCGATGACCTTGATGCCGGTGACCAGAATGGCCGCTTCGGTCGACTGTTCGAGGAAGGGCGGGGCCTCGGCGTGGATCGGGGCGGTCATTTCCGCACCGATCGGGCCGAGTTCGTCGATCGGCGCGCCGACGACGTTCATGATGCGGCCGAGCGTCTTCGGGCCGACGGGGACCGAAATCTGCTTGCCGGTCGAGATCACTTCCTGACCGCGGGTCAGGCCGTCGGTGCCGTCCATCGCGATCGTGCGCACGGTGTTCTCGCCGAGGTGCTGGGCGACTTCGAGGACGAGCGTGGTGTCGCCGTTCTTGGTCTCCAGCGCGGAGAGGATTGAGGGCAGCTCGCCGGGGAAGGTCACGTCGACGACGGCGCCGATGACCTGGCTGATCGAGCCATTGGTGGTCTGATTGAGGACGGGTGCGGTAGCCATTGGTTTACCTCGGGTTCTTAGAGCGCTTCCGCGCCGGCAATGATTTCAACGAGTTCGGTGGTAATCGCAGCCTGGCGGCTGCGGTTGTACTGGACGGTCAGCTTGTCGATCAGCTCGCCCGCATTGCGGGTGGCGTTGTCCATCGCGGTCATCGAAGCGCCTTGCTCCGACGCTTCGCGTTCGAGCAGCGCGCCGAACAGCTGGGTCTTGATGTAGCGCGGCAGCAAGTCGGCGAGGATTTCCTCCTCGTTCGGCTCGTATTCGACCACGGCGCCGGTGTCGGTCACCTCTTCTGGTGCGGGGACGGGCACGATCTGCACGGTGGTGGGATCTTGCGCCAGCGCGCTCTTGAACACCGGGTAGATCAGCGAGGCGACGTCGAATTCGCCTTTCTCGAAGCGGCTGATGAGATCATCGGCAATCGCTTCGGCCTCGGTAAAGCCGATGTTGCGCACTTCGCTGGTGTCGAAGCCGTCGCCGATCTGGCTGGCATAGTCGCGCTTGAGCGGCGCGCGGCCCTTCTTGCCCACGAGGTAGAACGTGACCTGCTTGCCCGCTTGTTCGAGCGACCGGGCCTGCCGCTTGGCTTCCTTGACGATGTTGGCGTTCAGACCGCCGCACAGGCCCTTGTCGGTGTTGACCACGACGAGCAGATGCCGGTCGTCCTTACCGTTGCCCGCAAGCAGCAGCGGAGCATCGGCGCCGCTCACCTTGCTGGCGAGCGACCCCATCACACCGGCGAGACGCTCGGCATAGGGACGCGCGGCTTCGGCCGCAGCCTGAGCCTTGCGCAGCTTCGCCGCGGCGACCATCTGCTTCGCCTTGGTGATCTTCTGCGTCGACTTGACCGACTTGATGCGGTCTTTGAGTTCCTTGAGACTTGCCATGTTCTAGTCCCCTGATCCGTTCGCCCTGAGCTTGTCGAAGGGCTGCACTTACTTGGTCACGGTGCGCTTGAAGAAGAACGGTGCTTCGACAGGCTCAGCACGAGCGGAATGAGGGGTTAGCTCCTCTATCTCTTAGGCGAACTGCTTGGCGAAGGTGTCGAGACCGGCGACCACGGCATCCTTGTCCGCGCCTTCGAACTTGCCGCTCGAACGGATCGAGGCCAGCGTATCGGCGTGGTTCTGACGCATGAAGCTGAGCATCGCGGCTTCGTATTCGTTCACGCGGTTAACCGGGATCTTGTCGAGGTAGCCGTTGGTGCCGGCGAAGATCGACACGACCTGCTCTTCCACCGGCATCGGCGAGAACTGGGCCTGCTTCAGCAGCTCGGTCAGGCGCGCGCCGCGGTTGAGCAGCTTCTGCGTGGCCGGGTCGAGGTCCGAGCCGAACTGCGCGAAGGCCGCCATTTCGCGGTACTGCGCCAGCTCCAGCTTGATCGAGCCAGCGACCTTCTTCATCGCCTTGGTCTGCGCCGCACCGCCCACGCGCGACACAGATAGACCCACGTTAATGGCCGGACGGATGCCCTGATAGAACAGGTCGGTTTCAAGGAAGATCTGGCCGTCGGTGATCGAGATCACGTTGGTCGGAATGTAGGCCGACACGTCGCCAGCCTGCGTTTCGATGATTGGCAGCGCGGTGAGCGAGCCGCCACCGTTCTCGTCGTTCATCTTGGCCGCACGTTCGAGCAGGCGGCTGTGGAGATAGAACACGTCGCCCGGATAGGCTTCGCGGCCCGGCGGGCGGCGCAGCAGCAGCGACATCTGACGGTAGGCGACAGCCTGCTTCGACAGATCGTCATAAACGATCAGGCCATGCATGCCATTGTCGCGGAAGTATTCGCCCATCGTGGCGCCGGTGTAGGGCGCGAGGTACTGCAGCGGAGCGGGCTCCGAAGCGGTGGCGGCAACGACGATGGAATATTCCATCGCGCCGTTCTCTTCGAGCTGCTTCACGATCTGCGCCACGGTCGAGCGCTTCTGACCGATGGCGACATAGATGCAGTAGAGCTTCTTGCTCTCGTCGTCGCCGTTGTTCCAGCCCTTCTGGTTGATGAAGGTGTCAATGGCGACGGCGGACTTGCCGGTCTGGCGGTCGCCGATGATCAGCTCGCGCTGGCCACGGCCGACGGGGACGAGCGCGTCAATCGCCTTGAGGCCGGTCTGCACGGGTTCGTGCACCGACTTGCGCGGGATGATGCCGGGGGCCTTCTTCTCCACCCGCTCACGGGTAACGTCGGTGAGCGGGCCCTTGCCGTCGATCGGGTTGCCGAGCGCGTCGACCACGCGGCCAAGCAGGCCCTTGCCGACCGGAACGTCCACAATGGTGCCGGTGCGCTTGACGCTGTCGCCTTCCTTGATGTCGGCGTCCGAGCCGAAGATCACGACACCGACGTTGTCCGCTTCGAGGTTCAGGGCCATGCCCTGCGTGCCATTGGCGAAAGCGACCATTTCGCCTGCCTGCACATTGTCGAGCCCGTGGATGCGGGCGATGCCGTCACCAACCGACAGCACGGTGCCGACTTCGCTGACTTCGGCTTCGGTGCCGAAGTTGGCGATCTGGTCCTTGATGACCTTGGAGATTTCTGCGGCGCGGATTTCCATCATTGAGCCTTTCGGTAATCGGCGTTTCAGGCGCTCTTCATGGCCTGGGCAAGCGAGTTGAGACGGGTGCGGATCGAGCTATCGATGCGCTTGGAACCAATGGTGACGACAAGCCCGCCCAGAAGGTCGGGGTCGACGCGGGATTTCAGCTTCACCGTGCGGCCTTCGCGGGCGCGCAGGCGGCCTTCCAGCTCACCCAGCTGCGTATCGCTGAGGGGGTGGGCGGAGGCGACTTCGGCCTGCACTTCGCCGCGCTGGGCCGCCGCGATGGCGGCGAAGGCGCGGATCATGCCGGGCAGATCGGCCACGCGGCGATTGTTCGCCAGCACGCCGAGGAAGTTCTTGCTTAAGGCCGAAAGCTCAAGATGATCGGCAAGACCTGCCATCACATTGGCAATCTGCGACCGTTTGATCTCGGGATTGCGGATCAGTGCCCGCAGCTCGCCCGATTCGCGCAGTGCAGCATCGAGCTTGTCGACGTCGGATTCGACCGACGACACGGTGCCCGCGTCACTTGCGAGATCGAACAGGGCCGAGGCGTAACGCCCTGCCAGGCTGGCCTGAATACCGGCGGAAAGCTCCACGCGCGAAATATCCTTCAAACTGTCCGAGTAGACTGATGTGTGTTCCGCCGAAGAACAGGGCACTAGCAGCACCCTCCGGCAAACTCGGCGCGCGCCTAGCATCGGGTGGATTGGGATGCAAGGCCGGGGGGCAAGCCTTTGATGGGGAAAGTGTGTCCGCCGTCAGTCCGGGCCACTTTCGCTCAGGGTGCAGCGATAGACCAGCCGCTCGTTGGGTCGGTCGGGCAGGGCAGTCATCACCGCGCCCTGGTCGATCCCCAGTTTGCGCGCAGCCTGTTCACCGCCGCCGCATTGCGGGGCTTCGTATTGCTTGCGCAGTTCGCGTGCATTGCTCATGGCGTCACGGTCGAGCAGGTAGCGCTCGACCACATATTCGCTTGTCTCGGGATCGAACCGGTTGACGGACACCGCAGCCTCCGTCGATGGGACCAACACGCGGGTCCAGTCACCGGCGTTTAGACCATACTGGGTGCGCCCGTTGACGCAGCCTTGTGTGGACCAGTTGATTTCCAGATCCTGCTTGGGCGCGCTGGTCACACGGCTTCGCTGCTGATCGAGGACGCAGGAATAGGTCGCCTCTGACACGATCGCCCCGCTCGGTTGATTGCTGGGCTCTCCGGCGGGCAGTTCCGGGAACAGGGCAGCCGCAAGATCGCGCTCGATGTCGGCGAAGGTGGGGCGAGTGAGCCAGGCGATGGCTGCTCCCACCAACGCGACAACCGCCACGCTGCCGATAATCGCGCGCTGACGCATGTCGCCGCGCAGATGCATGAGGTAAGCTCCGCCGCCAGCGGCCAGCGCGATCACGAACAGAAGCAGGGCCAGTGCCATGCGGTTCGCGCGCGTATCGATGGTGCGATAGGTGAGATTGCGGCGCAATTCCTCCTCGCGCCTGGCCAGCTCGGCCTCGGCCTGTTCGGCGCGGCGCTGCTCGGCGGAGATCATCTGCTGGCGGCGCTCCTCGTCTTGCGCGTCCAGCTCGGCGAGCGAGCGGCACGCCAGCGCGTTGAGTTGGGGCTGGATATCGTTCGCACGCAGGAAAGGCAGCAGTTCGCGCGTGCTCACCGCGAAGAAAAACTCGGCCTCTGTCCCCTCGCTCTCGGCGCCGAACGAGTTGATCCCGATTACCCGTCCGCAATCGTCAACCAGCGGGCCACCCGAGTTGCCGCGCGCGATCGGCGCGGTGTGGAGCAGGGTGTCCATTTCGCGGCTCGGGCGGCGGCCCGAGAGGAACCCGGTGCTCATCACAGGAGGGGTGGCGCGGAACAGGTCGTTCTGATCGAGCCCCTGCGCGCGGTCGACGTTCATGGGGTAGCCGATGGCGGTGACGGCGCTTTGTCCGCTGACTGGATTGCCCGCGATGGTGAGCACGGGCAGGTTCATAGGCTTGGTGGTGGCGAGAATCGCCAAGTCGTTGCGCGGGCTCACCGAAATGGGCCGGGCATAGACCGCGTCGCCACCTTCGGGCGGGACGATCCCGATGGATAGGCGCTTGTCCTCGATGGCCGGGTTGATGACGTGGGCGTTGGTTATGATCCGCTCGTCCCCCACCACGAAGCCGGTGCCGTGGGCTATGGGGAAGATCTGATCGCCATCGCGCCCGATGATGACCACGCGCACCACACCGCGCGCGGCGGCGGCGATATCGGCCTCATCAGCTTGCGCCGGTGCCGTGACGATCATGGCGGCGAACAGAATGCTCAGCGTCAGGGCGAGCTTGCGGATTGAGTGCGCGATCATGGCCCCCTTTTGCCTGTCCTCGCTTTAAGCGCAAGATTCGGGAAGCATAGCTCACATTTCCGCCCTAGATAACGGACATGGACCTTTCGCTTGCCCAGATGGCTGAAGCCTTTGCGCGGCGCGACCGCACTTTCGACGGGCGTTTCGTGGTGGGCGTGACCTCGACGCGAATCTATTGCCGCCCCTCGTGCCCGGCGCGCAGGCCAAAGCCCGATAACTGCCGCTTCTTCAATACGGCCGCCGAAGCGGAAGGCGAGGGGTTTCGTCCCTGCAAGCGTTGCCGTCCCTGCGAAGTGGCGCGCGACGCGGCGGCGGTGGAACAGGCGCTGCTCCTGTTGCGAGCGCAGGCGCGGCCCGTGCCGTTGGCCGAGCTGGCCGAAGCCTGCGGCTATTCGCCGACGCATTTGCAGCGAGTATTCACACGCGCAACGGGGCTGTCACCGGCGGCCTTTGGCAGGGCGCTGCGGCAGGAGGCGGCGCGTGCCAGCCTGAGCGGCGAGGGCAAGGTTACAGAGGCGATTTACGCCGCTGGCTTCGAAGGGGCGAGCACCTTCTATGCTGCGATGGAGGGAACATTGGGCATGACACCAAGCGCTTGGGCGCGCGGCGGCGCGGGCGTGACGATTACCTGGGCGGTGGCCGCAACGAGCCTTGGCCCGATACTTGTGGCGGCGAGCGCGAAGGGCGTGTGCCGGATCTCATTCAACGAAGGAGAGGACGAGCTGCGCGCCCGTTTCCCGCGCGCCGAGCTGGTGAAGGGTGGGGCGGACTTTGCTGCCCTGTTGCAACAGGTGGTGGCAGCGATAGAGGAGCCGGGCACCGCGCCCGATATTCCGCTCGACGTGGCGGGCACCGCTTTCCAGCAGCGCGTGTGGGAGCAGCTGCGAGCAATCCCACCAGGCGAGACGCGCAGTTATGGCCAGATCGCCGCCGCGCTTGGCCAGCCGGGTGCCAGCCGAGCGGTGGGCAGCGCCAACGGTGCGAACCCGGTTGCCGTGCTGGTGCCGTGCCACCGGGTGGTGCAGGCCAGCGGCGCGCTGGGCGGCTATGCTTATGGCGAGGCGATCAAGCGCGAACTGCTGCGGCGCGAACGCAAGGGCTAGCGCTCTAGTAGTCGCTATTTACCGGTATCTTGAGAGCCGAGCGCAATCAGCGGAATGGTGATCGTGACCGTGGTGCCCTCGGTCCCGGTCTCGACGTCGATTGTGCCTTTGACCCGTCCGGTCAGATCGCGCACGATGCGCGCGCCAAGGTTGCCCGTGTTCGGCCAGTCGATACCATCAGGGATGCCGCTGCCGTTGTCGGCCACCTGGAGGCACGCGTGTTCGCCGCTCTCGTCGCACCATAGGCGTACGGAGACTTCGCCCGCCTCATCGTCGGCAAAGCCGTGTTGTAGCGCGTTCGTCAGCAGCTCGGAGACCAGCAGCCCCACTTGCGAGGCACTGTTGAGTGTGGCGCGCACCTCATCGGTCTCGAGGTTCATACGCACCTCGCGGTGACCGTCGATCATATTGAGCGCGCCGCACACGCGCCCCACATAGACACCGAGCGCGATCGAGCCTTCGCCCTGATCGCCCGAGCGGCTGAACTCCTCGTAGAGCATGTTCAGCGCTTCGACCCGGTTGGCGAGGACACCGAGCGCATCCTTGGTATCGGTCGTGCGGCGCGATTGGAGGCGAATAAGCGCGAGCAGCAGCGCGAGGTGATTTTTCACCCGGTGCTGCACCTCGCGCAATTGCTCATCGAGCCGGGCGGCTCGTTCGGCCAAGGCGCTGTCGGTAGGGTGCTCCGACTGGATGCCGAGGAAGTGGGTGACTGTCTCGCCATCGTGCATCGGCGAAATCAGCAGGCGATTGACGAAAGGTTCGCCATCTGCGCGATAGTTGAGGATATCGACGGTGATCTCGCGGCCTTCTTCCAGCGCATCGTGGATGAGCTGGCGATCGGCGGGGTTGGTGTCCGTGCCTTGCAGGAAGCGGCAGTTGCGTCCGATCACGAACTCCCGGCTGTAGCCGGTCACGCGTTCGAACGCACGATTGACATATACCAGCGGCATATCGGGCAATTGCGCATCGGCAATAACCAGCGAGAAGGGCAGCTCTTCCATCGTGTTGCGCGAGATGCCCTCGGGGATGGGCGGCGCATTGGTGTGGTCGAAACCTTTGGTGTTTTCGCCCAGCTGAGCGTCGTCCATGTCGTCAATTCCCGGTCGTCAGAGCAGCCTTGCTGGCTGTCTTAAAGGCACAATCGGCTGGCGACTAGATGGGTTTGCATCGGCGTGCATTAAACAAAGTTATAAGGATCGATATCTATTCCCACGCGCACGCCGGGCGGATGCTGCACCGCCGCAATCCACTGGCGGATGGTCTGTTGCAGCTGCGCGCTGCGCCGCGCGTTCACGAGCAGACGAAAGCGATAGCGGCCCCGCAGCAGAGCCATCGGTGCGGGCGCGGGGCCGTAAATTTGCAGGTCCGGAAGGCGTGGGCGCGTATCCCCGATACGGTTGGCGGCCATGCGCGCTTCGGCCTCGTCTTCCGAGGAAATGATGATGGCGGCCCAGCGCCCGAACGGCGGGGCATGGGCATGGCGGCGCGCCTCGGTTTCGGCTTCGTAGAACGCATCTCGGTCACCCGCTGCCAGGGCAGCGATGACAGGAGCGTCGGGATGGCGGGTCTGAATCAGCACCTCGCCGGGCTTGGCCCCGCGCCCGGCGCGCCCGGCAACCTGCGCGATCTGCTGATAGGTCCGCTCCGCCGCGCGCAGATCACCGCCCTCTAGGCCGAGGTCGGCGTCGATCACGCCGACCAGCGTCAACTCCGGAAAGTGGAAGCCCTTGGTGACTAGCTGGGTGCCAACGATCACGTCGATCGCGCCGTGTTCGGCCTCGGCCACGAACTGGGCGGCGCGTTCGGGTGAATTGAGCGTGTCCGAGGTGGCGACCGTCACCCGCGCATCGGGCAGGATCTGCGCGACCTCGTCCGCAATGCGTTCGACACCCGGGCCGCAGGGCACAAGGCTATCGGTCGCGCCGCATTCTGGGCAGGCTTTGGGCGGCGGCATTTCGTGGCCGCAATGGTGGCAGGCCAGCCGCGCAGAGAAGCGGTGCTCGACCATCCATGCGCTGCAATGGGGGCACTGCAACCGATGCCCGCAATCGCGGCAAAGCGTGAGCGGGGCATAGCCGCGCCGGTTGAGGAACAAGAGCGACTGCTCGCCCTTTTCGAGCCGATCGAACAGCGCGCGGCGCAGGGGCGGGGCGATCCACTCGCCGCGCTCGGGCGGTTCCTCGGTGAGGTCGATCAGCTGGATTGCGGGCATCTGCGCCCCGCCGAAGCGGCTCGGCAGCACCAGCCGCTCGTAAACCCCGCTGTCGGCCATGGCGAGGCTTTCGAGCGCGGGCGTGGCGCTGGCCAGCACCACCGGAATACGCTCGAACCGGGCGCGCATCACGGCGACGTCGCGGGCGTTGTAGCGCACGCCATCGTCCTGCTTGAAGCTGATCTCGTGCGCCTCGTCGACTACGATCAGGCCGAGATTGGCATAGGGCAGGAACAGGGCCGAGCGCGCGCCGACCACCACCTGCGCGGTGCCAGCCGCAATGGCGCGCCAGGCGCGGCGGCGCTCGGTCGCCTTGAGCGAGCTGTGCCACTGCACCGGCGCAGCGCCGAAGCGGTTCTCGAACCGGCGTAGGAAGGCCTCGGTCAGCGCGATTTCGGGCAGCAGTACCAGCACCTGCTGGCCGTGCTCGAGCGCGCTGGCGATGGCCTCGCAATAGGTCTCGGTTTTGCCCGAGCCGGTCACGCCGTCGAGCAGGAAGGGGGAGAAGCCGCCGCTCGCCGTCGCCTCGACCAGCCGCGCGGCGACCTCGGCCTGCTGCGGGCTGAGTTCGGGCACCGCATAGTCGGCGCGGGCCTGCGGGTAGGGGCGGTCGCAATCGACCTCGACCGGCTCCAGCGCGCCCTGATTGACGAGCCCGCGCAGCACCGCCTCGCTCACGCCAGCCATTTCGGCCAGTTCGCGCAGTGAGGCCTGTTCGCCCTCCAGCGCGGCCAGCGCCAGTTCGCGCTTGGCGGTCATGCGTTCGGGCATTCCGCCGGTGAGCCGGTATTCGGTCATGGTCGCCGCACCGCGCAGCGCCGCCGAGCTGGCGATCACCATCCGCGCCACCGACGCCATCGGAGCGCAATAGTAATCCGCGCACCATTCGATCAGCCGCCGCAGTTCCGCGCGGATCGGCGGCACGTCGCAGACGCCGAGCAGTGGCCGAAGCCGCGAATCGTCGATCCGCTCGGCCGGGAGGCGCTCTTCCTCCCACACGATTCCCAGCACCTGCCGCGGCCCCAGCGGCGCCACCACCACGGCGCCAGCGTTCACGTCCAGGCCATCGGGCACCCGATAGTCGAGCGGACCCAATGCGGCGTTCATCATCAGCAGGCGGACACGTCTTGCAGGCACGCAGGCAATATGGGAGCAGCCGCATAAGGCGGGCAAGGGCGAGGAGTGCGACTATGACCGATAATGTTCCTTCCACAGGTGGCCCGGGGCTTGGCAGAAGGTTGTTTCTGGGCGGTGCCGTGGGTGGCGCGGTACTGATGCTGCCGGGCTGCGCGAGCATGGGCGGCGGCTTCAGCCTCGAAGACGCGGTACGACGGTTGCTCTACCTTTCCTCCGAGAGGGCCTTTGCGAAGATGGCCGCCGAGGGCGGCTATTGGGACAATGCGGTGGACACGATCGGGCTTGAGAACCTCCTCGGTACGCGCGGCAATGTGCTGGCCTCGATCCTCACCTCCAACATCTTCAAGCAGCGGCTGAACGACAGCTTCGCCGATCTCGCTATCGATGCGGCCGACCGCGCTGCGCCGCTTGTTACCGACGCGGTGCGAACCATCGGTATCGCCAATGCGTTGGCGCTGGTGCGCGGCGGGCCGAGCGCGGCGACGAGCTACCTGCGCGGAGAGATGGGCAATGCGCTGATCGAGGCCATGGTGCCCGAGCTGGGCGAGGCCATGCGAATCGCGCAAGATCCGCTGGTGGGCGAATTGCTCACCGGGCTGACCGGGATCGATGTTGCGGGAGTGTCGCGCAATTTCTCCACCCGCATCAACGATGCGATCTGGAGCGAGATCGGCGGCGAGGAAAGCGCAATCCGTGCCAATCCGCGCGCGACCAACGACCCGCTGCTGATCGGCGTGTTCGGCGTGGGTGCGCAGATCTGACCGGCCTGCCGGTCAGGGCTTCCACGACAGCGTCAGAATGGCGACGTGGTTGAGCGTGTCGTTGCGCGTATCTCGCGGCGTGTAAATCGCGCGATAGGCCGTGCTCAGCGAAAACTCGTCGCTAAGGCGCTTTTGCAAACCGACTTCACCGCGCCACTGATCGCTCCTTTCCGTGTTCGCGCGATTCCGATTTTGCAGCGTGAAAAGTGCCTCGGCCGTGACTGAAGCCTTGATGTCTTCGGCAATCGGCTGCGAGAACTGCACATTCTGCCGCAGCCGCAGCTCGACCCGGTCGGCGCCTTCGAAAAACCGCTGCTCGAACCGCGTGCGCGCCGATATCGGCCCCGATGAATAGACCATCTGCTGGTGCGGCCGGATCTCATATCGGCCGCCCGATTCGATGTATGCACCGCCTGCGCCCAGTTTCAGACCATCGGCCGCTTGCGTTTCAAAGGTGGTCCGCAGTTGCAGAATGTCCGACCCCTCGCGCCAGCGCGGCGAAATTTCGGTGGTGTTGGTCACATTCTCGGCAATCGAAAAGCTGCCTTTGAGGTAAATGTAGAACTGCACATCCTCATCGGCCGCCACAGCAGCCGAGCTACAGATTGCAGCAGCAGCCAGGGGGACGAGCCGAAGCAGAGCAGCAGAGCGTTTCATGACAAAAAGACCTCTCGTTCGACAGGATACAAGTGCACCATTTGTGCAACCGTTCCTGTTTGTGTCCGAACTATGACAATGGCGCCCTTTAGTCGAACAGGCGCATGGGTCAAGGCGCGCGGGCGGTCTTTCCAGTGCGGCGGGCTTGGCACTTAAGCCGCGCTGCTCATATAGGCAGAAGCAATGGCTGACGAATCCCCTCTCGATCGCTTTAAGCTCGCGCTGACCGGCACCGCCCGCGCAATTGCGCGCGACCCGGAAACCGAGGTCAACTGGACCACTGACGCTCCCTTCGCGGCCGGCAAGACCATGCGCGTGCCCTCGCCGGGGCGTGAGGTCTCGCCAGCGCAAGCACGCGAGGCGCGCGGCTTTGCCGACAGTTTCTCGCTCAAGATGCGGCACCACAATGCCCGTTTGCACAAGGCGCATATGCCCGAGGATATCGAGGCGCGCGCCTGCTATGACGCGATCGAGCGCGCCCGCTACGAGGCTATCGGTGAGCGCGACTTCGCCGGAATGCGCGCGAACCTCGCCGCCATGACCGAGCAGCGCCTGTCAAGCGACGCCATCACGCGCGCCGCAGAAGCAGGTGAGGTGCCGATGCAGACCGCGCTTGCCCTGATGCTGCGCGAACAATTGACCGGGCAGCCCATTCCGGCCGCCGCGCGCGAGGGCGTGGACCTGGTGCGCGAACATATCGAAAGCCGCATCGGCGACGACTTCGAGCGGCTCACCGATGCGTTGGAAGATCAGGAGGCGTTCCAGACGCTGGCACTCGACATGCTGCGCCATCTCGACATGGTCCCGGTCGAGCAGGAGCCCGACGACGGCGGCGAGGAGGAGGAAAACCCCGACGAATCCGGTGACCAGCAGGACGAGACCGACGAGCAGGACGGCGCTGACCCGTCCGACCAGCCCGAGGTCGCCGCCGAAGGGGCTGAGGGCGAGGAAGGCGAGGGCGACGGCGAGGAGCAGGAGTCCGGCGAACAGGAGATGGGCGAGGGCGATCCCGGCGACGACGGCGAGGAGATGATGGTCCCCCAGCGCCGCAACGCGCCGTGGCAAGACCTGCCGGAGGGCTTCGACTACAAGGCCTTTACCACCTCGTTCGACGAAGTGGTCGAGGCGACCGAGCTGTGCGACTTCGACGAACTTGATCGGCTGCGCGCCTATCTCGACAGCCAGCTGGCGGGGCTTGCGGGCGTGGTGACGCGGCTCGCCAACCGGCTTCAGCGCCGCCTGATGGCGCAGCAGAACCGCAGCTGGGATTTCGATCAGGAAGAAGGCCTGCTCGACGCCGCGCGGCTGGCGCGCGTGGTAATCTCGCCGGGCCATTCGCTTAGCTACAAGGTCGAGCAGGAGCAGGAGTTCAAGGACACGGTCGTCACTCTGCTGATCGACAATTCCGGCTCGATGCGGGGCCGCCCGATCTCGATCGCCGCGATCAGCGCCGACATCATGGCGCGCACGCTGGAACGGTGCGGGGTGAAGGTCGAAATCCTCGGCTTCACCACTCGCGCATGGAAGGGCGGACAGAGCCGCGAGAAGTGGCTGGCCGATGGCAAGACGCCCAATCCGGGCCGCCTCAACGATCTGCGTCACATCATCTACAAGAAGGCCGACGAACCGATGCGCCGCGCGCGCCGCTCGCTGGGGCTGATGATGCGCGAGGGGCTGCTTAAGGAAAACATCGACGGCGAGGCGCTGCTGTGGGCACACGAGCGCTTGCTCGCCCGCCCCGAAGATCGCCGCATCCTGATGGTGATTTCCGACGGCGCGCCGGTCGATGATTCGACGCTGAGCGTGAACAGCGCGGGCTATCTCGAGCAGCACCTGCGCAAGGTGATCGACTGGATCGAGAAAAGCTCGCCTGTTCAGCTGGCCGCCATCGGTATCGGCCACGATGTTACGCGCTATTATAAGAAGTCGGTCACGATCATGGATGTGGAGCAGCTCGGCGGCACCATCATCGAGCAGCTGGCCGACCTGTTCGAGGTCGACTAGCGACCCGTTTCGCGAAAGGCACCCCCTCGATGCGTAAGCTTGTTCTGTTCATTCTCCTGGTGGCGCTAGCCTTTGGCGGCTGGTTCTATCTCTCGCCCTGGCTGGCGATGAAGGACCTTGCCGAGGCCGCCGAAGCGCGCAACACCGCCGAACTGGAAGCGTCCATCGACTTTCCTGCCCTGCGCGAGAACACCAGGGCGCAGCTCGATGCTTCGATCGCCCCTACTGGCGATGGCTTGATCGACGGTATCGGCGGGGCGATCCTCGGCACGGTCGGCGATGCGGCGGTCGATGCGCTGATCACGCCGGAGGGCATGGTGACGATCATCACCACCGGCGCGGTTGCGACCACGCTGCTCCCGCCCGCCCTGCGCAACCGGGAACTGAGCTGGAGTGTCGAGCGCGAAGACCTGTCGCATTTTCGCGGCGTAAGCACCTATGACGATGGCAGCGCTGGCCCGGTGCTGATGTTCGAACGGCGCGGGCTGGGCTGGCAGGTGGTTGCCATGGAGGTATCGCAATAGGCTGTCTGGCGATGGGCTCAGAGCGATAGAGCCCCGCCGCACGAAAGCAGCGGGGCTAAGGCGAGAAACTGGCTATTTTGCAGTCAGCTCTCAGGGTCGCATCGGTTCAACGCCTGATTGCGCGAAAAGGCTCCCAACCAAAGTGAAGAAATCTGACGGGCGGCCCTCGGCAAGCCGGCCATTGATTACTCGCCCCGCTTCGCGCATCAGGCGCGGCATATGACGCAGATGGTCCTGTTCAATTCGCTGACCCGGCAACTTGAGCCGTTTTCTCCCGTCCATGAGGGCGAGGCGCGGGTCTATACCTGCGGCCCGACCGTCTATAACTACCCGCACATCGGCAATATGCGCGCTTATGTGTTCGCCGATGTGCTGGGCCGGACGCTGAGCGCGCGCGGGCTGAAGCTCACCCATGTCATCAACATCACCGATGTGGGCCACCTCACCGACGATGCCGATGCGGGCGAGGACAAGATGGAGAAGATGGCGGCGCAGCGGGCGCAGTCGATCTGGGACATCGCCAAGCACTATACCGAGGCCTATTGGGCCGATGTGAAGGCGCTGAATATCCGCGCGCCCGCGCACTGGTCGGTGGCGACCGACTATATCGACGACATGCTCGCCTTCGCGAAGAGCATAGCCGCCGAGCATTGTTATGAGCTGGATAGCGGGCTCTATTTCGACGTTTCGACCGTGGCGGACTATGGTCGCCTTGCCCGCGCCGTGACCGAAGAGGGCGAGGGCCGGATCGAGGCGGTGGAAGGCAAGCGCAACGCCGCCGACTTCGCGATCTGGCGCAAGACCCCTCCCGGCGAGACCCGGCAGATGGAGTGGGATTCTCCCTGGGGCCGGGGCGCTCCGGGCTGGCATCTCGAATGCTCGGTGATGAGCGGAAAGCTGCTCGGCTTCCCGTTCGACATTCACACCGGCGGCATCGACCATCGCGAGATTCACCACCCCAACGAGATCGCGCAGAATCAGGCCTTCTGCGGTTGCGGCTCGCTGGCCGAGCCCGCCAACAGCGGCGCGCGGGTGTGGATGCATAACAACTTCCTCGTCGAGCGCAGCGGCAAGATGAGCAAGTCTTCGGGCGAGTTCCTGCGGCTGCAACTGCTGATCGACAAAGGCTACCACCCGCTCGCCTACCGCATGATGTGCCTGCAAGCGCACTACCGCAGCGAGCTGGAATTCTCGTGGGAGGGTCTGGAGGCCGCGCTCACCCGTCTGAAGCGGATGCTGATCGCGATCGACGTGCTGAAGGCCAAGCTCGATGCGCTGCCCGAGACGCCTGAAGGCGGCTGGACCTTTGCCGACGCGCGTGGAGAAGTGGGCGGGGCGTTCCTGCCCTTACTCGGCCGGTTTGAAAGCGCGGTGGAGGACGATCTCAATACGCCGCAGGCGCTGACCGTGCTCGAAGAGGTGCTGGGGCAGAAGAAGCTCGATCCGATGCACAAGGCGCAGGTGATCTCGGCGATGGATGCGGTCCTGGGGCTTGGCTTGCTAAGCCTCACCAGGGCAGACCTGCGCATCAGGCCGAAGCTGGCTACGATCACCGCCGCCGATATCGATGAACTGCTCGCCCGCCGCAAAGCAGCGCGCGCGGAGAAGGACTTTGCCACATCCGATGCGCTGCGCGACGAGCTCGCTGCGAAGGGCGTGGAGGTGATGGACGGAGATCCGCTGGGGTGGGAATGGAAGCTCTGAAGCGCCACTCGCAGTGACGATAAGAGAGGATAGAGAATGACAATCGCAGTTCTTCCGGGCGTTTACCGCGAGATGATCGAGCCGCATCTGCCGGACTGGATCGAGGCGCGCTTCTGGGAGGATGGCGAGGAGCTGAAGGCGCTCTCACCCGAAGCCGAGATCGGCTGGTTCGACATGTTCGATAAGACCGATGCGCTGGTGGCGCTGGAGCGGGCGGAGAAGCTCCAATGGCTCAACAGCCAGTTTGCCGGCGTGGACTGGATGCCGCTCGACATGCTCGCACAGCGCGGGGTGCGGCTCACCAATGGATCTGGCCTCAACGCCAATGCCGTAGCCGAATTCGCGGTGATGTCGATGCTCGCCGAGGCGCGCGGCTATGGCGACCTGATCCGCGCGCATGACCGCAAGGAATGGGCAAAGTGGCCCAGCTCGATGCGCGAGCTGAAGGGCAGTCGGGCGCTCATCATGGGCTATGGCGAGATCGGAAGCACCATCGGACGCATTCTCGAAGGGTTGCAAGTCGAGGTTACGCCGATGCGGCGCAGCGCACGCGATGGCGCGCTGGGCCCGGACCAGTGGCGCGCGCGATTAGGCGATTTCGACTGGGTGATCCTCGCCATGCCCGGCACGCCCGAGACTGCCGGGATGATCGGCTCGGCGGAACTCGCGGCGATGAAGCCCGAGGCGGTGCTGGTGAACTTTGCCCGCGCGGATATTATCGACCAGCGTTCACTGGCCGATGCGCTCCATGCCGGGCGCCTGGGCGGAGCGATCCTCGACCTCACCGACCCGGAGCCGATTGCTCCAGACCATTACCTGTGGGACTGCCCGAACATCCGCATCACCATGCATATGGCGGGCCTGCCCACACCGCAGATGCGCGAGGAGACCGCACGGCGCTTTCTGGCCAATTGTGAGGCCTGGAACGATGGCGCGCCGCTCGAGGCCGAGGTCGATCTCGCCCTCGGATACTAGCGGGCGGCGCTGCCACGTTGCCTGTGGAGCTGCGAGGAGTCCTAGCTCTCCTCCAACAACAGCAGTTCGCAGGTGACGCTCAGCACTGCCGGATCGAGGCAATGGTCGACCTCAATCACGGCAGCATCGGCGACCAGCTGCCCGGGTATGGCGAATTCGTGCTCGGGCAGAAGGGCGATGAAGTTCTCACCCGCTTCGATGGCTTCTGTACCGCGGAATTCCAGCGTGACACGATGGCGCGTCCCGGCAAAGGTGATGCTGGCCCAACTCGCCTCGTGGTGATGAGTCAGGCGCGACTTGTGTCGGGCAAGGTCTGCCAGCGCTGCGAGCAGCCTGCCCGAAGTGCCGGTACGGTGCTTGCGGGCAGGGCGTTGGGAGACGGCGGCATCATGCATGGCAAAAGGCTCCGAGCGAGGCTGGCTTATAGTTGTTCATGAAATGTTCCACACGTCCTGCGGTTTCGACCCGAGGACGGCGCCCATTGCGCAGATCAAGCACGAAGCGTGGGTCTTGCGCTGCCAGGCGGCCGAAGGTGGTGGGCGCCATGCGATTGAGGCGCAGGAAGATCTCTATCTCGCGAATGAGCACAGCCTGTTTCCCCTTAAAGTTCTTGTTTTGTTCTAACGTTGATCCGAATGCGATTCGGTGCCCGCCACGATAGAAAAAAATTGGCGCTTGTCTAGGAAAAATACTTCGTCTAGGAAAAATTACGCAAGGCCCGTAGGAAAATGATAATGGACCCTAGAACCCGCTTATCCGAGGCCGCCCGCCATAGGGGGTCGAGCCTGGCCGCGCTCTCGCGGATGATCGGGCGCAACCCGACCTATCTCCAGCAATATATCACAAAGGGTTCGCCGCGAAAGCTCGAAGAGGAGGATCGGCGCAAGCTTGCGCAGTTCCTTGGGCTGGACGAATCAGAGCTGGGCGGGCCGTCTGAGGTCGTGCCTGCGACGGGCAGCGACTGGGTCGAGGTCTCGCGGCTGAATATCGATGCTTCGGCAGGTCCCGGCGCGATGCATCATGTCGAGGAGGCGTTCGACTCCTTCCGCTTCAGCCGCCGCTGGCTGGCCGAGCAGGGGCTCGAAGGTGCGAAACTTTCCGCCATTCGTGTGGTTGGCGATTCGATGGAGCCGCTGCTGCGCGAGGGCGACGAGGTGCTGGTTGATTTGCGCGAGCAGCCGTTCCGTGATGGCGTTTATGTCGTCCGGCTCGATGATACGCTGCTGGTCAAGCGGCTGGCGAGCCAGGGCGGTGGGCGCTTCTCGTTATTGTCGCAGAATCTCGCCTATCCGCCGATTTCGGCCAATGCCGAGGATTTTGCGATTATCGGCCGCGTAGTGTGGAAGGGCGGGCGCGTTTAGCGCAGGCCTTGCCTATGGGCCGCCGAGGCCGCACATCGGGGCTATGACCAAAGAAGCCCCCTTGCGCGCCGCCATCGTTCCCGTGACCCCGTTCGAGCAGAACTGTTCGCTGGTCTGGTGTACGAAGACCATGAAGGGCGCGCTGATCGATCCTGGTGGCGATCTCGACAAGCTCAAGGATGCGGTGGCTCGCGCGGGCGTCACGCTTGAGAAGATCCTGATTACCCATGGCCATGCCGATCATTGCGGGCAGGCTGGAATACTCGCCGAAGAGCTGGGCCTTCCTATCGAAGGCCCGCACGAGGCAGACCGGTTCTGGATTTCGCGGCTCGACGAGGATGGCCCGCGCTTTGGGATCGCAACCAAGGTGTTCGAGCCGACCCGCTGGCTGAAGGACGGCGACACCGTCAGCGTTGGGGAGGTCACCTTCGAGGTGATCCATTGCCCCGGCCACACGCCTGGCCACGTGGTGTTCTTCCACCGCGAAACCAGTTTCGCCTTCGTTGGCGACGTGCTGTTCGCAGGATCGATCGGGCGGACTGATTTCCCCATGAGCAACCATCAGGACCTGCTTGATGCGATTACCGGCAAGCTGTGGCCCTTGGGCGACAATGTGACCTTCGTGCCTGGCCATGGCCCGCATTCGACCTTCGGGGCCGAGCGCAAGAGCAACCCTTATGTGGGCGACGCGGCTGTCAGATAAGTCCGAACGCGGCGAGCAGCGCTGCTGCAATCAGTCCGAGCAGCGGCAGGAAGGTCAGCGCCATGCCGGCCTGGCGCAAGGGGCCGGCGATGTCGGCATCCATGCCGAGCCCATGGCTGACCCGCCCGATGAGGAAAAGGCTTGCTGTCAGCGCCAGCGGCCATCCGGCATGCCCGGAAAGCTCGAGCCCCAACACGAGGAGAAGCGCGAAGGGGGTGTACTCCACGAAGTTTGCCTGGGCGCGCATGCGCTTCAGGAGAAGAGGATGTCCGCCGTCGCCGTGCATCGCCTTGGCTTCGATGCGCGCCTTGCCACAGCGGATCGCCAGCCACAGGTTAATGAGCGCGGCCACCCCAAGAGCGCCGAGCGAGATTGGAAGTTGAGCCATTGAATGCGCTTTCCCGTGAGGTGGGTATGGAATAAACCGCACAGGCCGTGCTTGCAACCTGCCCAGAAACCGCTATAGCGCGCGCCTTCGCCGCACTGCCAGGCACCTTCATTTTCTCTCACGCTTGCGTGGGCTGAACGCTTGGCCTAGTGCGCTGGCAACATTATTTGACGATTTAAGGAACAGGTGCCGCCATGGCTGTCCCTAAGAGAAAAGTTTCGCCGCATCGCCGTGGCAATCGGCGCTCTCACGATTCGCTGAAGGTCGAGGCCTTCCACGAATGCAACAACTGTGGCGAGCTCAAGCGCCCGCACAACCTTTGCCCGCACTGCGGCTTCTACAACGGTCGCGAGATCGTTTCGGTCGGGCTGTAAAGCCACCCACGAGTAACAGGGGTTTTCGGCATGAGTCTTCCGCGTATCGCGATCGATGCGATGGGCGGGGACGAGGGCGTGCGCGTGATGATCTCAGGCGCGGCGCTTGCGCGTCGCCGTCATGAGCAGTTCAAGTTCTTGCTGGTCGGCGATGAATCCCGCATCAGCAAGGCCTTGGAAGCGCACCCGAATATGCGCGAAGCCTCCGAAATCCTCCATTGCGAGGATGTGGTGGCGGGCGATGAAAAGCCCAGCCGCGCGTTGCGTCGCGCCAAGACCACCTCGATGGGCCTCGCCATTCAGGCCGTGAAAGAAGGCAAGTGTGGCGCCGCCGTCAGCGGCGGCAACACCGGCGCGTTGATGGCGATGAGCAAGCTCGCGCTGCGCACCATGCCCGGTATCGACCGGCCCGCGCTTGCAGCGCTCATGCCGACGCTCGAAGAGCACGACGTGATCATGCTCGATCTCGGGGCCAACACCGAATGCGATGCACGCAATCTCGTTCAGTTCGCGGTTATGGGCGCGGCCTATTCGCGCATCGTTTGCGCCAATGAAGCACCGCGTGTGCGCCTGCTGAACATCGGCACCGAAGACACCAAGGGCACCGACAAGCTTCAGGACGCGGCCCAGTTCCTGCGTGATGCGACTGGGCTGGCCATGCGTTTCGAGGGCTATGTCGAGGCCGACAAGATCAACCGCGGCGATGTCGACGTGGTGGTGACCGACGGCTTCTCGGGCAATATCGCCTTGAAGGCTATCGAGGGTTCGGCCCGTTTCGTGACCGACTTGCTGAAAACGGCGTTCCGCTCGTCGATTCGCTCGAAGATCGGCTTCCTTATTTCGCGCCCTGCGACCGAACTGCTGCGCCATCATCTCGACCCGAACAACCACAATGGCGGCGTCTTCCTTGGCCTCAACGGGGTTATCGTGAAGTCGCACGGCAGTGCCAATGCCCAAGGCGTGGCCAATGCCGTCGCCGTCGCTGCGCGCCTGCTCGAAGATGATCTGACCACACGCATCGCCGCCGATCTCGCCGCGCTCGACGATCGCGCGTTGAAGGGCAATGGCACCGCAGCAGCGCAGGGGCAGGGACAGCAATAATGATGCGTTCGGTTCTGATCGGCACCGGTTCGGCCTTGCCGGAGCGGTGTGTCACCAATGAAGAGCTGGCCGAGAAGGTCGACACCAGCGATGAGTGGATTCGCGAGCGCACTGGCATCCGGCAGCGCTATCTGGCAGCCGAGGGGGAAACTACCTCGAGCCTCGCGACCGCCGCTGCGCGCGCTGCGCTGGCCGATGCGGGTGTGGGCATCGACGGGATCGACCTCATCGTGCTGGCCACCTGCACGCCCGACCAGACCTTTCCCGCTACCGCCACCAAGGTCCAGCATGCGCTGGGTGGGGCCCGCTTTCCGGCCTTCGATGTCGCCGCAGTCTGTTCCGGTTTTCTTTACGCGATGAGCACTGCCGATGCCATGTTGCGCACCGGTATGGCGCGCCGGGCGCTAGTGATCGGCGCGGAAACGATGAGCCGCGTGCTCGATTGGGATGACCGTGGCACTTGCGTTCTGTTTGGCGACGGAGCGGGGGCTTTCGTACTTGAGGCGCGCGAGGTGGCAGAGGATGGTCCCGGCGTGCTTGCCAGCCGCCTTCATGCCGATGGCGCGCATAACGATCTGCTTTATGTGGATGGCGGTCCTTCGACCAGTGAGATGGTGGGCCATTTGCGGATGAAGGGGCGCGAAGTGTTCCGCCACGCAGTAAAGAACCTCGCCGAGGTGCTCGAAGAGGTGCTGGCGGAGGCGCAGGTCCCTGCCAGTGCACTTGATTGGGTGGTGCCGCATCAGGCGAACCTGCGCATTCTCGATGCCACCGCGCGCAAGCTCGGACTGGCGATGGATCAGGTGGTGGTGACCGTTGATCGCCATGCCAACACATCGGCAGCCTCGGTTCCGCTCGCCTTCGACGTCGCTCGCCGCGACGGCCGAATCCAGCCGGGACAGCTCGTCATGCTTGAGGCAATGGGGGGCGGGTTCACCTGGGGTGCAACATTGTTGCGTGTTTGACCTGTAGATAGGGGAAATTTCCTGCGCTTTTCCTTGCTATCCGTCAGTCTTTGCCCCAAGAGGCGCTCGGGGTAGTCAAACACAGCGATAGGAATGGGCGCATGGTAAATATGCGATCCGTCGGCACCCTCACCAGGGCCGATCTGGCAGAAACGATCAATCACAAGATGGGCTTTTCGCGGGCTGAAAGTCTCGCGCTGGTAGAGGAAATCCTCACCAAGATGTGCGATGCGATGGCCGATGGCGAGAACGTGAAGATTTCGGGCTTTGGCAGTTTCGTGCTGCGCGACAAGAAAGAACGGATCGGACGCAATCCGAAGACCGGCGTCGAAGTACCGATTACCCCGCGGCGCGTGCTGACCTTCCGCGCGAGCCAGAAGCTGAAGGACAGGATCGCTTCAAGCTGATGACAGAAATGCACGGACAGGTCCGTTTCAGCGACGGAAAGGCACCCGGCGCAATGCGAACCATCGGCGAAGTCTGCGAAGCGCTCGGCCTCAAGCCGCATGTACTGCGCTACTGGGAACAGCAATTCCCGATGCTCACCCCGCTCAAGCGCAGCGGCGGGCGCCGACTCTACCGCGCCGAAGATGTTGCCTTGGTTAGCCGTATCGACAAGCTCGTCAATGAAGAAGGCTATACGCTAAAGGGCGCGCGCAACGTGCTCGAGGGCAAGCAGCCTGATGCCGACAATGCTACCGCACGGCGCCGCCCATCGGCACAGAAGGCACCGACGGATGATAATCTGCTCGGGGAGTTGCAGGCCGTCCGTGCCAAGCTTGCCCGCAGCCTGGATAACTAAGCCCAGACGCCAATTGGCGTCATTCAGCTTACGCCGAGGGGACCCAGTTCGGGATCGAGGTCGCGTGGCCGCGCGAAATGCACGATGCGGCCGCAGCCCGGTGCGCAATCGGCCCAGTTGTCGATGGCGAGATCGAGCACGGCAAAGCCAGCGGTGGGGAACTTCGCGAGCACTTCGCTGAACAGCGCATTCTCGTTGGTCGCCCCGACAAGGTCGAGCGCGAGTTCCTGCAGGCCAGGGTTGTGCCCTGCCAGCATCACTGCCGCAGGATCGCCCTCGATGGCGGTGAGCATACCCATCAGCGTGGTGCTGTCAGCGAGATAGGCTGCATCGACGAATTCGACCGGCACGGCCAACGCGCTCGATTCAAGCGTAAGCCGGATGCGCTTGGCTGGGCTCGCCAGCACACGGTCCCACTTCGCTCCGTATTCGGAGATATGGCGACCCATCAGAGCCGCCCCGCGCCGGCCACGCGCATTAAGCCCGCGGTCGAAATCGCGCAGGCTCATGTCGTCCCAGTCGGACTTGGCATGGCGGAACAGGCCCAGCCGCTTCACCTTGGCCACTCTCCTTGCTCTGCCGCCGGATGCGGCATGGTTGTGTCGAGCGACAAAAGACCCTCTCCGAGCCGTTGTAAAGCGTCCTCAAGAGTCAACCGTGTGACCGGAACGCCTGGCGGAAAGGCCGTCAGCAGGCGCGAGGGGAAAGCTGGCGAAAGCACGACAAAGTGGCCGAAGTCGTCACGGCTGCGGATCAACCGTCCGAACGCCTGCGCGAGGCGGGCGCGGATCACGCGGTCGTCGTAGGCGCTGCCGCCGCCTGCCGCGCGGCGGGCGCGGTGGAGGATGCTCGGCTTGGACCAGGGCACCTGCTCCATCACCACGCAGCGCAGCGATTGCCCCGGCACGTCGACCCCGTCGCGCAGGGCATCGGTGCCGAGCAAGGAGGCGTGCGGATCGTCACGAAAGATGTCGACCAGCGTGCCGGTGTCGATTGGATCGACATGCTGGGCATAGAGCGGCAGGCCTGCGCGCGCGAGCCGGTCGGCGATGCGGCCGTGTACGCTGCGCAGGCGGCGGATCGCGGTGAACAGTCCGAGCACGCCCCCACCGCAGGTCTCGATAATCCGGGCATAGGCTCCGGCGAGCGCGGCAAGGTCGCCCTTGGGCACATCGGTGACGATCAGGATCTCGGCCCGCGCGGCATAGTCGAACGGGCTGCTGGCGGCGATGCGTTCGGTCGCGAGGCCGAGGTGGGTGGCGCCCGAGCGGGCCACGGCTTCGTCCCAGTCCGGCCCTTCGGCATCGCGGTCGCACAGGGTGGCGCTGGTCAGCATCACCCCGTGCGCGCCTTCGAGCACCGTTTGTGCGAAGGGCTGCATCGGGTCGAGGAAGTGGCGATAAAGCCCGACATCGTATTCGCGCGCATCGCCGCGCGCCACGGCGAGCCAATCGACGAATTGCGGGTCGGTCGGGCCGCCCAATCGTTCAAGCATGGCCTGCCACGAGGCCAGCGTGTCGATCCGCCAGACGAGCGAATGGCGCGCGCCCTCGATCCGCGCCCGGCCTTGCCCGTCGAGCCAGTCCGGGCCTTCTTCCAGCAGCGCCTCCAGCCGCAGGCCGAGCTTGATCAAGGGCTGCCGGATCGCGGCGAGCGCGGCCGAGCCCTCCTGTGCCAACTCCACCAGCGGGCCGTCGAGCTGGGCGGCCTCGGTTTCGATGCCGTAGCCTGCTTCCTGTCCGCCGCTTTCGTCGCGCGCATAGGTGACCGCGCGGATCGCGCCGAGCAGCGTTTCGATGGGGCCGGACGGCGCACTTTCGGCCAGCCGGTCAAGCCAGCCCGAACCGGGCAGGGCCTCGGCGGCATGGCGCGCTGCCTCTACCGCGTCTCCGGCTTCGTCGTCATAGCTCGCGACATCGGCGAGCCGCGCGGAAAGCCCGCGACGCCTGCCTTTGGAGCCGCGCTCGGGGCCGATGATCCAGCGCCGCAGTTCGATCGCCTCCATCCCGCTGAGTGCGGCGGAGAAGGTCGAATCGGCGGCGTCGAAGACGTGGTGGCCTTCGTCGAACACGATCCGCGTCGGGCGCTGCGCCGTATCGCGACCGCGCGCGGCGTTGATCATCACCAGCGCGTGGTTGGCGATCACAAGATCGGCCTGCGCCGAGGCCCGCGAGGCGCGCTCGATGAAGCATTTGCGGAAATGCGGGCACCCGGCATAGATGCATTCGCCGCGCTGGTCGGTAAGCGAGCGGATCGCGCGCTGGCGGAACAGCGTGCCGAGCCAACCGGGCAGGTCGCCGCCGATCATGTCGCCGTCCTGGCTATAGGCGGCCCAGCGCGCCACCAGTTGCGCGAGGATCGCGGGGCGGCCCGAGAAGCCGCCTTGCAGAGCGTCTTCGAGATTGAGCAAGCACAGATAGTTCTCGCGACCCTTGCGCACGACCACCGGCTGGCTGCCATCGGGCCTGCGTTCGGGCCAGGCGCGGCGGCTCTCCTCGCGCAGCTGCCGCTGTAGGTTCTTGGTGTAGGTCGAGACCCAGACCGTGCCGTGCGAGTTTTCCGACCAGAGCGAAGCGGGGGCGAGATAGCCAAGCGTCTTGCCGATGCCGGTGCCCGCCTGCGCCAGCAGCAGGTGCGGCTGTCCGCGTGCGAGCCGGGGCGCGAAGACGTGCGCGGCCTTACGTGAATAGAGGCGTTGCCCTTCGCGCCGCTCGGCCTCGCTGCCGGTCAGCACCGCAAGCCGCTGTTCGACTGCGTCCTCCGCCAGCGTGACCTGCGCCGGTTGCGGGCGTTCGGCGGCCTCTTCCCATTCGGGCAGGCGCGCGAACAGCCAGCGTTCGGCGCGTTCTGGCTTGGCCACATGTGGGGCGAGTACCGGAGCCCAGGTCCAGCGCAGCCGGACGAGCGATTGCAGCACGCTCCACGCGCCTTCGCGTTCCGCCCAGTCGGAGGCTTCGCACTGCGCGAGCAACGTGCCTGCCGCGCGCTGGAGAAATGTGGGCACCTCGGCATCGCTGGCAGGCTCTTCCAGCTCCAGCGCATGGGCGAGCCCGCGCGGGGTCGGCACACAGAAGCGCGCCGGGTGGACGAAGGCGAACAGCTCCAGCAGGTCGAGCCCGGAAAGATCAGGGTAGCCCAGCCGCGTCGCCACCAGCGGCGCGTTGAGCACCAGGTTAGGCGTATCGGCCGCCGCCATCACCGCTTGCCCGCGCCCGATCTGCGCGGTGTCGCCGCTAGCACCGCGCTGCCAGCAGCCCGAGTGGCTTGCATGCAGCGCGGGAAGGGGAAGGGGCTCGGCCATCAGCCCGACCCTAGAGGCAATCGGAACGAATGGTAAACGCCAGTGGCGCGGTTTTCGTCAGCTCTTGCGCGGCTCGCAGGTCCAGCTGGCCGGATTGTTGGTGTCACCTTCGCCCTTGTAATGCGCCACGTTGGGCCAAGCGCAATGCGGGCGGGTGAGCGAGCCATCGTCCTTTGTTCCGATCAGCCGTTCGGGCGCGGTGCCGCCGCTGGCCCACTCGTCCATCGCGCCCAGATAGTCGACCAGGTCCGCGCCCGGTCCACCCTGGCAGTGGCCGACGCCGGGGAGCAGGAAATAGCGGAACTGGTCGTTCGCCTGCGGGTTCGCGCCGAGCACCTGTAACGCGTAGTCGGTCGAGCCGACGGGGCTGGGGCCGGGATCGCTCTCGCCGTGCCACAGCATTAGCTTGCCGCCGCGTTCGAAGAAGGCCGAGAGGTCAGGGCTCTTCGCCTCGTATATTTCGGCAAAAGGGCTGGCGCGCACGGCGAGATAGTCGGAATTGTCTAAGCTGGCCAAGGTGGGGCTCTCGCCGCGCTCGAAGAACAACGGGAACAGGTTGCCGAGGCCACCACCGCCGGTGGGATCCTCGCCCGAACCGTCGGTGGCCATGAACAGCGACCATCCAGCCTCGCCGCCACGGCTCATCGGAAACATCGACCAGCTCTCGTCCGACGCGCGCTGGCCCGAATAGACCTGCTTGAGCGCGTTGACCTGCGGCCCCGAAAGGCAGCTTTCATCCTTCTCGCCCGTGCACTGCAGCTTCGCCGGATCGAAAGTGCATGCGCGCGGATCGTTGATCAGCCCATCTTCGAGCCCGTCGTTGCCGTCGCAGGCGGCGAGCGCGGCATCCTGCACCAGTTGCAGCTCGACCGGGGTGAAGCCCGCAGCGCCGTCATCCTGCGCAAAGGTCTGGTTGCGGAACACCGCGCTGGTCTGCACCTGCAAGGTATAGACGGGCGCACCGGCGATGATCGCGTCGTAATCCTCTGGGTAACGCTGCGCCTCCATCAGCGCCATGCGTCCGCCGGTGGAGCAGCCGTTGAAGTAGGCGCTCTCGTGTGCGGTGCCATAGAGGCTAGCGGCGACCTGTTTGCCCGCAACGGTCATCTCGTGGACGGCGCGGTGGCTGAAGTCTTCCGCCGCAACCGGCTTTTCGGCCACCCAGTCATTGGCCCACACATTGGTTCCGGCATTGCCGCCATTGGTCTGCATGGTGGCGAAGTTTTTGGCGAGCCCGTCTGCCGCGGCCTCGATCGTGACGTTCCCGGCCCAGCCACCACCACCGATTCCCAGAAGCTTGCCGTTCCATTCCGAGGGCAGGCGATAGACGACGCCGATGGCGGAGCCTTCGACCGGCGAGAGCGTGGCGGTGATCTCGCAATGGGCGGGCAGGCCTTCCGCCGCATCGACCCAGGTGGCCGTGCCTTCGCCGGTGCCAAGGGTGGAGACGTCGAAAGCGCTGCAGGCATCGGCGCTGGTGGCAATCAGCGCCGATGCTTCGGCCTCGGGCTCTGCTGGCGAGCAGGCCGTCAGGGCCAAGGTGGCAAGGCTGATCGATGCGGCTAGTTCTTTGATGCGGTTCACGTCCCACTCCAACTGCGGCCCCGTTGAGGCGGGGCTGTCATTCCCCCCGCGCCAGCTCGCTCGGGCAAGCTGGCGCGGAGTTTGGGTGAGGAATGGCACAGCTTTCGGCCGAGGCCAAGACAGCTAGGCCGCTTAGGTCACTTTCAATTGGTCGAGGCGGCTTTGGCGGTATCGTCGCCGGTGCTGCCCCGGTCCAGCGACAGGGCTTCGGGGAACATATTGGTGACGATAGGGAAAGGGATGTCGATCTCGGCTTCGTCCAGCTCGCGCTTGATCGCATAGATCACGTCGCGCTGGACGAGGAAATGGTTCTCGCGGTCGGTGTCGACCCACCAGCGGACCAGAAAATCGATCGAGCTGCCGCCGAATGCGCGGGGGAACGCATCGACGCTCTTCTCTTTCGAAATGCTTGCGACCGACTCGAGCGCGCGCAGGATGGCGGCCTCCGCTTCGGGCAGGCTGCAATCGTAGGATACGCCGACCATCAGGTCATACCGGCGCACCGGCTGGTCGGTGTGAATCTTCACCGCGTTCTTGAAGATCATGGAGTTGGGAAGGATCGTCAGCTCGCCCGAGAACTGGCGGATATGGGTTTCACGCAGGGTGATCTTCTCGACCGTTCCGCTCACCCCTTCGGCATCGACCCAGTCGCCGATGTTCATCTTGTCGCGCAGCATGATCAGCACGCCGGCGAGGAAATTCTCGAAGATATCCTGAAAGGCAAAACCGATGGCGAGCGCGCCCACGCCGAGCCCTGCAATAAGGCCTGCGGGAGTGAACCCGGGAACGGCCACCGCTGCCGCTATGAGCAGGCCGACAATCCAGATGAACAGCTTCACCGCAGTTGCGGTCAGTTTCTTGAGATCGGTGCGGACCTGGGTGTGGCCGACGATCCGGTCGGCGATCCGCACGGCAAACTTGGCGACCAACCAGGTCAGGATGAGTACGATGAAGGCCAGCGCGAGATTGGGGAGGATGGCGATAAATCCCATCCACATGGCTTCGACCTGATCCGTAATCGTCTTGACGTAGTTCAACTGCGGCCCCTCTTGGTGACGGTAAATTCCCTTTCCCAACGAGGCGGGCAGCGCCGGGTTCCGAAATGGCCTTCGCGCTTGCGAAAGCGCCCGTAATCCGCAAAGGGCCTAGGCCTATGTTCAGCCCCGATCTCATTGCCGCCGCCCGTTCGTCCAAAGCCTGGCCGTTTCAGGAGGCGCAGCGGCTCGCCAAACGTTTCCGTAACGGCAAGACCGGCGCGGACGGATCGCCCGAGCCCGTGGTGTTCGAAACCGGCTATGGCCCCTCGGGCCTGCCGCATATCGGCACCTTTCAGGAAGTGCTGCGCACCACGCTGGTGCGCCGGGCTTACGAGATCGTGGCCGCTGCCGAAGACGGCACGCCTGCGCCGACACGTCTGGTTGCCTTTTCGGATGACATGGACGGCCTGCGCAAGGTGCCCGACAACCTGCCCAATCAGGCGCTGCTCACGGAAAACCTAGGCAAGCCGCTGAGCCGCATTCCCGATCCCTTCGAGAAGTACGAAAGCTTCGCGCATCACAACAATGCGAAGTTGCGCGAATTCCTCGATCAGTTTGGGTTCGACTACGAGTTCATCGCCGCCTCCGACCGCTACAACTCCGGCGAGTTTGACGAGGCGCTCAAGCAGGTCTTGCGCAAGTACGACGATATTCAGGCGATCATGCTGCCCACACTACGCGAAGAGCGCCGCCAGACCTATTCGCCCGTACTCCCGATCAGCGCGAAGAGCGGGATCGTGCTGCAAGTGCCGATCGAGGTGGTCGATGCCGAGGCCGGGATCGTCCGCTTCGAGGATGAGGGCGAGATGGTTGAGCAGTCGATCCTTGGAGGCCAGTCGAAGCTGCAATGGAAGGTCGACTGGGCGATGCGCTGGTATGCGCTCGGCGTCGACTACGAGATGTGCGGCAAGGATCTGACCGACTCTGTCACCCAGTCGGGCAAGATCGTGCAGGTGCTTGGCGGGCGCAAGCCTGAGGGCATGATCTACGAGCTGTTCCTCGATGCCAATGGCGAGAAGATTTCCAAGTCCAAGGGCAACGGCCTCACCATCGAGGAATGGCTGACCTACGGCAGCGAGGAGAGCCTCGGGCACTATCTCTACGCCAACCCGAAGAGTGCCAAGCAGCTCCACGTCGGCGTGATCCCCAAGGCGGTCGACGAATACTGGCAGTTCCGCGCCGCCATCCCCGGCCAGCCGGTGGAAAAGCAGCTCGGCAACCCGGCCTGGCACCTGCTGCGCGCGGAGAGCCCCGATCAGGTTCAGCCGCCGCACGGCGCGGGCGACAGCCTACCGGTGACCTTCGGCCTGCTGCTCAACCTTGTCGGCGTTCTGGGTGCCGGGGCGACCGACGAGCAGGTCTGGTCATACCTCGGCAACTATGTCGAAGACGCCAGCGCCGAGAGCCATCCGGACCTTGCGCGGCTGGTCGCGGCGGCGCTTGCCTACAACCGCGACTTCGTGGCTCCCACGCTGTCGCGGCGGGCTCCGGCTGCGAACGAGGCAGAGGCTTTGCGCGCGCTCGATGCCTATCTGGCGGAGGTCGATCCGGCCACCAGCGCCGAGGATCTGCAAACGCAGGTCTACGAGATCGGCAAGCAGGAGCAGTACGGGTTCGAGAACCTGCGTGACTGGTTCAAGGCGCTTTACGAGACGCTGCTGGGATCGGCACAGGGACCGCGCATGGGCAGCTTCATTGCGCTTTACGGCGTGGAGAACTCGCGCAAACTGATCGCCGAGGCGCTGGCGCGCGCGTAACCTGTTTAAGAGGCCGTGCATAACCCGTTCGTCCTGAGGAGGGCACGAAGCCGCAGGCTGAGCGCCCATCTCGAAGGACCGGCGCGAAGGATCAGCGCGTGTGGTTCGAGGCGGGTACTCGGTCTTCGACCTCGTCCTCTCCTCACCACGAACGGATGGGGCGCATGACGCTATCTGCTCTCAGGTCCAAGTCTTGGTGCGATACCACTTGGTGATCACGTATTTGCAGCCCGTGATCACCGGGCGGCCCGCGTGCAGCGTATCGAGATTGGTGTGTCCGTCGGGCTTGGCGTTGTTCCAGATCAGCAGGACGCCCGGCTTGGGCTCGATGGCAATATCCAGCTCGACGAAATCGGTGGTACCGCCAGCCTCGACCTCGTTCAGGAACACCATGGTGGTGAAGCTGCGCTGCCCGCCGCGCGCCATTTCCATGTCCCAGTAGCTGGTGCCGTAATGGAACCAGTCGCAGTGCGGCTGGAACTCCTGCCCCGGCATATAGCGCTGCCCCTGGATCGTTTCGCCGAATTCGGGATCGATCCCGAGCAGGTCGTCGATCCGGCGGCTGATCTTGCGGATGAACGGATCGTTCGGATCGACATCGCCCGAATAGCTGGTGCGGTAGCCTTCCGAATAGTCGACGTCGAACACGTAGGAGGGCTTGGCCACAGCGTCGATCAGCGCCCGCATCTTCGTGCATTCCTCGGCGCTCATGAAGTCGCCCACGGCGAACAGCTCGGCCTTGTCGGTGGGCACCTTGTAGACGGCTGGGTTGGCCGCCAGTCGCTCGCGCACCTGCGCGCCGATGCGGCGCAGTGCGGGCAGGTCGGCGTTCTCGGCGTAGGGGCTCTTGGTCTGGCTCATCACGCAGCGATCTATTCCCAAGTCGCGCCACGAAGGCAAGCGCTGCGCCCATGCGGTCGAGCCCCCCACCCGAAGATGAGGGGCTCGCATCGCCGGTCACTCGCACTGGCGATGGAACGGGCGTATCACCAGAAGAAGTCGTGGATCACGTCGACCACTTCGCCGGTGTGCATGTCGACCAGCAGCACATCGTCGTAATAACGCACCCAGCGATAGGGTCCGTAAACCGAGGGCAGGCGATACTGCCACGGGTCGTTGATCCAGTAGCGGTTCGAATAGAACGGGCTATCGAGATGGATGCCGATGCTCAGGCGGCGATAGCTGTAGTTGCGATAGGGCGAATAGTAGCGGCCCAGCCGGTACAGCCTGCGGTTCTGATGGCGATAGCGGTTCCAGTCGTAACGCCGGTCACGCCGCCAGTTTTGCCGGTCCCAGCGGCGATAGTCGCGCCTCGCCTCGCGATAGTCCCGGCGATAATCGCGGTCGCTGCGATAGTCGCGGTTGCGGTTGTGGTCGCGATAGTCGCGATTGCGATCACGGTCTCGATAATCCCGGCGATCATTGTTGCGCCAGCGGTCGCGATCACGGCGGTCATTGTCACGCCAGCGATTGTCCTGCCGATCGCGCCAGCTTTGGGCGTTTTGGCCAAGCTCGCGCAGGGTTCCTACAGGCCGGTCACCCTGCCGCTCGGCGCGGTTGGCCCAGCCTTCGGAGCGCTCCTGAACGCGTGCGGCGCGGTTCTCGCCGCGGTTTTCGATCCGGGCGGCCTGGCGTTCGGCGCTTCGATCGACACGGCGCGCCTCCTGGCGGGCCTCGCGCATCGCCTGCGAGGCTTCCGTGCGCTCCTGCCGCCAGCCCGATGCGGACCGATTGCCCTGATTCCCACGATTGGCCTCGCGGCGGATGCTGCCCGAGCGGTTGGCGGCTGTGCCGCGATTGTTCGGGCGGTCTTCCCACTGCCGATCCTGCGCCGCCACGGGCGCGCTCAGCGTTGGCAGGGCGAGCGCAATGGCGACGGCGGCAAGCCCGCTCGATTTAAGAAGTCTGGCGATAAGCATGGTGTGAACTCCCGTCTGGACCATACCGCCCGAGTGCCGCGGTGAGGTTGTTTCCTTAAGCGCCGTTTTACCCATTCAGCCTGTCCGTTAACTGAACCGTGCGATAACCTTAACGTTTGTGTCGGCAAAGCGGCCCTTCGCCGGCGTGTCGGGATGCAACACGTGCCGTCTTTTTCGCCCGCAACTGGACGGCGGCCCGTGCAGGTCATAGAGCGCCATCATGCAGATATTCGGACCGCTCGCACGCTGGCTCGGCAAGAAGGTGCCGGATGATCTCGCGCGGGTTGACGACTGGACCCGCCGGGTTGCCACAATGGTCTCGGCGGTGCTGATCGGTCTGGTGGCGCTGGTCTTCGCCACGGTGGGCGACGGGGCGCAGGATCTGTTCCTCGATCTCACCGCCGAATACGGCTGGCTGCCATTGGTGCTGACGCCGGTGATGTTCGTGCTGATCGCGCTGCTCACGCGCAAGCTGGCACCCGAAGCACGCGGATCGGGCATTCCGCAGGTGATCGCAGCGGGCCGCCATCCCGATAGCGAGCAGACGCTGAAGCTGGTGTCGCTGCGCGCGGCGCTGGCGAAGATGGTGCTGACCGTGATGTCGCTGTTCGGCGGAGCTTCGGTCGGGCGCGAGGGGCCGACCGTGCAACTGGGCGCGGCGCTGATGGTGGCGGTGCACCGCGCCTTGCGCGTGAAGGTCAGCGCCGGGGTGCTGATCGCGGGAGGCGCGGCTGGCGTGGCCGCGGCTTTCAACACTCCGCTGGCGGGTATTGCCTTCGCCATCGAGGAACTGGCCGTTGCTTACGAACAGCGCGTGGCCGTACTGGTGATGGGCGCGGTGATGATTGCCGGTCTGACGGCGCAGGGGCTGGCGGGCAACTATGTCTATTTCGGCGAGATCGAAGGTTCTTTGCCGGTTACCTCGATCCTGATCGCGGCTCCGCTGGCGGGATTGGTCGGCGGCATTCTTGGCGGCCTGTTTTCGCGCCTGATGCTGGCCCTGCGCGGGCCGGACGGACGCTGGACTTCGCTGCTCGGCCAGCGTCCGCTGGTGACGGCGCTGGTCTGCGGCATCATCGTGGGCGTGCTGGGCTTCCTGACCGCCGGGCAGGTGTCGGGCACCGGATACGAAGCGACGCAGGCGCTGCTGGCGGGTGAGGAGGGCGACCTGTGGTTCGGCCCGGCCAAATTCGTCGCCGCGCTGGCGACCAGTGTGAGCGGCATTCCGGGCGGCATCTTCGCACCGTCTCTGGCGGCGGGTTCGGGCTTCGGGCACCTGCTGACGGTGCTGTTTCCGAGCGATCAGGCCGGGTTGATCGTGCTGATGGGCATGGCGGGATATTTCACCGGGGTGGTGCGAGCGCCGCTGACCACGGTGATCATTCTGAGCGAGACTACGGGCATGAGCGGAGCCATCGTGCCGCTGTTCGCCACCGCGCTGATCGGCGATTGGGCCGGATCGACGGTGTGCAAGGAGCGGCTTTATCACGCGCTGGCGAAGGATTTTCTGCCGAAGGGTGAGGCGAAGGCGGCCTGATCCGGACCCGGCACACGGCCTCCCATATCGTCGCCCCGGACTTGATCCGGGGCTGGGCTACTCTTTGGCAAACCAGACATCCCACAGGTCGCGCCAATCAGGATTCTCGTCCTCAATCAGTGCAAACTTCCATCCGCGCCGCCAGCGTTTGATCCGCTTTTCGCGGATGATGGCCTGTTCGATGTCGTCATGTCGTTCGGCGTAGACCAGCCTTGTCTTAGCCCTTTCGGCCACGTGCGCGGAACCTCCGCCGTGCCGGTGCTGGTGAACGCGTCGGACAAGGTCAGACGAGACACCAACATACACCCCGCCACGATAGCGGTTTGCCATGATATAAACCCAACCGCCCTTCTTCATGCGACAAGGGTCTCGCGGTGTCCAAGCCAAGAATAGCCCGATCCCGGCTCAAGGCCGGGATGACGAAGGCGGGTAATTGTCGCCCCGGGCCTGATCCGGAGCCGGACTTAAACTCAGCGCGTCAGCTTCTTGTACGCCACCCGGCTAGGCCGGTCGGCGGCATCGCCCAGACGGCGGCGCTTGTCTTCCTCGTAGGCTTCGAAGTTGCCCTCGAACCACTCCACGTGGCTGTTGCCCTCGAAGGCCAGAATGTGCGTCGCCAGACGGTCAAGGAAGAAGCGGTCGTGGCTGATGACCACGGCGCAGCCGGCGAAGTTCTCGATCGCCTCTTCCAGCGCGCCCAGCGTTTCCACGTCGAGGTCGTTGGTCGGTTCGTCGAGCAACAACACGTTGCCGCCCTGCTTCAGCATCTTGGCCATGTGCACGCGGTTGCGCTCGCCGCCCGACAGCTTGCCGACGTTCTTCTGCTGGTCGGCGCCCTTGAAGTTGAACGCGCCGACATAGGCACGCGTGCTCATGTCCTGGCCGTTGACCTTCATGTAGTCGAGACCGTCCGAAATCTCCTCCCACACGTTGTGCTTGGGATCGAGATGGTCGCGGCTCTGGTCGACATAGCCCAGCCGCACGGTCGAGCCCATTTCGACGGAGCCGCTGTCAGGCTCTTCCTTGCCGGTGAGGATCTTGAACAGCGTCGACTTACCCGCGCCGTTCGGCCCGATCACGCCGACAATTCCGCCCGGCGGAAGCATGAAGGAAAGGTCTTCGAACAATAGCTTGTCGCCATAGGCCTTCGAGATGTTGTTCACCTCGATCACCTTGCCGCCGAGGCGCTCGGGTACCTGAATGACGATCTGCGCCTTGCCGATGCCGCGGTTGTCCTGGCTGTTCTGTAGCTCCTCGAACTTGCGGATACGTGCCTTGCTCTTGGTCTGGCGGGCCGACGGGGTCTGCCGGATCCACTCGAGCTCGCGCGTCAGCGCCTTCTGCTTGCCGCTTTCCTCGCGGCTTTCCTGCTCGAGACGCTTGGCCTTCTTCTCGAGGTAGGTCGAGTAGTTGCCCTCGTAGGGATAGTAGGAACCGCGGTCGAGTTCGAGGATCCATTCGACCACGTTATCGAGGAAGTAGCGGTCGTGGGTGATCATCAGCACCGCGCCGGCATATTCCTTAAGGTGGTTTTCGAGCCACTTTACGCTTTCGGCGTCGAGGTGGTTGGTCGGTTCGTCGAGCAGCAGGATCGAGGGCTTCTGGATGAGCAGCCGGGTCAGCGCCACGCGGCGCTTTTCACCGCCCGACAGGTCGGTGACGGGCCAGTCGCCCGGCGGGCAGCGCAGCGCTTCCATCGCCACTTCGAGCTGATTGTCGAGCGTCCACCCGTCGACCGCGTCGATCTTGGCCTGCAACTCGCCCATTTCTTCCATCAGCGCGTCGAAATCGGTGTCGTCCTTCGGGTCGCCCATTTCAGCCGAAATGGCGTTAAAGCGCTCGACTAGGTCGGCCACTTCGCGCGCGCCGTCCTTGACGTTTTCGAGCACGGTCTTGCTCTCGTCCAGCTCCGGCTCCTGTTCGAGGTAGCCGACAGTGATGTTCTCGCCCGGCCAGGCTTCGCCGGTGAAGTCCTTGTCGATGCCGGCCATGATCTTGATCAGGGTCGACTTACCCGCGCCGTTGGGGCCGACGATGCCGATCTTGGCACCTTGGTAAAACTGGAGGTTGATATTCGAGAGCACCGGCTTTTGCGCACCGGGGAAGGTCTTGGTCATGTCCTTCATGACAAATGCGTATTGGGCGGCCATCTGGGGTCCTTCGAGCTCGGTGTTATCGGGGAATGAGTTGGGGCGCGAAATAGGCGTAGATCGGCCTCTCGGCAAGGTGCTTGCGCAGCTCGGCCTGTGCGGGCTATTGGCAGGTGGTGTCAAATGAAACTATATCACCTGCGCGCGACGAAACGCGCCACACTCTGCTCGAAGATGCCTATGCGCTGGTGACGGGCGCATGGCTGATCGCTTTCGGGCTGGTGTTGATGAAAGCGGCAGGGATCGTGACCGCGGGCGTTGCCGGGTTGGCGCTGCTGGCGAGTTATCATGTCCCGCTGGGGGTGGGGCTGCTGTTTTTCCTCATCAACATCCCGTTTTTCCTGATCGGGCTGATGAAGCTGGGCCGGGCCTTCATGGTGCGTACGATTATCGCCTGCGGGCTGATCTTCGTCTTTGCGGCCATAACCCGCACGTCGCTGGACATCGCGACAATCCACCCGGCCTTCGCCGCGCTGGGCGGAGGTACCGTGTCAGGCCTCGGCCTGCTGGCGCTGCTGCGGCACAAGACCGGGGTGGGCGGGGTGAACATCATCGCCGTGTGGATGCAGAATTCGCGCGGGTGGAGCGTGGGGCGGATGCACATGGCGCTAGATGCGATAATCCTGCTGGTAGCGCTGTCGTCGCTCGATCTCGCTTCGTTCGGCTGGTCGGTGCTGAGCATGTTGGCGATCAACATGACACTGGTCGTCTGGCACCGCCCGGGGCGCTATACCGGGCATTAGGCTTGCCTTCGCTGACCTTTGCCGTGCTAAGATGACGCTCACGGCAAAGGGAGATACAGTTTTGGGTAGAAGCGCGCTTGTTTCCACGGTCGCGATGTTGCTGGCGTCCTGCGCGAAGCAGGAGCTTCCCGCGCCCGAGCTGGAAAGCCGGGTGATACCGATCATTACCGAAGGCGGCGTAACCTTCCGCGATCTTGACCGCGACGGCGCGCTCACGCCATATGAGGACTGGCGCCTTGCCCCCGCCGAACGGGCCAAGGATCTCGCCGCGCGCATGACGCTCGAAGAAAAGGCAGGGTTGATGGTCGTCGCCACGCTCCCAGCTAACGCGCCTCCGGGCGAGCCTGCCAGCGGCTACGACATTGCCGCGCTGACCGAGGCCATGGGTAAGGCCCGCGCGACGCACTTCATTTCGCGCCTCGCCACCGAAAACCGCGCGCTGGCCGAAGCCAACAACGCGGTGCAGGAAGCCGCTGAGGGGCACCGTCTGGGCGTCCCCGCGCTGATCATGACCGATCCGCGCCACGGCTACACCGAACTGGCAGGCGCAAGCGTGGCGGGCGGCCAGTTCAGCCAGTGGCCCAACGGCGTGGCACTGGGCGCGCTTGACGATCCCGACTTCGCGCGCAGCTATGCGGAACTTGTGCGGGATGACCTGCGCGCGGTGGGCTTTGCCATGCTACTCGGCCCGCAGATCGACGTTGCGAGCGAGCCGCGCTGGCCGCGCAACTTCGATACCTTGGGGGAAGATCCGCAGGTCTCGGCGCGCGTGGGGCGGGCGCTGGTCGAAGGCTTGCAGGGCGGACCCGCCGGAGTTCAGCCGGGTGGCGTCGCTGCGACCATCAAGCATTTTGCCGGCTATTCCGCTTCGTCGACCGGGTTCGATGCGCATAACTATTATGGCCGGATGGCGAAGCTGAACATCACCGAGTGGCAGCAGGCGATCATCCCATTCACCGCCGCGCTGGAGGCAAAGCCCTCGGGCGTGATGCCTGCCTATTCGATCATCGAGGAACTGGAGCTGCGCGGGAAGAAGCTCGAGCCGGTGGGCGTCGCCTACCAGAAGGTGATCCTGACGGACATCCTGCGCGATCAGCTCCATTTCGATGGCGTGATCCTGTCCGACTGGGCAATCACCGCCGACTGCAACGAGCGCTGCATTGAGGGCGCGCCCGAGGGTGAGGAGCCCAGCTTCGCCGATATCTCCACCGGCTGGGGCGTACAGGAGCTGACCCGGCCCGAACGCTTCGCCAAGGCGCTTGATGCCGGGGTCGACCAGTTCGGCGGGGTCGACGATCCTGCACCTTTGCTTGAGGCGGTGCGGCTCGGCCTGGTGAGCGAGGAGCGGATCGACGAATCGGTCCGGCGCATCCTTACACAGAGCTTTGCCTTGGGCCTGTTCGAAGATCCCTATGTCGATCCCGCCCGCGCCGAGGCCGAGGTGGGCACGGCGGAGGAGAAGGCGCGTGGGCGCGAGGCCATGGCGCTGAGCATGGTCACGCTCGAAAACGATGGCTCGCTGCCGCTGAAGCAGGGCGCGAAGGTGCTGCTTTCCGGCCTGTCGGACGAGGCGGTGGAGGCAGCGGGGCTGGTGCCTGTGAGCGATCCCGCTGAGGCGGACTTCGCAATCCTGCGCACCCGCAGCCCGTCGGAAATGCTGCACCCCGGCTATGTGTTCGGGGCCATGCATCAGGAGGGCAGCCTTGCCTTCCCCGAAGACCACGAGGCGCTGCAATTCATGGAGAGCCTGCCCGAAGGCCTGCCGCTGGTGGCCGATGTGCAGCTAGACCGGCCCGCGATCCTCACCCCGTTCAAGCCCCGCGCCAACGTGCTGCTCGCCAGCTTCGGTGCGAGCGACGTGGCGCTGCTTGACGTGCTGATGGGAGCGGTCAGCCCACGCGGCAAGCTGCCGTTCGAACTGCCGGTGTCGATGGCAGCGGTCGAGGCGCAGCGGCCCGGTGCTCCGGCCGATAGCGAGGCTCCGCTCTATGCGCTGGGGTATCGCTGGCAGGCGCCTAGCCAGTGAAGCCGTTCTTGCGGTAAACCTCTGTACCACGGCGGAAAACTACCAGCTTTTCCAGCGTCACCGGGTGGAAGAAAGCCTCCAGCACCTGCCCCTGCTGGTTGCGAGCATAGACCTCGTAGCAATCGCCCTCGATGCGCGTCTCGATGATCTCCCAGCGTTCGAGCCAGGCGGCTTTCTTGAGGTCGTTGACCGGCTTCCAGTTCTCGCGCGGTCCGCCCGAACAGATGACATCGCCATCGGCCAGAGCGGGCTGGGCCACGCCGAGGGCGGCTCCGGCGATAGTAAGCGAGGCGGCGAGGCGGAGGTGGATGGTCATGCGAGGTGTTCCTTTTCTCTGGCCTTCTTCCGGGCGCGGCGGTTGCGTTTGATCACGCCGCGCAGTGCCCACAAGATAAGTAGCGGCGCAAGGTGAACCAGCGCTGGCCCCGCGTTGTTGTCGAGCCAGTACCAGTGCAGCGCGCCAATCAGCACCGCACCATAGACCGCATACTGCACGCGCTGCCACCACGGGCCAAGCACCTTCACCGCCCAGTCGGCGCTGATCGTGGCGGCGGCGAGCATCAGCGCGAAGCTCAGCCAGCCCGTCCAGATACCAGGCAGCCAGAACTCGTCGAGGATCGGTCCGATCGCGGCCATGTCCATCACGTAGAACACGAGGTGCAGCAGCCCGTAGATGAAGGCCGCGACCCCGATGTTGCGGCGCAGCGCCAGCCAGCCAAGCAGGAACCGGTTGCGCCCGAAAATCGCGATTAGCGGGCCGACCATCAGCGCCAGCACCATCAGCCGCAAGGCCAGCTCGCCGGTGGGGTGCAGCAACTTGAAGGCGAAGGTTTCGCCGCTCGCCAGCTGATAGAGCATCAGCAGCGCGGGCAGGGCGAGCAGGAGCCAGACCAGTGGGCGCAGCTTGCCAATCACACCTGCGCCCACTTGCGCAGGAGATTGTGATAGACGTGGATCAACCGGTCGATATCGGGATCGTCCTTGGCCTTGCCCGGCGTCAGCGCGCGGATCGAGCAATCGAGATCGTAAAGCAGCGCGCGGGCATCGGCATCGGGCACCGCGCTTTGAATCCAGGTGATCGCGCAGACGCGCTGGCCCCTTGTCACCGGGGTAACCTGATGCAGCGATGACGAAGGATAGAGCACCATATCGCCCGCCGCGAGCTTCACGGCCTGCGCGCCGAACGGCGTTTCGGCCAGCAGTTCGCCGCCGTCATAGTCATCCGGTTCGGTTAGGAAGATGGTGGCCGAAAGATCGCTGCGCACCGTCAGGTTCGCTTCGGGCAGACGCATCAGCGCGGCGTCGGAATGGGTGCCGTAGTGCCCGCCATCGCGATAGCAGTTGAACACCGGCGGCCAAATCTTCTCCGCCAAGCTCGCCGAGACGAATTCGGGATGCTGACCAAGCTTGCGCAGGATCGCATTGCCCAGTTCCTGCGCCAGCGGATCGGTGCGCGGTAATTGCAGGTTCTGCTTCACCGCCACCGAGCGTGTGCCCGCCGTGTCGGCGCCATCGAGCCAGCCCGATCCGTCGAGCTTGGTGCGCAGCGTAGCGACCTCGTCCTTGGTGAGCAGGTTTTCGATGACGATCAGCATGATGATGCCTTTAGGAAAGGAGTGGGGCGGCCGCAATCGCCGCCGCCCCACCTCGTTTGCGCTTAGTAGCGCAGGTTAAGCGTCGCCACGGCCTGGCGGGCATCGCCCTTGTAGAGGAACCCGCCCGAACGATAGACGGCGAGATAGTAGTTCTCGTCGAACACGTTGTTCACGTTCACCCGCAGGCTCATGTTGTTGCTGAAGCGATATTCGGCAAACAGGTCGGCCACAGTGTAGGCAGGTACCGGCTGGCTGTAGGCAAAGCCACCGTTCGGCAGCTCGGTGAAGCCTGCCGCCGTATCGGGCTGACCGCCATAACGCTCGCCCTTGTACTTCACTGCGCCGCCGATCGCGAAGGCGTCGGTCGCCTGATAGCGGGTCTGCAGCGAGGCTTGCCACTTGGCGGTGTTGGCCAGTTCCTTGCCCACGTTGGCAGCGTCGACCGCGCTTTCCAGCACCTCGGTATCGACGTAGGTGAGGCCGCCCTGCATCGACCATGCAGGCGTGATGTTGCCTGCTACGCCCAGTTCGAAGCCTCGGGTGCGGTTCTTGCCGGTGTTGCCGGTGCCATCGGGCGTGTAGCCGCCGCCCGAGCCTTCGAGCACGTCGCTCTTGGTGGTCTGGAACAAGGCGCCGGTGAGCAGGAACTTGTGATCGAACAGTTCGAGCTTTGTGCCCAGTTCCCAGTTTTCCGAACGCTCGGGCGAGCCGCCCCGGAATTCGCCATCGATGATGACGAGACCGCCATAGCCCGAGTTGGTGCCAAGGTCGCTTTCGCCGCCGTTGATGTCGGCTGCCGTGGCGAACGAACCATAGACCATGGCCCAGTCGTTCAGGCGGTAGGTTACACCGAGGTGGCCGTTCCAGAAGCTGTCGTCATAGGCGTAGGTTTCGAGCGTCGGCTCGGTACCGGCGGGGCTGCCCCGCGGCACGGACAATGTCGACAGCGTGAAGTCGAACGTATCCCAGCGCAGGCCGCCGAATACGGTGAGGCTTTCGGTGAGGTCGATCGTGTCCATAAGGTAGATCGAGAAAGTCTCAACCTGCCAGTCGGAGTCCCAGCGATCCTTGGTGATCTCGCGACCGAGCAAGTTGTTGAGACCCGACACCACCTGACCGTTCGGCCCAAGGCCGCAAAAGTTAGGAGCTGGGGTCGGGTTGAAGCGGTTGCCCGGAGTGATGCAGTTGGTCGCGCCGGTGTTGTTCACGTCATAGACGCCGTTTAGCACCTTGTGATCGGTATACTCGGCACCGAAAATAAGGTCGTTCTCGCCGCCCAGTGCCTCTGTTTCAATCAGCAGGTTAGCCTGGTTGGCGAAGTATTCGACATCCTGCCAGCCTTGATGGGTGGAGAGCGAGAAGGTGTCGTAGGCGCCGTTGGGATCGCTGGCATCGGTGGTGGTGCCGCGTGCGCCGGTGACGACATAGCCATTGTGGCTCTCGCCATAGCGGGCGCGGTTGGAGAAGCTGATGTTGTCGGTCAGCTGCCAGTTGAGGCGGCCGGTGACGACATCGACGTTCGACTTCTGGAAGTCCTGCTCCTGCATATAGGCCGGGGTTTCCACGGGTTCGCGGCTGTTGTCTGCGACATCGCCCGAAAGATAGTCGCCAAGGTCGGGCCGGTCTTTTGCGCGCAACAGGTAATAGTCGAGCGTGAGGTCGAAATCGTAGCTGGGCGACCAGGTGGCCGACAGCGCACCGCCCGAACGGCGGCGGTTGCCGGGTTCGCGGTCGGGGATGTCGGTGTAGCCATAAAGCCCGTTGGCGCGGATCGCGAAGGTCTCGTCGAGCGCGAGGTTCACGTCGCCGGTGAGGCGCACGAAGCGGTCGGTGCCGACGCCGATGGTGCCGTCGAAGAAGTCATAGTCGGTGGTGGCCGCCTTGGTGATGAGGTTCACCGCACCGCCTGCCGTGCCGCGACCGGCGAAGGTCGAGTTCGGGCCCTTGGTGATCTCGATCTGCTCCACCACGAAGCTTTCGCGGGTGGTCATGCCGGGATCGCGCAGGCCGTCGACGAACACATCGGAGCGCGCTTCCTGCCCGCGAATGATGTAGCGGTCGCCGAAGGCGTTGCCGTTCTCGCCGGTGCCGACGGTGATGCCGGGTTGCGCTTCGAGGATGCGCGAAAGGTCGGTGTAACCCGAATCGTCGATCTGGTTCTCGGTGAGCACCGTCATGGTGGTGGGGGTGTCGGCGATGGGCCGCGTGATGCGGATATCGCCCGAACGCTCGGCCTTATAGGGCGCGCCAGGGGTGGAATAGGGGTTCACATCGGCAGCGCGGTCTTCGATGCGCAGCGTGTCGAGCACGACCTCGCCATCGGCGTCCTGAGCCACGGCGGGGCTGGTCGCCACCACCGCGCCGAGCGCGAGGGCAGAGCCTGCGCGCCGCAGGCTGGCAGGCTTCCTTATATTGCTGGTGCGAGTCATTAACAATTTCCTCTTCTTTCTCGTCCCTGGGGCTGTGATTGGTTGGTTGGATTTCGGATCAGTCGCGGTCGAGCGAATATTCGATCGGCAAGGTGATGGTCATTGAATCGCGTTGCATCGATCGCGGCATTGCCGGGAACGGTGCGGTGCGTTGGACCAGCTCTACCGTCGCATCATCGAGCAATTGGTGCCCGCTGGAGCGGACAATCGACACGTTTGACACCCGTCCGCGCCGGTCGACGGTGAAGCGGACCGAAGGGGTGCCTTCCTGTCCTACCCGGCGCGCCTCTCGGGGGTAGCGTTTGCGACGCGCCAGGTGGCTGTTGACCAGTGATATCCAGTCGGCTTGATCGGCCTTGGCACGGGGGTTTTCGCCCGTTCCCGTTCCGGCGTTTGCACTCCCGGTGCCCGGCGTTGCCGGAGGCGGTGCGAGCTGGGCGGGAGCGGTACGAGGCGGCGCGAGCTGCGGGCGCGGTTGCACGGCAGCCCGGCTCCGCTGGACCACGGGCAACGGGGTAGGCACGGTCACCGGATCGCGCGACATCGGCGTCTCGACACGCGGAATGGGGAGCGGCGGGATCACCGTGTCGGGCAGGGTCTCTGCAACAGCTTGTTCCTGCTCCGGCTCTGCCATTGCCTGCGATGCCGGGGCCGGGGCAGCCCCAGCGGGTAGCTCGACGATCATCACCGGATCGGGCAACCGCTCACTTGGCTTTGCACGCTGCACAAGGATTGCTGCTCCCAGCGCGACATGGCCTGCCGCAGCGATAGCGAAGGCCACCTGCCAGTTGGGTATGCCCAAAGAGGAAGGGGCGGTTCTGGCCATCAGCGGACTTCCGAACCCTCCGCGCCCACCAGCGCCACACGCAGATAGCCTGCAGCGCGCAGGCCGTTCATCGCCTGCATCAGATTGTCGTATTCGACCGTCTTGTCGGCACGCAGAAAGATGCGCTGCTCGCGGTCCTCGCCGGTAATACGCAGAACCTCGGCGCCCAGTTGGGGCAGCGGCGTTTCGCGATCATTGACGGTCAGGCGGCCATTGGCCTCGATGGTAACGAACACCGGCTGATCGGGGCGCGGGGCGCTTTCGGCATTGGCGACCGGCAGGTCCACCCGCACATCAACCGTCGCGAGTGGCGCGGCGACCATGAAGATGATCAGCAACACCAGCATCACGTCGATAAAGGGCGTGACGTTGATCTCGCCGTTGAGCGGCAGGTCGTCATCGTCGGAGGTGCCGAGCTTGAAGGCCATCGCCTCAGAGATCCTTGGCGGCCACACCGCGCGACAGGTCACGCGAGGCGATGTTGAGGATCGCGGCGGCGCGATCAGCAGCGAGCGCGCGCTGTTCGGCGACCTTGCGGGCAAAGTGGTTGTAGATCACCACGGCGGGAATGGCGGCGAACAGGCCGACGCCGGTGGCCAGCAGCGCCTCGGCAATGCCGGGAGCAACTACGGCGAGGTTGGTGGTCTGCATTTCAGCGATGCCGATAAAAGCGTTCATGATGCCCCAGACTGTGCCGAACAAGCCGACGAAGGGAGCCGTCGCGCCGATCGTGGCGAGCACGTGGATGCCGCGCGCCAGCTTGCGCCCGGTCTCGGCTTCGAGCCGTGCGAAACGTGTGGCGATGCGTTCGCGGATGCCGTCCAGATCGTCCAGCGCATCGGCCGAGAGGGTGATTTCGAGCGCCGCTGCGTCAAGCAGGTCAGAGGCCTCAGGCGCTGCCTTGCGCGCATCGGCGAGGCTGCGGGCGCCGATCACCTTGGCGTTGAGCGCAAGCTGACGCTTGCCTTCCTTGCCCAGTTCCAGCCCCTTGGCGATGGCGATAGTCCAGGTGATCAGCGACGCCACGATCAGCCCGATCATGACCACTTTGACAACCCAGTCGGCTTCCATGAACATGGAGCCTACAGAAAGGCTCGCCGGAACGACGGGCTGTGCGAGAACAGGTGCTGGAATCAGCAAGGCAGACAAGCCTGCATAGAGTGCAGCCGAATGGCGTAATCGTATCATGTGTGCGTCCAACTCTTCCTTTGGGCGCCACTATGATTATTGCGAAGCGATTGCAATGCAGATTTTTCGTAGTGTTCTGTGATGTCTATGCGCCTGCGGCGTCTCCATTCTGTTCAGCGTTGGGTGTAAGCCGCGGAGGCCCAGGGGGTCGGCTGGGGAACCCTAACGGGGCCGCTCCGCTCCGCAGGGCCGGGAAGGGAAGTGCTACGGCTGTGGAGGCCTGCAAGGCAGGTGCTCACAGCCGGGCGGCAGAACTGGCTGGCGAGATCGAGGCGGTGCGGGCCGCTGGTGCCCACAGTGTCCGTGAGATTGCTGCAGCGCTGAACGAGCGGCACATTGCGGCACCTGGCACCCGTCTGGGGTCAAGCGGCTGCTGGAGCGTCTGGGGGCTTGAGGCCCTGCATTTTTCTACCTAGCATCCTCTGATCTTAAGCGCCGCATCTAAGAGCGCAATAACTGGAGGGTCTTGCCAAACGAAACTTTCAGAGCGCACTCGATTTGCGATCTCCTGCAAGTATGCCAGCTCTTCGTCAGAGTACCCGTTATCGTACCCTACTTTCAGTGGCGAACATCCATACTCGGAAGTCGCGAGGGAGGAGGCTTCAAGAGCCAGACCGGCGAAGTCGGCAGCGGCGGCAACTTCCTCTTCGGTTGGTTCGATTGGCCAAAGCATTATGCCCTTGAGCCAGCCGCCCCTACGCACCTTCGTGTTGGCCCAGTGATCATATCTAAGGGCTTTTGAAAGCGCACTTGCCCTTTGTTCTATTCCGGTTTTCGAGTCTATCGATGCGCCTAGATCGACCGCCGTGGCTACACGGGTTCCAAAGTAACCTATCAATAAGGCTGCGCCCAAGATGAATGGCAGTGCCTTAAGAAACTTCCGGGTTGATGGACTTCTACCAGCCTCCTTCTCCAGTTTTGGCAGAAGGTTCGCCTCCAAGTACTCCAAGGCCGGTATCCAAGAGGCGTCTGCGCGTTCTTTCAGGCCTTGTATCGCGGTTTGCGTTTCTCCGAGGGCGTGGGCATGCGATTCGTCGTCAACCAGAACAGCGTCGATGAACTTCGTTCTTTCCGCTGCGAACTCTTCCTGAAGTGCCTCGTACCTTCGCTTTGCTTGCTTCCACTCGCCGCTCATTTTGTGCCGGTCTTCGTTGGCCTCGAGCGACATGATCTCAGTAGCCAGATCAAGAAGGTTTTCGAAGTGAATGTTCATAAGGTTCCCCCGGCCTATCCCCATCGTTGTCCGGGCTTCGTAGTTTATCCTCCGCGCCTAAAGAAGGCCTCGGCCCAGCCAAATCTGTGTGGCGCATCCACCGCAAGACTGCTACACCTCTGCCCACAGTCACGGTAGAAAAGTTTCGCTTTTCCGCGCTTTATGGCTGGACTCCTGCAGTCCAGCCTTGTCCACTCCCACCTAGGATTTCTTACTTAGGTAGCAGTAAGGTCTTTACGCCCTAACCGTTAGTAAGTTCGCGCTGCCTACGCGCGGCTGCATCCGAACCTGCCCTACAAAGCTGCCCACACGGGACGCCTTGTGGCGATTAAGTTCATGATATTGTTAAAGTGGTCGGGGAGAGAGGATTCGAACCTCCGGCCCCTGCCTCCCGAAGACAGTGCTCTACCAGGCTGAGCTACTCCCCGACCGGAGCCAACAGACGTTGTGCTGTGAGGCAGGAGCGCGCCTATATGCAGGGCGCTCGCAGCACGCAAGGGGTTTGTTGCAATATCGCCCGAACATTTGGTCGATCTGCTCGGCAAATCTGGCCGACCATCGGCAGAACCGGTTCGATCTCGTACAGGTTTGGGCATGCCGGTTGCATTCCTCCTCGGGTTTGGCGCAAGGGGGTAAGCTATCTCACAGCCTTCGGCGCGCGGCTTTTTCCTCGCGCGGGAATATCTTTTCAGGAGCGATTATGCGGGTTTTGATCACGGGTGCGGCCGGGTTCATCGGGGCCGAACTGGCTATGCGCCTGCTGGCGCGCGGCGACGAGGTTCTCGGCATCGACAACTTCAACGACTACTACCAGACCTCGCTCAAATACGACCGGCGCGATCGCTGGCTGGCCGCGGGTGGCGAGCGCGCAAAGTGCCTCACGCTCGACTTCTCCGATCACGCCCAGCTCGAACGTGCTCTCGAAGATCAGCAATTTGATCGCATCGTACATCTGGGTGCGCAGGCAGGGGTGCGCTATTCGATCGAGAATCCGCGCGCCTATGCCCAGTCGAACCTGGTCGGGCATCTCAACATGCTGGAGATCGCGCGCCACCGGCAGCTCGACCATATGGTCTATGCCAGCTCGTCGTCGGTTTATGGCGGCAACGACAAGCTGCCCTTCGCGGTGGAGGACCGGGTAGACCACCCGCTCAGCCTCTATGCCGCCACCAAGAAAGCCGACGAACTGATGAGTGAGACCTACGCCCATCTTTATCGTCTGCCGCTGACGGGGCTGCGGTTTTTCACCGTTTATGGCCCCTGGGGTCGGCCCGACATGATGATGTGGATATTCACCCGCAAGATTCTGGCCGGAGAACCAATTCCGGTGTTCAATAACGGCGAGATGTTCCGCGACTTCACCTTCATCGACGACATCGTGTCCGGCGTTGTAGCCAGCCTCGACAATCCGCCCGCCGATGACGGCGAGGCCAAGGCCGGGGGCAGCGTGAAGCCGCATGCCCTCTACAATATCGGCAACCACCGCAGCGAGCATCTGATGAAGGTGATCGGCCTTCTCGAAGAGGCTTGCGGGCGCAAGGCCGAGATCGATATGAAGCCGATGCAGAAGGGCGATGTCGAGCGGACTTATGCCGATATTGACGCCATCCAGAACGATCTCGGCTATCAACCGACCACCAGTATCGAGACGGGCGTGCCCGCCTTCGTGCAGTGGTTCCGTGACTACCACAAGATCTGACGCGAGGAGCGCGCAATGAGTCACCCCGAGCAACAATATCTCGATCTCATGCGCCGCATCTGGACCGAGGGCGACGAGCGGATCGACCGCACCGGCATCGGCACCCGCTCGGTGTTCGGCCCGCAATTGCGGTTCGATCTTGGCGACGAGCGAGTTCCGTTGCTCACCACCAAGCGGGTGTTCTGGAAAGCCGCGGCGCGCGAGATGCTGTGGTTCCTCACTGGCGAGACGAACATTCGCCCGCTGCTCGAACAGAAGGTGACGATCTGGACCGACTGGCCCTTGGCGAAATACCGCAAGGCGACGGGCGACCAGATCACTCAGGAAGCGTTCGAGGCGCGGATCGTGGACGATGCGGAGTTTGCTGCCGAATGGGGCGATCTGGGGCCGGTCTACGGCAAGCAATGGGTCGACTGGCCGACCTATGAGGCTCAGGACGACGGGACCTATCGTGCCGGGCCGGGAATCAACCAGGTCGCCCGGCTGGTGGAGGACCTCAAGAGCAATCCCGGAAGCCGCCGTCACATCATCGAGGGCTGGAACGTTGCAGAGCTTGACCGGATGGCGCTGCCGCCGTGCCACAAGACCTACCAGTTTCACGTCGGGGCAGGGGGTACGCGGCTCAATTGCCAGCTTTACCAGCGCAGCTGCGATGTGGCGCTGGGTCTGCCGTTCAACCTGTTCGGCGCGGCGCTGCTGACTCGCATGGTGGCGCAGCAGGCGGGCTTGGAGCCGGGCGAGCTGGTGTGGACCGGGGGCGACACGCACCTTTATCTCAACCACGAGGAACTGATCGACGCGCAACTGGCGCGGCTGCCCGAGGGCGAGCCGAAGCTGGCGATCCTTCGCCGCCCAGAGAGCATTTTCGACTATCGGATCGAGGATTTCGAAGTCCGCGACTATGCGCCGCAAGGTACGCTGAGGGCGCCGGTAGCGGTCTAATTTCTTGTGTCGCGAAAAAGTGGTATGATGAGCGTTGACAGCCCCGAAACGGTGGCCTAGAGGCGCGCTTCCCAAGAGGCGCTGCCGCCGCAAAATGCGCGGGTGTAGCTCAGTTGGTTAGAGTATCGGCCTGTCACGCCGAGGGTCGCGGGTTCGAGTCCCGTCACTCGCGCCACTTGGGACTTCCCTTCGAGAGAAGGGCTATGAGGGCGACCTTCGGGTCGCCCTTTTTGCGTTGCGCTCAAGACTGGCTGAGGGCGAGGCAAGTTCGAATGCCCTTGTCGGCAAGATCAGGGTGGCAAGCGGGCGTTTCGCTGAAGCGCGGAACAACAGTTATTAAGCGGGATTTGTTCAACGTGTCCGATCTAGGCTTATGGCAATGGCTCGCAGATAACAGCGAAGTGATCAGCATTTTGCTGAGCCTGTTCATGCTCGTCGTGTGGGCGACCTATCTGCAGCTCATTCTTGTTCAGTATCGCGCCACGAGGCGGTCCTCCATCCTGATTACCCGTGCGGCGGGGAAAGGTATCCGAAGTCGGTGCCTCATCACCAACATGAGCAGTTTGCCGATCTACGTGACGAGCCTGATCGGAAAGCTGCACATTGGCGAGCGTGAGATCGAATTGCCGCTTACCGACCTTCAGGAGCACCCGGAAGATCTCGGGAACGATCCCCGTTCGAGTATGGCGCAAGGCAGTCTGAACACTGGCGAGTATCTAAACATCGGCCATTTCGACGACATCATTCGGCGCATGCTTGAGGCCAACGACGAGGGAGATATTCAGGTCACCGACGTCGACCGGATCGAGCTTACGGTTGTCGCCTTCCATGGATGGCGCGACTTGCCTGTTGGCGCCGTTCGCAACTTCAAGATCGAGCTAAGCAGTGGGGGTGTGCCCAAAATCCTCCCCCTTAGCCTTGCAACCGAGCAGATCAGCCAGCGTCACCGTCGGCGTCAATTGTCGCGGAAACTGGAAGCGCATCTATAGAGCGCAGCCAGATTGGTCGTCGTTCTCAACCCCGTCGCAGATCGAGTGCCTTCAGCCCCAACGCCCGGTTTCCATCCAAACAAGGAAGCGCTTCAAGGGCAGCAGCCAGACCAACCCCAGCACGATATATATCGGGGTTTGCAGCAAGGCATGCCAGCCGCCGATCAGTTCCGGCACATAGCGCGCCACCACCAGCGCATAGATGCCAATGGCGATGGTCAGGCCGATCACCCCCACGGGGATGCGCCAGGTTGGCTCGGTACGCATCAGAACGGCCCGTAGATGCGGGTGGAGGTGACGATGGCCTTCAGCGGCATGTCGTGGTCCTCCACCGGCAGTTGGTCTACGCGCTGGATGTCCCAGGCCATGCCGATGGCCAGCGTCTCGGGGTGCGCGGCCAGCCAGCGGTCGTAGAAGCCGCCGCCTTGCCCCAGTCGGTCGCCATCGGCGGTGAAGCCGACCAGCGGCATGAACAGCACCTCGGGCACGACGACAGGCGCATCCTCGGCCGGCTGGCGCAGGCCGAGCGGTCCGGCCACGAGGTCGCTTTCCTCGTAGGGGTCGGTGTGCAGGTGAAACTGCATCGGCGCGTCCAGCGTGGTTACGCGGGGGAGGGCGATTGGATGGCCGCGCTCGTGGAAGAACCGGATGTAGCCGCCAGCCGGCGCCTCGCCCGTATCGGCACGGTAAAGTCCGATGGTCGCGCCCTCGGGCACCATGTCTAGCACAGGGGCGGGCGGACGCGCGAAAACCAGCGCGGAGACTTCGCGCGGAAGCGCGGCGGCATGGTCCCGGCGGGCCTTACGCAGCTCTTTGCGCAGCGCGGCTTTCTGTTCGGCTACATTCGTCACAAAAGGGGCACCCGCATTATCACCTTTGTCCGCTCATCCTGAGCTTGTCGAAGGATCGTCCTTGCTCTTGCTCCTAGCGCATGAAGAAAAAGCAGCCCTTCGACAAGCTCAGGGCGCGCGCTTTCTGGATATCTTCCGCTGGAGGAGGTAGATCGAGTGGCGGAACCATCATGGGTCGTTTGCCGCGAAATCCTCTGACGCCTTCACGTCAGGTGGGCGCCGTATATCCGGAACCAGGGTTCCAGTAGGGACAGCTCCCTTGGATTGCTTATAGCCTCAGGGATGTTCATGGGCTCGTGCCGGACAGTCCCGCCAGCACCTATTTAGGAGTGCTGGTCGGCATTCTCAAGCTGTCCCGCAAGTGCTTCGAGCCGTGCAGCGGTTGCCTCGTAATCAAGCGCCTGGGCTTCTTCCATTGTTTTTGCCCGCTCGTTCGCTTCTTGCAGTTCGTCGGCGAGCAGCAAGGCGGCATAGAGCAACAGGCGCGCCTCGGACTGGCCGGAGGTGTTGCCCATGCCGGCCAGCTTGCCGTTGATCAGCGCGCCAAGCCCTTCGACATGGGCTTCCTCACCCGCGCCGCAGGCGACGGTGTACTGCCGCCCGGCAATGGCAATTGTCACATTGCTCATGGTTGGGGCCTCGTCGATGCATCGGGATCTTCGAAGTTGTCCGGATCGAGTCGCGTTATCAGCATGTCAAGTCCGGCCAACGCTTCCTCCGCCTCGGCGCGCAAGGCGTTGTAGCGCGCTTCCAGTTCCGGATCGCCGACCATCTGACGTGCGCCCGCCAATTCACCTGCGGCGGCCTCGATCCGAGCCGCTGCCGCCTCGATCCGGGCTCTGGCCCGCGAGATGCGATCACCTTCCATTAACGCTATATAGCGGCCAAAGCGCGGGCTAAGCAAAGGCGTCTCGCGCAAATGTGTGAATAATCGGAGAGGGTGCCGGGAAAGCACATCATTTCGAACACGGCCCTCCTGCGCTTGACGAGGGGCCTGTGTCTGCTCACACAGCCGCCATCCGATTCGGCCACCTTATACCTTGCGGCCAGAACCAACCGGGGAACTAGCGAATGAGCGAAAAGGAAGTCAGCTTCACGGATATGGCCAATGCCATCCGCGCGCTGTCGATGGACGCGGTCGAGGCCGCCAATATTGGTCATCCGGGGATGCCGATGGGCATGGCCGATGTCGCGACAGTGCTCTATTCCGACTTCCTGAAATATGATCCCGCCGATCCGGCCTGGCCCGACCGCGACCGCTTCGTGCTGTCGGCAGGCCACGGCTCGATGCTGATCTATTCGCTGCTCTATCTGACCGGTTACGAATCGCCGACGCTTGAGGATATCAAGAACTTCCGCCAGCTTGGCAGCCCTTGCGCCGGCCACCCGGAAAACTTCCTGATCGACGGCGTCGAATGCACCACCGGCCCGCTGGGGCAGGGCCTTGCGATGGGCGTGGGCATGGCGATTGCCGAGCGGCACCTCAACGCCAAGTTCGGCAACGAGGTGATCGACCACAAGACCTGGGTGCTGGCGGGCGACGGCTGCCTGATGGAAGGCATCAACCACGAGGCGATCGGCCTTGCGGGTCACTTGAAGCTTGGCAACCTCAACGTGCTGTGGGACGACAACAACGTCACTATCGACGGCAAGGTGGGCTTGTCCTCGTCGGAAGACGTGCTCGCGCGCTATCAGGCGACCGGCTGGCACACCACCAGCTGCGACGGCCACGATCCGGCTGACATCAAGCGCGCACTGGCCGAGGCTGCGGCCGATCCGCGTCCGTCGATCATCGCCTGCAAGACCGTGATCGGCAAGGGCGCGCCCAACAAGCAGGGCACAAGCGGCATTCACGGCTCGCCGCTCGGCGCTGACGAGATCGCCGCCGCGCGTGTCGAGCTGAACTGGCCGCACGATCCTTTCGTTATTCCCGAGGAAATCGTCTCCGCCTGGCGCAAGCTGGGTGCGCATGGCGCGGAAACGCGTCGTGCCTGGGAAGATCGCCTCGCTCAGAGCGGCGAGAAAGACGCGCTGGTAGCGCAGCTCGCCTCTGTGGCCGACAAGGCTGCACCGGCATTGCAGGATCATATCCGCGCGCTTGCCGCAGAGCCGCCCAAGGTCGCCAGCCGCAAGGCCAGCGAGATGGCGCTCGGCCCGCTGACGGAGAAGATCGAGCAGCTGATCGGCGGCTCGGCGGACCTCACCGGCTCGAACAACACCAAGACCAAGGCCACCACCCCGCTCACGGCGGAAGACTATGCCGGGCGCTATGTCTATTACGGCATTCGCGAGTTCGGCATGGCCGCAGCGATGAACGGCATGTTCCTACATGGGGGCGTGGTGCCCTATGGCGGCACCTTCCTGATCTTCTCCGACTATGCGCGCAACGCGATCCGTCTGTCGGCGCTGCAGCAGGCTGGCGTGGTCTATGTGCTGACGCATGACAGCATTGGCCTGGGCGAAGACGGGCCGACCCACCAGCCGGTCGAGCAGGTCATGAGCCTGCGCCTGATCCCGAACCTCAACGTGTTCCGCCCGGCGGACGCCATCGAGACGGCCGAATGCTGGGCGCTTGCCTTGCAGACGCCTGCCACGCCGTCGGTGCTGGCGCTGTCGCGTCAGAACCTGCCGCCGGTGCGCGGCGAAGGTGATGCCGAGTGGACCCCGGAGAGCAACCGCTCGGCCAAGGGCGCCTATCGCCTCAAGGCTGCCGAGGGCGCGCGCAAGGTTGTGCTGATCGCGACCGGTTCGGAAGTTGCCGTGGCGCTCGACACCGCCAAAGCGCTCGAAGAGCAGGGCGTTGGGGCCGACGTGGTTAGCGCGCCGTGCCTTGACCTGTTCGGCGCGCAGGACGCTGCCTACCAGGACGAACTGCTGCCCGCCGATGCGCTGATCGTCTCGATCGAGGCGGGCGTGACGCAGGGCTGGGAGCGCTTTACCGGGCGCAATGGCCTCAACATCGGGCTCGATCGCTTCGGCGCTTCGGCCCCGGCAGCGACCCTGTTCGAATATTTCGGTTTCAGCGCGGACAAGATCGTCCCGCAGATCATCAACAAATTATAAGACATAAGCAGGAGTTCTTCACATGGCGACTAAGGTTTCGATCAACGGTTTCGGACGCATCGGTCGGCTCGTTGCGCGCGCCATTCTCGAGCGCAACGACCACGATCTCGAACTGGTGGCGATCAATGATCTGTCGGACACCAATGCGAACGCACTGCTGTTCGGCTTCGACAGCACCCATGGCCGTTTCCCTGGCACCGTTTCCGTCGATGGCGACAAGCTGGTCGTGAACGGCAAGTCCATCGCCGTCACGTCCGAGCGCGATCCGGGTAAGCTTCCGCACAAGGACATGGGCATCGATATCGTGCTGGAATGCACGGGCTTCTTCCAGAGCCACGATGCCGCCAAGCCGCACCTCGATGCAGGCGCCAAGCGTGTGCTGATCTCGGCCCCGGCCACCGGCGTTTCGGCCACCGTGGTTTACGGCGTGAACCATGAGGTTCTGACCGCCGACGACATCATCGTCTCGAATGCAAGCTGCACCACCAACTGCCTCTCGCCGGTTGCCAAGGTGCTGAACGACCTCGTCGGGATCGAGCGCGGTTTCATGACCACGATCCACAGCTACACCAACGATCAGCGTATGCTCGATCAGATCCACAAGGACCTGCGCCGTGCCCGTGGCGGCGCGCAGAACATGATCCCGACCACCACCGGCGCTGCCCGTGCGGTCGGCCTGGTGCTGCCCGAGCTGAAGGGCAAGCTCGATGGCTCGTCGGTGCGCGTGCCGACGCCGAACGTCAGCCTCGTCGACCTCGTCTTCACCCCCGGCCGCGATACCACTGCCGAGGAACTGAACGAAGCGCTGAAGGCTGCTGCCGAAGGTGCGATGAAGGGCGTACTCGATTATACGGATCAGCCGCTGGTCAGCTCGGACTTCAACCACCACCCGGCCAGCTCGACTGTCGACAGCCTTGAAACCTCGGTGATGGAGGGCAAGCTCGCCCGCGTGGTGAGCTGGTACGACAACGAGTGGGGCTTCTCGAACCGCATGATCGACACTGCCAGCGTGATGGCGAAGTTCCTGTAAAAACGCCCGCTCGTCCTGAGCCGGTCGAAGGACTGCTTTTCTTCGGCACTAAGTTGCAAAGGAAGGGCGCCCCTTCGACAAGCTCAGGGTGAGCGGAGTATTTTATGGCTGATTTCAAAACCCTCGACGACCTTCCTGACGATCTTTCCGCCCAGCGCGCGCTGGTGCGGGTCGATCTCAACCTGCCGATGGCGGACGGGCTGGCGACCGACCTCACCCGCGCCCGCGCGGTCGCGCCGACGATCCTCGAACTGGCTGATCGCGGTGCCAAGGTGCTGCTACTCGCCCACTTCGGCCGCCCAAAGGGCCAGCGCAATTCGACCATGTCGATGAGCATGGTGCAGGGCGCGATCGAGGACGTGCTCGGGCGCGAGGTCATGTTTATTCCCGAGGTCGCCGGGCCAGTCGCGGCGCAGGCCATCGATATCCTCGGACCGGGCGACATCGGGATGCTCGAAAACACCCGCTTCTGGCTGGGTGAAGAGGCGAACGATGCCGAGTTCGCCAAGGCCATCGCGGAGAACGGCGACTTCTACGTCAACGATGCCTTCTCCGCCGCGCACCGCGCCCATGCCAGCACAGAAGGCCTCGCGCACCTGCTGCCCGCCTATGCCGGGCGCTCGATGCAGAAAGAGCTGGAAGCGCTCGACGCAGCGCTTGGCAACCCGGAGCCGCCGGTTGCAGCGGTGGTCGGCGGGGCCAAGGTCAGCTCGAAGCTGGCAGTGCTTGAGAACCTCTCGGCCAAGGTCCAGCACCTGATTATCGGCGGCGGCATGGCCAACACCTTCCTCGCCGCCAAGGGCGTCGATGTCGGCAAGAGCCTGTGCGAGCACGATCTGGTCGATACCGCCAATACGATCATGGAGGCCGCCGACCGTTCCGGCTGCACTATCCACCTGCCTTACGATGTGGCCGTGGCAAAGGAATTTGCCGCCAATCCCGATAGCTTCCGCGTCTGTAACGTCCACGAGGTGGCCGCAGACGAGATGATCCTCGATGTCGGGCCACAAGCGGTCGAGGCGTTGGGCGATGTGCTCAAGACCTGCCGCACGCTGGTCTGGAACGGCCCTCTGGGCGCGTTCGAGATGGAGCCGTTCGATGCGGCGACCGTGACCTTGGCGCGCACGGCAGCGGCGCTGACGCAGGAAGGCTCGCTCATTTCGGTAGCGGGCGGCGGTGATACCGTGGCTGCCATGGCCCATGCTGGCGTGACCGAGCAGGTGACCTATATCTCGACTGCGGGCGGCGCGTTCCTCGAATGGATGGAAGGCAAGGAATTGCCTGGCGTTGCGGCGCTTCAGCGCGGCTGACAGGCGTCTGCCCCGAAGTTGATTGTGTCCGCCGAACTGTCCCGTCACCACACTGGAAAGGCGGCGGTCATCTGCCCGGTTGTGCAGGCGCGAAATGCGCCATAACAGGCCCGTGCCAATTACTTGAGGAGAAGTAGGCGCAATGAATACCGATCAGATCACGCAGAAGATTGCTGCCGGGCAGGGCTTTATCGCCGCGCTCGACCAATCGGGCGGCTCCACCCCCAAGGCGCTGCGCGCTTATGGCGTGGACGATGACGAGTGGAACGGCGACGACGAGATGTTCGCCAAGATCCACGAAATGCGCTCGCGCATCATTTCGAGCCCGGCTTTCACCGGCGACAAGATTCTCGGCGCGATCCTGTTCGAAAAAACCATGGACGGTGAAGTCGGGGGCAAGCCGACACCCACCGCGCTGCTCGACAAAGGCGTCGCGCCCTTCATCAAGATCGACAAGGGCCTTGAGGACGAGGCGAGCGGCGTCCAGCTGATGAAGCCGATGCCCGATCTCGATGCGCTGCTGACCCGAGCCAAGATGCTCGGCGTCTATGGCACCAAGGAACGTTCGGTTATCAATTCCGCCAACCCCGAGGGCATTGCCGCGATCGTCGCGCAGCAGTTTGCCGTCGGCGAGCAGGTGATCGCGCACGGTATGATGCCGATCCTCGAGCCCGAATACACCATCACCGCCGACGACCGCGAGGCGGGCGAGGACATCCTCAAGGCCGAGATCCTCAAGCAGCTCGACGCGATGGACGATGGCAAGCAGGTCATGCTGAAACTGTCGATCCCGGCCAGGGCGAACCAGTACAAGGAGCTGGTCGATCACCCGAAGGTGCTCAAGGTCGTGGCGCTCTCGGGCGGGTTCACCCGCGACGAGGCCTGCGCCGAGCTGGCCAAGAACACCGGCATGATCGCAAGCTTCAGCCGCGCGCTGCTGGGCGACCTGCGTGCGCAGATGAGCGACGCTGAGTTCGACGCTGCTCTGGGCGAAGCGATCGGCTCGATCTGCGACGCTTCGATTGCCGGGTAATTACTCGGCCAGCTCGTAAGTGAAACGGTAGTCGCGTGCGGCGAGGGTGGTGTTGGTCATCCTCGTCGGCGTGACGCTCGATAGCAGCACCGGGTAGCCGAAGGCCTCCACTGTTTCGCCCAATGTGAGGTCGACCGTGCTGGTGGTGTTGCCGTCGCTGAGGCGGGTGGTGACGATGGCGTCTCCGGCGCGGATGCACCGCGCGTTCATCGGGCAGCGACTGTCTTCCACCACCTTGAGCGGAGTCGCTATAAGCGGACCCACCGTGACGCTCTCGTTCAGCGCGACATCGCTGCCTGTTGGCAACACCGGCGTGCTGGCCTGGGGGATGATCGCGCAGCCACTCATGGCGGCGGCGAGGGCGATTGGCGCCAGAAGAGTCTTGAAGGTCATTTGCCTGTCGCTGCCCGATTGCTAATGGCCTGAGGATGAACGCACCAACACCTAGCTGCTCGCTCTATCTGATTTCGCCGCTTGATGTGGCGGGAGATTTTCCCGCCCGGCTCGAACGCGCGCTCGATGCAGGCCCGGTCGCAGCCTTCCAGTTCCGGGTGAAAGATGTCGACCAGCACGAGGCGGCGCGCCTTGCCGCGCCCTTGCAGGAGATTTGCCGTGCGCGCGATGTGGCCTTCGTGGTCAATGATTCGGTGGCGCTGGCCAAGCGGATCAAGGCCGACGGCGTCCATCTGGGGCAGGGCGACGGCGACCCGCGCGAGGCCCGCGAGGAACTGGGCCGCGAGGTCCAGATCGGTGTCACCTGTCACGCCAGCCGTCACCTCGCGATGGAAGCGGGCGATGCGGGGGCCGACTATGTCGCCTTCGGCGCCTTCTTCCCCAGCACCACCAAGCAGAGCGAACACAAGCCAGACCTCGATCTCTTGCGCTGGTGGTCGAACCTGTTCGAGATTCCCTGTGTTGCCATCGGTGGGATCACGCCCGACAACGCGTCGGCGCTCATCGAGGCGGGGGCCGATTTCCTCGCCGTTTCGGGCGCGGTATGGAATGGCGACGAGGTCGAGGCCGTGAAGGCCTTCACCAAATTGCTGAAGTGACGCGCCGCTGGCTGGGCGGGCTGGCCGGCCTCGCGCTGGTCTGGCTAGCTTTGGTTTTGGGCTGGATTTGGCAGGGACCGAAGACCGTTCCCGATGCACGGGCTGATATGGCGCTGGTGCTTGGCGCGGCGGTTGACGATGATGCGCCCTCGCCGGTGTTCGCCGCGCGGATCGACCACGCCATTGCGCTGTGGAAGGATGGTCGGGTCAAACGCATCGTAATTACCGGCGGTCGCGCGGAGGGTGATCGGCTCGGCGAGGCGCAGGCAGCGCGGGCGCTGACTGTCGCAGCGGGTGTGCCCGATGACGCGATTCTCACCGAAGAGGCTTCGCAAACGACGATGGAAAACCTCGTCTTTGCGCAGCCGGGCAATATGGGCCGAACGGGTGGAAGCGTGTTGCTGGTGACCGATCCGCTGCATATGCGCCGGGCGCTGATCATGGCCCGTGATCTGGGCTATGACGCTCAGCCCGCGCCGACACCGCTTACACGCTATCGTTCGCTCGGCACCAAGGTGCCCTTCGCGCTAAGCGAGCTGTGGCTGATCCACCGTTACTGGCTTATCGGCGAGTAGGTCAGCGCCCCCGGCGAATGCAGCGCAGCTTGCCGGGCGTTCCGTCGGCATCGAGCAGGCGCAAGAAGTTGCGGCTCATCATGCGATAGGCATCGCCGTTACGCGGGCCGCTGGTCATGCGCACTTCGTCACCGCGGCGCAGATAGGTGCCTTCGCCCTGGGGGCTGGAATAGCGCGATGCGCTGATGATCGAGAAGTTCGCTTCAGGTTGCGCAATGCCAGCCGCCCCGCGCACATCGCCGGGCAGTTCGCAGATGTAGGTTCCGCGCTCGATCGTGCCGATCTCGTTCTGCGCCATGGCAGGCGCGGCGAGTATGGCCGAGGCCAGCGCCAGCGTGGTGAGCGTTCTGTGCATGAGCGGCCCTCTATGCGAATTGCGCTGAACCTGAGCTTGACGGGCCATCAATCGAACATCCAGCCGCGTTCGCCGTGGCTGGTCTGGTCGAGGCCTTCGACTTCCTCTTCAGCACTCACCCGCATCGGAATGAACAGCGAAACCGCCAGCGCGACAAGCGCGGTGACAATCGCCGAGAACAACGCCACCACGCCCACGGCAACCACCTGCACTGCCAGCATCCGGGCCATGCTCACGCCTTCGGCATAGCCGGTGCCGCCGAGATCAACCGATAGGAACAGGGCCAGCAGCACTGAACCGAGCATCCCGCCCACACCGTGGACAGCGAAGACATCGAGCGAATCGTCGATCCGGAGGCGGTTTTTGACCAGCGTGATGGCCCAGAAGCAGATCATCGCGCCCAGCGCGCCGAACAGGATCGCCGCACCGGGCGAAACGAACCCGGCGGCAGGCGTGATTGTGGCCAGCCCGGCGATGGCGCCGGTGGCAAAGCCCACTGTTGTCGGCTTCCCGAACTTGATCTTCTCGATCAGGACCCACGTCAGCGCGGCCACCGCAGCGGCGGTATGCGTGGCGATGATCGCGCTCGCCGCATCGTCGGTGGCGGTAAGCGCCGAGCCGCCGTTAAAGCCGAACCACCCGACCCACAGCAGCATCGCGCCGAGCATCGTCATCCCCGGAGCATGGGGGAGCAGCGAGGCGGTCGGGAAGCCCTGCCGCCGTCCGAGCAGCAGCGCGACGATCAGCGCCGAAACGCCTGCGGTGGTGTGAACCACAATGCCGCCGGCAAAGTCGAGCGCGCCGAGTTCGGCAAGCCAGCCGCCGCCCCAGATCCAATGGGCCACGGGCGCATAGACCAGCAGGCCCCACAGCGCGGTGAAGGCCATGACCCAGCCGAATCGCGCGCGGTCGACCCAGGCGCCGACCATCAGCGCCGGCGTGATCGCGGCGAAGGTCATCTGGAACAGCGCAAAGGTGCTTTCGGGAATAGTCAGCCCGCTGCGCACAGCGCCAAGGTCGATCAGCATCCATGCGCGACCGTTGCCGAGCACGCCGCCGGTGGTTTCACCAAAGGCCAGCGTATAGCCCACGATCACCCAGAGCACCGAGGCGAGGCCCGCTACGGCGGCGACCTGAATCAGCACCGAGAGGAAGTTCTTGGCCCGCACCAGTCCGCCGTAAAACAGGCCGAGGCCGGGCAGGCACATCAGCAGCACCAGCGCCGAGGATACGAGAATCCAGGCCGTATCACCGCTATCGCCTACGGCGGGCACGAGGTCTTGCGCCAAGGCAGCGTCGGATAGGGCCGCGAGCCACAGGCCGGTAGCAACTTTACGAAACATGTGATGATCTTCCCCTGCAATCCGCCCCGGCACGCTGCTCTGTCGGCGGTACTCTCCCGTGGACGCGCCTGTTAGAGCACAAAGGACGTTGCGGGCAAGATCGCGTAGCCTGTTGCGCCCATTGTGCGCACAGGCCTATCACGAGGGAATGTTTACAAGGCAGATCATTCCGGCGGTTTTGGCTATCGGCTGCGCGCTCGGGGCAGGGGTATCGGCCGCTGCCGTTTCGGCGCAAACCAGCGAGACGCCCTATTGGGCGAGCATCTCCGTCAGCAAAGTATACATGCGCGTCGGCCCGAGCATGAATTACCCGATCGAATGGGTCTATCAGCGCGAAGGGCTGCCGGTGAAGGTGCTGCGCGTGAACGAGGGCTGGCGCTATGTCGAAGACCCTGATGGCATGCGCGGCTGGATGGCCGCCCGCCTGCTTACGCGGACGCGCGGGGCCATCGTGATCGGCGAGGGCGCAGCGGATATAAGGGGTGAGGGCAGTGCCTCTGCGCCTTTGCGTTGGCATGTCGAGCCGGGCGTTGTTGGCGAACTGGGAGAATGCACCGGCGGCTGGTGCGAATTTTCGGTGCGCGGCCACCGCGGCTTTGTGAATGCCGAACGGCTGTGGGGCGACGGCGTGCCCTGATCCGGGCGGAGGACTGGCGAAACGAAAAAGGGCGGCACCATGGCCGCCCTTTTCCTTTTGTGCTGACGCTGGCGACTTACTCGTCGCCTGCCGTAATCGCCTCTTCAGCCGGAGCGGGGCGCACGGTCGAAACGTTGCCCTCGTCCGACGTGGTCTGCATCGAGCCGTCTTCCTGCACCGGGCCATCGGTGAAGCAGCTGTGGCCTTCCACGCCTTCGACCACGAAGCAGGTCTTGCCGTCCTGCATGAAGATCGTCCCGCCCGTGGGTGTGCCATCGGCGGCGATGCGCGAGAAGGTCATGCCGGGGTGGATGGTGATCGTATCGACGTCGCCGTTGGCACGCTCGACGGTGTAGGTGCCGGGAGCTACGGCCTCGAAGCCAGGTTCCTCGCCGGTCAGCATATCGCTGCTATCGCTGGCCGCGGCTTCTGGCGCATCGGCAGGCGCCTCTGCTTCGCTACAGGCGGCCAGTGTTAGCACCGCGACGGCGGCGAAAACGGTATTCTTCATGTCCATGCTCCCTCTGTTCGGCGGCACAATCGTTGATTATGTCCGACCGGTCAACGGATAACCCGTCAGACCAGTTCCACCGCAATCGCCGTGCCTTCGCCTCCGCCGATGCAGAGCGAGGCCACGCCGCGCTTCTTGCCCTGCTGCTTCAGCGCATTGATGAGGGTAACGATGATGCGTGCGCCGCTGGCACCGATCGGGTGCCCGAGAGCGGTGCCGCCGCCGTTCACGTTGATCTTGTCGTGCGCGATGCCGATGTCCTTCATCGCGAACATGGCGACGCAGGCAAAGGCCTCGTTCACTTCCCACAGGTCGACATCCTCGACGCTCCAGCCGGCCTTTTCGAGCACCTTGTTAATCGCGCCCACAGGGGCGGTGGTGAAGGCGGCCGGGTCTTGCGCATGGGCAGCTGTGGCGATGACGGTCGCGACGGGGCTGAGGCCCTTCTCGTCGGCCACACTCTTGCGGGTGAGCACCAGCGCTGCCGCGCCGTCGGAGATCGACGAGGAGGTGGCGGCGGTGATCGTGCCGTCCTTGGCGAAGGCGGGGCGCAGCTGCGGAATCTTGTCGGGGCGGCCATTGCCGGGGCCTTCGTCGGTATCGACCATCACCTCGCCCTTACGGGTGGTGTAGGTGACCGGGACGATCTCATCTGCAAAGGCACCGTTGGCGATGGCGGCATTGGCGCGTTCGAGCGAGGTGATCGAATAGCTGTCCATGTCCTCGCGGGTGAGTTGGTACTCGTTGGCCATGTCCTGCGCATAGGCGCCCATGGCGGTGCCCGCCTTGTAGGCATCTTCAAGCCCGTCGAGGAACATGTGGTCATAGGCGGTGTCGTGGCCGAGGCGTGCGCCGCCACGGTGCTTCTTGAGCAGGTAGGGCGCATTCGTCATGCTCTCCATGCCGCCTGTCACGATCATGTCGGCCCCGCCGGCGGCGAGCGCTTCGGAGCCCATGATCACGGTCTGCATGCCGCTGCCGCAGACCTTGTTCACGGTGGTCGCCTGTGCCGAAAGCGGCAGACCGGCCTTCAGCGCCGCTTGGCGTGCCGGTGCCTGGCCGAGACCGGCGGGCAGCACGCAGCCCATGTAGACCCGGTCCACATCCTCACCCGCAATACCCGCGCGCTCCATCGCTGCCTTGACCGCTGTCGCCCCTAGATCGGTGGCGGCAACTTCGGACAGCGCGCCCTGCATCCCGCCCATCGGGGTGCGGGCATAGGACAGGATAACGATAGGATCGGCGGAATTGAAAGTGGCCATTGGACGGTCGCTCCGTTGCGGTGAAATGCGAAAGATAAGTGGCTTTGGTAACCTCTTAACGGCTAGGCACATGGTGGCCAAGCGCCATGGTCGCAATGACTTGTCGAGCAGTGAATCCTTGCGAACGATTCGCATCATGCTGCTTTGCGGCAAGAAACGCACAGGAAGGCCTGAAATCTGGGCCTTGGGTGCCTTGCGCTTGGGCCGACCATTGCCTAGACGCGCTCAAATCGTCGCGCCGAACAACCGAGTCCGTACCCTATGGCTACACCCATTGATCTGACCGAATATCTGCCGATCCTAATCTTCCTGGGAATCGCAGTGGTTCTGTCTGCCGCCTTCGTGTTTTTGCCCATGGGCGTGGCCCGGCTGACCGGGGCTCACAAGCCGACTGCGGCCAAGCTCAGCGAATATGAATGCGGCTTTCCCGCCTTCGAAGATCCGCGCAGCCAGTTCGACGTGCGCTTCTATCTGGTCGCGATCCTGTTCATCATCTTCGATCTGGAAGCGGCCTTCCTGTTTCCGTGGGCGGTCAGCCTCGATCTCACCGGCTGGCCCGGCTGGATCACCATGATGGTGTTCCTCGGTGAACTCGCCATTGGCCTGGCCTATGCCTGGAAGAAAGGAGCTCTCGAATGGGAGTGAACGAAACGCTCGCTCCGGCGGCGGCTCAGGGCGGCGAAGTGCGCCAGCCTGATCAGGACTATTTCAATGCCCTGTCCACCGAGGTGAACGACAAGGGCTTCCTCGTCACCAGCACCGAGGACCTGTTCCAGTGGGCGCGCACCGGCTCGCTGTGGTGGATGACCTTCGGGCTCGCCTGCTGCGCGGTGGAGATGATCCACGTCAACATGCCGCGCTATGACATGGAGCGGTTCGGCGTCGCCCCGCGCGCGTCGCCGCGTCAGTCGGACGTGATGATCGTGGCGGGCACGCTGTGCAACAAGATGGCCCCGGCGCTGCGCCGGGTTTACGACCAGATGTCGAACCCGAAATATGTGATTTCGATGGGCAGCTGCGCCAATGGCGGCGGCTACTATCACTATAGCTATTCGGTGGTGCGCGGGTGTGATCGCATCGTGCCGGTCGACATTTACATTCCCGGCTGCCCGCCGACAGCCGAAGCCCTGCTTTACGGCGTGATGCAATTGCAGCGGAAGATCCGCCGCTCCGGGACGATCGAGCGTTAAGATGGCCGCTGTCCTTCACTCCGCCCCCCGCATCGCCTCCAACGAGGGTGTGCTCGACACGCTGACCGCCGCGCTTGGTGACAAGGTGGTGGCCAGCAAGGAAGAGCATGGCGAAGTCGTCCTCACCGTCGCGCGCGGCGAGATCGAGAACGCGCTGCGCGCCTTGCGCGACGAGCACGCATACCAGCAGCTGATGGAAATCGCCGGAGCGGACTATCCGGGGCGCGCCGAGCGGTTCGAAGTTGTCTATATGCTGCTGAGCCTGACCAAGAACCACCGCATCATGGTGAAGGTTCAGGCCGCCGAGGATACTCCGGTGCCGACCGTCACCACGCTGTGGCCGGTTGCCGGATGGCTCGAACGCGAGGTGTTCGACATGTACGGCGTGCTGTTCGAGGGCAACACCGACCTGCGCCGTATCCTCACCGACTATGGCTTCGAGGGACATCCCTTCCGCAAGGACTTCCCGCTCACCGGCTATCAGGAGCTGCGCTATTCCGAAGAGGAAGGGCGTGTGGTCTACGAGCCGGTCGAACTGGCGCAGGACTTCCGCAGCTTCGACTTCATGAGCCCGTGGGAAGGGGCGGAATATATCCTTCCCGGCGACGAGAAGGCGAGCGAAACCCCCGCGCCGCCGCCGGTCGACAAGCCCAAGACGACCGAAAACGCCAAGGATACCGGCGCCGGTGCCAAGGCCGAAGAGAAGGCCGCGAAGGACACCGAAGCCGATCCTCCGGCCATGAAAGACAAGAAGGAGGAGGGCAAATGAGCGGCCTCGTCCAGGAAACCTCGCCCACCACCGGCGACGAGGAAATCACCAACTACACGATCAACTTCGGCCCGCAGCACCCTGCCGCACACGGCGTGCTGCGCATGGTGATGGAGCTTGACGGCGAAATTATCGAGCGGATCGATCCGCATGTCGGCCTGCTGCATCGCGGCACCGAAAAGCTGATCGAGTACAAGACCTACCTCCAGGCGCTGCCCTATTTCGACCGGCTCGACTATTGCTCGCCGCTCGGGATGGAGCACTCCTATGTGCTCGCGATCGAGAAGCTGCTCAATCTCGAAGTGCCTCTGCGCGGTCAGTATCTGCGCGTGATGTTCGCCGAGTTGACGCGCATCTGCAACCACATGCTCAACATGGGCAGCCACGTGATGGACGTCGGTGCGATGACGCCGAACCTGTGGATGTTCGAGCTGCGCGAAGACTGCCTCAACTTCTTCGAGCGGGCTTCGGGCGCGCGCATGCATTCGGCCTGGTTCCGCCCCGGCGGCGTGCATCAGGACGTGCCGCTAAAGCTGCTGACCGACATTGCCGACTGGTGCGACAACCGTCTGCCCGAGCTGTTCGGCGATGCGATGAGCCTCGTTATCGACAACCGCATCTTCAAGCAGCGCAACGTCGATATCGCCGTGGTGAGCCAGGAAGACGCGATCGCATGGGGCTTTTCCGGCCCGATGATCCGCGCCGCCGGCATTCCGTGGGATCTGCGCAAGAGCCAGCCCTACGACGTCTATGACCGGATGGAGTTCGACATTCCCGTCGGCACCAATTCGGACTGCTATGACCGCTTCATGGTCCGCATGCAGGAAGTCTATCAGTCGGCGCGCATTATCAAGCAGTGCGTGGCCGAAATGCCCGATGGCCCGGTTGCCAGCACCGACCGCAAGATCGTTCCGCCGAAGCGCGGCGAGATGAAGCAGTCGATGGAAGCGCTGATCCACCACTTCAAGCTCTATACCGAAGGCTTCCACGTGCCCGCCGGTGAAGTTTACGTGGCGACCGAAAGCCCGAAGGGTGAGTTCGGCGTCTATCTGGTGAGCGATGGCTCGAACAAGCCCTATCGCTGCAAGATCCGCCCGACCGCGTTCAGCCACCTTCAGGCGATGGACTTCATGTGCAAGGGCCACATGCTGCCTGACGCAACCGCCATCCTCGGCGCAATCGACGTGGTGTTCGGGGAGTGTGATCGGTGAGTCGGGAATTCAATCCTTACGACGTGCTGATTGGTTTTGGCTTTGGTATCGCGATCTGCATGCTGGTCTTGCGCCTGTCTGGGGTCATTGACAGCGAAGTGAGCGTTTGGGGACAGGTCATCCTGGTTCCGACTGTGGGGTTGGCTATTGCGCGTCAGGTCCGGCAGGCGGCGCTCGCCAAGGCTGGTGAAAAAGTGGCGCAAGGAGAAGTGCGATGAGCGCCAACCTCGTAACCGCCGAAAAGATGATCGCAGCCTACAACGCGCAGGACGTGGACACCTACGTCTCGTACATGACCGACGACGCCTGCGAAGCGAACTATCGCGGCGCGGTTGTGCGCGAAGGCAAGGAGGGCACCCGCTCGGGGCTCGCCGCCGCTTTTGCCAAGTGGCCGCAGAACCATGCCGAGATCGTCGAGAAGCAGGCCATCGGCGACTTCGTGATCTTCCGCGAGCACGTCACGCGCGGCCCAGCTTCCGATGGCTCGGAGCTGGTCGAGCCGTTCGATGTGGTCGCGGTGTACAGCTTCGCGGGCGACAAGTGCAGCCGCGTGGAGTTCATCCGCTGATGCTGCGCGAGATCATCATCCTCATCGCCGCGCTGGCTGGTTTTGCCGCTGCGGTTGCGGGCTATCTCGCCGTGTTCCATGGCGAGGCGCCGCTCAAGGAAACCCTGTCCACCGCTTTTGCGGCGGTGATCGGCCTCTATGCGGGCCGCTATCTGGAACGGAGGCTGGCCGATGGCCGCGCGTAAGATCGCCCCTGATACGCCCGAACTGCGCGAGCGGTGGGGCAGCTGGACCTTCAACGAAGAGACGAAGGACAAGGCCGACAAGGCTATCGCCCGTTACCCTGAGGGTCGCCAGCGCTCGGCCACGATGCCGCTGCTCGATCTCGCCCAGCGTCAGGTCGGTGTCGAGACGAACACCCAAGGCTGGCTGCCGCTGCCGGTGATCGAATATGTCGCCGCCTATCTCGATCAGCCGGTGATCCGCGTGCTCGAAGTGGCGACGTTCTACACGATGTATAACCTCGAGCCGGTGGGCAAATACCACGTGCAGGTCTGCGGCACGACGCCGTGTATGCTGCGCGGCTCGGACGAGATCATCGCCACCTGCAAGAAGCGCGGGATGACAGCGGGGCACGTCTCGGACGATGGCCTCTGGTCGTTCACCGAGGTCGAGTGCATGGGCAACTGCGCCACCGCGCCAATGGTCCAAATCAACGACGACAACTACGAAGACCTGACCGCAGAGCGGATGGACGCCGTGCTTGATGCTCTGGCCAAGGGCGAGCAGCCCAAGACCGGCACGCAGGAGCCGGGTCGCCACACCAGCGAGCCCGCCGGCGCGCTGTCGAGCCTCAAGCAGATGGTCGAGGAAAACCACGACTATCGGGGTGAGTGGTGATGTCTGTGTTGTCGCGTGTCGGACCGTTTCTTCCGTTCCTGGCAGGAATTCTTGCAGCGATTATCATGCAAGAATTTGAAACTCCGTTTCCCGTGCGCCTGCTTGTCTATGCAGGTGTTGGTCTGACATTATTCGCTGCCTATCGCTGGACCAAAGCAAGGGCGAATGGTGAAGCCTCGTCGTCAAAGCTAAGCTGATGGATCAGGTAATTCCCATCTTGATCGCGCTCCTGCTGGTGGTGATCGCGTGGAAGGTGCTCACGGGCATCGTCAAGACGGTGGCGCTGGTGGTCATTCTGGCACTAGCCGCAGCATTTGTATTCGGAGGACTGGGCGCATGAGCCTGGCTGACAAAGATCGTATCTTCACCAATGTGTACGGGTTCCAGGACTGGGGCCTGAAAGCGGCGCAGGCGCGCGGTGACTGGGACGATACGAAGAAGCTGATGGAAGTCGGGCAAGACGCCATCATCGACGAGATCAAGGCCTCGGGCCTCCGCGGCCGGGGCGGGGCGGGCTTTCCCACCGGTATGAAGTGGAGCTTCATGCCCAAGGAAAGCAAGGACGGTCGTCCCAGCTTCCTCGTCATCAACGCCGACGAATCCGAACCCGGCTCGTGCAAGGACCGCGAGATCATCCGCCACGATCCGCACAAGCTGATCGAAGGCGCGCTGATCGCCGGTTTCGCCATGCGCGCGCGGGCTGCTTATATCTACATTCGCGGCGAATATATCCGCGAGGCCGAGACGCTGTTTGCCGCCGTTGAGCAGGCCTATGACGCGGGCCTGCTGGGCAAGAGCGCTGCTGGGTCTGGCTACGACTTCGACATCTACGTCCATCGCGGCGCGGGGGCCTACATCTGCGGCGAAGAGACCGCGATGATCGAGAGCCTCGAAGGCAAGAAGGGCCAGCCGCGTCTCAAGCCGCCGTTCCCGGCGGGTGCGGGTCTCTATGGCTGCCCGACCACGGTCAACAACGTGGAATCGATCGCGGTGGTGCCCACAATCCTGCGCCGCGGTGCCTCGTGGTTCGCGTCCTTCGGGCGCGAGAACAACAAGGGCACCAAGCTGTTCCAGATCTCGGGGCATGTGAACAAGCCCTGCGTCGTCGAAGAGGCGATGAGCATCTCGTTCGAGGAGCTGATCGAGAAGCACTGCGGCGGCATTCGCGGCGGGTGGGACAACCTGCTGGCCGTGATCCCCGGCGGCTCGTCGGTGCCGCTGGTGCCGGGCGAACAAATCCGCAATGCCTTCATGGACTTCGACGGGCTGAAAGAGCTTGGCTCGGGCCTGGGCACGGCGGGCGTGATCGTGATGGACAAGAGCACCGACGTGGTGCGCGCGATCAGTCGCCTGAGCTATTTCTACAAGCACGAGAGTTGCGGCCAGTGCACCCCCTGCCGCGAGGGCACGGGCTGGATGTGGCGCGTGATGAAGCGGCTTGAGACCGGCGATGCCGCAATCGAAGAGATCGACATGCTGCAACAGGTCACCAAGCAGGTAGAAGGCCACACGATCTGCGCGCTCGGCGATGCCGCCGCCTGGCCGATCCAGGGCCTGATCCGCCACTTCCGCCCCGAAATCGAGCGCCGCATCGTTGAGCGTGCGGGCGCTATGCAAGAGGCAGCCGAATAATGCCTAAAGTCACCGTAGACGGACAGGAAATCGAGGTTCCCGCTGGCGCCACCGTGCTCCAGGCGTGCGAGCTGGCAGGCAAGGAAATCCCGCGGTTCTGTTACCACGAACGTCTTTCCATCGCTGGCAACTGCCGCATGTGTCTCGTCGAGGTGAAGCCGGGGCCGCCCAAGCCGCAGGCGTCGTGCGCGCTGCCCGCCACCGATGGGCAGGAAATCCGCACCGATAGCGAGATGGTCAAGAAGGCGCGCGAAGGTGTGATGGAGTTTCTCCTCATCAACCACCCGCTCGACTGCCCGATCTGCGACCAAGGCGGCGAGTGCGACTTGCAGGACCAGTCGGTAGCCTATGGCCGCGGCGGTTCGCGCTATCACGAGAGCAAGCGCGCGGTGACGGCCAAGAACATGGGCCCGCTGATCAAGACGATCATGACCCGCTGCATTCACTGCACCCGCTGCGTGCGCTTCTCGGAAGAGATCGCCGGCGTGGACGAGATCGGCGCGCTCTATCGCGGCGAGGACATGCAGATCACGACCTATCTCGAACAGGCTGCCAAGCACGAGATGAGCGCCAATGTGATCGATCTGTGCCCGGTCGGTGCGCTTACCAGCAGGCCCTATGCCTACGAAGCGCGCCCGTGGGAGCTGAAGAAGACGCTCAGCATCGACGTGTCCGACGCGATCGGCGCGAACATCCGGCTCGACAGCCGTGGCCGCGAAGTGCTGCGCGCGCTGCCGCGTGTGAACGACGACGTTAACGAGGAGTGGATCAGCGACAAGGCGCGCTATCAGGTCGATGGCCTGACCCGCCGCCGCCTCGACAAGGTGTGGGTCCGCAAGGATGGCAAGCTGGCACAGGCAAGCTGGGCCGAGGCCTTCGACGCCATCGCCGCCGTTAATCCCGGTGCTTCGATTGCCGCCGTGGCTGGCGACCTGCTCGACTGCGAGACGATGTTCGCGGCCAAGGCGCTGCTGAAGGCTGCGGGTTCCTCGCTGATCGAAAGCCGTCAGACCGGCATGGACTACGATTGCGCGAACCTCGCGGCGATCAATTTCAATTCGACGCTGGCCGGGATCGAGACCGCCGACGCGGTGCTGATCATCGGTGCGAACCTGCGCTGGGAAGCGCCGCTGGTTAACGTGCGGCTGCGCAAGGCGGCCAAGCGCGGAGCCAAGGTCTTCGTGGTCGGTCCCGAGTGGGAAACGACCTATCCGGCGACCTTCCTCGGGTCCGACGCCTCGGCGCTGGGCAATCTGCCCGCCGAGCTGACCGACGCGTTCAAGGCTGCCGAGCGTCCCGCCGTGATCCTCGGCGCGGGTGGCTTTGCCGCTGGTGCCCATGCCAGGGCTTTGAGCCTCGCGCATGAGCTGGGCTGCGTGAAAGACGGCTGGAACGGCTTCAACGCGCTGCACATCGCGGCGGCGCGGATGGGCGCGGTGATGCTCGGTTTCGCGCAGAAGGGCGGCATCGCCGATCTGGTCGCGGCCAAGCCCAAGGTGCTGCTGGCGCTGGGTGCGGACGAGGTCGACTTCGCCAAGTTCGATGGCAGCCTCAAGGTCTATGTCGGCCACCATGGCGACAAGGGCGCTCATGCTGCCGACATCATCCTGCCCGCCTCGGCTTTCTCCGAGAAGGCTGGCACCTATGTGAACACCGAAGGGCGCGTGCAGATGGCCGACAAAGCCGTCTTCGCGCCGGGTGATGCGCGCGAGGACTGGACGATCCTGCGTGCTCTGGCTGACGCTTTGGGCGTTACGGTCGCTTTCGAGAACTTCGACCAGCTGCGCGCGGCAATGATCGCCGAAGTTCCGGCGCTGGGCGAGGAAGGGCTGGCCGACTATGGCGCGCTTGCCGCTTCGGTTGCTGGCGACACGTCGCCCTCGGGCGAAATCCCGAGCCCGATCAAGGATTTTTACCTCACCAACCCGATCGCCCGCGCCAGCGTGGTGATGCAGCAGTGCTCGAACGAACTGCTGGGTGACGCCCTGAAGGAGGCCGCGGAATGACGCAGTTCTTCGTCGATCTCGGCATGGACGCCGGCTGGGCGATGATCGTCTCGGCTATCATCGGCTCGCTGCTCATCGCATTGCCGCTGATGCTGGCCGTGGCCATGATCATTTATGTCGACCGCAAGGTCTGGGCTGCGATCAACTTGCGGCGCGGGCCGAACGTGGTCGGCCCCTTTGGCCTGCTGCAGAGCTTCGCCGACGGCCTCAAGGTTATGCTGCAGGAAACCATCATTCCTTCGGCAGCGAATAAGGGCATCTTCCTGATCGCTCCTATCGTCACCTTCACCGTGGCGCTGGCGGCATGGGCAGTGATCCCGTTCGACGCCGGCGTGGTGCTGGCCGATATCAACGTCGGCCTGCTCTACATCCTCGCGATCAGCTCGCTGTCGGTTTATGGCGTGGTGATGAGCGGCTGGGCGTCGAACTCGAAGTATCCGTTCTTCTCCGCCATGCGCGCCTCGGCGCAGATGATTTCCTATGAAGTTTCGATCGGCTTCATCCTCGTCTGCGTGGTGCTCTATGCTGGTTCCTTCAACCTCTCGGCCATCGTCGAGGCGCAGAAGGGCCACGGGCTTGGGATCATCAACGGCTACTGGTTCAACCTGCTGCTGTTCCCGATCTGGGTGATGTTCTTCATCTCGGCGCTGGCGGAAACGCAGCGCGTGCCGTTCGACCTCACCGAGGCCGAAAGCGAGCTGGTCGCTGGTTACCAGACCGAGTATTCGTCGATGAGCTTCGCGCTGTTCTGGCTTGGCGAATATGCGAACATCCTGCTGATGTGCTCGCTGAACACGCTGCTGTTCTGGGGTGGCTGGCTGCCGCCGCTGGATATCCCGGTGCTGTATTATGTGCCCGGCATCATCTGGTTCCTGCTGAAGACGTTCTTCTTCTTCTTCATGTTCAGCTGGGTGATGGCGACGGTTCCGCGCTACCGGTATGACCAGCTGATGCGGCTGGGCTGGAAGGTGTTCCTACCGCTGAGCCTGTTCTTCGTGGTCGCCATCTCGGGCTGGCTGATGTTTACGAGGTACGGGTGATGTTGGCTTTTGTCGCGGCAATCCTGAGCTGTCATCTTTCGCAAGGAGCGCTCGCTGCACCTGACGATCGCTTATACGCAGCGCCAAAGATACCTCTAACCGATGAACAGTTCGCAGATTTGCAACAACCTGCTCCAGCGCCTGCACCGATCTCGTTTTCTGGAGAGGAGCCGAACCAACTAGAATGGGTGGTTGGCATTCGGGACACACAGGCTGGGAAGCTGCGGGTCGTGCGACTTGTTCGTAGCGATCAGATTGTATGGGACTTTGACGCTCGGCTAGGCGATGTCGCTGTGATTAGTGATGGCGTTGTCGACTATTCTGAAATCATGACTGGTGCTTGCAGATTGGAGCACGACGGCAGGAACGAAACACAATGACCGCCGCACAACTCATCAAGAGCTTCACCCTGTGGGAATTCGTGAAGGCCCACATGCTGACGCTGAAGTATTTCTTCAAACCGAAGGTGACGATCAACTATCCCTTCGAGAAGAATCCGCTTTCCCCGCGTTTTCGGGGCGAGCACGCGCTGCGGCGTTATCCGAACGGCGAGGAGCGCTGCATCGCCTGCAAGCTGTGCGAGGCGGTCTGCCCGGCGCAGGCCATTACCATCGAGGCCGAACCGCGTGACGATGGCAGCCGCCGCACCACGCGCTACGACATCGATATGACCAAGTGCATCTACTGCGGCTTCTGTCAGGAAGCCTGCCCAGTGGACGCCATCGTCGAGGGGCCGAACTTCGAATACGCGACCGAAACGCGCGAAGAACTGCTTTACGACAAGGCAAAATTGCTGGCGAACGGGGACAAGTGGGAGCGGGCCATCGCCGCGAACCTTGAAGCCGACGCGCCCTACCGCTAACCGCGCGACCAGACTGACGGGGCACCATGCTACAGATCATCGCCTTTTACCTGTTCGCCGCGCTGGTGATCGCCAGCGGAGCGATGACCATAATGTCGCGCAACCCGGTTCATTCGGTGTTGTGGCTGATTCTCGCCTTCTTCAACGCAGCGGGCCTGATGGTGCTCGTGGGTGCCGAATTCATCGCCATGCTGCTGGTGATCGTTTATGTCGGCGCGGTCGCGGTGCTGTTTCTGTTCGTCGTGATGATGCTCAACATCGACTTTGCCGAACTGCGCGCCGGGTTCGTGAAGAATGCGCCGCTGGGCCTGGTCATCGCGCTGGTGCTTGTGTGCGAACTGGTGCTCGGCCTCGGCGCCTACCGCGCCGGCATCATTGAATTGGGTACACCTTCGGGCGAGGTTCTGCTGGGTGAGACCAACATTGCCCAGATCGGCGAGCTTCTCTATGGCCGCTACCTGTTCCTGTTCGAGAGCGCTGGCATCATCCTGCTCGTGGCGATGATCGGCGCGATCGTGTTGACACACCGCGAACAGCGCAGCCCGCGTGGCCACCAGAACATTGCCAAGCAGAACGCGCGCCGTCCTGAAGAGGCGACCGAACTCAAGCAGCCCGTCAGCGGGCAGGGGGTCGAGCTGTGATTGGAATCGAACACTATATCGTCGTCAGCTCGATCCTGTTCGTGCTGGGCGTTCTGGGGATTTTCCTCAACCGCAAGAACATCATCGTGATCCTGATGGCGATCGAGCTCATCTTGCTCAGCGTAAACATCAACCTGGTGGCCTTCAGCGCCTTCCTGGGCGACCTCACCGGGCAGATCTTCGCCATGTTTGTGCTCACCGTTGCGGCGGGCGAGGCGGCCATCGGGCTTGCCATTCTCGTTACTTACTTCCGTTCGCGCGGCACGATCGCGGTGGACGATGTCAACCGGATGAAGGGATAGACCTTTGCAGACCTCCATCCTGATAATTGTGTTTGCGCCCTTGCTGGCGGCGATCATCGCCGGGCTGGGCAACCGCAAGCTCGGCAACATGCCCGCCAAGGTGATTACCACCGGCGGCCTGTTCCTGTCGTGCGCGCTGAGCTGGCCGATTTTCCTCCAGTTCCTCGGCGGCGATGTTGCGGCGACCGTCGTGCCGGTGCTCAAGTGGGTACAGTCGGGCACGATGAGCTTCGACTGGGTGCTGCGGGTTGATACGCTGACCGCGATTATGCTGGTCGTGATCACCAGCGTTTCGGCGCTCGTCCACCTCTACAGCTGGGGCTACATGTCCGACGACCCGGACCAGCCGCGTTTCTTCGCCTACTTGTCGCTGTTCACCTTCGCGATGCTGATGCTGGTGACCGCGAACAACCTCGTGCAGATGTTCTTCGGTTGGGAGGGCGTGGGCCTCGCCTCGTATCTGCTGATCGGTTTCTGGTTCCAGAGGCCCTCGGCCGGTGCCGCCGCGATCAAGGCCTTCGTGGTCAACCGCGTGGGCGACCTTGGCTTCATGCTGGGCATCTTCGGCACGTTTCTGGTGTTCCAGACCACCTCAATCCCCGAGATCCTCGAAGCCGCGCCTGCAATGGCTGGCAGCACGATCACCTTCATGGGCGCGCGCTGGGATACGATGACGATCCTTTGCCTGCTGCTGTTCATCGGTGCGATGGGCAAGTCGGCGCAGCTCGGCCTGCACACCTGGCTGCCCGACGCCATGGAAGGCCCGACCCCTGTCTCGGCCCTGATCCACGCCGCCACCATGGTGACGGCGGGCGTGTTCATGGTCTGCCGCCTGTCGCCGATGTTCGAGGCTGCGCCTGCCGCGCTCACGGTCGTGACCGTTGTCGGCGCTGCCACCTGCTTCTTCGCCGCCACTATCGGCACCACGCAGTGGGACATCAAGCGCGTGATCGCCTATTCGACCTGCTCGCAGCTCGGCTATATGTTCTTTGCCGCCGGTGTCGGCGCCTATGGCGCGGCGATGTTCCACCTGTTCACGCACGCCTTCTTCAAGGCGCTGCTGTTCCTTGGTGCAGGCTCGGTGATCCACGCGATGCACCACGAGCAGGACATGCGCTATTATGGCGGCCTGCGTAAGCACATCCCGATCACCTTTTGGGCGATGATGGCGGGCACGCTCGCGATCACGGGGCTTGGTGTCTATCACCTCGGTGCTGGGTTTGCGGGCTTCTGGTCGAAGGACGCGATTCTCGAGGCGGCCTATGCTTCGGGCACTTCGGCGGGCAATGCCGCCTTCTGGCTCGGCACCACTGCCGCGCTGCTCACCAGCTTCTATTCGTGGCGCCTGATGTTTCTCACCTTCTGGGGCAGGCCGCGCTGGATCGAGAGTGAGCACATCCAGCACACGGTCCACAAGACGCCGGAACAGGCTGGGGCGGACACCACCGGCGGCTATCACCCGCATGAGAGCCCGTGGGTCATGCTGACCCCGTTGGTCGTGCTCAGCGTGGGTGCGGTGCTGGCCGGGCAGATGTTCCACACCCAGTTCATCGATACCGAAGCGTTCTGGAACGGTGCCATCGCCTATAACGAGCATCTGATCCACGCGATGCATGAGGTGCCGACGCTGGTGAAATATGCCGCCTTTATCGTGATGGTGCTCGGCTTCATCGGCGCCTGGTATGCCTATATCCGCAAGCCTTCGGTGCCTGCGGCGGTGGCCCAGCAGCTCGGCCCGATTTACCGCTTCGTCTACCGCAAGTGGATGTTCGACGAGCTTTACAACTACGTGTTCGTGAAGCCTGCCTTCTGGCTCGGGCGCCTGTTCTGGAAGGCCGGTGACGAGGGTACGATCAACCGCTTCGGCCCGGATGGCGCGGCATGGCTTGTCATGCGCGGCTCGGGCCTCGCCGCCCGCGTGCAATCGGGCTATCTCACCAGCTATGCGCTGATCATGCTGCTCGGCCTTGTTGCCGCCATCACCTGGGTGTTGTTCTGATGGGGGGCTTTCCGATCCTTTCCGCCATGTTGCTGGTACCGCTCGCCGGTGCCATCGCCTGCCTGTTTTCCGAGGCCAAGACGGCGCGCGTGATCGCGCTTGTCGCCACGCTGATCGACCTTGCCCTCGGCATCGTGCTGTGGATGAATTTCGACGTGGGCGGTGCCCAGTGGCAGTTCACCGAACGCGCCGCGCTGTTTGCGGGCTTCGACTATGCGCTCGGCATCGACGGCATAGCCCTGATGCTGATCATGCTCAGCGTGTTCCTGATGCCCGTCTGCATCGGGGCCAGCTGGTCTTCGATCACCAAGCGCGTGGGCGAATACATGGCCGCCTTCCTGCTGATGGAAGTGCTGATGATCGGCGTCTTTGCGGCGCAGGACATCCTGCTGTTCTACATCTTCTTCGAAGCTGGCCTCATCCCGATGTATCTGATCATCGGCATCTGGGGCGGCGACAACCGCATCTACGCTTCGTACAAGTTCTTCCTCTATACGCTGCTCGGCTCGGTGGTGATGCTGATCGCCATGCTGTGGATGGTGATCGAGGCCGGTACCACCAGCGTTCCCGCGTTGATGGTCTATGACTTCCCGCCCGCAGCGCAGACCTGGCTGTGGCTTGCCTTCTTTGCCAGTTTCGCGGTGAAGATGCCGATGTGGCCGGTCCACACCTGGCTGCCCGACGCGCACGTTCAGGCGCCCACCGCCGGCTCGGTGATCCTGGCGGGCGTGCTGCTCAAGCTTGGCGGCTACGGCATGATCCGCTTCAGCCTGCCGATGTTCCCTGAAGCGAGCGCGCAGTTCATGTGGCTGGTGCTCGGCCTTTCGATGGTGGCCGTGGTGGTCACCAGCCTCATCGCGCTCGTTCAGCACGACATGAAGAAGCTGATCGCCTATTCGTCGGTCGCGCATATGGGCATCGTGACGGCGGGCCTGTTCGCGTTCAACACCCAGGGGCTTGAAGGCGCCATGGTGATGATGCTGAGCCACGGCCTCGTCTCGGGCGCGCTGTTCCTGTGCGTGGGCGTGATCTACGACCGCCTGCACACCCGCGAGATTTCGCGCTACGGCGGCATCGCGATCAACATGCCGGCCTATGCCACCGTGTTCCTGTTCTTCACCATGGCCTCGATCGGCCTGCCGGGCACCAGCGGCTTCGTCGCCGAGTTCCTGAGCCTCGCGGGGGTTTACCAGATTTCGAGCTGGGCCGCCTTCGTGTGCACCACCGGCATCATTCTGGGCGCTGCCTACATGCTTTACCTCTATCGCCGCGTCGCCTTTGGCCCGCAGGTCAACGAAGACGCCGCAGCCATGCCCGACCTTTCGATGCGCGAATATCTCCTGCTGGTTCCGATCGCGCTCGCCGCCTTGTGGATGGGTGTTTACCCCGAGAGCTTCCTCGCCCCGATGCGGCAGGACATCGCCGTGCTCGACGCGCGCCTGTCGCGCGCCGCGCCCGAGGGTGACGCCGACTTCGCCAAGGGAGAGGGCATGCCTGCCGCCGAAGCCCATGCTGAAGGGGAGGCCCACTGATGGAACTCTCGAACTCGCTCGGCCTCGTCCTGCCCGAACTGATCCTGTCGCTGTCGGGCCTGGTCATGCTGCTGTTCGCCGCCTGGGGCGGTGATCGGCTCTCCAGTGCCATTTCGATTGCCTGCTGCGTGGCGCTTGGCGCTGCCTTTGCGCTGGTCGCGCCCTCGGTCTGTGCCGGGGCTTCGGGGCCGGATACCATTGCTTTCTTCGGCCAGTTCCGTGCCGATGCCTATGCCGGCATGGCCAAGCTGATGATCTATGCCGCGAGCGGCGCGGCCTTGATCGTCGCCCCGCGCTATTTCGACCGGCTTGGCGAGATGCGCGCCGAATATCCGGTGCTGGTGCTGTTCGCCGCGCTTGGCATGAGCATCATGGTTTCGGCCAGCGATCTGCTCACGCTGTATATCGGGCTCGAACTGAACTCGCTGTCGGCCTACGTGCTGGCGAGCTTCCTGCGCACCAACGAGAAGTCGGCCGAAGCGGGCCTCAAGTACTTCGTGCTGGGCGCGCTGGCCTCGGGCATTCTGCTGTTCGGTATGAGCCTGACCTACGGCTTCACCGGTGGCACCAGCTTCGCTGCGATCCAGGCTGCGGCTGCTGCGGGCGAGTTGAGCACGGGTATGCTGTTCGGCCTGATCTTCGTTCTGGCGGGCCTCGCCTTCAAGATCAGCGCTGTGCCGTTCCACATGTGGACGCCCGACGTCTATGAAGGCGCGCCGACGCCGGTGACGGCGTTCTTCGCCAGTGCGCCCAAGGTGGCGGCGGTGGCACTGCTCGGCCGGGTCGCGGTCGAGGCCTTTGGTTCGCAAGCCGATGCTTGGCGGCAGGTTGTGATCTTCGCTGCGCTCGCTTCGATCGTGGTCGGTGCGCTGGGCGCGATCGGACAGCAGAACCTCAAGCGCCTGCTTGCCTATTCGTCGATCAACAACGTCGGCTTCCTGCTGATCGGCCTTGCCGCCGCGACGCAAGCGGGGCTTGCTGCTATGCTCGTCTACCTTGCGATCTACGTGGTGATGACCATTGGCAGCTTTGCCGCGCTGCTGCTGCTGCGCGACGCCGAGGGCAACCAGTTGGAGACCTTCGCCGATATTGCCGGTCTTTCCACGACCCGTCCGGCGCTGGCCTGGTGCTTGCTGCTGATCATGTTCTCGCTTGCCGGTATCCCGCCGCTGATGGGCTTCTGGGGCAAGCTGGTGGTGTTCTGGGCTGCGGTCGAGGCTGACCTGCTCGCGCTTGCCGTGCTCGGCATGGCGGCCTCCGTGATTGGCGCATTCTACTACCTCAAGTTCGTGAAGGTGATGTTCTTCGACGAGCCGGCCGACCGGGTGAAGGGCGAAGCCGACACCGCGCACTGGGTGCTGCTGGCGATCTGTGCGGTGCTCATCTCGCCGATCGGCTATCTGCTCACGGGCTGGCTTGTCTCGATTGCCAACAAGGCCGCAGGATCGCTGCCGCTGGCGGGATAGGGCGCTGGTGCAAATCGACACCATCGGCGAAACCGGCAGCACCAACGCCGATCTCGCCGCGCGCCTCGCCAGCGGGGACGTGCTGGCCGAGGGCTACTGGCTGGTCGCCGACCGCCAGACCGCCGGACGCGGTCGGCAAGGGCGCCAGTGGTTCGATACGCCGGGCAATTTCATGGGCTCGACCGTGGTTGAGCTGCGCGTCAGCGATCCTCCAGCGATGCTGCTCAGCATGGTCGCCGCCTTGGCGCTGCTCGAAACGGTGTTGCAACGCTTGCCCGATCCTTTGCGGGTGCGGCTCAAGTGGCCGAACGACGTTCTGCTCGATGGTGCCAAGTTCTGCGGCATTTTGCTTGAACGAGTGAAGGGCCATGCGGTTATCGGCATGGGGGTGAACCTCGTATCCGCACCATCCATCGATGGGCGCGATACGCGGTCGCTCTCGGCGCTTGGTCCGGCTCCGCAGCGCGATGCCTTCGCGTGCGAACTGGCCGCCGCCTTTGCCAAGGAAGTTGCGCGCTGGCGCTCGCACGGCGGCGGCGATTTGCGCACCCGTTGGCAAGCTGCCGCGCACCCGCTCGGCACGGTGCTTTCCGTTCATGACGAGCACGGCGCCGTGGTTTCGGGCCAGTTCGCAGGCCTTGCCGAAGACGGCGCGCTGATCCTTCGCTTGGACGATGGCAGCCAACGTGTCATTCACGCAGGCGACGTGACCGAGGAGAAAGCCTGATGCTGCTCGCGATTGATGTGGGCAATACCAATGTCGTGTTCGCGCTGGTCGAATACGGGGAGGGCGGACACACGATCCGCACCCGCTGGCGTATCGCCACCGACGCGCGCCGCACGGCCGACGAATATGCCGTGTGGCTGGTGCAGCTGATGGCAATCGAGGGGATCGACCGTTCGCAGGTGAACGATGTGATGATCGGCTCGGTCGTGCCGCGCGCGGACCATAACCTCACCGTGCTGGCGCAGAAGTACTTTGGCGTTGAGCCGCTGTTCGCCGGGCAGGGAAAGGCCGCCTGGCAGTTCGAAATCGACGTCGAACAGCCCAGCTCGCTAGGCGCTGACCGGGCGCTCAACTGCATCGCGGCACACGCGCTGATCGGCGGTGACCTGATTGTGGTCGACTTCGGCACCGCCACCAAGTTTGAGGCGGTCGATTTCAACGGTGCCTACAAGGGCGGCATCATCGCGCCGGGCATCAACCTCTCGCTCGACGCGCTGGTTGGCAAGACCGCCAAGCTACCGCGTATTGCTATCACCGCGCCGCCAACTGACGGCGTGATCGGCCGCAACACCGAGAGCCAGATGCAGATCGGCGTCTATTGGGGCTATGTCGCGATGATGGAGGGACTGATCGGGCGTATGAAGGAAGAGATCGGGCGGCCGGTAAAGGTACTGGCCACCGGGGGGCTCGCCGTTCTGTTCGACGAACACACCCAGGTATTTGACATGATCGAGCCCGAGCTGACTCTCCACGGGCTTGCCATTCTCGCAAAGCAGGCAAAAGCCACATGAAAAAAGACTTCACCCCCGAAGACGAATTGCTGTTCCTCGCGCTCGGCGGATCGGGCGAGATCGGGATGAACCTCAACCTTTATGGGTGCCGCGGCAAGTGGCTGATGGTCGATCTCGGCATGAGTTTTGGCGCGGCGGAATATCCGGGCACCGAGCTGATGTTCCCCGATCCGGACTTCATCGAGGACCGGCTCGACGACCTTATCGGCATCGTCCTCACCCATGCGCACGAGGACCATATCGGCGCGATTCCCTATTTCGCCGCCGATTTCGGCGTGCCGCTTTATGCCACCCCGTTCACCGCCGACCTGATCCTGCGCAAGCTGGAAGAGGCGGGGCTGGTCGATGCGGTCGAGCTGAACGTGATCCCCGACGATCATGGCTCGATCACGCTCGATCCCTTCACGATCACCTATATCCCGCTCGCGCACTCGATCGCCGAGGGCAACGCGCTGCTGATCGAGACGCCTTTCGGCCACGTGTTCCACACCGGCGACTGGAAGCTAGACGACGAACCGCAGATCGGCACCCCCGCCACCGAGGACGAGCTGACCGAGATCGGTAACGAGGGTGTGTTGGCGCTCGTTTGCGATTCGACCAACGTGTTCAACGAGGCCACGTCGGGCTCGGAAGGCGAGGTCTATCGCGGGCTGCTGGAAGAGGTTTCGCTTCACCGGGGCAAGCGGGTGCTGGTCACCACCTTCGCCTCCAACGTGGCGCGGTTGCAGACGCTCGGTGCAATTGCCGAACAGACCGGGCGGCGGCTCTGCGTGGCAGGACGCTCGCTTGATCGGATCATCGAGGTCGCGCAAGACAATGGCTATCTCGAAGACCTGCCCGAACTGGTCGATTTCGACACGGCGATGGGCCTGCCGCGCGGCGAAGTGCTGATCCTTGCCACCGGCGGGCAGGGTGAACCGCGCGCAGCCCTTGCGCGGATTGCGGAGGACAACCACCCGCTGCAACTGGTGTCGGGCGACGTGGTGTTGTTCTCCAGCCGCCAGATCCCCGGGAATGAGCTGGCGATTGGGCGCGTGCAGAACATGTTGGCCGAACGCGGGATCAAGATGGTGACCGACCGCCAGAGCGAGATCCACGTTTCGGGCCATCCCGGACGGCCCGACCTGAAGGCGCTCTATGGCTGGCTGCGTCCGGAAATTCTCGTGCCCGTGCACGGAGAAATACGGCACATGCAGGAGCAGGCCCGGTTCGGCGAGCGCTGCGGCATCGAGCACAATGTGTTCCAGAAGAACGGCGATATCGTCCGCCTTGCCCCTGGTGCGCCGGGCAAGGTCGGCGAGATCCACACCGGGCGTCTCGTCCTCGATGGCGACATCCTCGTGCCCGCAGACGGCGACGCGGTCACCATGCGCCGCCGCCTTGCGCGCGACGGTATCCTGATCGTGGTGCTCGGCGATGGTGACGGAGTCCGTGTAGAGGGAATCGGCTTGCCGCTGGATGAGGACTATCCTGCCTTCGTCACCGAAGCGCGGACCGATGTGCTGGCCGCCATCGGCAAGCTGCGCGGTTCCGAGCGCAAGAGCGAGGAGGCCATTTCCGAGGCCGCGCGCCTTGCCGCGCGCCGTTGTGCACAGCGCTGGTCTGGCAAGAAGCCGCAGACGCGGGTGATCCTCGCGAAATCAGCGGAAGCATGACATGCAACTGACCTCGATAATCGCGATCTATGGCCTGTTCTGGGTACTGAGCGCCTTCCTGATGCTGCCGCTCGGCGTGAAGACTGCCGACGAGGTAGGCGCCGAGAAAGTCCCCGGTCAGGCCGACAGCGCGCCTGCGAACTTCAACGGGCGAAAAGTGGTCTGGCGCGCGACACTTCTCGCCGCCGTGCTGTGCGGGCTGTTCGTGGCCAACTACGTCGAGGAATGGATCGTCATGGACGACATCAACCTGTTTGGCCAACCGCCCGAATAGGGTGATGTCGTCCGCGCCAGATCTGGCCAGCTAGTCCCGCAGACGGTCGATTGCCTGCGCGAGCATCACGTAGAGCTTGCCGACGTCCGAAGACAGCAGCGTCACAGCCACGGCATTGCCATCGCGGGTGGACAGCACGTTGCGCAGCATCGCCTCGAAGTCGTGGATGTAGCGGTTGACCGTTTCGCGGAATTCGCTGTCGTCAGAATAAATGTCGTGGACCGAGCGCGCCTCCTGCTTGTCGAGCAGCCGCACCGCGCGCCGGGTGAAGATGCCGCGATCGCCACGCAGATATTGTGCCCACTGCGTGTCGGCGACTTCGTCTTCGAAGGCGCGCGAGATGTCGATGGCCGACGAGTTGAGCGCCTCGGTGATCGCGGCCATGCGGCGGGTGAAGTCGTGGTCGACCTTCTCCTCCGCCTTTTCGCGCGCGGTGGCGACACGTTGTTCGAGATTGCCCGTCAGTTCGTTGACCGCAGCCAGCTGATCGCGCAGCTCGCGCGCACTTTCGCGGCTGGCGTCGCTGGCGCGCTGGGCAGCCCCCTCCAGTTCGGCAATGGTCGACTGTGCCTCCCGCCCAAGCGCTTCGGCGATGGCGGTATTGCTGTCGCGGGCGATGGTTTCAGCCACCTCGCGGACGGCTTCGCCCTGTTCGGTGCGCAGGCCTTCCACCGCCGCTTGCGCGCCTGCGGTGAGCGCAGCGATGGCCTCCTGCAGCTCGCCGCGAGTCTGTTCGGCAAGCGCCTTCGAGCGCTCCGCCACTTCGGCCAGTTGCGTTTCGAGCCGCTGCAGCAGATCGACCGCGCCGCTGCCGTCATTCCGCGCGGTTGCAATATGGCGGGCGACAACAGCGCCGCGTGCCTCGGCATCCTGTAGCAGGGTTCCCAGTTGCTCGGCGTGTTCGTGGAAACCGGTTAGCCGTTCGTGAGCCTCGGCAATGGCGCCACTCAGCTCGTTCTGGGTATGGTGCTTGCTCGATTGCAGGATCTCGAGCATCCGGACGCTTTCACCGGTTAGTTCGGCAACTGCCCGGCTATTGTCGTCGAGTGTCCGGCGGCTGCTGTGGAGGCGTCCTTCGAGCTGTTCGATCGAGCTGGCGATATCGCTATTCGTTTCGCTGAAGTGAGTGCCGAGGCTGGCAATATCGGCATCAATGGCGGCCAGCCGCTCGGCAAGGTTTTCGCCCCGCTGCGCGAGTTGCTCCACATGGGCAAGGTGGGCTTCTTCTCGTCCGCCGATCTGCTCGTCGAAACGCGCGATGCGGTGCTCAAGTGCGGCGAGCGCTTCGCGTTCACGCTGTTCGGCTTCTTCGCGTCGGCGCGCGAGGTCGGTCTCGAAACTCGCGACCCCCTGGGCAAGCGAGGCATCGAGCCGCGCTGCTTCCTCGGCCAGCGCGGAGAGGCGCGAACGGGCGTTGGTCAGTGCCGTGGTGTCTGTCTCCGCTACCCGTTCGATCGCCTCGGAAAGGCGGACTTCAAGCGCGTCGATCATGTCGGAAAGCTCGGTGCCGGCCTTTTCGCGGCTGTCATTCATGCGCAGCAGAATGTTGTCGCATTCGGATGCCAGGATGTTCACCCGCTCGCGGATCTGGGCGATGTTGCGTTCTTCGATGTCGATCAGCTTGGCGTTGCGGCTTTCGAGGAACTCGGCAAACTTGTCTGCCCGCGCTTCGGTTTCGGCGAGCACCTCCTTGTCGCGCTCGAAAATCTGGCGTTGGAAGTCCTCGCTCTGGCGGTTGATGTCGGCGAAGGTCTCCAGCGCGCCGCTACCGAGATGACCAGACCGTTCTTCAAACTCGGCGATGGTTTCGGCCAGAAGAACGCTGATTTTCTCGACATGGGCCGCGCCTGCTTCGCCGTGATCCTCGAGTTTCTGCATCGCGGTGACGAGACAATCCACCTGATGGTTGGCGACGTTGCCGACGCTGCCAATCTGGTTGGTCATGTCCCGCGCCGAATTCGCAAGGACCGGGAGCTGATCGCGCAACTGCTCCATATTCGCAACCGCCGTCTCGCTGACCTTGCCGATCCGATCAACTCGGTCGCCGTTGGTTGCGATCAGTTCTTGCAAGGTATCGGCACTGCCAGACAGTCGTTCGGCAGCGACGCGTCCAAGCGCCTCGAGGTCGCGCGACTGCGAGGCGATAAAGTCGCGCGCAAGGCTGAGTTCGCGGTTGATGACGGACAGCCGTGTTTCCAGCACCGAGCTTTCGGCGGCAAGCGTGCGCGCAGTATCGGCGAAGCGGCTCTGCTCCGCGCGCCCGGTGCGCAGCAGCGCCTGCCACAACAGCGCCAGCAGCAACACCGGCACGAGCAGCTCGAACAGGCTCGACACCCAGGCAGACGGAGCGGTCGCGGCATCGAAGCTGTCGAGTCGTGCCCAGATGAACAGCCCGGTCCACCCTGCCATCAGGAGGATGAAGAGAACTGTCAGCAACCGGTCGCGGGCAGAGGCGCTGGGCAGGTCTTCTTCCATCCAGGTTTCCTCGTCGGCGGGGTGATCGTCCTGCGCGGGCTCCTCAGCTGCGTGCTCGTCGCTGGTCGTATCTGTTGTCCCGGCGGTGTCGGCCGAACTTTCGGTCATGTCTGAATCGCCTAGTACGAGGACTCGTTTTCGGTGCGTCATCGTGTCAGGTTATCACACCGGACCTGCGGAGAAACCCCGACTTAACATCTGATCCCCATATTAACTGGAATGGCTTACGAATCAGGTAGCTTCGAAGCGGCTATCGCCGCTGCCTCGGGAGAGGATGCCGATCTGCGCGCGCAGATCGTCGCCGGTTATGTCGAGAGCGTGGTTATCCAGATTGACCTGCTTGGCCGCGCCAGGTGCGACGGCAACTGGGAAGTGGCAGCTCAACGCCTGAAAGGGCTGGGCGCGAGTTTCCACGACGGCGAGCTGGTGGCGCTCGCCGAACGGGCGCTCGAAAGCGCTCCGGGCGATCCGGTGGCTGTGCGTCATCTTATGGATTACTCGGCCCGGCTCACCGCGAAGACCTAAGCAATCGGGGTGCTTGGCAGCGGCTGGGCAAGCGCCTAGCTAGGCGCGCATGAATTGCCCCGAGGCTTGTTGAATGCGTGCCGCTCTGATTATCCTCCAACCCGTGGGCGCGGAGCCCGCACCCGAAGTGCTGGGCCGCAACCTTGCCCTGCGCCAGCTGGATTTCGCGCGTCACTGCGATTGCGACGTGGTCCTGCTGCTCGCACGCGGGGTCACCGGCGAAGCCAACGAGCTGCGCCATGCGGCAGAGGATGCCGGGATGCGTGTGCAATTGCTTGGCAGTGCGGAGGCGCTATCGGGCGTTGTCCAACCGGGTGACAGCCTGCTGGTGATGCAGGACGATTTGCTGCCGTTCTGCCACGAGGCATCTTCGGCGTTGGCACAGGGCAACTGCGTTGTGATCCTCGACGCGGGGCCGGGTACGCGCGCGGGTTTCGAGCGCATCGATATCGACAGGGCCTGGGGCGGGGCGCTGGCCGTCGATGGTGCGGCGCTGCGCCGCCTGTCGGCGCTTCACGAGGACTTTGCCCCTGCCTCTGCGCTGTTGCGGATTGCCTTGCAGCAAGGTGTACGCCAGCAGCGGCTCGATGCGGGCACGCTCCGCAGCGGCGAGTGGCAACTGGTAAGAAGCGATGAGGATGCGGCAGGGATCGAGCAACTGTGGCTCGATCATATGCTCGAACGACCGAGCTTGCTGCGCCCGACGGCCTGGATCGCCCATCGCCTGCTCAGGCCCTTTGCCGCGCGGCTCGCGAGCCGTCCCTCAGCCCGCGGCGGGATTGCCGGCCTCACGCTGCTGGCGCTGCTCGCGGCGCTGGCTGCTGTGTACATGGGGCATGTTGCAGGCGGACTTGGCGCGATCCTCGCCGCCACGCTTCTGCCTGAGTTTGCGCGCCAGTTGTCGCAGATCAGCGCAAGGCCCTCCGCCCCTCCACGCACCTGGCCCTGGCTGGGCTGGCTGGTCGACGGCGCATTGGTGGGCGCGCTGGCGCTCTCGATATCGGAGCCGTGGTATCGCATGGCCTTCGCGCCCTTGATGGCGGGGGCAGCGCTGATCCTGCTCGATCGGGCTACTGGGCCGAAGTGGCTGGCATTGGCGTGCGATCGCGGCATGGTAACCGCTGTGGCCTTGATTGCGAGCCTGTTTCTTCCCGCTGAAGTGGCCGCCATGGTGCTCGCCGCACTGCTGATGGCCTTCTTGCTGGTGTCTTGCGCTCGAGAACGGGCATAACGCAGACTTAACCAAAAACGTCTAAGGCCGGTGCAATGAGCGGAGATTCCCCCTGCACGCCATCGATCGACCAGGTCGAGGACGTGATGCGCTTCGAGCTGGCGCGCGGCGATGCCTTGCTTGCGTCGGCGCAGCCTGTGCTCTCGCATCTGCTCACCAGCGGCGATCAGGTGCAGTTCGGCGATGAGATCATCGCGCGCATTCGGGGGATGGCAAACCACGCTGCCCGCCAGCTGCTCGATGCGGTGGCCGAGGCCGACGACACGCTTGACCGCGATGCCTTGCTGGCCCGCCACGCCGAAGCGCTGGCCGAGGCGATCCTTGGCGATGGCGGCTTTCTTTCTCATGCCCATGCCCTAGCGCTCGAAATACACTGGGCTGACAAGCTGCACCATCGCTGCGGGCTCGACGCGGTGCTGACGCCGTTCCTGCAGGAGCTGGCCGCTTCGCCCGATGGCGAGATCGCGAGCGCTGCCATGCACGTTATGGCGGCACAGGCGCGGTTCGTGCAGCAGCAGCGCCGCATGGAGCTGGCGCTGGGTGAATTGCCGGGTGACCTGTTCCATCGACTGTTGCTCGCCATGCGCGGCTGCGATGAGCTGCCCGAACCGGCGGGCGAACAGGCCGAAGCCCACCTGCGCAGCACGTTCGACGAGGCGAAAGGCCGGGCCGGCCACATGGCGCGCCTGCTGCTCGCGCTTGGTCACAAGGCCGACCGGGCGCTCGCCATCGATCATGCAGGGCTTGCCCTGTTCGCGAGCGCGCTGGCGCTTGCCTCCGGCCTGAGCCGTGAGCATGCAATTTATGCGCTGGGCGAGAACCAGCTCGCCCGGCTAGCCCTCGCGTTGCGCGCGGCCGGGCTGCCGCAAAGCGCGTTGGAAGCGCAGTTCCTCCTGCTTCATCCCGAGATCACCCTGCCACCCGGCTTCGACGGTCTTAGCGCAGAGCGTGCTGCTGCTCTGTTGACCCTGGCGCAGGACTGAGGCGATGGTCGGCAGCTCCACCTTGCAGACTTTTGCGCGCACCGACGGAGCTGACCGTCTTATCGCGGCGCAGGAGCCTTTGGCAGGACTGCACGCGCGCTGCGGGGGCGAACTGCCCGGTGAGATAATTGCTCCGGCCTTGCGTGAAGTGGTCCAGATGGCGCGCGAATATGGCCTCAGGCTGGCACGGCGCCTGCGCATGGCCGATGACCGCGAGGTCTTCAGCATGTGGGTGGAGGTCGAGCCCGAAGGCGAGGGGTGTCAGGTTGCGATCTCGAACTGGCGCAGCGAGGGCGCTCCGCCGTCGAGCGTGAGCGGCGATGAGCACCGGATAGCGATGGCGCGCCACATGGCCGGGCTCAGCGCCCGGCTCGGGCCACGACAGGAACTGCTCGCCATCGAGCACCATGATGCGGATCTTGCCGGACTTGCACGGGCCATGACGGCAGGGGTTGGCCGCCCTTGGACCGACTTCGTAGCTTTGGAAGGTAATGTCCACCAGCAACCGCTACACTGGCGGCTCCTTGATGGAGCGCGACTGCGCGTAGCTGGTTTGCCGCAGCTATGGACTGCGCATCTGATGCCGCTTGGCGGCGGCGATCCAGGCAGCGGCGGCTTCGAACTGTTGCTGGTCTCCGATTCGGTCCCACCCGCTACGGCAAAGCCAGCGCCCGCTCTGGAACAGCGCCTGAACGGGATCGACCGCAAGATCGCGCCCGTACTGCGGCAGCCTGTATCGCGCATCATCGCCAATGCCGAGACCATTCGCTCGCAACTCTCAGGCCCGTTGGCCGACGAATACACTGGCTATGCAGCCGATATCACGGCAGCGGGCGAACACCTGTTGGCGCTCATCGACGACCTCACCACGTTGGAGATGATCGACGACGACAGCTTTGCGCCCGCGCCCGACCAGATTGACCTCGCTGACGTTGCGCGCCGCGCTGCGGGTATCCTCGGGATGCGCGCAAGCGAGCGGCAGATTGCGGTCGATGCACCGAAGCATGGAGAGAGCGTCCCGGCCATTGGCGAGTTCCGGCGGGTCTTGCAGATCCTCCTGAACCTGCTCGGCAATGCGATCCGCTATTCGCCCGAGGGCTCGTCGATCTGGCTCCGCGCCGAAAGTGAGGGCGGCCTGGCCAGCATTACCGTCGCCGATCAGGGCGAGGGGCTGAGCGCCGAAGAGATCGCGCGCGTCTTTACCAAGTTCGAGCGGCTTGGCCGTAGCGACGACGGCGGCTCGGGGCTGGGCCTCTATATCTCGCGCCGTCTGGCCGAGGCGATGGGTGGGACCCTGACAGTCGAAAGCGCGAAGGGGCAGGGTGCCCGCTTCACGCTTTCGTTACCGGCGGACGAAGCCGCCACTTCCTGATTTTTTATGGGGCGCCGCAGCGCCCCACCGATCAGCGCTTCTCGACCGGCACGTAGTCGCGCTGCGTCGGCCCGGTGTAGAGCTGACGCGGACGGCCGATTTTCTGGCCGGGGTCGGAGATCATCTCGTTCCATTGCGCCACCCAGCCCACGGTGCGGGCGAGCGCGAAGAGCGCGGTGAACATCGTGGTCGGGAAGCCGATCGCGCTCAGGATGATGCCCGAGTAGAAGTCGACGTTCGGGAACAGCTTCTTCTCGGCGAAATAGTCGTCCGACAGCGCCAGTTCTTCCAGTCGCAGCGCGGTTTCGAACACCGGATCGGTGACCTTGAGCGCATCGAACACCTCGCGCACGGTCTTCTGCATTACCGTCGCACGCGGGTCGTAGTTCTTGTACACGCGGTGGCCGAAGCCCATCAGGCGGAACGGGTCGTTCTTGTCCTTGGCGCGCTCGATATAGTGCGGAATGCGATCGGGCGTGCCGATTTCCTTCAGCATGTTGAGCGCCGCCTCGTTGGCGCCGCCATGCGCCGGGCCCCACAGACAGGCGATGCCGGCAGCGGTACAGGCGAAAGGGTTCGCGCCCGAGGAACCGGCAAGGCGCACGGTGCTGGTCGAGGCGTTCTGCTCGTGATCGGCGTGGAGGATGAAGATCCGGTCCATCGCCTTTTCGACCGCCGGGATCACCTCGTATTCCTCGGCCGGAACGCCGAAGGTCATCTTGAGGAAGTTGCCGGTGTAGCTCAACGAGTTGTCCGGGTAGAGGAAGGGCTGACCGACCGAATACTTGTAAGCCATGGCGGCGATCGTTGGCATCTTGGCGATCAGGCGATGGCTCGAAATCCGGCGGTGAACCGGGTCGGAGATGTCGGTGCTGTCGTGATAGAAGGCCGAAAGCGCGCCGACCACTCCGCACATGATTGCCATCGGGTGCGCATCGCGACGGAAGCCACGATAGAAGGTCATCAGCTGCTCGTGCAGCATGGTGTGGTGGGTGATCGTGTCTTCGAAGGTTTCCAGCTCGCCCTTGCTCGGCAGTTCGCCATTCAGCAGCAGGTAGGAAACTTCCATGAAGCTGGAATGCTCGGCCAGCTGGCCGATCGGATAGCCCCGGTGCAGCAGCACGCCTTCTTCGCCATCGATGAAGGTCAGTGCGCTTTCGCAGCTGGCGGTCGAGGTGAAGCCGGGATCGTATGTGAAGGCACCCGTGGTGCCATAGAGCTTGCGGATATCGACGACGTCGGGTCCGCAGCTTCCCTGCAGCACCGGAAGTTCGAGCGAGTTGCCGCCGAGTTCGAGGTTCGCTTGCTTGTCCGCCAAAGCCTGTACTCCTGTGTTAATAGTTGCGACCCTGCCGTCAGGACCGGGCCTGCGCGTCGATCCGCGCGAGGCTTTCGTCCCTGCCGAGCAGGACCAGCACATCGAAAATTCCGGGCGAAGTCGTTTGTCCCGTCAAAGCAGCGCGCAACGGCTGCGCCAGCTTGCCGAGGCCGAGCCCCAAGTCTTCTGCGTAGGCCTTGAGATTGGCCTCCAGAGCCTCGGTTGTCCAGTCCTTCTCGGCGCTCAAACGCTGTGAAATTGTGGCCAGACGGCCGCGTGCCTCGTCGTCGAGAAGTTGTGTTGCTTTTTCGGTCAGTTCGAGCGGGCGCTGCACAAACAGGAAGCGCGCGCCATCGGCCAGCTCACCCAGATCGCGCGCACGTGTTTTCAGCACGGGCATGGCCTCGGTCAGCAGCTTTTCGTCGGCCTCCGACCCGATCCGCCCGGCCACCAGACCGGCGAGGCGCGCATCGTCGGCCTCGCGAATGAAGTTGCCGTTCATATTGGCAAGCTTCTTCATGTCGAACCGGCTCGGCCCCTTGTTAACACCGCTGAGGTTGAACAGCGCGATGGCTTCCTCGCGGGTGAACTCTTCCTTGTCGCCGTGACCCCAGCCGAGGCGCAGAAGGTAATTGAACAGCGTTTCAGGCAGGATGCCCAGCTCGTCGCGATAGGCATCGACGCCGAGCGCGCCATGCCGCTTGGAAAGCTTGGCGCCATCGTTGCCGTGGATCAGCGGGATATGGGCATAGACGGGCTCGTCCCAGCCTTCCTCAATCCCCTGCATCGCCCGGATCAGCTGGATCTGGCGGAAAGCATTGTTGAGGTGATCGTCGCCTCGGATGATGTGGGTGACGCCCATATCGACATCGTCAACCACCACGGCCAGCATATAGGTGGGGGTGCCATCGGCGCGCAGGAGGATGAAGTCGTCGATCTCCTTGTTGGCGACCTTGACGCGGCCCTGCACGGCATCCTCGATCACAGTGTCACCGCCTGTCTCCGCCTTCAGGCGGATCACGAAGGGGGCGCCCTCGGGTGCTTCTGAGGGATCGCGATCGCGCCAGCGCCCGTCATAGCGCATCGGCTGCTTGTTCGCCCGCTGCTGCTCGCGCATTTCGGCGAGTTCTTCGGGCGAAGCGAAGCACTTGTAGGCCTTGCCCGCTTCGAGCAGCTTCATAGCCACTTCGGCATGGCGCGGCGCGCGCTCGGACTGGAACACCGGCTCGCCGTCGAACTCAAGCCCTAGCCAGTTCAGACCGTCGAAGATGACGTCGATGGCTTCCTGGGTGCTGCGCTGCTTGTCGGTATCCTCGATCCTCAGCAATGCCTTGCCGCCGCAATGGCGGGCATAGAGCCATGAGAACAACCCGGTGCGGGCGTTGCCGATGTGGAGAAAGCCGGTCGGGCTGGGCGCGAAGCGGGTGACGACCGGACGGTCTGCCGTGCTGCCTGCGCTTGCCATATTCACGTAATCCTGTCCTAATCTCATTGATGGCCACGCATTCGCCACCGCCGGTCCCGATGGGGGACGACACGGGCAATGCTGCGACGCAGCAGCCGCATTGGCTCAGCCGTGTCTCTTTGTCCAGTCTTGGCGACGGGGCCGAGGAATTCCTTGCCGATGCAGGCTTCGATCGCGGACCGTGGCTGGCAGTGGCCTTTGCCGGGGGCGTGGCCGCCTGGTTCGTGCTGCCAGGGCCTGCCGCCTGGATTGGCGCGATGGCGGCGGGAGCCATGGCGGCGCTGGGAGCGCTTGCCGCATGGCGCGGGCGCGAGGACCGGGCGCGGCTTTTGCTCGCGATTGTCACTGTCGGTCTGCTGATCGCGGCCGGGGTGGCGACGGGGTGGGCGCGCTCGGCATTGGTCGGGACGGAGGCGTTCGAACGCCCGCTGTCGGCCGACCTCGAGGGGCGGGTGCTCGAAAGGATCGAACAACCGGCGGACGAACGGGTGCGGCTTGTGCTCGCCATCCGCGATCCCGACACAGGCGAACCCGCCAAGGTGCGCATCAACGTCCCGCTTGCCGACGACGACCCGGCCTATCGCGAAGGCGCTCTGATCGCTTTCACGGCGCGCCTGATGCCGCCAGCCTCGCCGATGTTGCCTGGCGGCTACGACTTCGCGCGCAGCGCCTGGTTCACCGGCTATGCAGCCACCGGCAGCGTGCAGGGTGACATCGCGCTGGTCGAACCGGCAACCGGCGGAGAGGGCTGGCTGGCCGAAGTGCAGCGACGCCTCTCGGCCCATGTGCGTGGGCAGCTTGGCGGAGCCTCGGGCACCATCGCTGCCGCCTTTGCCAGCGGCGATCGCGGCGCAATTGGCGCGGCCGACGAGATTGCGATGCGCGATGCCGGGCTTACCCATCTGCTTTCGATCAGCGGGCTTCACGTCAGCGCTGTGATCGCGGGGACTTACTTGCTCGCCATTCGCCTGCTGGCGCTGTGGCCCTGGCTGACCTTGCGGATGCGACTTCCGGTGGGCGCTGCTGCGCTCGCAGCGTTGGCGGGGGCCGGGTACACGCTGCTGACCGGCGCTCAGGTCCCCACCGTCCGCAGCTGCGTGGCCGCATTGCTGGTGCTGGGCGCGCTGGCCTTGGGCCGGGCGCCGCTGTCGCTGCGGATGGTGGCGGTGGCGGCGGTGATCGTGCTTCTGCTGTGGCCCGAATCCATAGTCGGACCCAGCTTCCAGATGAGTTTTGCCGCCGTGATCGCGATTGTCGCGCTGCACAACTGCGGCTGGGCCAAGGCCTTCCTCGCCCCGCGCGAGGAGCGACGCCTGACGCGGCTCGGGCGGCAGACCGCGATGTTGCTCATCACCGGCTTCGTCATCGAACTGGCGCTGATGCCGATCGTGCTGTTCCACTTCCATCGGGCCGGGGTCTACGGCGCGCTGGCCAATGTGATCGCCATTCCCCTGGTCACCTTCGTCTCCATGCCACTCATCGCGCTGGCTCTCGTGCTCGACCTGATCGGGGCGGGGGCGCCCGTGTGGTGGCTGGCCGGCCAGTCGCTTGACCTCATGCTTGCCATCGCCCACTTCACCGCCGCTCAGCCCGGTGCGGTGAAGCTGTTTCCGCATCCCGGTGCCTGGACCATGGCACTGTTCGTCGCCGGCGGGCTTTGGCTCGCTCTTTGGCAGGGCCGGGCGCGCGCCTGGGGCCTTGCGCCGGTGGCGCTTGCGACCGTGTTGATGCTCGCCACGCGCGTTCCCGACGTACTCGTTTCGAGCGACGGGCGACATGTGGGCATCACCACCGCCGACCGGCGGCTCATCATGCTGCGCGACACCGACAGCGCCTATACCCGCGACAACCTGATGCAACTGGCCGGGGTCGAGGCAGAGCCGGTGGCGCTGGCTGATTGGCCCGGCGCACGGTGCAGCCCCGAGTTCTGCTCGGTCACGCTCGAACGCGCAGGGCGGGCCTGGCATTTGCTGCTCGCGCGCAGCGACCTCATCGTGGAGGAGCGGGCGCTGGCTGCGGCATGCCAGCGCGCCGATATCGTCGTCGCTGACCGGTGGTTGCCGCGCTCATGCCAGCCGCGCTGGCTCAAGGCCGACCGGCGGATGCTCGCGGCAAGCGGTGGCCTTGCCATCCTGCTCGATCCGCCCGAAGTCACCACCGTAGCGCAGGGGCAGGGCGAACACGGATGGTGGCGCGGCGAGGCCGAGGATTAATCGGCCCGCCAACGCCACCAAACTGGTCAATTAGTGGTAACGCCGCAGGAGCCCGGCGAGCTTACCCTGCACTTCGACTTCGGTATCGGCATAGACCTGCGGTTGCAGAGCCGAGTTTGCCGGATCGAGCCGGATCTTGCCACCATCGTGATGCAAGTACTTGAGCGTTGCCTCTTCACCGCGAATAAGCGCGACCACGATCTCACCATCGCGCGCGGTGTTGGTCTTCTTCACGAGAGCGAAGTCGCCATCGAAGATGCCCGCTTCGATCATCGAATCGCCCGATACTTCCAGCGCATAGTGATCGCCCGAGCCGAGCAGAGCGGCGGGGACGGGCAGACTACGGCTATCCTCCAGCGCTTCAATCGGTTGCCCCGCGGCGATCTTGCCGTGAAGCGGAATCTCGATCACGTCGTTTGCCGGAGCAGGCGCGGCAGCTGGCGGTGTGGTCGCCTTGGCCACGGCATCCTTAGCGGTGCGACCGGCAGCCATGTTCTCAGGCATCTTCACCACTTCGAGCGCACGCGCGCGGTTGGCGAGACGCTGGATGAAGCCGCGCTCTTCCAGAGCTGAGATCAGTCGGTGTACGCCCGACTTGCTCTTCAGGTCGAGCGCCTCCTTCATCTCTTCGAAACTGGGCGAAATGCCCGTTTCCTCAAGCCGGTGGTGGATGAATAGCAAAAGCTCGTGCTGTTTCGCGGTCAACATGGGCCACTCCGTCAAACAGTCCCAAATCGGGAACCAATGCGGAACATCTATGGAACGATTGCGGCCAAGTCAAGTCCATCCGCCACCGCTCAGCAGATAGACGGCGACCATGTCGCCCGCCTTTGCTTCGCCCGCATGGGCAGGGCGCGCAATCAGCGCCTCACTCGCGGCGAGCGCGCGCAGCGCCGAGGAGTCCTGCTGGCCGAGCAGCGTCACGCCGCCATCGCCCATCCTGGCACGCACGAGCTCGGCGCGTCCGCCCGTCGCGGGCAGAGCATCAAGCGTGGGGAGGGTGATCGCACGCGGCAGAGGTTGGGCCGCGCCCGCAAGGCGTCGCAGCAGAGGGAGCAGGAACAGGTAGGCCGTGACCATGCTGGAGACCGGATTGCCCGGCAGGCCCACCACGAACTGCGCGCCCTTGCGCGCGATCAGCAGCGGCTTGCCCGGCTTCATCGCGATCCGCCAGAAAGCGATTTCCGCTTCCCATTCCTCCAGCGCCGGGCGGACGAGGTCGTGGTCGCCCACCGAGGCTCCGCCGCTGGTGACGAGCACATCGGCGGCATCCGCCTGTGCCAGCGCGGCGCGCATCGCCTCCATCGTGTCGGGCACGGGGCCGAGCCGGTCGATCTCGCTGACCAGCCCCTTGCACATGGCCGCAAGCATTGCACCGTTGCTGGCGGGGATCTGGTGCGGAGCGACGGATTCCGGATCGGCGGCAAGCTCGTCGCCGCTATCGAGTACGGCGATGCGGGGAAGGCGGCCCACGTCAAGGGTGCCATGTCCGCCGGACAGCGCCAGCGCCACGGCTGCGGGCGAGAGCCTTGTGCCTGCGTCCAGCAGTGCGTCGCCTTGCGCGAAGTCGAGCCCGTTGCGGCGCACGTGGCGCGGCGTTGCCGCGTCCTCGCCGTTCAGACGCAGGGCATTACCCTCGCGCTCAGCGTTCTCCTGCAACAGCACCGCCGCCTCTCCCTGAGGCATCAGCGCTCCGGTCGATATGCGGATAGCCTCGCCCGGGGCCAAGGCCCTGTCGAACGGATGGCCCGCCGCGCTTTCGCCCACCACCTGCCACGGGCCGGTCAGCTCGTCGGCACGCACGGCATAGCCGTCCATCGCCGACAGGTCCGCAGGGGGTTGTGTGCGGCGCGCCAGCAGCGGGGCGGCGAGATAGCGCCCCGCAGTGTCGCCCGTGGGCCGACGTTCGCTGCCGAGCGGCGCGGCCATGGCGAGCAGCCGTGCTTGCGCCTCCTCGTGCGGGATGGGCGGGGGGAGGCTCACTCGGCGTACCAGTCGCCGCTCTTGCCGCCAGTCTTGGCGAGCAGGCGGATTTCGGAGATGATCATGCCCTTCTCGAGTGCCTTGGCCATGTCGTAGATCGTCAGCAGCGCTACCGAGACGGCGGTGAGCGCCTCCATCTCGACGCCGGTCTTGCCGGTCAGCGCGGCGCGCGCGGTGACCGCGATGCCGTCGTCTTCGAAAGCGAAGTCAACGCTCACCGTATCGAGCGCGAGCGGGTGGCACAGCGGGATCAGCTCTCCGGTCTTCTTGGCCGCCATGATCCCGGCGATCCGCGCGGCGGCCAGCACGTCGCCCTTGGGGCCGGAGCCATCGCGCACCGCCTGAAGCGTTGCGGGTTGCATTTCGATGAAGCCGCTTGCCGTAGCCGAGCGAACGGTTGGTGCCTTGTGGCCGACATCGACCATCCGCGCCGCGCCAGTTTCGTCGAGGTGGGTGAGCTTGCTCATCGGCTTGCGGCCTTCATCGCTGTTGCATTCGGTGCAAGGTGGTACAGGTGTGACACCGTCCTGGAGAGAAATTTCCTGCCGCGCGCAAGAGGGCTGTAGCGCGATCCTGCGAGCAGCTTATGAAAGGCGTTCGTCATACCACTGTCGTGGCACAGGATAGCAATGTAGGACAGGGCACTGTCGTTCGCCGGATATCGAGCGCCAGTACGGCTCTTGCTAGATCAGGCGCGCGATGAAATAGCCGACAGCTCCGACCAGCAGCCAGGTGGTAACGGTGAGGCCGCCAAGGATTACTACGCGCGTCCGGCGGCTCAACTTTCCCACGTCGGGTTCAGGGATCGCCTCATCCTGCAACACCGGATTGGCAAGCGCCGGGGCGGCGAGCAAGGCCGCGCTGACGGCGGCCTGGGTAATCGGCACGTGAAACTCGGCACCGTACTCGGTTTCGTGATCGACCCGCGCGCTGCGCACGATTGTCGCGGACACGGTTCCGGCCTCGGGGAGCGCAACCTCGAAGGTTTCGCCCATGGCAAGCTTGGCCGACGACCGGATGCGCAAGCCTGTCTGCGAGAGGTCCAGAATGACGACAGGCGTCGTTCCCGGCCCGTCGGATGCGTCGAAGCTGAGCGTGAAGGTCCGGCGACTGGCACTTCTCCGGTCAAGAAAAGGCGTCGGGTGAGAAAGGGCGGCAACTCTGGGCAGCATGATAGACCTCCATGCCCGCCATCCACGATTATGTTTGAGAAGCGGTAAAGGCGAGCAGAAAGATTGCCACGTAGCCGGGGTAAATCTGCGTCAGGCCTTCTGCTAGAACAGCCGCGCCCCGTTCGCCACGGGCTTGTCAGGCGCGAACAACGCCACCTCGCCATCGGCATCGGGAAAGCCGAGCACCAGCACTTCGCTCATCATCGGGCCGATCTGGCGCGGCGGGAAGTTGACCACGGCGGCGACCTGCCGCCCCACCAGTTCCTCGCACGTGTAGTTGACGGTGATCTGCGCCGAGCTTTTCTTCTCGCCAATGACGGGGCCGAAATCGAGCGTGAGCCGGAAAGCAGGCTTGCGCGCCTTTTCGAAAGGCTCGGCTGCGATGATCGTGCCCACGCGGATATCGACGGCGAGGAACTGGTCGAAGCCGATCTGTTCGGCAATCGGGGCATCGGCATCGTGCAGCAGGTGCATGGCCCTATCCCTCGAGCAACTTGTGTGTTGCCGCCGCCACATCATCCTGTCGCATCAGGCTTTCACCGACGAGGAAGCAGCGCACCCCCGCTGCGGCGAGGCGCTGGCAGTCGGCATGATCGCGGATGCCGCTTTCGCCCACCAGCAGCGAGCCCTCCGGCGCCAGCGCGGCGAGTCGCTCGGTCGTGGCGAGATCGGTGCTGAAGGTCTTCAGGTTGCGGTTGTTGACCCCGATCAGGCGCGAGGTGAGGTGCTTGGCCGCGCGCTCCATCTCGGCCTCGTCGTGAACTTCGATCAGAACGTCCATCTGATGCGCCAGCGCGGCTTGTTCGATGTCGGCCATCAGCCCATCGTCCAGCGCGGCGACGATGATCAGGATCGCGTCGGCCCCGATGCTGCGCGCCTCGGTCACCTGCCAGGGGTCGACCATGAAATCCTTGCGCAGGACGGGCAGGTCGCAGGCAGCACGGGCTTCCTTGAGATAGTCTTCGTGGCCCTGGAAATAGGGCGCGTCGGTCAGCACCGAGAGGCAGGCCGCGCCGCCAGCGGCATAGTCGCGCGCGTGAGTAGCGGGGTGGAAATCCTCGCGGATGAGGCCTTTCGACGGGCTCGCCTTCTTGACCTCGGCGATGAGGCCGAAACCGCTTTCGGCCTTGGTACGCAATGCCCGTTCAAACCCGCGCGGGGCTGTTTGCTGTGCCGCGGCTTCCTCCAGCGTGGCAAGGCTCATGTCTGCCTTGCGGGCGGCGACTTCGTCGCGCTTGGTGGCGCAGATTTCCTGTAACTTGTCCAAAACCAGTCTCCGGCTAGGCCTAACCCTTGCTCGCGGCAATCCAGCAGTCGAGCAGCGCCTTGGCCAGCCCCTTGTCGATCGCTTCGGCGGCCTCTTCCACGCCGTCGCGCAGGCTCGCCACGTCGCCCGCCACGACCAGCGCGGCAGCCGCGTTAAGCAGCACGGCATCGCGATAGGCACCCTCTTCGCCTTGCAACAGGCGGGTCAGCGCAGCCGCGTTATGGTCCGCATCGCCGCCCCGGATCGCTTCGAGCGAGTGGCGCGGCAGACCTGCATCCTCGGGCGTGATTTCCTCGCCGATGCCCTCGATCCCGAGCGTCGCTACGCGGCTGGGGCCAGCGATGGAAAGCTCGTCGAGCCCCTCCAGCCCGGAAACGATCATCACCTTGTCCATGCCCAGCAGCTGCATCGCGTCACGGTAAATCGGCACATAGTCGGGCCGGGCGATGCCGATAAGCTGGCGCTGCACACCTGCCGGGTTGGCGATGGGGCCAATCAGGTTGAAGATCGTCCGCCGACCCAGCGCCTTGCGGATCGGCATCACGTATTTCATCGCCGGGTGGTGCGTCTGTGCGAAGAGGAAGGCGATCCCGATCTCGTTCAGCGTCAGCTCGGCATGGTGGCCCGCGCCATCGAGATCGAGTCCAAGCGCCTCCAGCGTGTCGGCCGCACCCGCCTTCGAGCTGGCCGCGCGGTTGCCGTGCTTGGCGACCGGCACTTCGCAGGCCGCGACCACGATGGCGACGGCGGTGGAGATGTTGAGCGAATGCTGTCCGTCGCCGCCGGTGCCGCAGACATCGATGGCGTTGGCCGGAGCTTTCACGCGCCGCATGGTTTCGCGCATGGCCTGCGCGGCCCCGGCGATTTCCTCGGCAGTCTCGCCGCGTTCGGTCAGCGTGAGCAGCACATCGCGAATCTCATTGTCGCCCAGCTCGCCGTTCAACATGCGCGTGAACAGCGCGTGGCTTTCGGGCATCGTCATGCTCATGAGCCGGCGTCGTTTCTGGCCTTCGGCTCCAGCCCCGCGATGCGCAGGAAATTCGCCAGCAGCGCGTGGCCGTGTTCGGTGGCGATGCTCTCGGGGTGGAACTGCACACCGTGGATCGGCAGGTTCTCGTGGCGGAAACCCATCACTGCCGTGCCGTCGATCCCTGGCGTCTCACTGGTCGCATTGATCAGCAGGCACTCGGGAATGTCTTCCACGATCAGTGAATGATAGCGGGTAGCGATGTATGGCGAGGGCAGGCCTGCAAACAGGCCGCTGCCGTCATGCGTGACGGCGCTGGTCTTGCCGTGCATAAGCCCGCCGCGCGTTACCGTGCCGCCAAAGTGCTGACCGATCGACTGGTGGCCAAGGCACACGCCCATCAGCGGGCGCGCCGCATCGGCGCAGGCCGCGACGAGATCGAGCGAGATGCCCGCTTCGTTCGGCGTGCAGGGGCCGGGCGAGATCAGGATGCCTTTGGCCCCCGTCGCCAGCGCCTTGGCGGCGGTGAGCGCATCGTTGCGCACCACTTCGACCTTCGCCCCCAGTTCCATCACGTAGTGGACAAGGTTGAAGGTGAAGCTGTCGTAGTTGTCGACAACGAGGATGTCGGGCTGGCTCATGGTTGTGCTCTTGCCTTGTTTTTCACCACGATCAAGGGGCCGAGCGGGGCGCGTTGGTCCATGCGGTCGGCCACCGGGTCCCACAAGCTCGATACCGAGCCATCGAGGAACAGCGCGTTGGGCGTCTTGAGCCGATCACGATAGAGGCGCGCGATCACGCCGAAGCTGATCGGGCCTTGCGAGATGACGAAGTGCGCGCGGCCCTGCCCGTCGACGCCGACCGCGTTGCGCAGCAGGCGGCTGGGGCCGTTCTCTGTGATCTCGGGGTGAATCTCGCCGTCGATCACCAGCATCGGGCCGCTCTGGGTGCCGAACTGCGGGCGTTCAAGCACGGTGCTGTAGAATTCTTCTGTGTCGAGCACCTGCCAGGTGCTACCGCTGCCGAAGAACACGCCGTTGGGTTTCAGGTGGAAGTTGCCCACTCCATTGGCGCGGCTCAGCTCTTTCAGCCTTTCGCCATTTTCCACGAAGTATCCGACCGGCATGCCCGCATCGTCGAACATGCCGCCGTTCATGGCGAAGGCGACATCGGCTTGCGGGTTCGCCTTGCGGAAGGCCGCGAAGGAGCGGAACGGCGCGCCGCCCGACGGGCTGAGCGCGGTGGCGATGGTGTGATCCGCAGGATCGGCGATGCAGTCGACGAACCGCTGCTTCTCGAAGGTGATGACCTCGCAGGCATCGAACGCCGCGGCTGATGACGATGCGCTGGGCGAGGCCGCCCCGCCATCCTCGCTGCCGCCATCGAGCGCGATGCGCACCACGGGCTCGCCGCCTTGCGGTGCATCGCCACAGCCTGCCAGCAGCAGGAGCGCGGCCAGCAGTGGCGCGCGGGTCACTGGCCGAAGCCCGGTTCGCTCGCGACCCGCACGGCCTCGCGCGCAGCGGCAATCAGGGCACCGGCCTTGTGGCGGCACTCGGCCGCTTCATAGGCCGGATCGCTGTCGGCGACGATCCCGGCGCCCGCCTGCACGTTCATCACCCCGTCCTTGATGACGGCGGTGCGCAGAACGATGCAGCTATCGACCGAGCCATCGGGCGCAAAGTAGCCGACGCCGCCAGCATAGGGCCCGCGCGTTTCGGGTTCGAGTTCGGCGATCACCTGACAGGCGCGAATCTTCGGCGCGCCCGATACAGTTCCGGCAGGGAAGCCTGCGAACATCGCGTCGATAGCGTCGTGATCGGGCGAGAGCTTGCCCACCACGTTCGAGACGATGTGCATCACATGGCTGTAACGCTCGACAATAGAGCGGGCCGTGACCCGCACCGAATCCGCCGCCGCCACCCGGCCAACGTCGTTGCGGCCCAGGTCGAGCAGCATCAGGTGCTCGGCGCATTCCTTCGGGTCGGCGAGCAGGCTTTGCTCATTGGCCACATCCTCTTCGGGCGTCTTGCCGCGCGGACGGGTGCCCGCGATGGGCCGGATCGTCACTTCGCCATCGCGCACCCGCACGAGGATTTCCGGGCTCGATCCGACCACGGCGAAGCCGGGCAGGTCGAGGAAATAGAGGAACGGCGAGGGGTTCACCCGCCTCAGCGAGCGATAGAGCGCAATCGGTGGTACCGGCAGCGGGCAGGTGAAGCGCTGCGCCAGCACGACCTGGAAGATGTCGCCCGCCGAGATGTATTCCTTCGCGGCCAGCACGATCCGTTCGTACTCGGCCTCGTCCATTACCGGCTCAAGCTCGAGATCGGGCGGCACGGCCAACTGCCGCGAGGGCGGTACCGCGCCCGAAAGCTGGCGCAGGGCCTCGTCGATCCGCTCGCCCGCGCGCTCGATCAGCATATCGGGCTCGCCGGCACCCGCCCACAGCGGGGCGATCACGAACAGCGCGTCGGTCAGCGAATCGAACACCAGCACCAGCGTGGGGCGCGCAAACAGCATGTCGGGCAGGGCCAGCTCGCTCTGCGGCGCGCGCGGGAGTTTCTCCACCAGCCCGATGGTCTCGTAGCCGAAATAGCCCACCACGCAGGCAAGCGCAGGCGGCAGCTCGGCAGGAACGTCGATCCGGCAGCAAGCGACCAGATTGCGCAGCTCGCTCAGCGCATCGCCCGAAAGCGGTGTATAGGCCTCGCGGTCATGCTGCCACTTGCGGTTGACCTCGGCGCTATGCCCGGTGGCGCGGAACATCAGATCGGGATCGAGCCCGAGCAGCGAATAGCGCCCGCGCACCTCGCCACCTTCGACCGATTCGAGCAGGAAGTCGCCCCGGCCCGGCTCGATCAGCTTGAGCGCGGCCCCGATCGGGGTCTCGGTATCGGCCACGACCCGGCGCCAGACGAGCGCATTCTCGCCAGCGGCAAGACTGGCGCGCGCCTGCGCAGCGTTGAGCGGCTGTGCGCCCAAATTCACCTCCCTTACTACTGGTTCTGGCCGGTGAGCTGCGCAATCACAGCGTCGACCGCCGACTGGTTGGTCTCGACTTCGAGGCTCCGTTCGATCGCGCGCACCAGCTGCTCGGTATATTCCTCGCCCGCATTGCCCGAGAGCTGCTGGCGGGTCGCGCCGACCAGCGGATCGTCCGCCGCGATTTCGGGAGTCTCGATCTTGTCGAGCGACACGACGAACCACGCCGACGAGGGCGCCTGTTCGATGCGCTTGGTGGTGCCTTCGGCCATCGAGAAGAACAGCATGGTCGTGGGCGTTACCTGCTGCTGCTGGGCCAGCTCGCGACGGTTCAGGGTGACCGACTGGGGCTGAGGCAGATTTTCGGTCTCGGCGGCGACGGCGGCGGTCAGCGTGCTGCCGTCCTCGACCCGCTTGAGGATGCGCGCAGCGGCGGCGCCAGCGGCCTTCATGCCCTCGTCACGGCGCCAGGACAGCGTCACATCCTCGCGTATTTCGGCGAGCGGGGCCGGGGCCGAAGCGGTGATCTCGTTCACCTCGAACAGTACGAGGTTCTCTCCGGCAACGGTCTCGGCCAGCTGCGGATCGCTTTCGTCCACATCGAAGGCCAGTTCGAGCACGGGGGCAAGTTCGATCGGGGCCGACTCGCCGGTGCCGTAGATGCGGCCATCGGCGGTGAGCGGCTGGGTGGAAGTCAGCTCCAGATCATATTCGTCGGCGATGTCCGACAGGCTGCGGCCATCCGCGAAACCGTCGTCGATTGCTTCTGCCGCAGCGATGAAGGCCTGGCGGCGCTGCTCGGTCTTGAGCTGTTCGGCAATCTCGCCACTGACCTGCGCAAGCGGTCTCGCCGCGCGGTTGCTGACGCTGTCGACACGCATGACATACCAGCCGAGCGGCCCCTGCGCGGGGGCGGATAGCGCGCCCTGCCTTGCGGCGAAGGCGGCATTGGCGACAGCCTGCGAGGTGCGCGTGGCCAGCGCTTCCTTGCTCAGCTCCTCGACTGGCGAGACGGCAAGTCCCTTGGCCTGCACTGCCGCTTCGAGCGAGGTGCCGCCGTTGACTTCGGTAACGATGGCCTGCGCGGCGGCCTGGGTCGGCACGACGAGCTGGGTCAAGCCACGCATTTCGAGCGCGGCGTATTGATCCTCATCGCGTTCATAGCGGGCGGCAATCTGCGCCTGGGTGGGCGCGGGCAGCGTGCCAAGTGCGGCATCGTTGAAAACCGCATAGCGCAACACACGGCGCTCCGGCCGGATGAAGCGCGATTGCTTCTCGTTGTAATAGGCCTGCAATTGCTCGTCGGTCGGATCGCCATCGGGCGCGAAGGCGGCGGCGGGAATTGGAGCGATGGCGCCCGTGCGGCTTTCGCCGAGTAGCTGCGCATAGCGTTGCGCGAGCGCGGTCGGCACGCGCGAGGCAAGCGAGGCCGGGGTCACCAGCTGGCGCGCCATGAGGCCCATGGCCAGATCATCGCGCACGGCGCTTTCGCTCAGGCCCCGCTGGGTGAGGGCACCACGGAAGGCCTCCTCGGAGAACTTGCCATCCACTCCGCGAAAGGCCGGGATCGAAACGATTTCGCTATCGACCAGCCTGTCGCCCGCGCGCAGGCCCAGCTTTTCAGCGAAGTCGGCAATGCTCCAACGGCTGATCATGCGCTGGAGCACGTTTGCAACGCCGCCTTCGGCCGCAAAGCTCTGAATAGTGAGGGTCGGGTTCTGCTGGCGCAGCTGCTCGACCTCGTTGCTAACATTGGTGGACAGGTCCGAGGTGCTGATTCGCCGGTCGCCGACCCGCGCAACACGGTCGCCTCCCGATACACCGCCGAACACACCGGTGCTCGATACGTCCATGCTGGCAAAGGCCAGCGCAATCAGGCCAAGAAAGCCCAGTGTCACCACCACGCCGACCTTGGACTTGAAGAAATTACGGAAGAAAGTGAGCATGAAGCAGCTTTATCTGTGGCCTGCGATCCGAGGGATCTGTTGGGAATTGGTCGCGCCCCCCGCTTGAGGGCACACTGGCTGCGCCTTATCCCGGCTGCGACCCGCCCGCAACAGCCAGTGTGTGGATTGTCGTTCGGGGAAAAAGCGGCTTTGACAAGCTCGCCGCGTCTGACTAGCCGCTTTGAGCCTGATGGCGATGCAGCTGCTATAGCCGCCTCGCTCGACACACACAGATTACAGGAATTTCAATGGCCCAGCGCCCTTACATCGTTGGAAACTGGAAGATGCACGGCACACGTGCCATGCTCTCCGAAGCCCGCGCAATCGACCGTGCCGCCGAACGGATGGTGAAGGTCGAGGTCGCGCTGGCCCCGCCGTTCACACTTATCCACGCCACGCGCAAGGAAGCCGAACTGATAGCCGTCGGCGCGCAGGACTGCCATGCCGCGGAAGGCGGGGCGCATACCGGCGATATCTCGGCTGCCATGCTCAAGGATGCCGGGGCCGGATTCGTGATCGTCGGCCATTCCGAGCGTCGCGCCGATCACTGCGAGACGGACGAGATGGTGCGTAGCAAGGCGGATGCCGCCATCGCTGCGAATATGAACGTGATCGTCTGCGTCGGTGAAACCGAAGCTCAGCGCGATGCCGGAGAAGCTGAGGCGGTCGTGACCGCGCAACTCGCCGCCTCGCTGCCGAGTGGTGAACAGGCCGCCGAGAGGCTTACCGTAGCCTATGAGCCGGTCTGGGCGATTGGCACAGGGCGCACCCCGACGGTTGACGATGTCAGCGCCATGCACCGGGCCATCCGCGCCAAGCTGGTAGAACTGCTGGGCGAAGCGGGTGAGGCTGTTCGCATCCTCTATGGCGGCTCGGTCAAACCCGACAACGCTTCGGAGCTGCTCTCGGCTGACGAGGTTGGCGGAGCACTGGTGGGCGGCGCGAGCCTGACCGCCGAGAGCTTCCTCGGCATCATCATCGCCGCCGCAGAAGCCCAGGATAGCTAAGGTTCAGCCACAGCAGGGCGGGGCGCTCGGGGGCGGTGACTTGTGCAAACGGGTCGAAACGCCTAGATCGCCCGCTTTGATACAGGCGCGCAGGCGCCCAGCAGCAAAGAAGTCATAATGGGTCTTTTCCTCTTCCTCACCGTAGTGCAGGCCATTGTCGCCTTTGTGCTCGTGATCCTCGTGCTGATGCAGCGGTCTGAGGGCGGCGGCCTCGGCATGGGCGGCGGTGGCAGCCCCGGCGGCGTGATGAGCGCGCGCGGCGCGGCCGATTTCCTCACCCGCGCCACCAAGTGGTCGGCGGTGCTGTTTGTGGTGCTGGCGATCGTGCTGGCGGCGGTGGCGGTCGATGCCTCGGGTACGCGCACGATCGACGATTCGCTGGACCGCTCGGTGACCGAGCCGGCTGGCGGCGCGACCGAGGGTGTTCCTTCGGCGCCGTCCGCAACAGAAGAGGCCCCCGCTCAGGCTCCGTCCGACGATCCGCTGGCGGGCGTCAGCGAGTAATCCTTCACCAATCGGCGCAGTTATCCCCCGCGGGCCGGGCCTGACGGGGGATTATTGCAAGCTTTGCGCTTGCGCCGAATCCATGAGGCAGCTTAAGGCCCACCTCCCATGGCGCGGTACATTTTCATCACCGGCGGCGTGGTCTCCTCGCTCGGAAAAGGTCTCATGGCGGCAAGTCTTGCCGCCCTTTTGCAAGCGCGTGGCTACAAGGTCCGCATCCGCAAGTTCGATCCCTATCTGAACGTCGATCCGGGCACCATGAGCCCCTATCAGCACGGCGAGGTCTACGTGACCGACGACGGCGCCGAGACCGACCTCGATCTCGGCCACTACGAACGCTACACCGGCGTCTCCGCGCGGCAGAGCGACAATATCACTAGCGGACGCGTCTATCGCGACATCATCGCCAAGGAACGGCGCGGCGACTATCTCGGCGCGACTGTGCAGGTGATCCCGCACGTGACCGATGCGATCAAGGAATTCGCGCTCGCCGATCAGGAAGATCTCGACTTCGTGCTGTGCGAAATCGGCGGCACCGTCGGTGATATCGAGAGCCTGCCCTTCATCGAAACGATCCGCCAGCTCCGCAATGAGCTGGAGCCTGACCAGTCGTGCCTGATCCACGTGACGCTGGTGCCCTATGTCTCGGCGGCGGGCGAACTGAAGACCAAGCCCACGCAGCACTCGGTGCGCGAGTTGACCAGCCTTGGCGTGCAGCCCAACCTGTTGCTGTGCCGCTGCGAACACCCGCTGCCTGAAACCGAGCGCGCCAAGATTGCGCTGTTCTGCAACGTGCGCAAGGAAGCGGTGATCCAGGCGCTCGACGCGTCCAGCATCTATGCCGTACCCCTGCAGTATCATCGCGAGGGGCTGGACGAGGAGGTGCTGCGCCACTTCGGGATGCTGTCCAAGTCGCCGCAGCCCAACCTGGCGGTGTGGGACGATATCATCGACCGCTACGATAATCCTGAGGGCGAAGTGACCATCGGCGTGGTCGGCAAGTATGTCGGCCTGCCCGATGCCTACAAGAGCCTCAACGAGGCGCTGGTACACGGGGGGATGGCGAACCGCGTGAAGGTCAACATCCGCTGGATCGACGCCGAGGTGTTCGAACTCGACGATGCCGACATCGCCGCCCAGCTTGAGCCGTTGCACGGTATTCTCGTGCCCGGCGGGTTTGGCGAGCGCGGCAGCGAAGGCAAGATCGCCAGCGTCCGCTTCGCGCGCGAGCGCAAGGTGCCGTTCTTCGGGATCTGCCTCGGCATGCAGATGGCCTGCATCGAGGGTGCGCGCAACACGGCAGGAATTGCCACTGCGTCGTCCACAGAGTTTGGAGAGACCGACGAGCCGGTGGTTGGCATCATCACGGAGTGGATGAGCAAGGAAGGCCTCCAACAACGCAGCGCCGCCACCGATCTCGGTGGCACGATGCGTCTCGGCGCCTACGACGCGGTTCTGGCCGCCAACAGCCACGTGTCGCGCATCTATGGCGGCGAGACCGACATTTCCGAGCGCCACCGCCACCGCTACGAGGTCAACTCGGCTTACAAGGAACGGCTCGAGGCTGGCGGGCTGATCTTTTCAGGCATGAGCCCCGATGGCCTGCTGCCCGAGATTGTCGAGCGGCCCGATCATCCGTGGTTCGTGGGCGTGCAGTTCCACCCTGAACTCAAGAGCAAGCCGTTCGATCCGCATCCGCTGTTTGCAAAGTTCATCGCTGCCGCGCTGGAGCAATCGCGCCTCGTTTGATCGCCCGGTTTGATTGGCCCCCGGTTTTTGCGCTTGTTTTTGCTGAAGATCACGCTTGCCCGTCGCCTGGATCCGGGCGATATTCTCGTAGTACCTTGAGAATCCGCATCAATGTGCTGCTTATACAAGTGTCAGCCCGATGCGTTGAGCTTGCCACTCGAATGTCCGCCCTTCGCGACCCAGGGCCGGTATTTGTGGGGGCGAGTCGGCCACTGAGCCGAGGGGGCGGATGCCCATGAACCCGCCCCCAAACTCATAAACAGTCAGATCAGCTTGGGATCAGGCCGCGTCGGCGGACTTGTCCTCGCTGTTGTCGCTGACGACTTCGAGCGTGCTGCCACCGATGGCAATTTTCTTGGGCTTCATCGCGTCGGGCACTTCGCGCACCAGATCGATCACCAGCAGGCCATCGGCGAGATCGGCATTGTCGACCCGCACATAGTCGGCCAGTTCGAAGCGCCGCTCGAACCCGCGGTTGGCGATGCCGACGTGCAGCATGTCGCCCTCGGCGTTCTCGGCGCGCTTACGGCCCTGCACCACGAGCAGGTTCTGCTGCGCGGTAATGTCGAGATCCTCGCGCTTGAACCCCGCCACGGCGACAGTGATGCGATAGGCATCTTCGCTGCGACGCTCGATATTAAACGGGGGATAGTTGTCGCCGCCAGCGTTGCGGGCGTTGTTCTCGAGCAGGTCGAACAGACGGTCGAACCCGACGGTGGAACGGCGATAGGGGGTAAGATCGAAACGATTCATGTGAAACAAATCCTCTGTTGAGCAATTTGACAATGTGCGGGCCCGGTTGCGGCGCCCGCAGCAAAAAAATAGGATCGGCCAAACCGCTTTCAAGAGGAAGCGGGCCACCAGAAAGGACCAGAGACCATGAGCACGCCGCGCGTGGAAATCTACACCAAGGCCTATTGCGGCTACTGCCACCGCGCCAAGCGACTGCTCGACAGCAAGGGCGTCGACTATGAAGAGTACGACATCACGATGGGCGGCGAGAAGCGCAAGGAGATGATCGCACGCAACCCCGATGCCAGCACGGTGCCGCAGATATTCATCGACGATGAGATCATCGGTGGCTCGGACGAGCTGGCCGCGCTTGAGGCGGCGGGCAAGCTCGATCCGATGCTCGGGCTATAGGCTGACGCTGTGAGCGATCCCACCCGCATTGCGGTCCTGCAGATGACCACCGGCATCGATCCCGATGCCAACGCGCGCGCCATTGCCGCAGGAATGGAGCGTGCGGCGGGGGAAGGGGGGCGGATGGTCTTCACCCCCGAGATGGCACTGCTGCTTGATCGCAACCGCCAGCGAGCAGCCGACCATGTCGTGCCCGAGGCGGACAACCGGCAACTCGCGCAGCTGCGCGATTGCGCGGCGCGCTACGGGATCTGGCTGGCGCTTGGCTCGCTGCCGGTGCAGCGACTGGAGGACGAGCGCTGGGCCAACCGCAGCCTGGTGATTGACGACAAGGGCGAGATTCGCGCCCGCTACGACAAGATTCATATGTTTGATGTCTCGCTCGCGAGTGGCGAAAGCTGGCGCGAATCGGCGCAATATGCTCCCGGTGAAAAGGTCGTGGTGGTGCCCGATACGCCGGTAGGCCGCCTTGGCCTTGCGGTGTGCTACGACATTCGCTTCCCTGCGCTGTTCGAGGCGCTGGGTCGCGCCAAGTGCGACTGCATCTCTATTCCTGCCGCCTTCACCGTGCCGACGGGCGAGGCGCATTGGCACCTCCTCCAGCGCGCCCGCGCGGTCGAGGCGAGCGCCTACGTCGTGGCGGCGGCGCAGGTGGGCGAGCATGCCGACGGGCGCAAGACCTTCGGGCACTCGCTGGTGGTCGACCCATGGGGAGAAGTCGTGCTCGATATGGGGGCAAGCGAGCAGGATCAGCCCGGGTTCGCCGATATCGACCCACTGCGCATCACCGAGGTGCGCGCGCAGCTGCCGAGTCTTGCCAATCGGCGCGATCTGCCTAGATGACAAAACGATGATAGTGTTCGAACTCAGCTGCGATCAGGGCCACGCCTTCGAAGGCTGGTTCCGCTCGTCCGAAGATTTTGCCATGCAGCAGGACAAGGGTCTGCTGTGCTGCCCGCAGTGCGGCTCGAGCGCGATCGACAAGGCGCCCATGGCGCCCGCCGTGCCGCGAAAGGGCAACCAGATCGTGGAGCGGGCCATGACCGCCGAACCGCAAGGGCCTGCTGAGCCGCAAGCGCCGGTCGCCAATGCGCCGATGCCGCCGAAGGTTGCGGCGGCGCTGGAGCAACTGGCCAAGGCCCAGGCTGATGCGCTGAAGAACAGCACCTGGGTCGGCAAGGGATTTGCCGAGCAATCGCGCGCAATGCACTATGGCGAGCGTGAGCAGGCCGCAATCCACGGCGAAGCGAGCATCGACGAGGCGCGCGAATTGCTGGAGGAAGGCGTGCCGATCGCACCGCTCCCGCTGCCGGTGGCACCGCCTGAGGAATTGAACTGAGCCGGTAGTCACGCTGGCCGGCAAATTCGGGAAGTGGTGCGCCCGACAGGATTCGAACCTGTGGCCCCCGGATTAGGAATCCGATGCTCTATCCTGCTGAGCTACGGGCGCACGCCCAGCGCGCTTTAATCGCAGCGTTAGAACCGCACAACCACCTTGCCGACCTGTTGGTTCGATTCAAGGAAGGCATTGGCCTCGGGCAAAGCCTCAAGCCCGTCGAAGGTCTTGGCGATAACCGGCTGCAAATGCCCGTTCGCGAGCCCTTGCTCGATTCGCTTGCGCGCGCGTTCGAAGCGTTCGGGGTGGTTCCAGATCTCGCTCGCCACCCAGCCGCGCATCGAGCAGCCCTTGAACGCCATAGGCCAATGCGGATAGGGCGTAGGTTCGCCCGATAGGCCACCGTAAACGAACAGAATTCCACGTGGGGCCAGCGCTCGTGCCAGTGTGTCGACATAAGGCCCGCCAACCGGGTCGAACGCACAGCGCGCGCCTTCGCCGCTGGTAATGTCCATCACCCGCTCAACGAGATCTTCCTCTTCGGTCGCGATTACGTGCTGTGCGCCCAGAGCCCTGAGCGCCTCGGCCTTGGCGCTGGTGCGGGTGGCCGCAATCGAGACGCCGCCCGCCCAGTTCGACAGCTGGATCGCGGCCAGGCCCACGCTGGAGGACGCCGCTGGAATGATCGCCGCCTCGCCCACGCCGAGCTCCGCCACTTCGATGATCGCGAAGGCGGTCATGTACTGCATCCAGATCGCCGCCGCCTGCTCATCGCTCAGGCCTTCGGGCGCGGGCAGCAGGATGCGCGCCGGCACGATCGCCTCCTCGGCCCAGATACCATAGTCGCCTTGCGAAATCATCGGCAGCACGCAAACCCGCTGGCCGACAGCATAGTCGTTCACGCCTTCGCCAAGCGCGATGATCGTGCCGACGCCCTCGTAGCCGATCAGGCTGGGGAGCGTGGGTTGCACCGGGTATTTTCCGGCGCGGTACATCGCCTCGGCCCGGTTAAGCCCGACCGCTGACACTGTGAGCCGCACTTCGCCGGGGCCGGGCGCACCGAGCGGCAAGTCTTCGATAGTGAGCTGTTCGGGGCCGCCGGTGGTGTGAAAGCGGATAGCGCGGGTCATGGGGTCTCCTCTCAAGGGCAGGGTGCAGGAGTAGCGCCGCAAAGAAAAGGGGCCGCTCCCGATGGAAGCGACCCCCGATCTTTTGGCTAGGCCAGTCGATTAGAACGCGGCGGTGAAGCCGACATAGAAACGACGGCCAAGCACGTCATAGTTGTTGGCGTTATAGTTGGGGGCGTTGTTACCGCCGCCGGGCAGTTGGAAGAATGCCGGGTTGGCAGTCGTGCTCAGGTTGCCCAAGGGCGGCGCCTTGTCGAACAGATTGTCGACGCCAAAGCGCATTCGCGTGTTGTCGCTCACTTGATACGACGCGTTCAGGTTGAACAGGTCGTAGGCGGCAAAGCCGGTGTTGGTCGTGCCTGAAGCGATCGCGGGGAGGTGCTGCCACTGCAGGCCGACGCCGAAGGCATCACGCGAGTAGTTGAGACTGGTGAGCAGCTTCCAGCGATAGGCGCCGTTCGCGTTAAGCCCCGCTCCCGGATCGGCAAAGGTTCCGGCATAGTCCTCAAACGGGGTCTGCTGAGCTTCGGGCACCCCCGAGTAGAATGGCGAGGAACTCATTTCGATCAAGTAGTTGAACACAGTGTTCAGCGCGAGGCGACCGGTACCAACATCGACAGCCCAATCGAGCTGAGCGTCGATGCCCGAGGTCTTGAAGGCGGCGCTGTTGGTGTAGGCTAGCCGCACCGCACCGATGCCGCCACCCGTTCCGCGCTGGAAGTTGTTACAGGCAAACGAGTTCGGATCGAACGTCGGGTTAAACACCGGATCCAGGCACAGCTGCTGCAGCGTCTGACCTGACAGGAGCCCGATCGCATCGTCCACCTGGATGTTATAGTAATCGACCGCGAGGCGCATGTTGCTGAATGGGCCACTGTCGAGCGGAGACTCTAGCACGACGCCAACGGTCCAGGTCTTGGCATTCTCGTTGGTCAAGTTCGGGTTGCCCACATAGTATGGGAAAGCAACACCCGGAGCCGTCGAAGTACTTTGGGAGGGAGCCGATGGTGCAATGTAGTCCGGATCGCCGGGGTTACCGCGGCCATAAAATACATCCGAGTTTGCGGGCTGGCCGGGGATGTTGGTCTTGTCCATGAGCTGGCGGCAGAGGGCTTCCACCTGAGCGCCGTTCGCGTTGTTTGGGTTCGCCGAATAGGGGAACGGATTGCCTACCGAACAACCGTCACCGCCAGTCAGAAGACCGAAGTTCTGCGTCAGCGAATAAAGCTCACCAACGTTGGGAGCGCGCTCAGCCTTGTTGTACCCGCCACGAAGGCGGAGCCACTCGGTCACTTCCCAGTTTGCTTCAATCTTCCAGGTGGTGGAACCGCCGGTGATGTTCGAATCAGCATAGCGGATACCGCCGACCAGTTCGAGAAGGTCGATGCCCGGTACGTTGTGCAACACCGGCACCGATATTTCGCCATAGATTTCATGGCTCATAAGCTTCGCGTCGATGCTCTGCGCCGGATAGATACCGAGGGCTTGGTCGAGAAAGCTACTGTTGCGTTCCTTAAGCGTGTCTTCGCGGAAAATATAATGATTATCGCGATAGGTGGCACCTACGGCAGTGAGCACCTCGCCTGCGGGCAGTTCGAACAGTCCACCTTGGAGGTTTGCCTCGAAGACCGTTTGCCTCATTATGCCAGTCTCCTTGAGATCGGCATTGACGGCCTGGACGCAGTCCGCCGACGGGGTTGCGCCGGTGAATGGGTTGAGGCCCGTAGTACAGGTACCTTGGCCGGCACCGAAGAAGCCGCCGGTGGGATTGCCCGTCTGCGAGAAGCCGGCACCGAAGTTCGGCGCCGACATGACCGCACGAAGACGCTGAAGCGAAGCAACGCCGGTGGTGAGGAAGTTGGTGACCGATTCGCCGCGCTGGCCCGTGATATCCCACGACCAGCTCGAGTTCGGGATCGTACCTTCGAAACCCGCGAGGAGGTTGTAGGTATAGTTGTCGGTGATCGTTTCGCGATTGCCAAGGCCTGGCACATAGCCGGTGATCGAGTAGGGCGCGGTTGGATCGGTGCGTGCGTCGAGCAACGATACCAGGGTCGACGGAAGCCAGTCCGCGTCGTTGTATGTCACGCCATTTACGGTGTCGGGACCAGCGCGGCCCAGATAGCGCGGGATCACGACGTTCCAGCCGCCGACGATCGGACCAGGCTGCTGTACAGTTTCGGAGTGGGTGGTGCTGAAATAGCCCTGCGCGATGAACGAGATATTATCGCTGATGTCGTAGTTGCCGCGGGTATAGAAGTTATACCGGCTCAGCGGCAGGTTGATGTAGTCTTCCTGGAAATTCTGTGTGAGCGTGCCGAGCGAGGAACGCACGGTCAGCTGACCGTCGATCAGTTCTTCAGGGAAGTTCGACACGCCGGAAGCACCTGCCGCGCTGTTCCCGAAGGTGAAGGGCAGGTCGCCGAGAAAATAGAGATTGCCCGTGGCGGAGACGTTGCCTGTCCGATCTGGGAAATAGCTGTTGAGCAAGTCCTGATAGGCCTGGTTTTCGCCGGTCTGCTGAATGCCCGAATATATCGGGAAGAAATAGTTGCCTTGCACATCCGGGTTGGCCCACAGCTCTTGATACCACGGGCGGTCGGTTCGGTACGAAGCATTGCGATCGCTGGTCGACACAGCGAGGCTGATATTGCCGCGACCATCGGCAAAGTTCGTGCCCATGATTGCGCTGAGCTGGTATTCCCCGCCATCGCCGCGCTCGGTCATGTTGTATTGACCGCTGACCTCAAGACCCTCGAAGTTCTTCTTGAGGATGAAGTTCACAACGCCGCCCACGGCGTCGGCGCCGTAGGTCGAGGAGGCACCGCCCGAGATGATCTCGACGCGCTCGATTGCGGCCGAGGGAATAGTGTTGATGTCCACCGCCATGCTGGCGTTGCCGGGGGTGGCGCGGCGACCATCGAGCAGCACGAGGTTGCGGTTCGAGCCGATACCGCGCAGCGACACGGTTGCCGAACCCGGCGTGTTCGTCGGAGTGGCTTGAATGTCGCCACCGAGCGTCGGGGTCTTTTCGGGCACGAACTGCGGAAGGCGGTTGAGGTTCACTTCAACCGACGAGGTGCTCGAGTTTTCGAGGAGTTCGCTCCCGACGGTCACGATCGGGCTATTGGACTGGTAATCCTGACGCTGAATACGCGAACCCGTCACGACGATGCGGGCTTCTTCCTCGCTGGTGTCGTTATCCTGCGCCAGCGCGGGGCTGGCCGCGAGCAGCACGCTGGTGCCGCTCGCCATGAGTGCAGCCTTGTATACTGCCTGCTTGGTAAATTTCCTCACTTCGTGCTCCCTTCACAAAGATTGCGGAGCCGGCGAATCCGGTCACGCAAACCAAATTCTTATTCTCCGGCGCGGCTCTCGCGGCCCGCGCAACTCAGCGCATGCCGACTATGCAAAAGCTGCACCGGATGAATATCGTTCATGGGACTGACACGAGTTGACCTCGCCGTCTGGCAACGGCCGTCGCTCGAGCGTAAAGACGCCATACATCCTCCCATGTGCCGGAACTTGACTCTGTCCCGATCTGCGAGTGAATTCATATTCAGGGAAATTGATAGTGTCTAGGCTCACTTGCTACCAAAGCTGGCAAAATTCCACATTTTAACACTTTGGAAGCCCCTCGTCGGCGCGATCTGGCATAGGCCCGCTCACGGTCGATATCTTGGAAATGGAAATATTAAAGCGATATAACAAAAGGATAAGGTGCATTCCGACTTTGCCTTCGCGTGGGGTGTTGCGCTGTTGCATCGCCTTTCTGAAACATGAATGAACATGTCGCTGATCGTTGATCATGTCCGCTAAGGACAGAAGGCGGCGCACCGTGTTCGGTGTGATTGATCAAGTCTGCAAGGCGTGCTCGTGCCAGCAAAGCCGGGCGCCGATGAGTGGCGGAGAACGGTAAAAGTGGGGGCGTGCTGCGAGTATGCTTTTCTTTTGCTCTTCCTTGCGCAATACCTCCTGCACTGGGAATGCGGCGCACCATGTCGGTAGCCGCAAGTAATCCGGGGGATGAGTGGAAGACCGCAAGGAAGCTTGGCGTCGCGTACTCGCCGATCTGGCGCGCAGTTGTTATCTGACGGGCGCCGAAGGGAAGGGCAAGCCTGCCGGAGACGATGCGCTTGTGCTCGCAAAGTCACTCGGGCCACTGGCCGAAGAGGCGGTGCAGATCGTAGAAGCCTATGCGATTGGCGTTCGTACCTTGGGCAACGGTGAAGCGGACGAGCTTCCGCCGGGGTTCGAGGCGCGGCTGGCCATCATTCTCAACGGTCTCGTTCCCACCACCGAGGAAGAACCGGAAGAGATTGAAGACGACCCGCCCGTATTCCAGAGCGAACTATGGCAATTGCTCACCAAGGTGCGGGAGAGCGCCGAGCTATCTTATGCTCGCGAGATTGCTCTCGTCGAGCTTGACCGTCGCATCCTGCTGCTTCTGGGCACCGCCGGTCCGCTGGTTCCGGCGGAGCTGTCGAACGGGGCAGGGGTCGATAAGGCGCAGGTCAGCCGTTCGGTGAAGCGCTTGCTTGAGATCAAGATGGTTGAACGTCGCCAGATCCGTTCGCCGGTCAACCTGACCCGCAACGGCAAGGCGCTCGCCGACCGACTGTTGCGGCTGGCTGAACTGCGCAACCGCGAGCTGACGGTCGATATCCCCGACGCAGAGCTGGCCGACTTCCGGCGCGTGGTGGAAAAACTGCTCGAAAGGGCCGTCTCGCTCTATGATCAGGAGCGCGCGCTGGCGAACGAAGAGCCGAACGCACCCAGCCGCTTTCCCGTCGTGCCGCAGGACGAGCCGGGCAAGCCAATTGTACTCGACCGCGATCGGATCATCTCGCCGTTGATGACATTATCGGCCTATTTCAGCCGCTCGGCCGCGCTGATCTTCAAGCGCCGAACCGGCTTGTCGAACTTCGAAACCTGGGTGCTGAACGAGATTGGCCGCGATCAGCCGATCGAGTGGAACACGCTGGTGGAGCGGTTGGACCGCGATCACAGCCAGGCCGGCCGGACCGTCAACAGCCTGATCGAGCGCGCGCTGGTCGACCGGCAGGGTCGCCCTGGGCGGCGCCACGGGCGCTTTTCGCTGACCGAAGAGGGGGAGCGGATGTACGAGATCATCCAGGACGCCAGCCGTCAGCGCAGCGCCTATCTGATGGCTCCGCTCAGCGGCGACGAGCGTAGCCGTTTCCTCGCCACGTTTGAAAAGGTGCATCGCAACGCCGCCGTTCAGCTGGAGCGCGAGAGGGCCTTCGAGGAGATGGCACACCGCTGACGGCGACCATGCGGAAGCAACGATGTCAGCGGATGCGGCGCACCCGCACTGACATCTGGTTGTCGAACACCATCAGGAAGCTGCCCAGAGCCGCGCGGTCGATGGTGACGACCGACCCTTCGCGCGGCGGACGATAGGAATTGGGGACGCTTTCGGAGAACTGCCACTCGGCGCCGTCTTCCAGTGTGAGACGATAGACTCCCGGTTGCTGCATACGCACGGCAGTCACGCGGGTGGTCAGCTCGTCGAGCTGGCCGGCGGGTGTGCTGTCGAAGCGGTCAGATCTGCGCACGTCCTCGCTGCCGAAGCCGCGCACGGCGGGGGCTGCGGAGCTAGCTTGCGGCGCGGCTATCTGGCCGGGCACCGTGTTGCGTGCAGGCGAAGCGCCGGCCGACCGCACGTTGTTGTCATAACAGGCGAGGCGGGCGCTGGCATCGTCAATACGCGCGCACTGGCGCATGATCTCAAGCACGATCGCATCGTCGACCTGCGCGTGGGCCGGTTGGGGCAGTGCCGCCAGCGGCAGGGTCAGGCCAGCGGCCAGGGCGGCTAGGCGATAGGCTTGCATGCTTTCAATACTCCCTCTCTATTGCCGCTATCCATGACGCGGCGTGGGCATCGGCGCAAGGGGAGCTTGCAACTCTGCGCGCGCCACTTGTGCCCCGCAGCATCAGGGCATCCACGCAAAAATTCACTCGACTTGTGACTTGCTGCTTGAAACGCTTGGATTCGTGTGATTCAAGGGGGATATGATTATGTCCCCCCGCAAAGCTGATACCGGCAAAGTGAATGTCGGCGAGCGCTTGGCCAGTGCCATGGCGCTGGTCGTGCTGCTGTTGATCGGGGCGCTGGCGCTGTTCGGCCCGGCGGGCGTCATCGCCTGGGGTGAGGATGCGGCGCTGCTCGATGCGCATGACAAGCGGATCGCCGAATTGCGCGAGACCAAGGCTGCGCTGGAGAATCGGGTGCGGCTCCTCGATCCCGACAATGTCGATCCCGATCTCGGTTCCGAACTGGTGCGCCAGAACCTCGGCGTCATGCACCCTGACGAATATGTGATCGAACTGGACATGGCGGATAAGACTGCCGGAGATTAACCTATCTGGTTTTCCAGATCGGAATTTCTTCCCATATCGGTATTTCTCCATGCGATCACGTTGCGTGCTCTGGAATTAGCAGCCATAGGCCGTTGTCAGATGCGCGCGCCAACCGCGCCGCCCCGCGAAACAGAGGAAACCCTGAGCCTTGGCCAAATCCCCCAGCGCCCGTTCCGCCTCGTCCAAGCGCAGCCCTGCGCCCAAGGCGAGCGCCGCCGAAAGCAATACCTCGCTCGATGTGCTACAAAAAGAGTTCGAGAAGGATAAACGGTTTAAGGCCGATACCGATACGCTGCTTCACCTATACGAGCAGATGCTGCTGATCCGCCGTTTCGAAGAGAAGGCCGGCCAGCTTTACGGCCTCGGCCTGATCGGCGGCTTCTGCCACCTCTATATCGGTCAGGAAGCCGTCGCCATCGGCCTGCAGAGCGCGGCCGAGCCGGGCAAGGATTCGGTCATCACCGGCTATCGTGACCATGGTCACATGCTCGCCTACGGTATCGATCCCAATGTCATCATGGCCGAGCTGACCGGTCGCCAGGCCGGGATCAGCCACGGCAAGGGCGGCTCGATGCATATGTTCAGCACCGAGCACAAGTTCTTCGGCGGCCACGGCATCGTCGGCGCGCAGGTCTCGCTCGGCGGTGGCCTCGCTTTTGCCCATAAGTACAACGAGGACGGCGGCCTGTGCATCGCCTATTTCGGCGATGGCGCGGCCAACCAGGGCCAGGTTTACGAGACGATGAACATGGCGGCCCTGTGGGATCTGCCAATCGTGTTCGTGGTCGAGAACAACCAGTATGCGATGGGCACGGCGGTCAAGCGCAGCTCGGCGGAAGTGGAGTTCTACAAGCGCGGTGCGGCCTTCCGCATCCCCGGCATGGACGTTGACGGCATGGACGTGCTCGAGGTGCGTCAGGCTGCCGAGGTTGCCTTCAAATATGTACGTGAGGGCAATGGCCCGGTGCTGATCGAGTGCAACACCTATCGCTATCGCGGACATTCGATGTCCGACCCGGCCAAGTACCGCACCCGCGAGGAAGTGCAGGACATGCGCGAGAAGCACGACCCGATCGAGCGCGCCAAGGCCGATCTGCTCGAACTGGGCGTCGAAGAGGACAAGTTGAAAGAGATGGACAAGGCCATTCGCGCGCGCATCGGCGAGGCGGCAGACTTTGCGGAGAATTCGCCGCAGCCCGAGCCGAGCGAACTCTACACCGATGTTCTGGTGGAGGAGTATTGAGCCATGGCGATTGAACTGAAGATGCCCGCGCTCTCGCCCACCATGGAGGAAGGCACGCTGGCCAAGTGGCTGGTGAAAGAAGGCGACACCGTCAGCTCGGGCGACGTGCTTGCCGAGATCGAGACCGACAAGGCGACGATGGAATTTGAATCCATCGACGAAGGCACGGTCGGCAAAATCCTCGTGGCCGAAGGCACCGAAGAGGTGAAGGTCGGCACCGTGATCGCGATCCTCGCCGCCGAGGGTGAAGACGTCTCCGACGCCGAACCTGCGCCGACGCCGTCTCCCGCTCCTGCCGAGAGCGAAGGCAAGGCCGAAGAACCCGCCAACCCGCTTCCGGTCTCATCCCCCGAGGCCAAGCCGCGCAAGGACGACCCGGAAATTCCCGCCGGCACCAATATGGTCACACTCACCGTGCGCGAAGCGCTGCGCGATGCCATGGCCGAGGAAATGCGCCGCGACGACCGCGTGTTCGTGATGGGTGAGGAAGTCGCCGAATATCAGGGTGCCTACAAGGTTACGCAGGGCCTGCTCGACGAGTTCGGCGCCAAGCGCGTGATCGACACCCCGATCACCGAATATGGTTTCGCCGGTATCGGTACGGGCGCGGCCATGGGTGGGCTTCGTCCCGTGGTCGAGTTCATGACCTTCAACTTCGCGATGCAGGCGATCGACCACCTGATCAACTCTGCCGCCAAGACGAACTACATGTCGGGCGGTCAGATGCGTTGCCCGGTGGTGTTCCGCGGCCCCAACGGCGCGGCCAGCCGCGTTGCCGCGCAGCACAGCCAGAACTATGCGCCTTGGTATGCCAGCGTGCCCGGGCTGGTGGTGATCGCGCCTTATGACGCGTCGGACTGCAAGGGCCTGCTGAAGGCCGCGATCCGTTCCGAAGATCCGGTGATCTTCCTCGAAAACGAGCTGGTCTACGGCGAAAAGTTCGAGGTTGCCCAGCTGGATGACCACGTCCTTCCCATCGGCAAGGCGCGGATCATGCGTGAAGGCGCGGATGTCACCATCGTCAGCTATTCGATTGCCGTGGGTATCGCGCTCAAGGCTGCCGACGAGCTGGCGGGCGAGGGCATCGACGCTGAGGTGATCGACCTGCGCACAATCCGTCCGCTCGACAAGCAGGCCGTGCTCGACAGCCTGGCCAAGACCAACCGCGTCGTGATCGCCGAAGAAGGCTGGCCGACCTGCTCCGTCGCCTCGGAAATCGTCGCGCTGTGCATGGAAGAAGGCTTCGACCACCTCGATGCACCGGTCACCCGCGTGTGCAACGAGGACGTGCCGCTGCCCTATGCCTCCAACCTCGAAAAGCTCGCGCTGATCGACAAGGACAAGGTGATCGCGGCGGTGAAGAAGGTCTGTTACCGCTGACCAGTCTGGCGGCGCCTGGCCTGAAGGTCAGGCGTCGCAGTCGGCGACCGGATCGGGGGTGTTGGCGTTGCGCTGTTTAACGCCCGAAAGGTCGCGGTTGTTGCGCACGTTGAAAGCGGCGATGGCCACGATTGGTTCGGAGGCATCGAACAGGTCGACAGCTATCGGCTGATAGACCATTGCCACCTCGACGAACATCACCGCTTCGCCCTTGAAGGCGTAAATCTCCTCGCCGGGTGGACCCATGCCTTCGATGCTGGTGAACTCACCATCGCCTGCCTCGCCGTAACTTGAGGCATGGTCGAGATTGCCTATGCAGCGTTGCCAGTGGATAAATTGCTGGTCTTCGCTGTCTTCCAGAACTTCCAGGCTCGACAGGATGATGCGTCCGTTATCCAGCAGGCCGAATTTTTCGCCCGCCTGAATATCCGCGCCGAGGAAGATATCGTTGATGTCGCTCTCGTAAACGGTCACCTCGCCCAGCAGCGAGTTCTCGCCGATTCGGCTTGCATTATCGGCCACCAGCACCGCAAGCTGGTTGACGCGCAGCTGCGTGACGGCGCGGTTGGCGGCTTCCGCGCCGAACAGCCCGATGGTCAGCAGCAGCGGTGCGGCCAGCGCGAATTCGAGCATCGCGGTGGCTCGTGTGTCGCGCAGCAGCCTGCATAGCGAGACGCGAAAAGTCACAGGCATCGGGCCGTTACCGCAATGACTTCCTGACCGTCGTAAGGCTGGTTGCGCAGCACGGTAGAGGCCTCGAACTCGACCTCGTCGGAAAAGCCGAACAGCTTGCTTATCCCGAACGCGCGCGGATAGCTGACCGTAACCCTGTAAAGCACCACGTCACGGGCACCGCCCATGCCTTCCTTGCCTCGGTCCTCGTCCCAAATGCCGTTGCCGTTGGCATCCTCAAACTGTTCGCCATCGTTGCAGGTGCCGTTTCCATCGAGATCGGTAAAGTCCTCGGCCTGCGCGATCTGCGAGAACGTGGCGTAGGACTTGCGCGAAAAATCGACCTTGGCAGAGGGGGCGATATCCGTGACGGCCTTTTCCACCCGCGCGTCGATAGCTGCTTTGCCCTTGCCGGCATTTTCGATCGTGGAGGCGCGTGCGGCCTTCTGGATCGTGCCTTGCAGCTGGGCCTGCGTATAAAGATTGTAGCCGATTTCGAACAGGCCAAGCAGCATCGCGACAAGAACCGGCGCGATCAGGGCGAACTCGACCAGCGCGGCGCCGCGGTCGTTACTGGCAAGACGGGGCGGGGATTGCGTCACTCCACGATCCTCAGTTCGCTCACGTTTCTGGCGATTGCGCCGAAGGCCAGGTTCAGTTCGGCGGCGTCGGCGGCTTCGAAAAAGTGCCCATCGCCAGCGCAGTCGCGCATGATCTGGTTGAGATCGACTCCGAAGCCGATGACCCACACGGTTATCCCGCGTTTCTTAACCTCCGAACAGGCGAACTCGAACCGCTTCTCGATGGTTTCGACAAGCGTATACCGGGAGGTGGGCGACCAGCGGCGCTGATCGACCGGCTCGAAGCCGTAGGTTCCATAGCTGATATCGAGCGCGGAGGTTTCGCCGTCGGTCAGGAAGATAAGATTACGGCTTGTGGGCGACCCAGCTGCGACATCGCCGTTCTCCGCTGCGAACAGGCCGGTCGGTGAAATCATCCGTCCGCCCCAGATCATGCCGATATCATGGTAGGTGCTGCCATTGGCGTGGAGTGTCGCGAGGTAGCTGTCCAGCTCTCTCTCGGTCATGGTCGATAGCTTGGCGGCGGGGGCAGGGCATGCGTCGGTGCCCATCAGGCGGGGGGAGATGAATTCCGTAGCGGTCTGCCTCCTGCGTTGGCTGAAGCTGCCAGCTCCGTTGTATTCCTTCTCGCGACCGTAGATCCAGTCGGGATACATCGGGCGCCATTTGGTGACGGCGCCATTGTCGAACTGGACCCTGGTGCCGTCGCCCACGGGAAGATCGAACACACGCGCCGTCAGATCCTCGACGACGCTGATACCGAGCGCAGCCGGATTGTCGGTTGGCACCAGGTCGATGTTGAGGTCGAGCGCCTTTCTCAGGTCGACATTGCTGTAGTCGTCGATTTCGTAGGTCTGGCGTTCTTCGATGCAGCCGTAGGTTTCATCACGCCAATTCGTGACATCGTTCGCAATGCGGTCGTAGACCCACTTGCCGTTTCTGTCCCACGAGGGCTCGGTGATGATGGCGTAGGTGTCCTTGTAGGAGCTGTAGCTGGTCCGGATGACGGTGCAGGTCGACCCGTCGAGCGTGACCTCGAAAGAGTCGCCGTTGCGAGTGCGTTCGTATGTTTTGGTGTTACGCGTGCCAGGAGGCGGACCGACCACGGGCTCATTCGTTTCGCCGGTTTTGGTGGTGGACGAGGAAACGGTATCATAGGGACGGTTGGTGCAGCGCTTGTTGCCCCAGTAATCCGTGCTTGCCGGGTAGGTTTCCTGGCTGGACTTGGTCAGACTGCCCGAGATCGGGCTGCTGGCGGTCGCGAAAGAGGTGGTGGTCACTCCGCCGGTTTGCCGCAACTGGCGCGACTGGTAGCCCCATTTGTCGACCACCCATTCATCTTTCAGAATGCCGCCTACGTTGACGTTGGTGGAATAGGGCAGGAAGCCATAGCGGATGCGCGAGCCTGCCTCGGCCGTCGCCTGGAGCTGCTGGTGAAAGGTGCGGATCGTACCTTTGAGGACTTCGAGGCGCGAGGCAGTGTCGCCCGGGTTGTTGGTCGCCATCGAGCCGGTGACGTCGAGCACCATCATCACATCGGTGTTCGCAAAGTTGAGCTGGGCGCTGCATTCCACCCGCACGTCGATGGTGTCTTCGCCGAATATTCCCATCAGCGTGGTGGGTGTCTTCACGCTGGCGACGCCGGTGACGGAATAGTCTTCCTCCAGCGCCATCTGGAAGCGGCGCTCGGTCGATCCGTAAGCGCCGACCTTGAAGTTGGTGCGGAAGAAGCGGTCGCCGATCTCCGCCGTCTGGCTGGGCAGTTCGCCCGACACTACGGTTTCGGTTCCCAGCCGCTTGCGCGCGGCTAGTACACCTGCGTCGCAGGCCTGCTGGAGGCGCGCCTGGACGAGGTATCCACGACCGATATCGAGACCGCCACCGACCATGCCGACCAGCGGCAGAAGCGCGGCGGCAATGATCATAAGCGCATTGCCCGCCTGGTCATGAACCAGACGGTGCAGAAAGGGTGACCCGGTACCCGCTCGGGTTGAGGCAAAGGCCATACTGCATGTAATAGCCAAAGATGCTTAGCACATCGTCTGCGGACGTGGTTGTGAAAGCCAAGCCAGTGCCCAGTAGCATTTCACGTAAACGCAGTTAAAGCGTTGGTAATGAAAGCACCACCTGTCGCAGTGGCACTTATTAGAGCGGCAAAGCGAGCGGAAGTCACTAGGCGTTTTCACTTGGTGGTGGACAAGCCTTTGCTCAAATCGGAAGTTTATAGCAAAGATTCACACGTTCCTGATGGGTGGGCCGCCAATACAGCACGACGCCATCGTCTCAGCACATGGGACGAACTATCCGTGATTTGCAGAAAACTGCGAATATTTACGAAATTCTAAGGAAAATTTCGGATTTTGGCGGCTGGAGAAAGCTCGCCATGGCCACAGTGCACGATCCTGTTCCCGACACCCCGTCGCCCGCGCGGCGGCGGCCTGCTCTGCTGCGTGATTGCAGCGGCGCGGTTATGGTGGAATTCGCGATCGTCGGCACGGCGTTCATTGCCCTGCTTCTGGCCACTCTTCACCTGCTCATGGTCTATCTGGCCCAGCAGATGCTGGAGACCGCGTCCGAGGGGGCTGCTCGTATGTTCCTGACCGGCGTTGCACAGACCTCGACGCTCGCGAACGGAAACGTCGGCATGAACAGCGCGGACTTCAAGGACGCGATTTGCAACGGGGCCAGTGGAACCGATGTCAATGGCGATGCTTTCAGTTTCGGCCCGCTGCTGCCACCCATGTTGAACTGTTCGCGGCTGACGGTGAACGTCAGCACTGCCTCTGCCTACAGCGCCAGCGCGGCCGACCGACCCACCTTCGCTTACGACGGTAGTGGCAACATCGTCTCAACTGGCACCGGCTACACCTACACCGCGGCAGGATCGGGCAAGAACCGGATCGTTGCCGTGCAGCTCATCTATCTTTGGCCGACCGGCACCGGTGCGCTTGGCAGCAGCCTTATCAACGAGCCGAACGATAACCGCATGCTGACCGCCACATCGGTGTTCACCACCGAGGACTACGCTTGCAATGCGAGCCAGTCCTCATGTTGATGCGCCTGCTCTCCTGTACCCGCGGCGTTGCGCTCATCGAGTTCGCCTACATCCTGCCGTTGATGATGCTGCTCTACTTCGGCGGGATGACCGTTTCCGAGCTGATCGCTGTCGATCGGAAGGTGACAACGGCGGCCCGTGCGCTCGCCGATCTGGCCAGCCGCAGCATCTCGCCCGCGATTATCTACAACGATCCTGACGCTGTCAGCGCCAGTAGCTTTCTCAGCGCGAGCGCGATCTCGCTTGCTCCCTACAAGCTCGACAAGGCGACCCAGCAGATCTCGCTGCTGCGTGTGTGCGATGACAGCCATGCCTACGTGGTGTGGACGCGCGCGCGCACCCAGAACGCTGACGGAACCGTAAGTTCGGTAATTGCATCAAGCGACACGTCAGGCACCCTGCCGACGGTTGAGACGCAGTCGGCTGATACGGTGGTGACCATTCCCAACGATATGGTTTCGGCAAACATGATTCCCACCTCGCCCGACGGGTCGAACGTGTGCGGCAACCTCGATCCAGGCACTAGCACCACGACCCAGGTCGGGACTGCCGGCGCCTTCCTGTACCGTGGCACTGTGACCTACACCTACTCGCCGCCGATCAGTTTCATGTCGTTCGGCACCACGGAGCTTTCCGACACGATCTACATGGCTCCGCGCCTTTACTAGGAATCGGCAGATGTTTGGACGCCTCACCAGCAAGACCAGGAAGTCGATCGGCGGATTCCTTCAGCGCCTGAGATCCGATTGCAGTGGCAACGTGCTGATGATTTTCGGCTTTGCCATAATTCCGCTCACCTTCGTGGCGGGGTTCGGAGTGGACTATGGGCGGGCGATGCGCCTGCAGACCCAGCTTAACGCAGCGGCTGACGCAGCCGCTCTGGCGGCGGTTTCGCCAACGATGATGTTCGAATCGCGCGAAGCCTCCGATGGGGCGGCGCGCAAGATGTTCAATTCGCAGGCGGCGGCGTTACCAGGCCATCGCAATCTGGTGATGCAGCCGAACATCGAGAACGTCACCACGGGCAGCGGCAGCACGCTGGGCTTCTTGCGCAAGGCGACGGTCAGCTACACGGCGGAGTCTATCAATATCTTCGGCGGCGTGCTCGGCGCGGAGACGCTAGAGATATCTGGCTCCGCAGCTGCGAGCGCGGCACAGCCGCCCAACGTCGATTTCTACCTCGCGATGGACAATTCTCCGTCGATGCTGCTGCCTGCGACCAATGACGGCATTTCCAAGGTCATCGCCGCCACCAAGAATTCGCACAATTCCTCGGGCTGTGCCTATGCCTGTCATGCGCAGCTCCCGCACACCGATCACATCTATGTCGAGGATACCAGCGGTCGCGATGTGCTGCTGTCGACGAGCTACTACAACGCAGGTTCTTCGAAGAGTGGCTGGTGGTATCGCTGGGATGCCAGTGGCAGCCAGCTTTACGACAGCAACGGCAACCCGATGAATTCGAATACGACGGTTACCGGCCCAACCGAAACTAACACAGAGCGGCACAGCAATACCTATCGATGTGGTGGCTACTGGTGGAATCCGCGATACTGTACCGACGAATATACGATCACGACCACGGCGACCACGACGACCGAAACGATTGTCAGATACTCCATCGTCGATAGCACCAGTGGGCCGGTGGAGATCAGGCGGACTGTCAGCACCAACACGACAACGTCAGGAACCGTTACCGACTCGCGCTACAACAATCCGCAACCGTACAGCAACAGCAGTCCTAGCGGGCCATCCACAAGCGTCTACGACTACGGCTATTGGGCCGACGGCTACTGGCTGACGCACAACTATGGCAAGATTTTTGGCAGTCCTACGCGCCTCACGCTGCGCAAGGACGCGATGGTGGCGGCGGCCACGCAGCTTATCCCTTTCGCCGCAAACCAGGCGAGCGACTACCACGTGACATATCAGATGCAGCTGTTCTCGTTCGACTGGACCCGGTCCGGCCAGAGCTCGCCGGTGCGGCAGCTCACGAGCCTCACCGACGTTGGCACCTTTACCAGCGGGTTCTCGGTGGAATCGGTCTTCCCGACCGATGACTACTGGTACAAGAACAATATGCCGACGAGCAGCCTGAACATCGGCGACCGGGCGACCGAAATGCTGAACATGCTCAACTACATGAACAACAATATTCCCAATGCCGGTAACGGTGCGCCAGGCCAGACCCCGCAGAAGATTCTGTTCCTTATCACCGACGGCATGCTCGATCAGCCTGACGGTTCGCGTGTGATGGGTCCCATGCGCAGCGCTGCCAACAAGGAGCTCGCCAAGTGCAGTGCGCTGAAGGCGCGTGGTATCAAGATCGCGATTCTTTATACGCAATATCTGCCCGAATCGCTGGTCGGCGACAGCTGGTCGCAGAGTAACGTGGCACCTTGGCTCCCGCCGCCACCGTCGCCCTATCCCGCGGGCAATGCGGGCAGTTCCGATCAGATTCTCACCGCCCTGCAAAGCTGTGCTTCACCCGGAAACGACGGCAATCCGTTGGTGCAGACCGTCACCTCGGACGACGATATCAGCACCGCGCTTCGGACGTTGTTTTCGACCACGCTACAGACGGCCCGTCTGATCAGGTAAGCTCGAAAGCTGCATTGTTGGCTGCGTGGACGTGAACGGGCTTGCATTCCGTCCCGGCGGTTGGAATTGAGCTGGACGATGTCCGTCGATCTGCTCGAAACCTTGCCCCTTCCGCAGCGGCTGGCGCTGTCCTACGCCCCGGCCACAGCGCGCCCGGCTACGCTTACGTTGCTCGCGCTCGATACGCGGCTGGCGGGCGTGGTGCTGGGTGGCGGCGAGCCGATGATCGCACAGATCAAGCTAGCCTGGTGGCGCGACCGGCTGCGCGAGGCGCCTGCCAAATGGCCGAAAGGCGAGCCGCTGCTGGCGGCCTTGCATGAGGCCGTGGGCGATGGCTCCGGCCTTGGTGCTCTGGTCGATGGCTGGGAAGGCCTGCTGGCGGAACACCCCGGTGAGCGGGAGTGGCAAGAGTTTGCGACGGGGCGCGCCTCGCTGTGGGAGGAAGTCGCGCGCAAGCTCGGCGAGGAGGCACAGGGCATTGCAGGCTCCGCGCGGACCTGGGCGTTAGCTGATCTGGCGTTGGGGCTGGAGCCCGGTGACGAGCGAACCTCCATCATCAGCGTCGCTGAAGAAGCACCGGACCACCATGCGCGGTTGCCGCGTGTCTTGCGCCCGTTGGCGGTGCTCCGCGCGCTGGCGGGGCGGGCGCTGTCGGATAACCGTAAGGCGCTGCTCGACGGGCCGGGCGCGATGCTTGTGGCAATGAGGGTTGGCATTTCGGGCCTCTAAGATACTCTGCGCAAGTCTCTGGGGCGTTTAGGGAGACGGCGATGAATCGCCTGATTTTGGGTGCGGTGAGCACGCTGTTGCTAGTTGGTGTTGGCTTGTTCTGGATTCAGGGCAGGGCCGAGGTTGAGCGTGCAGCGCCGCCACCCGATCCCGAGGTGCTGGCGCAAGAAAGCCCCGACCCCGAGGCCCTGCCGACTGCTTACGTCGCCGATATGGTCGGACCCGAGCCGCCTGAGGCAAGCGAACTGACACGCGAACAGCGCCGCTTCTTCCGCTACGATCGCAATCGCGATCTCAAGATCACGCGCCAGGAAATGCTCTCCAGCAGGACGGATGGCTTCCGCAAGCTCGATGTTGACGGCAACAACCTGCTCACCTTTGAGGAATGGGCGATTACGACTTCGACACGGTTCGATGAAATGGACGCCGATGGCAACCGCGAGCTGACCGCCGCCGAGTTCGCCACCAGCGCACCAAAGCGACGGCCCAGGCCGCGCTGCGACTGCTAAGCCCAGACCCGCTTAGAGCGAGCGCTCGGTAACTTCAGGCGGACACCTGCTGCAAGGTGTCGAGCCATTCGCCTAAGTCGGCCTTGGCACGCTCGGTATAGGCTTCCTTGCGGCGCTTCTTGTGAACCTCGTGCAGTGGCGGAAACAGGCCGAAGTTGATATTCATCGGCTGGTAGCTCGAAGCCTCGGCGTCGCCCGTGATGTGCGAGAGCAGGGCGCCCAGCGCCGAGGTCTGCGGGGGCGGCGTCCAGTCGGTGCCTGCCAGTTCGGCCGCCGCCATCATGCCGGCCACCAGCCCGACGGCCGAGCTTTCGACATAGCCTTCGCAGCCCGTCACTTGCCCCGCAAAGCGGATATGCGGCGCGCGCTTCAGCCGCAGCTGGCGATCAAGCAGGTCGGGCGAGTTGATGAAGGTGTTGCGGTGCATCCCGCCCAGCCGCGCGAATTCAGCGTTTTCGAGGCCCGGAATGGTGCGGAACAGTTCGACCTGCGCGCCGTATTTCATCTTGGTCTGGAAGCCGACCATGTTCCACAAGGTGCCCAGCTTGTTGTCTTGCCGCAGTTGCACCACGGCATAGGGCCAGCGGCCCTGCGGGTGTTCCTCATTCGTATCGTAGGGATTATCGAGCCCCACGCCCTTCATCGGGCCATAGCGCAGCGTTTCCACGCCGCGCTCGGCCATGACCTCGATCGGCATGCAGCCGTCGAAATAGGGGGTGTCGGCCTCCCATTCCTTGAAGTCGCCCTTTTCGGCGTCGAGCAGGCCCTGGTGAAAGGCGAGGTACTGCTCCTTCGTCATCGGGCAGTTGATATAGTCGCCGTCCTCGTTCGAAGCCTCGGTGCGCTTGTTCCAGCGGCTCTGGATCCAGCACTTCGACATATCGATCGAATCGCGGTGAACGATGGGGGCAATGGCGTCGAAGAAGGCGAGCCGATCCTCGCCCGTGGCGTTCACGATGGAGCTGGCCAGCTCGGCGGCTGTGAGCGGTCCGGTAGCGACGATGGTGAGTCCGCTGTCGGGCAATGCCTCGACCTTTTCGCGCACGATCTCGACATTGGGATGTTCGCTCAGCACGCGCTCTACTTCGGCGGAGAACACGTCGCGGTCCACGGCCATGGCGCTGCCCGCCGGAACGCGTGCCTTTTCGCCCGCTTGCATGACTAACGAATCCAGCCGGCGCATCTCGTGGTGCAACAGGCCGACCGCGTTCTTGGTGTCGTCGTCGGAGCGAAACGAGTTGGAGCAGACCAGTTCGGCGAGCCCCTCGGTTTCGTGCGCAGGGGTGGAGCCGCCGCCGCCGCGCATTTCCGAGAGGCGCACCTTTACGCCGCGCTGGGCCAGCTGAAACGCCGCTTCCGATCCGGCGAGGCCGCCGCCGATGATATGTACCTGATGAGTCATGGCACGCCAGATAGGCGCTTCACGCGCTGGCGCAAAGGGCTCGGCGCGGCTAGAGCATCGCGCATGCCCAAACGCGCGCTGGCCCAGAAACGCCCCTTCCTGCTGCTGTCCATCGCGGCGGCGCTGGCATTTTACTATCTGCGCGTAAGCCAGCTACCCGAATTTTACCTCGTTCCGCTGAAGGGGAGCGCGGTGGCCTTGCTGGCGATCTATGCATTTGTGCGCCATGCGAGCCCCGATGCGCGGCTCTATGTCTGGGCGCTGGGCGCGGCCTCGCTGGGCGATATGGCGATCGAAATCGACGTGACGATTGGAGGATTGCTGTTCTTCCTTCACCACGTGCTGGCGATGGGCCTGTTTCTCAAGCATCGCCGCCCGGCCACCGGCATTCACAGCTGGATCTGCGGGGTGACGCTCATCTGCGTGCCGCTGGCGGGCTACTTGCTGCCTTACGATCCCGATGCGAAATTGCAGACTGCGCTCTATGCGCTGTCACTTGGCGCCATGGCGGCGAGCGCCTGGGCGAGCGACTTTCCGCGGTTCCGGGTTGGGGCGGGTGGCTTGCTGTTCGTGGCTAGCGACCTGATGCTCTTTGCCGAGATGGGGCCGCTGTCTGGTACGCAATGGCCGCAGCTGCTGGTCTGGCCGCTGTACTATCTCGGCATGTTCCTGATGTGCACCGGGGTAATTCAGACGCTTAGCAAGCGTGATCCGCAATTGCGGGCGGTAAAGTAGGGCGGGCCGAATCACTCCAACGTCACCAACGCGACCCGAGACTTGATGCGGTGTCGGACTGCGTTCGCGCCGCGCTCGACTAGGCCCTGGCCCGGTTAAAGCCGGGAATATGAGGGCGAGTCACTATTGGTAACCTAAGCCAGGTTACTTCTCGTAACCTAAGTTACTTTAAATAACCTCCGAGAGGTGCGCGGCATTATCTTTTGTAACCCCGCGCCTACCTAAGGAGGCGCTTACGCCTCGCCTTCGTCACCCTCATCCTGCGGCCCGACCGCATCGTCGCCATCGCGGCGGTCGATCATCTCCTCGATCACGGCCTCTTCCGCGAGGTTCTCGGGCGCTTCTTCCTCGTCGATGCGCACGGCCGAGACGACATGCTCGTCCTTGCCGACATCGAACAGGCGCACGCCCGCGCTGTTGCGGCCGATGATGCGCATCGTATCGAGACCGATACGGATAAGCTTGGCCTTGTCAGTCACCAGCATCAGCTGATCGGCGCGGGTAGCGGGGAAGCTCGCCACCACCGGGCCGTTACGCTTGATGTTGTCGATGTTCGTGATGCCCATGCCGCCACGGCCCGACTGGCGATATTCGTAGCTTGAGCTGATCTTGCCATAGCCATTGGCGCAGACGGTGAGGATGAACTGTTCGTCCGCCGCCATCGCCTCATGCTCGGGCGAAAGCGGGGCCGCGTCTTCGTCAGCCTTCCACGGTGCCACGCGCAGGTAAGCGTCGCGCTCCTCAGGCGTGGCCGAGCCAGCCCCAAGGATCGACAGCGAGACGACCTCGTCGCCTGCCTCCTTGAACTTCATGCCGCGCACACCGGTTGAGGTGCGGGACACGAACTCGCGCACGTCTTCGCCCGAAAAGCGGATCGCCTTGCCCATCCTGGTGGACAGCATCACGTCGTCGCCGGGATTGAGCAGTTGCACGCCGATCAGGCGGTCTGCGCTGCCTTCTTCGAACTTCATCGCGAACTTGCCGTTCGAGGGGATGTTGGTGAAGGCATCCATCGAATTGCGGCGCACATTGCCGAGCGCCGTGGCGAAGACCACGTTCAGTGCGCCCCAACTATCCTCGTCTTCGGGCAGCGGGAGCACCTGCGCGATGGTCTCGTCCTTCTCCAGCGGGAGCAGGTTGATGATCGGCCGCCCACGCGTGTTCGCCGCGCCCTCGGGCAGCTTCCACACCTTGATGCGGTAAACCTTGCCGTGGGTGGAGAAGAACAGCACCGGATTGTGCGTCGAGGTGACGAACATAGTCGAAACCGCATCGGCATCCTTCGTGCTCATCCCCGCGCGGCCCTTGCCGCCACGGTTCTGCGCGCGGAAGGTGGAGAGCGGGGTGCGCTTGATGTAGCCATCGAGAGTCACGGTCACGACCATATCGTCGCGTTCGATCAGGTCTTCGTCTTCGAGGCCATCCCAGGCAGGCGCGATCTCGCTCTGGCGCGGAGTGGCGAACTGGTCGCGCACTTCCTGCAATTCGGCGCGCATCACGCCGTAAAGCTTCAACCGGTCGGCGAGGATCGAAAGATAGTATTCGATCTTGTCGGCCAGTTCCTGCAGTTCGCCGCCCAGTTCCTCGCGGCCCAGCGCGGTGAGGCGGTGCAGACGCAGGTCGAGGATCGCCTTCACCTGCCGCTCGGACAGCTGATAGGTGCCGCCGCTTTCGTCTTCGCTCGGGTCGATCGCTTCGACGAGGCGGATATATTGCGCGATGTCGCCAATCGGCCATTGCTTGTTCAGCAGCTTGCCGCGCGCTTCGGCCGGGTTCTTCGAGCCACGGATCATCGCCACCACCTCGTCGAGGTTGGAGACGGCGACCACGAGGCCGAGCAACACGTGCGCCCGGTCACGCGCCTTGTTCAGCTCGAACTTGGTGCGGCGGGTGATCACTTCCTCGCGGAAGGAAATGAACGCCTGGATGAAATCGCGCAGCGTCAGCGTTTCAGGGCGGCCACCACGGATCGCCAGCATGTTGGCCGGGAAGCTCGCCTGCGCGGGGGTGTGCCGCCACAGCTGGTTGAGCACCACTTCGGCCGTGGCATCGCGCTTGAGGTCGATGACCACGCGCACGCCGCCACGGTTGGAGCTTTCGTCACGGATGTCGGCAATGCCTTCGATCCGCTTTTCCTTCGCGGCGTCGGCGATTTTTTCGACCAGACCGGCCTTGCCGACCTGATAGGGAATCGAAGTCAGCACGATCGACTGGCGGTCACCGCGCGAGGTTTCGATCTCGTGGCGGCAGCGCATCAGGATCGAGCCGCGCCCGGTGGTATAGGCCTGCCGCGCGCCCGCCTTGCCGAGAATCAGCGGCGCTGTCGGGAAGTCCGGGCCCGGAATGATTTCGTGCAGCTGATCCGACGTAATGCCCGGATCGTCCATATAGGCAAAGCAGCCGTCGATCACTTCGCCGAGGTTGTGCGGCGGAATGTTGGTCGCCATGCCGACCGCGATGCCGCCCGCACCGTTGATGAGCAGGTTAGGGAACCGCGCCGGGAGCACCGAAGGCTCCTTGCGGCTGCCATCGTAGTTATCGACGAAGTCTACCGTGTCCTTGTCGAGATCGTCGAGCAGCGAATTGGCCACGCGCGCCAGCCGGCTCTCGGTGTAACGCATGGCAGCCGGCGGATCGGGGTCCATCGAGCCGAAGTTGCCCTGACCATCGACCAGCGGAACGCGCAGCGACCACGGCTGCACCATGCGGGCGAGCGCATCGTAAATCGCGCTGTCGCCGTGCGGGTGGTATTTACCCATCACGTCGCCGACAATGTTGGCCGACTTGCGATAGGGCCGCCCGGCGACATAGCCGCCTTCCTGAGCGGCATAGAGAATGCGGCGATGGACGGGCTTCAGGCCGTCGCGCACATCGGGCAGCGCGCGGCTCACGATCACGCTCATCGCGTAATCGAGATAGCTCGTCTTCATTTCATCGACGATGTCGATCCGCTCGAATTCGGGCGGAGACATGGGATTGGGGTTAGGGGTGTCCTCGTCGCTCACTGCGATGGATAATCCGTTGTTGTTCTGGTTGCCAACGGACTAGGCCATGGGGCAGCAAACCGCCAGTTACGGGTGGCCCCAGCGGACGAAAGCACGCGCTTTTTCCACATTTGCGCGCGCCTGTGTCGTCAATATGCTGCAAAGAGCGTTCAAATGCAGTTCACCAGCCCTTGTTTAGGAGCGATTTGCAATCTCGGGCATTCCTATGCACTACGCACAACCGGGAGCGACGATGGCCCCCATGGCCTGTGTTTCGCCACTTCAGGAGAGATTATCAATGATTCACAAGTTCGCCTTTAGCCGCTTCACTTCGCGCGCCGCGATGGCGCTGGCTTTGGCCGGTGGCGCGCTGTTCGCCACTTCGGCGCAGGCGCAAGACTATTCGCGCGGTTTCCGTGAGGCCTATGTTCCGGTTGCCGAGATCACCAGCGGCGAGGAAGCCGACTGGGCTGCTGCACGCGACCAGTTCGACAGCGTGCTTGCCGCGATCGAGAACGATGACGACCGCAACGCAGCCGGCAACATGGCGCTGATGATCGGCAACAACCTCAACGATCCAGTGTGGCAGCGCCGCGGCCTCGAGCTGATGCTCGAAAGCGGCAAGGTCGAGCCGGAGCGCATTGGCCAGTTCCAGTTCTTTGTCGGTAACCTCGCCTATAACGCTAAAGACTATGCCGAGGCGCGCGCGGCGCTGGAGGCCGCACTCGCGGCTGGCTATACCGAGAACGACCCGCAGGGTCTCATCATCGAGACCTATCTGCAGGAAGACAATGTTCCCGGAGCGGTCGCCTACATCGAGAAGCTGCAGCCGGAGTTCGCCGCTGCGGGCCGCACGATCCCGGTCACCTGGATCGAGCGCACACTCGGCGCGGCATACAGCAACGATATGTACGACGAATCGATCGCGCTGGCGAAGGCGCTGGTGAAGGCGGACCCGAGCAGCGCTGGCTGGCTCAAGTCGCTTCAGGTGGTTGGCGCGATCCGTCAGCTTGAACCGCAGGTCGAACTCGATCTGCTGCGTCTGATGCGCGAGACCGATGCGTTGTCGAACCGCGCCGAGTACATTCGCTACATCGAAGCGCTCGATCCGCGCATCATGTCGAACGAGGTGCTTCCGGTGATGGCCGAGGCTGTCGAAGCCGGGCTGATCGACACTGGCGACAATTACTATGTCGAGGTGAAGTCGATTGCCGACTCGCGTGCGGCGACCGATCGCAGCGACCCCGATGGGACCTTCGCCGAAGGCCAGAGCGGCGATGCGCTCGACGCTATGGGTTCGGCCAACGTGCTGTGGTCGCTGGGTGACTATGCAAGGGCCGAGACGCTCTATCAGGCCGCTGCCGACAAGGGCGGCGACTTGAACGAGGCGATGACCCGCAAGGGCATGGCGCAGGTGATGCAGGGCAAGTACGACGAGGGCATTGCGACGCTGGGTCAGGTGACCGGCCCGCGCAAGCCCGTAGCCGACATGTGGGTGCTCTACGCTGAGCAGAAGGCGGGCTAAGCCCCCTTCGAAACCCAGACAGCAAGCGGCGCGGGAGCTTCGGTTCCCGCGCCGTTCTTGTTTGTGCCGCTGTAATCAGACGCTGTAATCAGACGTTGAACTTGAACATCATAACGTCGCCATCCTGCACGACGTAGTCCTTGCCTTCCTGCCGCAGCTTGCCGGCCTCGCGCGCGCCGCTTTCGCCGCCGAGCGTGATGTAGTCGTCAAAAGCAATTGTCTCGGCCCGGATGAACCCGCGTTCGAAATCGGTGTGGATCTCGCCCGCTGCCTGCGGAGCGCGGGCGCCATCATGGAAAGTCCAGGCGCGCGCTTCCTTGGGGCCGACGGTGAAGAAGGTCTTGAGGCCGAGCAGCTCGTATCCGGCGCGGATCACCCGGGCGAGGCCCGATTCCTCCAGCCCCAGTTCGGCGAGAAACTCGGCGCGGTCCTCGGGCTCCATCGCCACGATCTCGCTCTCGATAGCGGCCGAGACGACCACCGCCTGCGCCCCTTCAGCCGAGGCCTTTTCGAACACCTTGGCCGACAGCTCATTGCCGGTCGCGGCATCGCCTTCGCCCACGTTGCACACGTAGAGCACCGGCTTGGCGGTGAGCAGCTGGGCCTGTTCGAACAGGCGCTCTTCGTCGTCGCCATTGGGCTCGGTGAGGCGCGCGGGCTTGCCGTCGCGCAGCAGCTCGAGCGCCTGCCCCAGCACCGAGGCGAGCGCCTTGGCTTCCTTGTCCCCCGCCGTGGCGCGGCGCTTGGCGTTGTCGACCCGCTTTTCTAGGCTTTCGAGGTCAGCGAGCATCAACTCGGTTTCCACGACTTCGGCATCGGCCAGCGGGTCGACCTTGTTGGCGACGTGCTGGATGTCGTCATCCTCGAAGCAGCGCAGCACGTGGACGATGGCATCGACCTCGCGGATATTGCCGAGGAACTGGTTGCCCAGACCTTCGCCCGCGCTGGCACCCTTCACGAGGCCGGCGATGTCGACGAACGAAAGCTGGGTGTGGATGACCTTGGCGCTTTTCGAGATCGCGGCGAGCTTATCGAGCCGCGGGTCGGGCACGGCGACCTGGCCCACGTTCGGCTCGATGGTGCAGAACGGGTAGTTCGCGGCCTGCGCGGCCTGCGTTTCGGTGAGAGCGTTGAACAGGGTCGACTTGCCGACGTTGGGCAGGCCGACGATCCCGCATTTGAAGCCCATGGGGCTGATCCTTCGTATTGTGGCGCCGATTGGCGCGGATGACAGGCCGTGGCCCTTAGCCGCGCATAGGCCGCTTGGCCAGCTTCGGGATGGAGCGGGGCGGGGCATCTTTCATCGATTCTTTCCGCTTTTCGGTTAATAAGCGCGGCCATGATGACCAATCGCCCCTTTGCCGCCCTGACACTCGCGCTGCTGCTTGCTGCTTGCGACAGCCCCGCTGCCGACCACTCTGGCGATGCCGAAACGGCATATTCCGAGCAGCAATACTTCGCCGCGCGCGATGCTGCGCAGCAGGCGCTGCGCGATAACCCCGAGGACGCCGCCGCGCTGGAAATTCTGGCGCGCGCGCAGATTGCGTTGGGGCTGGGCGGTGACGCACTGATTACGCTCGACCGTCTGGCCAACCTCGGGTCAGGCCCGGCAGACGAGACCATGCTGCGGGCAGAAGCGCGGTTGCAGGCGGGCGATACGCGCGAAGCGGTGGCGCTGCTCCGCGATGACCAGAGTGCGGATGCCTGGCGGCTGCGCGCGCTGGCTGCAGGTCAGGACGGCGACGAAGCGCAAATGCTGGCCGACTTTGCCAAGGGCCGCGAGGCCCCGGGCGACAAGTTCAAGCTGATCGTCTCCGAGGCTGCGTGGTATATTTCTCAGGGCAATGCCGAAGCGGCGCGTCCGCGCGTTGCCCAGGTGCAGAGGGAGGCGCCGGAGCGCATCGAGACATTGTTTGTCACCGCCAGGCTTGCACAGCTCGACGAAGACAGCGAACTGGCCTCGCGCGCTTACCTGGGCATTCTCGATATCACCCCGCTTGACCGGCCCGCGCTGCTCGGGGCGATTGTGGAGATGGGCAAGCTTGGCCGCATCGACCTGTTACGTCCGTTGGTCGCACGGGGGCTCGAGGCCTATCCGAACGATGTCGAGTTCATCTACCTCGATGCCCGGGTAAAGGCCGAGGACGGCAAGTGGGAGGCTGTGCGCGACGAGCTTCAAAAGCACGAAAGCGCAATTGCCGGTCATCCCGATGCAAGGGGCCTCTATGGCGAAGCGCTACGGCGGCTTGGTCAGTTCGAACTGGCCCGCGCGCAGCTCGCGCCGGTCTTGCGTCTGACACCTGACGACGAAAGTGTGCGCCGCAGCTACGCCGAGGTGTTGCTCGAGACCGGCGACAAGGCCGAGGCGCGCCGCGTGATCGAGCCCTTGGCGAATGGCCCCGAAGGCACCGAAGAGGATCGCGCACTGCTCGCCAAGACGAGCTGAACCGGTCTTTTCGGTTCCCGTAAAACAACAAAGGCCCGCACTCCTGCACCGCGTCCGTCATCGACGAATCGGGGTGCGGGAGGCGGGCCGATGCCTACCGGAGATCTTGAAGGGCGATCAGGCCCCTTGGGCGCTTAGTTGCCCTTGTTCCGACGGCGACGGGCGAAACCGATGCCGATGGCCGCAGCGCCGAATAGGCCCAGAGCGCCCGGAGCCGGAACCGGGGTGCCGCCCGACGAACCACCCGACGAACCACCAGTGCTGGTGGTGGTCGAACCGCCCGAGGTGCTGCTCGAAGACGAGGAACTGCTGCTCGACGAGCTGCTGTGGCCGCAGCCGTTGTAGTGCTTGTGGCCCCAGCCACCCCAGCCCCAAGTGGCGTGAGCCGGAGCCGAAACGACAAGCGCGCTCAGGGCGAGTGCGACGGCGGAAGCAGTAGTCTTGATCTTCATTGTAATTCCCCCCTTTGGGTTAAAAATCATCTGGTTGAGGGTAACGCAATCACCGTGCCAATCGCAGTTTTCTGCGGCACTCGCTGGTTAACGGCTGTTGACCTACGCTGCAGGTGTAAAAAGTTCCGACGAAGTTTCGCCGGTCAGCCCTGTTGGCGTAGCGCCACATCGTTCATGAAGCGTGCATCGTCGCCCGCCGCGAGCCATTCGGCCTCGGCCGCGACCGCTCCGAGCATGTCAGCCAGCCCGTCCTGTTCGGCCTTGGCATAGTTACCCAGAACATAGCCATGAACGCGGTCCTTATGGCCGGGATGGCCGATCCCGAGCCGCACCCGGCGAAACTCCGCCCCGCAATGCTGGTCGATCGAACGCAACCCGTTGTGCCCGGCATGACCGCCGCCGTGTTTCACCTTGACCTTGAACGGGGCCAGGTCCAGCTCGTCATGCCAGACGGTGAGCTGCTCGGGCGCGAGCTTGTAGAAGCGCATGGCCTCGCCGACCGAGCGACCGCTTTCATTCATGAAGGTAGCGGGTTTGAGCAGCAGGATCTTCTCGCGCCCGATCCTTCCTTCCTGCAACCAGCCAGAGAACTTCTTCTGCACCGGGCCGAAGCCGTGCATGTCGGCAATGACGTCCACCGCCATGAAGCCGACGTTATGCCGGTTCATCGCATATTGCGGACCGGGATTTCCAAGGCCAACCCAAAGCTGCATCGCGCTGCGCCCTTAGTCCAAATGCCCTGAAATGCAAATTGCCGGGCAAAGCAAAACGCCGGACCTCTCGCGAGGCCCGGCGCTTGATGTGTGTCCCGATAAAGGGGCGCAGGATTACTCCTCGCCTTCCTTCTCTTCGCTCTCTTCTTCGCCATCTTCAGAGGCGGCTTCGTTGGTCGCACGCTTGAGGGCCGAGGGGGCCACCACGGTGGCGATGGTGAAGTCACGATCGGTGATCGCGCTTTCAGCGCCTTCGGGCAGCTTCACATGGCTGATGTGGATCGAATCGCCGACTTCGAGGCCAGTCACATCGATCTCGATCTCGGACGGGATCTTGCTGGCTTCGCACAGCAGCTGCAGTTCGTGGCGCACCATGTTGAGCACGGCGCCCTTCTTCAGGCCGGGGCTGGCTTCCTCGTTGATGAAGACCACCGGAATCGCGACTTCGATCTTTGCGTCCTTGGCAAGACGCAGGAAGTCGGCGTGGAGCGGACGGTCGCTGACCGGATGCAGCGCCACGTCCTTGGGCAGCGTGCGGACGGTCTTGCCGTCAACCTCGAGCATCACGATCGAGTTCATGAAGTGGCCCGTGCCAAGCTGGCGCGAGAGCAACTTTTCCTCGATGTGGATCGGAGTGGGTTCTTCGTTGCCGCCATAGATGACGGCGGGTACACGGCCTTCGCGACGCAGCGCACGGGAGGCTCCCTTGCCAGCCCGTTCGCGCAGCTCGGCCGGCAGGTTCAGAGCGTCGCTCATGAGGAATGCCTTTCGGTTGCGTTGAGTTATCTTCCCGCCACGCCTCCAGGGATGACCATGGCCGGAAGTGCGCGCCTATAGCCAGATCGGGCGCAAATGCAACTACTGGATGCGACGGACACGCATTCCGCGCGCCTCCAGCAACGTCGGCAAACCCTGTTCGCCCAGCATATGCGCCGCGCCGACCGCGACGAGGGGTTTGCGCCCAGCCTCGATCAAAGGTGCGATCTGTTCGGCCCATGCCCGGTTGCGCTGTTCCAGCAGAGCCGCGCGCAGGCCCGGTTCGGCCAGCATCCCGGTCATGGCAAGATGCGTCAGCGCATCGAGATTGCCAGTGAGCCAAGCCGCGCGCATCGCCGCTTCGTCTTCCGCGCTGTCGTCGTCGACCACCGCGCGCAGCAACGCCTTCTGGTCGGCAGGCGAAAGCGCGTCGAAGATGCCGAACTGCGCGGCATAGCTTTCGAGCCCCACCACCGGCTTGCTCCCTGCCATCAGCGCCCGGTCGACGCCGTTTTCGCCGGTATCCTCGGCCGAGGCGCTGGCGATCTGGAGCGCGGCGGCCCAGTCCTCGATGTCTGATGGAAGGATGTCTTTGTTGTCGCCGATCTTCGCATCGAGCCGCTCGTTGAACGCCCGGTCCTGCCGGGCGCGGAACGGGCCGAGGCCGCGGGTATAGGCAAGCTTGCCGAAAGCCTCCGCCGCCGCCTTGGCATCGCCGAGGTCGGCAATTTCGACCACCAGCAGGTCTGCCTCGTCGAAAGCGCTATCGAGCGCGGTGCTGTGCCAGCGGGCGCCATCGGGCAGGGCGTGGATGGTGCCGAACAGCCAGGCCTTCTGGCCGCCGTCTGCGGTCACTTCCCATAAGGCGGGGGCAGGGGCGCCCGGAGCGATCTGCTTGGGGTCGGTGTCCAGCAGGTCGCACGCGGCCAGCCCGAAGGCCAGCAACAGGGCGGCAAACAAGGCGCGGATCAATGGACCCGCTCGACCTTGTATCCGCGCTTGGCCAACTGGTCCTGCACGCTGCCGTCGCCTGCCAGATGGCCTGCGCCCACGGCGATGAACACGGTGCCCGGCTCGGCCAGACGGTGCTCGATCCACCCGGCCCAGTTGGCATTCCGGTCGATCAACAGCCGCTGGTAAAGTGCCGGATCTTCGAGCCCCTCGTTCATCTTGGCGGCAAGGCCCACAGCATCGCCGACCACCCACAGGTCGATCAGCTCGCGCAACGACTTTGCGGCCTCGGGCACGGCCTCGACGGTCGCGTCGAGGAAGGTCAGCTGAGCGGAGATCGGCATATCGTCGAACAGCGCGACCTGCTCCTCGAGCGTTTCGAGCGCATCCTTGCGCTTGCTCGCGCCCGCGCGGGTGAGCGCCATGTCGACGCCGGCGGCCGGGTCGATCCCCGCCTGCATCAGCGGCAGGACCGAGAGGTTCATGGCCGCATACCACGGCTCGACCGGATCGAGCGCGCCCGGCGGCAAGCCGAGGTCGATCATGGCCTGCTCGTATTCCTTGCGGTCCTCGGGCGTCATCATCTCGCGCAGGTTCTGCCCGTCAGCCAGCATGGCCGACCCGGTGAGCGCCTGGGTGAGGGCGAGCTGGTCGTCCATGGCGATTTCGGTGACGAGTTCGTCGGACTCTTCGAAAGCGGCGGCGATATGCCCGTCATACCAATTCACATCGCTGGGCAGGGCGTGGACCGTGCCGAACAGATAGATCGTGGTGTCCTCGTCGGCGAGCTTCCACAACGCAGGGCCGTGATTGGCGGGCGCGGCGGCGACCTGCGGATCGGCATCCGCCGACGCGCAGCCGCCCGTGAACATGAGGGCGAGGGTGCCAGCGGCGCGGGCGAGGGACTTGAGGAGCTGCATGGGGCGGTTAATCCAGACTGACCCGAGCGAGATAGGGGGTTAGGAGCTGGGTTTCCAGTGGGTTGGCTTGGGAGTTGCGGATCAGGTTTGTGCGTGGTCAAATATATCTTTAGTTAGCATGGTGAACAGGCGCGAAGCACGGATAGCTTCCGGGCGCAGCTAATTTGCGGCGTCAACGGGCCGCATATTTGCGGCAATTAGAAGCACCTATGGAAAGATCTGAACGAGTTTGAGTTTCGTCCCAACCGCTGGGATCGTCCGCAGACGACGCTTGCTATATTAATGGTGAGTAGGGCGGACCATTGCTTTCAGACGGCGTCCAAGCGGCTAGAGGGTTTGGTTACTCGTAAGTTCTTTAGCCCGTTCTTTTGCCTCTTTCACGTGGCCAGCACGTAACAAAGGCTCAAGCGAACTGAAAAATTCATCAAGCCTTTCCAAGGCCTTTTGCTCATCTTCGGGCAATTCAGGAACCATGAAGCCATTCTTGCTGAATGTAATCAGCGCGGCTTCTCCTTTAAGAAGAACCCTCTTTCTGGCCCTCGATGCACTATTCCAAGACGTTCTGGCGTGGATTCTAGCTAAAACATGATCTGCGGCGACTAATAATGCCCAGCCGGGCGGCTCACCCTTCGTATTTTGCGCGGGATTGCGAAGGTTGAACCGCCAGAAAAAATGGTTCTGCAGAAATGGGTTAACAAATGGCCAGACTATAGCTCCAGACACCAATGACAGCCCTAGCCAAACGAGTACCGGCTCAAAAGGATCTGGCACCACACTCGGTCCAAATGTACTTAAAAGGCCGCCTCCGACGGCGACGCATAGCCGCTGAAACGGCTGTTCGGCGATCTTTCCCATGCACCGCTTATATCACTGCACTTCATGTTTCGTGAGCGGCCGGCGTCTATCTCTGTGGATACTTATTGTAAGGAGATATCTTGCTGAGTAATGGCCACGCGGTGTCAGACGGTCTCACCTCACTCTATCCGCTCCGCCCGCAACCCCCGCGCCTCAAGCATAGCCAGCACCGAGCGCGGCCCGTCGAAATGCCCTGCTCCCACCGCCACCAGTACGGTGCCCGGCTGCTCCAGCCGCGCGTCGAGCCATCCGGCCCAGGCGCGATTTCGGCCAGCTAGCAACACATTGTCGAACGCCGCCGCCAGCTTGCCGTGACCGAGCCCGAGGTCAAACTCCTCCCCGACCACGCCGCGCGCCCAGTCGTGTTCGATCTGCCAGGTCTCGGGCTCGTAGAGGAAGGCCCCAGCGCCATGATAGCCTGAAGGCGACTTGCCGCCCCAATGCGCAAGGTCGGCCTCCAGCTCGCCGATCAGCGCGCGTTCGTCGATCCGCATCAGGCTGAGCAGCACCGCGCCGTGGTCCTCGATCGAGCCTACCGGCTTGCCCGCCGCCGCGAACTCGGCTTCGAGCACGCTCTCCACGCCCAATTCCGGCCGTGACAGGCTCGGCTGGCCCACGCTCGTATAGCCGAGGCCCATTGCCATCAGGGGCAGGGGCAGAACGTCGACCTCGTCGAACAATGCGCCGGAGCTCTCGATCAGGCTGCGCCACTTGCCGCGCACCGCGGGCGAAAGCTGCTGCGAGGTCGGCACGCGCGATGCTCCGATGGCGTCATACTTGCTCTCGTGCGCGGCGAGGCTTGCTGCGGCATCCTCGGTGCTGCTTTCGAGCACCAGTTCGTCGGCCTCCTCGACGATGGCGTCGAACAGCGGACTGCGCCAGCGGAAGCCCGGCGGCAGCAGGTGGATCGTGCCAAACAGGTAGATCGTGGTGTCCTCGTCAGACAGGCGCCAGATTGCAGGTGACGGCTCGTAGTCCTGCGGCACGGCGACGGGCGGTTGTGCGCGCAGCGGGCTTGCCGCCAGCGCTCCGCAGAGCAGCAGCAGGGCGCTCAGTCGGGCCAGCAGGGAAAGTGCGCGCGGCATGGATATGCGAGGGAACTGCAACAGTCCCGGCCTGTCAAGCGCAAGCGCGGTGGTGGCCCATTGACGCCCCCGCGCGCTTGAGCCATGCGCCGCTGCCATGATGGCCGAGACCGCGCGCAACCCGCAAACCAGCTTTCAGGACATGATCCTGACGCTGCACGACTTCTGGAGCCGTAATGGCTGCCTGATCCTCCAGCCTTATGATATGCGTATGGGCGCGGGCACGTTCAATCCCGCCACCACCCTGCGCGCGCTCGGGCCGGAGCCGTGGAACGCCGCCTATGTCCAGCCGTGCCGCCGCCCGACCGACGGCCGCTATGGCGAGAACCCGAACCGGCTTCAGCACTACTATCAGTATCAGGTGATCCTGAAACCGAGCCCGCCGAATATTCAGGAGCTTTATCTCGAAAGCCTGAAACTGATCGGGATCGACCCGCTGGCGCACGATATCCGCTTCGTGGAAGACGACTGGGAATCGCCGACGCTCGGTGCCTGGGGGCTGGGCTGGGAAGTCTGGTGCGACGGCATGGAGGTCACCCAGTTCACCTATTTCCAGCAGATGGGCGGGTTCGACTGCAAGCCGGTAGCGGGCGAACTGACCTACGGGCTTGAGCGGCTGGCGATGTATATTCAGGGCGTCGACAACGTTTACGATCTGAACTTCGACGGGCGCGGCGTTTTTTATGGCGACGTGTTTCTCGAAAACGAGAAGCAGATGTCGAAGTGGAACTTCGAGGTCGCCGAGACCGAGGCTTTGTTCGACCTGTTCGAGAAGGCCGAGGCCGAGTGCAAGCTGAGCCTTGAAAACAACGTCCCCATCGCGGCTTACGAGCAGGCGATCGAGGCGAGCCACGTGTTCAACCTGTTGCAGGCGCGCGGTGTGATCTCGGTGCAGGAACGCGCCAGCTACATGAGCCGCGTGCGCGATCTAGCGCGCGGCAGTTGCGAAAAATATGCCGAGAAACTGATGCCCGAATGGCAGGCAAAATATCCGGAGTGGAGCCTGTGAGCGATTTCCTTCTCGAACTGCGCTGCGAGGAAATTCCCGCCCGGATGCAAGCTGGCGCGCGCGCTGAACTGCAAAAACTGTTCGCCCGCGAGATGGACGCCGCCGGTGTGTCGGTGGGCGAGGTGCAGGTCTTCTCGACCCCGCGCCGCCTAGCATTGATCGCCAAGGGCCTGCCGCAGGCGACTGAGGCGGTGCGCGAGGAGGCCAAGGGGCCGCCGGTCGGCGCGCCCGATGCCGCTGTCGACGGGTTCTGCAACAAGAATGGCGTCACCCGCGACCAGCTCGAAGAGCGCGACGTCAAGGGCCGTGCCACGTGGTTCGCCGTGATCGAGAAGCCGGGCCGTGCGACCAGCGAAGTGCTGGCGGCTGCGATCCCGGCGATTATCCGCGATTTCTCGTGGCCAAAGTCGATGCGCTGGGGCGCTGCCTCGCTTTCGACCGAAAGTTTGCGCTGGGTGCGCCCGTTGTCGGGCATCGTGGCGCTGCTGGGTGACGAACTGGTCGCCTGCGAAGTGGGCGGCATCGCCTCGGGTCATGTGACGCGCGGACACCGGTTCCACGCTTCGGGTGACATCGCGATTGCCAACGCGGGCGACTATGCCGCGAAGTTGCGCGCTGCCCATGTGATCGTCGACCACGAGGAACGGCAGGACATTATTCGCGAGGGTGCCGCCAAGGCTGCTGCCGAGGCGGGCCTGACGCTGGTCGCCGACGAGGGGCTGGTTGTCGAGAACGCTGGCCTCACCGAATGGCCGGTGCCGCTGCTGGGCCGCTTCGACGAGGCGTTTCTCGATGTGCCGCCCGAGGTGATCCAGCTGACGGCGCGGGTGAACCAGAAGTACTTTGTCTGCGAGGATGCGGGCGGCAAGCTTGCCAATGCCTTCGTTTGCACCGCCAATATCGTGGCCTCCGACGGCGGCGCGGCAATTGTCGACGGCAACCGGAAGGTGCTGGCGGCGCGGCTGAGCGATGCGCGGTTCTTCTGGGAACTTGATCAGAAGACCAAGCTGCGCGAACAGGCGAAGAAGCTGGAACGGATCACGTTCCATGAGAAGCTCGGCACCGTTGCCGACAAGGTCGACCGGGTGGCGAAGCTGGCTGCGTGGCTTGTGTCCGATGCGCGTGCGCCCAATGGCGACCACAACCTCGCGCGGCAGGCTGCCGAGCTATGCAAGTCTGACCTCGTCACCGAAATGGTAGGCGAATTCCCCGAACTGCAAGGCCTGATGGGCGGCTACTACGCGGAAAAGGAAGGTCTGCCGCAGGAAGTGGCCGAGGCAATTCGCGATCATTACAAGCCGGTCGGACAGGACGACGAGGTGCCGACCGCACCGCTCACCGTCGCGGTGAGCCTTGCCGACAAGCTCGACAACCTGTTCAGCTTTTTCAACATCGATATTGTGCCGACCGGATCGAAAGATCCCTTCGCGTTGCGTCGTGCAGCCCTGGGCTATTTGCGGCTTGTGCAGGCCAACGGACTTGAGTTGTCGCTGGAGCAGGCAGCGCAAGCCTGGGGTGGCCTTGGCCGGGCGAAGCTCGGCACCCGTGTTTCGGAGTTCCTGTCTGACCGCCTTGCCGTGCAGTTACGCGACGAAGGCGTGCGCCACGACTACATCTCAGCCTCGCGCGAATGGAAAGGCCAGCCTGACAGCCGCACCGACCGGATCGAAGCGCGCGCGCGTGCGCTGACATCGTTCCTCGAAACCGAAGACGGCACCAACCTGCTCGCCGGCTACAAGCGCGCGGCCAACATCCTCAAGAAAGAGGACTGGGACGCAACCGCCCCGCAGGCGACCGGCGACGAAGACCCGCTCGAAAATGTCGACGATCCGCAGATGCGCGAAATCTACGCCGAGCAGGCCAAGGCGACGCTCGCCTACGAACCCGAGCCAGCCGAAGCCGCGCTGATCGCAGCGCTCGCCGAAGCCGAACCGCGCGCCGCCATGGCAGTCGCCAACGAGGACTTCGCCGTCGCCATGGCCGCGCTCGCCTCCTTGCGCGCACCGATCGACGCATTCTTTGACAATGTCACCGTAAACGACCCGGATCAGGACAAGCGCAAGGCGCGCCTTGACCTGCTTGCGCAATTCCGTGTTGCGGTGCACAAAGTTGCGGATTTCTCGAAGATCGAGGGCTGATCACACGGCCACTCGGCCAATTCGCAGACATAAACAGAAACAAGAAGCAGGATAGGGCACCAGCATGACCCAGTCGGTCTACACCTTCGGCGGCAATGCCGACCATTCGGACCCGCGTCAGAAGGACAAGACGATCACCGGCGGCAAGGGCGCGAACCTTGCCGAGATGGCAGGGATCGGCCTGCCGGTGCCCCCCGGCTTTACCATCACCACCGAAGAATGCGTGCGCTACCTTGCCGAGGGGGCCGACTTCTCGGCTGACCTTCGCGCCGAAGTCGCAGCCGCGCTCGCCCATATCGAGAAGGCGGTCGGCAAGAGCTTCGGCGATGCGGCCGATCCGCTGCTGGTCTCGGTCCGCTCGGGCGCGCGCGTCTCGATGCCGGGGATGATGGATACCGTGCTTAACCTCGGCCTCAATTCCGAGACCGTGGAAGGCCTCGCCTCCGCCAGCGGCGACGACCGCTTCGCCTGGGACAGCTATCGCCGCTTCATCCAGATGTACTCCGACGTGGTGCTGGGCCTCGACCATGGCCTGTTCGAAGAAGCACTCGAAATCGCCAAGGAAGACAACGGCTACTTCGCCGACACCGAGATGACCGCCGACGACTGGCGCAAGGTCGTGGCCGAATATACGAAGATCGTCGAGCGCGAGCAGGGCAAGCCGTTCCCGCAGGACGTGAACGAGCAGCTGTGGGGAGCGATTGCTGCCGTGTTCGACAGCTGGGATTCGGACCGCGCGAAGGTCTATCGCCGCCTGAACGGCATTCCGGGCGACTGGGGCACGGCGGTCAACGTGCAGGCGATGGTGTTCGGCAACATGGGCGAGACCAGCGCCACCGGCGTCGCCTTCACCCGCGATCCGAGCACCGGTGAGAACGCCTATTACGGCGAATTCCTCGTCAACGCGCAGGGCGAGGACGTGGTGGCGGGCATTCGCACCCCGCAGTATCTCACCAAGGCCGCGCGCGAGAAGGCGGGCGCCCAGTCGCCGAGCATGGAAGAGATCATGCCCGAGGCCTATGGCGAGCTGGCCCGCGTGTTCGACCTGCTCGAAACGCACTACAAGGACATGCAGGACATCGAGTTCACGGTGCAGCAGGGCAAGCTGTGGATGCTGCAGACCCGCTCGGGCAAGCGCACCGCCAAGGCTGCGCTGCGCATGGCGGTGGACATGGTGGACGAAGGCCTGATCGACGAGAAGACCGCGATCCTGCGTGTCGATCCTATGGCGCTCGACCAGCTGCTGCACCCCACGCTTGATCCCGATGCACCGCGCAACGTGCTCTCGAAGATCGGCTTGCCGGCTTCGCCCGGTGCGGCCTCGGGCCAGATCGTGCTCGATTCGGACAAGGCCGAGAAGCTCGCCGAACATGGGATCGCCGTGATCCTCGTGCGCGTGGAAACCTCGCCTGAAGACATTCACGGGATGCACGCGGCGCGGGGCATTCTCACCGCGCGCGGCGGCATGACCAGCCACGCCGCCGTGGTGGCGCGCGGGATGGGCCGCGCCTGCGTCTCGGGCGCGTCGGACGTCTCGATCCGGCTGGCCGACCGCACGCTGCGCATCGGCACCACCGAGCTGAAGGAAGGCGATATCATCACGCTCGATGGCAGCACCGGCGAGGTCATGCTCGGCGAAGTGCCCACGATCGAGCCTGAACTGGCGGGCGATTTCGGCATTCTGATGGAGTGGGCCGACAAGCACCGCCGCATGAAGGTGCGCACCAATGCCGAGACTCCGGCCGACTGCCGCACCGCGCGCGGCTTCGGGGCCGAGGGGATCGGGCTGTGCCGCACCGAACACATGTTCTTTGATGCCGACCGCATTCTGCACGTGCGCGCAATGATCCTCGCGGATGACGAGGCGGGGCGGCGTGCGGCGCTCCAGAATCTGCTGCCGGCGCAGCGGGCTGATTTCACCGAGATCTTCCAGACGATGGCAGGGTTGCCCTGTACGATCCGGCTGCTCGATCCGCCGCTCCACGAGTTCCTGCCGCAGGGCGATGCCGAGTTCGCTGACCTCGCCGACAAGTTGGGCGTAGGCGAAGACCACCTGCGCCGCCGCGCGGGCGAGCTGCACGAGTTCAACCCGATGCTCGGCCATCGCGGTTGCCGCTTGGGCATCACCTTCCCCGAAATATACGAGATGCAGGCACGCGCGATCTTCGAGGCGGCTTGCGATGTCACCGCCGAGGGCGGCGATCCGGTCGTGCCCGAGGTGATGATCCCGCTGGTGGCGACGAAGCGCGAGCTAGAGATCCTGCGCAAGCTGGTCGATGAGGTGGCCGCGCAGGTCTTTGCCGAGAAGGGCCGTACGCTTGACTATCTCGTCGGCACGATGATCGAACTGCCGCGTGCTGCGCTGATGGCGGGTGAGATTGCCGAGGAAGCAACCTTCTTCAGCTTCGGCACCAACGACCTGACCCAGACCACGCTCGGCGTCAGCCGCGACGATGCTGCGCGCTTCCTCGCACCCTATGTCGAGAAGGGCATCTATGCCCGCGACCCGTTCGTCAGCCTCGATGTAGATGGCGTGGGCCAGCTGGTGAGCCTCGCCGTCGAGCGCGGCCGCGCGACCCGGCCAGAGATCAAACTCGGCATCTGCGGCGAGCACGGCGGCGACCCGGCCTCGATTGCGTTCTGCGAAGAGACCGGCCTCGATTACGTCAGCGCCTCGCCCTACCGCGTGCCGATCGCACGGCTGGCGGCGGCGCAGGCAGCGCTGAAGTAAGCCCTACTTGCGGAACCCGCTGAGCGTCAGGATCTCGAATTCTTCGGTCCGGCGCTCGGCTCCGTCCATGAAGGTGGTGGCGGCTAGCGCGGCCTGAGCCCGGCTGAGCCTCGGCACCTGCGAGGCCAGCGCGCGGCTTAGCCCCTGCGCGCGTAGATCGCGCAATAGCTGGGCGAAGCTGCGGTAGCTGACCGTAAGCGGGCGCGAATCCACCACCGGGCTGGCAAAGCCGCAGCGCGTCATCAGCTGGCCGCCCGCGCGCACGTCGACCATCGGGTGCATATGCGCAGCGGGCCGCTCGCCATCGGCGGCAAGCATTGCTTCGCGCAAGGCGGGCAGGCTGCCTGCGCCGGGAAAGCTGGCGATCATCAGACCACCGGGCGAGAGCGCAGCGCGCAGATGGATCAGTGCGCCAGGCAGATCGTTCACCGTGTCGAGCGTGCCGAAGCTGGCGATGAGGTCGAACCCGCCGACGGGGAAGGGGGCCTCTTCGTCGAACCCCTCCTCCGGGTGGACAGAGGCCACCTCGCAGGCAGGCGGCAACTGCGGCGCCAGCTGGGCCGACCATTCGCCGATCAACAGCGCGCGCGCGGGCACGTGGCGCAGGAAAGCGAGGCGTTCGACCACGTCCTCGACCATATCGTCGAGCAGGAAGCGGGCCTCGTCGCCCTGGGCTTGCATGGCGCGCATGCGGTGGCGAATGGCGAGGCGACGGGTGGGCGAAAAGATTGTCGGGACGGGGGCAGTCATGGCGCTTGCCTACAGCCACTCTGACGCGCAGCATAGGTGCGATGACTGTCGCGCAGGCCCTTGCTCCGCTCGTCGACCTGATCTGGCCGCCACGCTGTCCGCTGTGCGGCGAGGGGATTGGCGCGCAGACCGGGCTGTGCACCACCTGCTGGTCGAGCCTCGAATTTCCCGAGGCCGAGGACGGAGTCATCGCCGCTGTCGCTTATAACGATCCGGCGCGCGAACTGGTGCTGGCTTTCAAGCGCGGCGGGAGGATTTCGCTCGCGCCGGTGCTGGCACGGATGATGGCGGCGCGGCTCGGACCGTTGGACGGAGGCTGGCTGGCCGTGCCCGTCCCGCTCCACCGCTGGCGGCTATGGCAGCGCGGCTATAACCAGTCGGCCTTGCTCGCAAACGACCTGGCGGGGCTGACCGGTGCGCGGCTGGTGGTCGATGCGCTGGTGCGACGCAAGCATACGCCGAGTCTCGGAAACCTCGGTAGCGCTGCACGGGCGCATGTGCTCGAAGGAGCCATCGCGGCAAACCCCTCGCGAATGGAGCAATTGGCAGGGGCGAATGTCTTGCTGGTCGATGATGTGCTCACCAGCGGGGCGACGACCCGAGCCTGCATCGCGGCCCTAGAAGCGGCCGGCGCGGCGCGGGTCAAAGTGATCTGCTTCGCGCGGGTTAGCCTCGACTAGCCAACAAAAACGCCCGGAGGCGCAGCCCCCGGGCGTTAGCGTGACGAATTTTCTAGAAGCTCGCGCTGCTCCCCCCTCAAGGCGCGCGCCGCTTCTAACCCTCATGAACTGGCGGTTGCCGCCAAATTCCCCCCATTTCCCTGGCCTTGGCCTGAAATGAAGACGACCCGTCCAAGCCGCGAGAGCATGATTCCACTTGCGGCCCTCGTGTGAAACACTCATCGCACCGCAGCAACGATTTTGCCGTAAGGCTGTGGTCATACTGCAACAAACTAATGCATGGAGCGCCGCAAAAGCGCCCAATTCGGAGGAAACGACCATTTCTAAGAACGATTTGGACCGAGAGAGCGGCACTGCCTTCCTGCCCCGGTTCGATGCTCAAGGGCTTGCCGGGGCAATCGTGCAGGACGAAGTAACGGGCGAAGTGCTGATGTTCGCCTTCATGGACCAGGAGGCGCTCGACGCCACCCGTGCGACCGGCTTTGCGCACTTTCATTCGCGCAGCCGTGGCAAGCTGTGGAAGAAGGGCGAGACATCGGGCCATTTGCTCGAGGTCAAGGCGATGCTGGTCGATTGCGATCAGGACGCCTTTGTGCTGAAGGTGCGCCCGCATGGCCCGGCCTGCCACACTGGCGAGCGTAGCTGTTTCTATCGGCAGCTCGGCCCTGGGGGCCTGAGCCGACTGGACTGAACCTAGCCCGGAGATACCGAGTGACGCCTTATTATCCGCCTGTGCGCGATACCCTGTTCGTGATCGAGGATGTGCTCGAATTCGAGAAATTCCGCGGCATTGAAGCCTTCTCGCTGGTGGATGCCGAGACGATGGAAGCGGTGGTTAGCGAGGCAGGCAAGTTCTGCGCCGAGATCATCGCGCCGCTTAACCAGAACGCCGATGCACAAGGGTGCACCCGCCATGAGGATGGCTCCGTTACCACGCCTGATGGTTTCAAGGAGGCCTATGCTTCGTTGGTCGAGGCCGGGTGGGGCACGCTCGCCCAGCCCGAGGAATTCGGCGGGCAGGGCATGCCGCATGTGCTCAACTCGGTATTCGAGGAATATATGAACGGCGCCTGCGCCGGCTTCACGATGTTCTCAGGGATCATGCACGGCGCGGTGGCGACCGTGAACAGCGCGGGCAGTGAAGAATTGAAGGCCGCCTATCTGCCCAAGATGGTGTCTGGTGAGTGGCTGGCCACGATGGCGCTGACCGAGGCTCACGCCGGGACCGACCTCGGCCTGATGCGCACGCGGGCCGAAAAGCAGGATGATGGCAGCTACAGTATCACCGGCGAGAAAGTGTTCATTTCGGGAGGTGAGCATGACCTGACCGACAACATCGTTCACCTCGTCCTGGCCCGTGTGCCCGATGCGCCGGTGGGCACGCGCGGGATCTCGCTGTTCCTCGTCCCCAAGGTGCTTGATGATGGCTCGCGCAACGGGGTCAGCTGCGGCTCGATCGAGCACAAGATGGGCCTGCACGGCTCGGCCACCTGCGTAATGAATTTCGATGCCGCCAAAGGTTGGCTGCTCGGTGAGGAGAACATGGGACTGGCCGCCATGTTCATCATGATGAACGCTGCGCGCCTTGGAGTGGGCACGCAGGGGCTCGGCCATGCCGAGAACTCGTACCAGAAGGCAGCAGCCTATGCGCTCGACCGCAAGCAGGGGCGCGGGCTGGGCGAGCGCGACAAGTCTGCAGCGGCAGACCCGCTGATCGTCCACCCCGACGTGCGCCGGATGCTGATGGACGCGCGCGCCTTTGCTGAAGGGTTCCGCGCACTGGTCCTGTGGACCGCGCTTCACCTCGATCTCGCACATCACGCCGAATCCGAGGAGGAACGCAAGCAGGCCGACGCCGTGGTTTCGTTCATGACCCCGGTGCTCAAGGGCTTCGGCACCGATCGCGGGTTTGAGGTCGCGGTCAACATGCAGCAGGTTTACGGCGGGCACGGCTATGTCTCCGAGTGGGGCATGGAGCAGATCGTGCGCGATGCGCGCATTGCCATGATCTATGAGGGCGCGAACGGCGTGCAGGCGCTGGACCTTGCCGGTCGCAAGACCGCCAAGGACGGCGGCGCGGTGGCCATGGCCTTCCTCGCCCAGATCGCTGCCGACTGCGATGCGGCGGACAACGAGCTGGCCTTTATTGCCGATCCGCTCGGCAAGGCCGTTCACCATGGCGAGGCGGCGGCCAAGATGCTGGTCGAGCAAGGTGCGTCGAACCCGCAGGATATGGCGGGCGCGTCCTATGCCTGGATGCAGCTTGTGGGCGTGCTCGCGCTCGGCTGGATGTGGCTGAAGCAGGCGAAGGTCGCTAAGGCCAAGCTTGCTGCGGGCGAGGGCGATGCGCGCTTCCTCAAGGCCAAGCTGGCGACGGCCGAGTTCTATGCCGAGCAGCAGTTACCGCTCTGCACCGCGCTGCGCCACCGGGTGAAGGCAGGCGCTGGCGCGATGCTGGCGATGGAGCCCGAGCAGTTCCTGCGCAGCTTGTGAGAAGTTGAGAGCTGGGCCGCCTCAGTGCTGGCCCAGCACCTCGTCGAACAGGGAATGCATCGCGGCCCAGCTCTGCCGGTCGGCACTGGCGTCGTAGGCGGTGGCTGGGTTGTCGGTCGGCGCAGGGTTGGTGAAGCCGTGCTTCACGCCCGAATAGGAGTGGAAATGCCAGTTGGCCCCGGCATCGTCCATTTCCTCCCAGAATTCCACCACCTGGCTGCGTGGAACCATCGGATCGGCATCGCCGTGGCACACGAGAATGCGCGCACGCACGTCGCCCTTTTCCGCCGGGTGATCTGTGCCGAGCAAGCCGTGGAAACTCACCGCCGCGAACAGCGGCGCGCCCTCGCGGGCCAGTTCGAGCGCGGCTTGGCCGCCCATGCAGAACCCGATGGCACCCACAGGCAGGCCCGCCGCCTCAGGCAGTTGCACCAGCGCGCGCAGGTTTGCCCGCAGGCGCTGGCGGTATAGCTCCACCGTGCCCCGGACTTCCATCGCCAGATCGCGCGCTGCGGCGAAGTCATCGGGCATTTGGCCGTAGAAATCGGCCACCAGCGCGACATAGCCTGCCTCGGCCAAAGCCTGGGCCTTGGCCTCGACCGAGGGGGTGATGTTCATGATCGTCGGCAGCACCAGCACGGCGGCGCGCGCCGGACCATGCGGGCGGGCAACGTGTCCGGTCAGCGCGGTGTCGCCATCGGTATAGGATACGGGTGCGAGCATAGGCGACGCTCCTATTCGGTGGGCAGGAAGTCGGGCACCGAAAGGTAGCGCTCGCCGGTATCGTAGTTGAAGCCGAGCACGCGGGTGCCCGGTTCGCATTCCTTCAGCTTCTCGGCAATCGCCGCCAGCGTTGCGCCCGAGGAGATGCCGACCAGCAACCCTTCCTCGGCGGCAGAGCGGCGCGCCATCTCCTTGGCGGCTTCGGCATCGACCTTGATTACGCCGTCAATCGCCTGGGTGTGCAGGTTGCCAGGAATGAAGCCGGCGCCAATGCCCTGAATCGGGTGCGGGCCCGGCTGCCCGCCCGAGATCACCGGCGACAGTTCCGGCTCCACGGCAAAGGCCTTGAGGTCGCCCCAGTGCTTCTTCAGCGCTTCGGCGCAGCCGGTCAGGTGGCCGCCGGTGCCAACGCCCGTGATCATGAGCTGCGGCGGCGCGTCGGCGAAGTCGGCGAGGATCTCTTTGGCGGTCGTCTCGACATGGACCGAGACGTTGGCCGGATTCTCGAATTGCTGCGGCATCCATGCGCCGTCGATCTCGCCGACCAGTTCTTCAGCCCGCGCGATAGCGCCCTTCATGCCCTTTTCCTTGGGCGTGAGATCGAAGCTCGCGCCATAGGCGAGCATCAGTCGGCGGCGCTCGATGCTCATGCTCTCGGGCATGACCAGCACCAGCTTGTAACCCTTCACGGCCGCGACCATCGCGAGGCCAACACCGGTGTTGCCGCTGGTCGGCTCGACGATAGTGCCGCCGGGCTTTAACGCGCCGGATTTCTCGGCAGCCTCGATCATGGCGAGAGCAATGCGATCCTTGATCGAACCGCCCGGATTGCCGCGCTCGCTCTTAACCCACACCTCATGGTCGGGGAACAGGCGAGACAGGCGAATATGCGGGGTGTTGCCGATGGCGCCCAGGACGTTGTCGAATTTCATGCGCTTTTCCTCTCAGCTATTTGCTTTGCGCGAGTCACGATTAGTCTAGCAGATCGCGCGGCGGATCGAAGGTCTTCGTGTTGCGCAGGACCGGGAACAGCTTGGTCCAAGCCGCGACGGTGGCGATCGCTCCCGCGCCGCCCACTACCACTGCGGCCACCGGGCCGATCAGGAAGGCAAGGCTGCCGGAGAAGAAATCGCCGAACTCGTTGGAGGCCGAAATCGTCATCTGCGACACGGCCGAAACGCGGCCGCGCTTTTCATCCGGCGTATGAAGCTGGATCAGCGACTGGCGGATATAGACGCTGAACATGTCGGCCGCGCCCACGATCACCAGCATGGCAAGGCTCAGTGGCATCCAGCGCGAGAAGCCGAAAACGATGGTTGCCCCGCCGAAGGCGGCCACGGCCAGCAACATTTTCAGCCCGACATTGTTCTTCAGCGGGCGGAAGGAGAACCACAGCGCCACGATCGCCGCGCCGATGGCAGGCGCCATGGCCAACTGCGACAACCCGCGCGAACCAACTTCGAGAATGTCGCGCGCGAACACCGGAAACAGCGCCGTCGCGCCGGCGAGGAACACAGCGAACAGGTCCAGCGTGATCGAGCCGAGCACCATCTTGTTGTGTACGACATAGGCCAGCCCTTCGCGCACCTGCTTGAGCGGTCGCCCGGTCGAGCGCGCCGGTTGCGGCACCTTGCCGATCAGTGACAGCAGCACGATGGTGAGCACGAACAGCCCTGCCGAGGCGGCATAGGGTATCCATTCTCCCGACACATAGAGATAGCCGCCCAGAGCCGGGCCGATGATCATGCCGCTCTGCCAGCTGATCGAGGAGAGCGCGATGGCATTGGGCAGGATCTGTTTGGGCACCAGGTTGGGCGCCAGCGAGGATAGCGCCGGGCCGGAAAAGGCCCGCGCCACACCCAGCAGCACCGCCACGGAAAAGATGATCCACAGGTCGATATGCCCGTGATAGGTCGCAAAGGCGAGCGCGGCGGCGCAGAGCAGTTGCAGGCCCACGGTGATCCGCGCCAGGCTCCGGCGGTCGAAGCGGTCTGCGGCGAGGCCGGAAAAGGGTGTCAGCACGAACAACGGCACGAATTGCAGAAGGCCGATCATGGCGAGCTGGCCCGAGGCGTCGCCCACGCTCATCCCGTCGGCGCGCGCGATGTTGTAGGTCTGCCAGCCGATGATCAGCATCATCGAATATTGCGACAGCGTCATGCACAGGCGCGCCGCCCAGAACGCGCGATAGTTGTGGATGCGGAACGGGTGGCTGGGAATGGCGGTCGCGGTATTCACAAGGGGTGCCATGGCAGGGCGGACAGGCCTTGCCAAGATAATCGCAATTGACGCGCTGACAGCTTTGCTACCTTAGCGTCGGAGGCAGCCAGAAGGTTACCCGCGTCGGCGCAGGGCGGGGTTGGGCTGCAGTTCCTTGATCATCTTGGAGAAGTCGTCGACCCGGATGATCCGCTCGAACTGGAAGCCGGCGCGATCCTCGACATTCCAGATGCAATAGGCCTCTATCCGCCCGACCACGGGCAGGCGCACGATCATCCGGTCGCCACGCTCGACACTGGTGGCGGCCTTGTCGATCATGAATCCATGCGACGAGATGTTGGCAATGTGCAGCTTGAGATCGCCCTGCCGAAAGGACTCGGCAATCACCGAATAGCTCACGGGATGCCGCGTTGAGCGACGCATGTCGGTGACACTTAGCTGTGCGCCAGATGCCATTGTGCGATTCCCTCCATTTGGTGCGGCTGGGAATCGTGTTCGCAGACAATGCTGGAGATAGTCTTAATCCACCCTACTGCGTAACAACGCATGTCGCTTTTTTCCGAGACTCAATCGGGCTTCCGTTCCGGGCTCCAATACGATCAGCTGGCCGGGATCAGAAACCACCTCATCGTTCAACTTCACGGCGTTTTCGGCGATCTTGCGCTTGGCCTCTCCGCCCGAGGCGGTGAACCCCAGCGCGGTCAGTGCGGCGCCGATGCGCATGCCTTCGGCGGGTAGGTCGAGGCTCGGCAGGTCGGCACCCATTCCGCCACCGGCGAAAGTCTGCTCGGCAGTGGTCCGGGCTGCCGTGGCGGCGGCCTCTCCGCGCACCAGCTTCGTGACCTCATCGGCGAGGACGACCTTGGCATCGTTGATCGCACTGCCTTCAAGCGTTTCGAGGCGGGCGATCTCGTCAAGCGGAAGGTCGGTGAACAGGCGCAGGAACTTGCCCACGTCGCGATCATCGACGTTGCGCCAGTATTGCCAGAAATCGTAGGCGGGCAGTTGGTCTTCGTTGAGCCAGACGGCTCCGGCAGCGGTCTTGCCCATCTTGGCGCCGTCAGCCGTGGTCAGCAGCGGGGTGGTGAGCCCAAACAGCTCGGCTCCGTCCATCCGGCGGCCCAGCTCCATGCCGTTGACGATGTTGCCCCACTGGTCGGAGCCGCCCATTTGCAGGCGCACGCCCATGTCGCGCGAGAGATGGCGGAAATCGTAGCCCTGCAGGATCATGTAGTTGAATTCGAGGAAGGTCATCGGCTGCTCACGCTCAAGGCGCAGTTTGACCGAATCGAAGGTCAGCATCCGGTTGACCGTGAAGTGCGTGCCCACTTCCTGCAGCAGCTCGATATAGCCGAGCTTGCCGAGCCAGTCCTGGTTGTTGACCATCACCGCATCGGTCGGCCCGTCGCCGAAGGTGAGCAGCTTGTCGAACACGGTGAAGATGCCGCGGATGTTCGCTTCGATGGTCTCGTCGGAGAGCATCTTGCGGCTTTCGTCGCGCCCGGTGGGGTCGCCGATGCGCGTGGTTCCGCCGCCCATCAGCACGATCGGCTTGTGTCCGGTCTGCTGCAACCGGCGCAGCATCATGATCTGTACGAGGCTGCCGATGTGCAGCGAAGGGGCCGTGGCGTCGAAGCCGATATAGCCCGGAACGATCTGCCGCGCGGCAAGGGCATCCAGTCCCGCCGCGTCCGTCATCTGGTGGACATAGCCGCGTTCGTCTAGCAGGCGCAGCAAATCGGATTTGTAGCTCGTCATCGTTCCCTCGTTTTGGCGGTGGCGGCGCTTAGCACGAGGACCCCTGCTTGCAAACGTACCAACTTGTTTCCCACCCGTCCCATCCTCCTCTTGCCGTGGCCCGTGTCGAAGCCCGGATGATCTCGGCCAGCGACAACTGGCTGAGGGTCCGCTGGCGTGTCGACGGGGTGACGAAGCTGATTGTCCCCCCCTTTGCCGGCAAGGGACGGGCCGATAATCTCTGGCAGACCACCTGCTTCGAGCTGTTCATGCAGCCCGACGGTGCGACCGGCTATTCGGAGTTCAACCTGTCGCCGTCAGAGCGATGGGCCGCCTACGACTTCACCGGTTTGCGCGAAGGCATGACCGAGCGCCGCTTCGAGCGCGAGCCGACCTGCACCATGCGGATGGGCACGGCGATGGCGATTTTCGATGCCGAACTGCCGCGCGCGCAGATGCCCGATCCGCCGTGCTCGATGGGCTTTGCCGCAGTGATCGAGGAGCAGGGCGGAGTGAAGAGCTATTGGGCGCTGTCCCATGGCAATTCCGAGCAGCCCGACTTTCACGATCCTGCTTGCTTCACGGCGGAGTTTGCGCGAACCCGCGCCGCATGACTTTCGGTATCGACCGCCTCATCGCCGACCCTGCGCTGCGCGCGCCGCTCGAAGGCAAGCGCATTTCGCTTGTCGCGCACCCTGCCAGCGTCACCGCCGAGCTGACTCACAGCCTCGATGCGCTGATCGCGGCGGGCGTGAACGTCACGAGTGCCTTCGGCCCGCAACACGGGCTGAAGGGCGACAAACAGGACAACATGATGGAAACCGAGGATGAGATCGATCCCGTCCTCGGCATCCCCGTATTCAGCCTCTATGGCGAGGTGCGGCGGCCCACGGCGGCGATGATGGACACAGCAGACGTGTTCCTGTTCGACCTGCAAGACCTTGGTTGCCGAATTTATACCTTTGTCACTACGCTGCTGTACCTGCTCGAAGAGGCTGCGAAGGCGGGCAAGACGGTGTGGGTGCTTGACCGGCCCAACCCGGCGGGCCGACCGGAAGAGGGCACGTTGCTGGTGCCGGGGCAGGAGAGTTTCGTCGGTGCAGCGCCGATGCCGATGCGGCACGGGCTGACCATGGGCGAGATGGGGCACTGGTTCGTGCGCCACTTCAATCTTGACGTCGATTACCGCGTGATCGCGATGGAGGGTTGGGAGCCCGAGGCGAGGCCGGGCTACGGCTGGCCGACCAGCCGCATCTGGATCAACCCGAGCCCCAATGCCGCCAGCCTCAACATGGCGCGCGCCTATGCCGGAACGGTGATGATCGAGGGTGCAACACTGTCCGAAGGGCGGGGCACCACCCGCCCGCTCGAAGTGCTGTTCGGCGCGCCCGATGTCGATGCAAAGGCCGTGCTGGCGGAAATGCGCGCGTTCGCGCCCGAATGGCTGGCGGGCTGCGCACTGCGCGAATGCTGGTTCACCCCGACCTTCCACAAGCACGTGGGCGAGCTGTGCCACGGGCTGATGATCCACGCAGAGGGCCGGTTCTACGACCACCACGCCTTCCGTCCGTGGCGCTTGCAGGCGCTGGCGTTCAAGGCGATCCGGCGGCTTTATCCCGATTACGAAATCTGGCGCGATTTCCCCTACGAATACGAGCTGGAGCGGCTCGCGATCGATGTGATCAACGGTGGGTCGGCCCTACGCGAATGGGTGGACGACATGGCAAGCGAGGCAGGCGACCTCGACCGGCTTGCGAGCATTGACGAAGCGCAATGGCGCGAAGAGGTTCGCCCGTTACTGCTGTACTGACACACACACATCGCATGTGGGAGAGAAAGCATGCTGACCTATTATAGCTTCGGACCCGCTGCCAATTCGCTGAAACCGATGCTGGCGCTCTACGAGAAGGGGCTGGAGTTCGAGCACAAGCTGCTCAACCCTGCCAAGTTCGAGCATCACGAGGCATGGTACAAGGCGATCAACCCTCGTGGACAGGTGCCTGCGCTCGACGATGGCGGCAGGATCGTCACCGAAAGCACGGTGATCTGCGAATATCTCGAGGACGCGCACCCCACAGCGCTGAAACTGCGCCCCGACAACCATTTCGACCGCGCGCAGATGCGGATCTGGACCAAGTGGGTCGATGAATATTTCTGCTGGTGCGTCTCGACCATCGGCTGGTCGCGGCACGTCAGCAAAATGGTGGAGAAGCTGTCGGACGCCGAGTTCGACGAGGTGGTTGCCCGCATCCCGGTGCCCGAGCAGCAGGTGAAATGGCGCCGCGCGCGCGAGGGGTTCCCGCAAGAGATGCTTGACGAGGAAATGCGCAAGATCGGTGTGTCGGTGCGCAAGCTCGACGATCACCTTGCCGATCACGAGTGGCTGGCAGGCGGGATGTATTCGCTGGCCGACATCTGCAACTTCTCGATCGCGAACGGCATGCAGTTCGGTTTTGCCGAGCATGTGAACAAGGATGATACTCCGCACCTTGTGCGCTGGATCGAGCAGATCAACGAGCGGCCAGCGGTGAAGGCCGTGTTCGCGGAGGTGCCAAGGGAGTTCTAGCCGTCCGTCAGCGGGCGGGGTTTCGCTACCAGCGTCACCAGCACGAAGCTGATATACATCAGCAGATACCAGCTCCCCAGCTTGGCCGGGCTGACCATCTGCCAGCCGTCGTGCTGGTCGGGGTAGGTCCAGGCATTGGCGAAGGTCGCCATGTTCTCGGCGAACCAGATGAACAGCGCCACGAGCAGCCAGCCCACCAGCAGCGGCATCCAGCGCGGCTCGCGCCAGCAGGTGAAGTAGATGCGCGTGCGACAGAACAGCAGTGCCACGGCGGCAAACAGCAGATAGCGCACATCGGGCAGATAGTGGTGCGCGAAGAAGTTGGCGTAGATCGCCACCGCCAGCAGCCAGGTAAGCCATGCGCGCGGGTAGGCGGAAAAGCGAAAGTCGAAGATGCGCCAGACGCGAGCGATATAACTGCCGACAGCGGCATACATGAAGCCAGAGAACAGCGGCACCCCGCCGATCCGAAGCAGCGCTGCCTCGGGATAGACCCACGATCCGGCGGCGGTCTTGAACACCTCCATCGCGGTGCCAATCATGTGAAAGGCGAGGATGACCTTCGCCTCATCGAGTGTTTCCAGCCGCAAGGCCAGCATCGCCAGCTGGATCGCCAGTGCGGCAATGGTGAGGAAGTCGTAGCGGTTTAGCGCCGCGTCGTCGGGGTAGAACAGGTGCGTCGCCAGCAGCAGCGCCAGCATCAGCCCGCCGAAGAGACAGGCCCAGGCCTGCTTGAATCCGAACAGCGCGAATTCATAGAGCCAGCTGGCGGGGCCGGGTGGAGGCGCGAATTGTTCGAGCTGCGCGCGGACCTGCGCGAAGCGGGTGTGGCGCAATGGCGTGGTCATTGCGCGTGGCCCCTCGAAAGGCTCAGTGCGGCCATGTCTTTTACTGACATATTTCACCAAGTCCGCTCATCCTGAGCCTGTCGAAGGATCAAGCGTCGATCATCTCGCGATCAATCTCACCGGCGCGGTTCTGGATAAAGTTGAAGCGATGCTCCGGGTTACGGCCCATCAGCTGGTCGACCAGCTCCTTCACCGCGAAGCGCTGCTCGTTCTGTTCGGGCAGGGTAATCCGCACGAGGCTGCGCGTCTCAGGTGCCATCGTGGTTTCGCGCAATTGGCCGGGGTTCATCTCGCCCAGACCCTTGAAGCGGCTGACCTCGACCTTCTTGCCCTTGAACGGACCGTTCTCGATTTCGAGCCGGTGCTCGTCGTCGTGGGCGTAGATGCTCTGCTTGTTCGCGGTCAGGCGATAGAGCGGTGGCTGCGCGAGGTAGAGGTGCCCGCGCCGGACCAGCTCGGGCATTTCCTGAAAGAAGAACGTCATCAGCAGCGTCGCGATATGCGCGCCGTCGACATCGGCGTCGGTCATGATGATGATGCGGTCGTAGCGCAGCTGTTCGGGATCGCAGTCCTTGCGCGTGCCGCATCCGAGCGCCAGCGAGAGGTCGGCGATTTCGGAGTTGGCGCGGATCTTGTCGGCGCTGGCGCTGGCGACGTTCAAAATCTTGCCGCGGATCGGCAGGATCGCCTGCGTCTTGCGGTTGCGCGCCTGCTTGGCGCTGCCGCCCGCGCTGTCACCCTCGACAATGAAAAGCTCGGTCTCGCCCTCACCATCGCCGGAACAATCGGTGAGCTTTCCGGGCAGGCGCAGCTTCTTCGCGTTGGTGGCGGTCTTACGCTTGATCTCGCGTTCCTGCTTGCGGCGCAGGCGCTCGTCCATCCGCTCCATCACCGCGCCCAATAGCGCGCGGCCGCGGTCCATGTTGTCGGACAGGAACATGTCGAAGTGATCGCGCACCGCATTTTCCACCAGCCTTGCGGCTTCGGGCGAGGTCAGGCGGTCCTTGGTCTGGCTCTGGAACTGCGGGTCGCGGATAAACACCGAGAGCATGATTTCCGAGCCGGTCATCACGTCGTCGGCGGTGATGTCCTTGGCCTTTTTCTGGCTGGTCAGCTCGCCAAACGCGCGCAGGCCCTTGGTGAGCGCAGCGCGCAGGCCCTGCTCGTGGGTGCCGCCGTCGGGGGTGGGCACGGTGTTGCAGTACCAGCTGGTCGAGCCATCGGACCACAGCGGCCAGGCAATCGCCCATTCGACGCGGCCTTGCGACACGCCTTCCTCGTTCTCGGGAAAGTCCTGATTGCCGGCGAAGAAATCGGTGGTGACGCATTCGCGAGTGCCCACCTCTTCCTTGAGGTGATCGGCAAGGCCACCGGGGAACTGGAACACGGCCTCAGCCGGCACCTCGTCGCTGGAAAGCGCCTCGGCGCATTTCCAGCGGATTTCGACGCCCGCGAACAGATAAGCCTTCGACCGGGCCAGCTTGAACAGGCGCTTGGCGGAGAACTTGCGTTCGCCGAAAATCTCGGGGTCGGGAATGAAGGTGACCGAAGTACCGCGCCGGTTGGGCGTATCGCCGATCTTGGCGATGGGGCCCTGCGGCACGCCCTTCGAAAACTCCTGCGCATGGACCTCGCGGTTGCGCGCTACTTCCACGCGTGTCAGCACTGAAAGCGCATTGACCACCGAGACGCCGACCCCGTGCAGGCCGCCCGAGGTGGCGTAGGCCTTGCCCGAGAACTTGCCACCCGAGTGCAACGTGGTGAGGATCACCTCCAGCGTCGACTTGCCGGGGAATTTGGGGTGCTCGTCGATCGGCATGCCGCGCCCGTTATCGGTGATGGTGAGCTTGCCGGCGGTGCCGGGAGGGCCTTCTTCCAGCACCATCTCGATTCGGTTTGCATGGCCTGCCACGGCCTCGTCCATCGAGTTGTCGAGCACCTCGGCGGCGAGGTGGTGCAAGGCACGGTCGTCGGTCCCGCCGATATACATCCCGGGGCGACGGCGTACAGGCTCCAGCCCCTCCAGCACCTCAATGGAGGAGGAATCGTAGTCGCCGCCGGTGGCCGGGGCATTGTCGAACAGGTTGTCGCTCATAAGAGCGGACTATAGGGCCTGACGATTCCTCGCCACAAGCGGGTCAGCGCACTTATCCGACCCGCATGTGACCTTTTTAGAAGCGCGTGGGGGCCGGATCGGCCACCGAGAAGGTGCCGTTGCCGACCTGACGTACTTCCATTGCCCGCTCGCCAACGCCGGTGCCGAGGAAGCGGAATGCCCCGTCGAGCCCGATGAAGCCGCCTTCGTCGGTCAGACGTTCCGTGGGGAACTGGGTGCCGGGCCGCCAGTCGCGCGCGATGCGCAGTGACAGCAGTACGGCATCGTAGCCAAGCGTCGAGATGCGATAAGGCTGCGAACCGAAGCGGCTCTCGTAGCTTTGCGCGAACTGGCGATACCGCTCGTCGGGCACGGCGGAAAACCATGCGCCGCGCATCTCCGGGTTTTGCGTAAGGTCGATCTCACCCGCCCACAGTTCGGTTCCGATGAGTGATGGCAGTGCACTGCCTGCATCTTTCAGCTCGCCCGCCGCCATGATCGCGAGGCGCGCCCCGTCGCCGATCAGCACGGTGTCATAGCTGCCACGCTCGCGCAGACGACCCGCCGCGCTGATGATCGAGCGGTTGCCTCGGTCGAATCGTTCGAGCGCTACAAGCCGGGCGTTGCGCGTCTCCAGCGTCAGGCGCAGCGCGGCCAGCACGCGCTCACCGTATTCGCCTGTGGGCACCAGCGCGGCGAAGTTGCGCGCACCTTGGTCGATGGCGAAGTTGGCCGTCCGCTCCACCGACTGTTCGGGCGCGTGACCCATCACGAACACGTCTCCACGGGCGACCGAGAGGTCGTTCGAGAAGGTGATCAGCGGCACATTGGCCGGGCGCGCCTGCGCCAGCACCGCGCCGACATTGTCGCGCAGCAGCGGGCCGAGGATCAGCTTGTTGCCATCGGCCAGCGCACGGCGCGCTGCGGCTTCGGCCCCGCCAGCGGTATCATAGGTGGTGATGCGAAGGCTGTCGGCACTGGTATCGAGCAGGGCCATGGTGGTGGCATTGGCGATCGACTGGCCCACCTCGCCATTGGCGCCCGACAGCGGCACCAGCAGCGCCACCCGGTGGCGTGCCTCGTCGTCGGGCAGCGCCTCTGCATCGGGCAGACCGGCGTTCGGCCCATCGACCGGCGGAGCTGTATCGACTGGCCCGCCGCCCGGGATGACCTGACAGGCCGCCAGTGTGAGCGTAGCCATCGCCACCGCAAGACTGCGCTTCAAATACCCAAACATTGCTTGTCGTCTCCGCCAATTCTGGTCATGACCGCGCCTGTGATCGACGATGCGACAGATGCGATAAGTGGTAAACCCGATGCTCTAGCTGCCGGGCTCTATATTGTCGCCACCCCGATTGGCAATCTTGGCGACATCACCTTGCGCGCTATTCGCGTCCTCACCGCCTGCGAGCTGGTCGCCTGCGAGGATACGCGGGTCACGGGCAAGTTGCTGAACCACCTCGGTATTGCGAAAAAGATGTGGCGCTATGATGACCATAGCGAAGCGGGCACGCGGGCCGGACTGATCGAGCGGATGCGCGCCGGGCCGGTGGCGCTGGTGTCGGATGCGGGGATGCCGCTGGTGTCTGATCCGGGCTATCGTCTGGTCGAGGATGCGCGGGCGGCAGGCGTTGCGGTAACGGTGGTGCCGGGGCCGAGCGCGCCGCTTGCCGCGCTGGCGCTGTCGGGAATGCCGAACGACCGGTTTCTTTTCGCCGGGTTCCTGCCCGCGAAGGACAAGGCGCGCGGCGAGGTGCTGGCCGAGCTGGCCCCGGTAAAAACCACGCTGATTTTCTTCGAGACAGCGCCAAGGCTGGGGAAAAGTCTCGCTGCGATAGCGGAGATGCTGCCGGGCCGCGAGGTCGCCGTGGCGCGCGAGCTGACCAAGTTCTACGAGGAGTGTCGGCGAGGGAGCGCCGAAGAGGTCCTCGCCCATTTCGAGGCGCACCCGCCCAAAGGCGAAATCGTGCTGCTGGTCGGCCCGCCGGTCGAGGTCGAACCGAGCGCCGACGATGCCGACGCCATGCTTCGCGACCTCCTGAAGACCGAGAAACCCTCGCGCGCGGCGGGAGTGGTGGCCAAGGCGACAGGGCTCGACCGCAAGGCGCTCTATGCGCGCGCAATGGAACTGAAGGGCGAATGAAGCGCCAGCTGGCAGAGGCGCGCGGCCGCAAGGCCGAGAACGAGGCGGCGCATTTCCTTGAGGCGCAGGGATTCGAAATTCTCGCACGGCGCGTGAAGGTGAAGGTGGGCGAGATCGACCTTGTTGCGCGCGCAGCGGGATTGGTGGTCTTCGTCGAAGTGAAGTTCCGGCGCACCGTTGCCGATCTCGATCTCGCCATTGACGAACGCCGCCTTGCACGGGTTGCTGCGGCGGTGGAGGCGGTGGCTCATGATTATGTTTCCGATGGTGAAGACATAAGGATCGACGTGATCCTGCTTGCGCCGGGCGCTGAGCCTCGCCACATCGTCAACGCCTGGATGCCTTAGGAGTATTGTATGTCCCTGCGCGTCGCGGTCCAGATGGATCCGCTCGAATCGATCAACATCGCCGGGGATTCGAGCTTTGCCCTGATGCTCTCGGCGCAAGAGCGCGGGTACGAAGTGTTCCACTACGACGTGGAGACGCTCGGCTACGATGAAGGGCGCATTATCGCCTGGGGCCATCAGGTGACGCTGCGTCGCGAGCTGGGCAACCACTTCGACAAGGGCGAGAAGCGCCGCCTAGACCTTGCCGAGGATATCGACGTGATCCTGATGCGGCAGGATCCGCCGTTCCACCTCGGCTATATCAGCGCTGCCTTGCTGCTTGACCGGCTGAAGGGGCAGACGCTCGTTTCCAACGATCCGCGCGAGGTCATCAACGCGCCCGAGAAAATGTTCGTGCTCGACTATGCGCGCTTCATGCCGCCGACGCTGGTCACGCGTCAGCTCGACGATGTGCGCGCGTTTATGGAGAAGCATGGCTCCGTAGTGGTGAAGCCGCTGCACGGCAATGGCGGCAAGGCGATCTTCAAGCTCGACGCCGAGGGCACGAACCTGTCGGCGCTATTCGAGGTGTTCAATCAGACCTGGACCGAGCCGCATATGGTCCAGCCGTTCCTGCCCAGCGTGGCGCAAGGCGACAAGCGTATCGTGCTGGTCGATGGCGAATATGCCGGCGCAATCAACCGCAAGCCGGGCGAGGGTGAGTTCCGCAGCAACCTGGCCCAGGGCGGGTCGGCCGAAGCGACCGGTCTGACCGCGCGCGAGGAAGAGATCTGCGCCGCCATGGGCCCGGAGCTCAAACGGCGCGGGCTCGTGTTCGTCGGCATCGACGTGATCGGCGGCGAATACCTCACCGAGATCAACGTCACCAGCCCGACCGGGATCGTCGCCATCGACAAATTCAACGGCACCGACACGGCCGGTCGCATCTGGGACGCGCTCGAACGCCGCCACGCCGAGATGCTGGCGCAGGCTTGAGAACTTCTGCGCCTCTCGCGCATTGCTGAGCCATGGCAGAACTCATTATCCGGGCAATCGAACAGGGAGGCTATCTTGGCATCTTCCTGCTGATGGCGCTCGAGAACATTATCCCGCCGGTCCCCTCCGAGGTCATCATGGGGGTCGGCGGGGTGTTGGTGCATCGCGGCACCATGGACTTCTGGCCGCTGCTGCTGATCGGCACGGCGGGCACGGTAGCTGGCAACTGGTTCTGGTTCTGGCTCGGCGAGACCTTTGCGCGCAACCGGCTCGAGCCCTTCGTGGAACGCTGGGGACGCTGGCTGACGATGGAGTGGGAGGATGTCGAGAAGGCGCAGTCTTACTTCAAGAAGCATGGCCACTGGGTGGTTTTCTTCCTGCGCTTCTCGCCCTTTCTGCGCACGATCATCTCGTTGCCGGCGGGCCTCGCACATATGCCGAAGTGGAAGTTCGCCGCGTTCACCTTCGCCGGGTCGTTGGTGTGGAACGCGCTGCTGATCAAGGGCGGCGAGTGGCTCGGGCACTGGCTGGCCGATTCGCAGGAATGGCTCGGCTATATCCTGGTGGGCTGCATCGCGTTGATGGCTGTGGGCTATGGGTACCGTGTGATCACCTGGAAGCCGCGCGTCGAGCGTTAGCGGCTATCCGTTCGTCCTGAGGAGGGCGCTCAGCCTGCGGCATTGCCTCCTCCTCACCACGAACGGATGAGGGATTAGTCGCGCTCCCTCGGATGGGCGGCGCGATAGGTCTCCAGCATCTGTGCCGCATCGACCCGCGTGTAGATCTGCGTCGAACCCAGGCTGGCGTGGCCGAGCAGCTCCTGCAAACTGCGTAGGTCTGCGCCGGCGCTCAGCAAGTGCGTCGCGAACGAGTGACGCAGCGCATGGGGTGTGGCGCTTGAAGGCAGACCCAGAGCCTTGCGTGCCCGCGCCATCGCCTTTTGCACCATACCCTGCGCTAGCGGACCGCCCTTCGCGCCGCGAAACAGCGGCGCCTTGGCGGCGAGCGGGTAAGGGCAGGCCTTGGTATAGGCAGCCACCGCCTCGCGCACGATGGGCAGCAGTGGGACCAGCCGCTGCTTCGAACCCTTGCCGGTGATGGTGACGGTCTCACCGAGCGGGAGCATGTCGCCGGTCAGCGAGAGGGCTTCGGCGATGCGCATCCCCGCGCCGTACATCAGCAGCAGCACGGCGGCATCGCGCAGGCCGATCCATTCGTCCTTCGCATCGGCTGCGACCAGATCGGCGATATTGGCCACATCGTCGGGCGTGACCGGGCGGGGCAGGCCCTTCTTCAGCCTCGGCCCGCGCATCCGGGGCGCGTCACCCGGTTCGCCGCCGGACTGTTCGCGCGCATAGGCGATGAAGGCTTTGAGCGCCGACAGCTCGCGCGCCGCCGAGGCATTGCCGATCCCCTCCGCACGGCGCGCGGCGAGATGTCCGCGCAGGTCACGCGCCTCCAGCGCGCCGACATCCGCCCAGTCGGTGACGTCGCGCTGGCGCAACAACCGCTCCGCCGCTGCGACATAGGCGCGCACCGTGTGCGGTGAGCGGCGGCGGGCGAGCGCGAGATGGTCGCGCCATTGTTCGAGCAGGTCGTGCCGCGTCATGCCGCGACCAGCGATGCCGAGACGATCTCGCCCAGCACCGCATCAAGAACGCCCATGCCATCGGGTGTGATGGCGATCCGTGAGCCCTGCTGTTTGAGCAGACCAAGCTTTTGGCATCGCTCCGCAGCGCCAAGATCGACCAGCTCACCCGGCGCAAAGCCGAACCGCTTTGAGAGTTCGGCAAGGTCCACGCCCTCAGCCAGCCGCAGCCCCATCAGCAGCGCCTCGCTCGCCTGCTCGCTGACACCGAGCGCGCGCTCTTCCTGCGTGCCGTGGCCGTTGCGCTCGATGGCGGCGAGCCAGTTCTCGGGCTTCTTGTGCCGCGTGGTGGCAAAGCCGCCGCGCCGTCCGTGCGCGCCGGGGCCGATACCGGCATAGTCGTGGTAGCGCCAGTAGGTGAGGTTGTGGCGGCTCTCCTCACCGGGACGGGCGTGGTTGCTGATCTCGTAGGCGGGCAGGCCTGCCGCGCGCATGGCCTCTTGCGTGAAGGCGAAGAGGTCGGCGGCATCGTCATCGTCAAGCGGGGTGAACTCGCCCCGCCGCACCATGCTTTCAAACCGCGTCCCCGGCTCGATTGTGAGTTGGTACAGCGACATATGCGTGGTTCCGAAGCCGAGCGCGCGGGCCAGCTCCTCGCGCCAGAGGGTGAGAGTTTGCTCGGGGCGGGCATAGATGAGGTCGAACGAGACTCGGCCGAACGCCTGCTGCGCGATTGTGAGCGCCTCAAGACTTTCCAAGACATTGTGCAGCCGCCCGAGGAAGCGCAGCGTCCGGTCGTCCAGAGCCTGCAACCCGAGCGAGGCGCGATTCACGCCAGCAGCGGCGATCCCGGCAAACTTCTCCGCCTCGACCGAGGAGGGGTTGGCCTCAAGCGTAATCTCGATGCCCTCGGCAAATCCCCAGAGGCGCTCGGCCTCCTCCAGCAGCGCTGCCACCAGCGCGGGCGGCATCAGCGAAGGGGTGCCGCCGCCGAAGAAGATTGAGGTGAGAGTTTCGCCACTGGCAAGTTCGGCCTCGTGCCGCATGTCCGCGAGCAAAGCCTTGCGCCACAGGTCCACATCCACGCTGTCGCGCACATGCGAGTTGAAGTCGCAATAGGGGCACTTGGCGAGGCAAAAGGGCCAGTGGATGTAAAGCGCGCGCGCCATGCGCAGCCTTTTAGCCGCCGAACTGGTCCGCGACCAGCTTGGCGAAGGCATCGGCGCGGTGGCTGACTTTATGTTTCTCCTCGGGCGCGATCTCGGCGAAGGTCAGCTTGCTGCCCGTCGGTACGAACACCGGATCATAACCAAAGCCCATTTCCCCGCGCGGGGGCCAAGTCAGCGTGCCATCGACGCGGCCTTCGTAAACGGTGTTTTCGCCCTCGGGCCAGGCGATAGCGAGCACGCAGGAGAACCATGCGTCGCGCGCGGTATCAGGCCCGAGCGCCTGCAAACACCCCTCGACCTTGCCCATCGCCATATACCAGTCGCGCCCCGGCTCGCCCTCGAACCACTGCCGCTGCGCCCAGTCGGCGGTATAGACCCCCGGCTTGCCATCAAGCGCCGCGACCGACAGGCCGGAGTCATCGGCCAAGGCGGGCAGGCCCGAGGCCTTGGCGGCGGCCTCGGCCTTGATCAGCGCGTTTTCGATGAAGGTGGTGCCCGTCTCCGCCGGTTCTGGCAGGCCAAGCGCGCCAGCCGCAATGCACTCCAGCCCATAGGGCGCGAGCAGAGCCGAAATCTCTTTCAGCTTGCCCGCGTTATGGGTGGCGATAACGAGCTTGCCGCCGCCGAGCTTCATCAGCGTCCAGTCGCCTTGTCCTGCGCCTTGAAAATCTCGCCGCAACCCATCTGCGCGAGGCGCAGCAGGCGCAGCAGAGCCTCTTCGTCATAAGTCGCGCCTTCGGCGGTGGCCTGCACCTCTGCGATGCGCCCGCCGTCGATCAGCACGAAGTTCGCATCGGCATCGGCGCTCGAATCCTCGTCATAGTCGAGGTCGAGCACCGGGGTGCCCTGATAGATGCCGCAGGAGACGGCAGCGATCTTGGCGCTGATCGGGTCGTCCTTGATCTCGCCCGCTTCCATCAGCTTGTCGACCGCCATGCGCATGGCCACCCAGGCGCCCGAGATCGAAGCGGTGCGGGTGCCGCCATCGGCCTGAATCACGTCGCAATCGAGCGTGATCTGGCGCTCGCCGAGCTTTTTCATGTCGACCACGGCGCGCAAGGAGCGGCCGATCAAACGCTGGATTTCCTGCGTGCGGCCCGATTGCTTGCCGCGTGCGGCCTCGCGGCTGCCGCGCGTGTGGGTGGCGCGTGGGAGCATCGAATATTCGCCGGTGACCCAGCCTTCGCCCTTGCCGCGCAGCCACGGCGGCAGCGACTTTTCGACGCTGGCGGTGCAGATCACCTTAGTATCGCCGAAGCCGATCAGCACAGAGCCTTCGGCATGGCGGGTAAAGCCGCTTTCGATGGTGATGGCGCGCATTTCGTCAGGCGCACGGCCGGAAGGTCGCATGAATTTCTCCGCTTGGAATCACGATTTGGATGTCCGCGCCCTAGCGACTAGATAAGACACTGTCATGGTTTCTCCGCCGATCACCGAACTGACCACCCGTGCGCGCGACATTTTCCGGCTCGTGGTCGAGGGCTATCTCGAAAGCGGGCAGCCGGTTGGCTCGAAGGCGCTGGCCGGTTCGGGCGTGATCGACCTGTCGCCGGCGTCGATCCGCTCGGTGCTCAGCGATCTTGAGCAACTCGGCCTGCTTGCCGCTCCACACACCAGCGCCGGGCGCCTGCCCACGGAGCAGGGTTTGCGCCTCTTCGTCGACGGCATCATGCAGATGGCCGAGCCTTCGCCAGAAGAGCGCGCGGTGATCGAGCAGCAGATGCGCGAACCCGGTCCGATCGAGCAGGCGCTGGAGGCGACCAGCGCGCTTTTGTCCAACCTTTCGGGCGCAGCGGGCATGGTGATGGTGCCACAACGCGAAAGCCGGATCGCGCAGATCAGCCTTGTTCCGCTCGATGAAAGGCGCGCGCTGGTGGTGCTGGTCGGCACCGACGGACACGTCGAAAATCGCGTGCTGGAATTGCCGCAAGGCGTGTCTACAGGCGATCTGCAGCAGGCGACCAATTATGTCACTGCGCGGCTGGCCGGGCGCACTTTGGCTGAGGCCTCACGCGATATGAGCGCCGAGATTGCCTCGGGTCGCAGCGCGCTCGACGAGGCCGGGCGGCGGCTGGTCGAAGCGGGGCTGGCGGTGTGGAGCGAGGATGCCGCCGCGCGCCCGGTGCTGATTGTGCGCGGACAGGCCAAGCTGCTCGACGAGAGCGCGCTGACCGATATTGAACGGGTCCGCTCGCTGATTGACGATCTCGAAAACAAGCAGCAGGTGGCCCAATTGCTCGACAGCGCGCGCGAGGCAGAATCGGCGCGTATCTTCATCGGCGCGGAGAACCGGCTCTTTTCTCTGTCGGGTTCTTCTGTCATTGCGGCGCCCTATCGCAACAGCGAGGGCAGGGTGGTCGGCGTGCTCGGCGTGATCGGCCCTACGCGGTTGAATTACGCGAGAGTGGTTCCCATGGTGGACTTTACCGCCCGCTCGCTGGGCCGAAGACTTGGATAATTGGACGACATAACGGTGATGGAAAAGACAAACGAACCTCGTGACGAAGCGGCCGAGAAGGAACTCGCAGGCGTTCCCGAAGAGCTGCTTGTCGATGGCGAGGACTCTTCCGGCGAAGATGCGGCCGCGCAGAAGATCGCCCAGCTCGAAGCCGAGCTGGAGACGGCGAAGCAGGACGTGCTCTATGCCCGCGCCGATACGCAGAATGTGCGCCGCCGGCTGGAAAAAGATGTTTCCGATGCGCGCAACTATGCCGCCAGCGGCTTTGCCCGTGACATTCTTTCGGTGGCCGACAACCTTGCACGCGCGATCCAGTCTGTGCCTGCCGAGCTGCGCGAGGACGACAAGTTCAAGGGGCTGGTTGCCGGGATCGAAGCCACCCAGCGCGAGCTCGACAAGGTGTTCGGACAACACGGAATCAGCCGCATTGCCGCAATGGGCATGCCGCTCGATCCGAACCAGCATCAGGCGATGATGGAAGTCCCCAGCGATGCCGAGCCGGGCACGATCGTGCAGGAGATGCAGGCTGGCTACATGATCAAGGACCGCCTGCTGCGCCCGGCCATGGTCGGCGTGGCAAAGAAGGCTGACTGATATCGCACGGTTCCCCGCACGGTGCTTCGCTATTGGCGGGGAACCGTGCGGGGATCGCGCTGTGCTGAGCAGGCGTGAGGAACCATCAGATCGCCGTTCCGTAGGTAATTCACAGTTACCTATCGGAGGATCACATGAAAAATCGGATCGCAACAGTCTCGGCCGCCATCGTCGCTTCGCTGTCATTGGCAGCCTGTGCGGATAACTATGCCGTCGAAGGCGGCTTGGCCGGTGCCGCCGCCGGTGCGGGGATCGGCGCCGTTACGGGTGGCGACGTTGCCACGGGCGCCGCTATCGGTGCTGCTGCAGGCGCCGCAGGTGGCTCGCTCATCAAGAAGGACGGCAAATGCTACCGCGTGGATTCGCGCGGGCGTGAATATGAGGTGCGCTGCGACTAGGCGCATGGAGGTCCGACGGGCCCCGGCCGTCGGACCATCTGCCTCGCCGATATCACTGGCTCCTGCTGCGAAGCGTAATGCTGACCGGCGGGAGCTATTCTTGGTTGAGGAAGTTGCTGTTCTCGCTGACGACGATCAACGCGTCGGGGGCCTCCTCTTCCTTGGCGTCGGTTCCAACCCAAATAAGGTAGTTGCCTGACTGGGGATTGGAGAAGCTGATGATTGGGTCACCGTCGCCCTAACTGTCGTGGACGCAATGCATGGATTCATCCGGGGCTGCCACGATAACCAATGTATCGCTGTCCGATATCGCACCGATGATGAGCGGAAAGGTCGATCTCGCCGTAAAGCTAATGCGAACGTCTGGCGCGGGGTTTATAAACGCGGGACATGAAGGGTAATCCTCCGCGAGAGACACGCTCCCCCCGGCAAACCTCGACTGTGAACGGATCTGGTTCAAAGCCGGTTTCAAGCGCATGCGTGCCGAACGTCGGTATCATATCGTCTGGCTTCATCTGTGCCGATGCGGGCGCGCCTAACGAAATGGCCGTGGCCACTAGCGGAAGTGTCAGACGTTTCGGCATTGATAAAACCTTGGAAGTTGTTGCGTCGACCCCACGTCCCGCAAGAGGGATCGGGTTCGCAAGTCACGGAATCTTCGGCAATATCGCGGGCTGCTATCGTCAGTTTACTTCGGGCGGATTTTTAGCCTCGTCAGCCATGTTTGGAGAATCACGCCATCGCGAACGGCAGGATCGCGCGATAGGTCTCCAGCGGCGGCGCACCCGGCACCTTCCCGCCCTCGCGCAGGATGAAGGCATGCTGGACGATCATTGCCTGCTGCTCGATACCATAGCGAGAGAGCCTCCAGCCCGGCTTGATCGCATAGTCGTAACGGCACCAGGGATGGCGATTGAGTACCAGATACCATTCGCCCTTGGTCTGGGTTTGCCAGACGTGGGTCATCTCATGGACGAATAATGCCCTTCGCGCGAGCGAGGCCGAGGCGAAGTCTTCGCAATAGACACTGCCAAGCGGATGGAAATGGATATGGCCGCGCGGGGCCATTGTTACCTTTCGCGGCTGAAACGGGAAGAACTTGCGGCGCCGGATCGTCACCGGCGCGGTCTCTATCGCATCACCAAAAACCGACGCGGCAAGCGCAACCTCACCCGGCGTAAGCGTCCGCTCGCCGCCAACGGGGCAGGGGGCGTGCCCCGCGTGCACCTGGCTTACATGCCCTCCATTGCCGAATGGTCCATGTCGGCCGTGCCCGGTGCCATCAGTTCGGCCGGGAAGCTCACCTTGTCACCGTTGACGAAGATCAGCGTCACTTCGGTTTCACCGCCTGGGGCGAGGTCGTCGTCGAGGTCGAAGGCCATCACATGCTTGCCGCCCGGTTCGAACACCATTTCGGCGCCCGGCGGGACCGGAAGCTGAAACAGCTCCTGCATGTCTATTTGCTTGTTCCATTCGCTGGTTTCATGAAGCTGCGCGCTGGCCGCGCCTGCCACATCGACGGCGCGAATCGTTACCGGCTCTTCGCTGACGTTACGGATGGTGAAATAGATCGCTGCCGGATTGCCCTGCACCGCCGGAAGCGACATGCGCCCATCGGTTACCGAAATGCCCGCCGGTGCCTCGGGCGCGGTCGTCTCGGCCATTTCGTCGCCTCCGCCCGAACAGGCCGCCGTGCCCAGCGCAAGCGTAATGGCGGCGAGTGTGGTGGCGAAGGTCTTGTTGGTCATGGTATTCCTCATCTGAGACAGGTCGGCTTTCTAGTCACCCACCTCCCTTGTGCCAAGCAAAAGCGCGCCTATATCGCGCTTCGAAACACACCCTTTTAACGAGCTGCCGAAGCGGACTTGCCGCCTTGCGGGGGACCCGAAAGCGCAGCGTCAGACCTGAAGGAAGAGAACGGGAAATATGAGCAAGATTATCGGCATCGACCTTGGCACGACCAACAGCTGCGTAGCGGTGATGGAAGGGGGCAAGCCCAAGGTTATCGAGAATTCGGAAGGTGCGCGCACCACGCCCTCGATCGTCGCCTTCACCAAGGATGGCGAACGTCTGATCGGCCAGCCCGCCAAGCGCCAGGCAGTGACCAACCCTGACAACACCCTGTTCGCGATCAAGCGCCTGATCGGTCGCCGGTTCGAAGATCCGACGACGAAGAAGGACATGGACCTCGTCCCCTACAACATCGTCGCGGGCAAGAACGGCGATGCCTGGGTGAACGCTGGTGGTGAAGACTATTCGCCTTCGCAGATTTCGGCCTTCATCCTGCAGAAGATGAAGGAAACCGCCGAAAGCTATCTTGGCGAAACGGTCACCAAGGCCGTGATCACCGTGCCCGCCTACTTCAACGACGCGCAGCGCCAGGCGACCAAGGACGCCGGCCAGATCGCCGGGCTTGAGGTCGAGCGCATCATCAACGAGCCGACTGCTGCGGCGCTCGCCTATGGCATGGACAAGGACGACGGCAAGACCATCGCTGTCTATGACCTCGGCGGCGGTACCTTTGACATCTCGGTTCTCGAAATCGGCGATGGCGTATTCGAAGTGAAGTCGACCAACGGCGATACGTTCCTCGGCGGTGAAGACTTCGACAACGTGCTGGTCGAATATCTGGCCGACGAGTTCAAGAAGAAGGAGAACATGGATCTCCGTTCGGACAAGCTCGCTCTGCAACGCCTCAAGGAAGCGGCGGAAAAGGCCAAGATCGAGCTGAGCTCCAGCCAGCAGACCGAAGTCAACCTGCCTTTCATCACCGCGCGCATGGAAGGTGGCTCGTCCACCCCGCTGCACCTGGTCGAGACGCTGACCCGTTCGAAGCTCGAACAGCTGGTCGGCGACCTGATCAAGCGCACTCTCGCACCCTGCAAGAAGGCGATGGAGGACGCTGGCGTCTCCAAGGACCAGATCGACGAGGTGATTCTTGTCGGCGGCATGACCCGCATGCCCAAGGTGCGCGAAGTGGTCGAGGACTTCTTCGGCTCGAAGCCGCACACCGGCGTTAACCCCGATGAAGTCGTGGCCATGGGTGCTGCCATTCAGGCCGGCGTGCTGCAGGGCGACGTCAAGGACGTACTGCTGCTCGACGTGACCCCGCTGTCGCTGGGCATCGAGACGCTGGGCGGCGTGTTCACCCGTATGATCGACCGCAACACCACGATCCCGACCAAGAAGGCGCAGGTCTATTCGACGGCTGAAGATAACCAGCAGGCCGTTACGATCCGTGTGTTCCAGGGCGAGCGCGAAATGGCGGCGGACAACAAGCTGCTCGGCCAGTTCGATCTCGTCGGCATTCCGCCAGCCCCGCGCGGCGTGCCGCAGGTGGAAGTGACCTTCGACATCGACGCCAACGGCATCGTGAACGTCAGTGCGAAGGACAAGGGCACCGGCAAGGAACAGCAAATTCGCATCCAGGCCTCTGGCGGTCTTTCGGATTCCGACATCGAGCAGATGGTGCAGGATGCCGAAAAGTTCGCTGACGAGGACAAGAAGCGGCGCGAATCGGCTGAAGTCCGCAACAACACCGACAGCCTGATCCACGCGACCGAGAAGCAGCTCGAAGAGCATGGTGACAAGGTTGACGCAGGCCTCAAGTCGCAGATCGAGGCGGCCGTGGCAGAAGCCAAGACGGCGCTCGAAGGCGACGATCTCGAAGCGATGAAGGCCAAGAGCCAGGCGCTGACCGATGTCGCCATGAAGATGGGCCAGCAGATCTACGAAGCCGATCAGGCCAGTGCCAATGCGGCTCAGGCGGATGCGGCTGCGGCGGAAGGACAGGCCGAGGACGACGAGGTGGTCGACGCCGAGTTCTCCGAAGTAGACGACGAAAAGAAGGGCTGAGCCCCCGATTGAAAATCCGGGCTGCTGCTGCTGCCTGAGCCGCCGTTGCGCATGGCGCGGCGCAGTCCGGACTTTTACGGAGAAGCTGAATGTCCTCTGCTGAAGTTGATTTTTACGAGCTGCTCGGGGTCGACCGGGCTGCCGATGGCGCGACGATCAAGTCCGCCTATCGCAAGCTCGCGATGAAGTACCATCCCGATCGAAATCCCGGCTGCGCCGATAGCGAGGCCCGGTTCAAGGCGATCAGCGTTGCCTACGATTGCCTGAAGGATCCGCAGAAGCGGGCAGCCTACGACCAGTACGGCCACGAAGCCTTTACCCAAGGCATGTCGGGCGGTCGGGGCGGCGCTGGGCACGCCGATTTTGGCGATCTTGGCGATATTTTCGAGACCATTTTCGGCAGCGCCTTCGGTGGCGGTGCCGGGCGCGCACGCCCCCGGCGCGGCGCCGACCTGCGTTACGACATGGAAATTTCGCTCGACGATGCATTCCATGGCAGGAATTCCGAGATCGAGGTCGAAGTCGCTGCCTCATGTGACACCTGCGAAGGTACGGGCGCAAAGCCCGGCACCTCGGCCAAGCGTTGTGGCACCTGCGGCGGCCACGGCAAGGTGCGCGCGCAGCAGGGCCTTTTCGTGATTGAGCGCCCGTGCCCCGCCTGCCACGCGCGCGGCGAGGTTCTCGAAAGCCCCTGTGCCGATTGTCGCGGCGAAGGCCGGGTCGACAAGCTCAGCAAGATGACGGTCGAGATTCCACCGGGCGTCGATAATGGCACCCGCATTCGTCTCACGGGCAAGGGAGAGGCCGGGCCATATGGTGCGCCTCCGGGCGACCTGTACATCTTCATCCACGTGAAACCGCACCCGGTGTTCCAGCGGGAGGGAACGACGCTCGCCACCCGCGTGCCGATCAGTTTCACGACCGCCGCGCTGGGCGAGACCATCGAAATTCCCGGTCTCGACGGCACGTCGCATGCGATCGACATTCCGGCTGGTGTGCAGTCGGGTCATCAACTGCGCAAGCGCGGCGCGGGGATGCCCGTGCTCCAAGGGCGCGGACGGGGCGATCTCGTGGTCGAGGTGTCGGTCGAAACACCGACCAGGCTCTCCGCCCGCCAGAAAGAGCTGTTGGCAGAATTCCGCGAAACCGAGACTGGCGAGGAATGCCCCGAAAGCCGCGGCTTCTTCGACCGGTTGAAGGGTGCGTTTTCAGTTTGAAGTTGACGGGAAAAGCTTTCCCTTCGCCCCGAGAAGGCCCTGAAGCCGGAGGCTTAGGCGCCCTTCTCGAAGGGCCCTGGCCGATGCTTCGAGACGGGCTCAGACGACGTCTTCACGCTCCTCGGTATGAACGGATTAGTTGTGTAACCGCGCTTCGATCTCTGCTCGCAGGCCATCGATCAGCTTTGCGTTGCATATCGCCCGATCCGCTTCCTCATCGCAGATGGCGAGGAACAGCTCACGCTTGAACTGTACGATCTCGCCTTCCGGCAGGTGATCGGGCAGGGTCGAGCAGACGAGGTCGACCATCCGTTCGGCTCCGTGCAGCCGGCCCCAGAGATAGTCGTTTTCGCGATAGGCGCGGCTGAAAAAACCGCCGAAGTTGAAGAACTCGGTGCCGCGCAAGGTGGCGCTGGTGCCACCTGGGCGGATCGAGCGGGCATCTTCCGGGCTGATGCGGTCCACCTTCACTGGGTCGAACTCGGTCAGCCCTTCGTTGCGCAGCAGCGGCAAGGTAGCGACATCGTAAAACGGAAAGCCGAGATAGGCCATCAGCACCCGGCGCCGGAGGTTGGGGGGCATCGCGTCCAGCGCATCGGACAGGATCTGCTCGGCGGCAAGGTCTGTCGCTGGAAGGTCGCGCGCCTTTGCCAGCCAGTCGAGAGCTTCGCCCGGTTCGTCCATCGCCCTTCCAGCGATCAAGCCGAACTCCGGCCCCAGCGGCTCGGCGCTCTCGTGTTCGAAGTAGAGTGACAGCGCGCGGTAAATCGCGTCGCGTGCCTCTTCGAGCCCCTCGTCGTCCAACTCGGGATCAGCCTCCCAGTCGCGCGAGAGCCGCCGCGCAATCAGTCGCAGGCGGCGAATGCGGAAGGCCAGATCGTGCGCGCGCAGAAAGGTGATAGCGTCTTCCGATGCGCCCGTGCCCTTTTCCGCCGCCAGCGATGCAAGGCCGCGCCGGTCCAGCTCGCTGCGAATCCGCGCGGCCAGCTCCTCGATATCTTCGCCGCCGGGCTCGCCAAGTCCCGCACAAAGCAGGCGCGCGAGCTGCTCGACCACCAGCGCCATCTTAGCCTGGGCATAGGACTGAAACGCATAGCCCGCCTGTTGGGCTGCCGCCTGCTGCGCCTTGGTGCGCCAACTGGCAAGCCGTTTGGGCGTGGGGCGGTCAAGAAACAGCGTGCGACCGAACAGCCTGTCGACCACCGCCTCGATCTCGGGTCGGAGCGTATGCACCATCTGTCGCAATCGCGCGGCCTCGCGCGATTGCCGTTCGAGCTGTTCGAGGTTGTCGCGGATCGGCTGCTCGCGCGGGATCGTCGAAAGCGAGCCGAAGATCGCGGAGAAGAAACCGACTGGCTGCGTAATGTCATGTTGCAGCGCTCTGACGCGGTCGGGGCGAGGATCGATATAGGCGATCCGGCGGTCGACCTCGCGCTGTGCCGGGCGCGCGGGCAGGGCGTTTATCGCGCTGCGAAAAGGCGCATTGACCAGCACCGAACCGTCAATCAGCGAAACCTGTTCGCTTGTGCCCTGATCGATGTGGCTGGGCATGATCCGGCGCAGGAAAGCCTCACGTCCCGGCCAACCGCCTTCTCCAGCGGTGCGTTCGACCATGTCGTCGATCTCAGCCAGGCGCAGCGGCGGGAAGGCACCGGGAAAGCTAGCGGTGGCGCGCGCGGCAAAGGTCAGTTCGCAGCGTTCGGCCAGGTTCTGGCCCGACGCGGCGGGAGTGCGCTTGCGGAACCCGATCGGCATGCGGTGCTCGCTTTCCTCCACCACTGGCGGGCTGTTCATCCGCAGCAGCTCGCGGTGGCCGCGAAAGTCGGTCGCGGTAACCACCAGATCGAGCGGATGGCCAGGCGGCAGCAGCGGCTTGCTGGCCGGGGCCGCTGCCATTGCCTCCAGGGCATCGTGGATCAGACGCGAGAAGTGCGGGCCGGAGAAGGGCGGCTCGAACCAGCGCCCCCGCACCAGATGCGACACCTTGCGGCGGACTTCGGCGCGCGTTTCCGGCGCGACGCTTTCGCTCACCGCGCTATCAGGCTGGCGCAGCATGTAGAGCACAACGGGCATGAACCAGAATTTGGCGGCCTTCGACCACGGCCGCGCCTCAGGTGCGATCAGCTCCTCGACGTCCGCATTGTCGAGCCACAGTTCGGTCAGCGGTTCAAGGCTCTGGCCCGAATGGATAGCCTGGGCGAGGAACACCGCGTTGATCCCGCCCGCGCTGGCCCCTGTCAGAATGTCAGGCAACACCCTCAGGCGCAGGCCGCATTCCTCTTCGATCTGGCGGAGCCAGCGCTGCCATACCCTTTCGACCGGCCCGGAGGCGGGTTCGTGCGCGTGATATGCGCGGCTGGCGCGGGCGAGCTTCCACAGTTCTTTGGTGACGCCATGCATATAGACCGCAAGGCTCACCCCGCCATAGCACACCAGCGCGATCCGCAGTTCCTTCTGCCGCATGACATGGTTCCTGCCAGATGGTGCGGGAATTGGCTAGGAGTGCTTGCGTTCCGTTTTCGTTCCGGTTAGCGCATTTAGATGGCCAAGCCGAAGAAACGCTATGTCTGTTCCGAATGCGGCAGCGTGTCGACGCGCTGGCAGGGACAGTGCCCCGATTGCTCGGAGTGGAACACGCTGGTGGAAGAGGTGGGCGAGACAAAGTTCGCCGCCCGGCACGATCTGTCGGGAGGCGGGCGCACGATCCGCTTTGAAACACTCGATGCGCCAACCGCGCCGTTGGAGCGCCGGACCACGGGCCTTGCCGAGTTCGACCGCGCACTGGGCGGCGGTATCGTTCCGGGCAGCGCCATCCTGATGGGCGGCGAGCCGGGCATCGGCAAATCGACCCTGTTGCTGCAGGCCGCCGCGCGGATCGCCAAGGCGGGTGGTGAGGTCGTCTATATCAGCGGCGAGGAAGCGACCGGCCAGATCCGCATGCGCGCGTCGCGCCTCGGTGTTTCCGACAGCCCGTTGAGGCTTGCCGCAGCCACTTCGGTGCGCGATATTCTCACCACGCTGGGCCACGGCGCGCCGCCGCAACTGCTTATCGTCGATTCGATCCAGACGATGCATTCGGATCAGATCGAAGGCGCACCCGGCACGGTCAGCCAGGTGCGCGCCTCGGCCTTCGAGCTGATCCGCTATGCCAAGGAACAGGGCTGCTGCCTCGTGCTGGTCGGGCACGTGACGAAAGACGGCAATATCGCGGGGCCACGCGTGCTTGAGCACATGGTCGATACCGTGATGAGCTTCGAGGGCGAGCGCAGCCACCAGTATCGTATCCTGAGGTGCCTGAAGAACCGTTTCGGCGCGGTCGACGAGATTGGCGTGTTCGCGATGGAAAGCGAGGGGCTGGCCGAAGTCGCCAATCCTTCCACGTTGTTCCTCTCGGGCCGGGAGGAAGCGATAGCGGGAAGCGCAGTGTTCCCCGCCATTGAGGGTACACGCCCGGTGCTGGTCGAGATTCAGGCGCTGATCGTGCGACTGCAATCGGGTGCGACGCCCCGGCGCGCGGTGGTGGGCTGGGATTCGGGCCGCCTAGCCATGCTGCTGGCGGTGCTCGAATCGCGCTGTGGGCTGAGCTTCTCCACCGCCGAGGTCTATCTCAATGTTGCGGGCGGCTACCGGCTGACCGACCCGGCGGCCGACCTTGCCGTGGCCGCCGCGCTGGTCTCAGCGCTGGCCGACAAGCCTCTCGCTGCCGACAGCCTGTGGCTGGGCGAGCTATCGCTTTCGGGCGATGTCCGACCCGTCGCCCATGGTGCGCTGCGTTTGAAGGAGGCCGAAAAGCTTGGTTTTCGCCGCGCTACCGGCCCCGAAATGACCGGGCGGGGCAAGAGTGCCCTTACTTATGGCGCGATAGCCAGCGTCAACGCGCTCGTTGACCGGGTAATGGGCGCGGCCTAGATTTCTGGCTATGGTCGGGTTCGACATAATCGTTCTGGTGATCGTGGGCCTCTGCGCGATCGGCGGCTTCCTGCGCGGCTTCGTGCAGGAGGTGCTGTCGCTTGGCGCTTGGGCGGTGGCGATCCTCGCGATCCGCTTCCTGCATCCTGACCTGACCGCGACGATCTATGCCTTCATCGGTTCCCCCACCACGGCGGCCATCCTTGCCTTCGCGCTGTTGCTGCTGGTTCCCTTGGCGGTGGTCAGGTTCGGCGCGCAGTGGCTGGGTCGGAGGTCGCGCGCGTCGGTGCTTGGCCCGCTTGATCGGGTGCTGGGTTTCGGGTTCGGTGCCTTGAAGGGTGTGGTGATCACCGTGATCGCCTTCTCGCTTCTGGTGCTGGGCTATGACATGGTGTGGGGAGCAGCGGGGCGGCCGCTGTGGATCGTCGAGGCGCGCAGCTATCAGTTCGTCGATGCGTCGTCGAAGGCGCTGGTGGAAATCATCGCCGAACGCCGTGCCAGCATGGCGGCCAGCGAAGGCGAGGGCAATCTGTGAGCGCGGAGAAGCTATATACCCCGGATCTTCTCGCAGCGACGCTCGAACTGGTCCACTATCCCCCACTCGAGAGCGCTACGCTGCGCGGCGATGCGCGGTCACCCACCTGTGGCTCCACGCTGGCGATGGACCTCATGCTTGCGAGCGACGGCAGCCTCGAGCGGATCGGCCTGACAGTGCGTGCCTGCGCGGTGGGACAGGCCTCGGCGGCGGTGTTTGCACGGCACGCGGCGGGACGCAGCGACGCCGAAATCCTCGCCACTGCCGAGAGGTTCGCAGCCTGGCTGGAGGACGAAGCGCCTATTCCCGGCTGGCCCGACATGACACTGATCGCCCCCGCGCAATCCTATCCGGCGCGCCATGGCGCCATGCTATTGCCCTGGAAGGCAGCAATCACCGCCCTTTCTCCTCACTCCGGTGCGCGCTAAGCCCGTACCAGAACAGGGAAACGAGGGGATAATCATGGCAACCAGCGCCGCCGCAGCGCATCACGAGCCGAGCAAGAGTGAAATTCGCATGGTCATCGCCGCATCAAGCGCGGGGACCGTGTTCGAGTGGTATGACTTCTTCATTTACGGCACCCTGGCCGTGTTCATCAGCCAGGCGTTCTTTCCCACCGGTAATGAGACGCTCTCGTTGCTTCTGACCTGGGCGGGCTTTGCCATCGGCTTCGGCTTCCGGCCACTGGGCGCGATCCTATTTGGCTACCTCGGCGACCGGCTCGGGCGAAAATACACGTTTCTGGTTACTGTGACGCTGATGGGGATCGCCACCGCTGGCGTGGGCTTCGTGCCCAGCGAGGCGAGCATCGGGATTGCCGCACCGATCATCATCATCGTGCTGCGAATCGCGCAAGGTCTGGCATTGGGCGGGGAATATGGCGGCGCGGCGATCTACGTGGCCGAACACGCCCCTGCCGACAAGCGCGGATTGTACACCAGCTTCATCCAGGCAGCGGTGGTAGGCGGCTTCGTGCTGAGCCTGATCGTCGTGCTCGGCTGCCGGTTCCTGATCCCTGCCGATGCCTTTGCCGAGTGGGGTTGGCGCGTTCCGTTCCTCATTTCGATCGTGCTGCTCGCCGTGTCGCTGTGGATGCGGCTGAAGCTCAACGAGAGCCCCGTGTTCCGCGCGATGAAGGAAGAGGGGGAAATCTCGCACAATCCGTTGCTCGAAAGCTTCACCTATCCCGGCAACAAGAAGCGCATCTTCATTGCCCTGTTCGGGGTCGCCTGCGGCCTAACCATCGTGTTCTACACTGCATTCTTTTCCACCCTCACGTTCCTGAAAGGGCCGATGCGGGTGGATGACACTGCGGCCGAGCTGATCGTGGGCCTTTCGTCGCTATCCGCTGTGGCGGCGCTGATCTGGTTCGGCCATCTGTCGGACAGGGTAGGGCGCAAGGCGCCGATCGTCTGGGGCTATGCGGCGTGCCTCGTGCTGCTGTTCCCGCTGTTCTGGGGCATCGGAGCGCTGGCCAACCCGTCGCTCGCCGAGGCGCACCGGTCAGCCCCAATCACCATCGCCGGGCCCGATTGCCATTATGATCCGCTGGCCGCCGAGCAGGCCAGCGAATGCGGACGCCTGATGGCGGAGCTGACCGACAAGGGCATCCCCTATTCCATCGGCGAGGAAGCGGCGCTGTCTTTTGCTGTCGGCGATGCACGGCTGAACCTGGACGCTGAGCCGGGAAGCGAAAGCAATCGCGCGCAAATAGCCGATGCGCTCGCGGCGCAGGGCTATGATGGGGCCAAGCAGATTCCGCCGGTTCTCAACATTGTCGGTATCGTGACCATTCTCGTGGTGTTCGGCTTGCTCGTCGGGGCAACCTATGGCCCGGTCGCGAGTCTGCTCGCGGAGATGTTCCCGCCGAAAATCCGCTATTCCTCGATGAGCATTCCCTACCATATTGGTGCGGGCTATTTCGGAGGTTTCCTGCCGTTGATCGCGGGCTATATCGTGGCGCGCAGCGGCGACATTTACGCCGGTCTGTGGTACACTTGGGTGTTGCTGGTGGTCGCTCTGGCGACCGCCTGGTGGGGCCTCAAGGGCGGCCCCCCACGTGACTTCGCCGATGACCACTCCTGAACTGCCTCCGCCAACCCTTCGCCTCAAGGTTGACCGTGCGGCGCTGGCTTCCAACTGGCGCGCGCTTGACCGCCTATCGGGCGGCGCGGCGGCGGGCGCAGCGGTCAAGGCAGATGCCTACGGATTGGGCGTGGCGAGCGTTGTTCCCACGCTGCTCGATGCTGGCGCGCGGCAGTTTTTCGTAGCGCACTGGAGTGAGGTTGCTGCGGTGCTGGCGGCGGGGGCTGCGCCCAATCAGCTTGCGGTGCTGCACGGGGTGAACACGCCCGCCGATGCCGCCTATGCTCGCGAGACGGGCGTGCGTCCGGTGATCAACTCGCTGCGTCAGGCGCAGCTCTGGCACGAGGCTGGCGGCGACCATTGCCACCTTATGATCGACACCGGCATGAACCGGCTCGGCCTGCCGCCAGGCGACATTGGCGACCCGGCGATTGCTGCGCTGGATATCGACATCGTCATGTCGCACCTTGCCTCGGCGGAGGACGAGACCGACCAGAGCGCGCAGCAACTCGCGCTGTTCGAGAGCGCCAGAAGCGGGGTCGCAGCCCGCCGCGCGAGCCTTGCCAACAGCGCAGGGATCGCGTTGGGCAGTGCCTATCACTTTGACCTCACCCGCCCCGGCCTTGCGCTTTATGGCGGTGTACCGTGCGATGCACTGGCCAGTGAACTGACGCAGGTTGCCTTTCCACAGGCGATGGTGATGCAGATCCGCTCCGTGCCGACAGACGGCCTGGTAGGATACAACGCCACGTTCCGCGCACCCCATCCCATGCGAACGGCCACGCTGTCGCTTGGATATGCCGACGGTATCCTGCGCTGCTGGGGCGAGGGCGGAGCTCTGTCGCACGAGGGCCGTACCCTCAAGATCATCGGGCGGGTCTCTATGGACATGATCGTGGTCGACAGCACCGATGCGCCAGACCTTGCCGAGGGTGACTTCTGCGACCTGCCGTATAACCTTGTGGCGGCAGCACAATCCACCGGCCTGTCGCAATACGAACTGCTGACCCTGCTGGGCAATCGTTTTGCACGCTAAAAATATCGTTGCGCAATTGCCAGCCTCATGCTGCAAGTGCTAAAGCTGGTGCGCCGCACAATGGGATGCAGGTCGCGAAGAGGATTGTCGCCCGATGGCAGATGAATCGAATACCGCCGATGACACCATCATCATCAAGAAGTACGCCAACCGGCGGCTCTACAACACCAAGTCGTCGAGCTACATCACGCTTGACGATCTGGCCAAAATGACGCGCAACGGTGTCGATTTTCAGGTGCTCGATGCCAAGACGGGCTCCGACATCACCCATTCGATCCTCACCCAGATTATCATGGACGAAGAAAGCCAGGGCGAGCAGCATATGCTGCCGGTCAGTTTCCTGCGGCAGTTGATCGGGATGTATGGCAATTCGATGCAGGCCATGATGCCGAGCTATCTCGAAGCCTCGATGGAAACCTTCCGCGCCAATCAGGCCAAGCTGCAGGAAACCTTCAGCGCCAGCGTCGGTCCGCAGGCTTTCGCCAAGCTGGCCGAGAACAACATCGCCATGTTCGAAGCTGCCACGCGCGCTTTCATGCCCAAGGCTGGCGAAGAGACGTCTGTCGATGCTGCCTCATCGGGCGAAGATCTCGAGGCGCTCAAGGCGCAGATGGCGGCGATGCAGGCCAAGCTCGACAAGCTCGGCGATTAGTCCGGAGGGCAAGCTGGCTCTCGACTTGGCGAGGCTTCCTCGCCATGGGGGCGGGATTGATTCTCAGCCAGATTGCAGGATTTTCCGACTATGCCCGCCATACGCCACGCCCTGAACACCAAGCGCGAAGACGACTTTGCTGCATGGTATCAGGAGGTGATTTCCGCCGCCGACATGGCCGAGGAATCGGGCGTGCGCGGGTGCATGGTGATCAAGCCCTGGGGCTACGGCATCTGGGAGCGCATCCAGCGCCTGATGGACGACCGGATCAAGGCTGCGGGTGTTCAGAACTGCTATTTCCCGATCTTCATTCCACTGGCGAACTTCACCCGTGAGGCCGAGCACGTCGAGGGGTTTGCCAAGGAAATGGCCGTGGTCACGCACCATCGTCTGATTTCTGATGGCAAGGGCGGGCTGATTCCCGATCCCGCCGCCAAGCTCGAAGAGCCGCTGGTGGTGCGGCCGACTTCGGAAACGATCATCGGCGATGCCATGGCGCGCTGGATCCAAAGCTGGCGCGACCTGCCGATGCTTACCAACCAGTGGGCCAACGTGGTGCGCTGGGAGATGCGCACCCGCATGTTCCTGCGCACCAGCGAATTCCTGTGGCAGGAGGGCCATACTGCGCACGAGGGCCGCGATGATGCCCTGGCCGAAACGCACCGCGCGCTCGAAATGTATCGCGCCTGCGCCGAGGACGATCTCGCCATGCCGGTGGTGGCGGGCGAGAAGCCGGAGAACGAGCGCTTCCCCGGCGCGGTTGAGACGTGGTCGATCGAGGCCATGATGCAGGATGGCAAGGCGCTGCAGGCGGGCACCAGCCACTATCTCGGAACCAATTTCGCCCAGGCGGCCGGCATCAAGTATCAGGACCGCGAGGGCACCGAGACGCTTTGCCACACCACCAGCTGGGGCGTTTCCACCCGACTCGTGGGCGGTGTCATCATGACGCACGGTGACGATGATGGCCTGCGCGTGCCGCCGAAGATTGCGCCGCACCAGATCGTCGTTCTGCCCATGCTGCGGGACAAACCCGAGGACGAGCCGCTGCTAGCCTATTGCGAGGAAGTGCGCGCGGCGCTGGCCGGGCTTTCCGCGCTGGGCGAGCCGGTCCGCGTGTTGCTCGACAAGCGGCCAGGCAAGGCGGCGGCGAAGCGCTGGGATTGGGTGCGTAAGGGCGCTCCGGTGATTATCGAGGTCGGCTCGCGCGACATGGAAGGCGGGAAGCTGGCCGTGCTGCGGCGTGATGCGATCTGGAACATGGAAACGGGCAAGAGCGCCTTCACCTACCCCCAGCGCGAGGACTTTGTCGCCGGGGCAGCTGATCTGCTGGTCGAGATCCAGCAGGCGCTCTATGTCGAGGCTGCCGAGCGGCGCGATGCGAACATCACCCGCGGAGTAACCTCGATGGATGAGGTTGCCGCGCACTTTGCCGAGGATGTTAAGTATCCGGGTTGGCTCGAAGTGCAGTGGTCGAAGCCGACCGGAGCCGCGCTGGACAAGGTGGTCGAGCAGCTGAAGGCGCTGAAGCTCACCCTACGCAATGTGCCGCGCGATGCCGAACCGGCGGACGGAGCCTGCATTTTTACCGGCGGGCCTGCGGTCGAGCGGGTGCTGGTGGCGCGGGCTTACTAGCCGCCCACCAATTCCGCTCATCCTGAGCTTGTCGAAGGATTGTCCTTTACTTCAAGCCTCTTGCGACACCGAAGAGAAAGCAGCCCTTCGACAAGCTCAGGGCGAGCGGGGTGTGGGGATCAGTCCACCAGCCCCTTTTCCAGCTCCTCGCGATAGGCATCGAGGCTCACGTCGCGGCCCAGAAAATCGCGCAGCAATTCGGAGGCAGGCTTCGTCCCGCCGGGCGCAAGCACCGCACGGCGATAGTCGGCCGCCGTTTGCGGGTTGCGCAGGCCCTCGGCGGTGAAGCGGGTGAACAGGTCGTCGGCGATCACCTTCGACCAGCGATAGGTATAGTAGATCGCCGAATAGCCATCGAGGTGGCTAAATGCGTCCTGAAACTGCACGTAGTCGGGCATCGGCGCCATCAGATACTCGTTCGCCCAGCCGCGCGTGGCCGCGCCCAAATCCTCGGGCACCGGCCGCATGTGGAACTGCAAGGAGACATTGGTGTAGCCAAGCTGCCCCATGTCGCCCGCGCCCTGATCGAAATAGCGCGCGGCGTTCATCTTATCGACCAGCTCGCGCGGTATCGTCTCGCCTTGCGCATTGCGGGCGAAGGTCGCCAGCGTGTCGTAGTCGTAGACCCAATTCTCCAGCATCTGCGACGGAGCCTCGACGAAGTCCCACTCGGTGGAAATGCCCGCATGGCCGAACCACTGCTGCGTGCCGCCAAACATGCCGTGCAGCATGTGGCCGAACTCGTGCAGCAGGGTGGTTACGTCGCCGTGCTCCATCAGGCCGGTCTCGTGCATGCCCTTGGGCAGGTTCTGCACCAACGCGCCGACTGGCACCTCGTCAGCCTCACCGGGGACGCCGGGATAGATCGGGATCATATTGGCGTGGGTATATTTGCCGGGGCGCGGATGGTTGTCAAAATAGAAGCGGCCGATCACGGTGCCATCGGCATCGGCCATCTCGTAGGTCTCCACATCCTCGTGCCAGACGGGCGTATCCCAGTGCGAGATGGTGACGCCGAACAGGTCTTCGGTCAGCTTGAGCACGCCGTCGCGCACCAGATCATAGGTGAAATACTGGCGCGCTTCCTGCGGGTCGTAGGAATAGAAATACTCCTGCGCCTTGGGGGCGAGCCAGCCGCTTTCCCAATAGCGGATCTCCGTCGCGCCGGGGCGATATTGCTGCAACACCTCAAGGTTGCGAGCATAGTCACGCTCGGCCACCGGGCGGGCGATGGCGGCCATGTCGGCAATCAGCGTCTCGACCTTCTCGGGCGTGTCGAGCATCTTGTCCTCAAGCACCAGCGCCGCGTAATTCGGGCGGCCGAGCAGCTCGGCCAGCTCCTGCCGCAGGGTGAACATCCGCTTCAGCAGCGGATCGTTCTGCGGATAGGCGCGCTGGGCATAGACTTCCGAGAACCGGCGGCGCAGTTCGTCGCTGTTCGCATAGCGCATTACCGGGCGATAGTCGGGGTAGGCAGTGGTGAGCGTGATGAGGCCATCCTCGCCCGTCGGGTGCGCGGCGAGGAAGTCGGCGGGCAGGCCCTCCAGTTCTTCGGGCCTCACTGTAATCTCACGCTGGTCCTCGGCGATGTTGCGCGCGAACTCGGTGGAGATTTGCGACAGCTCCTCGTTAATCGCCTGCGCTCGCGCCCGACCGGCATCGTCCAGCGCAACACCCGCGCGGCGATATTGGTCGAGCACTTCATACAGCATGAAGCGCGCCTGATCGTCGGCCCCTTCGGTGGGGATCGCGGAGAGCCGGTCGTAGATCGGGCGCGAGAGGTTCAGTTCGCTGTCTACCGTGGAGAGCCGTACCTGACAGGCCGCGCCTGCATCGCGCAGCTCCGGTGTGCCGAGCACCTGCTGGTAAAGCGTGAACTCGCCTTGCCCGGCATTGATGAGCGCTTTCATCTGGTCGTAAGCGGCGAGCGTGGTCTCTATGGAGGGTTGGCCTTCGCCGCGTTCGAGAAGCGCCCGGCGCGCCGCAATGGCCTCCATGTAGCTATCGCATTTGGCGTCAATCTCGGCCGGATCGGCAGCATCGGTGAGGATCGACCCCATGATCGCGCGCGTTTCGCTGGCGCTGGCAGGGGCGGTGAGGGAAGTGCTGGCAATGGCGACTGACATGACGAACGACTTCATAGTTGGCCCCGCGACGGTGAAAAGAGATAAAGCCGTTTCATTGGAAACCTTGCTCCGATGCGTCAAGTGTGGGACGCCCGCATTCGAGAGCATTTCACGAAGGGATCGACCAATGCGCTACTTCGCTCTGCTGGCGGCTTTGGTGGCCGCTCCAGCCTTGGGGCAGGCCTCGCCCGAGCGGTTGCGGAGCGATGTCGCGACTCTGGTTGGCTTCGGCACGCGTCATACCTTGTCGGAAACAGACAGCGACACAAGCGGCATCGGTGCAGCTCGGCGCTGGGGCCGGGCGCAGTTCGAGCAGACGAGCGCAGCGTGCGGCGGGTGCCTTGAGGTGGTCGAGCCCGAGCGAGTCTTCACCGGCAACCGCATCCCCGTTGGCGTGCTGATCCGCAACGTGGTGGCGATCCAGCGCGGCAGCGAGCGGCCCGACGAGGTCGTGATCATCATGGGTCATATCGACAGCCGCGCCTCCGACGTAATGGATGCGGTGAGCGACGCTCCCGGAGCGAACGACAACGCCAGCGGCAGCGCGCTGGTGCTCGAAGCGGCGCGAGTGCTGAGCAAGCAGCGCTACCCCTCGACCATCGTCTATGCGCTGCTTTCTGGCGAGGAGCAGGGGCTCTACGGCGGGCGGCTGCTGGCCGACTACGCGAAACAGCAGGGCTGGACGGTGAAGGCGGCGTTGAACAACGATATCGTCGGCGGCTCCTGCGGGTCGGACGGGGTTTGCGACAATGCCCATGTGCGGGTGTTCTCCGAGGGCCTGCGCGCCGATGCCAGCGAGCAGGACGCGGCCCGGATGCGCTCGCTCGGCGGACAGGACGACAGCCCCAGCCGCAATATCTCGCGTTGGCTTGACGGGCTGGCCGACGACTTCATCGGTGGGCTCGACGTGCGGCAAGTTTTCCGTGCCGACCGGATGGGGCGCGGCGGAGATCACCTGCCGTTTCTCGAAGCGGGCTTTCCAGCCGTGCGCTTCTCGGTCGCCATCGAAGACTACGAACACCAGCATGAGGATGTGCGGGTCGAGAACGGGGTCTCGTATGGCGACACCGTCGACGAGATGGACTTTCCTTATCTCGCTAGCGTGACAGATCTCAACATCCGTGCCGCCGACAGGCTAGCGCAGGCGCCAATGCCGCCAGTGGTTTCGGCTGACGGGCTGGTCCGCCCTGACGTGCTGCTCGAATGGGAGCCGGTGGCGGGGGCGACGCTTTACCGTATCTGGCGCCGGGCGACCGACCAGCGCGATTGGCAATGGCGGATGGACCTGCCGGCTGACCTTGCGGCGGACCTCAATTCCGTTGTGCTCGCGCCCGATCGCGGCGACGACTGGATCTTCGGCGTCAGCACTGTGGCCTCGGATGGGGCGGAAAGCCCGGTCTCCAGCGCCGTGCCGGGTGGCCAGTTCGCGCCGCTGCCGGTGGTGGAGTAGTCCCACTTTCCGCTCGCCCTGAGCTTGTCGAAGGGCCGCCCTTCCTTCACAGCGGCCACAAAGACACCCACGTGGGCTTCGAAAAGCTCAGCCCGAACGGATATTTGATGTGAACAAGAAGCCCTCCAAGCGCCGCGCCGGCCTGCCCAGCAAAGAGCAGGTCATGGAATTCATCCGCTCGTCCGAAGTGCCGGTCGGCAAGCGCGAGATCGCCAAGCACTTTCGCCTCACCGCGCAGGACAAGATCCTGCTGAAGGCGCTGCTCAAGGATATGGCCGAGGAAGGCCTGATCGACGGCAAGAAGAGCGCCTATCACCGCATGGGCGGCGTGCCCAAGGTGACGGTGCTGCGCGTGGTCGATATCGAGGGCGGCGAGGCCATCGCCATTCCGGACACCTGGCAGCCTGACGATGGCGCCCCACCGCCGCGCCTGCGGGTGCTCGAAAAGAAAGGCCGCTTCGCTGCGCTGCGCAAGGGCGATCGGGTGCTCGCGCGCACCGAGGAGGCCGGGCGCGGCATGGTCGCGCACCCGATGAAGAAGTTGCCCACGCGCGAGGACTCGCTGCTCGGGGTGATCGAACTGGATAACGCGGGCGGTGTCTGGCTGGCGCCGGTGGACAAGCGTATCCGCAATTCGACCCGTGTCTCGGATCGCGGGGAGGCCGAAGAGGGGCAGCTGGTGTTGGCCGAGCCGGTCGGGCGCGGTGCGCGCTCGACGGCGAAGGTGGTCGAGGTGCTGGGCGATCCGCTGGCGCCGCGCAGCTATTCGCTGATCGCGATCCACAAGCACGGCATCCCGAACATTTTCCCCGAGGAGACGCTGGCTGAGGCCCAGGCCGCCGCGAAGATCCCGCTCAGCGAGGACAAGCGCGAAGACCTGCGGCACCTGCCCATCGTCGCCATCGACCCCGCCGACGCCCGCGACCATGACGACGCGATCTGGGCCGAACCCGATGACAAGGGCGGCTTCCGCGCCGTGGTAGCGATTGCCGACGTGTCGTTCTATGTCCGCCCCGGCGGTGAGCTGGACCGCGAGGCGAGGAAGCGCGGCAACTCGGTCTATTTCCCCGACCGGGTGGTGCCGATGCTGCCCGAGGTTCTCTCGGCCGATGTCTGTTCGCTCAAGGAGGGCGTGGACCGCGCCGCGATGGCCTGCCACCTGACGATCGCTCCGGACGGCAAGATCACCGACTGGCGCTTCACCCGCGCGCTGGTACGAATTTCCGAGGTGATCGCTTACGAGGATGCGCAAACGCGGATCGACGAGGGCAAGGCGACTGAGAACCTGCAACACCTCTGGGCCGCGTGGAAGCTGCTCGCGGCAGCGCGCGATTCGCGTGATCCGCTTGAGCTTGACCTGCCCGAGCGGCGCGTGGTGCTCGATGCCAAGGGGCGCATTGCCGATATCGTCGTGCGCGAGCGGCTCGATGCGCACCGCGTGGTCGAAGACTTCATGATCTCGGCCAACGTTGCCGCGGCCAAGGCGCTGGAAAGCAAGGCCTCGCCCGTGGTTTACCGCGTTCACGAGCCGCCCACCCGCGACAAGCTGATCGCCCTGCGTGACTATTTCGACTCCATCGGCAAGAATCTCGCGCTCGGTCAGGTGATTACGCCTGGCCTGTTCAACCGGATGATCAAGGACGTGTCCGATCCCGGCGAAAAGGCATTGGTGATGGAAGCCGTGCTGCGCAGCCAGACACAGGCCTATTACGGGCCGAAAAACGCGGGGCATTTCGGTCTGGCGCTCGGCTCCTATGCACACTTCACCTCGCCGATCCGCCGCTATTCCGACCTGCTGGTCCACCGCGCGCTGGTCGATACCTTCGGCCTCGAACAGCCTGCGCCCAAGGGCTCTATCCCCGACAAGTCCGGCCTTGCGGAACAGGATCGGGGCGACCTCTCAAAGATCACCGATGCGATTTCGCAGACCGAACGCCGCGCGATGGAGGCCGAGCGCGACACCATCGACCGCTATGTCGCGGCTTGGCTGTCGGGCAAGGTCGGCGAGGTGTTCCGCACCCGCATCACGGGGGTTCAAAAGTTTGGCTTCTTCGCCACTATCGTCGAACTGGGCGGCGACGGGCTGGTGCCGGTCTCCACGTTAGGCCGCGAATATTTCTCGCATGACGAAGGCGGCCACCGGCTGGTCGGCGAAGACAGCGGGACCGTCTATGCGGTGGGTGACGTGCTCGAACTTCGGCTGGCCGAGGCGAACCCGCTCACCGGCGCGCTGAAGTTCGAACTGCCTGAGGGCGGCTATGGCGGCAAGCGGGTGGAACCGCGCGGCAAGCGACCGGAAAAGAAGGTGCGCCACAATCGCGACAAGCAAGGTAAGCACCAGGTCGGCCAACGCGGGCGGCCGGGCAATATCCGCCACCAGGGGCGCGGCAAGAAGAAGTAGGCGTCAGCCTGCGGGCCGCGTCCAGGTCTGGGGCCAGTGGTGAAAATCGTGACCCATCGCGATCCGGCCATCCGCAGCGAAGCAGAGCAGGGCAAATTCGGGCGGGTCCGGCCAGCCAAACCAGTCGCGCGAGACGATGAACCAATGTTCGTCGCCCTCGGGGCGATAGGCCACAACGGCGTCACCGAAGCGATGGATTGGCCGGAATTGCGCGTGGATGTCTCCAGGATAGCTTGCCGGGTCTTGCCAGGTGAGCGGCACTTTGCGCAGGCGGCGGAAGGTTATCAGCGCGTGCAGGTCATTGGCCAAAGTCTGGCCATACCCATCCTCCGAGGAGGCCGATCCAAGGACAACTTCGCGCAGGCCCTTACACCAGCGCGCCATCATCAGCTTAGCCGTTCGAGATCTTCCGCGCTCATTCCGCCGGGCACGATGAACAGCGGGCAGGGCAGACTACCTGATCTCGCGGTGAAATGCGTTACCAGCGGCCCCGGCGGGCCTTCCGCCGCCGCGCCCAGCACCAGGGCAGCGATTTCGGGATGCTCGGCCAGATATTCGGTGATCACGCCTTCCTCGTTCGTGCGCACCGCGATTTGCGGCATCTTGCCCATCTCGTCCATCAGCTCACCCGCCGCGCTTGAGGCCAGCACCTCGGCCCGGTCGCGCGCTTCTTCCTCGATCGTGGCCTGAACGCCGCCGAAGGCGTTGAAACCCTGCTTCGGCACAAGAGCAAGAATCTGCACAAGGCCGCCGGTCTTGGCCGCGCGCCGCGCCGCAAAGTGCAGCGATACCCGCGATTCCTCGGTTTCGTCGACAATAGCCAGATAGACGCGCATCGTAATCGTTCTCTCTTCCCCGGTGCGTGAATATCGAACCAAATCGGTGTTTACGCAAGATGCGATGCTGCAGACTGGCTCTCCCCCTTGCTTGGCGGGCGCAAATTGGCCAGAGGGGAGCAGCGACAAAATCCAGCAGGGAAACGCTCCAGACCATGCCGATTGCGATCAAGATGCCCGCCCTTTCGCCCACGATGGAAGAAGGGACGCTGGCCAAGTGGCTAGTGAAGGTGGGTGACAGTGTCTCCGCCGGTGACATCATGGCCGAAATCGAAACCGATAAGGCGACGATGGAATTCGAAGCCGTGGATGAAGGCGTGATCGCCCATATCCAGGTCGAGGAAGGCGCCGAGGGTGTGAAGGTCGGCACGATCATCGCTACGCTCGCGGAAGAGGGTGAGGACGCCGGTTCGGTTGAGCCGATGGGTGATGGCTCTGCCGCGCCTGCTCCCACGCCGGCCCCGGCTGCCGAAGAAACGCCCGCGCCATCGCCAGCTCCCGCCGCTGCACCGGCTCCGGCCTCTGCTTCTGCCCCGGCACCTTCGGGTGAGCGCATCATCGCGTCGCCGCTGGCCCGGCGCATTGCCGAACAGAAAGGCGTCGATCTGGCGGGCGTGAAGGGTTCCGGCCCCAACGGCCGCATCGTGAAGGCCGACGTCGAGAACGCGAAGCCCGGCGAAGCAGCGCCTCCGGCGGATTCCGCCCCGGCTGCCTCGCCCGGACCCACTCCGGCTCCGGCCGCCGCGCAGGACTTCGGCATCCCGCACGAGGTCGAGAAGCTGTCCAGCATGCGCAAGACGATTGCGCGCCGCCTCACCGAGAGCAAGCAGACCGTCCCGCACATCTATCTCACCGTCGATATTCAGCTCGACAAGCTGCTCAAGCTGCGCGGCGAGCTGAACAAGGCGCTCGAGCCGCAGGGCGTGAAGCTGTCGGTCAACGACATGCTGATCAAGGCGCTGGCCAAGTCGCTCGAAACGGTGCCGGTGTGCAACGTGCAGTTCGCGGGCGACAGCCTGCTGAAGTTCGAGCGCGCTGATATTTCGGTTGCGGTCTCGATCCCCAATGGCCTCATCACCCCGATCATCAAGGACGCGGGTGCCAAGGCCATGAGCAAGATCAGCACCGAGATGAAGGATCTTGCCACTCGCGCGAAGGAAGGCAAGCTCCAGCCCGAGGAATATCAGGGCGGCACCGCCAGCCTTTCGAACATGGGCATGTTCGGGATCAAGCAGTTCGAAGCGGTGATCAACCCGCCGCAGGCGATGATCATGGCCATCGGTGCGGGCGAGAAGCGCCCCTATATCGTTGACGATGCGCTGGGCGTCGCCACTGTAATGAGCGCCACCGGAAGCTTCGACCATCGCGCCATCGACGGTGCGGATGGCGCGCAGCTGATGAAGGTGTTCAAGGAACTGATCGAAAGCCCGCTGGGGCTGGTGGCCTGATGTGGTCCCCCTGGGCTGTGCGCGGCTTCTTGTCATCGCGTTGGGCGTAGCTGAAGTTGCAACGATCTTCGTGGTATTCGATCTGGTAATTCCGATGGCTATTCCAGAGGGCGGCTCAAGCACGTTGGGAATCGTAAAGGTGGCGACATTGGTTGCCGGGGTCTTGGTCGTACCGACAGCTGCCGTAGCTCACGCATACCTCGCCGAATCTGGCAAGTCTGTCGCAATTGCTGCAGCGGTCCTTGTTGCTCTGCCGGTGATTATTCTTATGCTGGGAGCCCTTCGATGACCGACGCTGAAATCCACGTGGGGCGGGATCCCGCCATCCGCGTCACCGCCATGCCGCGTGACACCAACGCCTATGGCGACATTTTCGGCGGCTGGCTGGTCTCGATCATGGACAACGCCGCCGGTCTCGCCGCGGCGCGCCATTCGAAGGGCCGTGCGGTTACCGTGGCGATGGACGGGATGCAGTTCCTCCAGCCGGTGAAGGTTGGCTGCGAGGTCTCGGTCTATACCGAGATTGAGAAGGTCGGCCGCAGCTCGATGGTGATCGCGGTCGAGGCCTGGCGGCGCGAGCGGCATTCGGAAGAGGCCTGCAAGGTGACGCAGGCGAAGTTTACTTTCGTGGCGGTGGACGACGAAGGGCGTCCGCGCCTTATCGCCAAGTGAACAAACCCCCGTTCGTCCTGAGCCTGTCGAAGGACTGCTTTGGTTTCGAGTGGGGCGTTGAAAAAACAGGGCAGGGCTTCGACAAGCTCAGCCCGAGCGGAAACTGAGAACTGGGAAAAGAGTTATGGCAGAGCAGTATGACGTTATCGTCCTCGGCAGCGGCCCTGGCGGCTATGTGGCCGCCATTCGCGCCTCGCAGCTGGGCCTGAAGACCGCCATTGTCGAGCGCGAACTGCTCGGCGGGATTTGCCTTAACTGGGGCTGTATCCCCACCAAGGCGCTGCTGCGCTCGGCGGAAATCCTGCACTATGCCCAGCACGCCAAGGACTATGGCCTGAAGATCGCCGGCGCTATCGAGGCCGATCTGGAAGCCGTGGTGAAGCGCAGCCGCGGCGTTGCCAAACAGCTCAATCAGGGCGTCACGCACCTGATGAAGAAGAACAAGATCACCGTCCACATGGGCGAGGGCACCCTGAAGAGCGCGACCTCCATCGAGGTGAAGGGCGAGAAGGGCACCGAGACGATCAGTGCCAAACATGTGATCGTCGCCACCGGGGCGCGGGCGCGCGAACTGCCCTTCGCCCCGGTCGATGGCAAGCGCGTGTGGACCTATCGCCACGCGATGACACCCAAGGAAATGCCGACGAAGCTGCTCGTCATGGGGTCGGGCGCCATTGGTGTCGAGTTCGCGAGCTTCTACAACGATATGGGCGTCGATGTCACCGTCGTCGAGATGCTCGACCGGATCATGCCGGTGGAGGACAAGGACGTCTCCACATTCATGACCAAGGCGCTCACCAAGCAGGGCATGACGATCCTCACCGAGGCGGCTGTGCAAGAAGTGAAGGCCTCCGATAAAGAGGTGAAGGTCACGATCAAGGACAAGGCCGGCAAAGTCACCACCGAGACCTACAGCCATGTGATCTCGGCGGTCGGCATCGTGCCCAACACCGAGAATATCGGCGTGGAGAAATATGCCGAGCTTGATCGCGGCTTCATCCAGATCGACGATCTCGGCCGCACCAAGGCAAAGGGCCTGTGGGCGATTGGCGACTGCACCCCTGGCCCGTGGCTGGCGCACAAGGCGAGCCACGAAGGCGTGACCGCTGCCGAAGCCATCGCGCAGGAGCTGGGCAACAAGGATGTCCACCCGCACGGGCTCGATCGCAACAACATCCCGGGCTGCACTTACTGCCACCCGCAGGTGGCGTCGGTTGGCATGACCGAGGCCAAGGCCAAGGAAGCGGGCTACAAGGTGAAGGTCGGCAATTTCCCCTTCATCGGCAACGGCAAGGCGATTGCGCTGGGCGAGCCGGAGGGGGTCGTGAAGACCGTGTTCGATGCTGCCACTGGCGAGCTGCTGGGTGCGCACATGGTAGGCGCCGAAGTGACCGAGATGATCCAGGGCTATGTTATCGGCAAGACGCTTGAGACTACCGAGGCCGAGCTGATGCAGGCGGTGTTCCCGCACCCGACGATTTCCGAATCGATGCACGAAAGCGTGCTCGCGGCTTATGGGCGGGTGATCCACGTGTGATCGGGAGAGGCTCCACGCACCCAAGCAGTAGAAGGCGTTGGCGGACAGGGTGTCCCCCAAACTACATGCCGGATGTGTTCGGATTTATCCCTTCAATCCGCACAATACCTGATGTTTTTGGCCAAAATGGTAGATTGGCCGTCCGCATGTGTCCCGTTGCGTTCCCATAAAACCGCGCTATTATCGGGGAGCGGTTATGGGAACGACTGCTATTTCCGCCAAACTGGCAGGGCGCTGGCAGGTTCGATTCCCTGACAGGGAGCCGAAATGCCAAGGAAGCTGCACAACGCGCTAACCCCTCTTACGGTGAAGAACGCAAAGCCGGGACGCCATGCTGATGGCGGTGGGCTGCATTTGCTGGTGAAGCCGACCGGCGCGCGCTCATGGGTCTATCGCTTCATGCTAAATGGCAAGTCGCGGGACGTTGGAATAGGCGCGGCTGGACAAGGTGGCATGTCGCTTGCCGATGCGCGCAACGAAGCGGCAGCGCTGCGCCTCAGGGTCAAGGCGGGCATTGATCCGCTGGAGGAAAGGGACAGGGAGGCTGCTCAGGCGCTTGCGGCGGCTCAGGCTGCCAAGGTGGCCAGAACCACATTCAAGGACGCTGCTACCGCCTATATCGCGGCAAATGAGGATAGCTGGCGGAACCCCAAGCATCGCCAGCAATGGCGGAACACGCTCGACACCTATGTTTATCCAGTGATCGGTGATTTGCCGGTTGCCGAGGTCGAAACCACGCATGTGCTCAAAATCCTTGAGCCAATCTGGAAAGGGAAAGCCGAGACTGCCAGCCGCATTCGGGGGCGAATTGAAACCGTGCTCGATAGTGCCAAGGCGCGCGGCTATCGGCAAGGTGAAAACCCGGCGCGCTGGCGCGGGCACCTCGCGCAAATCCTGCCCGCTCGCACCCGGCTTTCGCGGGGCCATCACAAGGCAATTGCCTATGAGCAAATCCCGGCATTTGTCCGCGCGCTGCACAAGCGGGAGGCCGTGGCGGCGCTTGCGCTGGAATATACGATCCTCACCGCTGCCCGCTCTGGCGAATTGATTGGCGCAATTTGGGCAGAGGTCGATCTGCAAAAGGCAATCTGGACGATCCCAGCTGAGCGCATGAAGGCCGCGAAAGAGCATCGCGTGCCGCTGTCCCCGCGCGCTGTTGCCATTCTCGAAAGCCTCCAGCCGCTTGGCAGCCACTATCTGTTCCCCGGTGCGAAAGGCGGCAAGCTGTCCGGCATGGCCATGGGAATGCTCATGCGCCGCATGAAGGTTGACGCGACCGTGCACGGCTTCCGTTCGGGCTTCCGCGATTGGGCCGCCGAATGCACCGGCTATGCACATGAGGTTGCCGAAATGGCGCTGGCCCACGCAATCGAAAACAAGGTTGAGCGGGCCTATCGGCGCGGCGATCTTTTCGACAAGCGGCGGCAGCTCATGGACGATTGGGCGGCCTATTGCGCCAGTGACGGCGCGGCTGGTGCTAGGGTGACGCCAATGAGGCGAGCAAGCAATTCCTGAGGGACTGAAAAATGCGGAACGTCAATCATACTCGCCCCCAGCTCCGTCTCATGGACAACATGAGAAGAGAGTTGGGCAAGATTCCAGACAATCCGGCAAAACCTAAAGTCGACGAAACTTGGCCCCCATACTTGCGTCCGGTCGTTTTGCGTAAGGATGCGCACCTTGCACTCTCCAAACTGTTCCAAGCCATCGATGCGTGGTCAGATAGCGAGGGGCCTATTTCGTTCTCAGACTTTCCCGAGCAATTGAGAAATGCTGTACGCGCGTTCGCGGATGTTCGCGTCCATCACGATTATGACAACCAATATCGTGGCAGGAACTGGGTGGCCGATCTGAGGAGGTCGGAAAATGACCAAGCGCGGGCATGGGGCGAATTTCTGGCATCTTTCGTGACCACTGAAAGTGGTCAATCATAGCCAGAGTTTCACCGGGCACACCGGCCACGTCGTGCTTGACCGTGGCGCGGGCTGCCCAATCAGCGATCCCGGCGAAAATGAGGATGGTTTCTGAGTGCGGCTGGCAAGCTGCCGCTTGAGGCCATAGAATGCGGGCGAGGATAGGCAGGCCAGCCGATAAGCGCGCATCCCACGTGCTTCCCCGCCTCACCTTGGGAGCCGCTAGGGAGGCGGTATGGCGCGAAAAGACGAGCGGGGTGTAATGATCCCTGCTCCCGTTCAATTCAATAATCCGGCGTCTGCGAGCCTGCCGCGCTATGATGACGAGCATCGCGGTCCAGCCGTCACCGATTCCTATGAGCTATCGCATTGCAGGATCGATCTTGCGGAGCGTTCGGAAGGTTGGCCTACTCCCGCAAATCTGCCTTCCCGGATGGTAGATTTTGCACAATCCGTTCCAGAGGATCAGCGGGCGAACTGGCTCAGGCGGCAAGCCAATATCGAGGAAGCGGAGAGGCACATTGCCAACGCCATGCAATCCGGGGAACTGCCAATATGGGTTGCTCCAATTGGGGAACCGGAACGTTTGGTAGCTCCCGGCGCGTTTGTTGAAGTTGACCACGCGACGGTTGTTTCCGGCGTCTATCGTCCCCGGAATGATCGCGGCTGGCTCTATGGCAGACCGCTTTTTGTGAAGCGTGACGACTGGGCAATATTCGCCGCGCGGATTGATGCCGCGAAGAAGCCCATGCGGAAATACGGTAAATCGCAGTCGCGCTCCCATGACGGCGACGAAAGGCAATGGCTGCGAATATCGAAGGCCGTTTGTATCTTGCAGCGTATCCTGAGAACGCGGCTGGCAGGGCAGGAACCGGCCCCGTGGATTGATCCGCCAGCCGACCCGTTCGATGCTGAGTGCGAGAACGCAACGCATCGGCATAGGCGCACTGCCCGCACGTCTCTTACCATGCGCCGGGCCTTGCTGGCGGGCGATTTAACGGCACATCTGGTAAAAGATGGCCGCTCTCATCCGCTTCCAGGCTGGGCTTGGGAAAATGCGAGTGCGGCAGAGAACGCCTTTTATTTCGATCGGCTTCCGCTCGATCCGCTGCTGGATCACAACTTGGGGGAATTTAGCGATTGGCGCTGCTTTGTCTCACATAACGAGTTGAAGAAATGGCTTGCCCGACCTGAAATTGCAGAAATTGGCGATCTGCCGACGCTTCCCGAACCTTTCGACCACAAGGTGCAGCCCGTTCAGCTTTCATATCGGGAACCGCCAAACAGGCCGTATGTCGAGCTCACTCAAGCGGTGACGTGGATAGCATTTGCCATCTCATTAAGCCGCGATGAGTTTGATTGTATTGAGTCATTCGGATTCGGCCCAGCTGCGAAGGGACATTGGCAAGAGGCTCTGGGCGACGCGATGACCAGACTGGCCGCTATCGCAAGCGACGGTACAATTGGCTTCCGTGGCAGGTATCTGACGAACGTAGCAATAGACCAAAATACGGTCCTGACCGAACTAATTGACCCGGTGCGACTAGAGGATTTTGCGCAGTTCGACAATGTAAGAGATGGATTACGCTACGGGGCAGGCCTGACTTGGAGCCGGGAAAACAATACGATTGAGAGGGCCTTACAGGGACGTCGGGATGCCTTTGTCTCGGTTCGAGTAAACCGCGCCGAACTGCTCACTGCATTTCCGCCGAAAACGGCCAGCCTCACAACCAAAGGCATTGCCACCGACGCACCTGAGACTCCAGCTCATCAAGTAGGAGTCGCTTGCGAATTGAGTGTGTCGAGCAAGTTAAATGAGGCTGCCCCAAAGTTGAGGAAGGGAAGGGCAAAGGGAACAGGCTATCAGCAAGCCGACGCACCGCTGCTGGAAAAGATGAGGGAGGCGATTGCGAAGAATCCTGCACTTAACGCAACCTCCGCTGCAAAGTTAGTTGCGAACGAAGCTGTAGGAGCGAGTTTTGAGGCGAAGGTTGACCGCCTCTCTCGCGCGTTTCGTGCCGGGAGAAATAGGAGATAATTCGGCTCCCGCTTTATCCCAATTCTTCACGATTCAAGGCCGGACCGAACCGGCCTAATTGGTTGCCCCACGAACGCTGGCACCCCGCCAGTGGTATGGGGAGCATTCCGAATGCACACCGAAAACAACGATCCAATAAAGATCGCCTATTCCATCAAGGAAGCCTGCAAGGCGTCCAGCTTGGGGCGAACGACGATCTATTCTCACATTTCCAGTGGACGCCTGCGCGCTGTCCGCATCGCTGGCCGCACGGTTATCCCGGCAGAAAGCCTCCACGCGCTATTGTCCGGGGAGGCATGAGCCATGTCTCAAAGGCAAAACCCGACCGCCAAGGGCGACCGGGTTCTGTGGAATAGCTTGGTCGGCGCTTCCACGGAATCCCTTACCCTTTCGGCCTACCGTGCTCAATATCTGATTGGCAACTACAGTCTTCGCCCGGAAACGGCAGACATGCTCGCAATCCTAGCTTTTGGGGGTGTGGCGATGGCTGATCGCTATCCAGAAATTCCTGGCGCGAAAGGAATGGACGGAACGAGCCAGAACTCTGCCCAGTGCATCGCCCCTACCGTCTCGCACCTTCGCCGCCTTGCCATGCGTTCGCTGGCACGGCTGGGGGAGGCAACCCCATTGGAGGCCGTGGCAATATCCGGCGTAACGCGGGAATCGCTCCAGCCGCGCTTTTCGGAACTTCGGGCCATGGGCCTTGTGGAACCGACCGGCGCACGGCGGCGCAACCCCAGCGGCAAGAGCGCATCCGTGCTCAGGCTCACCGACAAAGGGAGGGCCGCGCTGTGATCGTCGATATTGAAGCGATAGCGCGCCACTATGGCGGCAAGATCTGCAAGGGCAATGCGCTGATCCCGACACCGGGCCATTCGCGGCGCGACCGGGGGACGGCAATCAAGGTCAGCGCGCACGCTCCCGATGGGTGCCTTGTCGCGTGCTACAATGGCACTCAAGCTGATGCGCTGGCAGTCAAGGAAATGCTGCGCGCGGACGGGTTTCTTGCGCATTCCGCGCACGCGCGCGCGTTATCTATGCAGGAACGGCGCTCCATCCAGCAGGCCGATCTTGCCCGCAAGCGCGAGCGGCTGGAGGCTGAGCAAGTGGCGGCACGGTGCGCGGCGGACCTATGGGCCAATGCCAGCCGCGCCGATCCTGCGCACCCCTACCTTGTCGCCAAGGCGCTGGAGCCGTTCGGCATCCGGCAGGCCGGGCGCGATTTGCTGGTGCCGATGTTCAATCCCGGCTTTCGTCTGTGGAACGTGCAGCGCATCCGGCCCGATGGTCTCAAGCTGTTCGGCAAGGATGCTCGCACGGCTGGCCTGTTCTGGCCCCATGGCGTGCACATGCAGGACGGGAGGCCATCGGCTGGTCCACTGGTGATCGGGGAAGGCTTCGCCACAATGGCCGCTGTCCATTCGGCAACCGGCTTTGGAGTTGTCGCTGCCATGTCCGCGCGCAATCTCGAAACCGTGGCGCGGGCCATGCGCAAGTTATTCCCGGCACGCAAACTTGTGATCGCGGCGGACGATGACCGTCACCTAGCGGAGAATATCGGGCTGGGCGTCGCCAGAAAGGCCGCTCAGGCCGTTGGCGGGGTTGTCGCCACACCAAGGCCAGAGACGTGCCCAGCGGACTCCAGCGCCGATTTTGCGGACATTCCGCGCGACGATGTTGCCGGGCGTATCGAAGCGGCGCGGCTGGGGGAGTGACGATGGCAGCAACCGCACCTCAGCCCATGGACTATGCCGCAATCCATCCAGACGACGCGGCGGCGCGCATCAATGGGCATTCCGCCTTGCGCGCCACGCCTTACCGCTGGCCCGATCCCGCTTCGCTGCCACGGCGGCAATGGCTGCTTGGCCATTGGCTGCTTCGCGGCGAAGTGACCGCGATCATTGCACCGGGTGGCACCGGCAAGAGCACGATAGGCAACACGATTGCGCTTTGCCTCGCCAGCGGACAGCCGCTCTTGGGCAAGCCCCTGCATCGCGGGCCGCAAGCGGTGTGGATTTTCAACCTTGAAGACGGGACCGACGAACTGGAGCGGCAATTGTCCGCTGCTTGCGCCTATCATGGCATAGGCCCCGACGATTGCGGGGACCGGCTCCACCTCGATAGTGGGCTAGTCCAGCCGCTTTGCACGGCAAGCGAGGACCGGGACGGGTTTGCGCTGGCAGAGGACGTGTTTGCCCAGCTCGCCGCCACGATCCGCGAACGGCGGATTGCAACGGTGATCGTCGATCCTTTCGTTTCCAGCCATGCCGTGCGCGAAAGCTCGAATGAAGCAATCGACGCCATTGCCAAGCGGTGGAAGCGGCTGGCCCAGGAAGCCGGCTGCGCGGTCGTGCTGGTGCACCATACCCGCAAGCTAGGCGGGCGCGAGGTGACGGCAGAGGACGGGCGAGGAGCGGTGGCCTTGCGCGATGCTGCCCGCGTCGTGCTCCCGCTCAATCCCATCGGCGACAAGGATGCCGAGGAACTTGGGATTGCGGACCCGGCGTTGCGCCGCTCGCTGGTGCGCATCGACACCGGCAAGGCTAACCGTGCGCCTCCAGATTCCGCCACATGGATCAAGCTGGTAAGCCAGAGCCTTGACAATGGCGATGGGCTGGAGCCGTCCGATTTTGTCGGTGTGGCAACGCTCTGGGAAAAGCCGGACGTGTTCCACGGGCTGACAACGTGGCACCTCTACACCGTCCAGCAACGCCTTGCGGCTGGTGACTGGCGCGAGAGCGTGCAGGCCAAGGATTGGGTTGGCCATCTTGTCGCCAACATAGCGGGCTTGTCTGTTGAAACGGACAAGGGCCGCATCAAAGCTATCATTCGGACGTGGCGCAAAAATGGTGCGCTGGAGGTTGAAACCCGGCCCGACAAGAACGGGGACGAGCGACCATTCGTGATCGTCGGCAAGGCAGTTGACCCCAGCGAGATTGGCCCACGTCCACACCTTGAAAGGTGCGGTGCGGAAAGTGCGGAAAGTGCGGGTGCTGACCCGCTTTGAATCCCATCCGCACTACCCGCACCCTCTATTTATAGAGGTGCGGGTGCGGGTGCGGGTGAAGGCTGGCGAGGATCAATTTTGAAGGTACGGGAATTATGACTGACACGAACAAGTCGAAGCGCAAGCAACCGGCGCGCAAGGGCAAGGCTGGTGCCCAGCCGCGAGAGCGGACTGTGACGATCCCAATTCCCGACACAGAAAACGAGGAAGAGGCTAATCGCATATTGGCGAAAGAGGTTCCCGGCTGGGACAAACTCGACAAGGGCGAGCGAGCGGAACTGACGCGGTTGGCCTGCGACTTTCGAAAGCGAAGCTCACCGCCGAAGGTCAAAATGACCCGCAAACCCGATGGCGGCTGGAGTATAGAGCCGACCGGAAAAAGCGAAGCGTTGGCGCTGCTCAAGCTGCACGATGCTTTTTCGGCCAATTCGATTGACCCCGTGAATGCGCGAGCAGCCGAACTGCTCAAATATCTCGGCTCAGTCGGGGCAGACAATGAAGGGCGCTACAATGCGGCGCTGTCATTCATCGAGAGCATGAAGCCGCACGATCAGGCCGAGGCGCTGTTGCTGGTGCAGATGTATTGCACCCATGACGCAGCAATCCGGGCATTGAGCATGATGGGTAGCGCGGACTGGGTGCCGCAGGTGCAGACGTTCGGGAACCTCGCCGCGAAGCTGTTGGGCACTTCTCAGCGGCAAATGGAAACGCTGGCCCGGATGCGCCGGGGCGGAGAACAGGTGGTGAAGCATATCCACGTCGATAACCGGGGCGGGCAGGCCGTAATTGCCGAGAACGTCAATCAGGGGGGGCAAAAACCGAAGAATGAGGATCAATGCCATGCAACCGGAAATTCTGGCAGCGGCCCCGCGTTGCTTGGCCATGACGCGCAGGGGAACGGCGTGCCAATCCCCAGCCGTGAAAGGGCGGAAACGGTGCCGTATGCACGGCGGGACGAACCCCGGCGCGCCTAAGGGCAATCAAAATGCCCGCAAGCATGGCGGCTATTCGGCCAAAACGCTGGAAGCGGTGCGATATGTGAAGGCGATTGCGCGGATTGTGCGAGAAACTGAATAGTTACCTCACTACGCAATCGCCGATCATGAGCCTGCCCCTCGCTTGCTCGCTTTGACCGAGTAGTGTGCTTATTTCGCCAGAACCAAGGCTCATGCCTGTGGACATCACCATTTGCCATTCCGGCCAAATCTCGCCAGTCTTAGCAAAAGAAAATGTAGTGAAATTTACATTTCCATCGGGAGCATGACTGCCATCATAAACGGCAGCGATCATGAAACGGTCTTTTTCGCCAACGCTAATGTACCCGCCTGATTCGTCCAGCCCATAGGAATCAATTCGGAAGCCGTCTGCCCTATATGCCTTTGCAAAGGTCTCGCCAGCTGGAACAATATCAATCTGGCCATCGTCCGAAACGACAAAATCGAACACTGAACCACCGTAACCGTCTCGATTGACGCCCCCGAGGGAGCCTCCACCAGTGCCTGCGCTAACACCTTTTATGTTCCAGCATTTGGCTAAGAGACGACCGCTCGAATTGCTATCAATCATTGGCATTGATGGCGCGCTATCTCCTCGGCCAACCCAAACCGCTGGCTGAAACAATCCGGCGTATATGCTTGTCGGAATCACGATCGCCGCGGCTCCGAGCACTGCGGCAATATTGAATTTCGAAGCTCCCACGTGCTCTACCAGCACAGGAGCGGGACCGAACCTATTTTCACCTTTCTCGCCACGCCACATGGCTATCAGTAGCGGCATCGCGAAGACCAAAGGGACAATTATGCCGAGTATTGAGTATGCGTCTGCACTCTCGTCTTGGAGGTATCGGTAATTAGTATAAATTTCAGCAGCCTCAATGACTAGGCAAGGCAGCGCCAAAACGAACAAAACTGCCCAAAAGCCGCGTAGACCAATGTCATGCAGGCGTTTTATATATGCACTAGCTAAACCCAGAGCACATACGGCTAGAAATACAAGAGAGAGGGCAAGGTATGCGTCTTTCAGCGTCTTGGATGATGTGCTGAGAAACGAGCTCAAGGGAGCAGACACAATCCAAACTGAGCCGACAATTATAGCGACCCGGATTACAAAGCTTGTTCGAGCAATTCGGCCACCAAAAAGAGAATGATACGTTTTAGCGCCTGCGTTCTTTGCCGTTGCCAACTCGAATTGCACGCTAGCCCCCGTGAATTATCTAGGAAGCCACCTTAAGGTGTGATGTTGCGACTTTCCAGCCGCTCGCGTTCGCCTCAAGCGCCGGGTCTATCGGGGAGCGGTTATGGGAAGCGGCGCGTTCTCTTGGAAAAATACCAATTAAATCAATGCAAAATGGCGGACAGGGTGGGATTCGAACCCACGGAGGACTTGCATCCTCGCCGGTTTTCAAGACCGGTGCATTCAACCGCTCTGCCACCTGTCCGTGGAGCCGGTCGAGGCGCGCTAGCGGCAATTCAGGCAATTGTCATCAGGCCTGTTGAAAATGCCTGGAGGAGGCGGTCTGGACAAGGTCAACTTGTTGGTGACAGAGGTTTGCCCATTGGTTATCCATTGGCGTGAAGGGCCAAGTCGCCCCACGAGGATTCAGCGCATCAAAATGCGCAAAGAGAGGAAGATACCAATCATGGTTCGCAAGATATCTGGATTCCTTTTCGCCGGCGCGGCCATGGCCGTGGCTACACCCGCTGCTGCACAGGGCGGTTGCGACCGCGCCATGCTACAGGGCATTGCCGATGACTGGGTCGAGGGGATCGAGCAGGGCACGATGATGACGATGAAGCTCGGCGAATGGGTTGATTACAGTGAGAACGGCAAGCGCTCTTCGCTGGGCAGCTTCCTCTATCCCGAGCGCGCGGTGGACTGGCACATGGCCTTGCTCGATACCACCCAGTGCAAAGTTTATGTCGAAAGCGTGATGCTCGATGAGGAACGCCCAATCGTTGCGGCGACACAGATCAGCAATGGTTTCTTCGGCGTCGGTCCGTTCGACAACATCGTAACCGACGAGGGTGACTGGCTGTTCGATGCCAAGGCGACTTACGAATATGCCCGCCGCGAAGACTGGAGCGAAATCCCCGAGGCAGAGCGGAACACGCGCGAAGAGCTGATCGCTGCTGCCGATGCCTATCTCGACCTGTTCAACGACCCCGCCGTTGAGGTTCCATGGGGCACTCCCTGCGCGCGGCTCGAAGGCGGCGTCTACTCCGGGCGCGGCGAACCGACCGACACCTGCAACGTGGGCGTGCCTTCCGGCGTGGAGCTGATCAATCGCCGCTATATCGTCGACGAGGCAAAGGGCGCGGTGAACGTTTTCCTCGATTTCGGTGGCGAAGACGGCATGCCCGATAGCCACACCTTCCGCATCGAGGATGGCAAGATTCGCTATGTTCACACAGTAACCTACTGTGAGGAAGACAACTGCGGCTTCAAACCCTTCGCAGAGATGCTGGCCGAAAATCCGGACATGCAGCCGCCTTACGCGGACTGACCGGAGTTTGCGACGAACCGGGCGGCTGAGGGCAATTACCCGTTTGCCCAGCCTGCCCGGCAGCCTAAGATCGTGGTCATGACAATCAGATTGCTTGCTTCGGCCGCCGTTTTTTCGCTTTTCGCCTCGCTCGGAAGTGCCGCTTCCGCCCAGCAGGAAAGCTTTGGCGCTTATCTCGAAAGCGTGGGCCAGAAGGCGCGCGCGGAAGGCGTGCGCGATGCCACGATTTCCAATGTGTTTGCAGGATTGACGCCGAACGAACGGGTCATGGCGCTTGACCGCGACAACCTTTCGTCGAGTGGCAGCACCACCAGCACCGGCTTTCCCTCGATGGCGAACTATATCGCTCGCCACAATTCGCAGGCGCGCATCGACGGCGGGCGCTCGGCCTATCGTTCGCTTGGTTCGCTGGCCACCGAGGTGGAGCGCGAATATGGCGTTCCCGCACAATATCTTGTCGCGATCTGGGGCCATGAGACGGCCTATGGCGCGGTGAAGGGCTCGTTCGATCTGCCGCGTTCATTGGCGACGCTGGCTTGGGAAGGCCGCCGCCGTGAGCTGTTCGAGCGCGAGCTGATCGACGTGCTCAAGATTGCTGATAGCGGCATTGCGCGCGCCAGTCTTGTCGGAAGCTGGGCCGGGGCCTTTGGTAACCCGCAATTCCTGCCCAGCGTCTATCTTCGTCTTGCGCGTGACGGCGATGGCGACGGCGTGCGCGATATCTGGAACTCGCGCGCCGATACGCTCCATTCTATCGCCAACTATTTTCGCGATGCCGGATGGCGCCCGGGGCAGCCTTGGGCGGTACGTGCCTATGTCCCCAATACGGCAGATCGCAGCGGGATCGAAAGCGACACCGTTGCGCCCGTCTGTCCACGCGTTCACGGACGCCACAGCCGATGGCTGACCGTCCGCGAATGGAAGGAGCGCGGCATCACCCCGATGGCGCCGATTGGCGATGATGTGCTCACCGCGCTGTTCGAACCAGACGGGCCGGCCGAGCCGGGATATCTCTTAACGCAGAATTATAGGGTTATCCTCGAATATAACTGCTCGAATTACTACGCAATGAGTGTGGGGTTGCTTGCAGATGAGATTATCCGATGACAGGCGCACCCGCCTGCTGGTGGGGCTGACTGCCGCTACTGGGCTGGCCATGTTGACGGGGTGCTCTGCCATATCCGGCGGCGCAGGCCCGGTGGTGGCGAGTGCCAATACCTCGACCAACGGACCGCAGGCCGACTATCCTGTGCTGGTGGGCGAACCCTATACCATCGACGGAACCACCTTCACGCCCAACGATGTGCTGAACTACGACGAGGTCGGCTACCTCGCCGCCCAGACTGACGCGCAAGGGATAACCGCTGCGCACCACACGCTGCCGGTGCCGAGCTACATCGAAGTTACCTCGCTTGAGACGGGCCGTACAATCCTCGCCCGGGTCGAACAGCGCGGACCGATGGACTCGACCAAGCTGTTGGCCCTTTCGCCCGCCGCCATGGCCCAGCTCGGCTCCAGCGCGGATACACCGGTGCGCGTGCGCCGGGTCAATCCGCCCGAGGAGCAGCGCGCGGCGCTGCGCGCTGGGGCTGAGGCGCCGCTACGGATGGATACCCCAATGTCGCTGGTCGCCGTGCTCAAGCGGCAATTGCCCGCAGTTCCCACGAGCGTCGAGACAGCGCCGGAAATGGTCGCGGAGGAGCCGCTGCCCCTCGGACCTGAACCGCAAGCTGTCGCGCCCGAATCCGAGCACGAGCCGGCACCGGAGTACGTCAACACCGCCATCGTGCAGGCGGAACCCGAAACACCCGCCACTGCCCCGGCTGTGCCGCTGACCGACGGGTTCGTCGTCCAGGCGGCGTCGTTCTCCAATCAGGACAATGCGGAACGCGCGGCGCGCGTACTTGATGGTATGGTCTCGCAATCGGACCGTTACTATCGCGTGCGAACCGGTCCCTTCGCCAGCCGTGCAGAAGCCGAGGCCTCGCTCGCCAAGGTGCGGGCTGCGGGCTATAGCGACGCACGAATCTTCACCAACGACTGAGCGGCGACCGCCATGCGTCCGCCGCAGTGCAATGCGGAGTGGGCGTGAAAAAAGTTAAGGGTTGGTTTGTTGTTTTTGCCGTCGGCGTGTCGCTGACGGCTCCTGCCTGTGCCCAGCCAGCCACGCCCGCCCCGGTGCCCGATGAGATCCCGGTCGCGCTGCTGGTTGATCTGTGGACCGGGCAGCAGCTCTATGCGCGCGAACCGAGCCGGCGCTTCGTGCCTGCCTCCGTGACCAAGGTGATGACCGCCTATACCGCCTTCAAGCTGGTGGGCGAGGACAAGCTCAGGCTCGATCGGCACTTCCTCTATACCCAGGCGCTGGAAGAGGAATGGTACGCCGAAGGCTCGAACATGTTCCTGCGCGCGGGCGAGCGGCCGACCATCGGCCAGTTGCTGCTCGGGATCACCACCGTTTCCGGCAACGATGCCAGCATGGCCTTGGCCGAAGCCGCCACCGGCTCGACCGGCGCATGGCTTGAGCTGATGAATGCCAATGCCGCCGCGCTCGGCATGAGCGATAGCCATTTCGGCTCGCCCAACGGCTATCCCGATGGCGGCAAGACCTACACTACGGCTGATGATCTCGTGAAGCTGGGGCGGGCAGTCACTATGGACTATCCTGTGCTGTTCCGCCGCTTCTTCGGTCACCGGCGGCTGAAATGGGGGGATATCACGCAGGCCAACCACGATCCGATCACCGGACAGGTGGAGGGCGGGGACGGCCTCAAGACCGGTTATACCTCCGAGGCGGGCTACACTCTGCTCGGCACGGCGGAGCGCGGTGGGCGCAGGCTGATTGTAGTGATCGCGGGCTCGCCGACAGCGCGCATGCGTGATGCGGCGGGGCGCAACCTCATCGAATGGGGCTTTCGCGACTTTGCGCCCGAGCGCCTGTTTGCGGCCGGCTCCGAGATGGGCCGTGCGCAGGTTCAGGACGGCGAGGCGCGTTCGGTCGGCCTTGCGCTGGACAAGGACTTTGCCGCCGCGCTGCCCGCCGATCCTGCGAATACAATGAAGCTCGCCATCTCCTATCGCGGCCCGGTTGAGGCTCCGATTGTCAAGGGCGATCCGGTCGCGCGACTGCAGTTGCACGACGCAAGCGGAACGGTGGTGGTCGACGCGCCTTTGGTGGCGACCGAGGATGTGCCCAAGGCGGGCCTGTTCCGCCGCATCGGCAATGCCTTTGCCAAGTGGTTCGGCTGATGCGCGGACGGTTCATCACACTTGAGGGTGGGGAGGGCGTCGGCAAGTCGACGCAGGCACGCATGCTCGCCGGTGCGCTGGAGGCGAGCGGGCACAACCCGCTGCTCACCCGCGAGCCCGGTGGCACTCCCGGTGCCGAAGCAATCCGCGCGCTGCTGCTTGACCCGGCGCAGCACTTCGGCCCGGCTAGCGAGACGCTGCTGTTCGCGGCAGCACGCGCCGACCATGTGGCAGAAGCGATCGAGCCTGCGCTCGCTGCGGGCAGGTGGGTGGTGTGCGACCGGTTCCTCGACTCGACCCGCGCCTATCAGGGTGGGGAAGGGGGCATGACCGACGCGGAAATCTGCACCCTCCACGCCGTTGGTTCGCGCGGCCTTCTGCCTGACCTCACCTTGTTATTGAGCGCCGCACCCGAGCAGGTCGCCGAACGCCTCGCCGCGCGCGATGGCGACAACAGTGACCGGATCGGCGGTCGCCCGGCAGACTATCACCGCGCGGTTGCCGGTCGCTTCGCCGCGCTGGCTGCAATGGAGCCCGAGCGCTTCCGCGTAATCGCGGCAACGGGCACGCCTGAGGAGGTCCATGCCCGGGTCATGGACGCAGTCGGGGCGCTAGCGTGAGCTACATCGGCCACGAGGAGGCCTGGGCCGAGTGGCGCCGCGCGCTCTCGGGCAGCCGGATGCATCATGGGTGGATTCTCTCAGGCCGACGCGGTGTGGGCAAATCGGCCTTCGCGCTAGCTGCCGCGCGCGAGCTGGTGGCCGAGCCGGGTTTGCCGCAACCTGCTGGTGAGCATCCCGATGTCCTCTACGTCACCCATCCGCCAAAGGATGATAAAGAAGCGCGCAAGAAGGCGGACGGCAAGCCGTTTGAACTCGCGCGCAATATCAAGATCGACCAGATCCGCGCCCTGCAACACCGGCTCAACACCCGCCCGAGCCTGGGGAGCCGCCGTGCGGTCATCATCGACCCGGCCGACGACATGGAGACCCCCACCGCCAACGCGCTCCTCAAGAGCCTTGAGGAGCCGCCCGTCGGCACCTTCTTCCTGCTCGTTGCTCATCGCCTGAGCCGCTTGCTGCCGACGATCCGCTCTCGCTGCCGGGTGCTGCGCTTCCCCGAAGTTGGCCCGCAGGATATGGAGGCGGTGTTGGTGCGAGAGGCTCCGCAGGCCGATGCCGCGATGCGCGCCGCCGCCATTGCAGCTGCAGGCGGATCGCCCGGTGTGGCGATCGACTTCGTCGAGCTGGACCTCGGCTCCATCCATCAGTTGATGCAGCGCATCCTCCTCGAAGGAGACCGCGACTTCGCGCTGCGTGGCAGGCTCGCCACGGCGATGGGCGCGCGGCCCGACCGGAAGCGTCAGCAAGCCGCCATAGAACTGGCCCGCGCGGTTGTCGCCGAACATATGCACCATGTGAGCCGCGCGGAAATCCCCGCACTGGTGGAGGCGCACAGCGAACTCGTGCGCCTGGCCGGCGAAGTTCCGACCTATAATTTCGACCCGGGCCTGCTGGTAATGGAGATCGGCACCTTGCTCAGCCAGTTCGCCGCTTCTAGAGCATCGGCCAATGGCTGATCCCTTCTATCTCACCACCGCGATTCACTATCCCAACGGCAAGCCGCATATCGGCCACGCCTACGAGACGATCGCTGCCGACGTACTCGCGCGTTTCCATCGCCAGATGGGACGCGAGGTCCGGTTTCAGACCGGCACCGACGAGCACGGTCTCAAGATGGCGCAAAAGGCGCGTGATATGGGGCAGACACCGCGCGAACTTGCTGACGAAATGTCAGGGTATTTCCGGAGCCTGTTCGACAATCTTGATATTTCGTATGATCGCTTCATCCGCACGACGGAGCCCGACCACCACCGCGCCAGCCAGGCGATCTGGCAAGCGATGGAGGCCAATGGCGACCTCTACCTCGATCGTTACGAAGGCTGGTACTCGGTACGTGACGAGGCCTACTATGACGAAAGCGAGTTGACCGAGGGCGAGGGCGGAGAAAAGCTCTCGCCGCAGGGCACGCCGGTTGAGTGGACGGTCGAGGAGAGCTGGTTCTTCAAGCTTTCTGAATACGGTGACAGGCTGCTGGCGCTTTACAACGAAAATCCCGATTTCATCCGCCCGGAAAGCCGCCGCAACGAGGTTATGCGCTTTGTCGAAGGTGGCCTGCGCGATCTTTCGGTGAGCCGCACCAGCTTCGACTGGGGCGTGAAGGTGCCGGGCTCGGACGAGCACGTAATGTACGTGTGGGTCGATGCGCTGACAAACTATCTCACGGGCGTCGGCTATCCTGATGATTGCGAGGACTTTGCCAAGTTCTGGCCGGCCGATCTCCACCTGATCGGCAAGGACATCACGCGCTTCCACACGGTCTATTGGCCCGCCTTCCTGATGAGCGCGGGGATCGCGCTGCCGAAGCAGGTATTCGCCCATGGCTTCCTGCTCAACCGCGGGGTGAAGGAATCGAAGTCGCTCGGCAATGTCACCGATCCGGGCGAGCTGGCTAACCTCTATGGCGTGGATACGCTGCGCTACTTCCTGCTGCGCGAGTTCAGCTTCGGACAGGATGGCGGATGGTCTCGAGAAGCGATTGTAAACCGCAACAATTCGGAATTGGCCAACAGCTTCGGCAATCTCGCCCAGCGTACGCTGAGCCAGGTATTCAAGAACTGCGAAGGTGTTTTGCCGCCGGTCAACGGCCATACCGAGGCCGACGAGGCGTTACTCGCCAATGTGGCGCGCGTTGTCACCGAAGAGATGCCCGCGCACTACACTGACCTCGCCTTTTCACAGGCGCTTGAGGCGTGGATGGGCGCAGTCTTCGCCTGCAACGCCTATATCGATGCTGAGGCGCCGTGGGCGCTGAAGAAGACCGACTTTGCCCGGATGGAGACGGTATTGGCCGTGCTCTATCGCTGCATCGCACAACTCGCGGTGGCAGTGGTTCCGGTCATGCCGGGCTCCATGGGCCGCCTGCTCGATGCGATGGGCGTGGGCGAGGATCTGCGCTGTTTCGCGACCATCTGCTCCGACTGGTACGCGCCGCTCGCTGCCAGCGAGTTCCGCCTTGCCAAGCCCGAGGGGCAGTTCCCGCGCCTCGACATGCCGCAGGCCGAAGGCGAGCCCACGTGAGCCTGATCGACAGCCATTGTCACCTGAATTACAAAGGGTTGGTTGAACAACAGGATGCGGTGTTGAGCCGCGCTCGCGAAGCGGGTGTCACCGGGTTCCTCAACATCTCGACCCGCCAAAGCGAATGGCAGGATGTTGTCGCCACCGCCGAGCGTGAAAGCGATGTCTGGGGTACGGTCGGCATCCACCCGCACGAGGCCGACCATCATGCCGACCTTGGCCGCGAGGTATTGCTTGAAGCCACCCGCCACCCGCGCGTGATCGGGATCGGCGAAAGCGGGCTCGACTACTATTACGACAAGTCCGACCGCGCGGTGCAACAGGCGCTGTTTCGTATGCACATCGGTGTCGCGCGCGAGACCGGCCTGCCGTTGGTGATCCATACGCGCGATGCCGACGACGACACCGCCGCGATCCTGGCCGAAGAAATGGGGCAGGGGGCCTTCCCCGCGTTGATCCACTGCTTCACCGCTTCTCCCGAATTTGGCCGCAAGGTTATGGAGCTTGGACTGACGATCTCGATCTCCGGCATCGTGACTTTCAAGAACGCGACTGATCTGCAGGAATTTGTGACAGAGATCCCGGCTGAGCGGCTGCTGGTGGAGACCGACAGCCCTTTCCTCGCGCCGGTCCCGCACCGCGGCAAACCGTGCGAGCCCGGCTTCGTGCGTGAGACCGCGCAATTCGTGGCCGATTTGCGTGGCGAAGATGTTGCCGACCTCGCCGCCAGCACCAGCGCCAACTTTTTCCGCCTGTTTTCCAAGGCTGCTCCATGAAGCTGGTGATGCTCGGTTCCGGCACCTCCACCGGCGTTCCGCGCTTGGGCAACAACTGGGGCGAGTGCGACCCGGTTGAACCAAAAAATCGCCGCACGCGCGTGTCGATCGCGGTCGAGAGCGCCGAGGGCACGCGTTTGCTCGTCGACACCTCGACCGACCTGCGCCAACAGCTCCTCGCCAATGGGATCGACCGGCTCGACGGCGTGTTCTGGACCCACGATCATGCCGATCATTGCCACGGCATCGATGACCTGCGCCCGCTGCGCTATGGCCGTGCGGCGGCGATTCCGGGCTTTGCCTCGCAGGAGACGGCGCGTCGGCTGCGCCGCCGGTTCGACTATGTCTTTGCAGGCCAGCATGGCTATCCGACAATCGTGGAGCTCAACACGCTCGAAACGTTACGCATCCATGCTGGGTTCAAGGTCGGTTCGGTCGAAATGCCGCATGGACCAACCTTCAGCACCGGTTATCGTTTCGATGCAGACGGAAAGTCCATCGTTTATGCGACTGATTTCAGTGATATTACGGATGAGATGGTGGCACTGTTCGCGGGCGCCGATATCCTCGTGTGCGACTGCCTGCGTCGCGCGCCGCACCCCACGCATTGCCATCTAGATATGGCGGTGGAGTTCGGCAGGCGCATTGGCGCCGGGAAGACTGTTCTGACGCATCTCGATTTCAGCATGGATTATCAGACACTGTGCGCCGAAGTACCGGCCGGTGTTCTGGTCGGTTACGACGGGCTTGAGTTGGCGGCATGAGCGAAGGAAGCGTTCTCCAGATCGTCTTGCTGCTCGGATGGCTGGCGCTGGTGGTGACCGGATACCGCAGCTGGCGCGTCAGTCGTGGCAAGATGCTGGCGATGGCTCTGGTGTGGTTGGTGATCTTCGGCGTTGCGGCCCTGATTTTCGGGGCGATCAGCTGATCATCATCTGCTTATGACCGCACGATATTTAACATAATATATATTATCAGTCTTTAGGTAATCAGGAAGAGGTCCCGTGTCCGAGCAACTCACCCGCCTCCTCACGATCATGGCCACGCTTCGCGATCCCGAGCGGGGCTGCGACTGGGACAAGGTCCAGACCTTCTCCACGATCGCACCGTACACGATCGAAGAAGCCTATGAGGTCGCCGACGCAATCGAGCGCGAGGCCATGGACGAGCTGCGCGGCGAACTCGGCGACCTGTTGTTCCAGGTCGTGTTCCACGCGCGCATGGCCGAGGAAGCCGGTCATTTCGCGTTTGACGACGTTGCCCGTGCCATTGCCGCAAAGATGGAGGCCCGCCATCCGCACATCTTCGGTGACGAAGGCGGAAAAATGGACAAGAAGCGCTGGGAGGACATCAAGGCTGCCGAACGTCGGTCCGAAGGTGCCACCAGCGCGCTTGACGGCGTAGCGCGCGCGCTCCCGGCGCTGATGCGCGCCGAGAAGCTACAAAAACGTGCCGCCCGTGTTGGGTTCGACTGGCCGGACACCAGTGCCCCGAAAGCAAAACTCGCCGAAGAGCTGGCCGAACTCGATGCTGCCGAAACAGAGGATGACCGCTTGCTCGAGGCAGGCGACGTGCTGTTCGCCGCGGTGAATGTGGTGCGCCGCTATGGCGTTGATGCGGAACAGGCGCTCAAGGCCACCAACGCGAAGTTCGAGCGGCGCTTTCACGCAATGGAAGCGATGTCCGCCGCAGATGGTGCCGATTTCGCAAGCCTCTCGCTCGATGAGCAGGAGGAATACTGGCAGCGCGCCAAGCGTGCCGAACGTCACAAAGACTCTTAGGGTGAGCCCTCAAGTGCCTCGAACCGCCCGAGTTCCTTCTCGGTAAGGCGAACGCAGATCTTCCGCAGCGGCCCCTGCTCACCCTCGCCGCCGTCACCGACTTCGAGCACCTCGCCGTGGGCGTGCAGCCAGGCGATACGCTGGCCGTCCGACGCGAGCAGTACCATTTCGTGAAGGCGCGCGCCCTCGGTCAGCAACTGTCCCAAACGCGCCAGCAGATCGTTGATGCCAAGCCCTGTCATGGCCGAGATCGGGACCACATTCTCATCACTTGCGGCAAGACCTTCGAGCTCCGTGCGACGCTCCTCGTCGATCAGATCCCACTTGTTCCACACCTCGACGATGGGCATGTCCCCCTCGTCGTCCCCGTCGATTACGTCGAGGTCGGCTAGCACGTCGAGCACATGGCGTTTCTGCGCGCTACTGTCGGGGTTAGCCATGTCGCGTACATGAAGAACGATGTCTGCAGCGGTCACCTCTTCGAGCGTGGCGCGGAACGCTGCGACGAGCTGGGTCGGTAGGTCGGAGATGAATCCCACGGTGTCCGACAGGATCGCCTTTTCCACCCCCGGCAGGCTAATCGCGCGCATGGTCGGATCGAGCGTGGCGAAGAGCATGTCTTCCGCCATAACCCCCGCCCCGGTGAGGCGGTTGAACAGCGTCGACTTGCCCGCATTGGTATAGCCCACCAGCGCCACCACTGGCCACGGCGCCCTTCCCCGACGCTTGCGATGCAGCTCGCGCGTCTTGCGGACCTGTTCGAGTTCGCGCCGCAGCCTGGCCATCCGGTCGCGGATCATGCGACGGTCCGCCTCGATCTGGGTTTCGCCAGGACCACCGAGGAAGCCGAAGCCACCGCGCTGGCGTTCAAGGTGGGTCCAGCTGCGCACGAGGCGGCTCTGCTGGTAGTCTAGGTGCGCCAGCTCGACCTGCAACCGGCCTTCTGCCGTGGCTGCGCGCTCGCCGAAGATCTCGAGGATCAGCCCGGTACGGTCGATCACCTTGCGCTTGAGCTTTTCCTCAAGATTGCGCTGCTGGATGGCCGTAAGCGCGCCGTCCACGACGACCAGATCGGCCTCGTGCAACTCGCAGTCGGTGGCGATGCGCTGTACCTGCCCCTCGCCGAATAGCGTGTTGGGGCGAATCTCGCGAATGGGGATGATGGCCGCGTCCGCAACCACCAGCCCGATCGCCAGCGCCAGGCCCTTCGCCTCTTCGAGACGCGCTTCGGGGTCGGCGCCAGAGCGGTCACGCCTGATATCGGGGCATACGACGAGTGCCCGCGCTCCGCGGGTTACTTCGCCGGCAATCTCGTCGTTTTCGAAAATGGGGTTTACCTAGTCCTCGTCACCATCGTTGCCGAAGTCTCCGGACAGGTCGACCGGGCTCGCGGGTTGAATGGTGGACACTGCATGCTTGTAGGCCAGCTGTACATAGCCTTCGCGTTCGAGCAGCATGCAGAACAGGTCGAACGAAGCGATCCGGCCCTGCAACATTACGCCGTTCACAAGGAACATCGTCACCTGAACGCCTGCCTCGCGCACGCGGGTCAGAAACACGTCCTGCAACAGCCGCTGCTTGCGGTTGCCCTCGGCACTCGAGAATTGCTCGGCATCGACCGGGTCGCCGGGCATGATTGTCGAGATCGCGTGCTTGTAAACAAGCTGCGACTGGCCATCGCGGCGAAGCAGGATCGAGAAATTGTCGAACCAGGTCACAATGCCCTGCAGCTTCACGCCTTTGACCAGGAACATGGTCACCGGCATTTTCTCACGGCGCAGGTGATTGAGGAACTGGTCCTGAAGGTTGCCCCCGCCATTGCTCTTGGCAGGCGTGGGTGCAGGCTTTTCCACCTTCGGTTCGGCTTCGGGTTCCTTGCTGATGCGTGCGGAAAGTGTGCCCTTGGTCATTCTTATGACTCCATCGTCATTATAGTCTTGGCAACCGTTCCGGCATTGGGCCGTTCGGGTTACAGTCTGGCGCGCCGCTATTCCAAAGTTCGGTCACGCCGGAAATCGGTGTTAGCAGATGCAGCATTCCCAACGCACTTGCAACAAACTTTGTGATTACTCCGCCCCGCCTCCGTCGCGCTCGGTCATGCCGAGCAGCTTCAGTTTGCGATGCAACGCCGAGCGCTCCATGCCGATGAAACTCGCGGTGCGCGAAATATTTCCCGAGAATCTGCGAATCTGGATGCGCAGGTATTCACGCTCGAAGCTTTCGCGCGCTTCGCGCAGCGGCGCGCCCATCAGCGCGGCGATGCCGCCCCCACCCTCGCCCGACGAACCGGTGACTTCGGGCGGCAGCATGTCGGCGCTGATGGTAGAGAATTTTTCGCGTGGGGCCAGGATCACGGTGCGCTCGATGACATTGCGAAGCTGGCGCACGTTGCCGGGCCAATCGTATGCTTGAAGCGCGGCATTGGCTTCGTCCTCGATCGCGCCGGGTTCGAGCCCCTGTTCGCGCGCATAGCGGGTGAAAAAGTGATCGGCGAGCGCGGGAATGTCCTCGCGTCGTTCCGAAAGCGCGGGAATAGCGATCGGCACGACATTCAGGCGATAGAACAGATCTTCGCGAAAACGCTTCTCGGCGATCTCGGCTTCGAGGTCGCGCGCGGTGGAAGAAACCACGCGTACGTCCACGCCGACCTGCCGGTTGCCGCCCACGCGCACAAAGCTCTGGTCGGTCAGCACCCGCAGTATGCGAGCCTGGGTGCTTTCAGGCATGTCGGCAATCTCGTCGAGGTGCAGTGTTCCGCCATGCGCCATTTCAAGCAGGCCAGGCCTTACCAGCTTGCCGTCGACCTCTTCGCCAAACAGCTCCTGTTCGAAGCGTTCGGGTGTGATGCGTGCGCAGTTCACCGAAACGAACGACTTGTCGGCGCGCGGGCTCCAAGCGTGGAGCAGGCGTGCGGCAACTTCCTTGCCCGAGCCGGCGGGACCGCTCACCAGCACCCGGCTGCCGGTTCCCGCAACGCGCTTCAAGGTAGCACGCAACTGGTTGATGATGGAGGAGTTGCCGGTGAATTCCTCGAGCGAAGCAAGATCCTCACGCAGCCGGGCGTTTTCGCGGCGCAGGCGCTCAGTCTCGGTGGCGCGGGCCACCAGGTGCAGCAGCCGCTCAGCCTCAAACGGTTTCTCGATGAAGTCCATCGCCCCGCGGCTCACGGCGGCGACGGCGGTGTCGATATTGCCATGGCCGGAGAACACGATCACCGGCAGATCGGGTTCACGGGCCTTGATCGCTTCGAGCACCTCGAGTCCGTCCATCGGGCTGCCGTGCAGCCACACGTCAAGCAACACGAGACTGGGGCGGCTCTCGTCGATCATTGCCAGTGCGCTCACGCTGTCACCCGCAGTGCGGCTGTCGTAGCCTTCATCGCTGAGCACGCCTGCTACCAGGTCGCGAATGTCGCGTTCGTCGTCCACCACAAGGATATCGAGCGCCATGTCAGATTACTCCGCTGCTAATCATTCCACCGCCTCGTTGTCGGGGCTGCGGTCGGGCGCGGCCGGATCGACCGCAAAACGCAAGGTGGCCTTGGCTCCGCCCTCGGGCAGGTTGCAAAAGCTGAGATCGCCGCCGTGTTCCTCGACGATCTTCTTCACGATCGCGAGGCCGAGCCCGGTGCCTTTCTCGCGCGTCGTCACATAGGGTTCGATGATGTTGTCGCGCCCTTGTGGCAGGCCGATGCCGTTGTCGCACACATCAATCTGGAGCGTTTGGCCATCGAGGCTGACCTCGACCTCGACGCGCCCGCGCCAGTCTATAGGAGCATCACGGCGGCGCGCGTCGATCGCCTCACAGGCGTTCTTGAGCACGTTGGTCATCGCCTGGCCGAACTGGTGCCGGTCGCAGGCGATGTGCGGGATCGCGTCTGCTGCCTGGAAAGTATAGGTAATCTCGGGGTGGGCGACTTCCTGCAGGAACAACGCCTGACGGGCGAGATCGAGCGGGTCTTCCGGGCGAAACACGGGCTTGGGCAGCCGGGCAAAGCTGGAGAACTCGTCGACCATCTTGCGCAGGTCGCCCACCTGCCGGATGATCGTGCCGGTAAGCTCATCGAACAGTTCCACGTCTTGCTCGATCTGGCGACCATAGCGGCGCTTCAGACGCTCGGTCGCGAGCTGGATCGGGGTGAGCGGGTTCTTGATCTCGTGCGCGATACGGCGTGCGACATCCGACCAGGCTGCCTGCCGCTGGTCGAGAAGCTGGCGGGTGATATCCTCAAAGGTAATCACAGGGCCACCCGCCGATCGGGTGAGCTTCACCGCTAGCGTGAGAAGTTCGTTATCGCGGCTGATCTGGAGGATGCCACTGTCCTTGCCGCTTTCAACCAGCTCGGCAAACTGTGGGGCCACATCGGCCAGCGCGGCACCGATAGGCGGTTCCCCTTCCCCGCTCACCACCAGTTCCTGCGCCGACTGGTTCATCAGCAGCACCTTACCCGCCGGATCGACCGAAATGATTCCGGCGGTGATTGATTGCAGCACCGCCTCGATGAAGGTGCGCCGCTCGTCGAGCTGGTGGTTGGCGCCGATCAAGGCGTCGGTCTGGCGTTCGATCTGCTGGCTCATGCGGTTGAAGGCACGGTTCAGGAGGCCGATCTCGTCCGGGCCGGTGCGCCCATCGACGCGGATGGCATAGTTACCGCTGCCGATCTCGCGCGCCGCGGCAGCCAGCTCGGCCAGCGGTTTCACCTGCCGGTCGGCAAACCGCAAGGCGGCCCAAACCGCAATGCCCACCAGGGCCAGCGACATTGCAAACAGCGCAAGGTTATAGCGCAGCTGCAACGAGCGCATCCGGGCGATCAGTGCGTCGTAATCGCTGACCACATTTTCGGCCCGGCTGTAGAGCGCCATCACGTCGGGATCGGAATTGCGCGCGGCATAGAGATAGACGCCGAGGTCCGCATCGAGCGTGCTCACTGCCTCAACCCGTTCGGGTGTGGCGTTGATCACCACCGGCTCGCCGCTTTGCAGCCGCTCGATCGTAGCTGGCGTGACGCGCACACGGTCGGGGTCGTCCTGCGGATCGACGATGGCCGCGGTGCGCAAGGTGCCGTCGGGCGCGAGTTGGAGGATCGCGCTCTCGTTCAGCTCGCGATAGTAGACCTGGAGCCCGAAGAACTCCTCGAACTCGGGGCTCGTGACGGAGTCTTCTTCGAGGAAATACCTAAGATCGACCGCCATTGCGGTGGTGTTGTTGCCGACGTCCAACTGGTTCTCGTTGTAGAACCCTTCTGCCACCCGGTTCGCGTTCTCCATGATCCCGCGCGAATCGCTCGAAAACCAGAACTCCACCCCCGACTGGAACAGCAGGCTGGCGAACACCGCCACGATCAGCGTCGGGATTGCCGCCACCAGCGAGAAGAAGAACACCATGTTGACGTGGAGGCGCGCGGTCGTGCCACCGGCGCGGCGGATCGCGATGCGCCGGCCCCAGAGCACCACAAGCGTCAGCGCGGGTATGAGCGTGCCGACCAGCAGCATCGCCGCTTCGACCGAAGGCACCAGTTCGTCCGGGTCCGAGCGTCCGGTAAGATAGAACCAGGCAGCACCCAGCATTGCGACCAGCGAGACCGCAGCCAGCACTTCGAGCCACAGAAACAGATTCATCCGTCGCGCAGCAATCTGAGTGCGCCGCCACCAACGTGGCGAGCGCCGACCGACGGCTGGAGAGGGGCTAACAGGACTCACGTTGCAATCGTACAACACTACTGTTGCCGATGAGCAAGTAATTTCTTTGTGCAGTGCGGCTAGCCCTGCGAATAGTGCTCGGGATCGATGTCCAGTTCGCCGAGTCGCTTGCGTAGAGTGTTGCGATTAATTCCAAGCAGTTGCGCGGCTTTTAGCTGGTTACCGCCAGTACGGCGAAGGGCATGGCGCATTAGCGGTCGTTCAAACTGCGCGAGCGCCTCTTGATAAAGCACGCCCTCGCCGAACTGCTCCTGCGCGAGCCAGCGTTCGACCGTGGATGCGAAGTCGGCGGGCTGCTCTGGGCCGCCCGGATCGTTGTCATCGACCAGCAATTCCTTGATGGTTGCGGCGTCGATCTCGTCCTGCCGGGCGAGCAGCGCGGCGCGATAGACAAAGTTCTGCAACTCGCGAACGTTCCCGCGCCATGGCTGGCTGGCAAGCAGCGCCGCCGCCTCGCGCGACAGGCCCCGCCGGGGCAGGCCTTCGTCCGCAGCCCGAGCGAGAAAGTGGCGGGCCAGCGGTTCAATGTCGTCCTTGCGGTCGCGCAGCGGAGGTAGGCGGATCGGCACGACGTTGAGGCGGTAGAACAGATCTTCGCGGAATGCGCCCGAGGCGATCATCGGCGCAAGGTCGCGGTTGGTGGCGGCGACGATACGCACATCGACCGCGACTTCCTCGCTTCCGCCCACGCGCCGGATGCGGCCCGATTGGAGCGCTCGCAGCAGCCGCGTCTGTGCTTCGGCGGGCATGTCGCCGATCTCGTCGAGAAACAGCGTACCGCCATGCGCCTGCTCGAACTTGCCGACGCTACGCGCGGTTGCGCCGGTAAAAGCCCCCTTCTCGTGACCGAACAGCTCGCTCTCGATCAGCTCGCGCGGAATGGCGGCGGCGTTAAGCGCGACGAACGGCCCGTTCTTGCGCTTGCCGAGCTGGTGGATCGCCTCGGCAACCAATTCCTTGCCGGTGCCGCTTTCGCCGAGCACCAGCACCGACAGATCGTTGCCCAGCAGGCGCGAGATCAGACGATAAACCTCTTGCATTGCCAGGCTTCGTCCGATCAAGGGGAGCCCGTCGCCCGCATCTTCTCCCGGTGCTTCGCTCGCCTTTCTGGTGGCGATCGCCTGACTGGCCGCGCGGACCAGCTCGTCGAGATCGAACGGCTTGGGGAAATACTCGAAGGCCCCGCCACTGGTGGCGCGCACGGCGGTGTCGAGCGTGTTCTGGGCTGAGAGGATGATGACCGGCATATCGGCAAAGGCCTCGCGCACCGCATCGAGCGTGGCGATCCCATCGCCGTCGGTCAGCATCACATCGGTGAGCATCACGCCATAGGCATCGCCAGCGAGTAGCCGGTCGCGTTCGGCAATACTGTCGCATGTATCAACCGCGAACCCTTCGTCTTCGAGCGCGCTGCGGATCACGGTGGCAATGGCGTTATCGTCTTCGACCAACAGGGCCTTGCGGTTCATGCAGCCTTCTCCGGTTTAGCCATTGGCAGGTGGATGCGGAAGTGGGTCCAGCCCTCTGTTTCGTCGCGCTCGTGAGTGATGCGCCCATCCATATCGCGGACCAGTTTCTGCACCAGTGCGAGTCCGAGACCCTGCCCGTTCGGCTTGCTGGAGACGAAGGGTTCGAAAATATGGTCGCGCAGGCCGGCGTCGATCCCCGGCCCGTTGTCGCTCACGGTGATCTCGATGGGAAGTTTGATCGAGCGGCCCAGCCGCATCACGTTCATCACCAGCCCGCTGACAAAGCGGGTGCGGATCACGATCTGCGGATAGTCGGCGGACGCGCAAGCATCGCGGGCATTGGCCATCAGGTTGACCAGCACCTGCACCAGCGCCCCCTCGTTGGCCATCACGGGCGGCAGCGAAGGATCGAATTCCTCGCGCCAGGTGACCGAGAGATCGGTTGCGATCTGCACCGTCTCGTAAGCGCGGTGAATTGCGGTGTGGAGGTTCACCGGGCCGATAGGCTCGGCCCGCTCGCGGCCTAGCCGCTGCATCCGGTCGATCAGCGCGGCGATACGATCGACCTCGTCGGCGATCAGGCGTGTCCAGGCCAATTCGCCCTCTTTCGCCTTGCGGCCAAGCAACTGGGCAGCCCCGCGGATTGCGGCAAGCGGGTTCTTGATTTCGTGCGCAAGCACAGCCGGCCCGCGCAGGTTTGCCCGGCGTTCCTCGTCGTTGAGCTGCTCGCCCTGCCCCATTTCCGAAAGTGTGACGACGCGCCAGCCGGGATGGACCGGCATCGGAGAGACGGTAAGATTGGTGCGGATCCGCGCGTCGCCAAGTTTAAGCTCTAGCCCGCGTACGATCAGTTGGGTTTCGCCCTTGCGCAGCTTGTCGACAAGGTGCTGCTGTTCGAAGTTCACAATCTCGAGCAGGCTGCGACCCATTAGCCGACGCGCGCTAATCCCGATCATGCTCTCGGCGGCCGGATTGGCCTCTGCGATGGCGAGATCGGGGCCGACGAGCAGCATCGCGAAGCCGACGCCGGCGATCTGGTCGCGCGCGCCGGGGCGTGGGCCGAAGTTCTCGTTCACGCGGCCCTTCGGTGCAAGAAGGGATCGTAAAACGCGGCGAGATCGGACAGCACCTGACGCGGATCGTCGACGAAGTTCACCTTGTTGCGGAACTCGGCCGAGCCGTGCATCCCCTTCGTGTACCAGCCCAGATGCTTGCGCGCGATCTTCACGCCGACATCCTCACCATAGTGATCGAGCATCATGATGTAGTGCTCGACCACGAGGCGATATTGCTCGTCGAAACTGGGTGTCTCGCGCTTTTCGCCGGTTTGCCACCAATGCATGATCTGCCCCAGCAACCACGGCCTGCCATAGGCACCGCGCCCGATCATGATGCCGTCGGCCCCCGACTGGTCGAGCGCCTTGGCCGCATCGTCGATGGTGCAGATGTCGCCGTTGGCGATGACGGGAATCGTCACTGCGTCCTTCACCTTGCGGATGAAAGCCCAGTCGGCGCTGCCCTTGTACATCTGATTGCGAGTGCGGCCGTGCACAGTGATGAGCTGGACGCCCAAGTCCTGCGCGATGCGGGCAAGCTCGGGCGCGTTGAGGCTCGCGTGGTCCCAGCCCATTCGCATCTTGACCGTGACCGGCACCTTCACGGCCTTCACCGTCGCTTCCATCAGCTTGATGGCGAGCGGCACCTCGCGCATCAGCGCGCTGCCCGCATACTGGCCCACGACCTTGCGTACCGGGCAGCCGAAGTTGATGTCGATAATCGCAGCGCCGTTGCCCTCTTGCAGCTTGGCCGCCTCGGCCATGCTGGCGGGATCGCAGCCCACGAGCTGCATAGAAACCGGCTCCTCGGTCGCGTGCCAGGCCGCCTTCTGTACCGACTGGCGCGTTTCACGGATGGCGGCCTCGCTGGCGATCATTTCGGTGACATTAAGCCCCGAGCCATAGCGGCGCACGATCCGCCGGAACGGCAGGTCGGTTACACCGGTCATTGGCGCAAGCACGACCGGACAGCCGACCTCGACGGGGCCGACCATGATCGGCTTCAGGGCCGGTGGAGTGGGCAAAGTGCTCATGGGAAAGGGTGTGCCTAAAATATGGGCAGGCGCATAGTGGATTGCGAGCGACGCGGCAAGTCGCTAGCCCGCTCAGCCTCTAACATGGCACACGATAGCGACCATACCTTGCCAACCTTCTCAGCCGTGATCGTCGCGGCGGGAAAGGGGCTGCGCGCTGGAGGCGAAGTTCCCAAGCAATTCCGCCCGTGGCAAGGCAAGCCGCTCATCCGCCATTCGGTCGAGGCGCTCCTGGCGCAGGGAGCACAGTTCGTCTGCGTAGTCATTCCTCTCGGTGGAGAAGTGATGGCTCGGGAGGCTCTCGCAGGGCTCGATCGGGTGGTTTTGGCTCCCGGTGGCAAGACCCGCCAAGATTCGGTGATGCATGGTTTGCTGACATTAGCCGGGCCGGATATCGAGCGTGTGCTGATCCATGATGCCGCCAGACCCGAACTGCCGCGCGAGGTAACCGCCAGACTGCTTCACGCGCTCGACCATGCGCCCGGGGCGATCCCGGTTCTGCCGGTAGTCGACAGCCTTGCAATAGCGGCAGAAGGGTTGATGGCGGGGCACGCTCCGCGCGAGCAATTGCGCCGGGTCCAGACCCCACAAGCCTTCCGGTTCGAGGACATCATCTCCGCGCACGAGAGCTGGAAGGGACCGAGGGATGCCGGCGACGATGCGCAGGTCCTGCGCGCCGCCGGTCACGATGTGGCGCTTGTCGAGGGAGATGAGCGCCTGAAGAAGTTCACCTTCAAGGAGGATTTCGTGGACCAGCAAGCAAGCGCCCTGCCCCCGGTTCGCACCGGCATGGGTTATGACGTCCATCGTCTCGCCGCTGGTGAGGAGCTGTGGCTGTGCGGGGTCAAAATCGAGCACGACAAGGGCCTTGCGGGCCATTCGGATGCCGACGTGGCGATCCACGCGCTGGTCGATGCGATCCTCGGCGCCGTGGCGGAGGGCGATATCGGCCAGCATTTCCCGCCATCCGATCCGCAGTGGAAGGGCGCTTCGTCCGACCTTTTTCTTGTTCACGCGGTAAAGCTGGCGCAGCAGCGCGGCTATGGTATCGGCAATGTCGACGTTACCATAGTCTGCGAGGCGCCGAAGATTGGCCCACACCGCGATGCGATGCGGGCGCGACTGGCCGAGCTGTTGGGCGTTGCGCAAGAGTTTGTTGCCGTGAAGGCAACCACCACCGAAAGACTGGGCTTTGCCGGACGCGGCGAAGGTATCGCCGCGCAGGCGATTGCCACCATGGTGCGGCTGTGAAAGGATGGTTCTTATGAGTATCGCAAAGTCCTGTGCGCTTGCGCTGGCGGCCCTTGCGTTGACCTCGCAGCCCGCGCTTGCCGAGACGCAGGGCGAATGTCTCAGCGAGGCAGAAGTCAGTTCTCTGGTGATCTATGCTGTTCCCCACGCCCTGCGCGGAGTGCGCAATCGATGCGAGGCAAACCTTGCCCCAGACGGCTTTTTCGCCACCGAAGGCGCCCAGTTTTCCCGGCGTTATGCCGCCTTGGCCGACGCCAACTGGCCCAATGCGCTAAGCGCGCTCACCCGGATGACTGAAGCCGGTATGGGCGCCGCCAAGGGCGGGCTCCAGCTGGACCAGCTTCCGCCCGAGTTCGTGCGCCCCTTGTTTGACGAGATGATCGCGCAGAAGATCGGCCAAGAAGTGGCTGTGGCCGATTGCCGCCGGATCGAGCGTACGGCAGCGGCCTTGGCTCCGCTGGAACCCGAGGAACTGGGGCAAGTATCTGCCGTTGTCATGAGTCTGGTCGGCGTGGACAAACCCAAGATTTGTACGGTGAACTGATTATGCCCGATACGGTCCTTCCCAAGCAAATCGCCGATCTGGCGGAGCGTGTAGTCGCCGAAAATGCCGCTGTCGGTCGCAAGGTCGTGCTGGCGGAGAGCTGCACCGGGGGGCTCGTCGCCGCCGCGCTCACCGAGGTGCCCGGCTCCTCCGCCGTGCTGGAGCGCGGTTACGTCACCTACTCGAACACAGCTAAGATCGGTGATCTCGGTGTTTCGCAGGATATTATCGACGCCTTCGGGGCTGTTTCGGTGGCCTGCGTCTATGCGATGGCGCAGGGTGCGCTCGAGCGTAGCGAGGCAGCGGATGTCGCTGTGGCGATCAGCGGCATTGCGGGGCCGGATGGCGGTTCTGCCACCAAGCCGGTCGGCACCGTGGTGTTTGCGCGCATGGTGCGCGGCGAAGAACAGCCGACCGCCGAAGAACGTCTGTTCGATGAGCACACCCGCGCCGGGGTGCGCTTTCAGGCGACGCTGTGTGCGCTGGAGCTGTTGCTGCCGTAAAGCTCGGCGGCGCGCGTTTCGAACGCGGTTACCATCTTGCGGAATGCCCGGTCCACATATTGCCCGGCGAGGGCCTCAAACATGCGGTTCTTGAACGCGAAATCGACGCTGAAGTCGATTTCGCAACCAGCCTCGCCCTTGTCGTGGAACAGCCAGCAATTCTCTAGGTCGCGCATTGGGCCATCGACATAGTGCACCTCGATCCTGTTCGGACGATCAAGTGTCACGCGCGAGGTAAACTTTTCACGCAGTGCCTTGAAGCCCACCAGCATGTCGGCGGTCATGCCCTCTTCGGTGCGGTCGCGCACGCGCGTGGCCACGACCCACGGCAGGAACTTACTGTAGTTCCCGACATCTGCCACGAGGTCGAACATCTGCTCTGCGCTGTAGGGCAGCGCGCGGGTCTCGCGAATGGACGGCATCAGCTGCTCTTTTGCGCCTGCTTTGCCAGCTTCGCTTCACGCGCGGCGCGCATTTCGGCAAAGTCTTCGCCCGCGTGATAGCTTGAGCGGGTGAGTGGGCTGGAAGCGACCTGGAGGAAGCCCTTGGCCCGCGCGATGGAGCCATAGGCATCGAAGGTCTTGGGCTCGACGAACTCGATCACCGACGTGTGCTTCGGCGTCGGCTGGAGATATTGGCCCATGGTGAGGAAATCGACCTCGGCCGAGCGCATGTCGTCCATCACCTGATGTACTTCGAGCCTCTGCTCGCCCAGCCCCAGCATGATGCCCGACTTTGTGAAGATCATCGGATCGTGCCGCTTCACCTCTTCGAGCAGCCGCAGCGAGGCATAATAGCGCGCGCCTGGGCGGATCGTAGGATAGAGACGCGGCACCGTTTCGAGATTGTGATTATAGACGTCCGGACCCGCAGCGCAGATAGCCTCGACGCTCGCGCGCATCTTGCCGCGGAAGTCGGGGGTTAGGATTTCGATGGTGGTGTTCGGCGTCTCGCGGCGCAGCGCCTCGATTACCTTGACGAACTGCCCCGCCCCGCCATCGGGCAGGTCGTCGCGGTCGACGCTGGTGATGACGATATGTTCGAGCCCCAATTCGGCGGCGGCGGTAGCGACATGCTCGGGCTCGAGCGGGTCGACCATGCGCGGCATGCCTGTCTTCACGTTGCAGAAAGCGCAGGCGCGGGTGCACACGTCGCCCAGAATCATCACCGTGGCGTGCTTCTTGGTCCAGCACTCGCCGATGTTTGGGCAGGCAGCCTCTTCGCACACCGTGTTAAGGCCGAGATTGCGCATCAGTTTGCGCGTCTCGTTATAGCCCTTGGACACGGGAGCCTTGACGCGAATCCAGTCGGGCTTGCGTCGTCTTTCGGGGTTCGGTGCAGCGGAGAGGTCGTTCATCACGCACCCACTTAAGCAAGCCTCTTGCCATAGGCAATGCCGCTGGGGCACAGGATAGCCCCATGACCAAGCTCACGCCCGATTTTGCCGCCCTCCTCGATGGCTACACACGCTTCCGCAAGAATGGTTATGTCGAAAGCCGCGAACGGTGGGAGGCGTTGCGCGAAGGGCAGGAGCCCAAGGTGATGATCATCGCCTGTTCCGACAGCCGGGTCGATCCGACACAGATCTTCGACGTCTCGCCGGGGGAGATTTTCGTGGTGCGCAATGTCGCCGCGCTCGTCCCCCCGTTCGAGACGACGCCGGGCCAGCACGGCGTCTCTGCTGCGCTCGAATTCGCGGTGCAGTTCCTCAAGGTGACCGAGATACTGGTGATGGGCCACGGCATGTGCGGCGGCTGCAACGCGGCGCTGACGCAGGCGCTCCATGGCAATCGGCTGGGCGAAGGTGGTTTCGTTGCCTCGTGGATTTCTATGCTCGACTCGGTGCGCGAGCCCATCGTTGCCGAACACGGAACGAGCGGGCGCCCGGCGGAACGGGCGATGGAGCACGAGGCGGTCAAGGTAAGCCTCGCCAACCTGCGCACATTCCCTTGTGTGCAGGAGAAGGAGCCGATCGGCGAACTGACCCTGCGCGGGGCTTACTTCTCGATCAACGAAGGCGTTCTGCATCTGCTTGACGAGACGGATGGAAAGTTCAAGCCTGCCTGAGCTTTATCGCGCTTGCCTTTGCGGCGAGCCAAGGCCATTTGGGCGGCATGCCTGAAGCAGCTCTGAAAAACATCGCCCTCCTGATCGACGCCGACAACGCCAGCCACGCCGGGATCGATCCCGTGCTGACGGTGCTGGCGGAACTCGGGCAGGTCAATATCCGCCGCGCCTATGGCAACTGGGCCAAGCCCGCGCTTTCCAAGTGGAGCAAGATCACCCACCGCTTCGGGCTCCAGCCGATGCAGCAGTTCGACCTCACCAAGGGCAAGAACGCCACCGATATGGCCATGACGATCGATGCAGTTGACCTGCTCTATCGCGGCAAGGTCGACGGGTTCGGCATCATGAGCTCAGACAGCGACTTCACCCCGCTCGTCACACGGCTGAGGCAGGACGGTTTGATTGTCTACGGTTTCGGCGGTGAAAAGGCCCCCGAGGCCTTTCGCACTGCCTGCACTCGCTATATCGACGTGGATCGCCTCATCCGCACCGCTGCCAAGGAAGACGACGACCGGACCGAGCAGGAGCCCGAAAGCGAGACGCTCGATGCTGACGTAATCGAACTGCTGGGCAGTGCCTGGAAGGCGGCAACCCGCGATGAGAACGGCTTTGCCCGCTTGCAGGAAGTCGGCCAGATCGCCGGCAACCGTTCAAGCTTTGACGTGCGCAACCACGGCTACAAGAAGCTGGCCGATCTGGTCCGTGCCAAGAGTGATCGCTTCAAGCTCGAGAGGCGCGACAACGGGCAGCTCTATGTAAAGCGGCTGCGCTGAGGCACCATTTCGTCCGTCGAACGTAAGTTCCCCAAGTATCAGGGGAATTGACTATGGTCGACAAGTCCGAAAAGTTCGAGTGGCTGGTGCGGGTAGGCTATCTCAGCCGCGCCATACTTTATGCGGTGCTCGGCCTCATTGCTCTCACCAGCGCTGGCCAGATCAGCCGCGGGACCGAAGGGATCTTCGCCGCAGTCGAAGACTTTGCGCTGGGCCAGTTCGTGCTCTGGATCATGGTTCTGGGATTGTGCGCCTATGCGCTGTTCCGTCTTGCCTCGACTTTTTTCGACATCGAACACAACGGCAGTGACACCAAGGGCTGGGCAAAGCGCATCGGTCATGCGGGCAGTGCCATCGGCCACTTTGCCCTCGCGTGGACTGCCTATGAGTTTGCTTCAGGCCCCAATGCGGGTGGCGGTGGCAGCGGCGCGCAAGATGCTGCGGCGGGCCTCATGAGCATGAGCTTCGGCCCCGGCTTGCTTGCCCTGTTGGGCGTCGCCTTCGGCCTTACCGCGCTTTTCCAGCTCAAGAAGGCTATCTCAGGTGAGTTCATGCACCGCATCAGCGCCCGCGCGCCCTCGGCCACCCGGTGGCTCGGCGGCCTTGGCTACGGCGCAAGGGCCGTGGTTTATGGCGTGATCGCCTGGTCGCTGGTGAAGGCCGGCATCCTGTCGGGAGGGAGTGACCAGATCAAGACGCTCGGCGATGCGGTGGCAAGCCTTGCTGACGAGGGGGCTGTGTTCACGATCACCGCACTTGGCCTGTTGATGTTCGGGCTCTTCAGTCTGGTTCTCGCGCGCTACCGGATCATCCCCGACCTCGAATCGAGTGGAAAGGTTCCGGAGTTCCGCGCGTGAGTTCTCAAACCCCGCAGCTCACCGTGCCGCTGCCGGTATAGACATCGCGATCCCACCGGTCGCGCAGCCAGATCGTGCCCTCGTACAGCGTGCTCTCGCTGGCGTTGGGATCGTCCCGTCCTTCGCCATCGATTTCGAGGCGGAGCGAGAACTGTCGGCCATTGTAGAGCGAGCCAGTGCGGTTCGCCAACTGCCGCGCGCCCGGGTCGACTGCGAAGCGCACCATCTCACCGTCGATTTTCATATAGGCGTCGGCTTCACGCGCGATAACTCGGGTGCCCATGCTGGTGCCCGGTGCATAGGCGCATGAGGACCCGAACAGATCCTCCTTCTCGATGTCGGGATAAAGGATCGCTTCGGGGATCACCTCCTCGATCGGCGGCGGCGCTTCGTTTGCGGCGCGCACCATCTCGACGACCTCCTTATCTTCGGCGGCCTGCTCCTCGGGGCTTGGTTCGTCCGAGCAACCGGCGACAGCGAGGGCAAGACCAATCAGCAAAGCGATGCGCATCAGTGTCTCCCGAAGAGTTTTTCGACATCGGCCAGCGACAGGCGCACCCAGGTCGGGCGTCCGTGATTGCATTGGCCTGAACGCGGGGTCGCTTCCATTTCGCGCAGCAGCGCGTTCATCTCGGCAACGTTCAGTACCCGCCCTGCCCTTACCGAACCGTGGCAGGCCATGGTTGCCAGCACATGCTCGATCCGTTCACCTAACAGCAGCGCACCGCCATTCGCGGCGATGTCGTCAGCGATGTCGCTAAGGAGCTTGGCCGGGTCGGCCTTCTTGAGCGACGCGGGCATCGCACGCACCAGCATGGCCCCCGGGCCGAAGCGCTCGACCGCAAGGCCCAGCTTGGCGAGATCCTCGGCACAGTCCTCGATCCGGTCGCAGGCGGGTTCGTCGAGTTCGACCACTTCGGGCATCAACAGCGCCTGGCTGGCGGCAACCTTGTCGCCCACGCCAGCCGCGCGCAGCCGTTCGAGCACGATCCGCTCGTGCGCGGCGTGCTGGTCGACGAGGATCAGCCCCTCCGCCGATTCGGCGACGATATAGGTGTTGGCCACCTGCCCGCGTGCGATGCCGAGCGGATAGTCGGCCTCTTTCTCGCCGATAGGTTCGGCCGCTTCGGCGCGGCCTTGGGGGGCGTCGAGCACAGGGGCAGCGCCACCGAACATCGCTGGCCGTTCGGCGACTGACGAAGACGAGGAGGACGGCGCGGACCAGTCACGCCCGGTGAAGAGCGAATGCAGCGCAGGCGCGGGCGTCGTCGGTTCGGCCTGCCACCGCCCCATCGCCTCGGCATCGGGCGCCTGGGCGCTGCGCCGGTCGCCGGTCGCAAGAGCCTGTCTCAGACCAGAGACGATGAAACCGCGAATACCGTTAGAATCGCGGAAACGGACCTCGGTCTTGGCTGGATGGACGTTCACGTCGACGTCTTCCGGCGGCAGGTCGAGAAACAGCGCTAGGACCGCGTGTCGATCACGTGCGAGCATGTCGGCATAGGCCCCGCGCACGGCCCCGGTCAGCAGCCGGTCTTTCACCGGGCGGCCGTTGACGAACAGATACTGGTGATCGGCCACACCGCGATTGTAAGTCGGCAGGCCCGCGATTCCCGACAGGCGTATGTCGCCGCGTTCGAAATCTATCGCGACGCCATTGTCCTTCAGCTCGCGCGCAACAATCTGCGCGACCCTGGTTTCGGTCCCCTCCCCGCCTTGAACCGAGAAGATCCGCCGCCCGCCGTGCTCGAAGGTGAAGGCAATGTCGGGCCGCGCCATGGCGAGGCGGCGCAACACCTCGTGGCAGGCGCCATACTCGCTGCGCGCGGTGCGCAGGAACTTGCGCCGGGCCGGAACCTTGGCGAACAAATTTTCCATTCTCACCCGCGTTCCCGGCGGGAGGGCGGCAGGCTCATCGGCGATAACCACGCCGTGATCGATCACCCGACGCCACCCTTGTGCACTGCCATGCGGGCGGCTTTCGAGCGTCAGGCGGGCAACACTGGCAATCGAGGGCAAGGCCTCGCCCCGGAAGCCGAGCGTGGCAACCTGTTCGATGGCTTCGTCGGGAAGTTTCGATGTGGCATGTCGCTCTAGCGCCAGCGACATTTCCTCCGGCGTCATCCCGCAGCCGTCGTCGGTCACCTCGATGGAGCCCAGCCCGCCCTCCTCGATGGCGACGAGCACCCGCGACGCCCCGGCATCGATGGCATTTTCGACCAGTTCCTTAAGCGCGGAAGCCGGGCGTTCGACTACCTCACCGGCAGCGATCCGGTTAACAAGGTGCTCGGGTAGACGACGGATTTTCGACATTGCCGGGCACATCTAACGCTTCATGCGTAGCAATTCGAGCCGAGACGGGGCAAAACTACGATGTTCTCGACAAAAATTTTGGCCTTTGCCGCCGAGCCGCGCTAAGGACCGCCACTTCCACCACCCGGTCGGTTGACTGCTCCACTGAGTCTGGGCCGCCTGCCACTTATCGCATGGATAGCTTGATGAGTTCGTTCCTCTCCAAAATGTTCAAATTCGGTTCCCAGAACATGGCCATCGACCTCGGCACGGCCAATACGCTGGTCTATGTCCAGGACCGCGGAATCGTGCTCAACGAGCCCTCGGTGGTGGCTATTGAGACGCTGAACGGCGTGAAGCGCGTGAAGGCCGTCGGTGAAGACGCCAAGATGATGATGGGCAAGACCCCGGATTCGATCGAGGCCATCCGACCGCTGCGCGACGGCGTGATCGCCGACATCGAAATCGCGGAAGAGATGATCAAACACTTCATCCGCAAGGTCCACGGCAAGCGCACCCTGCTGCGCTACCCCGAGATCGTGATCTGCGTGCCCTCGGGCTCGACTTCGGTTGAACGCCGCGCGATTCGCGATGCCGCCAGCAATGCCGGTGCTTCGGAAGTTTTCCTCATTCTCGAACCGATGGCCGCCGCTATTGGCGCGGATATGCCGGTGACCGAGCCGGTCGGCTCGATGGTGGTCGATATCGGCGGCGGCACCACCGAGGTCGCCGTGCTCAGCTTGCGCGGTCTGGCTTACACCACTTCGGTCCGCACCGGCGGCGACAAGATGGATGAAGCCATCGTCTCCTATGTGCGCCGCCACCATAATCTGCTGATCGGCGATGCCACGGCTGAACGGATCAAGAAGGACTATGGAGTCGCCATCGTGCCGAAGGACGGCGTCGGCGAGACCATCGTGCTCAAGGGCCGCGACCTGGTGAACGGCGTGCCGAAGGAAATCCAGATCAATCAGGCGCACATCGCCGAAGCGCTGTCCGAACCGATTGGCGCCATCGTCGAGGGCGTGCGCATCGCGCTTGAGAACACCGCGCCCGAACTCGCGGCCGACATCGTCGACCAGGGTATAGTGCTTACCGGTGGTGGCGCGCTGATCCGCAGTCTCGACGAGCACATCCGCGACGAAACCGGCCTGCCTGTCTCGGTGGCGGAAGATCCCCTGTCATGCGTGGCGCTGGGCACGGGTCGGGCCATGGAAGACCCGATGTACCGCGGCGTATTGATGACCGCCTAAGGGCGGCTGAAGCAAGGAGAGCGCGCGGGCCATGGCATCGCCGGCGGCACAGCGCAGCGGCACTAATCGCAGGGCGCAATTCGGCGTCTTCGCGGGCTATTTGCTCGCGTCGGCCGGCGCGGCGATTGGCGCGCTGCTCCTAATTGTATCGTTGCTCAGACCCGAAGCCTTCGCCGGCTTGCGGACCATGGCGAGCGATGTCACCGCCTCGGTTGGCGAGGCGGGCGCGGCTGGCCGCGTCGGTACCAGCAATTTCTTCGACGCCATCGCCGGGTACTACGAAGCAGGCAGCAAGAACGCGCAGATGAAGGAAGAGATTGCCATCGCGCGCGTAAAGCTCGCCGAGGCGCGCGCGCTTGAACAGGAGAACGAACAGCTCAAGGCGGTGCTCGGCCTCGCGCAGGACGAGCGCAAGCCCGTTGCTATCGCACGCCTGATCGGCTCCACCTCGGTTAGCGCGCGACGCTTCGCTTATCTCTCGGCCGGGCGGGACGACGGGGTAAAGGTCGGCATGCCGGTGACCTCACCGATGGGCCTCGTGGGTCGCGTGCTTGAAGTTGGGCGCACCAGTTCACGCGTACTGCTGCTGACCGATAGCGAATCGATCGTGCCGGTCCGCCGGGCTACCGACAATGTGGTAGCCTTTGCCGAGGGACGCGCAGACGGCTCGCTGCGGTTGCGGCTACTCACGCTCGGGGTCAACCCGCTGGAGATCGGCGACGTGTTCGTGACCTCGGGTTCTGGTGGGATGTTCCGTCCCGGCATTGCGGTGGCCATGGTGACCGAACTCAACGACGACGGCGGCATCGCACGGCTGCTGAGCAACCCGGCAGCGACCGATGTGGTGCTGGTCGAGCCGGTGTGGCAGCCCGAGGCGGTCGCGATGCTCGAGCGCCCGCCTTCCGGCCCGACCGAGCAAGGCATCGAGGAAGTCGCAGCCGCCTTGCCCGAGCCTCCGGTCTCTCCTCCACCCCCGCCCGTGGCGCCATCAGGAGCGGCCGCGCCGGACGAATGATGGAAAAGCTCAACCCCACTGCGCGCAGGGATCTGTTCGGAAGCAAGATCAATCGTGATCACTCGCCTGCGCTCGTTTACGGGGTGCCGTGGCTCTCGATCGTCTTGGCCTCATTGGTGCCAATGCTACCCGTGATTGCCCCGGCCCCTGTGGTACCGCCGCTCGCCTTCATGTTCCTGCTCGCCTGGCGCCTGCTGCGGCCAGGCCTGCTACCGCTATGGGCGGGTTTTCCGCTCGGGCTGATCGACGACCTTCTGTCGGGCCAGCCGCTCGGCAGCAGCATCCTGCTTTTCTCGCTTACGCTCATCGCGCTTGACCTGTTCGAGCTGCGCTTCCCCTGGCGCGGCTTCTGGCAGGACTGGATCGTCGCCGCAGTGCTGATTACGCTGTTTCTGCTTTTGTCGGCGGTGTTTTCCGCGGCCAGGCTCGATCTGCTGCATTTCTGGTTGCTTGCCCCGCAGCTCTTGCTCTCCTTGGTGCTCTTTCCCATTATTGTAGGTGTAGTGGTCATATTGGATCGCATGCGCTTGCTCCGCGTGAGGCGGATCGACTGAGTGATGGAACCGAGAATTAGCAGTAACTCCCTGAAGGAGACGTTCGACCGCCGCAGTTTCGTGGTGGGCGCGGTTCAGGGCGGCGTGGGCCTGTTGCTGGCAGCACGCATGGGCTACATCGCCGTGGCCGAAAACGAGAAGTACGAGATGGAAGCGGAGAGCAACCGCGTTAATCTCTCGCTCATTCCGCCTCGGCGTGGCTGGATTCTCGACCGCAACGGATCACCGCTTGCCTCCAACCGCAGCGACTTCCGCGTCGATATCATACCCGAACGGCTGCATGACCGCGAGGCGACCATCGACCTGCTCTCCAAGGTGCTCGCTTTCGACGATCTCGAGCGCAAGGACCTGGTCGAGCGCATCGAGAATGCGTCGAGCTATCAGGTCGTGCCTGTGGCGAGCGGGCTCGACTTCGAGAAATATGCGGCGCTGACCGTGCGCCTGCCCGAGCTTCCGGGCGTGCTCCCGCAGCAATCCTATGCGCGGTACTATCCCACCGGCAGCTCAGTCGGCCACCTGATCGGCTATGTTGGCGCACCCAGCCGCGAAGAGTATGATCTTGAGCCGCAGCCGCTGCTGCTTACGCCCGGCTTCAAGATGGGCAAGGACGGGCTCGAAAAGCAGTTCGAGCAGGAGCTGCGCGGTGTACCAGGTGCTCGGCGCGTGGAGGTCACCGCCTCGGGCCGCCGTGTGCGCGATCTGGAAACGCGCGAGGACATACCGGGCGACCCGATCCGGCTGACCATCGACGGGCCGCTTCAGGACTATGCCGCGCGTCGGATCGGGCTTGAATCCGGCTCGGTGGTGGTGATCGACTGCCTGACCGGCGACCTCATGTGCATGGCCTCGATGCCCAGCTTCGACCCCAACAGCTTTTCCGACGGGATCGGCCGAGTCGAATATTCGATGCTGAGCGAGAACGACCGGGTGCCCTTGCGCAACAAGGTGCTGCAGGGCCTTTACCCGCCCGGCTCGACGGTGAAGCCAATGGTGGCCATGGCCTTCCTGGAAGCGGGATTGTCACCCGATGCGAGCGTGGTTTGCAACGGTGGCCTGCGCGTCGGCAACCGCGTGTTCCACTGCTGGAACCGGCGCGGGCACGGCAGTGTCGATATGGCCAAGGGCATCTATCAAAGCTGCGACGTCTATTTCTATCACTTCGCCCAGCAGCTCGGGATGAACGTGATCTCCGACATGGCCCGCCGCTGCGGGCTGGGTCAGGAGTTCCCGCTGCCAGTGGCAAGCCAGTTTTACGGCACCGTGCCCGATCCGGAGTGGAAGCTGGAGAAGTATGGCCGGGAATGGCAAGCCTTCGATACGGTGAACGCCACGATTGGCCAGGGCTACATGCTGTTCAATCCGCTGCAACTTGCCGTCTATGCCGCGCGCATCGCTACCGGCAGGACCGTGATGCCGCGTCTGATCATGGATGGAAAGATCCCGAAGTTCGGGAGCATGAATTTCCACGGCGATCACGTGCAGGTCATTCAGAACGCGATGAGCGACGTCATTAACGGCCCGGGCACTGCCGGGCGCGCACGGCTTCCGATTGACGACTTGCTGATGGCCGGCAAGACGGGCACGGCGCAGGTTGTTTCGCTTGCTCTGTCCAACGGCAAGACGGGCCCCTGGAAATATCGCGACCATGGCCTTTTCATCTGCTTCGCCCCGTTCAACAATCCGCGCTACGCCTGCGCGGTGGTAATCGAACACGGTGGCGGTTCGGGATCTGCCTATCCGATCGCGCGTGACGTCATGACCTTTCTGTTCGATCCGGGCAAAGCGCTGGATGCACTGCACGGTTTTGAGAAGCAGTGGGGCGGGACCGCGCAGCAGCGGCTCGAACAGTCCTATGCGGCCTATGCGGCCGCTGCCGGGGTCGATCTGCCCCCCGCCCCCGCGCCCATCCAGCTCGCCGAAAAGGTCGATGCCGAGGCGCGCGCCGCGATCGCCGAACCCGAGACTCCGGTGACCGATGCTCTCGTACCGCGTGAAGACCCGGTCGCCAGCGCCAATGGCAATCTGACGTGAGGCGCGCCGTAGCCTTGCCGGCCCCGCTGGCGCAGTTTCCCTGGCAGGTCATTCTGCCCATTGCCTTGCTGGTCGCCTTTGGCGGCGCTGTGCTCTACTCGGCTGCTGGGGGATCGATGTCGCCCTACGCCAGTTCGCACCTGCTGCGCTTCGGCGTGACGCTGTCGATGGCGCTGGTGATGTCGTTCTTCCCGGTCAACCTTGCCAAGCTAGCGGCGCTGCCGATCTATGCTGCCGTAGTGTTCCTGCTGATGCTCGTGGAGGCGCTGGGGGCCATCGGCGGGGGAAGCCAGCGCTGGCTGAACCTCGGCTTCATGGTATTGCAGCCGTCGGAGTTGATGAAGCCGGCGATCGTCCTGGTTCTGGCCTGGTTCTATCATGGTCTGCCAGTGGGCCTGATCGGCACCTGGCGGGCGATTGTTCCAGCCGCTGCGATGATAGGCTTGCCGATGCTGCTCGTCCTGCTCCAGCCCGATCTCGGGACGGCACTGGCGATTGTCTTCGGCGGCGCAGTGGTGATGTTTCTGGCGGGCCTTCCTACCAAGTGGTTCGTCGGTGGCGGGATCGCGGCGCTGGTGGCCATTCCATTGGCCTATTTCTTCGGCCTGCAGGACTATCAGCGGCGGCGCGTGACCACCTTCCTCGATCCGGAAAGCGATCCACTCGGCGCGGGCTATCACATCACCCAGTCGAAGATCGCGATTGGGTCGGGCGGCCTGTTTGGCAAAGGGTTCGGCAACGGCTCGCAAAGTTCGCTCGACTATCTGCCCGAGCCGCACACCGACTTTGTCTTCGCGACCATGGCGGAGGAATGGGGACTGGCGGGCGGGCTGTTCGTGCTCCTGATTTTCGGGCTCGTACTGCGCTGGGGCCTGGGCGTAGCGCGCGATGCAAAAGACCGTTTCGCGCGCCTGCTGGCTGGCGGCATGGTGGCGACGATCTTCTTTTACGCGGCGGTCAATCTGCTGATGGTTATGGGCATGGCACCGGTGGTTGGTATTCCCTTGCCGTTCATGAGCCATGGTGGTTCGTCGATGCTCACGAACATGATTTGCGTGGGTACGCTGATGATGGTGGATCGCTGGAACAAGCAGCCCGGTGGAAACTATTAGAGCGGAGGCAAGAAACCTCTTTTCAAGCGCGCGACAATCGCTATTAGACGCCTCTCCGCGATTCGCGGTGCCCCGGAAAAACCACCGGAATGGACGCATAGCTCAGTTGGTAGAGCAGCTGACTCTTAATCAGCGGGTCCTAGGTTCGAGCCCTAGTGCGTCCACCATTTTTCTTCCTTCATAATCAAGAGTTTACGTCGAGGCCGGCGACAAGCTTGAGCCGCGGACGGCTCTCACTGTGACCATTTTTGTGACCTGAGCTTTCCAGCTTTTCCGGGCAGTTAGACTTTTTCGTGTCTGTGACCGGATTAATCAGCGGGTCTGTGCCCGGCAAAATCAGCTGGTCGGCATAGGGCTGGAGATGCTTCACCGACATGTGCGCATAACGCCGCACCATCGACTCCGATTTCCATCCCCCCAGCTCCTGAAGCACCCAGGTGGGCACATCATTCTGCCGGAGCCAGGTCGCCCAGGTGTGCCGCAGATCGTGCCAGCGGAAATCCTCGATCCCGCAGGCCTTCAAAGCCGCACGCCAGGTCCGCGTATTCGCATTGGCAAGGCGCTTGCCCCGAAATGTGAACACATGAACCGGATGTTTGCCCTTCTGCCGCCGTAACACGCCAAGGGCTGCCTCGTTCAGGGGAACGCCGAGCGCTTCCCCGTTCTTGGTCTCGCCATATCCGATCGTGACGATGCGCCGGGTCATATCGACCTGATCCCATCGCAGATGGAGTATGTTGCCCTGACGCAGGCCGGTCGACAAAGCGAACAGCACCACCTCGCGCTGGTGTTCAGGAAGCCGACCCATGAGCTCGGCGGCCTGATCATGGGTGAGAAACCGCACCCTGACCCGGCCACTGCGCGCATAGGTCTTGAACGCCGGCACATGCGCGATCCATTCCCATTCCCGCATCGCCTTCCGGAAGATCGCGCGGATGAGCGCGACATAGAGATCCTTGGTGCGATCGCTCTTGCGGGCGAAATGGCGCGATATGAGCCGGTCGATCATGTCCCTGCTCACCTGATCCAATGTCTTGCCACGCAGATGCTTAGTGAACCACCGGATCCGGCTCACATCGTCCCGGTAGGACTTCTTGTGTGCCTTCTCCTTCAGCCACCGCAAAGCCGCCTCGTCCCAGGTCCGTTTCGGCTTCTGCTTCAGCCTGGCAAGGTCCCACAGCTCGGCCTTCAGCTTGTCGTGAAATTCGAGCGCCTTCAGCCTGTCGGTCGTTCCAGTAGAGCGTCTAATGAGCGTTCCGTCAGGTGCTGTGAGCTTGACGTAGTATTTTCCTGCACGTTTCCAGAGTGCCATAATGCCTCCTTTGTTGGGGCACCTGACTGCATTCGTGCAGGCGCAGGGTAGCCCGAGCGAATCCACGCGACAAGTTCGCCTTCCAGAAAGCGCCACTGGCGCCCGACCCGGGCCGCCGGAATGCGGCCCTCGGCCAGCAAATTGCGGATGGTGTTGGGGTGCACCTTGAGCAGCGCCGCCGCTTCCCGGATGGTCAGAACGCGCTCGGCTCCTTCGCCCATGGTTAGACCTGCAGCACCAGCTGCGCGGTCATGCCTTCCGCGTCGGGGAACAGCATGGCGCTGAGCGGACAGAAGGGATCGTCGATCCGCACCCGCCAATATTCACGGGGAGGCTCAGTGCGCGACAGGCGCTCCCAGGCGTCACCGATATGCTGCCAGCCCAGCATGACCCGGAACGCCGGGGCGCTGTCGCTGACCCTATTGTCGTTGGGAACCAGACGGATCGCACGCTGGATCGACAGGGTGTTGATCTCCCCTTCCCATCCGCCCTGCTTCGAGCGCCGGAAGCGGCCGATCGTCCGCTTGCGCGTCATGTCCCGGCCTCCATGTCCTTGCGCGCCTTGGCAAAGACGCGATCGCTGGCCAGGAAGCTGTCGAGCATGGCGGGCACAAGCTCCGCCACTTCGGCCTTGTCGCCATAGGTCCGGTTGTAGATCGTCGCATAGTCGCCGAGCGCATGGGCGAGATCGGGCGTGATGGTGATGGCCAGTTTGACCGGTGTCCGGTCCGGCAATTTTGCAAGCTTGAGCATCGCGGCTCTCCTTGTCTAGCGAGCGCCCGCCCAGGGCCGCAGCACGATGTCCTTGTGGACGATCACGCGCAGCGGCCATCCGGGACGGACGGTGATGGTGGGCTGGATATTGAGGTTCTTCGAGACGATCTGCTGACCCGCCTGATTGGCGGATTGCTGGGTCGATTGGCGTATCGCGCGGACAAGATCGCTCTCGTCACTGCCCAGCGTGAGTTCGGTGCCGACGCCGAGCAGCGTCGAGAGCGCGACGCCCTTGAGCAATTGCCAGCTATGGAAGTCGACCTTGTCGGCCAGCCCCGCATAACCGGCGCTGTCGGTGGCCGGCAGATTGTCGATCTGAACCGAACTGCCATCGGGCAGGATGATCCGCTGCCACACCAGCAAGGCACGCCGCTGGCCGAAAGCCACGACGCTGTCATAGCTGCCGATCAGCCGCGAGCCTTGCGGGATGAGCAGGATACGCCCCGTGACGGTATCGAAGACCGGTTCGGTCACTTGCGCCACCACCATGCCCGGAAGATCGGAATTGAGCCCCGTCATCAGGCTGGCGGCGATGACACTGCCTGCCATCAGCTGATAGGGCGATGCCGGTGTCTGGAGCGCGTGGGCATTGGTGATGCCGGCCGACGCTTGGCTCCCGACAAAGTCGAGCTTGCGCTGCTGGTTGTTCTGATCCCGCTCTGGATCCAGTGCGAGACGCGCTGTCTGCTCGCTCTGGCCTGGCGCGGCACTGCCTGTGGGCGTGCTATCCGCGCCTGCAGTCGGCGCCACAGCACCCCGCCTGGACGACTGGACCATCACGTCGGCCTCGCGGGCCTGCGCTGCCTGACCAATGATCCGTTGACGCTCGGCCTCGGCGGCCTGCTCCTCCATGGTCATGGACGGCGGTATGGCACCCGGATCGGTTGCCGGATCGATGCCGAGACCGCGCTGGTGCTCGAGGATCGGCCGCCCGAGATCGCCGGGCAGCGGGTAGCCCAGCACCGGAACACCCGATGGCAGCTCACCATAGGTTCCGGGCAGATTGGCGACGGCATCGGCCGGAGTTCGCCGGTCCGCGACGGCCTTCTCATCAGCGGTCGCGACCACCTGCAACGTCTTCGGCCCCAGCGCCATCCAGGCGACACCGGCGATGGCGAGCGAAACACAAGCGGCTCCGCCGATGATCACGCTGCGCCGGAACCGGACGACACGCCGGGGTGCGGCGCGCAGGACGAGCTTTTCGGCACTCAGCCTGGCCGGCTCAGGCGGGGGCGCTGTCGGCTCCCCATCAGCACGCGGGACCGGGGCAGCATCATGCTTGTCGGGACCGCTCATGGGCGTGCCCTCCCCTGCGCCGCATCGGTGCGGGAAATGCGCACGACAGCCTGCGGGGTTTCGCCAAGTCGCAGCTCGGCCGCGCCGAAGAGGCGATCGACGATATAGTGATTGCCGCTGACACGATAATTGACCAGCTGGCTCTGCCCGAGCGGCCCAACCACGAACAGGGGCGGCGCCTCCCCTTGGTCGAGCCGGGCCGGAAACTCGATATAGACCTTGTTACCATCATCCCATGCCCGGACGGGGCGCCAGGGCGGATTGTCGCCGGTAATGGCATAGCGGAAGCGCAGATTGGTGAGCGCGACATTGTCCGCCACCGGCCGCGCCTCCTCGGCACGTTCGTTCTGCCGCTGCAAGGCCAGCAGGCGATCCTGCGGGTAAGTCCAGCTGATCGCCGCCATCGCGGTCTTGTCGGTGCTTTCGAGCGCCAGATGATAGGCGCGCCGGTCGGTGGTGATGACCATATTGGTTTTGAGCCCCGGTGCGTAGGGCTTGACCAATATGTGCGCCCGTGCGGTTTCACCGGCCCCGCTTGAGGTGTCGCCGATGACCCAGCGCACAGTATCGCCTGCCGAGACCGCCACGAGCTTCTCGCCGGGCTGGAGCGCGATGTCGCTCACCTGTTCCGGAGCGGCATAGAGACGATAGAGCGCGCCGTCGGTCCAGGGGTAGACCTGCACGGCATTGATATAGCCTGCACTCGACGGTTCGCGCGTGGCCGCACGGTTCGCCGCTTCAACCCGAGCCGTAGGAGGTCCGACCTCAGTCCTGACCGACGGCGGCGGGAGAAGCTGGCCCGGCAAAGGCAGCGGCACGGGTGTTTCGACGATCTCGACAGGCTTGGCTGGTTCAGCTTCAAGCACGGCAGGCCGAAACTGCACGCTGTCGAGCGCGATCGCAGGCGGCGGCGTCTTCCCAGCGCAGGCGGACAGCAGCACCACTACGGGAAGAGACAGGGAAAGACGGGCAATCATGGACGGACTCCTTTCTGTTCTGGGTCGGCAGCCATCGGGGGCGCGGCGGCAGAGGCTGCGGGCACAGCAAGGTCTGGCGTCTGGACCTGCCGCGGAGATGGGGATGGCTGGCCATCGAGTTCGCGGGCCCAGTCGATCGCATTGACGAACAGGCCGAGCGGGTTCTTGCGCAGGGCATCTGCCGTTTTCGGCGGCTGCATCGTCACGGTGAGCATGGCCGTCCAGCGCTCGGTCTTCGCGAGACTCCCGCGCTCATAAATGCTCTCGGTCCATTTGGCCTGAAAGCTGCTGTCCGAAGCGCGCACTACGCTCGTCACCTGGACCGAAACGCTGCGCTGGCCGATACCAGCGAAAGGGTCGTTGGCCCTTGCATATTCGTTGAGGAAGATCGCCGCGCGGTCGGTGGCGAAGTCATAGGCATCGAGCCAGTTGCGTTTCACCAGCACCGGGTCGGTCGAGACCGAGCGGACATTCGATATGAAGCGCCCCAGATGCCAGGCGACCTGCCCGTCCGTGGGCTGGTAATTCTGGATTGCCGGGGCGACGCTGCGCGCTTCGCCGAGACGATCCACTTCCACCACATAGGGCGCGACGCGGCTCTGCATCGACTGCCAGACATTCGCACCGATCAGGACGCCGGTAAGACCGAGGCAGGTAAAGGCGACAAGCCGCCAGTTCCGGGCCTGGACGCGGGCCGAGCCGATACGCTCATCCCAGAGCTGACCGGCACGCTGATAGGGTGTCTCGGGCTGGGGCGTCACTCCATAGCGCTGGATCGATCGCTTGAAGATCATGGGGTTTACTCCTTCTCGCTGAGGTTGGGATTTGCGCCGCTGCCGGGCCGGTCTCCGTCGCGCAGCGCCTGCATCGCCATGTGCCGGCGATGACGGGCGCTTTGCTCGGAGCGCAGGCTCTGCGCCCAGGCCGGCGTGCCGGCAGGTGATGCACCCGCCCCCGCCGCCGGCCCTGTGCCGGAGGCGGGCGATGAGGCGGGCGGTGTCGATGAGGGTTGCCCGGCGTTCCAGGCGGCCTGTCGGCCCTTCTCCACGCTGGATTTGAGTGGGGTTGCGATGCGCGAAGCGGCCGCTCTTGCGCCTTGCGATGCAGCACCTCCGGCAGCAGTGGCCAAACCGCCAAGGCCGGCACCGATGCTTGCGCTTCCGGCGGTTTCCTGACCGAGCCGGTAGGCGTTCGACGCAGCCGAACCCATCGCGGTTCCGGCCCGGATCGCGCCCATGCCGCCCCGTCCCGCCATCATCGCGCCGCGCGCACCGAGCATTGCAGCGCCGCCGGACATGATCGCAGCGCCCGCCACCGTGCCGACAGCGGCACCCGCACCAAGCTGCGGGGCACCGGAAACAAGGCCCGCTGCAATGCCGGGACCGAAGATGCCAAGGCCAAACAGGGTGAGCGCGCCCATCAGCAAGCTAAGCGCCTCGGCAATGTCCGGTTCGCTACCGACGAGCGCGGTCAGTTCGTCGAAGAGGTTGGTGCCGATCCCGACGATGACCGCGAGCACCATGACCTTGATGCCCGCAGACACGACATTGCCGAGCACACGTTCAGCAAGGAAGCTGGTCTTGTTCCAAAGTGCGAAAGGCACGAGGACGAAGCCTGCCAATGCCGTCAGCTTGAACTCCAAGATGGTGATGAAGAGCTGGATCGCGAGGATGAAGAAGGCCAGCACCACCAGGAGCCAGCAGATGAGCAGCACCGCGATCGAGAGGAAATTGCCGAAGAATTCCGGAAATCCCGACAGCTCGGAGACCTGATCGAGCAGCGGATGCGCCGCCTCGAAGCCGGTCCCGGCAATTGCACCGGGATGCATCAGATCGTCGGCCGAGAGGCCTCCCCCGCCCGCGGTGATCCCGAGGCCGGAAAAACTCCTGAAGATGATCTCGGCAAGCGTGCTGAACTGGCCGATGATGAAGGCGAAGGCCCCGACGTAGAGGACCTTCTTGATGAGCTTGCCCAGAACATCCTGGTCATTGTCCATCGCCCACCAGAGCGCCGCGAGCGTCACGTCGATGCCGATCAGCACGCTGGTAAGAAACGCGACATCGCCCGAGAGAAGCCCGAAGCCGCTGTCGATGTAGCTGATGAAGGCTTCAAGAAAGCCGTCGATGATGTTGAGGTCGGGGTTCATGGGCCAGGCCGCCTTCCGGATGCCGTCAGTCGCGCGTGTAGATGCGGGCCGAGCCGATGAAGCGCCGGGTCTGCTCGCGGGCGGCTTCCATGGCCTGCTGCTGCCTTGCACGCTCGAGCGCTTCGGCGCGATATTGCGCCGCCATCATCTGCTGGATCTGAAGCTGTTGCTTGGCCGACAGCGCGATGAGCTGGTTGGTCGCCTGAGCCGCCTGCAAACTGCCAGTCGCGGACTGGCTTTGGGATACCAGTTGCGCGAGGAGGTCGGCGTCCTCGTCGATATTCTCGACCACCTGCGCCTGGACCCGCATGGTCTGGCGATAGCCCTGCATCGACGCCGCAAAGCGGGTCCGCGCCTGCGCTACGATCTCGCTGGTCGACAGCGCCGTGTCGAAGGCAGCGGGAAACTGCCGGCGCAGCGCCTCGTCGGTTGAGGCAAGGTCGAAGGCGATGCCCTCGGCCTGATCCATCAGCGTGCCGATCTTTTGCATCGACCGGGTGATCTGCGTCAGCGACGAGAAATCGAGGCGCTGGAGATGCTTTGCCATATTGGTCAGCATCGACGCCTGATTTTGCAGCGCCTGGATCTGATTGTTTATCTGCTGCAGCGTGCGCGCAGCTGTCAGCACATTCTGCGCATAATTGCTGGGGTCGAACACGACGCCGCCGAACTGGGCATGTGCCGGCGCGAGCGGAATGATGACTGCGCCAGCGCAGGCAATGCTTGCAAGGATGGACGCGAGAATAGGCAATTTCATGAGAAGAGCTCCTTCTGCTGGGGTTGGACGGGGTCTCCCCCGGCGCTGTTCGCACCGGGGAAGTCTCGGAGAAGCTCGGCGGCCCAGGCGAGGCCGCGCGCCTCTAGAAAGGCGGCGGGGAACGCGGCCTGCCGATGTTCGGTAAGCAGCCGCTCGATCAGCTGCTGTGTTTCCGGATCGGAAGCCCCGCACAGGCTGAGCGCGACAGGCCCGAGGGCCAGCTCGAACAGGCGATTGCCCCGCCGGGATTGCAGACAATAATGCCGCTTGGGCGTGGCGCGGGCGATCAGTTCGATCTGCCGGTCATTGAGCCCGAAGCGTTCATATGCGGCACGCCCTTGCGGTTCGATCGCGCGGTCGTTGGCGAGGAAGATGCGCTGTGGGCAGCTCTCGATGATTGCCGGGGCAATGCTGCTGTCCGCGATATCGGCAAGGCTCTGCGTGGCGAACACCACGCTGACATTCTTCTTGCGCAGGACTTTGAGCCATTCGCGGATGCGCTGGGCGAAGACCGGATTGTCGAGAAAGACCCAGGCTTCGTCGAGCACCAGCAATGTCGGCCTGCCGTCGAACCGCTCTTCGAGCCGGTGAAACAGATAGGTGAGCACGGGCAGCACCACGCCTGCCGAGTGCATGAGCGCCTCGGTTTCGAAACACTGCATGGTCCCGAGCGCTAGGCTGTTTTCGGCGGCATCGAGGAGCCGCCCGAACGGCCCTTCCAGCGTATACGGCATGAGCGCGGCCTTGAGCGCGTTGGACTGGAGCAGAACCGAAAGACCGGTGAGCGTCCGCTCTTCGACGGGCGCGCTCGCAAGGCTGGTCAGCGCCGACCAGAGCGCTTCCTTCACCTCGGCCGTTACCTCCACCTTCTCGTGAACCAGCAGCGAAGCGATCCACTCGGCCGCCCAGGCTCGCTCACTCTCATCGTCGACAGCCTTCAGGGGCTGGAAGGCGAGACCATCGCCCTCGCCCAGCGCATGATGTTCGCCGCCGCAGGCCAGCACAGCGGCGCGGGCCGACAGTCCTTTGTCGAAGATATAGACCTGCGATCCGGGGTAGCGACGGAATTGCAGGGCGAGCAGCGCCAGCAGTACCGACTTGCCGGCACCGGTCGGTCCGACGATCAGCATATGCCCGACGTCGCCGACATGGGTCGAAAGGCGGAACGGTGTCGATCCGCTGGTTTCCGCATAGAGCAGCGGCGGGCCTGCGAGATGCTCGTTGCGCGCCGGCCCTGCCCAGACGCTCGACAAGGGCATCAAATGAGCAAGGTTCAGCGTATGGACCAGCGGCTGCCGGACATTGGCATAGACATGGCCGGGCAGCGACCCCAGCCAGGCTTCCACCGCGTTCACGCTCTCGCGAATGCAGGTGAAGCCGAGGCCATTGACTATGCGCTCGACGATGCGGACTTTTTCGTCCGCCGCAGCGCGATCCGTATCGGACACGGTGATGGTGGCGGTGTAATATCCAAAGGCCACATGGTCGCCGCCCAGCGCCTGCAGCGCGAGATCGGCATCGGCGACCTTGTTGTCGGCGTCGCTGTCGGTGAGCGGTACCGGCTCGTTCATCATCACCTCGCGCATGAGCTGCGCGATCGACTTGCGCTTGTTGAACCATTGCCGACGGATGCGGGTCAGGGTCTTGTTCGCGGCGGTCTTGTCGAGCGCGATGAAGCGGGTGACCCAGCGATAGGCGAAGCCCTGATGGTTGAGCGCATCGAGAATGCCCGGCCGGGTGGCGTTGGGGAAACCCATGACCGTGACGGTCCGCAGATGCTGGTCCCCTAGCATGGGCTCGATCCCGCCCGAAAGCGGCGTGTCGACCAGCAACCCGTCGAGATAGATCGGCGTTTCCGGGACCGCGACGACATGCCGCTTCGTCGAGATGCTGCCGTGGAGGAATGTCAGCGTCTCGGCATCGTCGAGCGCTCTGACTTCGTCCATGAAGCCGGCCAGCAGATCGAGCACCCGGTCGGTCTCGGCGACAAACGCGCGCAGTTCCTGCCGCCAGTCTCGTCCTTGCTGCGGAACATCGCGCTCGAGGAGCGCCCGTTCGGCCCGGCTCACTTGATCGGCAGGCGGCAGATAGCAGAGGGTCAGGTGATAGCGGCTCTCGAAATGCTCGGCGCGCCGTCCATCGAAATGGGCCCGGCGTTCCTCATCGACTAGCCATGATGCTGCATCGGGAAAGTCGCTTGCAGGGTAGCCCAGCGCCTGCAAGCGTTCGGCATCGAAGAACAGCGCCCAGCCCGAGCCCATTCGCCGCAGCGTGTTATTGGCTCGCGCGCAGACTGAAACTAGTTCGGCGTCGGTTGCGCTTTCGAGATCGGGGCCGCGAAAGCGTAGGGTCCGCTGAAAACTGCCATCCTTGTTGAGCACCACGCCCGGGGCAACCAGTGCGGCCCAGGGCAGATGATCGGCAAGCCGATCGGCGGTCCCACGATATTCCTTCAGGCTCAGCATGAGAGATAGGCCTTCTGCCGGAGGTGGCGAGCAAGGACGGTGGCGAAATCGGGATCGCGTTTGGCAGCGAACACCGCGAGGCTGTGCCCGGCGAGCCAGAGCAGAAGCCCCGCGATCCACTGCTGAAGTCCCAGCCCCATCGCGGCGGCGAGCGTTCCATTGAGGATCGCGATGCCGCGCGGCGCTCCGCCCAAGAGGATCGGTTCGGTAAGCGCGCGGTGCAACGGGACCTCGAAGCCCTCGACCTGCCCTGCCGCCGCGATGGAGCCGGCACCGACCATCAGACCAGCGCTCCGCCGCCGAAGCTGAAGAAGGACAGGAAGAAGGAACTGGCAGCGAAGGCGATCGAGAGGCCGAAGACGATCTGGATCAGCTTGCGAAAGCCGCCCGATGTCTCCCCAAAGGCCAGCGCCAGCCCGGTCGTGATAATGATGATGACCGCGACGATCTTGGCGACAGGCCCCTGAACGGATTCAAGAATCTGCTGGAGCGGTTCTTCCCATGGCATGCCGGAACCCGAGGCCATGGCGACGGCGGGGAAGACGAGAGCCGCCGCGGCTATGAGGAGCGGAGTCGGCAGATGGCGGATAACCGATGGATAGCGGACGTGCATGATTTCAATCTCCTGTGCTGTTGGGAATGGCGAGGTCGGTGACGGCAAAATCACCGTCGGCATCGAGCCCGCTGACCTCGGCCACAGTCTCGATCCTGCGACCGGTGCCCCGGCCGGAAATGAACACGACAATGTCGATCGCTTCGGCGATCAGACGGCGCGGAACTGTGACCACGCATTCGGCGACGAGCTGCTCGATCCGATAAAGCGCGGAACGCGCGGAATTGGCGTGGACCGTGGCGATTCCGCCCGGATGCCCGGTGTTCCACGCCTTGAGCATGTCTAGCGCTTCGCCGCCGCGCACTTCGCCGACGATGATACGATCGGGACGCAGCCGCAGGGTCGAACGGACCAGGTCAGCCATGGTGACGACGCCGGGCCTGGTCCGCAGCGCCACGGTATCGGCTGCGGCGCATTGCAGCTCGCGCGTATCCTCGATCAAAATGACCCGCTCATCGAGCGTGGCCATCTCGTTCAGCAGCGCGTTGGCGAGCGTCGTCTTGCCTGACGAGGTCCCGCCCGCGACAAGGATGTTCTTGCGCTCGACCACCGCCATGGAGAGCGCCAGCGCGACTTCGGCGCGCATGATGCCATCCGCGACATAGTCGATCAGCCTGTGGATGCGGGCCGCTGGCTTGCGGATCGAAAAGCACGGCCCACTCGCAACCGGTGGCAGCAGGCCTTCGAAGCGTTCACCGCCTTCAGGCAGTTCCGCGCTCACGATCGGCGCACCGGCATGGACTTCGGTGCGAACATGGCTGGCGACCAGACGAATGATGCGTTCCGCTTCCGCCGGTTCTACCCGTAGTTCCGTATCGACGCGGCCTTCGCCCAGGAGGTCAAGCCGGAGAGACCCATCGGGGTTGACCATGATCTCAATGACGCGCGGATCGCCAAGTGCAGCCGCAATAGCAGGGCCCATGGCGGTGCGCAGCATGGCGCGGCGGCGGCCCTCCGCCTGGCTGTTGACGCCGCTCATTGGCCAGCCTCCTCGGAAGCCGCAGCACCAATGGACCGCCCCGTCGCCAACTGCCGGCCGACCTGATCGACGAACCGGCGAAAGCGCTCCCGACCTATCGCCTGCGCCGCCTTGTCTCCCTCAGGAAGCGGTGCGGTAACGGTGAGCTGGTAGCGCACGAACAGCGAGAGCGTTTCGAGCAGCACAAGGCTGTCGCGCTCTATCCGACCGAGCTGTGTGCTCATCCGGTCGAGCCGGACTTTCAGAAGATCGTCGACCTGGCGGGTGGCGCGCCGGTTGAGATAGTCGCGCAGCGCATCCGCAACGATGGCTGACTTGGATGTGCCCGGCTTCGAACCCAAGCGTTCCAGCTGGGCCGTCAGTTCGTCGTCGAGATAGAGGTGATGGCGGGGTTTCACAGGCGGCCCTCCCCTCAGAAGCTCGGCAGCAGATCGTCACCACGATCGGCTTCATTCATCGCATGGGCTCGCTGGACAGCGCCGAGACCCCGCAGCCGGTCCATGGCCTGTCGGTCCGCGCCCGCATCGCTGTCATCCTCGATGCCGGGGATCATGTCCGCGCCAGGTTCAGTGACTGGCTCGGGCCGTTCTTCGGCAAGGCCGGGATGGCGCTGCTGTTGCAGGCCGCCTTCGGCTTCCTCATCGAAAGACGCGCCTTCCTGATCAGCGGTCGCTACCAGCCCTTCATGCAGACCGCGCACCTCGCTGCCCCAGTCATCGGGCCGCGGGCTGGGGCGATCGGCGTAGACGCCATCATCAGGACCGAGGCTGGGTGGCGGGAGGACACGAGCAGTGAAATTGGCGTCTTCAAAATAGCGAAGCTTTTTCGCGCGGATCGGCGCGAGGCCCGAAACGAGCACCAGTTCATCTGTCGGTGGCAGTTGCATCACCTCACCCGGGGTCAGCAGCGGACGGGCGGTTTCCTGCCGCGACACCATGACATGGCTGAGCCAGGGTGCGAGCCGGTGCCCGGCATAATTGCGCTGCGCACGCAGTTCGGTCGCTGTGCCCAGTGCATCGCTGATCCGCTTCGCCGTTCTCTCGTCGTTCGAGGAAAAGGCGATGCGGACATGGCAATTGTCGAGAATGGCGTTGTTTTCGCCATAAGCCTTCGAAATCTGGTTGAGGCTCTGGGCGATCAGGTACGCGCGGATGCCATAGCCCGCCATGAAGGCCAGTGCGGTCTCGAAAAAGTCGAGCCGGCCGAGCGCCGGAAATTCATCCAGCATCATCAGAAGCTGATGCTTGCGGCTCTTGTGCGGATCGCCCTCCAGGCGCTCGGTCAGACGGCGCCCGATCTGGTTGAGGACGAGACGGACCAGCGGCTTGGTCCGCGAAATATCGGACGGTGGAATGACCAGATAGAGTGAGACCGGATGGGCAGCATCGACGAGGTCGCTGATCCGCCAGTCGCAGGCCGCGGTATTGCGCGCCACGATCGGATCCCGGTACAGACCAAGGAACGACATAGCGGTTGAAAGTACGCCGCTGCGCTCATTTTCCGACTTGTTCAGTACCTCGCGCGCTGCGCTCGCAACCACCGGGTGAACCTGCGGCTGTTCCTTGGTCCCCAGATGGTTCGTGGCCATCATCCGCCGCAGCGTATGCGCGAAGGAACGCTGGGGGTCGGACAGGAAGGTCGCTACCCGCGCTAGGGTCTTTTCTTCCTCGGCATAGAGCACATGGAGGATCGCGCCGACGAGCAGCGAATGCGAGGTCTTTTCCCAATGCGAGCGGCGTTCGAGCGCGCCTTCGGGATCGACGAGAATATCGGCGATGTTCTGAACATCGCGCACTTCGTCCGGGCCTTTGCGGACCTCGAGCAGCGGATTATAGCGCGCCGAGCGCGGATCGGTCGGGTTGAACAGCAGGCAATGCGAAAAGCGCGAGCGCCAACCGGCCGTGAGCTGCCAGTTCTCGCCCTTGATATCGTGAACTACGGTGCTGCCGGTCCATGACAGCAGCGATGGCACCACCAGTCCAACCCCCTTGCCCGACCGGGTCGGCGCAAAGGCCATGACATGTTCCGGACCATCATGGCGCAGATAATCGCCTCGATAGCGGCCAAGAAACACGCCTGCATCGCGGAACAGCCCGGCCTTGCCGATCTCGCCACGCGATGCCCAGCGTGAAGACCCATAGGTAGTGACATGCCGGTTCTGCCGGGCCCGCCAGAGCGAACCGGCAATCGCCGAAGCGCAACCGAGGAAGCCACTGGCCCCCGCGAGCGTGCCTGCTTTGTCGAAGACCTCCGGCGCATAGGCTTCGTAGTGATACCACCATGCAAAGAGCTGCCACGGCCGATAGACCGGATACCCGAACGCCATCGCCCAGGGCTGCCCAAGCTGAGTCTGATAGCCGAGCATAGCGGCCGCCCATTGGGTCGCAGCCCAGACGCCCAGAATGACGATAGCAAAAACGACGAAAATCTGGCCGACAAGCAGCTTGGTGGGGGTCATGATCGAGGCTCCGACTCACGGGCCGCAACAGGCGGCACGAACGAAGCCGAAGCTGGATCAGTTCAGGGGGTCAGCGTGATGCCCGCAACCATCCTTGATGGCCCCTCCCCTTCCCGGTCTTCGCTACGAAGGGCACATTGTGAAATGTGCCAGTTGGACGCTCCTCGCTGCCCCTGCGCCGTAAGCCCCAGCTTCCAATGCCTATGACCGCCGACCTAGCCGCTATTCATGATGAGGGATCTGGGCGTCGAAACCAATCGTTGGTCACCGTCGTCAGGGTGAACCGGAGTGGCGTGGTCTGGGGACGATCCGGAACGGCGTCTTTTAGGACCTAGATTGGGATAGCGGACGTTTCTGGTAGCGTATTCGCGAGGCAGCTTCGCGCCCCAAGTAGGACGCTCAGCCGTAGATCGGCGCCACCCGAAAGCGGACGAAATTCATTAAGGTAGCCTCACGACCAGCGAACAATTCGAATCTTTTCGGCGCGCCAAATGCCGCGGTCTTCTACGCAGGCCCTGCAGCGGCTACGACCGATGAGATCGCTCGCAGTTCAACGCAGTAAGGGCGGCGGTGCGCTTCGACGATTCCGTTCGAATCGTCCCGGGTAAAGCGAACTTAACGGGCATCATTCACCTTCGAGGCGCTCCTGCACTTCTGTCACGAAGCGTGAAGGGTTGTGCTGCCCGTGCATGAGATGGATTTCATGCCTTGCTCGCGTGAAGCCGACATAGAACAGCCGTCGCGCTTCCCTGATCTCTCCATCGCTTGCATTGTTTCGGGGAAGGCGTCCTTCCTCCATCCCGAACAGGATCACCGCGTCGAACTCGCGTCCTTTGGCGCTGTGCAAGGTGGACAGATTGATCCGGTCGAGACCGGTGCCGATGCCGGCGAACTCGCCGAGCGGGAAATCCTCCACATCACCGGTCGGTCCAAACCGGTTGATGAAGGTGTTCAGCGTCTCGAACTCATCTGCCAGCGATCGGGCACGATCGATGCGCGGTTTAATAATCTCGTCGCGCAGGGAGACGAGCCAGTCGTGCAGACTGAGAGTGTCGTCACGACGATCCCAGAGGGTTGCGATCAAGTCGCGCTGAAATTCCAGCCGGTCGTCATCGGTCGCGAGCAGTTCATGGAACAGGCGGGCACCTTCGGCTATTACGCGGGATACCTGAGGCTGGCCTGACCGCCAGCCACCGCAGCACCACATCGCGCATTGCTCGAGCCAGCGCATTAGACGGCTGCCGCGAGGATACAGCGCGTTGCCGTCGGTGCGGATCACGCCATAGCCGTTGTTGGCCGCGGCGGTCGCGACCTCGTCGCCGATGAAGGCTGCGGGGTAGAGGATGGCGATTTCGCCAACGTTCAGATCGGGGCGCCGCGCGCGTATCTCGGGGATCAACTGTTCGATCAAATATCGCGCCTGCGCCGCATAGCCGCCGGTGCAGGGATGAAAATAGATCGTGCCCTCATGCGCGCCGTCCGGTGCCCGATAGCCGCGCGCTTCGCCAAGGGCGTATTCGGAGGCAGTAACGATCTGCGACCCGCAGCGATAGTTGAGCCCGAGCCGGACGGTTTCGACATCGTCGCGCTCCGACAGTTTCTTCAGCAATTCGGGGTTCGCGCCGGTGAAGCCGTAGATCGACTGATCGACATCGCCGACCGCGAACAGGCGGATGCCGGCGCTGAAGCACAGCCCCATCACCATCGCGTGCAAAGCCCGGCCGAGATCCTGATATTCGTCGACCGCCAGTATCGGATATTTGGCGGCGATCGCCTTGCGCAGCCAGGCGTTGGTCGCGAGCGCGCGCAAGGCGAGAAGCGGCATGTCGTCAAAGTCGATAACGCCCATCTGGCGCAGTTCGGCTTCATAGGCCTCGACGAGCCTGGTCAGTTGCGGATCGACGGTTTTCCAGGCGTCGACGTCCCGGTTGAGGAATCGGCGGCGGTGCTGCCCAAGCCGGAAATCCCAGGTCTGCGGATTCTCCGGCCCCTTGATCACCTTGGCATGGGCATTTTCGAGCGCGGCGCGCGTCTGGCGCCGGGTCGCCACTTGGAAATCATCCGGGAGACCCAACCCCGCGACCTTCGCATAGGGCAGGAGGATCTGGGTCAGCGAGAAGCTGTGCACGGTGCCGATGAAGACGCGGCCGCCCGGCGCAATACCGAGGCCATCGAGCCGCATCTCGAGCTCGCGAGCACATTCGTTATTGTAGGTGATACAGGCAAAGCCGCGGGGATCCTCGACATCCTCGCTGAGCATGCGCGCGAGCTTGACTGTCAGCGTTTTGGTCTTGCCGCTGCCTGGCCCGGCCAGCAGCACGCAGTGGCCGCCGGATTCATAGGCCTGCCACTGTTTGTCGTTGGGCCGCAGATCTTCCGCGGCCTTCAGATAGAGCGCACGATCAGACAAGGCCGATCACATGGTTGATCGCGTTGGCGATATAATGCGGCACAGTCAGGCCTTTGATGCGCGATGCCAAGCGCTGCGCGAACCGGCCTTTGCCCATCTGCTCGATCATCTTGATCAGGATCTTGGCATCGACGTCGGACGGCTTGGTTTCCCAGGCATCAAGGAGCGCCAGCCGCTCGGCGCTGAAATTATGTTCGCGCAGGGTCGCGATCATCGCCTCGGCATAGTCGCCCCCGAACATCTCGGTTTCCAGCGTGCTGTCGTTGACGAACAGGCCGAAATCCTCGAACTTTTCATAGGTCTCGTCATAATTGTCGATCGCCTTGATCGCCGCGATCAGGCCGTCCGTATCAGCGCCCCCCCGCGCGGTATCGATTGTACGGGTGAGCTTTAGGCACCGCTTGTAGGACCGGGGTCTTCCGTCGATCATGTCGAAATCGGTGATGACGGCAAAGGGAATGCCGAGCGCGCATAGCAGCTTCACATAGGGCTGGAAATTGGTGCCAGCGACCGAACAGACCGACACGCCATGCTCGTCGAGCGAAATGTCGAGTTCTTCGGCTAACGTGGGGATGAGGAACCGTTCGGCGTCACCCTCGACCAATAGCACTCCGCGGGCGAACACCATCTCGGCTCGGGTTACATCGAGATAGCGGCTCAAATCCTCCTCTTCGGCTTCGGTGAAATCCGTCGCCGCCGTCGAATAGCCCCAAGTTCCCTGATCCGCGTCCGCCCGTAGCAACAGGAGCGATTCGAGCGGCGCGACGCTGGCGATGTGGGGCGAATGAGTCGTCAGGATCACCGACATCGGCTCGCCCTCGTCCGCGCCGGTGTCCTCTTCCTCGGTTTCAGCATCTTCCGCCGCCGCGCCTTTGACGATCGTCTCGAACAAATGCTTGTACACCAGCCGCTGGAGATGCGGATGAAGATGCGCTTCCGGTTCCTCGATCGCGAGCAGGGAATGGTCGCGCTTGTTGGTCTCAATCAGCCGTTGAAGGTCGAGCAGCTTGAGCGTCAGGAAGATGAGATTGGCTGATCCCAGGCTAGCATCGGCAACGCCGCGCCGCCCTTCGTCGATGAGCAGACGGATCTGGCGATTGATGCGGGCGGCATCGGTCGCAGAAAAGCCAAGCGATGGCTTCACGTCCTGCTTAGCGCCCGCCATCGCGAGAAACAGCTCGGCAATCCGGCCTTCGAGCGCCTTCACCTCGCCGAACTCGATCGCGGCCTTGCTTGCTTCCGCGATCTTCTCGCCGATCTCCTTGAGCTTTGCCGCGTCGATCGCGACGAACGCATCTTCGACCAGTGGACGAAGCGGCGAACGGCGCCAAGCGGCGAGGTCACCCTCGGCATCACGAAGCGCCGGCAACAGGTCCATCGTGATCCGCCGCCGCAAATCATGGCCAAAGCGCTTGGCTTCGCTTTCCCCGCCGAAACAGATGAACGAGAAATCGTCATCACTGGCGGGTGCATGATCGAGCCCCGGCGTCGCGCGTAACTTGTAGGTCAGGCGGACGGTATCGGGATCGTCGTCGAGCCTGAAGTCGGTCAGGACGGCAAGCACATCGGGGTCGTCCTCGAAATCCTTGATCTCGACCGAGACGGTCATGATCGTCTCGGAAGTAATCTCCTCCAGCCCGTCCCAGAAGTCAGCGAGACCGAGCTGCCGACTGCTATCCGGCAGTGAGGGGTCGAAGATCAGGCGCAAGCCAAAGAGCAAATTGCTCTTCCCGACGCGGTTCTCTCCGACAATGACGACGTTGCCGCCTAGCGCTACGTCGAGGTCGCGGAAGTTACGGAAGTTCTCGATTCTAATTCGTGAAAGATACATCCTGCCCGCTCCATCTCATCGGCCGCAGTTTACTTTCTATGCGGAAAAATATCAGCACGGTTTTGTCCCATCCGGCGCAAGTCATGAGATTAGCCGGTCAAGCGCGAAGCCTCCGATTGCCGCCATGCTGCGGGCAGGCTGCGGCACTCGCGGCAACGATCCGGTCCTAGGAGTTCACAGACGTCGGCAAGATGGCGGTCCGGGACACGCATGCGTGCGACCGTCAGCGCAAGAAACAAACATTCGCTGAGACCATCGGCCTGAAAGGACGACACGATCGGATCGGCAAGAAGCAGATCCGTCGTGCTCATGACGATAAGCGCTGGATAGCGGTCGGCACACAAGTCGGTGGCTTTACGCTCATCGATCAGCGCGCCCGCTCCGGAACCGAGCGCATATGCGATTGTTGCCGCCTCGCCATCATCAAGTGTGAGGCTTGTCGGACCCGCGACGAGGTCCAGAAACACGGCTTCATCGGTAGAACTGAGCGAAACCTCACGGATCAAACCTACCTCGATCAGCCTCGCAACCTCGGCGGCAGTTTGCCGACCTTTCGCGCGCCCATTTTCAAGCTCGCCGAGCGCGGTCGTCGTGATGACGAGTTCCGCCGGCGACGATCGAAGAATGTCCTCAGCGCAGCCCGTCGCGACGAGGTTGATCCAGACGCTGGCATCGCCGACGAGCGATGCCGCCCGCTCAAGCCAGGAGGATTGGCGACTCATCGTCGACCGCTCCTTCAGCTTCAAAATCGTCGATCATCTCGCGTGCTTCGACGCGGTCAATATGAAGAAGGCGCGCCAACTGCCCTTCGCTCAGAAGACCGCGCCGCCACGCTTCACTCGCCAGGAGGCTCATGCGCATCGACACTTGCCGTGCGGCATCGGTCTTAGCTGGATCGGGCGGTATCGCGTCGCCGAGCACTTCGCGCGCTTGCTCGTCCGTGATGCCGCCGTGCTCCTTAAACCAGTCCCAGGTGCCGGATTTAGTGAGGCCGAGTTCCTCAAGTCTCCGCACCATTGCTTCGCGCGACACACCGAAGGCGTGTGCAAGAATAATGATATGGCGGCGAGTGAGCCGCGCGGCACCGGCCGTGACATCTTGAAAGCGGGCGGCAACCGCTCGGGCGGGCGTTAGAAAGCAGCGCGCGAAAGCGTTAGCGTAGCGCTCTTCCCGCGAAGCTTCAGGCGAATCCGCATAAAGCGCATCCGGTGCGCGGCGGGTGGAAATGAAATGGCCGGTCTCATGGGCACCGGTCTGCGTGCGCCGGTCGCGAGGATGCAACGCGTTCAACAGAATGCAGGCACCGGCAACTTCGTCGAACGCATAGAGCCCCGAAATCCGGGCCGGCAACTGCCGGACGAAGACGCGCGCCCCCAGTTGGACTTCCAGCAGGCTGACCATATCGTGGACCGGTGCCATGCCAAGCCCTAGCCACTGGCGCAGCTCGCTCGCGTCCTGTTCGGCTTGGAGCAAGACGTTGCCGGGCAGCAGGGGCCGCTCCGGCGGGTCGTTGCGCGCCCGCTGGATACCGAGCAGGTTTTCCAGTTCCAGCTCCGCCTGGACGAGGCTGTTAAGCAAAGCGACCGCCTCTTCGACTTCTGCATCGCCTTCACCGGCCCGCCGGAAGCGGGGCCGCAAATCGACCTTCGCACTGCCCTGGCGCAGCAAGACGTTGAGTGAGACGCGATACAGGGCGGCGAGCTTCTGAAGCTCTTCGAGGCGCGCACGGCGCTGTCCTTGCTCGATGGCGACCAACGTGGTGCGCGCGACATTCAGTGCCTGCGCCGCCGCAGCCTGGGTCAGCTTCGCATTCTCCCTGGCGTCGCGTAGCAGCTCTCCAAGCGCTTCGGGGGAAAGGCTGCCTGTCACCGCTGCCACGGCGAGACCTGCGCGAGCTTGGCGACGAAGGAATTCGGCCTGAGACTCTCTTGGAACGCGAGCCATTCGGCGCGGTGACGCGCAAGCAACGCCAAGAGGTTCGCCTCCGCCTCGGCCGACGACATCCTGAGGGCATCAGCGGTTTCGCGGGCGACGCGGGCAACCGCGCGTCGATGGATGGCAGAGCCGGAGAGCGAGGCCAGATGGTCGAGGTGGAGTACACCGGCTATGGCATGTTCGCGGAGCGAAGGGGTCATCAGCTTGAAGCCCACGACCGCGCCTTTCTCGATCTCGGGGGCGGACAGGTCCTCCCAGATGTAGTTGGCGGCAGGCTCCTCAACGCCAGCCGCATGCATGCTGAGGCGGCGCAACATGCAGGCAGCGCAGATACCGCATTGTCGGCGCTTGTGCTCGAAGCTTACCTGCCGAGCACCCTGCCAACATGACCGGGTGTTCGCCCAGTTGGGCGGCTGCGCGAGCTTCTGCGCCGCTGCGACGGTCTCGCCCTTGGTCGACCAGATGCGGGGATACTCGTAGTGCGGCGCCTTGCCGGTCAAGGCTTCGAATAGCGCTTCGATCCGACGGGTAAAGGCGGGATGGACCCGATAGTCGGGGTGGCTTTGCCCCAAGGTGACGAGGATTGGACCAAGGGCGCCTTGTCCGCTCTCCGTCACTACGATCCGCTCTACATTGGCGAGCGCCGCAGCGATGCCTGTAATTACCGCGAACTTGAAACCCCGCGACCGCGCCGACGATTCGACCCTCTGGCCTACATCGAACCGCACCTGATAGGGCACCGACATAAAGCGGCGTTCGCGGGGATCCTTGGAGTGAGTGTCGGCGCCCTTGGTACCAAGGCGGACGCGCACGAGACCGCCCTTTTCGGCATTATCGACGAGCGCCGAAACAGCGCGGGAATCCACACCGTCGCTATACGGCATGATCACGCGGTCGCGCACGTCGAAGCCGAGGGAGCCCTGTCCCACGCGCTCAATGTCGCGCTTGCGTTGCACGAAGCTGACGATCCACTGATCGCCCGTTAGGAACGAAAGAGCATCCTCAAGTGCATTGTGGACTGCGGGATCCTCCCAACGATTGAGCGAATGGACGGCCACACGCAGGTCGAAGGACCGCGCCCAGCCCCACGCCGGGCGTTTAACGCTGAGATCGCAATATTCCACAGCGGCCGCGATGACGAGAAGGTCGACAAGTTCTGGACGCCAGCCGGTATAGAAATAGCTCTCCAGCCCAGCGATTGAGAGATTGATCGCGGACCCGAGGTTGGCAGCGATCGCGCCGTCGCGAACATCCGCATCGAGCTCAACCGCATCGACCACGAACGCGGTCTCGCTTGAGGCATGATAGGTGCGGGCGGTCATAGCGGAACTCCAGCGTCGAGATCGGTGAATTGAGCGCGGGTGCGGCGCATCAGCGGCTCGCCCGTCCGCAGTGCGGCACGCGCGAGACCGGACAGATCGATTTGGCCGTGCGCCGCCTCGAAGCGGTTCCGCACAAACTCCGCGTTGCGTATGCTGTCGTCACGGCGGACATGCTCTTCAACCTGACGGTAATTGCAGAGCAGGCGGTCGGAGAGCGCTTCCTCCGCGGCGAACTGGACGGCATCGCCGCCAGTTCGTCCGGTTACTACGGCATCGATCGCGTTGCGGACGAAAGACGCCTCCAGCGGCGAGGCGCAGCCGCGCCGGAGCGCAGCGAGATCTGCCAGAACTTGGTCCGCGAAGAGCGGCTGCTGCCCCAGAGGAGCAACAGCGGAGGTGACTGACGCAACAAGTGCCTGCCGGACTTCGGCGCGCCAGTCCGCGTGTGACGCGCGCGTCACGCTTTCGACGATCTCATTTTGAGAGAACGCCTCCTTGTACGCGCACTTTGCTGCATGTCGCCAACGAGGCTTCATCGGAAGAGATTTGTACGGGCCATCACTCATCACATCGTGCTCCCCGCACTTTAAATGAAGCTAGGTTCTGACAATGTCAATATCGATTGCTAAACAACCTGACATTACCTTGTTCTGGTAGGTGGCGGGCGCGACCGGTTAATGCAGCACCAAGGCAGAGGTTTGGAAGGTCAGCTACGATTGGTGAGCTTAGGCGAGGCCGACACGATCGATAGACGTGGAAGCATAGGGATGAGCAGGCGAAGGGTGATCGCTCGCCCCGATTGAATTCTGCTTATCGTAGGATCAGTGGCGGCCTGTCGCGGCCAAAGTCGATCACCGGCGCTGTACGGCGTCCCTATAACGGTGCGAGTGGCGACACATATTCGTCAGGTTTATCTAGCGCGGGGCGCCGGTTGATCGAAGCGAACCGAGCCCCGCTTGTCTCGGACTTGAGATCTGTCAGCTATAGCCCCCCGCATGCCAAAACCTGCCAATCCGCAAACGGCCCAGAAGCCGTCGCCGGCGAGTGTCTGAACGTAGGGCAGCTTTTGGCGAGCTAATCCGAAGCAAGGAATGACGGCTATTTTGGCGGCTGCCGACCCAGACCCGGTCGTTCCCCAGCATCAACGGCAAGGTCAACTTTCGCCGAAAGCGGTCAGGCCGCATTTGCGATTGAGACCCGAATCGGCTGATGACTGAAGCTGGGAGGATTCCTGCCGGTAGCAACCTCAACGACAGGTTTGCCGAATGGCCAAAAGCGGTCAAACCCACTCCTCGGGTAGTAATCTGCACACGCCTTAACGCTCGCCGTTGTGTAGGGTTCGCTTCAGCAGAATGGAAATCACATCATTAGAATGAAGCATGTCCTCGTGGACATGTCAGCCGCGCCAGCACCAAAATCGAGAGCGGCGGGCTAGATCAGGTTTTGACTGTTGCGCGGCATTCTGGTGCCGATAGGATCGACAGATGGACGCCTACAACCTCGATCCTCGTCAGCTCATCAGAATCGAAGCTGTTCACGGCGGTTTTCTGTACCAACACCTTTATGCGGCCGCCTGCCTGTTTCAGGCCGCGCGAACGGGCGTAACCCACGTCGTCGTAGAAAATGATGAAGACGTAGAGTTGCTCCAGGACCGCGAGCGCATCTACGCTCAAGTCAAGAAGCGGGCGGCAAATCTGATTTACAGCGATATCGAAGGTGCGCTTGAGCGGTTCGACGCGATCAGGGCCGAGCATTCGGAGGGGCGCCGAAAAGGAACATGCCGGTTCGCGATAGTCACGAACAGCGCACCAAGTCCGAACCTTGCCGAGCGCATGGAAGCGGAGGGATGGCCTTCAGATGTCGTGGTGCTCTACCCGGGCTCGGAGCCCGAAGATGACGTCCTTCCCCAACCTCGAGCGAGCATAGAAGAGGCCTTTGAAGCCTGCCGGGGCTCAGCGGAGACGTTGCCATTCGCTGTGCTCGCTCCCGAAACACTCGTCTGGAAGCTCGCCGGCCGAATCATGGCCGCCTCCGCCGGCGCCGAGCCCAATCCGGATCATGCTTTTGTGGTCGCCGATCTTCCAGCCCTTTTCGAGCAGCTTGTCATTCAGCTGCAGGATTTTCCTGCACCGCCCCTCCGCTACCGGCCTCAAGACAACGAGCCGAGCCTCGCGAACGGGCATCGTGTGCGGATGATCGTGGGCTTCTCGGGCGCCGGAAAGACATCATGGGTCTCACAAACTGCACTGCATGCGACCGATCGCCTGGCCTATTACGACGTCGCGGATATTTCCGGTCCAGCTATTGCGAGCGCGGTGTCACGGGAACTGGCGGCCCGCATCTACGGATCGCGCGGGGGAAAGCTCGGCGAGATTCTGCTACCGGGTGCAAGCGGGACCGAGATCCTCTTCGCTATTGGCCGTCATCTGGCCGAGGACAAACTCACCGCAACAGTTGTACTCGACAACGCCCATCGCGTTCCGGCCGGCGATCTAGTCGCGCTGGTCAATGCATCCGAGCACCTGCGATTCGTTCTGTTGGCCCAGCCAGGTACGTCGATCGCACGAATAGAAGCGACGATCGGCATCAAGGCAGAGCTCCTTGCTGGTTGGTCCAACGAGACAGCCGCGGCAGAGGGTGCGTCGGTCGGCTGTCGCGGCAGCTATGAGGATTACGAGCGCCTTTTGCGGTTGACGGGAGGACTGCCCCTCTACGTCCAAAACGCGCTCAAGATTGCAAGCGAGAGCTATGGTGGCGACCTGAGCCAACTCATTGCGGCGCTTCAAGAGCGTACACACATCACCGAGACCGCCCAAGAGTTGATCCTCTCCGACGGTTTCGCCACGTTCAACGAGATTGATCGGCACGCCACGGCGGCATTAAGCCTCAGTGATGTCCCTATGACTCAGGCCGAGGCTGCGGGCGTGCTCAACCGGAGCTTCGCGATCGAACCTGCCGCAGCGGCGGCGGCATTCAGGCGCCTTCGATCGAGCGGCGTGATCCAGATTTTCGGCATCGACCACTTCAAGATTCACGACGCTATGCGACCGCTCGGCCTCGCCTGTTTCGATGAAAGCGGCGGTGAGCACCTCCAGAAGGCACGAGAGGCAATCCGCGACCTACTGATCGCCACCCTGCAGCAGGACAATGATCGTCAGCGGGTTTTCCTGCTCCTTCGAATGTTCGTCGCCCTTGGGAATATCAAGCCGCTGGTAGAAATGGCCACGGACGAGTTGTTCCACGAGATGGGGTATATGGGCGAAATCGCTGGGTACCTTGCCACAGCCGCACAGTCCGATGCCATCAGCGCCGAGGATCGATTCTGGGCTCTGGACGGCCTCGTCTTCGCCCACTTCAAGGCGGGGGATAAGGCCGACATTGAGGACAAGCTCGACCGCATGGAGGAGCTGATCCGCAAGGAGACGCTCGGCCTGCAGGAACGGCTTGCCCTTGGGATGAAGCGGATGGTCTTCGCAGCCCGCGCCCAGGACGCCGCCACGGTTAAAGCGATCATGAAAGACCTGACGCGCGTGCTGCCCAAGACCCCCCAGCACCTCCGCGTCGCGCGGTACAACTACGCCCATGCGATGTACGAGCTCGGTCAGATGGAGGAGTGCGTCATCGCGACCCTCGATCTGGTCTCGGAGTATTACGGCGTGCTCGGCCTCACCATCAACGATGTGATGGCGAAGAACCCTGACAAAATCTTCCCTCTGCTCAGTGAGGGGAAGAACCACACCGATAATTTGAAGCATCTCGCCGACGCTTTAGACCTCCAGTCCAAGGCACTCAGGGCAATCGGCAAAAACCCCGGTCTGGGGCCGATTCACGCCATGAAATTCTACTCGATGGCGCACTCGCTCGATTCGTTCGTCCGTGTCGGACAGGAGCTGGTCGACGACTTTGTCGGCCACCACGACTATATCGGTGCCCGGAACGTCATCGAGACTAATCTGATGCCCACAATTGTCGGGCTCAAGCTGGCTGGCCGCGTCATCCCTGTGCGCAGCCAATATGCCGTCGTGCTTGCCTACTGCGGCGCGTTCGACGAGGCGGACGCAGAAATGGCGCGGCTGATTCCCTACGAATCTGGCTTGGATGAAGAAGGGCAGCGTGAGTTGCAAAACCAGCGTGCTTACATCACCTATCTTCGTGATAACCCGCCTCCCCCGCAACGAGAGATGCCAGCGCAGCTCAGCGGGCCCGCGGCAAAGCCGTAGCGCTGCGCCTCGGGCTAAGAAGCAATCCAGCGACGCAGATAGTAGTCCGTCTCCTTGTTGCTTTTGCAATGGTAGGTACTGCGGATCATTTTGCGAATAGTCTTGCCCTCCGGCCCCGCTTGCTGCTCCCCTTCAGACAAGTCGACGCTGTCGAGTTGCTCCTGCGTGAAGCCCTCCGCAGGCATGGGATTAATCGTCCAAATTTCGCTGATGTTTGCGGTCATGCCATTTGAAAACTCGATCCGCTTGAGCAGGCGAGGAACGTGATCCTCGAGTCCGTAGAGCCGTGCCGCTCCGAGCTTCACGCTGACACGCACGTCCAAGATCGGCTTTCGCCTATAGAAGGTCACGTCGGTTGGCTGCCCGGACGTCGACAACAGCGTCAGTGTATGGGTGAGCATGCCTATGCGATCGCCAAAATGCTGCTCTAAGCGCTTAATCGCCTCTTGTGGCGTAATGTCCTGCGTCATCAGCTCCTCACCTTGCGCCTACCAGCACTCACAGACATCTGAATAGCCTGGCGCTCACAACCACCGCAACGAGTGTGTGGTAGTCGCTCAGGCAGAATGGCAGCTAGCAGCGTAAGCCGACTATCCAGCGATGGCACCTCAACGAAGCATTCCGGGTCGGAAGCTGACCAACTGCAAAGCGCCGAAAAGGCAGTCAGGGTATTGTCCCGAAAGCAGCCGCCAGGCCAGCCGCCAGTTTTCAGATGTATCGCCGATAGTCCGAGCTCACTACCTGTCCTTCAGCCATATATTTGAGTACTTCGCCCACCTTGCGGGCGGCTCGAATAGGCACGGGCAGACGCTGGTTCATCTGAGTTGAGTTCCAGTTGATTTTGGTCAGCGAGAATACCTCTTCGGCGATCTGAGCGACAGTGCTGTCGCTGCTCGGATGGGGGCAAAGGAGCAATGGTCGCGGCACGTACATACCGGGATAGGTGCCGTAATACGGAATGCTACCATTCGTGTAGAGCAGGCCCTTGCCGTCCAGCTCGACGAATGTTCCCCGCAAAACCGGATAGTCGCCATCTCGCAGGATTTTGGCGTCATAGGATTCCTGGACCCATACAAGGTCGCGGAACTCGGTCTCGGCCTCATCTAACGCGCGTAAGATGCCATCCGCTTCCTCGTCCCGAAAGCGTGAGGTTTTCAGAATAATCACCCGTGCGGGAGGGTGCTTGTGATGATCGCGGTAGGCCTTCAACGCGCCCTTCACCAGGTCATAGGCGTCGGTTTCGGTCATGTACGGATGGCGGCCGCGCGTCTCGGTCTGAGCCCGCTTCCCCTTCAGGATAAACCCGCGACCCCGCTCATCAAACATCTGGGCCGAACTTGTCCATAGCTGTTGCCCCATGACATCGCGATAGAAGCTGACCCCGATGTAGCAGGCGCGAAACTCGCCCTCTTTCGGTAGGCGCCGCCAAGGGATGCGACCTGTGCCTTTGTAGTAGAGTGTTGTCAGGAGGTTCCAAGTCCGACCGGCCTGATCCTGAATCTTCCGTTCGCTGCTAAGTTTCACCTTACGCGGGATCCTGGCATTTTCGTCGATCACGTCTTCCCAGATGATCTGGATCGGGAAGTTCAGCGGCATGGCGCGGGCCTTGAGTAGGCCTCGGAAGTTCGGCGCGTCGGAGCCGCCAGCGTCTTCCTTCTCAGTCGTGCCCTGCGCATCGGTCTTCGCGTTCCAGACCCGCTCGATAAGGCCGACAGGTAACGCAATCATGGCGACGTCGGGCCGATTGCCGCTATCGTCCATCGTCTGGAGGATATCCATGACCGCGTCGACCGCCATCTCGACCGCCTTGGCGTGGTTGGGCTCTTTCCGGATCTTGTCGATCTGGGCTTTGGTCAACGTGCCGCAAGCGTCGTCATCGACCTCGAAACCACATCGGAATGGATTGTTGTTGTTCAGGCCAGGAAAGTGCGGGTTCATGTTCGGATGGCTCTCGGCTTTCGAGGCGAAGCCAGATGCTGCCGCAACCAGAAAATTCTTCGAGCCTTCCACGGTCTTGGCATCGCCGACTAAGCCGACGCGAATCTTGTCGCCCAGCGGCGCCTGCAACGGGCCAGCGTCGGTCAGGCCCAACCGAGGATCGGGATGGCTGTGTTGATCGCCAAATTCGAGCAAGGGCTCGTCAAATATCCGACACTCAAACTTCATCGAACAACAATCCCACTATGCTGCCCTCATCCCGGACCGGCTGAACCTGCTTTGGCCGCCCCCAAACGTCGTCTGGCACTGTCGTCGGCAAATCCACCTCGGGAGGAGGTTGGAAACGGAGCATCATCGCAGGACCGGCGTCCTCATTCCCGAATAGCCCACCGCCCCGTTGCTCATGCTGTGTAAGGAACCGGTGCCACATGATCACCTGGCCGCGGATCGACGCATTGTTCTCCAGCCGCTTCTTTCCTGAGAGGAGTGCGTCCGGATGGGGGTGGCGATAAAACCCGTTGGTTGTGAAGTGATAGGTCGGGCTGACCATCAGAAACCATTGGTCCATCATGCATTCGAAGCGAGGGACGAAAGCGTGATGGCGTACGAAGCCGACCTTTCCGGGCATCTTCGTGCTCATCGACACGTTCACGACGTCCGCCTTCGTTTTCACTTTGGCGGACTGATAGTGGAAGGTCCTCGGTTGGCTGTCTTCGATCGCCCGGATGTAGAACAGCTTGTTCTCCTTATCCCACGCTAGGTCGTCCTGCATCTGATGCTGCAGCGTTTGTCGGAGCAGGAAGGAGAAGTTGTTCTGCTCGTCCATCTCCTGATGATAGGCAATGAGTGGGGTTTCAATCGCTTCCACCTGATCGATATCGACGATCGCTGCCGTCACAGCTTTGCGCGGATCATGGAATGACCAGAAGGTCCCAGCCTTGATTGCCCAGTCAAAGCGCGGCGGCTCGTCCTGATCGAATAGCTCTTTGATCGCTCGCTTGCTGTCGAATGGTGTGCTTGCAACAAAAATCTCCGGAGGCAGAGTGATCGGGAACATGTTCACCAAGGCTGTCTCGCCACCGCCCAGGGGTGGAACATAATAGCCGAAGCCGTTCACAGGCACCGTCAGCGCCGCGAGCCGATCAAGGGATGAGCGGTCGAGAATGTCGCGGCTTTTGTCGAAGGTCAGTACGCGCTGTTCTGCGCCAGGGTGGTTCTGGACCTGACACCAGTAATGGCTGTCGTCACTCTCACGATACAGAACGACGATGACTGGCAGATTGGAGGTCTTCCAATACTGAAGGTCCTTCAACTCTAGCAGATAGGTGAAGCTGGTCTCGGTCTCCGATCGGTATTTGCCCGCCCGCGTCGACTTGATTTGGACAGCGATCATGCGAGCGGTTGGTTCGCCGTCGATCATGACCTCCGCAAGCCCATCGATTCCTGCCTCGAGGCGACTGCGATGGTCGAATTGGAAACCTATAGACAGGAACCGCTTGCGGACCGCAGCCTCTCCTAGCTCGCCGATGATCTGATTGTCAGTGATCTTCTTCGCCATACCAGGATAATAGAACATCTTGGCAACAAAGCTATCGTGTTTTTCGCAACGGCCGACGCCGAGCTGTGGCTCGACAAGTTCGACCGGGGCGTTTGGTTCAAAGAGATGTCTGCTCTTAGATACCAGCCGCTCAAAGCCGCCAATCCGCTGTCGGCCCAATTCCGCTCGTCCGGTGATATTGCCCGGGCAAAAGCTAGAGCGGCAGCTTTTGTCAGAAGCCGACATTCAGCCGCCGCGCATGGAATGACCGGGAAGTCCCAAATTTCCACCATTCCCTTCAAGAAATCGACGGCCCTCCCCGCTGACGTCCGATTGTCCAGTTGATGCTGTCTCCCCGCATGATGCCGAACACGTGTTTGCCGACATGACGCTCAAGGACGGGACGCCATGGCACGAGCGTAAACTCGCGCGACTTTTCGATCAGCGCAAAGCGCCCCGATGCAAGCTCGATCGGTCGACGATAGACGCCCTCGACCCGCTCTCCCGATCTGGCCTCGGCATAGCGCAATCCCAGTTCATTTGAGAGCTGCCCGGCTGCACGGCTCAATTCCCGCCGCCGAAGCGTCTCCAACAGACTCGCCCGGAATATGACGCGGCCCTGCTCTTCCTGTGCCAGGCCTTCCTCCATGAGCCATTGCCGTCGGCGCTCCAGCGCCTCGTGAACATCTCGCCCAAATCCGGCATCGCGGAACTGGTCAGTTTCGGCACCGACTAACTGCCGATCGAGCCAGGTCGCGCCGTCGCTGCCGACCTGCCGGTCGAGTGGTAAGGACGACAGGGTGTTGACGACGACTGGGGCTGCCTTCGCCCGCTGCGCCTCGAAGGCCGCTGCCCGCTCGAGATGATCGGCAGCGATGATCCATGTACCATCGGCCTCACGCCCCAGATCGCCCATTGCCTTGCGGATGGCTTCCAGACGTCGGACATGGGTTTCGGCGAAGCTCTGCGAAGAATTGGGATCCTGCCGTAAATGGATGTCGACCGAGTAGCGCCCGCCATGAGCCGCCGCGATCTCGGCGACAGTGCGATCCACCATGCGGGCGGCTGTCGATCTGGCCTCGATCCTCACCACCGCACCAGTAGGAATTGCCTCTGTGGCGTCACCCTTGCCGATATCGACATAATGGCTGCGTCCATCGCTCGCATCCACGATCAGATAGTGACGGTCGGTCATCTCGTCGGACAGACCGCGTTCGATCACCCGTCCGACAATCGGCGTCATGGAAATAGGATCGGCAATGACGTAGTCGGCGGCCGCGCGTTCCAGTCCATGCTCGGTAAAGGCGCGCTGCATCGTGCGGATGATGTCACCGCGCTCGCCCATGCGGCGCAATGTCTCGTCCATCCCGTCGGCGAGCCGCCAGCTGCCCGGTGCGATTTCCTCGGCCAGCCCAAGCCGTCCAAGTGTCTGCAGTCTTCCCGCCCGCAAACCTTGCTGGAAGGGATCGCGATCGCTTGCCTCCACTACCCGATCCCGGTCCATGCCGCGCAGCAAGCGGCGATCGATAGCGGTCAGCCGTTCCTGACCGATTTCGTTCTGAAGCCGGTCGGCGATTTCGAGATCGCTTCGCGGGCCGAGATCGAGCGAGACAAGTTCCGCGGCGCGCTCACGCATACCGACCGTCAGATATTCGCGGGCGATGACCAGGTCACGGCCACGCTCGTCCTTGCCGCGCACGATGACATGGGTGTGGGGATGACCGGTGTTGAAATGATCGACCGCGACCCAATCGAGGCTGGTCCCGAGGTCCTGTTCCATCTGCGCCATCAGGCGGCGCGTAAGCGCACGCAGATCGTCATAATTCTGGCCGTCCTCCGGAGACACGATGAAGCGGAACTGATGGCGGTCACCGGTCTGCCGGTCGAGGAAGCTCCTGCCGTCGGCTTTGTCCTGCTCGGCGGAATAGAGCTGCCCGGGTGCGCCCTCGCGGGTTACGCCGTCGCGCTGGATATAGCGCAGATGCGCGCGGGCAGCATTCATCCCCCTCGCCCGGTCGAGCCGGACAATGCGCGATTTGACCATCACGCGGCGCTGACGGAAGGCCGCGAACCGATCGCGCGAGGCGAGCACCCGGCCCACGCCGACACCGATCCCGGAGCGATTGCCGTGAAAGGCCCCTCGCCGCCCACCGGCAGCCTTGATTCCGCCTGCGAGATTGGCGGCCTTGAGCACCTGGCTCATATAGCTGCGGCCGCGCCGGATCGGCGTGCTGCGGGGCTTGCCAAGACGCGGTTCGATCTCGTCGTCATGCGACATGGCAGAAATCCGCGATCAGCCCGGATGGCGCCATATAAAAGCGCAGTAATCCGCAGGTTTCAGCGATGCATGGCGCCATAGCTCGCCGGATAGCGCCATCGACGAGCACCGCAAAAAGGATGTGCAGACAAGGAGTTATGGCGAGAAGGCCGCAGGGCATGGCGCCATTTCTTTCATCTTGCCTTACGCCCCCTTCCCCTGACCTCGCGCTCCTCCACCCTTCCCCGTCACCACAGCCAACCATCGACCGAGAAGGGAACGACGCTGAAACGCGCCGTTCCCGGACCCCGATCAGAGGCCTCTCGGATGCTGCTCCAGCTCCCGCAGAGCGGCTTCCAGTTCGGCCTCGATCTGCGCGATCTCCGCAGGATCGTCGTTCCACGCAAGTTCGGCCCGAAGCTCTTCGATATGCTGCTGAAGTTCCATGATCGCCTCCTGATCTCGTAACGACAGGGGCGGATTCCGGCGGGGAGCAGACCGAGTCAGGGACCGCGAAGCGGCCGCGTGAGCGGCGATGGGGGAGCCGATTTTGCGTCAGCAAAATTGGGGGAACCGTCGTCCTTGAGGTGGTCTGCTGCCTGCCGGATACTGGGCAGGCTCGAGCGGATATCACTCCCTCCCCGCATGGCCACGCGCTCATTTGCGGTGCTCCCATGGCATGTTCAGAGGCACGAAAATCGGGGCGGCCGGTTCCGAAGCGGGCGGCGCAGGCAAAGATTCAATCGTCCTTTCTGCTCCTTCCAGAGCGAAAAACAGCCGCGTTCTGGGCAGCATCGCAGGCGGCATTTCCGGCGTTGCGGGCGTACTTGCAAGCTGCGCGATATAGGCCCGGGTCTCGCCGGGAAGCGGCCTTCGCGAACGCAAATACTCGGCATAACGGCCGGGGCCTGCATTATAGGCCGCAAACAGGCCGGGATAGCCGAAGCGGTCATACATCGCGCGAAGATAGGCGGTTCCGGCCATGATATTGTCGCGCGGATCGTGTGGGTTGGGACCAAGGCCATGGCGCTGCCGCATAGCGTCCCAGGTGCCGGGCATAAGCTGCATCAGGCCCATAGCGCCTGCAGAACTGGTTATCGGCCGGCCCTTCCAATGCGTCAGTCCGGCACTTTCCGCCTGCATGACGGCGGCGATCCAGGCTTGCGGTATGGCAAAACGCTGGGAGGCTTCGGCAATGATCGGTTGCCAGCGCTCCACTGCCGGAGTGATTTCCACGACCGGCTCGGGCGTTTGCGCCAGGCTGGCGGACGGCATGACGAGGGCCACCAGAAGCGGCGCGACGAGGCGGGTCAGCGCAGCCATAGCGGCATCGCCTTTCCGATCAGCGCATCCTCATCGACCGGCCCGAAATAGCGTCCGTCGAAGGAATCCGGCGCATCCATAAGCAGCAGAACCCGGCCGCCACGAAGCCGCTCGCAGCCATGCCACCATGGGAGCGGACGGCCCCGCGTGTCTGTGCTGCGGCGAGCGGTAACCCATGAGCCGTTGATGAAAATATTCTGCCCCAGCGCACAGACGTCATCGCCGCTTTCGGCCGCGATGCGCTTGAGCAAAGGCACGTTGGCAGGAAGGTAGCGACGCTTTGCGGCCAGCGTCCGGACGCTGCGCGGTGTCCTTGCCAGCACCATGTCGCCGGTGTGGAGCCGCGCATGGGGATCGATGCGCCAGAGTCCGACCGGAGCGCTGGCTGAAGCGTTCCAGACCAGACGCAGCGCGGGCCGGACGGCCAGGTCGAGCACGGTCGCCAGCCCCAGAAGGGTAAGGCCGATCATGCTCGCTGCCAGCACCGGACGGCGCCGGGCGCGGAGCTGGCGGGCAAGCGGCGGGTCCCATTCGAGTAAGGGCGCAGGCACGGGGCGCGGCAGGCGGGATACACGCGGCTTACGCATCGTCCGGCTCCTTGTCCCAGGTCGCGGAATGCAGACCGGCGAGAGTGCGGCGCGACCAGTCGTCGAGGTCGTCGATATGATAATTCACGCGGCCGCCGTGCCGCCGGTAGCGCGGTCCCTCGCCCCGCCAGCGCATGTTGGCCAGCGTCTTGGCCTGCATGCCGAGATAGTGAGCGGCCTGCTTGGCGCTCAGAAACGGGCTGCCCTTGCGGGCCTTTCCGGCCCGGTCGAAAGCGTCGTCATCCATATAAGCGTTCCTTTCCTAGCTCCTTGCAGACGGATCGGGACCGCCCGCGATGAGGCAGGAAAATGCGGGCGCGGCGCAGCGCCCGGCAGGGTCGATTCCGCGTGCATCGCTTTTCGACCCCCTCGCCGGACAACGAAGGCTCCGCGCCGGTGGGGACGCGGAGCCTCGCAAGGCGGTCAGACGGCTTCGTTGACGATCACCGCCAGCACATCGTCATCGTCCTGACCGGCGGCGCGGCCGAGATTGGCGTAGATCGGCCATTGTGCGATCTGCGGGTGGAAGATGCGCAGCGAGATATAGGCCTTGCCGGTCTCGCGCGAGGTCTTGACCCAGCCCGCGCCCAGCTCGTTCGTACCGCTGAAGATGCGGAAGTCGGGCTGGCGTTCATGCGCCTTGGCGGGGTTGGGGACGATCTCGATGCCGACCGGATTACGGCGTCCGAGAAGTGCGATTGACCCACGCATTTCGTTGGTTTCGGGGTTGCGGGAAACGATACCGAGAGTGGACATGGTGTGCTCCTTTCATCTGTTCGCCGGAGCCGATCCCCGGCGATGCCGGGACCGTGATGGGCGCGGGAGAAGGGCCGCACCCAAAGGGCCGCAGCAGAGCGAAGGACCGGACTGGCCGGGCTATTTTGGAGCGAAGCGGGCGCGAGGAGCCGCGTTTACGCGGAGGGGAAAATAGGCGGGCCAGCCCGGTTGCGCGGCCTTGGCCCGTGCCATAGGTCGATGAGGCAGCCGGGGTTGCGTCCGGCCCCAACAGCATGCGGGGCACTGCCTGAATCGAGCCGGTCGTTCCCGAACATGAGCCTGAACACTGTGCGTATGGATCGCAAACGCCCGGATTCCATCCTGTCCGGCGACCAGGGCGATGCCGCCCCCGGAAGCACCAGCAGTGCCGGAATGGGCGTCAGGTGGCAGCGGCGAACGGTGCTGTGCGGGTTCTCCGTCTAGCGCGGAAGCTGGTAGCGAATTCGCAGGGTCGCGCCCTGTCCTGATGGCGGCGCATGGACGATCTGATCGCCGCCGCGCATCTCTGCGCGCATAACCGAACAGCAGGCGGGCATGCGGTGATCGGGGCCGGGATAGCCACCGACATTGCGATGCAGTTCGCCGGAAATCACTTCGATAAAGGCCAGACCGCGTACCTCGGCCCGCGCGATCTGGCGCTCCAGTTCGATGCGGAATTCTTCACTTTTCGGCATAGGCCCTCCCCGTGCCCTGACGATAGGGCAAAGCCCAGCCGGACAAAAGACATGCCGCCCGCGCGAGATCCGAAGGATGCGCGGGCGGCAATTTTGCAGTTGTCTCAAAAGCGAAACGGGGGGCAGCGATGCGCTGCCCCCCGCCCTGTCATTCCGCGGCAACAGCGTAGGGATCGATCTGCGGCGTGGGCTCCGGTAAGCCTTTGATGAGCGGCTCGACCTGCTTCCATTTCGCCAGAGTCGCAAATGGCCTGACAGTATAGCTTTGGGCCGGAAAGCGCAGCCATTTGGGCACCCAGCCCTCAACCCGTTTGCGGCCATTGTCGCCATGCAGGCAATCGCGGATGATTGCCTTTTGCGTCTTCACTTTTTCCGCGACATTGCCGTCCGCGAACGCCTTGCCCGCCACTTCGCGCAGCAGCGCATTAACCACCTGCCGGTCGCGAATGAGATCGAACAAGGCATCGTCCGGCGTCCAGCAGCGCGCCATATCCACCTTCAGATAGGTGCCGAGCGCTTCGACGATGGCGCTCCCCGCCTGCATCGTCTCGCCCATGACCACGGCGAGGATTCCCATCACCTCATGATCGCCAAGGCCGATGAGCCGCGCGAAGATTGCTGCGAGATCATCGCCGCCACCGGTTACATTGGGCGCGTCGGGCGGGAAGTCCAGCAGAGCCAGAACCGCACGGCTTTTCTCGTCGAACAGCGTTTCCGCAGCGCAGGTTTCAACGCTTTCGGCAATGGCTTCATTGCGGACATGCTGGTCGTCCACCCGCACGTTCCAGAGCGGCGAACCGGCAATGACATGGGCGACCATGAGCCGCAGCGCGACGGCGGGATGATCGGTCAGCACGGCCCGCGTAGCGGCGTGGCGGTGCAGATCGATATAGGTCTGCAAGGGACCGGTCGTCTCGCTGCGCTGGTCGCGCGCCGCCTGCCGGTCGGCTTCGGTTGCGCCGCCGCGCGCTTCGAGCGCGCGTACTTTCTTCGCTTCCCGGCCCGACAACCAGCCTTCATGGCATTCGACTTCGCCCCGATGGCTGATGCTGATGAAGACCTTGCCGCCCTTGTCTCTGGGCGTGCGCTCATATTCCCATGAATGGAAATACTGCCCCGGTTCCATCACCTCGACCTCGCTCCAGCCTTCCGCCAGAAAGGCGTCGCGCTTCGCTGCGATGGCGGCATTCTGCGCGCGCCAGAACTGATCGGCGTCGGCGAATACACCATCCTCCCCGAACAGGTCGGCAATGATCCGGCCCTTGTAGGTTTCAAGCGGGAACAGGGCGTGTTTCGTGGAAATCGACACGCCGCCGAACAACCATGACTTGAGCTGGTGCCCGGTCGGGCAATAATCGTCCTCGCTGCCCCACAGCGCCAGCCATGCCTTTTGCTGCGCCTTGGTTGCGAGGGTCAGATGGCGGATGCTGGCCGCGTTGATCTCGCCTTCGCGATAGAGAGTGCGGATGCGGGGCAGCAGATTGCCAAGCGCGAGAACGCGGCGGACATGAAGATCAGTCAGCCCGAAGGTCTGGGCGATCTGTTCGGCGCTGCGCCCTTCCTTCTGGATCAGCCGGGTAAAGCTTTCCCATTGCGCCACCTCGTCGGGATCGAGACGAGCGATATTCTCGATCAGCGAGGCTTCGAGCGCGGCGGCATCGTCGCCTGCGTCCATGATCGCGCATGGGAGCAGATCAACTTCGCCGCTCTCCTGTGCTGCAAGTGTCGCGGCATGGAAACGCCGCGCTCCGGCGACGATGGCGAACATGCCGGGCCTGCCTTCGTCTTCGCCTGCCCGCACGATCAGGGGCACGATCACGCCGCGCGCCTTCACCGTGGCGAGAATGTCGGACACGTCGGGCGGCTTGGTCCCGTGCCGCATATTGGTCTTGCTGACGAACAGCTTGCCATGATCGATATGTGCGAGGTGCATGACAGTTCACTCCTTTTCCTTGGGGGTGGACCGGCGGCATCCGCTGCGTCTTGCAAGGGCTCGCGGGTGCAGCCGGGATAAGCGCCTTCAAGAGCGGCGCGGCTCATCCGTGCGGGTTTGCCCGGAATTGCGTGGGGTCGAGGCCAAGCGAAATGGCGGCCGCGCACAGCCAGCACTCGCGCTCGATGATCCGGCCTTGCTGCCTTGCGGCTTCGGCATAGACCACGAGCGGGAAGCGGGCGGAAAAGGTGAGGTCGCGCTCGATCCGGCACCCATAGGGAAGGCGCAAGGCTTCGATCTCGGAGAGGCCGAACGAGCCAAGTTCCGGACATCCGAAGCCAAGGTCGGCAAGCCCGAACAGCGTGTCGCCATCGGCATCGAGTTCCGAGGCCAGCCACGTGGCCGCGCCGAGCGGATTGAAGAGTTTGAGCAGCGGCACCTGTCGGGCACCGCGCGCCTCGCCCTGTGCCAGCATGCGGCGACGAAGATCGTCGGGGAGTAGGATCATGCCGCCTGCCTCCCCAGCTCATCGCCGGTCATCGCCTCGCCGTGACCAAGGATATAGTCCGCCGCCTTGCTCGCCTGCCCTGCCGCGCGGAAGATCGCGCGATTGTCTTCGCGCAGCACTTCGAGCCACGATCCGACATAATCGGCGTGCCGCACGGTCGGTGCGATCCCCAAGGCGGCGCAGGTGAACGCGGCGGAAATCTCGGCGCACAATTCCTCGCGCGCATAGGCTTTGGAGCCGAACCGGCCGGACAGGTCGCGACCGAGCCGGTGCCCTGCCCCGCTCCAGTGCGAGAGTTCATGAAAGGCGGTGCGGTAGAAATTTACAGAATCGCGAAAGGCGGGCTGCGGCGGCACCGCGACATAATCGCCGCCGGGCGAATAATAGGCCTGCGCGCCGCCGATGCGGAAATCAGCACCCGTTGCCGCGATCAGGGCCTCGGCATGAGGGATGATTTCCCGCTCGGGCAAAGGTGCGCTCTGCGTGACCAGCGCGTTCAGGGCTTCTGGGCGCAGCCCTTCGCACTGCGCGACATTGAAGACAGTAAAGCGTTTCAGGAACGGCACCGCGCGGGCGTCGTCTCCGCTCTCATGCGCGCGCGCCTTCTCCGCTTCGGGAATGAAGCGGTCGGCATAGACCACGGTCACGCCCTTCTCGCCCTTGCGCACGGCCCCGCCTGCCTGCAGCGCCTGCCGGAAGGTAAGCCAGTTTTGCGAGGGATAGCCCGCGCTGATCGCCGCGCCCCAGAGCAGCAGCACATTGATGCCCGAATAGGCCCTCGCGGTGAGCGCATTAACGGGAAGGCCCGGTCCGCCGCACCGGCTGGAATCCCAAGGTTGAACCCACGGGAAGCGCCCGGCTTCCAATTCCGCGATGATCTTCGCGGTCACCTCGTCGTAAAGGCTGACGCGCGCCTGCGCCGCTTCCTGACGATCCCTGTTGCGGACCTTGCCGCCTGCGCGACGCTTGCGGGAACCTCCCATGATCTGCCTCCTTCACTGGCCAAAGACCCACCGCAGATCCCGCCGGGCGTGGCGGGTGGGCGGCAAGCGATCCGGAAAGGCCCGCGCGAAGCGGCGGGCGGCACCCAAGTCCGGGGCCTCGGCGCGGGCACGCGACGGGGTGGGCGCAGGGGCGAAACGTAGTGGAGCAGCCAAGCGCAAGCGCCAGGCTTGCCACCGGCCGCGGCGGGCCTAGCAGGAAGCGCCGACCACCCGGCACGCCCAGAGGGACTGCCCACAAGCAGCGCCGGCGCGCGGCCTGCTCGCGTCGCCTACAGACCGGGGCCGTGTGCGGCCCCGGCACGCGTCAGCGATCGTCACCTGTGGCCGTGACGGCATCGCCGGCCCGGTGGCGCCGCAGCGTCAGCAAGGCGTCATAGAGCGCGGTCGCCCGCCCAGCGGGCGAGACGCCATGAACATGGAGAAACGCTCCAACCGATCACCACAACAGCTTGCACCAGCCACCCCGGATCAGACCATGCATTCCGAATGCATGACGGCGATGATCAACGCGACCTATCTGAAGGTACAGCGCACGGCATCGATCCTGCGGGTAAAAAGAGGGATGCGGGGCGTTTGATCGGGCCCACCAAGGACGGCATGAGCACCAAGTTTCACGCCCTCACTGATACAAGCGGTTGCCCTATCAGCTTCATCATGACCGCAGGCGAAGTCAGGGATTATATCGGTGTCGCCGCCCTCCTGGACAGCTCCCCAAGGCCCAATGGTTGCTCGCTGATCGCGGCTATGATGCGGACTGGTTGGGCGCCTGTTCAGTCCAGGCTTTTCTTCTCATAGATGGTGGAGATGATGCTACCATCCCAGACATAACAGAGATGACGTTCCTGCCGGCAATTCGACAGGAGCCGAGGCCGGAAGACGGCCACGCACTCCCCGCCCTCATCCCGCACGCTCCTGTAAACGACGCCATCTGATCCGGCATCGCGCAAGGCCCGCCCCAGTTCCTGGGACATTGCATAGCTTGTGGGGTGATAATAGGCGGGATCGCTGTCGCGCATCGCGCGGATATCGTGAAGATCTGCATCAAGGTCGACGGCATAGACCCGCATGTCGATCTCCTGTGCCGGCTCTTGTGTCGCTTCCAAAAAACGCGTGCGATGATGCCTGGTTTCCGCGATCGCGGTCTCCATGGTCAAACTGGCATAGAATACGCCGTAACTGCCATCAGTGAAACGATCACCTCCCGGGTTGAGGTGGGTGAAGGCGGCCATGATCGGTGAGGTACCCGGCCCCGCCACACGGTCCTCGGCCGGCACCAAAGTCAGTTCTCCCACCTCCTCGCGCAGGCGATCATTGGTCATCGCCTCGATCCGGAACACCGCCTCCAGGTCAGTCGGATCGGCGACCGCCTCGAATAGCTCGATCGGCGGGAAACGGCTCGGGATGATCCGATAGCAGGGCTGCCACCGGACGGCGGAGACAGGAATGGTCACGATCAGCCGCGCTGCGCGTCGATATACTGGCGGACCACATAGAGGTCTGCGACATTACCCGAGGACATCCGGTCGAGCGCTGAACGCCCGCCGAAGATCGGGGCCGTGTTGGGCTTGCGCACCCACTCGTCCGCCGTTTTGGGCAACAGGATATGCAGCCCCTTGTAGATGCCCATGACGTAGGAAATGCGCTCAAGCGCATCCTTTGAAAGAGCAGCAATGGCGCCACGTTTCCAGGCCTGCAGCGTAGACCGGCTGTCGAGACCAAGCAGTCGCATCTGCTCCTGTTCCTTCAGCCCCCATGCATCGGCGATGCGGAAAAAGGTCCGCAGTGCAGGACCGGTCAGGTCCTTGCGATCCTTTGCTTTGACGACCGACGCGACAACCATGATGCCTTGTCTCCTTCTAATGCAGATATGTTTATATTATGAACATATGTCAATATTGAGTGCATAATACAATTAATCCGTAGCGACCAACTTGTCATACGCCGGGACTGAACGACCATGAGGAAGTTCCGCCCACAGACCGGGGCCACATGCTGCCCTGGCACGCGTCAGTGATCGTCACCTTCGGCCGTGATGGCATCGCCGGCCCGGTGGCACCGCAGCGTCAGCAAGGCGGCATAGAGCGCGGTCGCCCGCATGAGCGGGCGAGACGCCATGAACATGGGACAGCGCGCCGACCTTTCACCGCAACCGTTCTGCGCCAGTGACAACCATGACGCCTGGGCAAGCTGCTCGCCGGTGCCCCATGACGAACATCCCGGCGCTGCAGACGCTTCCCTTCTCCGCAACAACCGGCCACACTGGCCCTGGCTCTGCCCGGGTGGTCGGCGCTGTGTCCAGGCGCTTGCGCTAAGGGCGTCGGCGGTTGTTTCCAAGCGACTTCTCAACGCCCGGGCGGGGCTATCCATTGAGCCGCGAAGTCTTCAGCGATATGCTTGGGGCATTCGCTGATAGGACAAGTATGCGCGTCGACCTCGATCATCTTCCCGAAGTTCAGCAGGCCGAGCTTGCACGCGTTCGCGAGACGCTGATGACCGAGTTTTCGCAGGCGATTTCCGGCGCTACCAAGCCGTGGAAGCGCAAAGGGCGCATTCTCAACATCATCCTTTTCGGCAGCTATGCGCGCGACGATTGGGTCGATGAGCCGGAGAACGGTTATCAGTCGGATTTCGACCTGCTGATCATCGTCAATCACGACAGCCTGACCGACGTTGCGGACTATTGGTACATCGCCGAGGACAAGATCCTGCATGACCCGGCGGTCGCTCGCCCGGTCAACATCATCGTTCACACGCTACAGGAGGTGAACCAGGCGCTCGAGCGCGGCGAGTATTCTGGGTTGATATCGTTCGCGACGGCATTGTCCTCTATGAACTGCCAAACCATGCCCTGACCGCGCCCAAGCCGCTCGCTCCGATCGATGCATATGAGACAGCGAAGCGGTATTTTGATGAGAAGTTAAGCGACATCGGAATTTGGTTGGAAACCGCCGATGGCCAGCGTCATCCTGACTGATGATCCGGATCGCTACCGCAAACACGCGGCCTTCAACTATCATCAGGCGACAGAAACGGCTTATGCCTGCTTTCTGTTGGTCCGCACACTCTACTTTCCACGGTCCCACAATATCAAGTTTCTGCGCTGACTGGCCGAGGACAAAGAGCCCCGTCTGATTGACGCATGGCCGCGCGAGACGCGATTGGACCGTAGGCGCTTCAAGTTGCTCAAGCGTGCCTATGTCGAGGCGCGCTATTCCGCGAGCTTTGTGATCGACGCCGAGGATCTTGATGCCGTTGCGTCATCGGTGAAGCAGCTTCGCGATATCGTTGAAGCGCTATGCCACGAATGTTTGGCGCGGCTGCGAACGGATGCAGGCGTCTGACGGCGCGGCGGCACCACCCCATTCCAGGAACGGCGGCCGTCCTCTAGGAAGCGGTAAAGCCAGTGCGGCAAAGCGCTGCGTGTCAGCTCGCCTCTAGCTTGTCTGTATTATCCAAGGCTTTTCGACGACATTTTTGGCTTTGATGGGCACGGCTTGCAGTTTGGCGTCGGCGGTATAGTCTGAAAGCGCGCCGCGATCAGGGCGGCGCCGAGGCGTGAGAACCTCGCTTGGGACGAGTCACCGGTTGCTTGCTGCGGCCGGGTGGCCGACGTGCATGTCCAGGCTGTGCGCGGCTAAAGGCGTCGGCGCGTGTTTTCCCAAGCGCGTTCTCATCACCCGGCTTTCTAAAGGCCGTGCCTCGCTAGTGGAGGCCGGTCGATGGAAAAAACTGCAGGTTTCGATTGTCTGGAGGGGTGGCCTTGCCGCCCGGGCCTGGCGTGCGGGTGAACCCGACCGAGACCGAGCGCCTTGACGCGGCGGCAGCGGACGCCGCTGACGAGGAGGTTCGGCAGGCGGCGGATGTGGCGGCGCTCTACGAGGCCGAGGCGCCGCGCTTGTGGCGGTTCTTCCGGCGGCGCACCGCCTCTCCCGACGAGGCGCAGGACCTCGTCCACGAAACCTTCACCCGAGCGCTGGGACAAGGTCCGCGAACGAGGGTCCGCAATCCCGGTGGCTATCTGACGCGCATCGCGCAGAACCTGCTGCGCGACCGCGCGAAGATCGCCCGGAGGCGGTCGGCTGATCTGCACGTGTCCGCCGATCCCGATCTTCCCGCCGGAACTGACCCGGTGCACCTGCTGGAGGTGCGCAACATGCTTGACCGGTTGGAGGTTGTCATGCTGGAGCTTCCCGAAACCACACGGGAGGTTTTCATGGCACACCGCATCGAAGGGCTCACTTATACCGAGATTGCAGGGCGCACCGGCCTCACGGTCAAGCAGGTCGAAAAGGCGATCGCCCGCGCCATGGTTGCACTTGACCGCGGGCTTGGTCCGCGCTGATGGCGCCGCCACCGCCAGAAACTTCGCCGGACGACGACGTACGTCTTGCGGCCGCCGAATGGTTCGCACGGATGCGTGACCCCGACGCCGAGCGGCATCGCGCTGAATTCGACACCTGGTATCGCGCGGATCCCGCCCATGCCGCCGCCTATAACCGGATGCGACTTCGGTGGGATCAAAGCAGACTTGTCGGCCACACGCCTTCGGGACAGGGGCGAAAGGGCCTGCCCGCTCCACCCCGCCGACGCTTTCGGCTCCGTGCGCTCGCACTCGCGGCGGCGTTCGTAGCAATGCTGGTGCTCGGCGCGGTGCTCATTTCGGCTTGGAGTACGTTGCCGGACGCAGGTCCGGGCGCGCAGATCGCTGCCAGCGATACCCTTGAAACCCCGCGCGGGGATATCAGACGCGTGTCGCTCGCCGATGGCTCTGTGGTTACGCTTGACAGCGAAAGCCGCATTTCTGTTGCCTTCACGTCTGGTGAGCGGCGATTGCGCCTCGTTGCCGGGCGCGCCCGATTCGAAGTCGCGCATGATGCCGGCCGCCCCTTCATCGTCGCGGCAGGCGGCGGCGAGGTCGTCGCGACCGGCACCCGGTTCGACGTCTCGCTGATCGGCAACCAGCCGCGCGTGCGACTGATCCAAGGCTCGGTCGAAATTCGCCGATCGAAGTCCGGCGCGGCGGGTGATGCTGCGGCTTCTGCGGTGCGATTGAAGCCGGGACAAATGGCTTTGGTCGATAGGCCCGTACCACCCGAGACCGCACCAGTTGCAGGGGAAAGCTGGGTCTCGGGGACGCTGAGCTTCGAAAACGCGCCGCTTGAGAACGTGCTTGCCGAAGCCAATCGCTACACCGCCCGCCAGGTCCGGCTTGGCGACCCCGGGCTCGGCAGGCTGCGCTTCACCGGAGGCTTCCGCGCCGGCGATACCGACCAGCTGGCGCAGGCGCTGGCCACTGCTTTCGGATTACGCGTCGACCATGATCCGCAAGGCAATCCGGTACTCATGCGCCCCTGACCAGACAGGGATCGCGAAAGAATATTTTGCACGCGCCGGGGGAAACCCGCGCCGCTGTCGTCATGTCCCCCAAGCGATCCGCACGGTGCGGGCGCGGGGGGAAACAGTGGCATGGGGTTTGGCGGATATCACTTGGCTCAGTTGGGAGTTTCGGCGGTCGCCATGTGCATGGCGATGCCCGCATGCGCACAGAGTGCCGAGCGGCAGCAATATAACCTGCCCGCGCAGGACCTCGCGCGCTCGGTCCGCGCCGTGGTCGATCAGTCGGGCGTGACGATCGTTGCGCCTGCCGACCTGCTCGCGGGACTGCGCGCGCCTGCATTGCGCGGTGATTTCACCCCCGAGCAAGCGCTCGCCCGGCTGATCGCCAACACGCCCTTGCGGGTCGCGCGCGTCGGTGATGCCCTTGTCCTTCAACATGTCCCTGCCGACCGGGTGCAGTCCTCGGCGGCAGCGGGTGCCGGTGACGTCGAAATCCTTGTCACCGGCACCCGCATTCGCGGTCGGGCGCCCGCAGGCGCTGCGGTCACCACGATAGACCGCAGCGACATCGAGCAGAGCGGCTACGGGACGACGCAGCAGATCCTCCAGGCGCTGCCGCAGAATTTCGGGGGCGGACCGAACGAGACCACGATCGAGACCAATCGCGGCAATGCCTCACTCAATCAAAATTATGGGTCCGGGGTCAATCTCCGTGGACTCGGTACGGGTTCGACGCTCGTTTTGCTCAATGGAGAACGCCCTCCGATGGCCGGTTTTGCCGGTGCTTTCACTGATCTATCGATGATCCCGACGATTGCCATCCAGCGCATTGAGATCCTGCCCGACGGGGCCTCCGCGCTCTACGGATCCGATGCCGTGGCCGGCGTGGTCAACATCATTCCCCGAATCCAGTTCGAAGGGTTGGAAGCTACCGCCCGCTACGGTCTCGCCGATGGCTTCGATGAGGTTCAGGCGGGGTCCATCGGCGGCAAGCGCTGGCAAAGTGGCCATTTCGTCCTCGCTTATGATTATTACCGGCGCAATCGCCTCGCGGTCGCCGATCGGCCCTATATTAGCGAAGACTTGCGTCGGTTCGACGGCGGCGGAGACTATCGGGCGAACTACGCCAATCCTGGCACGATCGTTTCCGGCGGCCAGACTTTCGCTATTCCCGATGGGCAGGATGGCCGCAGTCTCTCGGCGTCGGATCTCACAGCAGGAACGCAAAACCTGCAGGACCAATGGCTCGGTGCGGATGCTTTGCCTTTTCAGGAGCGTCACGCGCTGTTTGCGTCCATGCAGCAGGAACTCACGCCAAGCCTTGAATTCTACGCCCAGGCGCTGTTCGGCAGTCGCCAGTTCGATCGGCGTCTCCGCGCCTCGAGCAACAACGCGCTGCGCACCGTCCCGGTCACCAATCCCTTCTATGTTGATCCGATCGGCACCAACCAACCAATCCAGGTCAGGTACAGCTTCGTTGAGGATCTGGGACCTGAGACGCTGCGCGGTCGATCGGAAGCATTCGGCGCCAGTTCTGGATTCCGGCTCGACGTCGGGCAATGGTCATTCGACGCGCATGCGACCTATGGCACACAGCGCGAAAACTCGGTCTTTTACAATAGGGTCAATTCCGCTCGCCTTGCAGCAGCGCTTGCCGACACGAACCCCGAGACGGCCTACAACCTCCTTGGCGACGGAGCGCACACCAATCCGACGACGATTGCTTCGATCCGGGGAAGCATCAGTGATAGCGGGCGTTACACGATGGTGTCGGGACTGGTGCGTGCTGATGGCCCACTGTTCCGGCTTCCGGGCGGCGATGCTCAGCTCGCTCTAGGAGCTGAATATCGGCACGAGCGGTTTCGCGACAGTCCCGCGATCAGCGATACAACAACGTTGACACCCATCGAGCTTGCGCCGACGCCGATGCCCGACCCGCGGCGGGTCACCGCCGGTTATGCCGAGCTTCTCCTGCCATTGGTGGCTCCGGACCTCGGCCTTGCCGGAGTGCGATGGCTCGATTTGTCGGCGGCGGTGCGCTTCGAGCACTACAGCGACTTCGGAGACACGACCAATCCCAAACTGGGGCTATCCTGGCAGCCCATTGAGGGTCTGACATTGCGAGGAACCTGGGGCACCTCATTCCGCGCGCCGACTTTCAATGATCTACGCCCGGACCTGGCGTCTCCGCTTCAGTTTGCGATCGGCCTCGCTGACCCGGCATCGAGCACCGGCATCACCTATGCTCTGATCCTGCGCGGTACCGTGCCGGATTTGGGTCCGGAGCGCGCTACAAGTTGGACCGCTGGGTTTGATCTTGAGCCGCGCCTTCTTCCTGGCCTGACCGCTCGACTGACCTATTTCGATATCGACTATCGCGACAGGATCGCCAGTCCAGCCTCCGAAACGTTGAATTTTCTAATAAATTGGGCGACCTATGCCTCGATCATCGATGCGTCTCCGGACCCGGCAACGGTTGCGGCCTATTTCTCAGGGACGGGCTATGTTGCGTTGTTTCCGATAACGGCCTCGCAGGTGACGACCATCATCGACGCCCGGACGCAGAATCTTGCCGGTCAGAATCTCAACGGTTTCGATTTCGATCTCGCATATCGCAGCGAGTTCGCCGACGGTTCGCTGGAAGTGGGAGTCGGTGGCAGCTGGCTGTCAGGTTTTCGCCAGGCGCTGACCGAGGATGCGCCGGAGGTCGACATTCTTGATACGCTCGGCAATCCCGTCGATCTGCGTCTCCGCAGCCGCGCCAGCTATACCGGCGAACGTTTCGGCACGGCGTTGTTCGTCAATTATGTCGACGGCTATGAGAACCGCACCGGCGCCGTGCCGCAAAAGGTCGACGCCTGGGTCACCGTCGACGCACGCATCAGCTACCGCCCCGCTACCGACCACGGGCCGCTGGCCAGCACGACGCTTGCCCTGAGCGCGAGCAATCTGTTCGACAATGATCCGCCGTTCACGGTCAATAATCTCGGCCTCACAACTATCGGTTATGATCCGGAGAATGCGAGCCCCGTGGGACGTGTTGTCGCGCTTCAGGTAACCAAAACATGGTAATGTTGGCTACGACACTCCTATGGGCGGTAGCAAGCCCGTCCGCATCCTCCCCGGACTCTTGCCGCGAGCGATTGCTACCGCCCGTGGTGGAGCAGCAGGGACCGCAACGCGCGGTAACGTCGCGCGATATCATTGAGTTACGAGATTTTGGCGATCCCTGGCAGGATCCGTCGATGGAACGGCCGTTCGCCTTGTCTCCGGACAGGCGCCATATTGCCATCGCACTGCGTCGTGCCGACATTTCCAGCAACAGCTATTGCTATGGCATCCTGCTGTTGTCGCTCGACGATGGCACCCGGCGCTTGCTCGACGTAGGCGGCGAGCCCTTGACCATGAGCAGCGACTACTTTGGGCGGGCCGACAAGCCGAACGGGACTGTGACCAGTTCGCCACTTGCCTGGTCACCCGACGGGCAATGGGTGGCATATATGCGACGCGATCACGGCCGTACCCAGGTCTGGCGGGCAACGCTGGAGGGAAACACCGCGGAACAGGTCACACATGCGCCGGTCGACGTTCGTCGTTTTTCCTGGTCGTCCGACGGGACCGCTATTCGCTTCACGACACGTCCGGGAATACCGGACGCGATCGCTACTATCGCAGAGGAAGGCCGGAGTGGCTTCCATTTCGACGAGCGCTTCTGGCCGCTCAGCGCAGACCGACCGCTCCCACAAGGGGATGTGCCGTTTGTCGAGCAGACGATCGATCTCACTACGCATGCGGTAAGTTCGGTCCAGGCTTCGTCCGTGCGCGCCTCGGGAAAGGATAATGCCGTCGCCCGGCCTGACGACCCGGCGACGTTGGCCTGGCTGGACAAAGACCAGCCGACGGCCTTTCTCTCTCCCATCCGCCTGAAGACGAGCTCGGAGGGAGGTGAGAAGGTTTGCTCCGCACCGGCTTGCACGAATGTCACCGGCTTTTGGTGGGACCGCGACGGGACTATTCTGTTCCTTCGTGACGATAGCTATTCGGGTGGCGGACGGCTGTCCCTTTACCGCTGGAGACCCGGCCCTATGTCGCCAGTGCGGTTATGGCAGACTGACGCGCTATTGATCGGCTGCGTTCTTCTCGAACCTTCGCTTCTTTGCGCGCAGGAAGCGGCAGACCAGCCAAGGCGCCTCGTTCGTGTTGCGGTCAACGATGGCGCGATCACGCCCTTCTTCGATCCGAACCCCGAATGGATAGCCATTCGCACCGGGTCGGTCGAAACACTTGCGGTGGTTTCGGCCGATGGCGCACCGGGTTTTGCGCGTCTCGTACTTCCGCCGAGTCATCACCCCGGTGAACACCATCCGCTGGTCGTGGTTCAATATACCAGCCGCGGGTTTCTGCGCGGCGGAACCGGCGATGAGTATCCCATCCACCTGCTTGCCGACCGCGGCTATGCCGTGCTCAGCTTTCACAAACCACCTCAGCCGGGTGCTGATCCGCCATCGCCGGATCTCGATAGCTTCGTTCGCCGCAATCTTGCCGGGCTCGCTGAACGGCAACGAAACTTCACAGCGCTTGATGCAGCGATCGACGCGGCGATCGCACGCGGTGCGGTCGACCCCGAACGTGTCGCGATCACCGGACTCAGCGACGGAGCGAGTACGGTCGCCTATGCTTTACTGCAGAGCCGCCGCTTCGCGACGGCTATCCTCAGCACCTGCTGCGATGAACCTAGCTTCACGCAGTATCTTTCAGGGCCAGCCTATGCAGCCAACACGGAAAAATGGGGATACCCCGGATATGGCGAAGAAGGCTTCTGGCCCGAATACTCGCTGGCGCAGAACGCCGAGCAGGTGGCGACACCGCCAATCCTCATCCAAGCCTCGGACGAAGAGTATCGGATGGCGCTGGAGACCGTCGCAGCGCTCCACGCGGCGCAGCGCCCGATAGACATGTACGTCTTCCCTAACGAGATGCATGTTAAATGGCAGCCGGAGCATCGTGCAGCGATCTATGCAAGAGTGATCGACTGGCTCGATTTTTGGCAGTACGGCAAAGAAGATGCCGCCCCGGTAAAGCAGGAGCAGTATCGCAGGTGGCACGCGTTGGCGGAGTCCGTTCCCGCACGAGCGTCTGCCTTACCCGGCCCATGATCGTGCCCATGCCTCGGCATCCACGAGGCCGAGGATGCGCCCGGCGCTCCGGCCGGATACAGGCGATTCCGGGCGAAGCTGCTGATCAATCGATGCTCGGTCCAGCAGCCCATTTTCGGCGAGGAGACCATGGAGCAGCATTGCGCGGACCTGATTCTTGCGAGATTCCAGGATGCGCGAAATCATACCGGCGAAACTTCCCTTGCCCTGTCGCTCGAGAATGTCCTTCGGCAGATGATCGGCAAAGGCAGCGCGAGCAACGGCACGATTGCGGCCGCCCGCACACCAATGCCAGCTCGGGATCGAAAGGCAGGTCTCAATAATCGGTTGCGAAAGCAAAGGGGCAATCAGCGGCGCATGCGCCAGCCGGGCATGGCCCTCAAGATAGTTCTGAATACGCAGGATGGCGGCAACATGCGCGCGGCTCCCCGGGTCAGATCGGTCACAAGCCGCAAGCCAGGGGTGTGGAAGCGGTCGAGCTGTTCCCGTCACGACATCGCGAGAGAGAAAATCCGGCGTCCAATGCCATTCCGAATACGCAGAGCGGTGGAAGCTTCGGCGTACGGACTTGATGAGCACCTCCCACCTCCCGACCTCGCATACCTGCGCAATATCGGCAGCTGTTTTCCAAGCTGCCACCAGATGGCGTGAACGCAGGCGATCGCGAACCGGTGCGACCGATGACAGGAAGCAGAAGACATTGTCGCCGCCGTTGCCGGTAAAAAACGCATCCGCTCCGATGCGTCGCGCAGCATTCCAACTCAGACGATCTGTCTCCTGAATAAAGCTGCGTGCGTGTGGTCGTGGCAGATGCGCCGCAGCGGAGACTTCGAGCCGAACTGCGCTTGAATCCGGGAAAACCACCTCAAGGGACTTGCCGAGATAGTCCGCAACGCGGCGCGCGTAGTCGGTTTCATCGAGGTCTGCGCCAGACGCTTTGTAACTAAGACAGTGAAACCTGCTGCCCGCTTCAGCGAGTGCAGCTGCGACGATGCTCGAATCGAGACCTCCGGATAGCTCCAGCAGCGGCCGCTCGAAACGCTCTGCCCATGCCGCAATGCTGCGAAGTATCACATTGTGCAGTCTATCGGACGCGGTGTCGAAGGCGCCGACTGGCGCAGCAATGTACGGCTCAGGTGTCCATATCGTCCGGATGTCTACCCTGTCCGCGCTGATCACCGCCATCGTCCCTGGCAACAGCTCGCGAACTTCCGCCAGACAAGTCTGTTCGGGTCGCGATTCTCGATAGAGCAACAACGCGCCAAGCGCCTGCCAATCCACCACAAAACTTTGCCCTGTTGTCTGCGAAAGCAGTGCTGCGTCCGATGCAAAGCCCCAACCTTCTTCGAGCCGCGTGAAATAGCAGGGATTAGGACCCGACACTCCGCGAAGGATCGAAAGGCCCTGTGGCGAATGCACAAAACCGATATAGGCCCCCCAGCATACGTCAGGCAGTTCGTTGAGCACTGCGATCCTTTCGGCGGCGCTCCTGCCATCCGCGCCAGATCGCCTGAAGAGCTCTCCTACGATCACACCGGGCGTCGCCTCTAGCCTTGTCATCTGCAGATCCCTGTCCGCAATCAGGGTCAACCAAGGCAGTCGGCAAACGCAGGACATGCCTTTGGCCACCCCTTTGGCGATCGCCTTTTCGATCACCGCCGCTGGAGCCTCGATCAGCGCGACGTAGCGGCGAGACATGTGACGAGGATCGGTGTGTATCGAACGACATGATCGAGCGTATCGTTGAGCAATGTCGTGCCGGTTTGGACCCAGCAATGCGCACCGAAAGGGTGCACGGTCACGCCGAAGGCAAGCGTTGCCGCATGGCCGTACCGGTTGAGAAACATCGACAAAGCCAATGAATCGGGGAGGCACGATGTCTGATGCTTGGGGAACCAGGCACGAATACGCGCGAATTCCATAGCCAGGTCAGTCACGGAAATGCGCGATGCGGACTGCCCACTACCAGTATTGCAGCGCGAGACCTCGACAACGAGTTTCTGCAAGGGCGTCCTTCGCACTTGTCGCCGCATCCGCACCAGAGTCCACACCGCTTCAACAGCGCGCGTGATGCGGAAGCGGTCTCTTAAATCAAGGAGCGGGAGGGCTTCGGTGGGAGCCGGCAAAGTGCAAGGCTGCACATTGCCGGGATCGTCTTGCCGGGCAGGGACGACGAGCGCGTTTTTAATCAGAGCCTCGGGCATGGCGATGCGAGCGTCGTCCTGATCGTTCCATTGCTGAAACGCACGATTTACGCTGCGAGGGAGCGCAAAGTAGCGATCGCGCGACAGGTCGAGAAACACGGCCTGTCCATCCACCCAACAAAAGCTCACATGATTGGCGAGACGCCACATAGGGATATCCGACGATAAGCTGGCGCGCCAAGCGGCGCGCCAGCGCAGGCGGGTTCGTTAATCGTCGGCGATGCCGGCGACACGCTGCAGTCCGCCGATATCGAACGGCTCGAGGCCGTCGCCCTGGGTCTCGACGCTGGCGGCGCCGAGATCGACGAGTTCGCGAAGGTCTTGCATGTCCATGATCATCTCCTTGGTTCCGCCGCGATGAGTCGCGGCAGTCCAAGAGTCCGGACCGCGCCGACAAATCCCAAGTTTATATGGAACGTATTTGCAGGAAGTTCTGCAGCAATAATTCAGTCGGTCGCGCGGTAGCGCAGGCGCAGCAGTTCAGGCACAGCCGCAATCCGTCGCCGATGGTAGCGCCCGAGCAGGACGCGGATCTCGCGTCTTTCGGCTTGCGCCAAGGCGGCGAGCTCTTCGTAGCAATCACCGAACCAGCGTTCCTCTCCAATCCGAACCGCATGAAGCCGGTCGTTGAGTGCGGCGACCGTCGCGAGCTGTTCGCAGTTGCCGGACAGCCGTGCAATTCCCGTAAAAAGCGCTTCTGCCTGCTCAGCAATGGAACCGGGCGGCCCTGCATCAATTTGCGCAGCCGGCAGACCGCCAGGGCGCGGCGCCGCGAGCAGCAGTTGCAGATTCCAGGCATAGAGGTCGCGCAGGTCGGGTTCGGTGAGTAAGGGCACTTGGAAGCCCTCGCCCGCCGCATCGACCATACGCTCGCCGGTCAGCCGATAGAGCGCATCGCGCACTGGTGTGATGCTCGCGGCGAGCTCGTCGGCAAGTGCTGCGGGATCGAGCCGCGCGCCAGGCGATCTGCGCCCCTCGCGAAGCATCTGCTTGAGGCCGCCATAGACCCGATCGAACACCGGTGCCGCATTCATCGCGAAGCACTCAGCGACTGCCGTCAGTATCGTCGAGGCTGCGGCGGAACGCGGCGACCATCTCCGCTTGATCTGGTCGCAATGCATCGATCGCACCGATCCGGTCGGGAAGGCGCTCGCCGAGAAGCACCGAAGGACACAGCCCTTCCCAATTGCCAAGATTGGGACGATGCTGGCGATAGCCGACCAGTGCGGCGAGCTCGGGCGGGAAATGACGCGCTACCTCGGGCGGATAGGCGAGCCACTGATTTTCATAGGGCTTCAGCCAGCCGAGCGCATAGGAGACGATCATTCCGCGCCGGATGGCATCACTGCGATTGCCGCCCGCACCGTGCAGCGTCGACCCCAGAAAGATCAGCGCTGAGCCCGGTGGCATCTCGACTGCAAGCTTGTTCGCCGGCTCCTCGGCATCAAGCGCATGCGCACCATGGCTGCCGGGATAGACGAGCGTCGCGCCATTTTCCTGCGTGTAGGGCGTAAGCGCCCACATCACATTGACCAGATATTCGACTTCGCCCTTCACCCCTTCCCACATGTCCTGGTCGCGGTGCGGCACTTGCTGCGGGGCGCCAGGATGGATTTCGATTGCCTGGGTGAGGTTGAGCTGGATCGTGTCGCACCAAGGCCCCAGTGCGCCCTCGACAAGCTCGAGGACCAATGGATGCTGGACGAAGGCAGCCGCGTGCTTTGAGCGGGTCAGTAAACGCCCGAAGCGTTTGGTATGCTGGCCGTAGAAATCGCCGCGGCAGAAATCTGTCATCGCGAATTGGGGTGCGAGGTCGGCTTCGAGCGCTGCCGCCTGCGCAGGCGAGACCAGGTCGGGCACGACACAATAGCCGTGCATCTGCAGCTTCGCCTGCCAATGATCGGCAGCGGAGAAAGGACGCTCAATTTGCGTTGCCATAGTCTTCTCCTCAGGCCGCGTATCGGACAGGTTGCGGCGCGACGACCAGCTCTGGAACGATCCCCGCGCGCGCGAGCAGATTCGGCGTCTCGGGACTGATCGCGATCCGCAGTGCGCCCAGCAGCGTTGCGCCATTCTCCCTTGGCAGCCCTAGCGGCTCGCAGTCCCAGCCGAAGGCGAGGATCTGCTGCAGCCAGGCTATCTCGGCGACGCCGGTATAGGCCTCAATGCCGTTTGCCAGCGCATAGTCAGCAAGCGCACAGACAAGCGTGTCGCGCACCCGGCGGCGCTGGCGCGCGTTCTGGCGTGGGTCCAAAGCGAAGCGGGTGACTTCCCGTGTCGTCGGCCCTATCGGAACCGCTCCCTCACACAGCTCGGGAAACAGCGTGTCGAGAATATGCGGTCGCTCGGTTTCAAGCAGTCGTGCCGAGCCGAGATGTTTGCCGGCCTTGTCAGAAATAATGAGATAGACTGCGTGAGGATCGTCGAACTGATCCACCTCGAAGCGCTCGGCTACCACCGGGACATTCCAGCCGAGCAAGTCGACGAAGATACGCTTGCGCGCTTCAAACATTGCGGCAAGGAGGCCGTCAAGTTTGCCCTGCGTGCGGCTAAGGGTCGTCAAATACATGATTTTCGCTCCCGTCTGATGGACGGAGTGATCCTCTCTCCAGATGCCCATGCGGCCTATCCCCATTTCTGGGGATAGGCGTGCGCTAGCGCCGGAAAATGTCGCTGAACGAAATCAAACCGTCGAACAAAGCGCGCACGGCGAGGACCGAGCGCTTGGGCACGTCATAACGTTCTCGCGCCTGTTTGAGATGCTGAGTGACCGTTTCCTGGCTCAGCCCCAGAATTCGCGCGATCTCCCAATCGGTCTTGCCGCGCGCCATCCATAACACGCAATCGCGCTGGCGTTCAGTGAGCGTGGGGACATGTGCATCGAAGCTGCGCATGCCGTTGATCCGGCGTGCGGCCTCGAAGGCGAACGCGCCTGCCAATTGTGCGAGCGGAAGAATGTCGACCGGCACGGCCCGGTCAGGCTCCACTGCGAACGAACAGGAGCCGGTCGCTTCGCCCGGAACATGCGCTGGGACAGTGAAGCCGTCGCCAATCCCGCGCTCGCGCGCGCATTGCAGGACATACCGATCTTTCGCCGTGAGCCGGATCATTTCGGGCACGCGCTGCCAGGTGAAGCCGATGCTCGTTGCCTGACTGGCACGGTGGACGGGATCGCTTACCCCGAGGCGACGGTCGTCGAACCAGGCAACCCACTCGTCAGGATAATTGTGCAGCCGCACCGCCGCATGGCCCGCCGCCGCGAAGTCGACATGATGTGCCAGTGCGAAATAGTCGAAACCCAAGTTATCAGAGACGCAAGCAAGCGCCTGTACCAGATCGGCGTTGGTCGACGCCTGTCGTGCCAGACCGAAGAACTCTCTGGCTATGCCTAGTCCACTCATCGTCAGCATCGATCGCGGAGGCGTTTCCCAAGCCGCCGGATCCCGCAAATCGCCTTTTGTAGGCTCGGGGGCTTTGCTCTCATGTTGCGCGCCCGAATCCGCTACACCACCACCTTTCCGACACCCCGTTGGCCCACTCCCCATTTCAGGGGAAAGCGCAGCACCTTAATGCGTGTTGTGCTTGCGGCATCTTTTTGGAGATGCCGATCATGCGCTATCTGGCCCCAGCTCGTCCCAAAATGCAAATATTTGCATATTGTTCGCAGTATATTTGCGGCAGCTGTGATTGCAGTTGCGTCCGCGGTACTTTGAGCAATGGCTGATCGACCTGTGGGAAGGGCGCCCGATGGCAGCGATCCGCAAGCCTATCGCTGGCTTGCCTCGCTCGACCGCGCAGGCTGGGCGTGGGAATGGTTACGGCGCGATCCCGATTATCGCGGCGCCCGGCGACCCGAAACCCAAGCCTCTGCGGAGCTGCTTGTCCTTCCCGCTGGCAGCGCCGATCCGCAGCGAGGGTTGCTCTTTCGCAGAGGACCCCAACCGTTCGGCCCAGGACGCCGCGATTTTTTTCGACGCAGCGACCGATGCATGGGTGCTGCCCTGCGAAATCGTTGATAGCGGCCAGGAGACTGTTGATCTCCTGCGCTCGGGTTGCTTTTCGGCCCTGCTGCGCGGCGATGACCCTTGCGAGCACGTGCTGATCTCCGACGGCATTCGCCGTGTGCGGCTCGATGTGCAGGGCGGGAGTCTGCGCGATGGCCCGGCGGTGCTGCGGTTTTGCTTCACGGGATTGGAGAGGGTTGGCGAGCCGCTGACGACGCTTCGCCGGCTTGCTGCCTTCGAGAGATTGGGGCGCATGCCTCGCCACTTGTTCCCCGCCGAGCGGCGCGCGGAGCGCTGGACGCTTGCTTTACGTGCGCACGACGCAAGGACGCACGGCGCCAGCCAGCGTGAAGTGGCTGAAGCATTGTTTGGAGTTGCACTCGCTCGGAGCGAGTGGGACGTAGCGTCAGATCATCTGCGCTCCAGGATCCGGAGGCTGCTGCGCTTGGGTAATGGTATGATTGCGGGCGGATGGCGAACTTTGCTCGCTCCTGCTTCGACCAGAGCCGCACAACCAAGAGATCGAGAGAAAAAGACAGTCACGCTGCTTGTCAGGGGAGAGCGGTCGGAGGTAAGGCTCTCGGCGGTCCGACGTGGAAACCCGCCATGACCGATAGGCTCCCGCGTGCCGATCTGTACAGAGCCATTTTAATGCGGTGATAGTGAACGAAGGCGCCATCGCCGGGGCAGGCTTTAGTCACGTTCATGCTGCCAACAATCCGACAGCCCATGCCTGGATCGTTGCAATTCGGAGCACCTGCCGGCCATCCTTCGCACTCGGTTTCAGATCTCCAAGTCTGTCTCATAAACCGATCTGATCCAGTCGGGCAGGCGTGACAAGGCGAAGACAAGCCGCCCGTTTGCGAATGTCAGGCAATGGCTCGGCGGTTCGTTTAGGCGGGAATTATCGAACACCAGACCTCGATCCGCTTTAAGAACTGCAGCGCGGATCAACGGTGCGCCACGCGCATATCGGGTGAGGATTTTGTTCTCAGGCACGATATGTCCGCCTTCCTCGACGCGCGTACCAACCCGCTCGACGGAGAGGTCTGGCGTGTTGACGCCGACATGCATCACTATGATGGTGAAACCTCGCTCACGCGCTTCGTCGATCAGTTCGAGCTTTGAGGGATGCGAGAAGACTGTTTCGGTCACGAAATCCCGACGGCGTGCGAGATAGTCGGCCCGGCGTGAAGACGCGATTTCGGCAGCTTTATAAGATGCCGCTGGAGAGGGATCGCGCAGTTCATCGCGCTGGATGATGTCGGCGTTGATGAAAGGTCCTGCGAAACCTGGTGCCACGCGCGTCTCGTAGAGGGTCGACTTACCGGCGCCGTTGGGTCCGGCAAGCACGATCATCGTCGGCGTCATGCCTTGCGCGTGGCCTTCTCTCGTACCAGATTTCCGGCTGCATCAAGACCAATGCCCAGGCCAAGCTGCTGCCGTCGGGCAAAGAAAGCATCCTCGTCGGGGCCCGGCTGTGTCATCTTCTCGACAAAGCTGTCGAGCCAGACGTCTTTTTCCTCATCAGTGAGGTTGGTTGTTTCGAGGTCTCCGGCGAGCGCAGCTGTGATGCGGGCATGATCGAAATTGCCCGATTTCTCGATGGCGCGGCCTATGCGCACCCAATGCGCGATCTGGCCGGCAATCGAGCGGCTTTGCAACTCGGACTCGCGGCGGACGATTTTCATGATGTCATCAGCAAGTTTGACAGACTGAGCCATAGGTAACCTCCATCCAAGAGGTAGCATTTTGCCACCTCATCTTCAAGCACGTCTTGCAATGTGAATCTAGGCGCGGCACCGCTACCTCGGGATGGCGTCGGGCACGGCGCAAAAGTCGGCGCGAGCTTTTCGACGATACCACGGGCGCCCGCTGAAATCGGAGCCCATGCCGAGACTATGACTAATATTCTGTGCGGCTGTCTCGGGGAGTTTCGCTGATCGGCTCGCGGAACTCCAGGCGCCAACATAACGGATTTTGTCCGGCTTGCTTCCGCTCCATGGCGGGTGCCGGGCATTGACGCGCCGACTTATGGCTCCTCCTGCGCCGATGCACGAACCCGCTGGACGGGGTTGGCTATGGCGGTGAGGAGCCCTCCGGGCATGACCGTTTGCACTGCGCTACACGGGCAGACCCGTTCGGCTCCTTCAACCTGAGGAATCGAACGATGAACGATCTTGTCCCGGTCGAAGCGCTGAATAATGATGCCCTGCTGCATCACTCGGATCAGGGAAGCCAAGGTGGATTCAATCGGTCAACGCAACGCGTTGTTTATCGATTTACGCGAGCCACCGGTCAAATGCTTCAGCCGGCATTCTCCAGCCCAGCGTCTTGCGCGGTCTCCCATTGAGCGTTGCTGCCACGGCCGCAAGGGTATCGGCGCTATGTGTGCTGAGATCGGTGCGCTTGGGAAAGTAATGGCGCAGCAGCCCATTGGTATTCTCGTTGGTGCCGCGTTGCCAAGGGCTTTGCGGGTCGCAGAAGTAGACCTTCACGCCGGCGTCGACTTTCAGGCGCGCATGCTGCGCCATCTCCGCGCCCTGATCCCAGGTGAGTGACCGTCGCAGCTCTTGAGGCAAGGTGGTGATGGTACGTGTGATAGCATCCCGAACCGCCTCGGCTCCGTGTCCGGCCAGCGCCGGTCCGTTCTTGATGGCCGGACCAGCCCCGTGACCTTCCATGCGCGGCAGGTGCAGTAGCATCGTGTAGCGTGTCGTGCGTTCTACCAGTGTGCCGATCGCCGAGCTTCCGATTCCGAGGATAAGGTCGCCTTCCCTGTGACCCGGCACTGCGCGGTCGTCGGCTTCGGCAGGGCGCTCACTGATCGTGACCTCGGTGACACGAAACTTTCCCGCGCTGTCCGACCGCGCCGCGGCACAGGTAGAGCGCGTCCGCTTCGCAGACATGCGGTAAGGTCACGACGCAGGGCGCTGCGGCCTTGTACGAAAAGCGCCTGATATATGGCTTCGTGACTGATGCGCATGCTGTGGTCATCCGGACAGTCGATGGGCAGACGCTTGGAAATCTGCTCCGGGCTCCATGCCTTTGACCAGCGTCGGTTTTGCCGCGGTCCATGGCGCCGCCCCTTCCAGGATACCCTGGGACCGGTGACTGGCCTATCGCCGGGCTTGGCGACGGCCCCGCTCAAGCGATCTTCGACCCAGCAGCGTAGGGTGTCGTTCGCTGCTAGTCTAGCGGACCTTCGGACGGCGCACCGCGCGTTCGGCATGCCACTGAGCTGTCGTCGCACGATATTCGAAACTGCCACTACGGGTTGCCGCGTTGCGCCGGATCTCGCGGGAGACTGTCGAGGCTGCTCGACTGAGTCGGCGCGCAATCTCACGCAAGCCATGCCCTTGGACCAGTAAGAGCGCGATCTCTTCGCGCTCCACCAGTGACAAATATCTGCCCGACAAGGGCTTGGTCGAACGCCTGAACTCCGCTGGTGGCATACCGCCCGCCTCCCGAAACCAACGGCTTCCAACCGGTTGTGACGCTCCAACCTTTGCCGTTGTTGCCTCGCTGCTCATCCCGGCAGCAACATACTCCCAGAACATTGCACGCTGATGCCGATTAGCAACCGGTGGTCTCCCAGGAGACCTCAATTGTGGTCGTGTGCACCGATCTGAACGCCGCCTCTTGATATCCATCGCTCGCCTCCATTTTTGAAGCGTTGCATCGACCGATTGAATCCGCCCAATATACCAGCGAGCAGTTCCAGCGCCTGATGGCCGATAATGGGGTCACCTGCTCGAGGAGCCGGTCCGGCAATGTATGTGACTTACCGGTCATACCCAAACGGCATGTTAAACAGCCGGTATTGCCGGATGCGGACACACCCCTGCGCGGGAGCGAAGATCAGTCGTCTGCCCGCTGGAAGACACACCAGATGAACTTCTGCGCGGTACCCCACGGGGTGAGGTGTTCCTCGCGCCAGTCGTCCAGCAGCGTGAACTCGCTCCCAAGTGCAGCGGCCAAGCTTGCGGCATCATGCCGCTGCACCGGCAGGCCACTGCATTTTTCCGGTCCGTCGGGCGCGAAAGTGGCGATGATGACGTGCGCATCGGGCGCGGTTCCCGCCAGCAGGGCGCGACGAAAGGCAGTCTGTTGCTCCGGCTCGGTCAGGAAATGGAACACGGCCCGGTCGTGCCACACGCCGTAGCGGCGCGGCGGGTTCCAACGGGTGATGTCGGCGACCTCCCATTGAACGCGCGCCGCCTTCTCGCCGAGCCGGGCCTGTGCAGCTGCCAGCGCCGGGGCTGCAATATCAACTACGGTCACATCGCTCCACCCACGCACAAGCAAGGCATCGACAAGAGTCGACGCCCCGCCACCGATGTCGACGAAAGGCGTTGTGGCGGGCAAGCCAAAACGAACCAGCGCATCGAGCGAGTGGCGTGGCTCGCTCTGGAACCAACTGACGTCACCTGGGGCCTTGTCGGAATAGACCCGGCCCCAGTGCTCCTGTGGTTGACCTGTCATGTCTCACATTCCCATCCTTACAGGCGTCCTGCCGTTTCGGCTGCGCAAAGCCCGAGCAGAATCGCGCCAAGCAGCCGGCGCGCCCGCTACCCGCCCGGCACCAACCGGGCCATCATGCGTATCACGCTATGGCCGCCTGATACCTTGCATCCACCACTTCCCAATCGAGATCTGCTATGAAGGCATCGACATAGCGCGCGGCGGCGGCACCGTAATCCATGTGAAAGCTGTGCTCGTACATATCGAGCGCGATCAGCGGTGCGCCACTTGCAGCGCCATGGTCGCGAAATAGCACGGATAGCCAAGGCGCACCATTTCCTCAGTCATCATACCAGACAGATTGAGCACGCCGACCGCAAGGACGACAAATGCAACAAGGCCCTGCAGGACCAGCTGGACCATTTTGATCACCCGAGAAGAGGATGCGGTAGTCGTCATGGTCACTTCCTTTGTATGTCCTGCACGCGGGGCTGCGCTCGGGAGAGGACCTGCGGTTCGCCCCCAGTGTCCGAGCCGGATCGAGATCACACCACCCAGATCACGTAGTTCGCATCACGGACTGCAGTGGTTACATGCGGTGGTCAAAACAGCCCCGTCGGGGCGGCTGCCGCGCTCGCCAGTTCAACCGCCGCGGGTTCAGGGCGCCGCCGGCGAGGATCGCCGACACCGGAGGTCTTATCCCGGTGGATCGAAGGCCCGCAATGCATTACGCGGCGTGAACAAATTCGATCGGCGGCTATTCGCTGGGCCATCCTAGAGGCGGCCTTTGGGGTCGACATTCTGCCCAGCATTCCAAAGGCGCCGTTCATGCACGGCCAAGTCAAGATCTGAGCATCCCATGGCATTTCTGGCCGATCAGAGAATATCCCGTTCGCGCACATGAGGCGTGGTCGTTCGCAGCATAGTAGCCTCATCCATAGCCGCGGTACATTTATGGCTTGTTGCAGTGTGACTGCTACCGTTCTCGCCTTATCGAATCGACATCCTCATTCGAAGGATGGCTTCTCCGGTGCCCTAGTCCCGTACCCACCGCTGTGTCACGGTTCCAGCATGCAGCTGGCGCTATGATGCCAGATGCCCTAGACCAGATTTTATCCCGGTCGTACAGGCGCGCTTCCAAACAAAAGGAGAGTATTCATGACCAATGCCGATTTGGCCGAGCAACTCGCTGAAGCGTATGGCCTCACCAAGGCCGACGCCCGCAAGTACGTCGATAACGTGTTCGGGGCGATCGTGGACGCGGCCACCAAGGGAGAAGAGGTGGCGCTCAACGGTTTCGGGAAGTTCAAGGTGAAGGAAAGCGCCGCGCGCAAAGGCCGCAACCCTGCGACCGGCGAGACGATCCAGATCGCCGCATCGAAGAAGCTCGCATTCTCGCCCGCCAAGGCGGTCAAGGACAAGCTGAACGGCTGACCGGTCTTGAGTTCGTCCGCGTCTTTTTGAAGGCGCGGACACCCGGCCTTCGGCCCTCGAACGAAGGTGGGGCGCCACAATAGGTCGATGAGCCCGCGAGCTGTCGAAAGGTCGGCCGAGGAGGAACGCGACCACCCGTGCCAGGGTTTGCCATGGCGCTGATAGACTTCGATGATGCCGATTTGCGTGCAGTCGGTCATGTTGTCCCGAGCCTAAGCATATATCGGCATTCGATGGCTTTAACGAGGATTCGTCTGCTCATGCCGGAATGGCCGAGTTTGGGGCGCGTCCGGCAGGCAAGTTTTCAGACCCTGTCTTCGGAATGCCGCCATCCCGGTTCGACGTAGATCGGCCCGCCGAGGTCGCCAACAAAGCGGTCATCCTGGTATCCGAGCGTTTGCACTCAAAGCCGGCGTCGGTTCAGGTCAAAACATCGACTGCTTATAGGTGCCGATGCCCTCCACCTATATGGCAAGAATGGGGCGTATTCTGTTGAAGAAGTCGTTGCCGGAGCTCGGTGTGGCTCGCGGCTGGCACCGGGCGAGCGGCGTTGTAATCCCGCTCAGGCGGGTGCGAGGCCCGGCATCGGCTTCATTTTGGCCAGTTTGCGGAGGTTCTGGGCTGCGGCGGCGAGGTGGAACTCGTCTTTGGCTCCGTTGGGACCGCGCAGGCGCAAGCGGTCCAGCTTGAGGTGCGCGAACAGCATCTCGACCTTCTTGCGCTGTCTGCGCGAGACGAGATAGGCATCGGTGCTAGCGATCTCGCGCGCCATGTCGCGTGCGCCTTCGTGGACCGAACGCATGATCTTGCGGGCTGCCAGCTTCGGCGTGCAACGTTCCTTCAGATTGCAGGCACCGCAGTCCTTCTCGCGGGCCCGATAGCGGATGAAGCCGTCGGCATTGGCGCGCGGGCGCGGGGTGCTGAAGTTGCGGTTGGATGGACGCAGGCGATTGCCGCCGGGACAGACATAGCTGTCATCCTCATGGTCGAAGGTGAACGCCGACCGCTCGAAGGTATCATCGCGCCGCGCGGACTTGTCGAACATCGGGATATGCGGCTCGATGCCCCGGCCCTCGACCAGCCAGGCCAAGTTCGGCGCAGAGCCATAGGCGGTATCGGCGACCAGCTTCTCGGGCCACAGCCCGAAGCGGTCCTGCGTGCGCTCGATCATCCGGCGCTGGGCGGTGACCTCGGCCTGCCGGATCGCGGTCGTTGCCTCGACATCGACGATGACGGCATGATCGAGATCGATCAGATAGTTGGTGCTGTAGGCGTAGAAGGCCGACCCGCGCGTTGCCGCGGTCCAGCGCGAGGCTGGATCGGTCAGGTTGATGCGCTTGGGCGTGACCGGCGTCGCCCCGCCGAACGCGGCATCGTCGAGCACCTCGAGATACTCGGCGACAGCGCGGCCCGCCGCTTCGGACGGAAGACCTTCTTCTCCTGGCACCGAACGCTGCCGGTGAACATCGGCGCGGATCAGGCTGGCATCGACCGCGAAGCCCTCGGCGCCCACCAGCCCTTCGGCCATGCAGCGCTCGACGGTCAGCTCGAACAGCTTGCGCAACAGATCGCTGTCGCGAAACCGGCCGTGACGGTTCTTCGAGAAGGTCGAGTGATCGGGCACAGCGCCATCGAGATCGAGCCGGCAGAACCAGCGATAGGCGAGGTTGAGATGCACCTCCTCGCACAGCCGCCGCTCCGAGCGAATGCCCATGCAGTAGCCCACGATCAGCATCCGGATCATCAACTCGGGATCGATCGAAGGCCGCCCCGTCGCGCTGTAGAACGGCTTCAGGTGCTCGCGGATACCGGACAGATCGACGAACCGGTCGATCGCGCGCAGCAGGTGATCGCCCGGCACATGATCCTCGATCCGGAAGCTGTAGAACAGCGCTTCCTGCATCACCGTCCGCTCGCCCATCATACCAACGTCTCCGCTTGCCTGCGGATCACTGAATCAGCACTTCACCCCAATCACAAGCGGGAGTTTTTCAACGGAATACACCCCCTTGCGGACGTTCGGTGCTCGCTCGGGCAAAATAACCTATCGTAACCTACTTATGGTCATTTACCCGATCATTCCTGTCTGCTTTGCAGGGTAGAGTTGGGTGCTAGAGCAGTTAATCGAAAGTCTAAACCGCCTTTTGCCTTCGTGCGGAATAGCTTGGCCAACGCCAAGTAGCAAACCACGGCGGCAATCGCCCCGACAATTCCGTCAAGAGCATAGTGCCAGCCCAATGCAATCGAGAGGGCAAACATTGTCAGCCAGGCCGCAATGGCGATGGGAAGCCATCGGCGCGCGAAAACAAAAAAGACGATCACGATCCATGAACTCATCGTGACATGCATTGACGGCATCGCCGAAATGCCGCTTCCGGCCCCAAAGCTCTCGTTGGCGTAGATCGACCAAAGATAATCCGCCACGGCGACCGTCTCGGGCCCGCCATCCAAACCTTCGAAGCGCGGTCCGTACCCCATGCGCTCATAGAAAATTGGTCCTGCGGCGGGCAGGATCGAATGGATCAGCGGGCCAACCACCGACCATAAAGCAAAATAGCTCAGGAGAATAGCGGACCTGTTTGAAGAGAAAGGCGCGAAAGCAGCGATTAGTAGCGAGCCAATCATCAGCAGGAACCAAATTGGATGGTAAACGAGTCCAGCGTTGGGGAAGCTTAGCCAGCCCAAGGTCTGCCAAGGATCGTGGCCTAGAAAAAGAATGGCATCCCATTTGGCCAGTAAAGGATCCGCCCAGAAAGGAACAAGATAATTCAATAGGGGCTTGACCCACATGAAGGAAACCATATTCATTCCGGCGAGAAGCATCACCAAAGCTACAAAGAGAAGCTTTCTTTTTTCGCGGGAAAGATATGCGACTGCTTCGGCAGCCGGTCGCTTCACTCCGTGGAGAGCCATCCAAACGAAACCAAATATCGTACTAATTGCGAAAGCTCCGGCCATCCATGCAGGAAGGATGGCGAGCGCCGGTAGCAAGCCAGAAACAGAAGGTATCAATGTCAGCGCCGCGGTGGCAGTAACGATCGTCAACACGATGCTGGGTAGCAGCCATTCCTTCTCCCGCAATGTAGTTCCCTATCATGAATTATAAACGGATTGTTTCAGGAGTGCGCAAGCCTCGCCAAAGCCGACTAAGAGGGCTCTGTAACGAAGAATGGTAAATCTCGAGTGAAAGCCGCACGCCGATGTCCGCTAAACACCCCACGAGCGGTCATGAGCGGTGCTGATGCGCGATCCCGAAAGCGGTATGGCGTCTTTGCCTCGCTCCTGGACAATTCCTGCCGTTCGGCAAGCGGCCCAGGAGGCGCCATAATCTGCCGTAAGAACGAACGGCCGGTTTCAGGCGCCAGCGCGCAAGCCGCGAACGGCAGCAATGTTGTCGGCTGCGGACGCAGTGCCCGCCTCCTGAGTGGCGGCTGCTCCCGACCGATTTGCGTCGGTCCGGTCCGGATGTCGGAATGGCTGTTCACGCCGGAACCGGCCCTGATTAGAAGCCGAGAATGAGCGATCTGCGCTGCTGGTCCTCCAGCGAAATCACGTAGTGGACGAGGGCCTGGCATTCGTCGATCGATCGCTCGATGAGGTTTCTGAGCGTGTCGAGCGTGGTGCGTTGTCGGTCGTTCAGACCGGATAGCGCTTCACCGATCTCATTGACGTCGTGATTGGCGGCGAACATGAACATTTTGCCTAGCAGGCCCGTCAGGGCGTCAGAAACCTGTACCCAGGGCGCGGTCCGGGAGTCGACGAAGGTAAAATTCGTTAGCGGCGAAGTACCATCCGCGAGGTTCAAGCCAGCCAGATAATTCTGGATTGCCTTCTCGATGTCGAGGACGTGCGCCGAATGTTTGAACAGCGACAGTCGGTGCAGGTAAAAGCTGCCGAAGCCGTCAATCAGCACATTGGCGGTTTCGTCCTCCAGATAGGGGAGGCTTTCTAAGCCCGCCGCGATCTTCAGCACTCCCTTGAGCATCTGGAAATTGAAGTCGGGAAGCCAAGCTCGCCGCGCTTCGAGCAAGTCGCGCAGTTCTACGATGAAGGCCGCCCGATTGGCTCGGCCGACATCAGGATAGCTGTAGCGACCGAGAAACTCCGCAGTCTCGTCAGGATTGTCCCGAAGCAGCGTGAAGAGGTCGTTTTTCAGAAGCGGCGCGATTGCCATTAGTTCGCGGTCGCCATGCTCATCGATGATCGAGTCAATGACATCGACAATCGACCAATAGAGCGGGTTGAATACCTGATAGTGTACGAAGACATCGGCAGCGGATAGCCAATCGAGGAAGGCACCGATCTTGGGTGCGTTCAGCAGGCTGAGGAAGTCGCCCTTGCCAAGCTGCTCCAGCTTCAGTTCCAACGATGATTTCTGGAGATGGAAGGCCTGTCGCAAATCCTCAAAATCGAGGGCGGGCGCGGGGCCGAAGTGGGCGACCCCGCCCAACACGAAACATTGGGGAGCCCGGACATTCAGACCGTCCGGCGTCAGGTGGAGCCGCCGAATGTTGTTAGTTTCGTCGTAATGGAGCTTGAAAACACGGTCGAGGCCGGTCAGCCCGTTCAAGAGGATCGTTGGGTCGCGGATGACATTGACGTCGAGCATGTTCGCACTGGATCCTTCCTTCTCGTCCACTCAAGTTCGGGTTAGAGGGGCGGTATGGCCTCTGGTAGTAAAAAGACTCGCGCAAGGACGAAGCGCCCTGACCCCATGCGAGACCTAGGCCGTGTTGACAAAAGGGATTCCCAACCGCCCCAAGTTCTGATTCAAGACTGCTTTTTGTGGAGCGGTCATGGGTCGCGGGGATTTATCAGACGCGGAATGGGAGCTGATCGGGCCGCTGCTGCCGCCTGAGCGGGGTCGGTGGGCGCGTCCATCGGGCGATAACCGGCGCTTCCTCAATGGCATGCTCCACGTGTTGCGGGTCGGCTGCCCCTGGCGCGACATGCACGAGCGCTACGGCAAGTGGAACTCGGTTTACGTCCGGTTCCGGCGCTGGGCTGAACAGGGCGTCTGGGATGCGCTGCTGGAAACGCTGGTCGATATCGGACTGACCGATGACTGGCAGCACATGATCGATAGCACTAGCATTCGCGGCCATGTCTCGGCAGCGGGCGGAAAAGGGGGGCTTGTGCGAACGCTCTTGGTCGATCACGCGGCGGCTTTACGAGCAAGATCCACGCCCGCTGTGACAATCAAGGACTGCCTCTCGGCTTCATCCTGACCGGCGGGGAGGCCTCCGATTATACAGCTGCCGAACCGCTGATGACGATCCCCGTTGCCACGCCCAAGGCATTTTTGGCGGACCAGGGCTATGATGGTGATCGCTTCCGGGACAGCCTGCTGATCCGAGGTATCCTGCCGATCATCCCGCCCCGCTCGAACCGCAAGGTGCCCGACCATCCCGACTATCGCCGCTACCGGGACCGCAACCGCGTCGAGCGAATGTTCGGCAAGCTCAAGCAGCAGCGTCGGATCGCTACCCGCTACGACAAGACTGTCCTATCGTTCGAGAGCTTCCTCAACCTCGCTGCCACGCGCCTATGGCTGAAGTCTTTTGTCAACACGGCCTAGTCGCAAATGCCGTCGATTTTCTGACGCTTGCGACGGAGGAGTTCAAGGAAAGGCCGAAGCATTCGATCATCGCCTTTCATTCGGCTGTAGAGCTGTTCTTGAAAGCTCGGCTGATGGAGGAGCATTGGAGTCTGGTCGTGAGCAGGACGCCCGACCTGACGAGCTTTGAGAGCGGTGATTTCGTGTCGGTCACATTCGAGGAGGCGTGCCAGCGCCTCGCGAAAATTGTGGGCAGCCCGATTCCTGAGCGTGCTCGGCTGACGCTCGACGTCATCCGCAAGCACCGCAACAAGATGGTCCACTTCTTTCAGGACATCGACGATCCTGTGACGCGCGAACAGATGGCGATGGAGCAGCTCAACGCGTGGCACGCACTCATCGGCCTGATCGGTAGCCAATGGCGGGATGTATTTGACCGCTTCCAGCTCGACATTGACGCGCTTGACGGTCGGTTCGCCGAGCACCGCCTCTATCTCCAGTCACGCTTCAACAGCCTCGCGGAGAAGCTTGCCAGCCTGAAGGGCGAAGGCAAGGTGCTGGCGGCCTGCGGTCGATGCGGCTTCGAGGCCGCCGAGACGACGCCTGTCCTGCACGAGCTTCACAGCGCGAAATGCCATGTATGCCATTTCGCACCTCATTGGCTCGCGCTGGAATGCACCCATTGCTCGGCAGAGTTTCGGGCCGACGGCGACGAAACGTCGACCTGTGAAGCCTGCGACACGGTCTTTGATGCATCTGATATCGCTGAAATCGTCGATGACGATCCGGTCACGACGGACAATTATTATGATCGGGTTACACCGGCCAACTGCACGCGTTGCGACGGGCATCAGACCGTCGTCTTATTCCATGACCATTATCTCTGCACCGGCTGCCTTGAGCTCACCGATCACATCAGCGCCTGTGGCTGGTGCGGGGAAGGAAGCAACGGCGACATGGAGGGAAGCGATTGGAAGGGCTGCAATTATTGTGATGGCCGTAAGGGCTGGGATCGCGACTAGCCGCGGCCCTCCTCGCCAAAGCATAAATCGGTATTGTCGTGTAGGCGGAAAGTTGGTTGGGCGCTTTGGTGCGCCGACGCTATAGCAGTTGCATGAGCACAGATCCGCAACCCCACCCTTATCGGCGCTGTTTTGTCAGCGGGAATGATCCCGCGACAACGGCACGCCTGGTTGAAATGGTCCGCGCGTTGGGCATCGAAGCCGCGAGCACAGATCAGATTCGCGTGGGGCAGACCATCACCCAGGAAGTCGTTCGGCTTATTACCGACGCCGATTTCATCGCGGTCGTGATTACCGACCGCGCACAGGCGTTTGTTGCCTACGAACTTGGTCTTGCGCAGGGGCTTGGGAAGCCGGCATTTGTCGTATTCGTTGGGGGGCAGGCCCTGGATCTCGCCAGCGCATACATGGTGTCCATCGCCGATGACAGGGAAATCGAGAGCGTTGCTGACGATCTTGAGCGTTTCGTGCGACATGCCAAACGGCCTGGCACGCCACCCTCGCGCGGCGAACCTGCACCAGCACAGCCGCTCGATTGGGCGCGTGACAGGTTGAAGGCGCTGCGGGCTGAAAACGGGCCAGATCGCTATCGGGACTTCGAGGTACTTTGTGCCGAGATATTTCGGGCTGCGGACGCTGAAGTCGCACTTGTCGGCGATGATCGGACCGTCGGGGCCGACCTTGTCGTCTGGCTGAACGATATCGCTTTTGAGCTCGGTGGACCGACATTGGTGGAATGCAAATTCTACGGCGGAGGCGTCGGCAGTGTTATCAAAAATTCTGAGGCCACTGTCCGCAGTATCGAGGCGGTGATGGATCGCAGCGACGCCAAGCTGGCGCTTCTGGTCTATGACCACGATCGTTTGAAAGCGCCGCCGAGCCTTCATGAAACGCCGCGCGTTCTTTCGCTCGCGATCGAGGACGTGATTCAAGCCGTCGAGCACGGTAATCTCGACAAAATGATCCTGAAGCGGCGGGAGCGCGCATTGTTCGCGGGGCGTCCACAGTGACGCTGGACCCGGCATGGATCGCCAGCGAATTGGCCGAGATCGATAGCCTAGGCGAGAAACCGCAAGATAAGGGAAAGCGGCTCGAAACGCTGATCGCCGCAATTTTCTCGGATGTCGAAGGCCTTCATTTCGAGCTGTCCAACCTCAAGAATTTTTACAAGACCGAGGAAATCGATCTTCTGTTCTGGAATGATCGCGAGCGGCACGGCCTGCATTTTCTCGACTGCCCCCTGATCGTGGAATGCAAAAGTTCGAAAAGCGCTCTGTCTGGACGTGACCTTCGTTATTTTGCGACCACTCTTGCCGACAAGGGGCGCAGCAGTGGCGTTCTAGTGGCGCTGTCCGGTGTCGCCGGAAAGGAGACGGCCGCGACGGCGGGTTTCTACCACATGACGGTGGCGCTGACGCAAGGGGTGAGCGTCCTGCTTATTACGCGGGAGGATTTGCTGTCGCTTACATCGGGTGCAGGCTTGGTCCCTCTGCTCAAACGACGCTTGCTGTCGCTTGTGACTTCACAGGTTCTCGACGCGGGCGCTGCGTCGACCTAGCAAACTCCCGAAACTGGACCCTGTAGACGCCGCCTCAGCATACTTCGTTCTTAAGTCCGATAAGAGTTAGAAGCGGGGATTAGCCGATTGTCGCGTCGCGCGGCTTACGTTGCTCTGCCACCTGAATTTTGGACCATTCGCAGCTAGAGTTTTCGGCCGTAGATTTCCTTGGCTGGGCAAGGAGTCGTGGCATGAAGGCATCGAAGTTCACGGACGCTCAGAAGGCGTTCGTC
>NZ_JBDLBR010000020.1:0-1528 GCF_039710615.1 Aurantiacibacter flavus
TATTCTGTTGAAGAAGTCGCTGCTGGTCCGGGTTAAAGACCGTTTTGGACAGCGGTCGAGCGGGGGCCCCGGTCCCTTCAGGCGGTTGCGAGGCCCGGCATCGGCTTCATCTTGGCCAGTTTACGGAGGTTCTGGGCTGCGGCGGCGAGGTGGAACTCGTCTTTCGCTCCATTTGGGCCACGTAGGCGCAAGCGGTCCAGCTTCAGGATGCGTTTGAGGTGGGCGAACAGCATCTCGACCTTTTTTCGCTGGCGACTGGAGACGAGGAAAGCGTCGCTGGCGGTGATCTCGCGCGTCAGATCGCGCGCGCCCTCATGCACTGAGCGGGTCACCTTGCGTGCGGGCATGTTGGGTGTGCAACGCTGGCGCAGGGCGCAGGCCTGACAGTCCTGCTGCCGCGCGCGGTAACGGATCGACCCGTCCTTATCGATCCCGCTGCGCGGTGTGCTGAAGTTGCGGTTTGAGCGTCGCAGTCGATTGCCACCAGGGCAGATGTAGCTGTCGTCTTCGTGGTCATAGGTGAAGGCGGATCGCTCGAAGGTACCGTTGTTGCGCGCGGATTTCTCAAACACCGGGATATGCGGCTCGATGCCTCTCTCCTCGACCAGCCAGGCGAGGTTCGGCGCTGAGCCATAGGCGGTATCGGCCACGAGCTTTTCGGGCCACAGGCCGAAGCGGTCCTGCGTTCGCTCGATCATCCGCCGCTGGGCAAGCACCTCGGCCTGCCGGATCGCGGTCGTCGCCTCGACGTCGACGATGACGGCATGGTCGAGATCGATCAGGTAATTCGTGCTGTAGGCGTAGAAGGCCCGCTCGCGCGTAGCCGCGGTCCAGCGCGCAGCGGGATCGGTGATGTTGATGCGCTTGGGTGGGACCGGGGTCGATCCGCCGAACGCGGCATCATCGAGCACTTCGAGATACTCGGCCACGGCGCGGCCCGCAGCCTCGGGTGGCAGGCCCTCTTCACCAGACACCGAACGCTGGCGATGCACATCGGCGCGGATCAGGCTGGCATCGACCGCGAAGCCTTCAGCACCCACCAGCCCTTCGGCCATGCAGCGCTCGACGGTCAGCTCGAACAGTTTGCGCAACAGGTCGCTGTCGCGGAAGCGGCCGTGGCGGTTCTTCGAGAAGGTCGAATGGTCCGGCACAGCGCCGTCGAGATCAAGCCGACAGAACCAGCGATAAGCGAGGTTGAGATGCACTTCCTCGCACAGTCGCCGCTCGGATCGGATGCCCATGCAGTATCCGATGATCAGCATCCGGATCATCAGTTCCGGATCGATCGAGGGCCGCCCCATCGAACTGTAGAACGGCTTCAGGTACTCGCGGATGCCGGTGAGATCGACGAACCGGTCGATTGCGCGCAGCAGGTGATCGCCCGGCACGTGATCCTCGATGCGGAAGCTGTAGAACAGCGTCTCCTGCATCACCGTCCGCTCGCCCATCATCGTCACGTCTCCGCTTGCCTGCGAAAACTGAATCAGGACTTCACGCCGATCGCAAGCGAGACTTTTTCAACGGAATA
>NZ_JBDLBR010000021.1:0-1379 GCF_039710615.1 Aurantiacibacter flavus
CCTAGGCGGCGTGGACAAATTGGTGACTGTTGGCTTTCGCGCGTGTAGTCTTGCTTCGTGATCCATAATGTGCGCTTCACAGCCGCCATATTGGCTGGCCTTGCTACGCCTTCTGCCGCTTTAGCCGAGCAGGCCTGCTATGATGCGAAAATTCGCGCGTTACCCGTTGACCAAGTACCGAGCGAGATTGGCGATTGCGGCAGTGACTGCATCATCATGTCGTGGCCATGGTTCGTCGACTTAAAGGTGAAGCGTGTCATTGACGGTGCCCTTCCCAGCAAGATGGTCAGGGTGCTGACGGTTCAGCATACCTATCGTGTGTCACGCGAAGGAACTTGGCTGCTTCGCAAGAATACCGCAGGCGGTTACAACGTGGTGGTACCGGAAGATGGGGCAGCGCTGGCTCGCTGTTCTGCTGGGGTTACGTCAGTCGAGCCATATATTCGAACGGGTGATGGACATACGTTGGACGACCTTCGCGACGCGGGCGTGCGTCGATACGGCCATCGCACCAACTGATCAACCTAGCTCTGGACAGCCGATGCATGTTGACGGTGCCGGTGGGGATTGATTCAAGGCTGCTTTTTGGAGGCAGGCTTGAGCAGGGGCGATCTCACCGAAGCAGAGTGGCGCGTTCTGAAGGGTTTGTTGCCCATCAAGCCTGAGAACCGTGGTCGAGGCAGACGCCCCGAACACAACCGCTCGGTCATCAACGGCATACTCTGGCGACTTCGCTGCGGCGCTCCATGGCGAGATGTGCCGCCCAAATACGGTAGTTGGAACACAATCTATCGCCGGTTCCGACGCTGGAGCGAAGCTGGGGTCTGGGAGACTGTAGCTGTGACGCTGGCCGAGATCATGGCGGACAGCGGCCACTATAGCATCGACAGCACCACAGTCCGGGCCCACGTTTCGGCAGCGGGCGGAAAAGGGGGTCTCATCGACGCGCTCTTGGCCGCTCGCGGGGCGGGTTCACCAGTAAGCTTCACTGCTTGGCGGATGCCCTCGGACGGCCACTCGCCTTCCATCTGACGGTTGGCGAGGCAGCTGATTGCAAGGCGTATGAAGCCCTGATCGGCTTGCCCGAGCGGACGCCGGACGCTTTGCTTGCCGACAAGGGCTATGATGCCGACGCCATCCGCGCCGACCTTGCCGAGCGCAAGATCGAGGCTGTCATCCCCGGTCGATCAAACCGCCGTGTGGAGATCGAGCATGACCGAGTGCTCTACAAGCAGCGGAACCGCATTGAGCGAATGTTCGGCCACCTCAAGATCAACCGCGCGATCGCTACACGCTACGACCAGCTCGCCAACAGCTTCCTCGGAATGGTTCATCTCGCGACCGCCAGATATTGGCTCAAATTTGTCCACGCCGCCTAG
>NZ_JBDLBR010000022.1:0-1236 GCF_039710615.1 Aurantiacibacter flavus
TGCTCTGCCACCTGAATTTTGGACCATTCGCAGCTAGAGTTTTCGGCCGTAGATTTCCTTGGCTGGGCAAGGAGTCGTGGCATGAAGGCATCGAAGTTCACGGACGCTCAGAAGGCGTTCGTCATCAAGCAGGGTGAGGAAGGGACGCCTGTGGCGGAGGTCTGCCGCAAGGCAGGGATCAGCCAGGCGACTTACTTCAACTGGAAGAAGAAATACGCAGGGCTGATGCCGTCGGAGATGCGGCGGCTGCGCGAGCTGGAAGACGAGAACGGCCGGCTGAAGCGCATCGTCGCGGACCTGACGCTGGATCGCGAGATGCTGCAGGACGTCATCCGCCGAAAGCTCTGAGGCCGGATCGGAAGCGCGAGCTGGTCGACGGGATGCTGGCGGACTGGGGCGTGTCGATCCGGAGAGCCTGCCGGGCTCTGCCGTTCGACACTTCCAGTTATCACTACCAGTCCCGCCGAACCGATCCGGCCTTTCTGAAGAAGCGTATTAAGGAGATCTGCGAGACGCACGTGCGCTACGGCTATCGGCGTGTGTATTACATCCTGCGCCGGGAAGGTTGGGCTGTGAACCTGAAGAAGGTTTACAGGCTTTACAGGGAGTTGGGTCTGCAGCTGCGGAACAAGACGCCCAAGCGGCGGGTAAAGGCCAAGCTGAGGGAGGATCGCACGACGGCGGTCCGGCCGAACGATGTGTGGGCGATGGACTTCGTTCACGACCAGCTGGCGACGGGTCGCAAGCTGCGTATCCTGACGGTGGTCGACACGTTCTCCCGGCTATCGCCGGTGGTCGATCCCCGGTTCAGCTATCGGGGGGAAGATGTGGTAGCGACGCTGGAACGGGCGTGCCGGAAGATCGGCTACCCGAAGACGATCAGGGTGGACAATGGCAGCGAGTTTATCTCGAGGGACATGGATCTATGGGCTTACCAGCGCGGTGTAATCCTCGACTTCTCCCGCCCGGGCAAGCCCACGGACAATGCGTTCATCGAAGCGTTCAACAGCAAGCTGCGCAGCGAGTGCCTGAACGCCCACTGGTTCCTGTCGCTGCAAGATGCTTGCGAAAAGCTGGAGGCCTGGCGTAGACACTACAACGAAGAACGACCGCACAGCGCGATCGGGAATATCCCCCCGATCATGCTGGCAAACTCAGCCGGTGTGACCAGCCCACCGGATCTGGGAAAGGCGGAAAACTCTAGGCCAGAGCGGTCCAAGGTTGGGTAGCAGTGCA
>NZ_JBDLBR010000003.1:0-573544 GCF_039710615.1 Aurantiacibacter flavus
TTCGGCCACCTCAAGATCAACCGCGCGATCGCTACACGCTACGACCAGCTCGCCAACAGCTTCCTCGGAATGGTTCATCTCGCGACCGCCAGATATTGGCTCAAATTTGTCCACGCCGCCTAGGAAGGCGCGGATTCAAGCGCTAATCGTGCCCAGCGCAGCGTGGCGAAGAAAGACAGGGAATGGCGTGGGCGCGTATTTCGCTTGGTCGCAGAATGTCGGCTTCGCGCCCCATTCCTGGTCATTCGAGGCCACTTATTTCCGCCCCAAGAACTGCCGACAATCCGTAGCGGTCCCGTTGGCGGGCATGCGAAGTCCGATTGCTTCTCCAATAGGATTGGACAACTTCCTCCCACAGTAGCTCGATGAATTCCATCAAGTTTCTGGTAGCTCGAAAGGCGGAGCCGAAGGCACCTTTCATCAAGACTGTGCGCAGGAACGAACTGAGGACGCCGCTGGCGCATGAAAGGCCGCTTATGGAGCGGGAAATGGTGTGGAGCGAAAGCCGGAGGCTGCGTGAGATCACTCGCCGGATACCGGCATCACAATTTGCGCATAGAGCAATCGATGACCTGTCTCCTCGAAGTCCATGCCCGCCCGCCCGATGACTACATAGGGAGTTCCCAGTTCGATGGGCGACGAACCGACGACGCGATCCAGAACATAAGTCTGGCCGTTCGTTCCATGGAAAACGAGGCCCTCGCGCTGGTTGGCGAATTCTCCAGTAAAAGCTCGACGCGGCTGCCCTTGCACGAAGCTCGCTGTGGGCTCTGCTTCGTCCAGATCTTCTGCTGTGGTCATCTCATCGAATCCGGCACCCGGTGCAAGATCGAATTCACTTTCATCGTTCGGAGGGCGTTGCCAACGTAACACTCTCAGTCCCCTGTCTGCCCAGCCACCTTGGTCACCGCGCGTAGCGAGCAATTCGACTAGAACGGGTTCGTCGATAGGCGGGGATCCCGGAGGGTCAAAGATATCCACCCGACCTCGTTCGCCATCCTCGGCGACGAAAAATAGAACTTGGCCCTCGTAAGCAAACCGACCAAATGCAAGTGTGGGCCGATCGATGCTTGCCAGACCAACATAATTCATACGCACCCCGCCCGATTCATTATCATCTTTCAGGGAGCCACCGCCAAGGAACTTATCGACTTCTGGGATTTGATCCCTCAAAACCTCGATTGACCCCTCACAGGTCATTGCCGAGACTTTGGTAACGCCATTTTCGACCACCATCTCTGCGACGCACTGACCGAGTTCGCTTCCTTCGCTCAGAAGATCATGAACTGCGTGGTCGACAGCCATGTAGATGGTTGCGAGAGCGGCACCGGTAACCAAGAATCGAGTATAGAGACTACCGCGCCCCATCTCGACGATTTCAATTCGTGCGTCGGGCCCGCATTCGCTTCTAACTATTTCCACCACCGCATCGGCGAATTTTAATGCTCGCTCAGCGGGAACGAATTGATTAGTAGAAAGGCGAAATCCGATTTCGTTTGGTTCAAGATTTAGAAGAAGAAGAAGCGGCACAATGAAATCCCCTCAGACGATTTCCTGCCTCAAAGTATCCCCCTGAGGCAAGCTCGGTGATGCTGCGCAATCTGGCCGTGCGCCGGTCTAAAGCGATTTGCGTTCAGGCTGACAGCACCTGAGGGAGACCACCCAGACCGGTCAGACACAGAAATTTTGAGACGTTGGGCTTTTCGAGCGCACATGCGCTAACTGTCCGCCGAACCTTGTGTGGAATCTTCCTCGCCAGCCAAACGAAATCGGATTTCGCCTTCAAGGCCGGACAGTCCGCCAAAGGCCCATATTCTGCCGAATATGACGTTGTTTAGTTACCGACCTCTGCGTTACCTACCGATTTGCCAACCCCATGTGCGTTTTCGATCGACGTGATAACGCCGATCCCTATTGCGATGTCGATGGAGGGCCAGTTGCCAAAGAGGAAGAGAGGGCACCACCTAGAGCGGTGGGAGGTGAGCATTGTCAAAGCGATGCTGGCGACACAGAAATACAACGATCAGGACATTTTGGCTTTCTTCACGCGCCCTACCCGCTCGATTAATCACCGTCTCATCTCCGAAATTCGTTCTGAGAAGAAGCACAAAACTGTGAAGGCGGCATCGACTGACGAGCTGGCGGTCTACCTCGAGACTTGGCCAGATGTAGATGGCGAGACCGGCCTGAGCCTGCGAGGTGACGAATTGTTAGTGAAGGCGCGTGAAGCGATGATCGCAGCAGTGCATAGCTTCAATTCGGCCGGCCTTACGTTCCGTTCCGAGATCTTCATCACTACCGCAATGATTGCTTGGACCTACCTTTGTCACGCCTGGCTGAAGCGCGAGGGCATCGACTTCCGATACAAGAAGAACGGGGAGGTCGCCAAAACCTCGAATTGTGCCGAGAAACTCTGGGAACTCGGCAAATGCATCAGAAACAATAAGCTCCCGCTCGCCACTGGAGCAAAGCTTAATCTCGAGCTGATCCTCGAGATACGGCACGAGATCGAGCATAGGAGCACGAGCCGGATCGACGATGCGCTTGGGCCGCTTCTCCAAGCCTGCTGCATAAACTTCAATAGATCGATCAAAGAGTGGTTCGGCGATCAGTATGGGCTGGAGCAACGACTGCCAATCGCCCTTCAATTTGTCACTTTCGATGCAGCGCAGATTGCTAAAATCAAATCGGCCCCTGCCCTTCCCGCTGTGCTCGAAGCGACGATCGACAGGTTTCATGCGAACATGAACGATGAGGAGCTTCGCGACCCGGCTTTCAGCTATCGTGTCGCATTCGTGCCTAAAGTCGGAGCGAAAGCCAGCAAAGCCGATCAGGCGGTCGAGTTCATCAAGGCCGATTCTGAGGAGGGCAAGCAGCTCAATTCAGTGCTACTGAAGGAAGTCGACAAGAACCGGTTTACACCTTCGCAAGTTGTGGAATTGATGCAAGCGAACGGTTTTCCGAAGTTCAAAATGCAACATCACACAACCCTTTGGCAGGAGCTTGACGCAAAGGCGGAGGAGAAAGGCTTTGGAAAGCAGGGAGACTACGCAAACACTTGGGTTTGGTTCGACAGCTGGGTCGAACGCGTCCGCGCGCACTGCGAAGAGAATTCGGAGAAATATGCTGCTTGAGTCGCCATCGATGTTTGCTCAACGATCCAGCCCAAGAGTCAGCTCGAACCAGCATTCGATCATGGCCAAGTGGAACGATCCTTGGGAAGGCGCTTGTTGAGATCGAAACGCGAATGTCAGCTTCCTCAACTGGTCGCGCAAATCCGGGCGGTCAGCTATCGGCCCAGTTCGCGACGTTATCGCCCTAACCCCCTCCCGCGCCCTAGCGACCAGTCCACGCCGCCGTCGCCACGCATGACGCCAGAGATGTGCTTGCCCATCTGTCGATCGAGCGAGGGGGACCAGGGCACGAGCTGGAAACCCAGCCCATTGTCGATCATGGCGAAGCGACCCGAGGCAAGGTTCAGACGCTGGCGCACCGTGCCCATGACATAATCGCCGGTCTGTGATGGTTTGTGCGGCAGGCCGATTTCCGCCGACAGCTTCTCGGCGGTGGCATCGAGTTCGCGCCGCCGGAGCGTATCGAGCAGGTTGCGCGCAAAGACGATCCGTCGCCCTTGCCGCCGCGCCAGCCCCTCGTCTGCGAGATGCTCCGCGCGGGCTTCCATCGCGTCCTTGACCTCCGTCCCGAACCCGCCGCCGAGATCGCGACCGCCGCCCGCCAGGTTCCGCCGGTCGAGCCAGGTCGCCCCCGGTGCGCGGATCTGCGCTTCAAGGTCGAAGTCCGAGCGCACGGCCAGCGCCATCCGCTGCCGGCCCTTGCGATCCTCGAAGTGCCGTAGTTCGACAATCGCACCGGGCCTGCAATCGCCGGTCGCATCGATGTCGGGAAGCTGGATATGGTGCATGCGTCCGTCGATGCCGTCGACGATCGCATAGGCCCTGCCGGTCAGCTCGTCGTGGAGCCCACGTTCGACCAGCCTGCCCATTACGTTCTGTCCGGGTTCGGATTCGAGTGCATAGCTGGCTGAGCCCCGGTCGATGCCCCGCTCAGTCATGGCGCGGTGCATCCGCTTGATGATATCGCCGCGCGCCTGCAACTCGCGCAGCGCGGTTTCGGCATCGCCGCTCATCGTCCATTGGCCGGGCGCAACCTCGCTGGCGAGGCCGAGCCCTTCAAGTTTGCGCAACCGGCCGATGCGCAGCGCATGATCCGGAGCGGGCCGCGCTCCCCGTTTAGGTGCCGTTTCGATGATGCCGTTGCAGTCACGCTCTCGCGCCAATCGGTAATCCAGATTGGTCCAGCGTTCGGCATCGACCTGCCGTTGCAGTGCTTGGTGGATTTCGAGATCGGTGCGCAGGCCGAGTTCCTGCGTGACGATCTCGCGCGCCTGTGCCCGCATTCCCTCGCGGATATAGTCGCGCGCGATCACGAGATCACGGCCGTACTCGCCAACGCCGCGCACGATGACATGTACATGGGGGTTGTCGGTATTCCAGTGCTCGACCCCGCGCCAGTCGAGACGGGTGCCGAGATCCTTTTCCATCTGCCCCATCAGCTCGCGCGTGAAAGTCTTGAGGTCGCGCATTTGCCCGGCGTCTTCGGGCGAGACGATAAAGCGGAAATGGTGCCGGTCATCTTCGCAGCGCGCGGCAAACTCGCCGCGGTCGAATTCGTCGCCCTCGGTCCCGAATAGCATGCCACGCTCGCCATCGCGGGTGACGCCATCGCGTTGCAGGTAATCGAGATGTGCACCAAGCGACGAGCGGCTCCCGTGCCGGACCACGCGCGCCTTGATCACGACATTGCGAGCCCGGCCACCGAGACGATGGGCGGCGCGAATGCTCGCCACACGCCCGCGTCCGAAGGTCGAAAACCCCACACCTGAAGATCGTGCGCGTCCCGCGCCAAGGCCGCCGGCTCGTTGGGCGGCGGCAAGAGCCTGCGCGATAGCGGGTCGTGCACGCTGTCCGCCCCGCGTGCGGATGCGGCCTGGCCGGACACGGAAATCGCTGTCGTCGGTCATGTTCGGGCCTGCGATGTGCGGCAAGCCCGCACAAACGGCGGAAAGCGGCACAAGCTACACATCGCGCCATCGGGCGCGCACCTCGCGGCGGAACGCCGCAAAGCCTTGTAAAACAAGGCCACGACCGGCTGCAGATGGCTCGGTACATCGCGGCTTTTATCTTGCCATCGATTTTTCTTCGTGAGTTGAGGGAACTCATCACTTCTCTGCTGCACTCCAGCGGGGCGGAGAGCACGCCATTGGGCCCTGCAGGTGTCAACAACCGTCATTGCGCTGAAAGCGACACGAAAAGACCGTTTCCCGACGGCTCGACGGCAACGGCTGACGCGGTCGACGAAACATCCGAAGGATAGTCAGTCACCGCATCCTGCGTATTCGGAATGCCATCCGCCCGTGTGGGAAACAGTGCCGCCCGGCGCCATGCCAATGGATCGGGCGGCGTCGAGGCAACAAGATTCGCGTCATTGGAATTGCCCGTGATCGCCGTCAGCTTTGAGAGATAGGCGCGCGTCTCGCGAGGCAGCGGTCGACCGCCAAAAAGGTATTCCTCATATCGACCCGGTCCCGCATTGTAGGCGGCGAGCATGGCAGCGGCGTTGCCGTAGCGGTCGTGCATCTCGCGCAGATAGGCTGCGCCCGCCATGATGTTGTCGCGCGGATCGAACGGGTCCGATCCGAGATGATAGCGCGCGCTCAGATCGACCCAGGTCGCGGGCATGATCTGCATCAGGCCCATGGCCCCAGCGGATGAGACAGCGCGACTGTTACCGTTGCTTTCAATGCGCATGACTGCCCATATCCAGTCTTGGGGCATGCCGAACCGCCGCGCTGCATCGGCCACATGCGCTGCATAAGGATGGACTGCGGCAATGCCGGGCGCAGGTTGCGCAGCGGCCGGCGACGAGCCTGCCATCTGCACGGCGAATACCAGGGCAATTGCAAGGCACCCGCATCTCATGGCGCAATTCCCCGCCAGACGAGCGGACCATTCGCCGTGTCGCGGGTGAGCATCGGCATCGCGCGGCCCAACAGTGTCGCGGCCGGAAGCGGTCCGAAATAGCGGCCGTCCAGGCTGTCGAGCACGGACGAGTTCATGAACAGAAATTCGCCCGACTGAAGTTTTCGGCACCCCTGCCAGACGGGCAGCGGGCGGCCCCGGCTATCGCGATCCAGCGCAACGGCAACGGGCTGACGATTGACACTGACCATGTTGCCGATGCGGCAAACACGCTGCCCCGCTTTCGCCGCGACATGTTTCAGAAGCGGCACGCCTTCCGGGAGATAGCCCCGCTCGGCCATCCAGCGCGCCCATGGCCGCGGCGGGGTAACGGCTACCAGTGTACCGGTCGGCGGATCGTCGTCGACATGTAACCGGTAAAGGCCGATCGGCACGCTCGCGCTGGCGTTCCAGATGACGCGCGGGTGCGGATCAGCAAGTGCCACCGCGACGAACAGAACGACAAACACCTGCACGGCAACGGCCGTGGCGATGACATAGCCGAAGCGGGTCATCCCTCGATCTCCCGGCGCTTGAGCCAGGCAAGGTGGCGTTCCATCGTATAGGGTCGTGGGCTCTGTCCGGCGGCGATACGGTTGTGAACATGGCGCCAGTGGTCTGGTGCGGCTTCGCAAGGATCGACACCGGCAGCCTCCACGCTGTCGATCGCTGACAACACTTCATTGACCTTCGGCCAGCCCTCGATGTGCAGCAGAATTTCACCGCCGGGCCGCACGAACGGCAAGGTCGTGTATGCTTCGCCGGGCGCGACTGCGCGCAGCACATCTATGCGCGAACTGATCGTACCATAGTCGTTCGCCATCCAGCGCACGAAGGCGAAGATCGCGCCGGCCCGGAAGCTGACGACGCGAGTCTTGCGCGTGACGATGCGATCCTGCGCGATCCGACCGAAGCGTATCCAGTGCTCGAACTTCTTCTCGATCCAGGTCAGCTCGACTTCGGTCAGCTGCTTGCGTGTCGAGCCCAATGCGCAGCCTCCGCGCGCACCGCTGGGTGCGTCGTTATTCATTGCCGATCTCCTGTGAGCTGCTGTCGAGCAGATGCCTTGCCGACGAAGCGGCGCACGATCTGTCCACAGCAGCGAGTTGCGTTAGCAAGAATCTGAAGGATTCGATTCTATTAGCACTGTTAGAGGGGGCGCAATTCCGCGAGGATTTCTGCGGGCTCGCGGGCCACTCCTGTTCCCGATAGTCCGAGGATCGCGTTCCTGATCGTCCGAGTGCGGGTGTTCCCGATAGTCCGAACCTCATGACCGGTTATCCACAGGCTCAATGCCCATTCGGCGCATGGCGGTGTCGAGCGGATGTTCCGGGATCGGAGCGAAGCTCAGCCGCCCCCGGCCAAGTGCGTGTTCAAGCCTGAGGGCGTAACCGGGCAGCGGCTGGCGAGCGACGATCCCGCGCAGTTCGAAAGCGAAGCGACGGAGCGGCGAAAGCACGCCGGACTTCTTGTGGAGGTGCGGAATGTCGAAGCTCCACCCACCTTCCTGCCTCCCGCCATGCTTGCGCACGATGCGGTAGAGCCAGCGTTCCAACCCGCCGGTCAGATCGAAATAGGCCCGGTCGATTGTCAGCACGAGCGCGCGGTCGAGCACACCAGCATAGAACCAGTCGGGCAGGATCAGCTCGATCCCAAGCGCACGGCCCTGGCCGTCCGCGAGTTCACGCCATTCGTTGATCCACGAGAAGCGATGACGTCGGCGCTGATGTTCCTGCCGGATCGAGGTGGCGACGGTGGTGGATTGCAACCGGTCGAGCGCGGCTTTGAGCCGCTCATAGCTTGCCTTGCCTGTGCCGCGCCGGGTAAACGCCAGTATCTCGTGCGGTGTCGTCACCATGAGGCGCGAAGTGGGCCGGCCGGCATCGCGTGCCTCGATGAGCTGGCTCGCTGCCCAGATCAGCACGTCGGCATCCCAAATCGTCGCCATGCCATGTTCGGGCACGGCCTCGACCGATATTCTGGTCTTGCCCATATTGAAATCGATCGGCGCTATGCGCCTGCTCTTGGCGAGGCTGAAAAACGGCCAGGCCATCAGATCCTGCGCATCGCGCGGCGCGAGATCGCCGGGGACCGAACGAAACAGTTCAAGCTGCGTCCGTTCGGTGTCCGGGCCGCCGGAAGGAGAGTGTGCAGCGCGCATAGGGCTCAGCGACGCACACAGTCGGTGGGCAGGCGCTTCGCGGGGTGGACGGTGCCCTTCCCAGGATCGGAGGTCGAACGGCGTGTGCCGAGCGCTGCCCAAGCCTCGAGGTCTTCGATGGCATAGACGATACGGCCGCCAAGCTTGCGGAAGACCGGGCCGGTGCCATAGCAGCGATGCTTTTCCAGTGTCCGGGCTGACAGGCCGAGATGGACCGCCGCGTCGGGTGTCTTGAGATAGCGTGGCGTGGTGGCGGCTGCCGGTTCGCTCATGATGATCCTCCTTGTGATGGCCGGCCCCGAAAAGCGGGACCGGCGGACAGGAGGCGATGATGGCGAAGGGGATGCGTAGCGGAGAAGAGACAGAAGTACGGGGGCGGGAAATGTCCCCCTTTCAGCCCCCGCGCAGCAGACGAATATAGCCACCGTCGCGCAGTTCGACGGCGTCCTTTATCCAGCGCGAAATGCGCTTGCGCTCGCGGCTATCGTTCCAGTCGGCAGCGCTGTAATCGCGCACATCGCGATCGATTAGCGCCGCCGCGAGTTCTCGGCGGGTGGCACCGGCATGATGCCCGTCGAGCACCTGCAACAAGGTCAGCAGATGATGCCGCCGGAACTGTGTTGGCCGTAGCGGCGGTGGTCCGGCCGCCATGCCGAGCAGGCGGCGGCAGAAGCGCTCGGCGGATGCGAGGCGAACGAGTGGGTCGGGCCCGAACGGCAGCATCATGGCCAGCGGACGGCCGAACGAACCAGCGACCCAGAGGTGCTCATCGCCATCCTTGTCGGCGAGAATGAAATGCCGGAACTCGCCGATGGTAATACAGGCGCGAACCTCGCCGAGCGACTTCGGGTCAAGCCGCTTGGCGGCAATCCCCGAGAGCGCCGGAGCCAGAACTATATCAGTCGGCGAAAGATCGGGCCGCGCGACCGTCAGCTTCGGATCGAAAGCGGCGGACGGGTCCGTATGGAAGCTGATACCCCACCGCCGTACCAGAGCGGCGGTGGCGTCGTCGGCTTTGACCGCTCCTCGCTTCACCCGGTCGATGGCGCGACGATATTCGGTACGATAGTTGGCGTTGCGACTGAGATAGCCCACCGCAATGTCCGAATATTGCAACGCCTCGTCCCTGGCTTCGTCCGGGGGCGTGCGCCAGTCCCTCTCAGGCGGCATCGAACCTCTCCCAAGCGTGGCTCTCTTTTGGAGCGCCGCGGAAGATGTTCTCAGCCGAGCAACTGTGCAGAAGCCCTGTCGAGCGCGCGGGCACATAGCCGTTTCAAGTCAGCGGTCTGGCTATGTTGGCTGCCAGTTTGGCTCCGCAGTCCCATCCCGGTCTCAGGATTCGGGAGGGCGCAGATAATGGCGATAGCCGGTTTCGGTCATCCAGCGCGCACGCGCGAGATGGGAGTCATGCACCAAGCGCGCGCGCTCGGGTTCGGCCTCAGGGTCGATCCCGAATATGATCGCGGCGGCCTCGCGCCAATCGGCATTTTCCGCCGCGGCATCGAGCAGCCGCCAATAGGTGAGGTGATGGCGTTCGTCATAGTCGGTGACATGCGCCGCATCGGGCGCGCTGTCTTCGAAAGCGGGTATCGTCATCGCTTCGCTCCGCATTCAGCCATGTGTCCTGGCGCGTGGCGTCTCGGGGCACATACACCATTACGAAGCGGAGCAATTGTCCCGCGCTTGCTATAGCGGTCGGAGAAAATACGGATAAAAGCTGGCGCCTTGCATGGCGCTATTCGTTCGGTTCGCTCTGGGCTTCGCTTACGAGGAGCACGCCTTGTCCCCTGTCCGAATCGAGAAAAACGATTCCTGCGCTTTCCAGCGCCTTGACTACCTGATGGCGAGTGTCGTCACGTACGGACAGGTTGTTCTCAGATTCCAAGCGCTTGAGCGCGGTCAGCGCAACAAGGGCCTTGTCAGCAAGCATCTCCTGTGTCCAACCCAGAAGCGCACGAGCGGCCCGCACCTGGCGGGAAGTGATCATGCACGATCACCTCCACAACCTGCGCGTTGTTCGCCATACAAACGACTGTTATAGTCGCTTTCGGCGAACGGGAATGGTTAAATCGCGAGCTGGGCCGTGGCCCGGTGAGTACATATATTCGTCCGGCCGCGCGGACCTATGGGGATGCGCGGCCGGATCGCCGCAGTTCCTGCGATGCGTCAAACCGCATCTGTGCAAATTCGGAAAGCCGTGGAGCCGGTTCTCCGGCTCCACGGCATTGCGGTCAACCCGCCTTGATGCGCTGCATGCCTTCGGCCAGCGTCCACAGCGCGCGGTTGAGGGTCACGTTCTGGTCGATACCGTTGATGGCGCGGGTGGTGCTGCGGCGGATACGGCCTTGCGCATTGCGCTTGCGACCTGACAGACCGCCGCGAACGACATTTTCTTGAATGACGTTGAAGGTCGTCCAGAGGCTGCGGCTCCTGTCCTCGCGGCGACGCGGTTCGAGGATCTGTTCGGGCCGCAGCGGGCTTTCGTCCTCGCCATAGCGTGCGACAAGGCTGGCTTCGGCAAGTACGCGCTGCTCATCTTCGCCAAGCTGGATCTCCTTCATGCTTTCGCTGGCATCGATCAGCCGGGGGAAGTCCTCAGCCACGGTGTAAACGCCCTCGATAATGTCGTGCTGGATATTGCCCTTGTGGGGAACGCGCACTTCCTCGAACCGCTCGCCCGCAATCATGGAGTTGGTACAGACGAAACGCAGCATCCCGGCGAACATCTGATAGGCGCTCGTCCCGTCATGGCTGTTCACGATAATGACCTCGGCGGCCTCGGGTTTGCCGATACCTTCATCCCGGCGCAGGCGCAGCATGTGCTTGGCATGGCCATGGCGGCTACCGTCGCGCGGCACCGACTGCACGGCGAAGAACGGGAACCATCCCTCCTGGCGCAGCCCCTCCACGATGTCGATGGTCGGGACATAGACATAGCGCTGCGAACGGCTGTCGTGCGCCTCTTGCGCGAAGATGGACGGGGCGTGGCGATAGAGCGCCTCGTTATCGAGCGGCTCGCGCCCGCCGATCTGATGGGCATTGCGACCGAACCGGGTGGCGAGGTGATGGATGCTCATGTGCTTTTCCTTCCTTGGCTTGGGTTTCCGCGCAGCGGGAAGCGCCGCGCGGAAACCCTGCCCGTCGGCGAGGCTGGGGTAGCAACGGACAAGGGCGGCCGGGCCGGAGGGGGATCACCCGGCCTGCACGCAATGAAAATGGAGGAAGGCCGGGGACCCCGGCCCGGACGGCGCAGCTTCCCTTGTCCGGCGCGAGGGCAACGCCCTTAGATCCAAGGCGCGGCGTTAGCCGCGCCGACAGAGATCATCCCACGCTGGTCAGAGCGTGGGCCGTTTCTTGAAATAGACTTTTTCGGCCTTCGGTTCGGCGATCACCTCGAACCCGGCATCGAGCCAGGCACGACGAGGCGGCGGATGGGCATCGGCGCAACCGTTCGCGCACCACCATTCTGGCTCGGGCGCTCCGCGTGGCAGCAGTCCGCCGATAATGTCCTCGATATGCGCGAAGCGCAGTTCGACGCCTTCTGCGTCGTTGCGCCACCGTCAGCGTCTCAGGAGAGTGCCCAGTGCATCATATTTACCCATCCCGCCGTATCCGCCCTCAGTGCATAACGGGCGGGACGGATTGCGTGGGCATCACGCGGCCAGAAACATCGCCAGTGGTATGGGCAAAAGCGAGGCCCATCATGATTCGTGTCGAGCAGATGGCGCAATCGAGGGCCGAAGCCGCGCTTTCGGCGCAGTCGATACAGGCGCGGCGCGGCTTCGATCCGTCGATAAGGCCTAGCAGCAGATGCTCATCGCCCGACAGCGCCGCGGCTTCGCCAACAGCGACCGGACGCCCGAGCGCATCTTCGCACAGGCGCATCAGGCTATCGAACACGGGGGCAAGCATATCGCAATTATGGGAAGCGAGAATCTTGTAGAGACAAGGCTGGACAGACTGACCAGTATCTCGCGCATTGCGCCAGCACCGTGCCGCCTCGACCAGCAATGACCGATGCGCAGCATCGTCGAGGCTTGGCGGAGGGAAGTGGCGGGTCATCGATTTGTCCTTTCTGCGCTATTCCCTCACGCCGCTTATTGCGATTCACTCGCAAGTGTTAGCTGGCGATGGCGATGACCGCAAGACGAAAGCCGGTCGATCCATCCGATGGTGGATTCGCCCCGCCCGAACGGGCGGGGCGCTCGTGGCCGTTAGCGCGACCAGATGAGGGCGTATTCGCCGGCGGTGTCGGTCTCCGATAGCGTGGCATAGACCGGGGCCGGGAAGCTCGGATCGTCCAGCTTGACCGAGATGTAGTTGCGGCCTTCGCGACTGGTCTTCTTCCAGGCAGCCCCGATGTCGAGATCGCCGGTGCTGACGCGGAAGTCGGGGGACTTCTCGCCGTCCTTGTCGACGGGACGGACAATTGCCTGGGTGTTGAGGGTGAGCGTCTGAATGGTGCCGCCCAGTTCGCCGTTGTCGTTGGCGGTGAAGGTGCCGATGTTAGCCATGTTGCAGTTCCTTTCGTGTTGCTCGGACCGCGCCCATCGCGGCCTCGATGGCGGTTCAAGGGACCGGAGCGATCGGCGGCGCATCCCAAAGGGACCGCAGCGAAGCGGAGGATCGCGGGAAGCCGCTTTTTTCGTTTCGCGATGCAAAGCCGTCAGGCGGCGGAAAAAAGCGGCACGGCCGTCATTGCGGCATAGCTGATCGAGCGAGGCTGTCTCCGGTCAGACCAGCCATGAGAGAGGCCGTGTGGGGCTGGCGGCACCCGAGAGGATCGATGGTGCATTGTCGGCTTCGCGCCCTACTGGCGTTTATAGTGGATCGCTCGACGCTGACCTGAAAGCGAACGTGCTTATCAATAGGTCTCAACAGCCGCAGTTGGGACTTTCCTGCCTTTCCGAGGTAAAGTGTCGAATGGCTGGTCCCGCCAAGAGCTGACATCCGGCATTTCGCCAACTGGCTATCAAAGAGTGACAGTGGCTGGACCGTCTCCGAGTTGTCCGGTTTGAGTTGACAAAAAGGCGACAGTTGCAATCGGAAAAGCGCCAGACCGTAGCTGTTTGCAACGTCGAAGCATTCATTCGAGGGGCAGGTAATTAGCGCTAACCGCCGTATTTCCGCTGATAGATGGGACGCAAGTCGGTGGCTCAGAAAACTGCGGCGCGTCGAGCGGATTATCCAGAATCGGCTCATGAACTAGCAGAGCGCCGAGAGGCGTACAGCACACTCCTTGCGCGAGGCTAATTTGGCTGACTACCAGCCGAGGAAAGCCTGGCAGACGCCTCGCACTCTTTTATCTTTGCAAGCCAGACGTGGGCGAACTTGCAAATCCAATCATTTTCGATATTAAATGATCACTATCACTGAAGGGCAGGACCACTATATGAGTCGGCCATGGAGAGGAATTTGTGGCTGAAGGCTATGCCGTCTGCATCGACGTGGGCAAAACACTCAGCAAGGTAACCCTGTGGTCTCGCCAAGGAAGCCTATTGGATCGACAGGTTCGCCCCAACCGCGCTGCCAGCATTGACAGCCTAATTCGTCTGGATGCGTCCGGCATTGAGGCGTGGCTGATGGATGTCCTGACCAGCTACGCGCCGCACCCGGTAGAATTTATCGTTCCAGTTGCGCATGGAGCAGCGGCCGCAGTCATTGAAGATGACGCACTCGCCTTTCCGCCGATCGATTACGAACAGGCACTGCCGGAGGACGTGTGCGCAGCCTATCAGGCGGAACGCCCCGCTTTTGCCGAAACCGGCTCCCCGAGCCTCCCAAATGGCCTGAACCTGGGAGCTCAGCTCAGTTGGCTCCAGAGCCTCTATCCGCAGGCTATGGAGAGCGGAACCATTGTCCCTTGGCCGCAATACTGGGCCTGGTTTCTCTCCGGCCGCTGCGTCAGCGAAGTTACCAGCCTAGGCTGTCATTCGGATCTCTGGTCACCTCTGCCTGGCCATTTTTCTTCGATGGCACGCCTGAAAGGCTGGGATCAGCGCTTCGCTCAATTGGTGGAGGCTTGCGAAGTTGTCGGTCAACTTCGTGCGGACATAGCCGCCAAGACAGGTCTGCCAAACACAACAAAGATCCTAGCCGGGCTGCATGACTCAAATGCGGCCTTGATGGCCGCCCGCGGATTTCCGCAAGTCTCCGGAAAGGAAGCGACTGTACTGTCAACCGGGACATGGTTCATTGCCATGCGCATGGCGCGAGAGCGCATCGAGATGGAGCGGCTTCCGGAAGCAAGAGACTGCCTTATCAATGTCGATGCCTACTCGGCCCCCGTCCCCTCGGCGCGGTTCATGGGCGGCCGCGAGATCAAGACGCTCATCGGCGAATCTCCCGGACGCATCGACGATAAGGCTATCCAATCAGCGCTTATTGCGGCCGTTCCACAAGTTCTTGATGAGCAAGCGATGGTGCTTCCCACACTTGCCCCCGGCTGCGGCCCTTTCCCGCAAGGACAAAGCGAGTGGCTTAACCCTCCCTCAGAACAAAACGCCCGGCTCGCAGCGATCTGTCTCTATGCTGCTCTGGTAACTACTACTTCCCTGCGACTGATCGGATCGATCGATTGCTTGCTCGTCGAGGGGCGGTTTGCCGACTCAGAAGTTTTTGTTCGTGCGCTCGCCTCATTGCGACCCGATCTTCAGATCTTTGTCGCCGATGGCGAAACCGACGTCTCATTCGGGGCCCTTCGCTTGATCGACCCAGAACTGGTGCCGGCGGCTGCGCTGCAGCCTGTCGAGCCGCTGGATCATGATCTCTCGGCCTATGCCGAGAAATGGCACAGTCATGTCGAGGCGTTCACATGATTGCCGCTTCAGTCTCGGATTACCGCGAACTTGCGAGGCGCCGTCTGCCGCCGTTCTTGTTCGAGTATATTGACGGCGGATCTTTTGCAGAAGTCACGCTGCAGCGGAACATCGCAGATCTGGAAGCTGTCACCTTACGCCAGCGGGTTCTGTGTGACGTTTCCTCCCTCGATCTTTCAACCGAACTCTTCGGACAGCACCTTGCCCTTCCGGTCGCGTTGGCGCCGATCGGACTGGCCGGCATGAACGCCCGTCGCGGTGAATGCCAAGCGGTCAGGTCCGCCGAGAAGGCGGGAATCCCCTTCACCCTTTCCACCGTTTCAGCTTGTTCACTTGAGGAGGTAGCAGGTGCTGCCACGCGCCCTTTCTGGTTCCAGCTGTACGTTATTCGCGACCGCGCCTTCATGCGGGACATGATGGAACGCGCACGAGGGGCCGGTTGCAATACCCTCGTTTTCACGGTGGACATGCCCGTGCCCGGCACCCGCTATCGCGATTACCACTCCGGTCTTGCCGGCAGCCCGGGCCTGCGGGGTGCCATCAGGCGTGCATTGCAGGGGGCGATGCATCCCGGTTGGGCATGGGACGTTGGCGTGTGCGGCCGTCCCCATTCGCTGGGCAATGTCGCGCCCGTCCTCAGAGGCAAGTCGGGGATCGAGGACTTCTTCGCCTGGATGCGCGACAATTTCGACCCGTCCATCTCGTGGAGCGACCTCGCCTTCATCCGATCCGAATGGGACGGTCCGCTAATCATCAAAGGCATCCTGGATCCGGACGATGCCCGCGAAGCTGTCAAGCTGGGTGCAGACGGGATCGTCGTTTCAAACCATGGCGGCAGGCAGCTCGATGGCGCGCCATCCACCGCGCGCTCGCTTCCCGCCATTGCCGATGCGGTTGGCAACGATCTGACCGTTCTTGCCGATGGCGGCATTCGCTCCGGGCTCGATGTGGTCCGGATGCTCGCTCTCGGCGCGCAGGGCGTTCTGCTAGGACGCGCCTGGGTCCATGCGTTGGGAGCGCGAGGCGAGGCGGGAATAGATCATGTATTGCAGCTTATCGCCGCCGAGATGCGGGTGGCGATGGCACTGTGCGGAGCGCGCAATATCGCGCAGCTCGACCGCGGAATAATAATGGATCTGGAGAGAGTTTGATCATGGGCGCGAACCCGCTGCTGGGCGTATTTTTCCACTGGATCGGCGGCCTTGCGGCAGCAAGCTTCTACGTCCCCTACAAACGCATACGCATGTGGTCGTGGGAGATCTTCTGGCTCGTCGGCGGCGTCATGTCCTGGCTGATCGCGCCATGGCTGTTTGCTGCGCTCAACACGGAAGACCTGTTCGGTGTGCTTGCCGCAACGCCGGGTGACACTCTATTCTGGTGCTATTTCTGGGGCGCGATGTGGGGCTTCGGAGGCCTGACGTTCGGGCTCACTCTGCGATATCTCGGCATTTCTCTGGGAATGGCGGTTGCGCTTGGCCTCACCACTGTAATCGGCACGCTTGGCCCTCCAATATACGAGGGGACGCTGGGTGAGACCGCCTCGACGACGAGTGGGCAGCTCACTTTGGCGGGCATCGTCATGACCCTGCTGGGCATAGCCGTAGTGGCAAGGGCAGGATCGGCGAAGGAACGCGATGTGGGCAGCGCGCAGCAGATCGGCGTGGAGGAATTCAATCTCAAACGGGGCCTCCTGATCGCGGTCTTTTCGGGCGTGATGTCAGGTTGCATGGCCTGGGGGCTGAATGCGGGCGAGCCTATTCGCGAGCTCACTCTCGCGGCCGGCACCGACGAGCTCACGCAAGGCCTGCCAGTGTTATGTGTGGTGCTGATGGGTGGATTCACCACAAATGCGATCTGGTGCGCCGTTCTGATCCGCAAGAACCGGTCGTTCGGACAGCTCATCGGGCGCAATGCGGCACCGCTCGCTCCCGGTATCGATGCACCGGAGACAGACCGAATGCCAATTGCCCTGAACTACTTGCTGGCATGCACAGGCGGCGCGATCTGGTACTTTCAGTTCTTCTTCTACACGATGGGCGAAAGTCAGATGGGCAAGTATGGCTTTTCCTCGTGGACGCTGCACATGGCCAGCATCATCCTGTTCTCGACGCTGTGGGGATTTGCGCTCAAGGAGTGGAAACAGGCAAGCGGCAAAACCCGCGCGACCGTTTGGCTCGGTATCGCATTGCTTGTCGGATCGACCGTTGTCATCGGGCTGGGCAATATGCTTGACGGTAGCCTCGCCTCGCATTGAGGCATGGATTTTCAAACGCCTGATCGGCTAGATGGGGCCATAAACACAATGAGGCCTCCTCCACGATGCATGTCGCCGAACGTGAAAAGCTGATCATCGCTGCTCTCCAAGGCACAGGGTTTGTCAGCTATCGCGATCTGGAAGCCCGCATAGAGGCTTCTCCCGCGACGATCAGACGGGATCTCGCGAGGCTTGATGCGCGCGGCGAGATTGTTCGCGTGCGCGGCGGCGCAAAAATACCCGAAGACGAACACATGGGAGAACCATCGCATCTCACTGGCACTCCCTTCGCCGATGCCCTCACGCTCAACACTTCGGCGAAGGCGACGATCGGGGAGGCTGCCGCTAAGCTATGCCGGCCTAGAGATGGCCTCATGATCGACGGCGGCACCACCACGTTTCAGATGTGCCCGTTTCTGGACGGCTTGCAGCTGCAGGTCCTGACGAACTCCCTGCCTATTGTGGAAGCATTGCTGAAGCAGGACGGTACACGCGTCCTGGTGCCTTCCGGTACGGTCTTTCGCGAGCAGAACATCATTCTGGCTCCCGCCGGGGAAGAGAGCATGCCGCGTTTCCATGCACCACGTCTGTTCATGGGGGCCGGCGCGATCGGGCTGCATGGAATCATGCAGGCCGACGCCATTCACGTTGCCTCACAACGTCGTTTTCTCGAAAGAGCCGAAGAAGTGATAGTGCTTGCCGACAGCAGCAAGTTCGTCAAATCCTCAGGAACGATCGTGTGCGGCCTCGACAATGTCGATGTGATCCTCACCGATAGCGGGATCGATGACGACATGGCAGCAGCCGTGCGCGCTGCCGGGGTCGACCTCCAGATCGTCTGAACAAACCCTGCATAGAAAACCGATCGGAAGCATGGCGGGGTAATGTCCATGCTTCCGACCGGTTCGGGTATTCGAAAACGCTTGCCGCGCTTCGCCTACATCTTGAAGCTCGCGGTCAGGAAGAACGCACGCGGTTCGCTCAGGATCACGTTGAACGGCTGATCCGGATCGGCTGCGACAGCTTCAGGCGTCAGGTTCTGGCGATCGAGCGCGCCGAGCAGCGTTCCCGCGGGAGCGAAGCTGGAAACACCTGCCGAGTTGAACAGGTTGTTGATGTTCGCACCGAGCGTGAAGTTCTCGGATACATTGAAGTTCGTACCAATATCGACCGTATGATAACCGGGGAAATAGAACGCATTGTACCGGTTGGCAGCGCGCTCCCCGAGGTACCGCCAGGTAGCGAAGGCGGTGAAGCGCTCTCCCGGAGAGTAGCGAAGCGTGCTGGACGTCATGATACGGGGCGTGTTGTCCGCATCGCCATCGGGGACGGTCGTGATCGTGTCGTCGCTCTCGCCAGGCGCGTTGAACACATAGACCGCGAAGCCCTTGGATTGGGCATCCTGCAGAGTAATTGCGGAATACAGGTTCAAATCCCGGGTGATATCCCAGTCCGCCTCCAATTCGATACCCACCGTTTCCGTGGTTGAGAATAAGACAGGAGGCACATAGGTCGAGCCGTCTGCCCGCGTTCCGATTTGCTGCGTGCCGACATTGCTCAGCTTGCTGAAGAAGGGAATGGCAGAGAGACGCAGGTCAGCCAGATTGAGGCGCAGGCCCGCTTCCAGCTGTTGGATCTTCTGCGGCATCGGAACCAGATTGTTCAGTTCATCGAGCGTGTCGTAAGTCGTGAAGAAACCGAAATCTGGCGCCTTCTTGCCCTGTGAATAGCGAACATAAACCGAGGCATCCGGAGACACTTCGTAAGTCACAGCCCCAGAGAAGGAGACATAGTCGAGATCGAAATCATAGTTGAAAGGTGTGTTGTAGGTAACGGCGAAGTTGTCGAACAAGGTATCGGGATCGCCATCAAGGCCACCATACTGGGGATCACTGGACTGCGGGTTGGCTACCTGAACATCGTTCGAACCCGAATAGGCAATCCGTTCATAACGAACCGCTCCTTCGAGTATCAGTTCCGGCGTCAGCTCGTAGCTGGCGCCACCGAACAGCGAAAACTGTGTCTGCTCGCCGCGGAATGGTGTGCCGGCGATGCGCTGCCCAATGCCGGTGAATCCGGCCGGGCTGGTCACCTGCTTGATATCGCCGCCCGGAGTCTCAAGAGTGATATCGAGCATCTGCGGCTGATCCTCGAGCGTCGCGAGCCCGATCCCAGCTCCGCCGCCATACTGCTCCACATCGGCATGCGCGAAGTAGCCACCCACTGTCAGGCTTCCTCGGTCGAACTCCTTGCTGACAGTCAGCTGATCCATAATTTCGGTGGTTTCCGGGTGGAAGTTAAATGCCACTTGGGTCAGCACACGATTTTCGAGCCCCTGCTGATTGGGCAGGTTGTTGGCAGTTACGGTGCGTGTAGCGCCGCTCTTGACCATCTCGGCAAGCAAATTGCCCGTGCGGGGATCGCGGTAAGAGTAGGTCCCATCGAGGCCAGCGTTGATAAAGATGTTGGTCAGGAAGTCGGTCAGCTGGACCGGGAAGACCAGCGCGGAGCTGTTCCAATCCGATGTGTTATTCGCAAACCGCGCATTGTTGCGGATTGTCCAGCCGTCACCGAACCGCTGCTCCCAATCCAGGTTGAGCGCGAGCGACTTCGAGTGAGCAGCCTGACGACCGTTCCACTCCTGCACCGGCGCTCCAAGGTTGGTCACGAATTCGTGAGGCGCTGCGGGAACGAGGAAGGAATCATACCTGTCGAAACCCTCGATAAGCTGGGGGTCGTCGAAATTGCGGGCAGGAAGAAACTCGTTCCACGTATTGTGGTCATCAAGGTACTTGGCCGTCGCCTTGAGCGAACCGCTACCGTAATCCCAGACGAGATTACCCTTGATCTGCCCGCCGCGATTGGCGGGATAACCCGGATCTGCCCTACCTCTGTTCTGCCGGTAGAAGCCGGAAAGCGAATAGAACAGGTCGCTGTCACCAATCTGTCCGCCGACATAGGCGTCAGCGCGGTAATAGGGGTTGCGCCCGTCTCCTTCGAGACCGACCCGTGCGCGCACTTCGACGCCGGGGTGCGTCTCGCCGTTCTTGGAGATGTAGTTAAAAATCCCGCCCGGGGCGTTCGGACCTGTGACCACGGCAGTTCCGCCACGCAGCGCTTCCACCGAGGCCAAGCTGATGTCGGAGCGATAGAAGAAATCAGGGCCGAAATTGTTGAAGGTGACATTCGAGACGGGCATCCCGTCCTCTTGCAGGGAGACATAATAGTACCCTGCCGCCGCGTCGGTGGAATTGGCGGAGATCCCGCGCGAATATACGACGTTTCGGACCTCGCCAAGCGACGAGTTCACATAAACGCCAGGCACATTCTTGAGGATATCGGCCGCACTCATCGGCACCGCTGCCTCGATAACCGAGTCGTCGATAGACGTTACGGCGACGGAGTCCGGCGACTGCGGCGTAAGAACGCCGGTAACGACGATGACGTCATTGTTTTCCCCGGTTGCGTCAGACGACTGTGCGGTCGCGGCGGTCGCCGGAAGGAGCAGCGCCGCTAGCGCGACACCTGCGAATAGATTGCGGCTGTGCTGACCTGAACTCATTCATACTCTCCCTGTGTGCTCCTCGCTGGCAGCAACTTCTTGCTTGCCGAACCGATGGAATCATCCTCGTACTGAATGGCAATGATTGTAATTGATTTGTTATGATTATTCAAATGCCAAAATTTGATTGGAGATGAAAATTTTGGGTTCGCTGTCTGAAGCGCTACTGGAAGGCTTCATCAACATAGCTTCGCCGCATGGTTTGGCCGATTGGCAGAACAGCGGCCTTATCGAAGCAAACGCACCGGACCGATGAGACCCGACGCTCGCAACGGCGCATCTGCGGTGTAAATCGGAGTTGCGGCAAAGGTGATGGGCTCCGTCCCGGGTTGCTGATCTCCAACAAGGCGATTCACCCAAAGATTGGCGACTCTTACTTCGAGCTCATTGCTTCCGGGTCGTACCAAATTGCCGATCTCTAGCTGGTCCGGCGCCAGCCAGCTCGTCCCGGCCTTCACACCGTTTACGTAAACCTCAGCAATCTCCCCAAGCCTGCCGAGGTCTATCCAGAGCGGGCCGGCCAGCCGGTCAGATGAAAGGCTGAACTGCGTATTGTACGTCGCGATACCGGAGAAGTATTTGACATCGTCACGCTCATGCTCGTTCAACGGCGCGAGCCGGTCAAGTTCAATCCGAGCGGGAGCACCACGTCCATTCTCGAACCGAACCGTCCAGGGTCCGTCCACCCGTCCAATCTCCACAAGGTCATGGCGAGGAACTTCTACTTGGACCTGCTCCGCATCCTCGCGGAACACCACAAACTTCGCGTCTTCCGGATCGAGAACCAGCGGCACAATGGTCCTGCCACCCTCGATCCGGTAGGAGAGCGCGCGCGCTCTGCCTGTAACCGCATCCCATAACTCAGGAACCTTGCCAGAAATGCGGAAGGCCACCATCACCGGTTCGGCCCGATTCAGGCGATTGTTGACGTAATAGATGTCGGCATCTTCGCTGCGCCGATGGACGTAGAGAATCTTGTGATCGGCGCGCCCCTCCAGAATCTCGAAATCGGCCGTGAGACCGCGATCGCTCTCGAGAAAGCGCTCGGCGTCCAGCTTCTCGACGACATTGGGGAAGCTCCACAGGTCATCCGCAACCCGGGCGAACGCCTGCTCGTTGTCTGCCAGTGACGGTGAGGATTGGGGACGCTCACCGATGATGGTCACGCCCGCTTCTGCGAGACCCCGCAATCGTTCGAGGGTCTGGATCGTCAATGCGCGCTGGCCACGGCCAAGCCAGAGCGCCTGCCATGATGCCCCGCCTTCCGAGACAAGTTTGCCGTCTTGCGCCGAGATCGCTTCTGCCAGCATGCGCGGATTGACGAAATCGTATGCGAAACGCGTGGGCAGGCCCGGCGGAGGGCCTTCATAGAACCGCCCTGACAGCGGGGCATCGTCACCCGTGAGCACGGCGATGTCGGCCACATCCCGCCCCTGCTGTAACATGTACGCACTGCGCGCGATATAATCGATCCAGGGGCCGGCCATGTCGGCCCATGTCTCATTCCGGTTGAAGGTCTGCCCGAAGCTGAGAAGCGAAAGACCAGGCTTGTGATCCTCCACCGGCACGTGAACCGAGGTGTGTATCACCGGCAAGTTCACGCCATAAGCGAACTCCAGATCAATAATCCGCTTCAGGTCACGCGGAGCAAAGTCCCACAATGCTGCGGCTGAGGTCATGCTCTCGGCGGCAACGCGCGGCTTGCCATAGACATGTGCGAGCGATGCTGCCCCCTTCATGTCCCCGAGCGAAGACCAGCGCGGATTATCACCGCGCCACCAGGTCCACAGGGCGGCCATGGGAATATCTGCAAAGCGGCGCATATCGAGGTCATCGCCGATCATTGGCCGACCGAGTTCCAGGGCCTCGCCATACACGATGAGCCCGTTCTCATGCGCAACCTCGGCGATCGTGCCGTAGTGATTTTCGGCCAGCATTTCGGCCATCGTCATGCGAAAGTCGTAAAGGAAGCGCTCGGTCCTTGCAGGGGAGCCAATGATCACACCCGCCAGCGCTGGCAGCCATGGCCGCAGCGAGTAGCCGCGCCGGCGAGCGAACTCTTCCTCCATCGCCGGCGTCCAGTTGGTCGATCCCACTTCGATGGAATCGGTCAGCAATGCCTCGATACCGGCTCGACCGAGCAGGTCATTGCCCACCGCCCTGCGATACATGTCGAGATAGGTTTGGAGATAGCGCCGAACCGCCTCGGCATCGTGCTTGTCGACTTCAAGACCCGTCGCTTCCGGGGTAGCCGGGTGATTGGTCTTGCCAGTCAAAGACCAACCGAACCGATAGACCGTCCAGTCCGTCCCGGCAGGTGGCGTCCAGTCTAGGCGGCCGTCCTCGCCAACACGATCCGTGAGATCGATGACCTGCGTGGGAGCGGCACCCAGCGGTTGCTCGTCGCCGGACATTACGGAAAGGAAATCAGGCACCGTCCCAAACCCTGCCTTTTCGCGGGCATGGTCGAGGCGCAAGGCCGAGGAAAGGGAGATTTCGGCCAGAGGAATGGACTGAAGATCGCCGAGCGCAAACACATCCCCGCCACGCGTGCCCGGCGCACCACCGCTGCCGCCAGCATCTGGCACATCGCTGTTTGCAGCGAACCTGATGCGAAAGCGCTGCGCGGTAACGGCGTCAAACCCCATCACTGTAGGAGTGCCTGAAAGGGGTAGCGGGGTTTGCTCGTGCCACTCTCCATCGATGAAGGCATCGAGGGTGCCTTCAAGGGGAAAAGCGCGAAATGGGCGCGCAAGGCCCGGCACGAAAAGCTCGATCGAGCGAACCGTCACCGGCTGTGAGTATTCGAGCGTGATCGCGGCCGACCGGTCATCCTCAAGCGGGATTGTCGCTGCGGTGGCGAAGTTTCCATCGGTCAGTACGGCCCCATCTACGGGCTGCCCGGCATCATCCTTGAGCCGAGGCAAACCCTCGATCGCCGGCGGAGCGGGGACCGCTATCGTGGCAATCGATCCGCTTGCCTGGGGCACTTGGTCGCCTGCGTCTGACGAAAGTGCCGCCATGTCGTCCTGAAGAGGAGCGTCAAGATAGGGGCCGGTTACGGACGGTGGCGGCGTCAGCGCGTCGGAATAAGCAACACCGCCAGCGAGGCGCGTCGTGGACCAGACAAGCTTTTTCATGCCGTCCTTGGGCGCCACCCAAGGCCCGCCCGTCGCACTCCATCCGGGGGATGATGCGATGGCCATCTCCAGATCGTGCCTATCCGCCTCTTTCGCCGCGAACCGAAAAGCATCCCGCCATTGCGGCGTCATATAAACGAGCCGCTCGTCCACAATTTGCGGGGTCTGCAGGTTGGCATCGAAGACCTGAACGCCGCCCAAGCCAATTTCCGCCATCCATGCGAGGTCAGCCGCAATGCCCTCGGTCGTCACGTTGCCGTTCATCCAGTGCCACCAGGTCCGGGGCCGGGCGCGCTGCGGTGGATCGCGGAAACCGGCCATCAGCGGATCGCCAGGCGCAACCCGCGTCGTGGGTACGGCAGAGCCATCTTCCGGACTCATGCTCGAACACGCAGCCAGCAGCGGCGCCAAGGCAACGCCGATCAGTGCCAGAGTTGGTCTCATCGCGAGTTTTCCTCTCCGCGCCCGCACTATTGGCAGGCTTTTTCGCCCTAGACGATGCCCGCCCCGAGTCCGACCGGCTTGCGCTCTTGCGCCTTGCGGTCGCGATATTGGCTCTCGCGGTAGGCGCCCAGCCAGTCGATCGCGCCGCCCTGTTCCTGCCGCGCCTTGGCCAGGATCGGGCCGACATCGATCTCGTAGGCGCTTCGCAGGGTCCGGAAGGCGAGCATGACATCGTTGCATTCCTGCGCCTCTTGCAAGGCCGCACGGTCGACCAAACTGGCGCGTGCATAGCATCCGGCAATCGCCTCGGCGGAGGAGAGCATGGACTCGATCGGGTCGGTCACATTGTGCGACTGGTCGATCATATAGGCCGGATCGAAGCCAGAGCGCGGATTGCGTTCAGCCTCTACCAGCTCATTGAAGACGAGGAAGAGCTGGTGCGGATCGATGCTGCCGCTATCGAGATCGTCGTCGCCGTACTTGCTGTCATTGAAGTGGAAGCCACCCAGCTTGCCGGCATGATGGAGGCGAGCCACGATCTGTTCGATGTTCACATTGGGCGCATGATGCCCCAGATCGATCAGGCAGCGGCACCGCTCGCCGAGTTCTTGCGCGGCGATCAGCGAGCTGCCCCAGTCGGAAATGACGCTGGAATAGAACGCAGGCTCGAACATTTTATGTTCCAGCAGCATCGTCCAATCGTCCGGCAATGCACGATAGACCTGTGCCGCGGCTTCCAGATAGCGGTCGAGGCTTCGGCCAAAGTCCTGCTGGCCCGGAAAATTGGTGCCGTCCCCGACCCAGACAGTCAGCGCGCGCGAGCCAAGCTTACGGCCGATCTCGATACATTCGACGTTGTGCTCGATCGCTTGCTGGCGGGTAGCCTGCGAGGTGCTGGACAGGGATCCGGTCTCGTAGCTGTGGGCTTGGCCGGGCTGATTCTGGAACGTGTTGGAATTGACCGCGTCGAAGCTCAGGCCAAGGCCAAAAGCCTCTTCGGCCAGCCCCGCATAATCGTCGACCTTGTCCCACGGAAAGTGCGGGCTCACCCGCGGAGTGGAACGGCCAAGCTGTTGAATAACAGAGCAATCCTCCAGTTTTTCGTGAATATTGGTAGGCTCGCCTGCCATAGCGAACTTGGCGAAGCGTGTCCCGCCGCGACCCGTCCCCCAACTGGGAACGGCGACCGACCATTGCTTCACACGGTCCTTGATCGCATCGATCGCGATCCCCGAACGTTCGAGCCTGCGGCCCAGACTGTCGTAGTCGTCCCGCAGGGCCTCCTCGCGCGCGGTATTATGCTCTGCAACAAGGTCGCTCGAGATTGGCAGATTTGTCATGTTCTCTCTCCCAAGAGTTCTTGTCAGCGCGGGAATGCCTGGGCGTTCCCGGCATCCACATTGAGCATGTTACCTGTCGACTTGGCCGAGGCTTCGCTGGCGAAAAAGAAAACGGCCTCGGCGACATCCTCGGGCAACACGTCACGGCCGAGCATGGATCGCTTGCGATAGTGATCTTCCAACTGTTGGCCGGAATCGATCCCGTGAGCGCCGGCGCGCTCGCGCCGCCAGTCACCGTCCCAGATGCGGCTGCCCTTAATCACCGCATCGGGATTGACGATGTTCACTCGGACCCCGTGCCCGGCCCCTTCCAACGCAAGGCATCGCGCGAGGTGGTTGGCAGCAGCCTTCGCGCTTGCGTAAGCGCTCGCATTCTTCGCTGCGGCGACTGCATTCTTCGAGCCGACAAAGACGATGCTCGCCCCGCCTTGCGCCGCCATGCGGCACAAAAGAGGCCAGGCCGCCCGAACAGTCAGGAAGTAGCCCTTCGCAAGCACCTCGTAATTGCGGTTCCACAGATCGATACTGGTTTCCTCGATCGGAGCGGATGATGCTATACCAGCGTTTGCAACCAGCAGATCGATCCCGCCGAACTGGCGCGCGCAGGCGCCGATGGCTTCGGCAACCTGCGCTTCATCGGTCACATTGCACGTTACCGAACTGACGACGTCCTTGCCGAACTTTGCAGCAAGTTCGCGCTCCATGGATTGCACCGAATCGCCATCCAGATCCGCAAGCATCACACACGCGCCTTCTTGGAGAAGGCGCCTTGCCGAGGCAGAGCCGATACCCCCGGCGCCGCCCGTCACGAGCGCGATCTTGCCGACCATTTCACGCGGCGCCGGCATGCGCTGAAGCTTGGCTTCCTCAAGCAGCCAGTATTCGATGTCGAATGCTTCCTGCTCATCAAGCGCGACGTATTGGCCGATCGCTTCGGCGCCGCGCATAACATTGATGGCATTGAGATAAAATTCACCGGCGATCCGTGCAGTCGCCTTGTCTTTAGCGAAGGTGAAACGGCCTACGCCCGGAACAAGCACGACCACCGGGTTCGCATCGCGCATGGCCGGCGAATTAGGTCGCTTGCATCGTTCATAATAGGCTGCGTACATCTCGCGATAATCGCTCAGGCGCCCTGAAAGATAGTCATCGTCGGACACACGCGAGGGATCAAGCGTCAACGGCGCAATCTTGGTTCGCAGGAAGTGATCGGGGCAGGATGTGCCCAGTGCAGCCAGCCGCTCGAAATCGACGGAGCCGACAAATTCGAGAGTCGCATCGTCATCCGAAAAATGACCAATCTTGCGCCGCTCGCCATCCATCAGGCCACGCAGCCTTGGCATGAGGTCGGCTGCGATGGCAGCCCGATCGTCGGCAGGAGAGACCCGCTGTCCGCCAAATGCTTCACCCTGCGCCGAGCTCTTGTTCAGATATTCGGCAGCTTCGGCAATAAGCTGGATTGTCTGCTCGTAGCACTCCTGAGCAGTGTCGGCCCAGCAGATGATGCCGTGACCGGCCAACATGGCGCCGCGCGCCTGTGGGTTCGCTTTGGCGAAATCGCGTATCCACACGCCAAGCGTAAAGCCGGGCCGCTTCCAGGGTAGCCATCCGATCGTGTCACCCCACAATTCCCGCGTGACCGCCTCACCTTCGGAACTCGCCGCGAGAGCGATTATCGCATCAGGGTGAACGTGGTCGATATGCTTGTGCGGCAAAAGCGAATGCAAAGGAGTGTCGATCGAAGCTGCACGACCATTGAGGTTGAACGTGCAGTGGGGAAGAAAGCCGACCATCTTGTCGTCGTCCTGCTCCCCGGAATAGTGACCTTCCAAAGCAAGCAGCTTATCTTCGTAGAGGGTGGCAAAACCATCGAGCCCCATTGACCCGATATCCCCGCCCGAACCCTTGACCCAGAGCACTTCCACGTCCTCGCCTGTAAGCGGATCCCTCTCCGAGATCTTGGCCGAGGTATTGCCCCCGCCGAAATTTGTCACGGTCAGGTCCGATCCCAGCAGGTTGGAACGATAGAGCAGCAGCTCCGCCTCGGTCTTCCCGGCTGCTTCCTCCTCGCGCCACCGGCTAACCGGGACAGCAAACGAACTGGCCCTTGGGGCCGATTTTGTCTGAGTCGTCATAACTCACGCCAATAACGCTCTCCGCCATCAATAGCAATCAGTTTCAATCGTTTTCGCTCACTACGGAACCTCGACGCTGCGGGGCCAGGACAGTCCGGGGCTTAGAGCGATGACGATAAACAGTTGGCCTGTACCGATGATTCTATATGATCAAGCTAGCAAGGGCATGACTTGGCTTTAGCATTCTATTCGCGCTAGCAGACAGCGATGGAGTTCCCTGATTTAGTTGGCCGAGGACGGAGCGATGATTACATGAAAAAGCTCCATATCAGAGGCTTATAATGGAAATCGTCCGAACGCCGATTCTAGGGTGAAGCTGACTGCAACTCGCCGTCGGAACGGGCCGCTGCAAAGTCGCAGTTGCGGTACGTCCACCATGGCAACCACGTGGGATTGTTTTATCCGATGTCTGCTTTCAGACGATCTGGGGTAGAACTTATATGACTGAGATAGAGGCGCCTTGCTGCAGGTCCGCGTCGCAGCGTTCCATCGGCAGTTTCTATCAGGAGAAGACGTTCGCGTTAGCTGGTCAAAACACCAGAATTTGGTCGATTCGTGATGCTACTGACGTGGGTTACGAACGAGGGCTATTACGGGTTCGCTTCCCAATAACTGACATTCTTCAACCGGCCCAATATGAGCCGTTTCCCCGAAACAGGGCCGCGCCCATCGGGCGCGGCCGAAAATTTCATCAGTCACGAAGAAAACCGGGACCGCTCGCGCAGCCCCGGCTTCATGCCGCTATTCGGCGGCAACGGCGTAGAAGTCTTCACCATCCTCGGTTGGCGCTTCGAGAGCCTCCGCGTCGGATGGTTGAGCCGCTTCCGCCTCCGGCGTCCTAAGGAGAGTAGGCAACCATCCAGTTCCGGTGAGAAGCTGCTCGGCGGCCTGCGCCATGTCCTGCTTCTTCATGTCGGCGATCCGGCGGGCGGCTTCTTCCGACACGCCTTCGCTCACGGCTTCAAGAATATGCGCCTTGGTGACTCGTCCAAGATAGCTGTCCGCGGTGGGCGTCCAGTCCTTCGCCATGTCGAGCGTCAGCGCACTTGCCAGCCTGTCGGCGGTTTGCAGCGATCGGGGCTTGCAATCCCACGGCAAACGCAGCGCATTGACGGTGCAGGACACACAGTGCGCCAGCAGCGCCATCCGGTCCTCATCGTCCAGCGCGACGATGAAGGGCCACAGGTCCGCCACATCACGCGGCATGCGTTCGGCCCATGCCTCATGCGCCGCGTTTGCCTTGGCTGCCAGCGGCGTATCCTCGATCCCGTCTGCATGACTGCCCAGCGGCGTCACGGTCGGACGAACCTCAAGGCAACCGGTCTCGGCATAGCTGTAGAACAGTTGGGAGGTCAGCGCGTGGGTGAGCGCGATCAAAGCCATGTCGGGCCGCTCGCAAAGCGCCACGCGAAGGGCAAGCGTCCGGTGCGCGGACAGGTCGCGGGTCAGGGCATCGGAAATCGGCTTGCCGACTTCCTCGTCCTCGATGTCCTGCACTTCTTCATCACCTTCGGCCTGCTCATCCCCGACCATCTCAAGGTCAATGACTTCACCTTCGGGCTGCGGATCGGCCAGCGCCTCATCTTCTGCGCGAACGAAACCGCGCTCGATCCTGACCGTGCCATCATGGTTGAGCACCACGAACACGCCGCCATGTGCGATCACATTGGCATCATAGGCACGACGCTTGTCGGAAATCGCGTCGATCTCCGCGTCCAGCGCCTCGACCTTCGCGGCCACGTCCTCGGGCATTTCGTCATAGGAATCGTAGCCCTCGACAAGCTGGTCATACTGGGCCGATGCCGCTTCCAACCGCTTCTCGTCCTCATCGGACAGGGCAAGGGGTTCGGGATAGAAGCGTCGCATGCCGTGGGCATGGGGATAGTCGATATGCGCCTCGGCCCATTTCCAGCACTCGGCCTGCACTTCGGCGGCCGCCTCGCGCAGCTTCTCGATGGCAAGCATGTCGAGCAAACCCGCATCCTCGAAATAGCCGCCGGCTTCATCGGCGAAAAGGTCGCGAATGATGGTGCCGCCCGCTTCCTCATAGGCTGCCTCGCCCACGAAGATCGCACGCCGGTCATGGCCGGGAACATTGGCGGCGGTCAGATCGCGCCGGATGATCCACGGCTCGCGGTTGTGATGCAGGCTTTCGAACACCTGCTCCTGCCGTTCATGGTCCTCGGTGATGGCAAAGGCCATCAACTGGTCCAGCGTCAGCCCATCCTCACGATAGACCTGCAACAGCTTCGGACTGACAGCGCCCAAGCGAAGCCGCTGCTTCACGACATGGGCGGACACGCCGAACCGTGCGCCGATCTCCTGCGCGCCCCATCCCTTGGTTTCGGAAAGCTCGCGGAACCGCTCGAACTGGTCGGCGGGGTGCATAGGCGTCCGGGTGACGTTCTCGCCCAGACTGATCTCGGACGGATCGTTCTCGGTATCGAGCCAGCAGCGCACCGGATCGGACTTCTTCATCTTCCTGCGCTTGGCGCACAGCAGCATCGCCTGCCTGCGGCCTTCGCCAGCGGTGACGAAATAGAAGCCGGTCGGCGTTCCGTCCTCCTTCACTTCGGGTTCAACGACAAGGTTCTGGATCAGCCCCTTGTGCGCGATGGGTGCGGCCAGCGCCTCGATGGCATTTCCCCCATGCGGCACCTTGCGCGCATTGCGCGGGGACTTCTTGAGCTTATTCAATGGCACGAAAATCTCGACGCCCGACACAGGCTCTGCAGCGGTGGTTTCGGTAACAGCGTTCATCACACTTCTCCTTCAACACACTCACCCCGGAATGGGGTGGGCGGTGAAAGAGCGAACCGAAGGCCCGCCGGCAGAGCCGGAGCGCACCCGCAGGGCCGGAACGATAGAGGAGGTAAGCGCGCAAGCGCGTTGCGCCCCGGCGCGGCGGGCCTAGAGGGAAGCGTCGCCCACCCCACCGACGGGGAGAGCCGCAAACACGCGCGATCGGGACGGCGAATGCCCTGGCCCGATCTCCACACTTACGGAAAGACACAAATCCGCGAATGCGGATTTACCCATCGGCGCGGAGGGCCGAGCGGGGCGTTGCGGGGTGTCCCCGCAGAAGGGGCAGCGGGAGACCTATGGGCTCCCGGTCAGGGGAAGGCTTTCCCCTCACACTCATTTCGTGTGGTGAGAAACGAACAGATCGTTTCTGGCGGAAATCGAAGGGCTTGTGGAGGTGAAAGCACCAAAGCTGGTGAGTTTTGGTGACGACCAACTTGCAAAGCGGAAGATTGCAAGGCCCATATGATGCTGATTTTACTGGAGATTTTGGTGCACCCAAGAGGATTCGAACCTCTGGCCTCTGCCTTCGGAGGGCAGCGCTCTATCCAGCTGAGCTATGGGTGCGTAAGGCGTAAAAGCCGTAAGATTTGCGCCGAAGAACGTCAATCCATGATCAAATTCGGCTGTCCGACCATAGTGAGATTTTGGTGAGTTTTTTCGTCCTTCCTTTCTTCAGCCTTCCTAAACCCGCGCAAATCCGGTATAAAATCGCTGCTCTCGCGTCGGACATAAGCCTTCGGAGGGCAGCGCTCTATCCAGCTGAGCTACGGGTGCATTGCGGTCAGCGCCCTCGCGCCTAGCAATGCGGCACGCGAACGCCAAGCGCAATCGTCACCACACACTGTTCGCGCTCACGTCACGCCCTCACATCGCACTGGGCAACTGTTTCATCTCGCTGCCGTCAGCCTTGAACACCCGCACGCTAAAGCCGCCATTGCGCCCGTCGCGCAGCGGGTAGTAGGTTAGCGAGACCTTTTCTCCCGGGGCCAGCGTGCGCCGGGTCCAGCCTTCACGACTCAGGTGGTTGGGGCTCATCCCCTCAAAAGCCCAGCGGTTGCCCTCGGCGTCGCGCGCGTAAATGAAGGTGTGCGGGTTGGTCCACACCCAGCGCTCCACCGTCATATCGTTTAGTCGCACTTCGTCGCCCCAGGCGAACATCGCGGTCGAATGGTGCGCCGCGCCCGATCCGCTCAGTGCCGCCACCACGCCCGCTGCCGCCAGCGCCAATCCGGTGATCCCTGCCTTGCCCATCGCTGCCTCTCCTCGCCGGGGCAGCTTGCGTCCCCGTGCCGTGCGAGCGATTTTTCACCAGCGAGTTGACAGAATCAACCTCTATCTTAACTTGTGCAATAAAGTTGCGCCACTCAGTGTGCAAAGTTGATAGCCTGAACGGGCATCGCATCTCGGGGGAGAGAATAGCCATGGTGAAAGCGACAACGCTTGTCGCCGGATTTGCGCTGGCGCTGGCCGGAGCACCAGTTGCAGCCCAGCCCGACGAGACCTTCACGCCCGCACGCGCCGAAGGCTATGCCGCGGTAACCGACTGGCCCGACTTCACCGGCGTGTGGAGCCCCGACTGGGCCTACCTGTTCGCCACGAGAGGCGCGCGGCGGGGGGCGAGCCCTGTGCTCACACCCGAAGCTCAGGCCAAGTACGATGCCTTCCTCGAGAAGCAGAAGCGCGAGGGGGTCGACCAGTACCTTCAGGTGAACTGCATCCCGCCCGGCATGCCCAATATCATGCGCCAGCCCTATCCGGTCGAATTCCTGTTCTCACCAGGCCGGGTGACGCTCCTGACCGAAACCTACTCGCAGGCCCGGCGCCTTTACCTCGACGGGCGCGCTCTGCCCGAGGATCCCGAGCCGCTGTTCAACGGCACCTCGGTAGGCCGCTGGGAGGGCGACGTGCTGGTGGTCGATACGGTCGGCTTCAATCATCTGGTGACCTACCAGAGCGGGATCGAACCTTCGCAGAAGATGCGCATCCACGAACACTTCTGGCTGGCCGAGCCCGACGTGCTGATGGTCGAGACCACCATAACCGATCCCGGCGTGCTGGCAGAGCCGTTGGTGCAGTTGCAGGCTTACCGGCGCAAGCCCGATTGGGACATGCGCGAATATGTGTGCGAGGAAAACAACCGGCTGACCGACGATGAGGGCGGTGCCAACATCGATCTCGGGTTCGACGAACTTGAGGACGATCCATTCGGCCCGCCTCCGGAAGAGTAAGCGCGGACGAATTAGCCTGCGCAGGCCTGACAGCCAGCACCCCGATTCGCACGTGTTTGATCGCTAACGGCTTCTCAACCAAGGCGAGCATAGACTCGTCGGATGAACGCCGCTTCGCCTACCCCTGCCCTCGCCCCGGTCACCGGGCGCCATCCCAGCGGATCGAGCACCTGCGCGCTGCGCTGGGCGGCGCTCACCGATGCCGGACAGGTCGTCGCCATGCTGGCGGGTGTCAGCACCGGGCGTCCGGGCCGCGAGATCAGGGATTTTCCGATGCTCCTGCGCGAGGCGAAGCTGTGGCGCCGCGAAGCCGCGGAACGCGCACTTGAAGATCTGAGCGCGATCATGGAACCGGGCATAGCCGCACTGATGGCGATTAACGCCCGCGGCGGCGACTGCCGCTCCGCAGCCGAGGCGCTGTGGAGCGAATTCTCGGCCGCCCGCGCGGCGCTGCTCGCCATGGTCCCAGCCGCCGGAACCTTCGGACCCTTGCGCGCCGCCTGAACGGCTTGCGGGCACATCGTCACTTGACGATGTTCGCATTTCGTTCCAGCATTTGCGCATGATCGAATCGCTTTCCCCCTCCGCCCTCCCGCCCGCCACAGATGTCGATGTTGCGCCTGCCCGTGCGCGCGAAGTGTGTCGCGGGATCGGTCGGCTGTTTGCGCGCAACGGGATCTGGGTGCTCCCGGAAATGCCGCTGCGCAACGGGCGCCGGGCCGATCTCATGGGGCTCGATGCCAAGGGGCGGATCGTGATTGTCGAAGTCAAAGTCGCACGGGCAGACCTGCTGGGCGATGCCAAGTGGCCCGACTATCTCGATTTCTGCGACCGGTTCTACTGGGGCCTGCCGCCCGAACTCGATCGCGGCTGCCTCAATGGCGAGGATTTTCGGCCCGACATGTGCGGGGTGATCGTGGCCGATGGCTACGATGCCGAAATCGTGCGCCCTGCCCCCAGCCATCCGCTCGCCGCCGCACGGCGCAAGGTCGAGGTCGAACGGCTCGCGCGAACGGCCTTGCGTCGGCAGCAGGTTGCGATCGATCCGCACTGCGCCGGGTGGGAAGAATAGGGCGCAGGCCATCTGTCGCCTGAGGCTGCGGAGTGCTAGGGCGCAGGCGTGACCTTCGACGTTACCACCGCCATTATCCTGTCCGCGCTTGCCATGACGGTGATCGTGGCTTTGCGCTATCTCGCCACCAGCGGGATTTTCGCGCTGGCAACGGCGCGCGTGCGGCCCGGCCACTATGCCGGGCGCGGGCGGCAGATTCGCAAGGAGATCGGCTGGTCGCTCGCCTCGGCTGCGATCTACGGTATTCCCGCAGGGGTGGTCGCATGGGGCTGGCAGGAGCACGGCTGGACCCGCATCTACACCGACATCGGCGCCTATCCGCTGTGGTATCTGCCGCTCTCGCTGGTCATCTACCTCTTCGCGCACGACACCTGGTTCTACTGGACGCACCGGCTGATGCACGTGCCGCGCTGGTTTCGCCTCGCCCATTCCGTCCACCATGCCAGCCGCCCGCCCACCGCCTGGGCCGCGATGAGCTTCCACCCCATCGAAGCGCTGACCGGCGCGGTGGTGATCCCCGCGTTGGTCTTCCTGGTGCCGATCCATATCGGCGTGCTAGGGCTGGTGCTGGCGATCATGACGATCATGGGCGTCACCAATCACATGGGCTGGGAGATGTTCCCACGCTGGCTCGTTCATTCGCGCTTAGGCAACTGGGTGATAACGGCCAGCCACCATCACGTTCACCACGAGGCTTACCTCTGTAATTACGGCCTCTACTTTCGTTTCTGGGATCGCTTGTGCAAAACCGACAAAGGCCTCTCCTCGCCCTGATCGCCCTCACGCTGGCGACCCTGCCCATGGCGCCCGCCACTCCGGCTGAGGGCGGCGTGAATGTGGACGTGACCGTAACCGGGCTGCGCAACACCAAGGGCCGGATTATCGCCTGCATGACCAGCGACGAGAGTCACTTCCCGCGCTGCCGCGACGTGGCCGGCTCTTACAAGGCCAATGCCGCTGCGGCTGACGATGTGGTGCTGCATTTCGCCGGGGTCGTTCCGGGCACCTATGCCATCGCCCTGCTGCACGACGAGAACGAGAATGGCCGCGCCGATCGTGCGCTGACCCTGATCCCGCGCGAGGGCTTCGGCTTCTCGCGCGATGCGCCGGTGCGGATGGGGCCGCCGTCTTTCGAAGATGCGGCCTTCCCGATCGGCACCACCGCCATCACCCAGACCATTCGCATGCGTTACCTGCTCTAGCCGGAGCCCGGCATGACAATCGAAATGTTTACCTAGTTGAGCGCAACTTCACGCTAAATTTACCATGTCGCGCCAGAACGGGCCCTGCCAATAGCAAGCAAAGGGCCATCGGCATGGATACGTTCCGCAGTTCGGGCAACGACTACGAGGGATATTTTGACCGCACGGACGAGCACCTGCTCGACGAGCCCCACGACGCGCCTCCCCCCGCCATCGGCAACAACGAGCGCCGCATGCAGGTGCGCGCCTACAATTTCTGGGCCAGCCAGCTCAACGATGGGCACCTCCCGCACATCACCAGGCTCGACCCGGCGAGTGTGGAAGATTTCGGAGTCAACGCCGTCCTGCTCGACTTCACCGACGGTAGCGACGATCCGCATGTGACCTTCCTTGGCGCGAACCTCGCCGAAGAATGTGAAGTCGGTACCAAGGAAATCCAGCGCTTGTCCGACGTTCCGGCCCGCTCGCTGCTGAGCCGGATCACCGACCATTACATGCAGATCATCGCCAATCAGGCGCCGATCGGATTCGAGGCGGAGTTCGTCAATCAGCGCGGCCGTTCGATCCTCTATCGCGGCATCCTGCTCCCCTACACCAGGGACGGCGAAACGATCACCCATATCTACGGCGTGATCAACTGGAAGGAGCTGGCGGATCAGGCGACTGCCGATGAACTGCTCCTCGAAATCGAGCAGGCCATCGAGCCTGCCCTGCGCAAGCGCTCCGAGCGAGCGACACTGGCCGACTGGGCTGATGGTCCGGGCACTGCCCTGAATGACAATCCGGACTTTGGCCCCGACTTTGCCGACCATGGCGCAGCGGCGCAGGATGCAGCGGCGCAGGATGAAGACATGGGCCTTGCCGACTGGCTGGCCCGCGCCCGCGAACAGGCCACTCAGGCTTGCGATAGCGAGGATCGCACCCGAAACGCGCTTTACGATGCGGTGAGCCGCGCATGGGACTTTGCCCTTGCCGCCGCGCAAGCGCCCGCCGAATTCGCCGAAATGCTCGACGATGCCGGGCTCACGATGCAAGAGCGCGCGCCGATGACACCCGTCGTCAAGCTCGTGTTCGGCGCCGATTACGACAAGACCCGCCTCACCGAATATGCCGCCGTGCTCGCCCATGCCCAGCGCAACGCCATGCCGCGCGGCAGTCTCGCCCCATTCCTGCGCGAGGCCGAGGGCGGCCTCAAGGGCGTGGTCGCGATGGAGCGGCGCTTGCGCCGCGAGGAAGCGGGCAAGTCGGCCCCCGCTCCGCGCAGTTCCCCGCGCAAGGTCATCGCCCGCAAGCTGCGCGAAATCGAACCGCGCACCTTCGATACCGTCGACTCCGAGGGCGAGGAATTCGCGCTTGTGATGGTCCGTCGCAGTGCGGGCGGCAGTGTAAGCGTGCTGGGCGAAGTGCCCAACGATGTGGCCTTGGTGGAGAAGGCCGCGCGCCGTCTGCTGGCCTGACCGAAGGCCCTTCAGCGAAAGCTTCAGTTTGCGTTCAGCCGCCGGGTCGCTACGCCTGTGCCAGCCATGCGCCAACTTGTCCGCCCCATTGCCCGCCTGATCACCCGTTCGATGGCTGCATTTGCCGTGCTGGCGCTGGCGGCGCAGCCGGTTGCGGCGCAAAGCGTGCTGCGTGATGCCGAAACCGAGGAACTGCTGCAGGACATGCTCGATCCGCTGCTCGAAGCGGCAGGGATGAATCCGGGCCAGGTCGATGTGGTCCTGCTGAACGACAGCTCGATCAACGCCTTCGTCGCCGGGGGCCAGCGGATCTATATCCACTCAGGGCTAATCAACGCCGCCGACAGCGCCAACGAAGTGCAGGGCGTGCTCGCGCACGAACTGGGCCATATCACCGGCGGGCATATCAACCGCTTTTCAGAAGGCGCCTCGAAGGCCACTTCGATCACGCTGCTGTCCGCGCTGCTCGCGGCGGCCGCAGCGGCGGCAGGTGGCGGAGAAGCGGCGATGGGCGTGCTCGCCGCCGGGCAACAGGCGGCAATGGGCTCGTTCCTCGCCTTCAGCCGTGTGCAGGAGGCCAGCGCCGATGCGGCGATGGTGAGCTATCTGAAATGCTCGGGAATCAGCGGCGATGGCGCGGTGGCCTTCTTCCGCAAGTTGCAGAACCTCGAATATCGCCACAATGTGCGGCAGGGCGACGATGCCGAATTTTCCCGCTCGCACCCTTTGACGGGCAACCGTATCCAGCGGCTCGAAGAATCGCTTGCATCGGACACGCCTTCGGATAGCCCACCGGCCGATCTCGTCACCGTCGTTACCGAGGGGGTCGATGTCGATCCGCAGACCGAAGTGATCCCGCGCGGCGCAGCCTCTTGCCGGCCCACGCAGCAGCCCGAAGCGGAGACGGCCGCGCTCGAAGCGCGATTCGCCAATGCCAAGGCCAAGCTGTTCGGCTACCTTGCAGAGCCTGAGCGCACGCTCGACTTCTATCCGGTTAACGTCACCGATGAACCCGCGCACTATGCCCGCGCCTATGCCTATCACAAGCAGGCGCTGGTCGATCGGGCTCTGGCAGAAACCGACGCGCTGATCGCGAGCGAACCGGAAAACCCCTATTTCCTCGAGCTGAAGGGCCAGATCCTGCTCGAATCGGGCCGCGTCGACGATTCGCTGCCGCCCTTGCGCGAAGCTACCCGGCTGTCCGGCTCGAACCCGCTGATCGCCGGGATGCTGGGCCATGCCCTGGTCGCCACCGAAGACCCGGCCAACCTCGACGAGGCCGAACAGGTGCTGCGCGCGGCAGTCGGGCGCGACCGCGAGAACCCCTTCGCCTGGTATCAACTGGGTGTGGTTTACGGTAAACGCGGCGACATCCCGCGCGCCCGGCTGGCGAGCGCCGAGCAGCAGATCATGTCGGGCCAGCCGCAGCTCGCGCTGAGCAGTGCCGAGGCCGCCGAGGCGCGCCTGCCCGCCGGCAGCCCCGACTGGCTGCGCGCGCAGGACATCGCGCTGCAAGCCCGCGCCCAGCTTGAACGCGCCCGCGACCGCAACTAGGGGCATACGAATGCGCTGGTTACTCACCCTTGTCATCGCTCTGGTCGGCGGCTTTGCCGGTGCCGCAGCCTGGCAGTTTGCCGGAATTGGCCCCAATCCCACCCGCGAATATCTGCTCGCCAACCCTGAGGTGTTGCCCGAAGCGATCGAGGTGCTCAACCAGCGCGAGACGCTCGCCAAGGTGGAGCCGCTGCGCGACGAGCTGGAAACCCCCTTCCCCGGCGCGGTGCTGGGCAATCCCGATGGCAAGATTACGCTGGTCGAGTTCAGCGACTATGCCTGCACCTATTGCCGCCAGTCGATGGGCGATGTGATGGCTTTGATAGAGGCCAACCCCGATCTCAAGGTGGTGATCCGCGAGCTGCCGATCCTGTCCGAAGGCAGCGGCAATGCCGCACGCATGGCGCTCGCCGCCGCGCAGCAGGGTAGGTTCGCTGCCTTCCACGATGCCATGTTCCGCCAGGACGGGCCGAGCGAGGAAAACATCGCCGCCGCCGCGCGCGAGGCCGGCGTCGACCTTGCCAAGGCACAGACCGCTATCGATAGCGGCGCATTCGAGGGGCAATTGCAGAACAACCTGTTCCTTGCCCAGTCGCTCGGCTTCTCCGGCACGCCGAGCTGGATCGTCGGCGATCAGGTTCTTAACGGTGCGGTGGGGATGGATGCCCTTTCCGACGCCATCGAAACGGCGCGCAATACGTGAGTCGGGCGCAGGCCGGGCACATATCGTCGCAAGGCTGATGCGCGGACTCTTGCAGGAGGCCAATTTCGGCTAAGACAAAGCCCATGGCGATGCTGCCGTTTCAACCTACGCCGTTCTTCAAGGACAAGAACCGGGCTTTCTGGCGGCTGCAGCTGATCGGCTGGGGCGGCGCCATGGCGCTGCGTTCGGCCACGGCGATCACCAACGAACGGCCGCCCGAATTCCTGGTTTCGGTTCTGATCGCCACGGTCACCGGCTTTTCGATCAGCCTGATCCTTTCGGTGATCTATGGCTATCTGATCAACCGCCGCCCGATCATCACCTGGACCGGCACCATAGCGGCGCTGGCCGTGGCCGTGGCGGTATCCGCCTTCATCAACGCCTCGACCATCAGCCTGCGCCCCGAAGCGAGCGAGACCGATTTCCTCAGCCTCGTGCTGGGCCTGCTCTATATCGACATGACGCTGCTCGGCGCGTGGTCGGCGCTCTATTACATGATCAACTTCTTCCTTCAGGTGGAGGAACAGACCGACCGGCTCGAACGCCTCGAAGCGCAGGCCACCAGCGCGCAGCTGGCCATGCTGCGCTATCAGCTCAATCCGCATTTCCTGTTCAACACGCTCAATTCGATCAGCACGCTGGTGCTGCTCAAGCAGACCGAGCGCGCCAATGCCATGCTCACGCGCCTGTCGGGCTTTCTGCGCCATACGCTGGTGAGCGAGCCGGGCGGCAAGGTGGCCGTGGCACAGGAGGTCGAGACCTTGCAGCTTTACCTCGAGATCGAGCGGATGCGGTTCGAGGAACGGCTCCGCACCGAGTTCGCGGTCGACGCGCTCGCCTCGCGCGCCGCCATTCCCTCGATGTTGCTGCAGCCGCTGGTCGAGAACGCGATCAAGTATGGCGTCTCCCGGCAGGAAGAAGGCGCGCGCATCAGCCTCAGCGCCAAGGTCATCGGCACGCGGCTACGCATGTCGGTTTCGGATACCGGGCCGGGCCTCCAGAACGTGAGCCGCCCCGCCAACGAGCTGACCAAGACGCCTTCGTCCACCGGCGTGGGCCTTGCCAATATCGCCGAACGCCTTAGCCAGGCCTATGGCGAAGATCACCGTTTCACGATCGAGACCCCGGCCGAGGGCGGGTTTACCGTCATCATCGAAATCCCGTTCGAGCCGATCGCCAGCGACGAGGCGAGCAGAGACAAATTCCCATCCCCCCAGCCGCGGCCATCCCCTCCGGCCCCGGCCCAAACAATCGGAACCCCCGCATGACCATTCGCACTATCCTCGTCGATGACGAGAGCCTTGCCGTTCAGGGCCTCGCCCTGCGGCTCGAAAAGTTCGCCGATATCGAGATTATCGAAACCTGCTCGAACGGGCGCGAGGCGATCCGTGCGATCAAGACGCTGAAGCCCGATCTGGTCTTTCTCGACATTCAGATGCCCGGCTTCGACGGCTTCTCGGTGGTCAAGGGCGTGATGGAGATCGAGCCGCCGCTGTTCGTGTTCGTCACCGCCTATCAGGAACACGCGATCCGCGCCTTCGAGGCCAATGCGGTGAACTACCTGATGAAGCCGGTCGACGAGGACAAGCTCGCCGACACGGTGGAGCGTGTGCGCCAGCGGCTGGCCGAGAAGCGCTCGACCGAAGAGGCCGAGAAGCTGAAGGACGTGCTGGCCGAAGTCAGCCCTGAAAGCCTCGAAGACCTTACCAGCGGGGAGGACGATCTCACCAGCCGCTACGAGAAGATGATCAATGTGAAGGACAAGGGGCAGATCTTCCGCGTCGATGTCGACACCATCGAGCATATTGAGGCGGCGGGCGACTACATGGTGATCTACACCGGCGACAACTCGTTGATCCTGCGCGAAACGATGAAGGATCTGGAGCGGCGGCTCGATCCCAAGGTTTTCCAGCGCGTGCATCGCAGCACCATCGTGAACCTCGACCTGGTGCGGCAGGTGAAGCCGCACACGAATGGCGAATGCTTCCTCGTGCTCGAATCGGGTGCCGAGGTGAAGGTCTCGCGCTCGTACCGCGATGTGGTTGCGCGGTTCGTGCATTAGTTTTCGTTTCGCGGCCCCATCCGGGGCCGCGTCCTCGCTAGACGGCCAGCAAGCTGGCCCCGCTGCGGGCGCACGGTCGTGCTTGCGGTCGCTGCGTGACCGATGCGCCGGACCGCCCCGCTCACCCTGAGCTTGTCGAAGGGTCGCTTTTCCGCTTTTACGAACCCAATCCCGCTCGTCCTGAGTTTGTCGAAGGACAGCCACACCTCATGCGCCGCACAGGAACCCCATGGAATTCACACTCGAAGGCTTCGATCTGGAACGTTTCGTCCTGCGCACGCTGGATGAAGACCTCGGCGTGGGCTGGCCGGGCGGCGGTAAGGACGTCACCGCCACCAGCGTGATCCCCGCCGATGCGCGCTTCTCCGGCGTGATGGACACGCGCGACCCCATCGTCGTTGCGGGCCTGCCGATCGCAGCCGCCTTCTTCCGCCAGCTTGACCCCGAGATGGAGATCACCATCCTGCGCGAAGAAGGCGAGAAGGTTCCCGCCGGGGCCGACCTGATGCGGCTCGCCGGCAATGCCCGCGCGCTTCTCACCGCCGAGCGCAGCGCGCTCAACACCGTGCAGCACCTCTCCGGCATCGCCACCATGACGCGCGAATATGTCGACGCCATGGGCGAGACCGAGTGTGTGCTGCTCGACACCCGCAAGACGATCCCCGGCCTGCGCGTGCTGGAGAAGTACGCCACCCGCCAGGGCGGCGCGCAGAATCACCGCATGGGCCTGTGGGACGCGGCGATGATCAAGGACAACCACATCCTCGTCGCCGGAAGCGTGGGCGAAGCGGTGAAGCGGGCGAAGGAGGCCGGGATCACCAGCATCATCTGCGAGGTCGACCGGATCGACCAGATCGAACCGGCGCTGGAGGCAGGCGCGAACCATATCCTGCTCGACAATATGGACCCCGAGACCCTGCACGAGGCGGTGCGGGTGGTCGCAGGCCGTGCCAGGACGGAAGCGAGCGGCGGGATCAACCTGGACACCATCGCCGCCAAGGCCGCGACGGGCGTGGACTATTGCTCGGTCGGCCGCCTCACGCAAAGCGCGCCTGCGGCAGACATCGGGCTGGACTTCACGCCGCTGTGATTTCGCTCGCGGCCAGTCGGCTGCGCCGACGCCTCCGCCGGGGCGGCCTAACGGCCGGCGCGCGGTCGCGCTTGCGGGCTGTCTGGGTCAGCCCGATAGTCGCGCTGCTTTGCCATGGCGGCATCGCCCAGGCCCAGGCCTACCAGTGCTCGATCCCACGCGGTAGCATCACCCTGCCCCGCGTCACCCCCGACGGCCCGCGCCGCGACATGCCCGTCACCGGCTACACCCTCGCGCTGAGCTGGAGCCCGGAATTCTGCCGCACCCGCGAGGATCGCCCGCAATACGCGCGCCAGTGCTCAGGGCGGGCGGGCAGTTTCGGCCTGATCGTCCATGGCCTCTGGCCCGAGGGTCGCTCAAGCTGGCCGCAATGGTGCGAGGTGCGCCGACAGCCAAGCCAGGCCGAGCTGCGTCAGTCGCTCTGCATGACGCCTGACGCAGCTCTGCTCGCGCACGAATGGACCAAACATGGTAGCTGCATGACGCAGAGCCCCGACGCCTACCTGCGCGCCACCCGCATCCTGTGGCGCTCGCTTCGCCTGCCCGATTACGATGCGCTCTCGCGCCGCGATGGCCTCACCGCCGCAGACGTGCGCCGCGCCTTTGCCGATGCCAATGCGGCGTTCGAACCCGAGATGGTCGGGCTGGTGGTGAACGAACGCGGCTGGCTGCGCGAACTGCGGCTCTGCTACGGGCGCGACTTCATGCCCACCCGCTGCGACCGGCGACGGCTCGGGCCGGAGGAGGACACGCGGGTGCGGATCTGGCGCGGGCTCTGACGCCAGCAACGGGAACCTAGGCCCGCCTTCGTCCGCTTCGACAAAAAAGCGGCTCAGGAGGCAACCATGCAGAACGACGACACTTCGATGCACATGGGCTGGGGGCGGTTCTTCGCCATGATCCTCACGTCCACCATCGTCATGTTCCCGCTGATGTACCAGTTGGTCTACACTCCCGACCACGCGACCTTTGCCCTGACGCGCCTCGTATCTTCGGTGGTGATGGGCTGTGTGATGGCGGTGATCATGCTCGCCTTCATGTGGAAAATGTATCGCGGGCCGGGCACCAAGCTGGCCGTGCTGATCGGTGCCATCGTGCTGGGCGTGATTACGCTATCGGTGAATCGCCAGCAGAGCCTGATCGGCGATATCGCCTTCATGAAGTCGATGATCCCGCACCATTCGATCGCCATCAACAATGCCCGCAAGGCCACCATCCGCGATCCGCGCGTGCGCGAGCTGGCCGACAACATCATTGAAGCGCAGGTCAAGGAGATCGCCCAGATGAAGATGCTGGTCGCCGATATCGAGGCCAACGGCCCGCGCGGCGATGGTCAGCCGCTGGCCCCGCGCACAGCCAAGCTGACGCCGGAATTGAAGGCCGAGGCAAAAGCGGCGATTCGCTAGTGGATGGCGGAGCGGGCGCGCGCTACTCGTCTTGCGGCGGTTGCGTGATGATCGCTTCGGATGGGTGGTCCTGCATTTGATGGCGCATGAGGCGCTGCTGCGCTGAGGCATTCAGCCACCCGGCAAGGAAACGCGTGCCGAGGCCAAGGGCGATCAGGATCGCAACGTTGCCCAGCACTTCCCACGATGCGCTGAAAAGCGCTGCCAGAATCGCCGTAAACACCACGCCGATGCCCGCCACGATCACCCCCAGCACCACGCCGATCATGCCCCACTCGGTGTAGGTAAAGGCCAGAGAATAGAGCCACAAACCGGTGAGAAACACAAAGGACGCTACGCCATAGGCGGCGCCGGCGATGGCTCTGGCGGGGATAATGACCGCAAGCGGAACCATGGCGATGCACAGGACCATCGCGACCCGGAACACATCCGGTATCCAGTTGAGCGCCCAGACGCTGAACTCGGCAAGGCCGAACAGGAACAGGAGGGGAATGGCGAGGATCAGCAGCACCAACAGCAGACAGGATGCCGATCCGCGAATCTCCCTGACCTTGTTCACCATCATCACTTGCACTCCGTAAATTCTGCGCCGGGGCCAACCGGCTCACCGCCGCCCCGCAAAGAACCCGCGCAGCACTTCGGCGGCCTCACTCTCTCCCACGCCACTGACCACCTCGGGCTGATGATGGCACTGCGCCTGCGCGAACACCCGCGCGCCGTGTTCGACCCCACCGCCCTTGGGATCGCTCGCGCCATAGGTGAGCGAGGCCAGCCGCGCATGGGCAATCGCGCCCGCGCACATCGCGCAGGGCTCCAACGTCACGAACAAAGCGCAGTCTTCCAGCCGGTCCTGCCCCAGAGCCTCGGCAGCGCGGCGAATCGCTACGATCTCGGCATGAGCGGTCGGGTCATTGGTGGTGCGGGTGAGGTTGTGCGCCTCGCCAACAATCTCGCCACCCTTGACCACCACCGCGCCAACCGGCACCTCGCCGAAAGCGGCAGCTTCTCCAGCCAATTCAAGGGCTCGCAGCATCGGCGGGGGCATGGGCCAGCGGGTCATGGCCACGGCGCTAGGGCATCGAAAAGCGCGCGGCAATGTGCCATTTTCTTGACGCGCCTTCGTCCACTATGTATGCGCGCGCCTTTCCCAGCCTAGTTGCTGATTCACTGAAACCGTTTCGAACGAGAGATTTCGCCATGTCGCGCATCTGCGAACTTACCGGCAAGGGCCGTCAGGTCGGCCACAATGTGAGCCACGCCAACAACAAGACCAAGCGTGTGTTCCTGCCCAACCTGCAGAACGTCACGCTGATCAGCGAGAAGCTTGATCGCAGCTTCAAGTTCCGCGTTTCGACGCAGGGCCTGCGTTCGGTTGAGCACAACGGTGGCCTCGACAACTGGCTGCTGAAGACCAAGGACGAGAAGCTCTCGACCAACGCCCAGAAGGTGAAGCGCGAGCTGAAGAAGGCCATCGCCGCAGCCTAACGGCTTCGCGATTGCCAGCTAGCTAGCGGCCCGCAGGCGATTGCGCCTCGCGGGCCGTTTGCTTGCCTGCCGCATAGACATAGTGCAGCTTCAGCAGCAGCGTGCGCTGGAGCTGCGACAGATTGTCGTCAGCAATCAGCCAGACGGTCGCGGCGCCTGTGCCATCGGGCTCAACCGTGATTCCCTCGTAGTTCTCGCGCAGGCCCGCCTCGTCGATCCGCGCCAGCTCGGTCAGGGGCCAGATCTCTTCTTCACCTATCGCCGAGGGGTCAGCCACCATCAGGAGGCTTGCGAAGGGCGGCAGAGCCCAAGTCACGTCGCGCAACAGGATCAGCACCCGGCCATCGGGCAGCTGCGCCATGTCGGTGGGAAGGAAATCGCCCGGCGGATCGATGGAGAAGCGCATCGGCTCGCCGCCCGTGAGCGGATCGTCAGCGAACAGCAGGCCCTCGTCTCCCCGCTCGGCCAGCACGATAAAGCGCCCGTCGCTTAGCCGCACCATGGCTTCCGGGCCGGAATTGGTGCTCCATTCGGCCATGGCATCCGGCTGCACAAACTGAGAGGTGCCGTTGGCGGAATAGCGACGAATTGCGTTGTGATGCTCGTAGCCAAGCCAGATCGCGCCGCTGGCAGAATCGGCTGTAACCGATTCGATGTCCTGCGGGTCGCGCAGCAGCGGATCGCGCGGCAAGGCTGCCGTTTGTGCAGGGGAGCTGCCAGCGAACGGCGGGCGCGGAATGTGGGCATAGGTGCCACGGTCGGAATAGGCGACAAGACCATTGCTGACGGGCTCGATCCGCAGCGCCGAAAAGCCACCGAAAGCCGGATTGTCATTGGCGACATTCCACGCCCCTTCCAGCGTCAGGCTGGCGGGCCAACCTTCAGGCTGTGCCACGCCGAGCGGCTGGAGCTGCACGAGATCCTGCGTCGTCACCTCGGGATCGCTGCGCAACCAGGTAACGGGCGCGATCAATAGCGCCAGCGCGACCACCACTGCCAGCCGCCTGATCCGGGTATTGCGCATGAGGCTGCCGATCAGCGCGGGGGCACGAACAACAGCGGGTCGAGCCGCGCGAGATGCCACTTGATGCTCCAATGCAGGTGCGGCCCGGTCACGCGACCACTCGCGCCGATCAGGCCGATAGGATCCCCCTGCTTCACCATCTGCCCCTCGGCCACGTCGATCCGCGACAGGTGCAGGAAGGCCGAATTTAGCCCGTCCCCGTGGTCGATAATGACGAGGTTGCCTTCGAGGCTGAACGGCCGCGTTGTCGCCAGCGTGACCTTGCCCGAGGCAGGGGCCACCACCGGCGCACCCGCACCTCCCGCGATGTCGAGCCCCGAATGGTAGCTGCCCGGCTCGCCCTGATAGATCCGCTGCGCACCAAAGCGCCCGGAAATCCGCCCTTCGGCAGGCCAGATGAAGCTCTCGCGCCAGCCATCGACCGGCGAATCGGCGGTGCGCGCATCCCAGATCGCATCGAGTTCGGGCTGGCGACGGCGGCGGAAGGCTTCCGACGACCCGCCGCCGGGGCGCAGGGGCGCGTTGATATGTTCGAGCTGCCAGGCGCGCGGGCGCACCGTGATCGTCGCGCTTTTGGTGGTGCCGTCGGCCAGCGTCGCGGTTAGTCTAGCCTCTGGCCCCGCATCACGGTCGAAGGCGGCGAAGAAATAGCCCTCGGGATCGAGGGCGAGCGGCACATCGCCGAGCTCGGCCGAGACAGTGCCCGCCGGGGCCTGTCCGCGAATCCAGCCGCCTTGTTCGGTCTCACCGGCAAAGGTGAACTGCGCGGGCCCGCTAGGCACTGGAGACGGTGTGGGCGTCGGAACCGGCGCAGGTGCCGGCGCGGCGACCGGGGCGGGAGCCGGCGCGACCTGCACGTCCTCACCCGCCTCGGCAGGCGGAATGCAGGCGACCGACATCAGCGCAGCGCCAGCCAGCGCCGCGGCAGCGGCGGCGCGCCTCACAGATCTTCGAGCGCGCGGCGCGTCGCCAGCTCGGCCGAGGCATAGGCCTCCTGCCGGTCAACGCTCCAGTAGGTCAGCACTTCAAGCGGGATCGGCTCGCCGCTCATGGCGCAGACCACGAAGTGGCCGGGCTTCACCACCCGAAAGTCGTTCGGGCCATAGATCAGCGTGGCAGCCCGGTGCGAAGGGGTATCCGATGACATCAGCATGGAGCCTCATGTAGGGGCACGGGCGGGTCAAAGCAATTTGGGTTGGCCCGGCGGTGAATCTTTTGCGGCGGACGGCTTGGGTTTCGGCTTCTTAGCGCCGCCGGTGGCGACATCGAGCGTACCGTCGGCGAATTTGAGCGTCAGCACGGGCTGCCCCGCCGCCACATCGCGCGAGGAAATGGCCCGATGCCCCGGCGCGCTCACCAAGGCATAGCCGCGTGCAAGCGGCGCTTCGGGGTCAAGCTGGTGCAAGATGCGCTCCAGCCCGGCGAGGCGCTGCTGGCGGTCTGCCTGCGCCCGGGTGAGCAGCGCCGGGGCCAGCCGCACCTGTTCGAATCGGCGTTTGGCATCGCGCAGGTTGCTGCCGAGCAAGTGCGGCCCGAAGCGGACCTTGGCGAGACGTTCGCGACCGGCGCCCGCACGGTCGGTCAGCCCGCGGCGCAGGCGCTCGGCCAGATCGTCGAGCCGCTGGCGCGCGGGCTGGAGCAGTGTCTCAGGCGTCGGCAGGCGCTGGGCGCGCGCCGCCAGCCTCTCGCGGCCCATTTCTAGCGGACGCCAGGCCGCGCGTTTCTGGCGCAGGCTCAGGTCTTCGAGATAGCCGAGCAACTCGCGCCGCACCGGCACCGCCATCTCCGCCGCTGCGGTGGGCGTGGGCGCGCGGGCATCGGCGGCATGGTCGGCCAGCGTGGTGTCGGTCTCGTGGCCCACCGCGCTGATCACCGGAATCGGCGAATCGGCGATGGCGCGCACCACCTCTTCCTCGTTGAAACTCCACAAGTCCTCGATCGAGCCGCCCCCGCGCGCCACGATCAGCAGGTCGGGCCGGGGCACCGCGCCATCCGCATCCAGCGCGCCGAACCCGCGCACCGCATTGGCGACCTGCGAGGCCGCGCCCTGCCCCTGCACCAACACCGGCCAGACGATCACATGGGTGGGAAACCGGTCGCGCAGACGGTGTAGAATATCGCGAATCACCGCGCCGGTGGGCGAGGTCACGACCCCGATAACCTTCGGTGCGAAGGGCAGGGGCCGCTTGCGCTCGGGCGCGAACAGCCCCTCCGCCGCCAGCCGCTGGCGCGTCTTTTCGAGCAGCGCGAGCAAGGCCCCCTCGCCCGCGATCTCCATCGACTCCATCACGATCTGGTATTTCGAGCGGCCCGGATAGGTGGTCAGCTTGCCTGTCGCGATCACCTCGAGGCCGTCCTCGGGCTTGAACGCGAGGCGGCCGGTGGTGCCCTTCCACATCACCGCGTCGATGACCGCCTTTTCATCCTTGAGGCTGCAATAGAGGTGGCCCGAGGCCGCCCGCTTCACGCCGGAAAGCTCGCCGCGCACCCGCACGAAGCCGAATCGATCCTCCACCGTACGTTTGAGCGCTTGGGAAATCTCGGTGATCGTGAGCGCGTGGGAATTGTCGCCGGGGCGGCTCGCCGCTACGAGCGCCGGATCGTTGTCATCGTAATAAGAGGCCGGGCAAGCCATGAATATCCTCGTTCTGGGGTCGGGAGGGCGCGAACATGCGCTGGTATGGAAGCTCGCGCAATCCCGCGCCATTGCGCAAGATGGGGGCAAGTTGTTCGCCAGCCCCGGCAATCCGGGCATGGAAGGCCTCGCCGAATGCTTCGCCATGGACATCACCGACCATGAGCTGGTGGTGGGCTTTTGCGAGCAGGAGAGCATCGGACTGGTGGTGATCGGCCCCGAGGCCCCGCTGGTCGATGGCCTCGCCGATTCGCTGCGCGGCGAGGGCATTGCCACCTTCGGCCCGTCGCAGGCTGCGGCGCAGCTCGAAGGCTCGAAAAGCTTCACCAAAGCCCTGTGCGACCGCGCGAACATTCCCACCGCCGGATATGAGCATTGCACCAGCCTCGAACAGGCGCTGGCCGCGCTGGACCGGTTCGAGCCGCCCTATGTGCTGAAGGCCGATGGGCTGGCGGCGGGCAAGGGTGTGGTCCTTCCCGAGACGCGTGAAGAGGCCGAGGCCGCTCTGGCGGACATGTTCGACGGCCAGTTCGGCGATGCGGGCGCGGAAGTGGTGATCGAGGAATTCATGGCGGGCGAGGAGGCGAGCCTGTTCGCGCTCACCGACGGCGCGACCGTGATGGCCTTCGGCACCGCGCAGGATCACAAGCGCGTGGGCGACGGCGACACCGGCCCCAACACCGGCGGCATGGGGGCCTATTCCCCCGCCCGCGTGCTGACGCCCGAGCTGCAGGCCGAGGCGATGGCCAAGATCATCATCCCCACCGTGCGCCAGATGGCCGACGACGGCACGCCCTATTCAGGCGTGCTCTACGCCGGGCTGATGCTGACGGAGGACGGCCCCAAGCTGGTCGAATACAACTGCCGCTTCGGCGATCCTGAATGCCAGGTGCTGATGATGCGGCTCGAAAGCGATCTGGCGGACTATCTGCTCGCCTGCGCCGAGGACCGGCTTGGTTCGCAGGAGCCGCTACGATTTGCCAATGAGGTTGCTCTCACGGTGGTGATGGCGGCCGAGGGCTATCCCGGCACGCCCGAGAAGGGCGGCCTGATCGCGCTGAACGACGCCGAGGCCGAGGGCGCGGTGGTGTTCCACGCCGGAACCGCGCGCGACGAAGAGGACGAGAGCCTGCGCGCCAACGGCGGCCGCGTGCTCAACGTCACAGCACGCGGGGCAGACACGAAGGCGGCGCAGGAGGCTGCCTACGCCGCCGTCGACAAGATCGATTTCCCGACCGGCTTCTGCCGCCGCGACATCGGCTGGCGCGAGGTTGAGCGGGGCAACTAGGCCGCTTCATGCGATGCGGGCGGCTTTCCTACACCGCCCGTTTCGTGCTTGCTGGCGAGGTGATGCTGCTCGCCGAAGCCCTTTCCCTGCCGCGCAGTTCCCGCGAAGTGTCAACTTCGCCCCGATCGCGGCAACCGTATGATATTGCCGTGATTCGCAACAAAAACGGCGGCGCAAGTGCGCCGCCGCCGTGTCAACTTCGTCAAGTTTGCGAAGGCTCAGCCGAGCTTTTCGGCCATCAGCGCCTTGAGGTCGGCCTCGGGCCGTGCGCCGTAGTGCGAGATCACTTCCGCCGCGCAGATCGCGCCGCGACGAAGGCAGGCCTCCAGCGTCTCGTCGCGCGCCAGACCGAACAGGAACCCGGCGGCGAACAGGTCGCCCGCGCCGGTCGTGTCGACCACCGTTGTCGGCTCTGCAGCAACTTCGGCCCGCTCGCCGCCGCGCACACACACCGCGCCCTTTTCGCTGCGGGTCACCACCAGCACTTCGACCTGCGGCGCGAGCTGCGCGATGCCGGCCTCGAAGTCGTCCTCGCCGGTGAGTGCGGCCAGCTCGGCCTCGTTGGCGAACAGGATGTCGATCAGGCCATCGGCGATCAGGCTGCGGAAATCATCGCCGTAGCGCGCGATCACGAAGCCGTCGGACAGCGTGAAGGCGACCTTGCGCCCCGCCTTCTTGGCCGCCTCAATCGCCCGGCGCATGGCTGCGCGCGGCTCTTCCGGGTCCCACAGATAGCCTTCGAGATAGAGGATCGCCGCCGCACTGACAGCCTCTTCGTCAAGCGCGCTGGCGGGCAGGTACTGCGAGGCGCCGAGATAGGTGTTCATCGTGCGCTGGCCGTCGGGGGTGACGAAGATCAGGCAGCGCGCGGTGCTGGGCTGGCCCGCACGCGGCGCGATATCGAAGTCGATCCCCACGGCGCGGATATCGTGCGCGAAGACCTGCCCGAGCTGATCGTCGGCCACCTGCCCCACGAAGGCGCACTGCGCGCCCAGCGCCGAGAGGCCCGCCAGCGTGTTGGCCGCCGAACCACCCGAAATCTCGCGTGCCGGCCCCATCGCTTCGTAAAGATCGCGCGCGCCGTCCTCGTCGATCAGCGTCATGCCGCCCTTGGCCATGCCGAATTCATCGATCAACTCGTCGGAACAGGACGCCACAACGTCGACAATGGCATTGCCGATGGCGATTACATCGTATCGAGGTTCAGTCATGAAATTTCCTTCTTTGCGGCAATTATCGGACGCTGGCCGCGCGGCGGCGTTGACTTGGCGCAAGCCAGACGCAATCGCAAGCCGTGATGGCCGTGTTCTTCACCAGCCTTGCCCTTGGCTTCGGGCAAATGTTTCAGGGCGCGGTCCTGCGCCTGCTGCTGAAGAGCGCAGCGCTGACCTTGCTGATCTTCGCCGTGCTGGCGGGGCTGGGCTGGTATGCGGTGGACTGGCTGCTGACCGTGGCAGGGCTGGGCGATCGGCTGTTCACCGGCGCGGGCGCATTACGCGGGGTAGCTTCCGCCGTGCTGGCGCTGATCGGGGCCTGGCTCCTGTGGCGGATTGTGGCCATGGCCGTGATCCAGTTCTACGCCGACGAGATAGTGCTCGCGGTGGAGCGCAGGCACTATCCCGAAGCAGCCGCGCAGGCGCGCGAGTTGCCCGTGTCGATGCAACTGCGGCAGGCCCTGCGCGGCGCGCGCCGGGCGCTGCTGTCGAACCTGATCGCCGCGCCTTTCGCGCTGGCGCTGGCCTTCACCGGGATCGGCACGGCGCTGCTGTTCTGGGCGGTCAACGCCTGGCTGCTGGGGCGCGAATTGCAGGACATGGTGTGGCTGCGCCATACTCATCTGGCTGGCGAGCAGGCCCCGGTGAGCGGCTCCGCGCGGCTGGCGCTCGGCGGCGTAGTGGCCGCGCTGATGCTGGTGCCCTTCGTCAATTTCCTCGCTCCCGTGCTCGGCGCGGCGAGTGCCACCCATCTCGTTCATCGTGCGCAGGCTGCGCGCGTGCATAAGGGTTTTCGATGATCGCACTTCGTTCGGCCCTCGCGCCGCTGGCATTGCTTGCCGTGGCTGGTTGCGCCTCTGGCGCGCCTTCGCCGGGTCCGCAGTCGCCTCCGCCGCCGCGTGGACAAGTCCCCGTTCCGCCGACGCAACCGCCGCCGCGCCCGGTGGCAGGGTTCCGCGCGCCGCAAATCATGAACGAACCGGGGCTTGCCGGGATTATCCGTGAAGACGGCGCATCACTGCTGCGCAAGTTCGGCGAGGCGCGGCTGAATGTGGCCGAGGGCGACATGCGCAAGCTGCAGTTCGCCGGGCCAGCCTGCGTGCTCGACGTGTTCCTCTATCCGCTGGCCGAGGGGCGCGAGCCGGTCGCCACCTGGGTCGAGGCGCGGCGGGCCAGCGATGGTGCAGCGGTGGACCGCGCGGCCTGCGCAAGGGCGCTTCAGCGCCGGTGAGCAGGGCGGGTGGTCAGACCATGAAGCTTTCGCCGCAACCGCAGGCACCCTTGGCGTTGGGGTTGTCGAACACGAATCCGGCGGAGAAGTCGTCCTCCACCCAGTCCATTGTGGAGCCCACCAGATAAAGCACCGAAGCGCCGTCGATATAGAACATGCCGGCGGGGGTTTCGATCTTCTCGTCGAAGGGCTGTTCCTCGGTCACGTAGTCGACCGAATAGGCAAGCCCCGAACAGCCCCGGCGAGGGGTCGAGAGCTTGACCCCGATGGCGTCTTCGGGCGCCTTGGCCATCAGCGCGGCGATGCGCGCCTCGGCACCGGGGGTGAGCACGACCGCAGCCTTGGGTGCGGGGCGGGTTTTGGTGGTTTCGGTCATCAAAGCCTCTTCTGCCAGAACATGGCCTGTCCGGCCGTCGGGTCCAGCTGGTAGTCGCTAAAGCCGCAGGCGGCATAGAGCGCGCGGGCCGGAGCATTGCCGCTCAACACTTCCAATGTGATCTTTGCCGCGCCCCGTTTCAACGCCTCGGCCTCGACCGCCTGCATCAGCGCCCGCCCGATGCCCTGTCCGCGGGCTTGCCGCACGACGGCGAAATCGTGGATGTTGACGAGCGGTGCGGCAACGAAGGTCGAGAAAGTGGTAAAGCAATTGGCTAGGGCCACCGCCTCGCCATCGCGCCGCGCGATCAGGCTGAACGCGCCGGGCGTCGCGGCAAGGCCCTCCACGCAATGAGCGCGGGCGTGGTCGCTGAGGGGTTCGCCGCCGCCCATCGGATCGCGCGCATAGGCATCGAGCAGCGCGACCAGCTCCGCCGCATCACGCGGATCCGCATAGTCGGCCAGCTCGATCACCAGTGCGGGCGCACTTGTTGCCATCAGAGCATACCCAGTTCGAGCCGGGCCTCGTCGCTCATCTTGGCCGGATCCCACGGCGGGTCCCAGGTCACGATCACCTCGGCATCGCGCACCCCGGGAAGCGAGCTGATCCTCAGCTCGATCTCGGCCGGCATCGATTCGGCGACCGGGCAGTTCGGCGTGGTCAGCGTCATGGTGACGGCCACGTCGGCTTCATCGCTCACCTCGACATTGTAGATCAGCCCAAGGTCATAGATGTTGACCGGGATTTCCGGGTCGTAAATGTCCTTCAGCGCCTCGATCACGGTCTCGTAGATCGCGCCGCCCGGTTCGCCCGCGCCGGCCGGTTCGGGCTTCTTCTGCAGAAAGCCTTCGAGATAGTCGCGCTTGCGTTCGAGCTTCTCGCTCGCGCTTTCCTCCTCGATCGGCGCATCGGAAACGCGCGCACGCGGTGGTTTGGCAGCCACGTCTTCGGCAGGCGAAGGCGCGGCGATGAAATCGGTTTGTTTGGTTTCCTGGTCCATCAGCCGAAAATCCTTTTGGTTCGTTCGATGCCACGGATCAGCGCGGCGATGTCGTCCTCGTCCGAATACAGCCCGAAGCTGGCGCGCGCGGTGGCAGGCACGCCCAGATGCTCCATCAGCGGCTGCGCGCAGTGATGCCCGGCGCGGATCGCCACGCCCTCCTCGTCGAGAATCGTGCCCAGATCGTGCGGGTGAACGCCATCGAGCATGAAGCTGACGATCCCCGCCGACTGGTCGGAGCCATAGAGCGTCACGTCGTTCATCGCCCCGAGCCGGGCGCGCGTTTCGGTCACTAGCGCGGCCTCATGCGCGCCGATTGCGTCGATGCCGATGGCGGAAACGTAGTCGCAGGCCGCAGCCAGACCGACCGCTTCGACGATGGCGGGCGTGCCGGCCTCGAACCGCTGCGGCGGCGGGGCGAAGGTGGTGCCGCTGAAGGCGACCTTGTCGATCATCGCGCCGCCACCCTGCCACGGCGGCATGGCATCAAGCAGTTCGGCCCGGCCCCACAGCGCACCGATCCCCGTCGGCCCATAAAGCTTGTGGCCCGAGAAGGCGTAGAAGTCGCAATCGAGCGCCGCCACATGCACGCCAAGGCGCGGAACGGCCTGGCACCCGTCCAGCAGCAGCTTCGCCCCTACCTTGTGCGCCAGCTCCGCCGCGCGGCCGACATCGAGCACCGAGCCGAGCACGTTCGAGACATGGGCAAAGGCGACCATGGTGTGCTCGGGGGTGAGCATCTCTTCGGCCGCATCGAGGTCGATCAAGCCGTCTTCGGTGAGCGGGCAGACATCGACCTGCCAGCCCGCCAGTTGCCAAGGCACGATGTTCGAATGATGCTCAAGCTGGCTCAGCAGCACACGGCCCTTGTCGGGGTAGCAATAGGCGACGAGGTTGATCGCCTCAGTCGCGCCGCGGGTGAAGACCAGCTCCTCCTCGCGCCCGCCGATGAACGCCGCGACGCTGCGCCGCGCCGCTTCGTAAGAGCGGGTCATGTCGGCGCTGCGGGCATAGACGCCGCGATGAACGGTGGCGTAGTCGATCCCGATCGCGCGGGTTACGGCATCGACCACGGCTTGCGGCTTCTGCGCCGTCGCGCCGGTATCGAGATAGTGCCAGGGCGAGCCATCGGGGCGGACGAGGCCCGGAAAGTCTGCCTTGCGGCTGATGGTTTGGGCCTCGCTCATGCCGCCTTCTCGAGCGCGGCGAGGGCGTGATCGAACAGGCGTTCCTGCTCGGCCTCGTCACCAAGCGCGGCCAGCGCATCGGCGAGAAACGCGCGGATCAGCAAATGCTCCGCCACGTCAGGCGCGATGCCGCGGCTCGCCATGTAATAGCGCGCCATTTCGTCGAGCTGGCCGACGGTGGCACCGTGCGCGCACTTCACGTCGTCGGCGAAGATTTCCAGTTCGGGCTTGGCGTTGGCACTGGCGCCTTTCTCGAGCAACAGGCCTTTGAAATCCTGCGCGGCGTCGGTCTTCTGCGCGTGGCGGGCGACGTCGATCCGGCCAAGGTAGTTGCCCGAAGCCGTGCCCCAATGCACCGCGCGAACGGTCTGGTTGCTGGTCGCCTCAGGCTCGGCATGGATGGTGCGGGTGACGAATTCGCGCGTCACATCGCCGCCGCCGATCAGCACCCCGCCGAACTCGAAGTGCGACTGCGGGGCAAGCGTGACCTCGATCTCGAGCCGGGCATAGGCGCTGGCGGCGTTCACGGCGAAAATCTCCGCCCGCGCGCCCTCACCCAGCGTTACCCGCAGGCGCTGAACATCGGGCGCGTTACCGTCGAGCACGAAGGTGCGCGCAAGCACTTCGCCCGGTGCGACGGCAATCTCGTCCCACCCGGTGACCTTGGCCTCGGGCACGGTCTCCAGCGCGGCGAAATCGGCATAGCGCCATTCCTCGTCACGTATCGTCGGCATATGGCTCATGCCGCCATCACCTCGTCGTAGCCCTCTTCCTCAAGCCGGTGAGCCAGATCAGCCCCGCCGCTCTTCACGATGCGGCCGGCGGCGAGGATGTGGACATAGTCGGGCTTCACGTAGTCGAGCAGGCGCTGGTAGTGCGTGATCAGCAGCACGGCCTTGTCGGGCCGGCGCATGATCGCGTTGATGCCCTCGCCCACCACCTTCAGCGCGTCGATGTCGAGACCGCTGTCGGTCTCGTCGAGCACGGCCAGCTTCGGATCGAGGATGCCCATCTGGACCATCTCGTTGCGCTTCTTCTCGCCGCCCGAAAAGCCGACGTTCACGAAGCGCTTCAGCATTTCCATGTCGAGCTTGAGCAGCGCGGCCTTTTCTTTGGCAAGCTTGAGGAATTCGCCGCCGGTGAGCGGGTCTTCCCCGCGCACCCGGCGCTGCGAATTCAAGGCCTCGCGCAGGAACTGCACGTTGGAAACGCCCGGAATCTCGACCGGGTACTGGAAGCCGAGGAAGAATCCGGCGGCGGCGCGGAGGTGCGGGTCCATCGCCAGCAGGTCCTCGCCATTGTAGATGACCGATCCGGCCGTAACCTCATAGCCCGGACGCCCGCCCAGCACATAGGAGAGCGTGGACTTGCCCGCGCCGTTCGGCCCCATGATCGCGTGGACTTCGCCCGCGTTCAGTTCGAGGCTGAGGCCCTTCAGGATTTCCTTGCCGCCGATTTCGGCGTGGAGATTGTCGATTTTCAGCATCAGTCGTTCCTGTGTTCGGTTTCACGCGACATGCGCGCATCGCGTCGCGCCGCCTCGTGCTGGCCGCGTCGCACGCGCTTATCGCCGATGCGCATGCGCATCCCGGCGGTGATACGGTGGAGCACGTTATCCATATCGGTTAGAATTTCTTCGGCCTTTATCCGCATCACGCGAATGCCGACAGCCTCGAGCGCCCGGTCCGAGCGTTTGGCAATTGTTTCGGGCTGGTCGCCCTCGTCGATCACCACGGCCATGCCGAGCAGGTGGCAGTTGAAATCCACAATCGCACTGCCGACGACGGCATGGCGGGTGAACTTGAACTTGCCGAGGTCCGCCTTGGCGAACCGCTCGGCGAGCGCCTTGTGCGCAGGCGTCGAGAAACGGCGCAGTTCGCGCGCGCGGTCGTGCAGCGCATCGAGGCGCTTCTCGGAGATTTCCCACCCGCGGCCCTTCTTCTTGAGGCCGGGGATTTCGGGCGTCTCCGAAGTGGGGTGCGACGCGGGGCGGAGGTTCAGGGTTTTGCGGGTGGTCATTGCTGTGCGCCCCTTGCTGCACGATCGGCGCGAATCCGCTGCAACATATTCAGGAAGTTGGGTTTGGCCTGATCATCAAGCATCGTGAGCAACTCTTCAGCTTGCTGCGGCGGATATTCTGACCTTACTGCCGAGGCGAGTTGCTCTTGGAGCGCTTGACATGCTTTCACAGCTTCGTCGTAAATTGCCTCGTTGTCGGTTGAGGACCGCGAGGCCCGAACAGCAATGGTCGTCATGCAACGATCTTGCGCCTGTGCAAGCATCATCGCGTTCGGCTGTGCGCTCTGCGCAATCGCTGGAGAAGCGGCTGCCAGAGTTAGAGGCGTTACTGCCAACCAGATAGTTCTCATCACCCCACGCTCCCCTCAAGCGAAATCGCCAGCAGCTTCTGCGCTTCGACGGCAAACTCCATCGGCAGCTCCTTGAGCACTTCCTTGGCAAAGCCGTTCACGATCAGCGCCACCGCCTGCTCTTCGTCGAGCCCGCGCTGCATCGCGTAGAACAGCTGGTCCTCGCTGATCTTCGAGGTGGTCGCCTCGTGCTCGATCTGCGCTGAGGGGTTCTTCACCTCGATATAGGGCACGGTATGCGCGCCGCACTGGTCGCCCAGCAGCAGGCTGTCGCACTGGGTGAAGTTGCGGACATTGTCCGCATTGGCGCCCACGCGCACAAGGCCGCGATAGGTGTTGTTCGACTTGCCGGCCGAAATGCCCTTCGAAATGATCGTCGAACGGGTGTTCCTGCCGTTGTGGATCATCTTGGTGCCGGTGTCGGCCTGCTGGTGGTTGTTGGTGACGGCCACCGAGTAGAACTCGCCGACCGAATCCTCGCCATTGAGCACGCAGGAGGGATACTTCCACGTCACCGCAGAGCCGGTCTCAACCTGCGTCCACGAAATCTTGCTGCGCGCGCCCTGGCACAGGCCGCGCTTGGTCACGAAGTTGTAGATCCCGCCCTTGCCTTCGCTGTCGCCGGGATACCAGTTCTGCACGGTCGAATACTTGATCTCGGCATCGTCCATCGCGACCAGCTCGACCACGGCAGCGTGGAGCTGGTTTTCGTCGCGCATCGGTGCCGTGCAGCCTTCGAGATAGCTCACGTAAGAGCCCTTCTCGGCCACGATCAGCGTGCGTTCGAACTGGCCGGTGTTTTCGGCATTGATGCGGAAATAGGTGCTCAGCTCCATCGGGCAGCGCACGCCCTCGGGGATATAGACGAAGGTGCCGTCGCTAAACACCGCGCAGTTGAGCGCCGCGAAGTAGTTGTCACGCTGCGGCACGACCTTGCCAAGCCACTTCTTCACCAGTTCGGGATATTCGCGGATCGCCTCGGAAATCGAGCGGAAGATCACGCCCGCCGCCTCCAGCTCCTTGCGGAAGGTGGTGGCGACCGAAACGCTGTCGAACACCGCATCGACCGCGACCTTGCGGCTCGACTTCACGTTGGCGAGCACTTCCTGCTCGCCCAGCGGAATGCCGAGCTTGTCGTAAACCGCCTTGATCTCGGGATCGAGCTCATCGAGCGATTCGAGTTCGGGCTTCTTCTTCGGCTCGGCGTAATAATAGGCGTTCTGGTAGTCGATCGGCGGATAGTTCACCTTGGCCCAGTCCGGCTCGGGCATGTCCTGCCACAGACGGAAGGCCTTGAGCCGCCATTCGAGCATCCACTCCGGCTCCTGCTTCTTGGCCGAAATGAAGCGCACGGTGTCCTCGTTCAGGCCCTTGGGCGCGAACTCCTGCTCTATCTCGCTCGACCAGCCGAACTCGTAGTCGGCGGCCTTGGCGGCGGCTTCGCGCGCGGCCTGATCCTGAACGTCTTTGGCCTGTACTTCGATCTCTTGCGTCATGCTTCCAACTTCATCTCTTCCGGCACCCGCGCCAGCTGCGTGAGCGGAATATCCGCCAGCGCCCCGCGCAGGGCCTCGTTTACCAGCGCCCAGTGCGGGCGGACCCGACACCGCTCTCCGAGCGCGCAGTCGGGGCGCTCGTGCTCGACGCAAGCGGTGAGCGCGATCGGCCCTTCCACCGCCTCGACGATATCAGCGAGCGTGATCGCGGCCGCCGGGCGTGCGAGCTTGATCCCGCCACCGGCCCCGCGCGTGCTGTTCAGCAATCCGGCGCGCGAAAGCTGGCTCACCAGCTTCTGAACCGTGGGCGCGGGCAGCCCCGTCTCCTCGGCCAGAACCGCGGCAGACACACGCGCAAACCCGCAATGGCGCGCGGCGGCGCACATGGTGACTACGGCATAGTCTGCTAGGTTCGAGAGGCGCATGGTTCGTTTCGGGGCATAATCGGATCAATTCGTTCCGATTTGCAGCTAGTGGCCTTCGCGGCCGGTTTCAACGCCCGATTGCCTGTTGCGAGTCGTTAGCAAGCGCCTAGCGCAACTCGCGCAGGTTCCTGAGGTCGAGCATCTCGTTCAAATAGCTGTCCGGATCGTCTGATAGCCGCGCCGGCGTGCGCCCGGCAAACAGGCGAATCTCGCGGATCATGTGCGGCTGGTCGTAGAACGACTCGCGCACCATGGCCTCCATTTCTGGAGCAAGGTCGGGCTGCGCAAACAGGGCCGCGGCCCGCAGCGCGCGGTATTTGCGCCGCAGCGTGGTGGGTGGAAGCCCGAAGAAACGGTCGACCAGTCGCTGGGTCTGGCGGCGGGAATAGCTGCTGGCAGCGAACAACTCGGCGATGTCGGGGTTGAGATCGCCGCTCAGCCACGAGCCTGTCTGGGCAATCAGCTGGCGATGGGCGTCGCTGAGCGGGCGCAGCAGCGAACCCAGGCAGTGGCCCAGCTCTTCGACACAGGTCTCAGCGTCCATCGTCCCCTCGCGGTAGGCCGCGCACAGGCGCGCCCCGACATTGCCGACACTTTTGCCGAGATGCTCCTCGGCGGCGTAAAGCCGGTTCGCATGTTCGCCCGCGTGAAGTCCGGTCAGCTCGGCCCAGCCGAGCGGGGTCAGCGCCGCGCCGATAGCGTGGAACGGCCCGTCGACCACGAAATTGGCAGCAACCGAGACCGGGCTGAGCAAATTGGTCTGCCGCGAAGGGTCAGTGATCCCGTTGCGGAAATAAATTTTGCCTTTGCCGCGCGCAAACAGCGCCAACTGACCGACGGCAGCGGGCTGGACCTCACGAATCACGGCCTCGTCGCAGCGGAAGTGATAGAAGGTGGAGACATGGTGCGCGAGGTGTTCGGGAACCGGCAGGTATTGCAACTCGAGTCGGGAAGTCTGCGTCAGCTTCCCGTCGAGACCCAGACTCCGCCCGTTGACCTTTCCCATATCGGCTGCGCCCCCCGCACTCGTTCTTACGCGAGGGACAGTGCGTCGCCTCGCATGCAGATGTTCGCCCTTAGCCCACCTTGTGCTGCGCAACGCACCAAAAATGTTACAGAAAAAAGGGGCGGTCAGTTCTAGAAGAACTGACCGCCCCTAAGTCGAGAACTCGTAGCTATACGGCTTCGAGCCCTTCGGGTCGCAAATCTGCACTAGCCGATTCTCATCCATGCGAATTGTAAGAAAACGCCAAACTATGGAATTTGCGAGATTGGCGATTGCCTGTTGCAGCTCGATCCTGCCACAGGCGTTCCATGATGTACTCGCTGCTGCGCCCGCTGATTTTCCGTCTCGACGCCGAAGATGCGCATCGGCTGGCCTTGCTCGCCCTGTCGTTTTCGCCCGCCAGCGGCCCCACTCCTGCAGGCCCGCTTGTCACCCGCGTGGCCGGGCTCGACTTTCCCAATCCGCTCGGCATGGCGGCGGGTTTCGACAAGGATGGCGAAGTGCCCGATGCCTTGCTCGGCCTCGGCTTCGGCTTTGCCGAGGTCGGCTCGCTCACGCCGCTGCCGCAGCCAGGCAACCCACGCCCGCGCCTGTTCCGGCTGCAAGAGGATCAGGCGGTTATCAACCGGATGGGATTCAACAATGGCGGCGCGGCACTCGCGGTCGAGCGACTCTGCGCGCGCAAGGGGCGCGGCGGAATTGTCGGGATCAACATTGGCGCGAACAAGGATTCGGCCAACCGCATCGACGACTATGCGGTGATGACCCGCACCATGGCCCCGCTTGCCTCCTATCTTGCGGTCAACATCTCCAGCCCCAACACTCCCGGCCTGCGCGCACTGCAAGACGAAGGCGCGCTGATCGAGCTGCTCGACGCGGTGATGGCAGCGCGCGGAGTGCAGGGCCCGCCGGTGTTCCTCAAGGTCGCGCCCGATCTCGAGCCTGCCGACATCACCGCCATCGCCCGGATCGCGATGGACAAGCGGCTCGGCGCGTTGATCGTGTCGAACACCACCATCGCGCGCCCGCCACTCACCTCGCGCCATGCCGAGGAGGCGGGTGGCCTCTCGGGCGCTCCCTTGCGCGAACCGGCGCTGGCGCGGCTGCGCGATTTTCGCAGCGAAACCGGCGGGGCGATGCCGCTGGTCGGCGTGGGCGGGATCGCCACTGCAGCCGACGCGTGGGAGCGCATCCGTGCCGGCGCGAGCCTCGTCCAGCTATACAGCGCAATGGTCTATCGTGGGCCGGGGATTGCGCGCGAGATCGTGACGGGCCTCGAACGGCTGATGCAGCGCGACGGGTTCGGCAGCATTGCGGAGGCGGTGGGAACGGCATAGGGTCGGGCCCATGTCGCACCGCACAATCGCGCCAATGGCGCTCTCGCTCCTGCTTGCCGCCTGCGCCACGGTGTCGCCCGTGGTCGAGGCGCCGACCGACCCCACAGCCCCTGCCGCAGCCGCCGCACCGCAGACCGGCATGGTCAGCACCGCCGACCTACGCGCGAGCGAGGCGGGCATGGCAATCCTCGAACAGGGCGGCAGCGCCACCGACGCCGCCATCGCGGTGATGCTGGCGCTGACGGTGGTCGAGCCGCAGAGTTCTGGCATCGGCGGGGGCGGGTTCTTCGTCCACGGCACCCTCACAGGCGAAGTGACCACGCTCGACGGGCGCGAAACGGCTCCGGCAGGGGCAGGGCCGGACTGGTTCCTCGATGGCAATGGTGAACCCATCGGCTTCATGGATGCGGTGATGAGCGGGCTCAGCGTGGGTGTTCCGGGCAATCTGGCGCTCGCCTGGCAAGCGCACGAGCGGTATGGCAAGCTCGAATGGGCGGCGCTGTTCGCGCCCGCCATCGCACTCGCCCGTGACGGCTTCGTGGTCAGCGAGAGGTTCGGCGACTACCTCGAGCGGGCGAAAAACCGCGCCGCGCGCACGCCTGCGGGCCAGGCGCTGTTCTATAACGCGGCGGGCGAGCCTTTGCCCGTCGGCACGCTCGTGAAAAACCCAGAGCTGGCCGATACGCTCGAACGGCTTGCCGCCGAGGGGCCGGACTGGCTCTATCAGGGCCCGGCCGGGGCCGAGCTGGCCGAGCATGTCGCCGCCGACACCCCGCGCGAAGGCGCCATGGTTGCCGGTGACCTGCGCGAATACGAAGCCAAGTGGCGCAATCCGGTCTGCGGGCAATATCGCGTCTATCGCATCTGCGGCATGGGTCCGCCGTCTTCGGGCGCAACCACGGTCTTCGCGATCCTCAAGCAGCTCGAACAGTTCGACCTTGCCGCGCTCGGAGCCGAATCGCCCACCGCCTGGCATCTGTTCGCCGAAAGCCAGCGCCTCGCCTATGCCGACCGCGAGGTTTATCTGGGAGACAGCGACTTCGTCGATGTGCCCGTGGCGGGCCTCGTCAATTCGTCCTACCTGACCGAACGCGGGCGCCTGATCTCGCCCGACGCGACTATTGCGGAACCGCAGGCTGGCACCCCGCCAGGCGCCGATCTCGCCTTGGCGGACGGCCCAGAGTGGCCCGAAAGCGGCACCAGCCACTTCGCCGTGGTCGATGACGAAGGCGATGCCGTCTCATGGACCTCGACCGTCGAAGGGCCGTTCGGCTCGGGACTCGTATTCGGCGGGTTTTACCTCAACAACGAGCTGACCGATTTCACCATGGTGCCTGAGGTCGACGGCGTGCCCGTCGCCAATCGGGTAGAGGGATCGAAGCGCCCGCGCAGCTCGATGTCGCCGACGCTGGTCTATGGCCCCGAAGGCAACCTGCGCATCGCCATCGGTGCGGCAGGCGGGGCCACGATCCCGGTGCAGACCGCCAAGGCGCTGATCGGGGTGCTCGACTGGGGCCTCACCGCACAGGAAGCTATCGCGCTGCCCGGCCTGTTCTCGCCCGGCAATACCATCGTCCTCGAACCCGATTCCTCCTTGCTTGCCATGCAAGATGATCTGGAGGCCCTCGGTCACACGGTGATCGTGCGCGGGATGCCGTTCAAGGCCAATGCGGTCGAGTTCGTCGATGGCCGCTGGCTTGGCGCCGCCGATCCGCGCAGCGAGGGCGCGGCGCTCGGCAACTGACCTGGCCAAGTCACTGAAACTTGCCGCGCGCCCGCGCGTTGCCTAAGTCCGGATCGATGACAGGTTGCACAGGCAACCGCACGAGAGGATGGCACGCACGTGCAACTGACGGATATCTCCAACGCCCCCAATCTCGTCACCCTGTTTCTGCAACGCGCGGACGAGCAGGGCGATGCCCCGTTCCTGACCGCCAAGCACGACGGCAATTGGACCTCGATCTCCTATGCCGAGGCCGCGCGGCAGGTCTGCCTGCTGGCCCAGGCGCTGCACAACATGGGTCTCGGCAATGGCGACCGGGTGGTGATCGTGTCCGAAAACCGCCCCGAATGGTGCATCGCCGATCTGGCGATCATGGCGGCAGGCTGCGTGACCGTGCCCGCCTACACCACCAACACGGTGCTCGATCACTGCCACATCATCGATAATTCCAACGCCAGCGCGGTGTTCGTCTCGGGCGAGAAGCTGGGCAAGACGCTGTTTCCGGCCATCATCCGCACCGGCGGGATCGGCCATGTCATCGCGATGGACCCGGTTCCCTCGTCGCAGGCGGGAGATTTCGACGTCCACCAGTGGGGCGAAGTGGTGAGCGGCGACTATGCCGAAGCCCGCGCCGCGATCGAAGCGCGCATGGGGCCGGTCACGCGCGATGATCTGGCCTGCATCATCTACACCAGCGGCACCAGCGGCAGCCCGCGCGGAGTGATGTTGCACCACGGCGCGATCCTGCACAACGTCAACGCCGCCGCCGAGCTGCTCAGCAAGGAGTTCGGCTGGGAGCAGGAGCGGTTCCTGTCGTTCCTCCCTCTCAGCCACGCGATGGAGCACACGGCGGGGTTCTATCTGCCGATTGGCCTTGGTGCGGACATCTGGTTTTCCGAGGGGCTCGACAAGCTTTCGAGCAATCTTGAGGAAGCTCAACCTACCTTCATGATAGTAGTGCCGCGCCTGTTCGAGGTGCTGCGGGCCAAGATCATCAAGCAGGTCGAGAAGAAGAGTGGCAGCGCCCGGTTCCTGCTCGCACGCGCCCTCAAGCTGGGCGTTAAGGTCGCCACCAATCGCCGCGGCCTGATCGACAAACCGACCGAAGTCCTTCTCGCGGCAACCTTGCGCCCCAAGGTGCGCGCGCTGTTTGGTGGGCGGATCAAGGCACTGGTTTCTGGCGGCGCTCCGCTCAACCCCGAGGTCGGCGGGTTCTTCCAGGCGATGGGGTTAACCATGCTTCAGGGCTACGGGCAAACCGAGAGCGCGCCGGTGATCAGCGTCAACCTGCCCTCGATCGGGATCGATCTCACCACCGTCGGCCCGCCGCTGCGCGATGTCGAGGTTCGCATTGCGGAGGACAACGAGATTCTCGTGCGCGGCGAGCTGGTGATGAAGGGCTATTGGCAGAACCCGCGCGATACTGCCGCCGCCCTGAAGGATGGCTGGCTGCACACGGGCGACATCGGCCATATCGACAAGCGCGGGCGGCTGGCGATCACCGACCGCAAGAAGGACATCATCGTCAACGACAAGGGCGACAATGTCGCGCCGCAGAAGCTCGAAGGCATGCTCACGCTGCAACCCGAGATCGCGCAGGCAATGGTGGCGGGCGACAAGAAGCCTTACATGGTCGCGCTGCTGGTACCCGACGAAGAATGGATGAAGGCCTGGGCGCAGGCGAACGGCGAGAGCGCGGACCTTGCCAGCCTTCGCGAGTCGCCCGCTTTCCGCAGCGCGATCAAAGCCGCGATCGAGCGGACCAATGCCGACCTCTCGGTTATCGAGAAGATCCGCAAGTTCGCCTTTGCCGATGCGCCCTTCAGTGTCGAGAACGACCAGATGACGCCGACCCTGAAGATTCGCCGCCCCTTCATCCGCGCGGCCTATGGGGATCGGCTTGAAGCGCTGTACGGACCGGCCTGAGCCAAATTACGCGACGTCGCTGAAAACCCGTTCGGGAAAGAAGCTCGGCTCGCGCTCGGACCAGCCGGGCGCCGTGGCGGCAGTTTCCGACAGGCTCTGCAACAGCACGCGGCGAATACCGGGGCGGATCAGCGGCAGGGCCGCCGCAGCGCAGAACACGGCCGGAAGATAGGGCCGCGCTGAAGCACCAAGCAGGCGTTCGTAGAGAAAACGGAAAGCCGAGAAGGTTTGGAGCTGTTCAAGCGCCAGATCCTGCGTGGCAATACGGATCAGCGCGCCCATGTAGAACGACAGGCCTTCCGTTGCGTGCAGTTCAGGCGCCGCTTCGCGAAGGGTGCGCAGTTCACGGTAGGCAAGGTACTGCTTGCGAATCGCGCTGGCGTCGCCCCCCTCGGGGCACCACTGCTTGAAGGCGTCGCCGCGCCCCAGCGCGATGTCGAGGCTACGCTCGATAAACTGGCGCTCATCGGCGGTAAACCCGGCGAATTCGCGCATTTCGGCAATGGTAAGCGAAGCGGTGCTGGAACGGTACGACATGAGGCCAGGGTCCTTGCGATTCCTGCCCGGACTGTCGCCCGCCGCGGTTATTTTAAGGTTAATGCAGCAATTAGATAAGGCCAGCTAGCGGCGAGGAAGGATCGGCATAGCGCCGCCGCCCCATCCGCCCGGCGAGATAGGCATCGCGCCCTGCCTCCACCGCCAGCCGCATGGCGCGAGCCATGCGAATCGGGTCTTTCGCCTCGGCGATGGCGGTGTTCATCAGCACGCCGTCGCAGCCCAGCTCCATCGCCACCGCCGCATCCGAGGCGGTACCGACGCCCGCATCGACCAGCACCGGCACGCTCGCGCCCTCGACAATCAGGCGAATCGTGACCTGATTCTGGATGCCGAGGCCCGAGCCGATCGGCGCACCCAGTGGCATGACCGCCACCGCGCCCGCCTCTTCCAGCTGCTTGGCGGCAATCGGATCGTCGGTGCAGTAGACCATCGGCTTGAAGCCTTCGTTCGCGAGCACCTCGGTCGCGCGCAGGGTTTCCTTCATGTTGGGATAAAGCGTCTTGGCCTCGCCCAGCACTTCAAGCTTCACCAGTTCCCAGCCGCCCGCCTCGCGCGCCAGGCGCAGCGTGCGAATCGCGTCCTCGGCGGTGAAGCAGCCGGCGGTGTTGGGCAGGTAGGTGACCTTCTTGGGGTCGATATGGTCCATCAACACGGGCTGGCTGGGATCGGAGATATTCACCCGGCGCACCGCCACGGTGACGATCTCGGCCCCCGCAGCGGCGACCGCCGCCGCATTCTGCGCGAAGTCCTTGTATTTGCCAGTGCCGACGATCAGGCGGCTGGTGAAGCGATGCCCGGCCACTTCCCAGCTATCGTCGTCAGCCTCACCCGATCCGCCGCCCACGAAGTGGACGATCTCCAGCTTGTCGCCATCGCCAAGCTGCACCTCGCCAAGACCCGAGCGCGGCGAAATCTCGCCATTGTGCTCGACCGCGACCTTTTCCGGCGCAAGGCCCAGTTCGTGCACGAGATCTGCAATTGTGGCGCAGGAGGTACGACGGCTCTCGCCATTGACGGTAAGGGAGATTGTGCTGGTCATGCGCCAGCAGATAGCGCGCTTCAGGCGTGGCGCAAGTTCAGCACGTGGCCGATGGCCACGAGCGTGACACCAATCATGGTCAGCACAACCTCTTCCGCGCCGTGGCCGACAGCGAGCGCACCACCCATGAACGAGAGCCCGGTCATCGCCACTACGAAGGGCAGCCTGCGCCGGTGACGCACAGCGCCGATGCCAATGGCGATCCCGGCAACAATGGTCGCCACGACGAGGCCAACGCGGTGAATGGCGGGATCGAGCAGAAAGGTCGCGCCGAGGCCGAGGCCGGCCACCAGCACCGTGCCCGCGATGCAATGCACCAGGCACAGCGCAGACAGCACCACGCCTAGCCGGTCGAATCGACCACGAACTCCGGGCATTCTCTGCTCCATCCGGTCCATGTATGTAACGCTATAACATTGCGCAAGTGCGAACATTCGTTTCATGCCCTTGCCAAGGCCGCGCAAAAGTCACAGAGCGCGGCCCATTATGGTCGCACAGGACATTCCTCTCGTGGGCGGCGGCAGGCCGCTGGCATTGGCGCGCTGGCTGCTGGTTGTGGCCATGATGGTATTCGCGATGGTGGTGATCGGCGGGATTACCCGGCTCACCGAAAGCGGGCTCTCGATCACCGAGTGGAAGCCGGTCACCGGTGCAATCCCCCCGCTAACGCTGGAGCAATGGCAGGCCGAGTTCGAATCCTATCAGCAAATCGGCGAATATCAGCAGGTCGCGGGGCCAGCGGGGATGACGCTGGGCGACTACCAGTTCATCTACTTCTGGGAGTGGGCGCATCGCCTGCTGGGTCGCCTGATCGGGCTGGCCTTTGCCCTGCCACTGCTGGTGTTCTGGATGCGCGGGATGATCCCGGCGGGCTACAAGCCGCGGCTGCTCGCGCTGCTGGCGCTGGGCGGGCTGCAAGGCGCGTTCGGCTGGCTGATGGTCCGTTCGGGCCTGAATACCGAGATGACCGACGTCAGCCACTTCTGGCTTTCCATCCACTTGCTCACCGCGCTGTTCACGCTGGCCGGCCTCATCTGGACCGCGCGCGATCTTCGCGCCTTGCCGCGCGGCATCGGCCCGGCGCGCGTTACCTCGCTCGGCCTGCTGGTGGCCCTGATGCTGTTCGTTCAGCTGCTGCTCGGGGCCTGGGTGGCGGGACTTAACGCAGGCCTTGCCTCCGACACCTGGCCGCTGATGCAGGGGAGGCTGGTGCCCGAGGCGGACTGGTCGCGCGGGGCGCTGTGGGCCTTCACCAGCGATCCCTACTGGCTCCATTTCCTCCATCGCTGGTGGGCTTTTGCCGTGCTGGCGGTCCTGGTGGTGCTCGCCCGCAGGCTGCGTCCGCTCGACCGGCGCGCCTCGGTGGCGATCCATTCAGCGGTGGGCGTGCAGATCCTGCTCGGCATTGCCACGGTCATGACCGGGGTCGACCTGTGGATCGCAGTGGCGCATCAGGCGGTCGGTGCGCTGCTGGTGACGAGCACTGCCTGGGGCATTCACGCGGTCGGCCAGCGGCGATGAGCGGGGGCGCGGCACAGTTCGCCTTCGTCTGGTGCCCCTGCGGAAGCCGTGAGGAAGCGCGCCGGCTGGCCCATGCGCTGGTCGGCGAGAGGCTGGTGGCTTGCGTCAACATTATCGGCCCGGTGCTCTCGGTCTTCGCCTGGGAGGGCAAGATCGACGAGAGCGAGGAATATGGCCTGCTGTGCAAGACCAGCGCCGAGCAGATGGCCGTTAGCATCGCGCGCCTCGACGAGCTGCACAGCTACGATACGCCGGTGATTGTTGGCTGGAGAGCCGATCAGACAACGCCGGAAACACTGGCCTGGCTCGGCGATGCGCTTGGGTCAACTGCGGGGTAAGGTGGTAAGAGGTATCATTTTACCTCCATGCTAACCCGCACATTCGCTTGACTTAAAGCCCTTTGCAGGACAAATGCCGCGCCTTCGCAAGGCCGGTTGCAGATGATTCTGCATTTACGCTGAAGCGGCCCAGTTCACTCATCGCTGTCCGGCCCAGGGGCCCGCGGCGATAGCAAGGATACCATAGCCCATGAAGGCGCTGACGAAAGTCACCCGGTCGATCAAACCGGCCGAGGTTGAAAAGAAGTGGCTCGTGATTGATGCCGAAGGTTTGGTCGTTGGCCGCCTCGCCTCGATCATTGCCAACCTGCTGCGCGGCAAGACCAAGCCGTTCTACACCCCCCACGTCGACTGCGGCGATCACGTGATCGTGCTCAATGTCGACAAGGTGCGTTTCACCGGCAACAAGATGAAGACGCACACCTACTACAAGCACACCGGCCACCCCGGCGGGCTCAAGGAAACCACCGCCGAGAAGGTTCTGGCCGGTCGCTTCCCCGAGCGCGTGCTGGAAAAGGCGGTTGAGCGCATGGTCCCGCGCGGCCCGCTTGGCCGCGTGCAGATGAGCAACCTGCACCTTTACGTCGGCACCGAGCACCCCCACGCCGGGCAGAAGCCCGAAGTGCTCGACGTCGCTGCCATGAACCGCAAGAACAAGGTATCCGCCTGATGACCGACGAAAACAAGAGCGGCGAGACCAACTCGGTGAACGATCTGGCCGACCTCAAGAACGTGACCGGTGGCGTCGCCGATGCCGGCACCGAAGCTGGTGCTGAGGCTGGCGAAGTGGCTCCGGCTGCTCCCACCGCTCCGCTGCGCGAGCAGGAACTGGACGCGCAAGGCCGTGCCTATGCCACCGGCCGCCGCAAGGACGCCGTGGCCCGTGTGTGGATCAAGCCGGGCACCGGCAAGGTCACCGTCAACGGCCGTGATCAGGAAGTGTACTTCGCCCGTCCGACGCTGCGTCTGGTGATCAACCAGCCGTTCGCCATCTCGGAGCGTGAAGGCCAGTACGATGTGGTTGCCACCGTTTCGGGCGGCGGTCTCTCGGGCCAGGCGGGCGCCGTGAAGCACGGCATCAGCCAGGCGCTGAGCAAGTTCGAGCCCGCCCTGCGCAGCACGATCAAGGCTGCTGGCTTCCTCACCCGCGACAGCCGCGTGGTCGAGCGCAAGAAGTATGGCCGTGCCAAGGCACGCAAGAGCTTCCAGTTCTCGAAGCGCTGATTTCAGCCTTCACCCGAACACGAAAGGGCGGCCCTGCGGGGTCGCCCTTTTTCGTTGCGGCTCAGGTATTGCCGCCGCGCAGCTTGTGGATCTGCCGTGCGACCAGCCAGCTCGCCGGAATCGCCAGCACGAAGCCTGCAACAGCCGCCAGCGTGATTTCGCGCCACCCGGCGTGCATATCGATGGCCAGCACGGCAATGACCCCAATGCCCATCAGGCTGGTAGCGATGACAGCATGGAGGATGAGCGCAATCTTCAACATGGGCCTGTTCCCTTTGTCCGGACGCGGCGATTCTGCCACCGCGCGCGGCCTCCGGCATTGTCTCAGGTCAAGTCAGTAAACCGGCGGATCGCTTGGCGGAACACGCCCGACCGGCGCGACCGGCTCGCCCGGTTCGCGTGGCGGCAAGGCATCCTCGGGCACATCGTCGATCTGCATTTCGCGCGTATCGACGTGTTCGAGGTTGCGCACCCGGACTTCGAGCTGTTCGCCATCCCAGTGCAGCTCGTTGAAGCTGGGCGGAGTCGAGCGAATCCGCTGCGACAAGGTGCCCGCGCCGATCATCCGCACCGGGCCATGGTCGGTCTGCTCCATAATGTCGAAGGCATCGTGAACGTGTCCGCTGAGCACGGCAAGCACCCCGCGCTTCGCCAGCTCATCGAGCGCATGCCGCCCGCCATGGGTTAGCGCAGTGCCGCTGGTCCCCACTTCGCGCAACGGGTGGTGCACGGTGACCAGCGCGCGCGTTCCGGGGGGCAGGGCATCGATCGCAGTGAGGCAGCGGCGAAGTGCCCCCTTGCTCACCCAGCCTTTCGACCAGTTGATCCGCGGCTGCGCACGCGCCGTGGTGTTCAGCGGAACCAGGGCCAGCCCCGGCACCACAATCTCGCGCTCGACCAGGTCCTTCATCCCGTGAAAGCGGCGATAGGGATCGAAAAACCGCTCGAAGAGGTTGAAGTAGGGCAGGTCGTGGTTGCCGACATCTACCGTAACCGGCGCTTCGAGGCTGTTGATCCAGCGGGTCGCGGCATCGAACTCGCGTTGGCGTGCGCGCATGGTGAGGTCGCCGGTGATCGCCACCATATCGGGGCACTGTTCGCGGATTTCGCGCGCGACCCATGCGATTGCGCGCTCGTCGACAAGACCGAAGTGAATATCGGAAAGGTGGAACAGAAGCTTGGTCTCAGCCATCGGGCCGGGTCGTTAGCATATCCACCTTGGCATTTCCGAGACGAAATGTGATCGCTCCTCTGGCTTCGACAGGCTCGCCGTCCAGCAGCAGACCAAGATCCTCGGCACCGATAGTGCGTAAGGTCACACAGTCCACCCGGCCCAGCACGTCGTGCGGTCCGGCGCGGAAATCGTGCTGGAGCAGGGCGACCGTCTGCTTCACATATTCGCCCGTGGTTTCCGCATGGAACGCGGTGATCTCTATGCCCTCACGCGTTGGGGCGAGCTGGATCAGCGGATAGCCCCCGGCCTTGCCCAGCGCGGGTTCGACGCAAGCGACGGGCGGGCCTTCGAGCGTATGTTCGAGCGCATCGCTCGCCTCGCGGGCCATACCGGCCAGATCGCGGTGGCGCATAGCCTCGCGCACACTGTTCCAACTAGTGCCGGGGCCGACGAGCACACCGGCATAACCGTGCCCGACCGGGCTTTCTATCATTTCTGCGCGCCGGGCCGATGCCGTGCCTTTGGCCACGGCATCGATCGCTTGAACCATGTCTAGGGCGCCGTACAGGCGGTGATAGAGCAGGTTCATCGTTCCACCGGGCAACACCAGCACTTTGCCGCCCCAGCCAGCCAGCGCATCAAGCGCGGCGTTGATCGTCCCATCGCCCGCGAACAGCGCAGCAATGCCGATCCCCGCCGCATCGAGCGCCTGCGGCGTCGGCAAGTCGTCACGCGGAAAGCTGGTCTCGTACATCACCGGCAAGCCGCGCGCGCCACAATGTTCGCGCACCGCCGCGAGCCCCGCAGCGTCGTTGCTGCCGCTTGCATCGTTATGAATGAGCCAGATGCCTTGCTTCACCGCCATACCTTCCCAAATGCGGGCCGGAATGCCCGGTTCCCGTCATGCGCTGCGCCAGATCATCCATGCAGCGCTGCCGTTGCCTAGCGTGTACAGCGCATAGAACGCCAGCCAGGTGCCGGGTCCTTCGCGCGAAGCGAGCATCACCCCGACCAGCAGCCCGAATTCCAGACCGAGGCTCGCCGCGCGCGCCAGCCGGAAGCGGGAAGGAGGCAGAGCGGCCAGCAGCGGGTGCCCGCTATCGAGCACCATCCGCTGGGCGAGGAAATTGGCGATTCCGAGCACGAAGGCAAAGGCGATTCCCATTATCCGCCCCTTTTGCCGCTTGCACGACATCGACGCAAATCAACGCTCGTGGAGCACAGTCAGCTGTTCGTAGACAACGCTTGCCGCCGGTCGATGCGGTGTGTGGGCAGGTCGAACAGCAGCGGACCAAGCCTATGGAATCGCCTAGGTCTTTTCGTGCGCCGCGGCCAAACGCAGTCCCACGGCCGCGGCGCAACCCGACGACGAATTAATGCCCCGGACCAAGGGTTCAGACAGGAGAGACATCATGCAGGCCATTACAATCAAGCTCGCGATTGCCGCCAGTGCACTGGCGCTCGCCCCCGCCGTTTCCGCCGCTGAAGACGATCAGCGATCGAGCCGCGTGACTTACGCCGACCTCGATCTCTCGACCCCCGAAGGCATGGCCGAACTGGACCGCCGGATCGTCAATGCCGCCCGCGAAGTCTGCGAGGTCAACCGCCAGACGACGGGCACCCGCATGCGTTCGCGCGAGGCACGCGAATGTTTCGAAACCGCCAAAAACCAGCTCGACCAACACTTCGCGCAGATCAAGCGCGATGCCAATCTGGGCGGCTGAATGGCGCCACCCGCCTTGGTGCGGAAGGCGCTGCCCCCCTCAATCGCCCTTCCGCATCGCCCGACAGCCGCCCCTCGCCGGGGCGGCTCTTTTATTGCCCGGTGAAAGGTCAGTGGAGCGCCTCAGCGCTTAGCCATCGCCTTGACCTTGCGCAGATAGGTCCGACCGATCCGCAAGACCTCGCCATCAGCCAGCTCTGCGCACCACACGCCCAGCCCCTCGTGCCGCAAGCCCTTGATGAAATCGCGGCGCAGAATGGTCGATCGGTGGATACGGATGAACTTTTCCGGATCGAGCCGCTCTTCCAGACCGGCGATGGTCTGAAGCAGCAGGTAACTGCGTTTCTCGGTGTGCAAGCGGACATAGTCGCGCTCGGCATCGATGCGATGCACCGATGCGGCCTCGATCCGCAGCAGTTCGGAGCGATCAGGCACCCACAGCTCTTCGAGCCAGGTCGGCTCGCCGGGCTCCCCCGGATCACTCCGCCGTGCCAGCGCGCGTTCGATCGCGCGGGCGAGCCGATCTTTCCCGACCGGCTTGAGCACATAGTCGACCGCATCGATATCGAAGGCCTCGACCGCGAAGTTGTCGTGCGCGGTGACGAAGATCACTGCTGGCGGAGTATCGCCTGAACTGGCCTTTTTTGCGACGGCCAGCCCGTCCATCCCCGGCATGGTCATATCGAGCAGCAGGAGATCGGGCTTGAGCTTCTCTGCCAGCCGCAGGGCCGCCTCGCCATCGGCGGCGGTGCCGACAACGGCAATGCCCGGCAGCTCGGCGCAGAGCACCTGCATCCGCTCGATCGCAAGCGGCTCGTCATCGACGATCAGCGTGCGCAGCGTGGTTTCGCTCATGATTTACCCCCCCCGGTCAGGATCGTTTTGTAAGGATCGGCAGCCGCAGGTGCGTGGCATATCCGCCCGGTACGAGGCCGGAAACGACGCTTGCTTCGTCACCGAACCGCGCCTCCAGCCGTTCGCGCACATTGGCAAGGCCGATGCCGTGGCCAGGATGATCGTCGGACTCGTGAGGCCCGGTGCCATTATCGGAAACAGTGATGACCAGCCGCCCGTATTCCTCGCGCGCGGCGAGCGTGATCGTGATCTCGCCCCCGCTGGGCGACACCGCATGCTTGACCGAGTTCTCCACCAGCGGCTGCAGGATCATGCCCGGCACCAGCGCATTCTCCAGCGCGTGAGGAATCTCGTAAACCGCACGCAGGCGCGAGGGGAAGCGCACCGCCTCGATTTCGAGATAGAGCTGCTGCAAGGCGATTTCCTGGCGCAGCGGCACGTCGGAAGTGGGATCGTCGGCGAGGCTGCGGCGGTAGAAGGTCGAGATGGTCTGGATCATCCGCTCGGCCGCTTCGGTCTTGCCGGTCAGCACCATGGCCGAGAGCGAATTGAGCGTGTTGAACAGGAAGTGCGGATTGACCTGATAGCGCAGCGACCGCAGCTCGGCCGCCTTGGCCGCATTGCGGAACTCCTGCTCGCGCCGTTCGGCCGAACGGGCGCGCTCGCCGGTGAGCAACGCGAGATAGAGAGCGCACCAGGCGAGCAGCAGGAAATAGCGGCTGGTGGCGAAGTCGATCAGCCGTTCGCGCTCGGTCGCCAGCGCAACGTCCTGCTGGTCGGCCATCAGGGTGTCGTCGAGGCCCTGCTGAGCCATCTTCAGGCCATCCACCGCGGCCTGCAATTCGGCAAAGATCACCGCATTGGCCTGCGCGGTCAGCATCGCGGCGGGCATGGCCAGCAACAAGGCGGCGCCGATCTTCAGCCACATAGGCTGCGCATCGAACACGCGCAGCACCAGCCACAGCCCGAGCGTGATGAGGATGCCGCAAAGCGTGGTCAGCAGCCGCAGCCACAGCATTTCATCGAGGAACGGCAGGCCGAGCAGCTCGGCCCGCACGGTGATGAGGGTGAAGTAGGTCGCCCACAGCCCCACGACCGAGGCGAGCACGGTCCAGAACGGGACTCGCGCGGCGGGCTGACCTGTGCGACCGGGTTTCATCGCCATCCTCTAGCCCCTCCACCCTCGGCGCCGCCAGCGGGGTGGGGCCGGTTGGTCGATCCGAATCGGCGCTTGGTCGAACATGACATCGAACTGGGCCCGCTCACCCTGTCGGCAACAGGCCTTCCTCGCGAATCTTCTCCTGCCAGTGCAGCGGGGCGAGCTTGTGAACGTTGTTGCCCTCGGCATCGACCGCGACCGTGACCGGCATGTCCTTCACCGTGAACTCGTAGATCGCTTCCATCCCGAGATCTTCGAAGCCGACCACCTTGGCCTCCTTGATCGCACGGGCGACGAGATAGGCCGCGCCGCCCGTCGCCATCAGGTAGGCGACCTTGAAGCGGCTGATCACGTCGACCGCATCGGCCCCGCGCTCGGCCTTGCCGATCATCGCCAGCAGGCCCTGATCGAGCATCATCTCGGTGAACTTGTCCATTCGGGTGGCCGTGGTGGGGCCAGCCGGGCCGACCACCTCGCCCATCACCGGGTCGACCGGGCCGACATAGTAGATCGCGCGGCCCTTGAAGTTCACCGGCAGTTCCTCGCCCTTGGCCAGCATCTCCTGAATGCGCTTGTGCGCTGCATCGCGCCCGGTCAGCATCTTGCCGTTGAGGAGCAGGCGGTCGCCCATCTTCCAGCTCGCCACCACTTCGGGGGTGAGATTATCCAGATCGACGCGAATCGCCTCGGCATCGGGCTCCCAGTGGACATCGGGCCAGGCATCCAGATCGGGCTGCGGAAGGTAGGCCGGGCCGGAACCGTCGATGGTGATGTGCGCGTGGCGCGTGGCGGCGCAGTTGGGAATCATCGCCACCGGCTTGCCCGCCGCATGGCACGGCGCATCAAGAATCTTCACGTCGAGCACTGTAGAAAGCCCACCAAGGCCCTGCGCACCCACGCCCTGAGCGTTGACCGCGTCGAAAATGTCGATCCGCAGCTGTTCGAGATCGGTCTGGGCGCCGCGCTGCTTGAGCTGGGCCATGTCGATCTGCTCCATCAGCGAGAGCTTGGCGAGTTTCACGCAATGCTCCGCCGTACCGCCAATGCCAATGCCCAGCATCCCCGGCGGACACCAGCCAGCGCCCATCGAGGGAATCTGCTCGAGCACCCAGTCGACGATATTGTCGCTGGGGTTCATCATCTTGAACTTGCTCTTGTTCTCGCTGCCGCCGCCCTTGGCCGCAACATCGATGCTGACCGTGCGCCCCGGCACCATCTCCACGCTCAGCACGCAAGGCGTGTTGTCGCGGGTGTTGCGGCGGGTGAAGGCCGGGTCGGCGAGGATCGAGGCGCGCAGCTTGTTGTCGGGATTGTTGTAAGCCCGGCGCACACCCTCGTCGACGACCTCCTGCAGGCTCTGTTTCGATTCGAGGCGGCATTCCTGCCCCCACTTGATGAACACGTTGACGATGCCGGTGTCCTGGCAGATCGGGCGGTGCCCCTCGGCGCACATGCGGCTGTTGGTGAGGATCTGCGCGATGGCATCCTTCGCCGCCGGGCCCTGCTCTGCCTTGTAGGCCTGACCCAGCGCGGTGATGTAGTCCATCGGGTGATAGTAAGAGATGTATTGCAGTGCATCGGCGACCGTCTCGATCAGGTCTTCCTCGCGGATCGTCACCATGTCGCTCATCGTCTCGTAACTCCTGTTGGTCGATGGCCCTCACCGTGCGACAGTTTGCGACGGTCAAAGGCCTTGGCCTTGGCTTTGGTTGCGCTTAAGGCACTTTGCGCCGCATCCCACAAGAGTTTGCTGAAGAGACCATGCTGGAAACCACCCTGAGCCCGACAAATCCCGCGCGCCGCGCGATGATCGACAGTCAACTGCGCACCAGCGGCGTAAACGCACCCTTCGTGCTTTCCCGCATGAACGCGGTCGCCCGCGAGGACTTCGTGCCCGAAAGCACCCGCGCCACTGCCTATATGGATCGGGCGATCCGGCTTGAAGGCGGCGGCGCGCTGCCCGCGCCGGTGGTGCAGGGCATGATGCTGCAGGAAGCCGCGCCCAAGGGCGATGAGGTCGCCATCGTGGTCACCAACGGCAGCAGCTACCTTGCCGAACTGCTGCGCCCGCTCGTCGCCGAAGTGATCGAGCTGACCCCCGCCGATGCCACCAGTGCCGGCACCGGGGGCAAGCCTGCGGACCTGCTGCTGGTCGATGGCGCGGCCGAACAGCTGCCCGAAAGCCTGCTGGCCCGGCTCGCAGATGATGCCCGCATCGTCACCGGCGTGGTGGAAGGCAGCGTCACCCGCCTCGCGATCGGCCGCAAGACCGATAACAAGGCGGCGCTGTTCCCGGTTCAGGACCTGGGCATTCCACGCATTGGCGCTTTCGATGCTCCGAAGGGCTGGAGCTTCTGACCATGCAACCCCGCTCGGCCATCGCGGCGCTGCTCGCCTCTGCTTGCCTGTTCGCCAGCCCGGCTCGCGCGGATACGCTCAGGGAAGCGCTCGCTTCGGCCTATGCTGAAAACCCCACGCTCGAAGCCGCACGCGCCCAGCTGCGCGCGACCGACGAGAATGTGGTGATCCAGCGCGCCAGCGGACTGCCCAACGCGAGCAGTTCGGGCACTTTTACGGAATACCTCAAGCAGAATTCGGCGAACTTCATTTCGCCCGACCGCTCGCTTAACGCAAGCGTCGATCTGACTGTTCCGCTGTATCAGGGCGGCGCCGTTCGCAACGGCGTGCGCGCGGCGGAAACACGCGTGGAAGCGGGCCGTGCAGATCTGCGCGGCACGGAAAGCATGGTGTTCAGCCAGGTCGTTGCCGCCTATATGGACGTGATCCGTAACGAGGCGATCGTAGGGCTATCGGCGAACAATGTCGAAGTCCTCGAAGTCAACTTCCAGGCCACCAGCGACCGGTTCGAGATCGGCGATCTCACCCGCACCGACGTGGCCCAGTCCGAAGCGAGGCTTTCGGTGGCGCGCAGCAATCTGCAATCCGCCCAGGCGAACCTCATCACCGCGCGCGAACGCTATGTCGAGCTGGTCGGCAATGCTCCGGGCGAGCTGGCCCCGCCACCGCCGCTTCCGGGCCTGCCCAGCGACGTCGATACGGCAGTGCAGATCGCGCTCGAAAACAATCCCGACCTGATCGCCGCGCTCGAACGCGCGCAAGCCTCGCGCTACGATATCGATGTGGCCGGGGCAGGGCGCCTCCCGACGCTCGAGGCCTACTCAACGGGTGGCTACCAGAACTATCTGGGCACGCTTGGCAACCCGAATACGTCCGAAGCCTCGACCACCGCGCAGGCAGGCCTGCGCCTGCGCCTGCCGCTGTTCCAGGGTGGCCGCGTCTCAGCCCGCGAACGGCAGGCCCAGGCGACCTCGCAGGCCGCGCTCGAACAGGTCGTGGCAACCGAACGCGCGATCATCGCGCAGGTCCGGGGTGCCTATTCGAGCTGGCGCGCAGCCAGTGCCATCGTGGTCTCCTCGCAAGGCGCGGTCGATGCCGCCGCGCTCAGCCTCGAAGGCGTGCGGGCGGAGAACACCGTAGGCAACCGAACCATCCTCGATATCCTCAACGCCCAGCAGGAATTGCTCAATGCGCAGGTCGAACTGGTGACCGCGCGGCGCAACGCCTATGTCGCGGGCTTCAGCCTGCTCGCCGCCATGGGCCGTGCCGAAGCGCGGGATCTGGGCCTTTCCGAATATGGCCCGCTTTACGATCCGGTCGCCAACTACGTCCGCGTGCGCGGCAACGTGTGGGACTGGAGCCAGGACGAAGACCCGGTGACTCAAAGTGTCCGCACGGTTGACATCCCGGCGCAAGATGCGGAAATTCCGGAGACCACAGGGGCGGAGCAATAGTCATGCAGCACTCGGAAGCGTCGACCGAGGAAATCCTCGGGATCATCAAGCGGGTGATCGAGCGCGAAAATCGGGAAGTTGCTGCCGACGAGAAGCGCAAGCGCGAGTCGATGAGCTTTGCAACTGCCCTGCGCGCCTCCGGCCCTGCGGAGGTCGGCGACGGCCTGATTGCGGGCACCGACACCGACGAAGTGCTCGACCTGGGCGAGGCCGAACTGGTCGTCGACAGCGACGAGGCCACCGAGGTCGCTGACCGCGACGATGCGCCGCTCGACAGCGAGCCGGCAGAAGCCGAGGGACTCACCAGCAACGCCGCGCGGCAGAGCGTGAACGACAGCTTCGCTGCGCTCGCCATGCTTGCAAAGGGCGATGCGACCGAGGCCGACGCGCCCAGCGAAAGCCCGCTCGAAGGCATGGTGCGCGAAATGCTGCGTCCGATGCTGGCCGAATGGCTCGACAAGAACCTTCCCGCCGTAGTCGAAACGCTGGTGCGTGAAGAGATCGACCGAATCGCGGGGAAGACACGCTGAGCGAGCTGGCAAAGGCGCAACGCGCGCTGGCCAAGATCGGCGGCGATGCGATCAGCCGCCAGATATTCCTCTGCGCCATGTCCGAGAAGCAGAAGTGCTGCCACCGAGAGGAGGGCGAGCGCGCGTGGAAGTATCTCAAGAAGCGGCTGAAAGAGCTGGGACTGGTCGGCCCGGTCCAGCGCACCAAGGCCGATTGCCTCCAAGTATGCGCTGGCGGGCCGATAGCGGTCGTCTGGCCCGATGGCGTGTGGTATCACTCGTGCAATGAGGATGTGCTGGAACAAATCATCCAGCAGCACCTGATCGGCGGCCAGCCGGTCGAGGAATACCGGCTTCGCCCTGCCGGCTAGTCTTTCCAGCGCACCTTACGGCGATCGACAGGCGGCGGCGCCTGCGGATCGAGATCGTCGAGCGAGTTTTCGACCGACTCGTCGTGCCCGGTGCCGCTGGACAGGAACACCAGCCCCATCAGCGCGCTCATCAGCAGCATCGAAAAGCCGATCCCCAGCGCGGTGGCGATGAAGAAGTGCGGTGAAACATCCTCGACCTGGTTGTAGATCACCGTCAGCGCCACGATCACCGTGGCCACGGTGAAGGCAAACATGAACCGCATCAGCCGGCGATAACGCGCCCAGGCGTAAGCGGCCTTCTTCGGATCGTCGAGCGGGGAGGGGCCGGGCATGGGCATGCCATGCCCGTTCACGCGCGCACCTGCAAGGCTGGCGATACTCGTGATTTGCGCAGACCGGGCAAGACGTGGCATTATACCGACAAGCCCGCATCAAGGCCGGGCACGGGAGGTCACAGCCATGACGATTGCCAGCATTATCGATCACCGCGAATCGCACATCATTTCGTGTACCGCCAACGACACGGTTCAGACCGCGGCGGGCCTGCTGGCGGACAAACGCATCGGCGCGCTCCCCGTGCTTGCAGGCGACGAGATCGTGGGCATATTCTCCGAGCGCGACCTGCTCTACTCGGTCGCCCGCGAGGGTGAAAAGTCGCTGAGCCGCACCGTGGGCGAGGTGATGACCAGCCCGCCGATCACGATCGAGGTCGGCACCAGCGTGCTCAGCGCGCTGTCGCTGATGACACGGCGGCGTATCCGGCACCTGCCGGTGATGGACGAGGATCGCCTGGTCGACTTCGTTTCGATCGGCGATCTCATCAAGTTCCGCATGGATCAGATCGAATCCGAGGCCGAACAGATGCGCGAATATATCGCCTCGGCTTGAGCCTTTGCCTGCCAAGGCCTAGATCAGGGGTATGACCAGCCCCCTGACCCTCACCGAAGCTGCTGCCGCCCGCGTCAATGCGATTGCCGAGCGCCAGCACAAACCCGCCATCCTGCGCCTTTCGGTGGAAGGCGGGGGCTGTTCGGGCTTCCAGTACAAGTTCGACCTTGCCGACACCGCCGAGGACGACGACGCGGTGAGCGAGACGGCGGGCGTGCGGCTGGTGGTCGATCCGGTCAGCCTCGATCTCGTAAGCGGGGCAACGGTGGACTATGTCGAATCGCTGGGCGGGACGGCCTTCCGGGTCGAGAATCCCAATGCGGCCGCCGGCTGCGGCTGCGGTTCCAGCTTCGGCATCTGACGTACGCCCTGAAATGCGAATAGCCAGCTTCAACATCAACGGCGTAAAAGCGCGCCTGCCCCGCCTGATCGAGTGGCTGGAGGAAACCCGCCCTGCCATTGCCTGCCTGCAGGAGATCAAGAGCCAGGACGAGGGCTTCCCGCGCAAGGAGTTCGAGGCGATCGGCTATCATGTCGAGACGCACGGCCAGAAGGGCTTCAACGGCGTCGCCATCCTCACCGACGGCGGACCGGCAGAAAACGTCTCGCGCGGGCTTCCGGGCGATCCTGACGACGAACAGGCCCGCTTCATCGAGGCGGACTTCAACGGCGTCCATGTGGCCAACCTCTACCTGCCCAACGGTAACCCGCAACCCGGCCCCAAATTCGACTACAAGCTGGCGTGGATGGAGCGGCTTCGCCTCCACCTCGAAGGCCTGCTGGCGAGCGAAAAACCCTGCGTGGTGCTGGGCGACTTCAATGTCATCCCTGAGGACAAGGACGTCTATTCGGTGAAGGCCATGGCCAGCGACGCGCTGATGCAGCCCGAATCGCGCGATGCCTATGCGCGCCTGCTTGGGCAGGGCTGGACCGATGCGCTGAACGTCCTGAACCCACGCGGCGGCGTCTGGACCTTCTGGGACTATCAGGCCGGTGCCTGGCAGCGCGACCACGGCTTCCGCATCGATCACCTGCTGCTGTCGCCCGAATGCGCCGACCGCATGAGTGCCGCCGGCGTCGACAAGGAGTATCGCGGGCGCGAGAAGGCCAGCGATCACGCCCCGGTGTGGGTGGAATTGGCCTGAGTACCACGCCGCCCTGCACCCAAATCCGTTCGTGCTGAGGAGGGTGAAGACGAAGTCTGAACCCGTCTCGAAGCATTACAGCGCTAGGGCTGGCCCTTCGAGACGCTCAGACTGCGTCTTCGCTCCTCAGGGCAAACGGGGTTAGATTCAGATAGAGCGCGAGGCGGGGGCCACTCAAGCTGGGCTCTCTACCTCAGCGATAGAAGATATGGCTGTCGATGGTGGCGCGCGCCACCTTGGTGCGTGCCCAACGCGGATTCACGCGGGTGGCGTGGAAATAGAGCGCATCGTCGGCATCGCTGGCCCACATGTCGCTTTCGGCGATATGGGCGATAGCCTTGGCGCGCTGCCACGCGGCAGAGCTGCGATTGGGCTCGGGAATACGACCGCCGCGCACAAACGAGAATTGCGCGCGCTGCTTCACGACGCTGCAATAGCTGTCAGGGAAAGCCGCACTCTCGGCGCGGTTGATCACCACTCGCGCCACGGCGAGCTGGCCCGCGAGCGGTTCACCGCGCGATTCGAAATAGACCGCTTGCGCAAGGCAATTGAGATCGTCAGTCAACGCGTCGGGAGCGTCGGTCTGCGCAACCAGTTCGCGCAGGTTGCTGACATCGACCGGCGGCAGCGCGATGGCTGGCTCGTCTGCGGCCTCGTCGGCGATGTCCTGGACCACCGGGCTGGCCACGAAGCGCACTTCGTCAGCAGCGGCGTCCTCGGACGAGGAATTGTCGATCGTCTGGAGCTCATCGCCCACGCCCTGATCCTGGGCTCTCGCGCCTTCGGCAATCGTACCGACAGTCGCGCCAAACAAAGTCACGGCCGAGACAATCGCCCCGGCGCGAAGGAAACCTGCAGTCATGTATCCCGTTACCATGGCGGTGAGAAGCCAGTCCGGGCCAAGGGCTTGCCAGCGCGATCCAATTGCGCTCGGCAAGGCCCCATCCTGTTGCGGTGGCCCGGCGGCGTCTCCCCGTCTGCGCACCACATCGACCGGCCGAAATGCCGATAGCCATGGTTTACGCTTCTTCAGGAAAGGCGCGGGCCAAATAGCCTTCGAAATTCGAATGTCAACCGGCGCAGAATATTAGATCAGCAATCGCTCCGCCTCGGGATGATCCAGCTCGATCACCCACAGGTCATTATCCTGACGCTTGCGGCGCTGCCAGTATTCCATAATTTCTGACGGGTTTTCAGGGTTTTCCTGCTTGATTGCCGTCCACTTCCGAGTGCCGTCCAACTGCGGCATTCGTTCAAACAGGATACCGTTTGTGCCTCTATGGCAACAGATGACCAGCAATGTCCCGGCCTCGCGTTCTCCCTTAGCGAGCACCGTGCCAAAGCCTCCACGTGCCCCCACCGCACGCAGCAGCCCGGTCACTTCGAGGTGAGCGGGGATTCGCGCCGTTTCCAAACCGTGCCTCGCCGTCAGCCCGGCAGCCGGTAGCCGTCGAGGCCCGACAGCGCGATGCGTGAGCGCATGAAGGTGCCCGTGCCACGACCGATCTCGTCGCCCTCTTCGTCAGTCAGGTGCGCCTCGGCGATGAACACGCGCCGCTTGCCGCTGATCCAGCGTCCCTCGGCTACGACTTTCCCCGCGCGGACCGGCTTGGTGAAATGGAGATTGAAGCCCGTGGTCAGCAGGAAGCGGTCCGAGACCAGCGAATTGGCGGCATAGAAGGCTGCATCGTCGAGCATCTTGAAATAGATCGTGCCGTGCGCGGCACCTGCGGCGTGATAGACGCGCTCGTCGATATCGAAGGTTATGCGCGCCACCCCCGGCTCGGAAATGACAAGCCGCGAAGCGAACAGATCGTTGATCGGAGCCGCGGCATAAAGATGCTCGAGCGCACGATAATGCGCCGGCGCCCCGCTCATCGAAGCGGAATCCGTAGCCGCGCGATCAGGCGGCGTCACGGTCCGACGCATTGGTGAGCAAGCCATAGAGCGCCTCGCCGTCGGGCGCGTCGCATAGAGCCTCGCGGACGTCTTCATCGCGCATCAGGCGCGAAATCTCGGCCAGTGAATAGAGGTGCATCGCCCCGCTGCCCTCGGGCGAGAGCAGGCCGAACACGAGATCGACCGGCATGCCATCGGCAGCGGCGAAATCAGCAGGCTTTTTCAAGCGGAGCAGCGCCGCGATCGGTCGCTTGATCGCGGTGATGCGCGCATGCGGAATGGCCACGCCGCGACCAAAGCCAGTGCTGCCGAGGTTCTCGCGCTCAACCAGAGCTTCAAGCACCTGTGTCGCATCGAGCTCGTAGGCGCGCGCGAACAGATCGCTCAACTGTTCGAGGATATCGTCCTTGGTGGCCGCATCGACGATGTCGACCGACTGCGGGTTCATGGCAAAGGTGGCATGCATGATCTTGTGGTTTCGTTCTTCCGCGAGGCAGCTGTTTCAGCCCCGGCTCAGGGGCCGCATCCAGCAGATGCAGCCCCTGTAGTCGCAAAGCTATGACGAGAACCTTACACTATCGACGAAAGGTCCGGTCTGGTCATCAGGCGGGTTCGACCCAGCCGATGGCCCCATCTTCGCGGCGATAAACCATATTATGCCGTCCGGTGCCAGCGTTTTTGAAAAACAGGGCATTTGTGTGACGCAGATCAAGCAACATCACTGCGTCGGCAACGCTCACTTCGGGCACATCGATACTGGTTTCGGCGATGATCGCGGGTGCATCCTCGCCCAGTTCTTCCTCGACGTTATCATTATCCTCAAATGGCGCGAAGACCGTGTAGGCCGCCTCCTCCTCGCGCGCGGCGTGGGTGGCCTGTTCGTGATGATCCTTCAGGCGGCGCTTGTAACGGCGCAGCTGCTTCTCGATCTTCTCTGCCGCCTGATCAAAGGCCTGGTGCGCATCGTGCGCTTGGCCACGGCTTTTCAGGATCAGCCCATGATTGACGTGCAGGATAATGTCGGCAGCAAAGGCGTTCGCCGGTGCCTTGCCGAAAGTGACGGTGGAGGACAAAGCGCGACTGAAGTGCTTGTCGACAATCGTGGTGAGCCTGTCGGAGGCATGCTCCTGAAGCGCTGAACCGGTATCCACCTGGTGGCCCGACACACGAATATCCATAAGACTTCTCCTGCTACTTCCTTGTATCTACCCGATATGGGTACGACACCTCATTGCGTCCAGAGAGGTGAACTTAATGTTTTCAGAAACTCCTGATGACGCGTAGTTTCGTCATTTGTCGCAGAATGGGGCCGGGCTGGCCGAAATTCGCCCAGTTTCGGAGCGAAGGCGGTGACTTTTCGCTCGACCTCGGTGCCCTGGTCGACCGCGAGTCCTAGCCCGATCTGCCGGCCACCCAGCAGCTCGACATAGACCTGCGCCAATAGCTCGGCATCGAGCAGTGCGCCGTGCAGCACGCGGTGGCTGCGGTCGACTCCGTAGCGCGAGCATAGCGCATCGAGCGTATGTTTCGCGCCGGGATGACGTTTGCGCGCGATGGCCAGCGTGTCGATCATCCGCTCGTGGCTGACAGTGGCCAAATCGCAGGCCTGCAGCTCGAAATTGAGGAAGCCGAAGTCGAACTGCGCGTTGTGCGCCACCAGCGGCGCATCGCCGAGGAAATCGAGCAATTCCTGTGCCCGTTCGGCGAACAGCGGCTTGTCGGCCAGGAAGGTGGCGGACAGGCCGTGGACCCGTTCGGCCTCCATCGGCATGTCGCGCTGGGGGTTGAAATAGCCGTGGAAGGTTTCGCCCGTGGGGATGCGATTGACGATCTCGATACAGCCGATTTCGACCAGCCGATCCCCGGTTTGCGGGTCCAGGCCGGTGGTTTCGGTGTCGAACACGATCTCGCGCATGGGACTCGTTATCTGCCTTCACAGCGGGTGTTGCAACTAGGCAATGAGGCTCGCGAGCAATTCGCCGACCTGCGCGCGCGTCTCATCAAGGGGGAGGCCGGTGTCGATCACATAGTCGGCGCGCTCGCGCTTCTTCGCATCGGGCATCTGCGCGGCGAGGATGGCGGCGAATCTCTCCTCGGTCATACCGGGGCGGGCAAGCACCCGGGCGCGCTGCACCTCGAGCGGGGCGGAGACGACCACGGTCCGCTCGACATAGTCCGCGCCTTTTTCGAACAGCAGCGGGATGTCGAACAGCAGGACCGGCGCATCCATATTGCGCAGCAGAAACTCGCGCCGCTTCGCTGCAACGGCCGGGTGAACGATGGCCTCAAGCCGCGCGAGCGCAGCCGGGTCGCTGAAAACCTGCGCGCCGAGTTCGTCACGCCGCACGCCGTTTTCGTCGGTCGAACCGGGAAACTCTGCCTCTATCGCGCCAAGCAGACTGCCGCCGGGGCCTTGCATCGCGCGCACCTCGGCATCGGCATCGAACACCGGCACGCCAAGATCGGCAAACATCTGCGCCACCGTGCTCTTGCCCATGCCGATCGAGCCGGTGAGGCCGAGCAGGATCGGGCCATCGCTCATGCCGTGAGCATCGCGCGCAGTTCGGCATCGCCCTTTTCGCGCGGGGGCTTCTGGCCGAAGAAATATTCGAAAGCGACGGCGGCCTGCCCGATCAGCATGGCAAGCCCGTCGACCGTAGGCAGGCCCCCGGCGCGCGCCTCTTGCAGGAAAGGCGTATCTAGCGGGCTGGTCACGATATCGTAGGCGAGGGCGCCCGGCGGGGCGTGCGTGAAATCGAAATGCAGCGGCGGCTGACCCGTCATGCCGAGCGGGCTGGCGTTGACCACCAGATCGAGCAGGCCCTCTCGGTCGTCAAAGGCGAAATCGGTGGGATCGGCAAAGTGCGCAATATCGACGGCGTGATGCTCGCCCTCGGGGGCAAGTTCGTCGAGCAGGCGGCGGGCCTTCTCAGGATCGCGCCCGGCGAGCACCAAGGTGAAACCCTCGCCGGCCAGCGCCTTCACGATGGCGCGTGCCGCACCGCCGGTGCCGAGAATGCGCGCCATGCGGAACAGGTGTTGCTCGTCCAGCAGCGGGCGCAGCGGTTCGAGAAAACCGGGCGCATCGGTGTTGGTGCCGCGCAACGCTCCATCCTCACCGCGATAAATCGTGTTCACCGCGCCAATCGAGCGGGCCGGTTCCTCGATCGCGTCGAGATGCTCCATCACCGCCAGCTTGTGCGGCATGGTGACGTTGCAGCCGCGCCACGTGGGATCCTCGCGGCGTTCGGCCAGATACCTCGCCACATCCTCCACCGCGACGCGACAATGGCGGTATTCGGCGTCGATCCCGGCCTTCTCCAGCCAATGGCCATGAATCAGTGGCGACTTCGACTGCGCAATCGGATCGCCGATAACCTCGGCGTAAGGACGACTCACGCGGGCAGCTCCTCCAGCTCGCGCAGCGCGCCGAGCACGGGCAGCAGCGGCATTCCGAGCACGGTGAAATAGTCGCCTTCGATCCGCTCGAACAGCTGCACGCCCATCGCCTCGATCCGGAACACGCCCACGCACTGGGCGACCTCGGGCCACTCGGCGCGCAGGTAGCGTTCGATAAAGTCCTCGGACAGATTGCGCACCGTGAGCCGCGCCTGTGCGCCATGCTCCCAGCGCACATGGCAGCCGAGCGCAATCGCTGCCGCCGAATCGAGGACCATCTCCTTGCCGGAGAAATAGCGCAGATGGTCTTCCGCCTGCGCGCGGCTGGTCGGCTTGTCGAACCGCTCGCCCGCCACCGACAGCACCGAATCGCTGCCCAGCACCGGCACTTCGCCGCCATCAATGGACAGGGCCTTGGCCTTGGCCAGTTCAAGCGCCACCTGCGCCGGGGGCACATCGCCTAGCGAGGCTTCAAGCGCGCGCTCGTCGATGGCGGCAGGCATAACGTCGAATTCGACCCCGGCATCGCCGAGCATGGCGCGGCGCGAGGCGCTTTTGGAGGCAAGAATAATCATATCGGTTTGGGTCCGACCTGGGCTCCGCTCGCGCGGTGCGAGCGCTCGTTGAGCAGTTTGATGATCGCAGCGGCGGTTTCCTCGATCGAGCGGCGGGTGACATCGATCACCGGCCAGCCGTTGTCGGCAAACATGCGCCGCGCGAAGGCGACTTCCTTTTCCACCCGCTCCTCGTCGACATAGGCGGTGGTGGTGCTCTCGTTCAGCGACAAGAGACGGTTGCGGCGAATCTCGATCAACCGTTTGGGCGCTGTGGTCAGGCCGACAACCATGGGCCTACGCAGCTTGAACAGTGCGGGTGGGGGCGGGCTTTCCACCACCAGCGGGATGTTCGCCACCTTGAAGCCACGGTTGGCGAGATAGATGGAGGTCGGCGTCTTCGACGTGCGCGACACCCCCGCGAGAACGATATCGGCCTCTTCCCAGTTGTCGAACCCAACCCCGTCATCCTGCGCGATGGTGTACTGGATCGCGTCCACACGGCGGAAATAGGCCTCGTCCATCTGGTGCTGCTTGCCGGGCCGCCCGCGCGCCTGCTGGCCGAGCCTCTCTTCCAGCGCCGCCGTCACCGCATCGAGCACCGCCACATGCGGCAGGCCGAGCTGACGGCAACGCATTTCGAGGTTCGAGCGGATTTCCGAATTCACCAGCGTATAGAGCACGAGGCCCGGATTGGCCTTCAGATCCTCGACGATCCGTTCGAGGTGCTGATGCGAGCGCACCATCGGCCAGAAATGGCGCACGACGTCGGTGTCGTCGAACTGCGCCAGCGAAGCTTTCGCCAGCATTTCGAGCGTTTCGCCGGTGGAATCCGACAGCAGATGAAGGTGCAAACGGGTCATGTGGATAAGTCCCGGCATAAACCACGGGACGCAGTTGCGGACAAGTATGGGATGGAATCTCATCCCCGCTAACGGCCATTTCCTCCCGCCAGTGATCCCCCGATGCAACGCCTTGTCGACAGGCTGGGGATTTCGGGGACAAGCAATGATTGACAGCACAGAGGCATGAGTCGATCAGCCGGGCAGGCCCGAAGCGGCGGGACAAATCCGCGACAACTGCGCTTTCCCCGCTTTCCACAGGGCCTACAAACACCATAATCCTTATTATAAATATTATTATATTGATTGGACTCTCGCGATGCCCGGACCTTTGCTCGATACCTTGAACGGTCAGCGCCAGGACAGGCTACCGGTCTGGTTCATGCGGCAAGCAGGTCGCTATCTCGCAGAATACCGCGCTTTGCGGGCCGAGAAGGGCGGCTTTCTGGAGCTGGTTTACGACAGCGAAGCCGCCGCCGAAGTGACGCTGCAGCCAGTGCGGCGGTTCGGGTTCGATGGGGCGATCCTGTTTTCCGATATCCTGATCGTTCCCTATGCCCTGGGGCAGGACTTGTGGTTCGAAGCAGGCGAGGGGCCACGGCTGGCGCCGCCGCTGGTCGATGCGGCCTGGCAAAGTCTGGAAGCTGCGCCAGAGCGGTTTGAGGCCGTCTACGAGACCGTTCGGCTGTGCCGGGGTATGCTGACCCCGGAAGTCACCATGTTGGGCTTTGCGGGCTCTCCCTGGACCGTGGCGACCTATATGGTCGCGGGGCAGGGCTCGAAGGATCACCATGCGGCGCGTCAGCTGGCCTATCGCGATCCGCAAGCCTTCGGTTCGCTGATCGGCGCGATCGAAGAGGCGAGCTTTACCTACCTCGTCGGCCAGATCGACGCCGGGGCGGAGGCGGTACAACTGTTCGACAGCTGGGCAGGCAGCCTTAGCCCGGCGCAGTTCGAGCAATGGGTGATCGCGCCCAATGCCCGGCTTGCGGCGCGGCTGCATGAGGCGCGGCCCGGCATTCCGGTGATCGGCTTCCCGAAAGGCGCGGGTGGCAAGCTGCCCGCCTATGCGCGAGAAACGGGTGTCGATGCCGTGGGTGTCGACGAGACGGTCGATCCCAACTGGATCAACCGCGAATTGCCCTCCGGAATGCCGGTGCAGGGTAATCTCGACCCGATGCTGCTGCTGGCGGGTGGCGACGGGCTTAACCGCGCCGTGGAGAGCATCTGTGCTGCCTTTGAAGGCCGTCCGCATGTGTTCAACCTGGGCCACGGGATCGACAAGGAAACCCCTATTGCGCATGTTGAACAAGCTTTGTCGGTGCTTCGTCGATAAGAGGGATGACGCAGGCGCCCGGCGCGCCTATCTAGGCGGCCATGCAGGAATTCCTCTTGATGATCTTCTATTGGCTCAAGGCCGGACACCTGATCTTCGTGATCTTCTGGATGGCGGGCCTGTTCATGCTCCCGCGCCAGCTGGTCTACATGCACGACAGCGCGCCCGGATCGGCCGAGGAAGCGCTGTGGGCCAAGCGCAGCGGGCTGCTGCGCAAGGTGATCCTCACGCCGAGCCTGATCGCGGTCTGGGCCTTCGGCCTGCTGCTCGCCTATAGCGGGGGCGCGTTCACGCAAGGGTGGTTCCACGCCAAGCTGCTGCTGGTGATCCTGCTCAGCGGCTATCACGGCTGGATGGTCGCCAATGCCAAGACAATGGCGCGCGGCGAGCGTCCGCTGAGCGAGAAGACGCTGCGAGTGGTCAACGAGGTTCCGGGCGTGGCTGCGGTGCTGATCGTCATCCTGGCGGTGGTCAAACCGTTCTGATTTTCGGCTGCAATGACCTGCCCGTTCGCGTCTCCGATTGACCGGGGGCGCGCAAGGCCATATTCAGCGCAAACCAACCGGCACCAGATCGCTCGTCCGAAGCGATCAAGGTCTGCTTTCCCCAAGCCCCTTGGCCTTGCCGGCATCCCGATATAACTATTTGGAATTACAGACAAAATGCACCTTAAAGAACTCAAACGCAGGACGCCGGCGGAGCTGGTTTCGATGGCTGAGGAACTGGGCGTCGAGGGTGCCAGCACCATGCGCCGGCAGGATCTCATGTTCGCGATCCTCAAGGAAGTGGCCGAGGATGGCGAGGAAATTCTCGGCATCGGCACGATCGAAGTGCTGCAGGACGGCTTCGGCTTCCTGCGCAGCCCCGAGGCGAACTATCTGGCCGGGCCCGACGATATCTATGTCTCGCCGAACCAGGTCCGCAAATGGGGCCTGCGCACTGGCGACACGGTCGAAGGCGAGATCCGCGCGCCCAAGGATGGCGAGCGCTATTTCGCGATCACCAAGCTGATCAAGGTCAACTACGACGACCCCGATGCGGTGCGCCACCGCACCAACTTCGATAACCTCACGCCGCTCTATCCCGACGAGCGGCTGAACCTCGACACCAAGGACCCGACGGTCAAGGACAAGTCGGCCCGCGTGATCGACCTCATCTCGCCGCAGGGCAAGGGCCAGCGCGCGCTGATCGTCGCCCCGCCGCGCACCGGTAAGACGGTGCTGCTGCAGAACATGGCCAAGGCCATCACCGACAACCACCCCGAGGTGATCCTGCTCGTCCTGCTCGTCGACGAGCGGCCCGAGGAGGTCACCGACATGCAGCGTTCGGTCAACGGCGAAGTGATCTCCTCGACCTTCGACGAACCGGCCTCACGCCACGTGCAGGTGGCCGAAATGGTGATTGAAAAGGCCAAGCGTCTGGTCGAGCACAAGCGCGACGTGGTCATCCTGCTCGACTCGATCACGCGTCTGGGCCGTGCCTACAACACCGTGGTGCCCAGCTCGGGCAAGGTGCTGACCGGCGGTGTCGACGCGAACGCTTTGCAACGTCCGAAGCGCTTCTTTGGTGCCGCGCGTAACATCGAGGAGGGCGGTTCGCTCTCGATCATCGCCACCGCGCTGATCGACACTGGCAGCCGGATGGACGAGGTCATCTTCGAAGAGTTCAAGGGCACCGGCAACTCCGAAATCGTGCTCGATCGCAAGGTGGCGGACAAGCGCATCTTCCCGGCGCTCGATGTCGGCAAGAGCGGCACCCGCAAGGAAGAGCTTCTGGTCGACAAGGAGCAGCTCTCGAAGATGTGGGTGCTGCGCCGCATCCTCATGCAAATGGGCACGATCGACTCGATGGAATTCCTGCTCGACAAGATGAAGGACTCGAAGACCAACGAGGACTTCTTCGCGACGATGAACCAGTAAGGCTTTCCGCAGCGCTGGAAATTTCCGGCGATTGGCGCATATTGGTGGGCCCGGCTTTCGTGAGAAGGTCGGGCCCAGCCATTTGAGAGGCCCGCCCATGAAGATCACCATCGAAGTCGATTGCAGCCCCGAAGAGGCGCGCCAGTTCATGGGGCTGCCCGATGTCGAGCAGGCCAACGCGATCTATGTCGACAACCTTGCCGCGGCGATGAAAGGCGCGGCCAGCGTCGAGCAGCTTGAGCAATATGCCAAGCAGCTCGCGCCGATGGGGCAGATGGGGCTGAAGATGTTCCAGAGCTTCGTCGAGGGCGCGCAGAAGTCGGCGGGCGGCGGATCGTCGAAGACTTCCGATAAGGGCTAGGCGCCGACCGGCATAAGGCAGCTTGATGGATACGATTTTTGCGCTCTCGTCCGGTGCGCCGCCGGCTGGCATTGGCATCGTTCGCCTGACCGGGCCGCAGGTGCGAGACGCCCTCGCGGCGGTCTGCGGCAGTGTTCCCGAGCCGCGTCGGGCCGTGCGGGTGGCCTTTCGCGATAGCGCAGGGGCACAGATCGACGACGGTCTGGTGCTCTTTTTCCCCGCACCGAACTCGGTAACCGGCGAGGACGTGGGCGAGCTGCATTGCCACGGCGGCCGTGCGGTGGTCTCGGCGCTTGAGGCTACCCTGGCAGAGGTGCCGGGTTGTCGCCGCGCAGAGCCGGGCGAGTTCACCCGTCGCGCCTTCGCCAATGGCCGCATCGATCTCGCCGAGGCGGAAGGGCTGGGCGACCTCCTTTCGGCCGAAACCGAGATCCAGCGCCGCGCCGCGCTGGCCATGACTGGCGGTGTGTTTTCGGGCGAGGTGGATGGGTGGCGAGAGCAGCTGCTGGCCTTGTCGGCCGAGGTGGAGGCATCGCTCGACTTTGCCGATGAAGACGAGGTGCAAACGTTGGGCGATAGGTTCGCGGGCAAGCTCGCCAATCTGGCAGAGGATCTGCACAAGGCCCTCGCGGCGCCCCATGCGGAGATGCTGAAGGAGGGCTTTCGGGTGGCGCTGGCGGGGCCGCCCAATGCGGGCAAGTCGACGTTGTTCAACGCGCTTGTCGAAAGCGAGGCCGCGATCACCGCCGAGATTGCCGGCACTACGCGTGACGTGCTGGTGCAGTCGGTGGCGATCGAGGGCATTGCGTTCAGCTTCGTCGATATGGCGGGCCTGCGCTCGGCGACCGATGACCGGATCGAGGCGATCGGGATCGAGCGCGCCGAGGCCGAGATCGCGCGGGCGGATGTGGTCCTGTGGCTCGGCGGGGAAGGCGAGGGGCCGCAAGGTTGCTGGGACATCGATGCGCAGAGTGATCGAACGGATCGACAGCCGAAGCAGTCGCCAGACTTCGTTCTCTCGGCACGGACGGGCGAGGGGATGGAGAGTCTGCGGCGTGCGCTGATCGAACATGCGCGCGCGGCAATGCCTTCACCCGGTCAGGCGGCGCTGAACCAGCGGCAGCGTGCGCTGGTTGAGAAGGCGCTCGAAGCGCTTGGGGATGCCCGCGCCCATCGCGATCCGTTGCTTGTGGGGGAGGGCTTGCGTCGCGCGCGATTGGCGTTCGACGCACTGTTGGGGCGAACTTCGACGGAAGAGGTGCTCGATGCGGTATTCGGGCGTTTCTGCCTCGGCAAGTGAGTGTTTCACGTGGAACATCGGCACAGCGAAATCCCCGTTGTGAGCGACCGCGACTGCGCCTAAACCGGCCTCGAACATGAGCACATTCGATGTCATCGTTGTCGGCGGAGGCCATGCGGGGATGGAAGCCGCCGCCGCTGCCGCGCGCATGGGCATGGCAACGGCGCTGGTCACTTTCGATCCGGCCACTCTCGGTGCCATGAGCTGCAACCCGGCGATTGGCGGGCTGGGCAAGGGCCACCTCGTGCGCGAGGTCGATGCCTTCGACGGCCTGATCGGGCGCGCCGCCGATGCTGCGGCAATCCATTATCGGATGCTCAATCGCTCCAAGGGCAGCGCTGTGCATGGGCCGCGCATTCAGGCTGACCGCAAGCTGTTCAAGTCTGCGGTTCAGACGATGCTGTCGGCTCAGGAAAACCTCACAGTGATCGGCGGCGAGGTTGCGTCGCTGATGACCGAAGGTGGGCACGCCGTTGGCGTGACACTTGCGAATGGGGACAAGCTGCATGCCCCGGCGACGATCCTGTGTACGGGGACCTTCCTGGGCGGCGTGCTCTTCTGCGGTGAGAAGCGGAGCACCGGCGGCCGCATCGGTGAGAATGCCGCTTGCGTCCTCGCGGAGCAGCTGCGCGAAGCAGATCTACCGATGGCCCGCCTCAAGACCGGAACGCCTCCGCGGCTCGACGGGCGCACTATCGATTGGGCCGTGCTGGAGGAGCAACCATCCGACAGCGACTTCTGGACCATGTCTTCGCTCACACAGCAGCGCACCAATCCGCAGATCTTCTGTGCCATCACCCGCACCAATCCGCGCAGCCATGCGATCATTGCCGATAATCTCGATCGCTCGCCGCTGTTCACCGGTGCGATCGATGCCGCAGGCCCACGTTATTGCCCGAGCATTGAAGACAAGATTCACCGCTTCGCTGATCGTGACGGCCATCAGGTTTTTCTCGAACCAGAGGGTCTCGACACGCATCTCGTCTATCCCAACGGCATCAGCACCTCTCTGCCCGAGGATGTGCAGCTGGCGATGTTGCGGACGATGGCGGGGTTGGAGCAGGTGGAGATGGTCGTGCCGGGCTATGCGGTCGAATACGATCATATCGATCCGCGTGCCTTGGGGCGGGACCTTCAGCTTTCGGCCCTTCCCGGAGTCTATTGCGCGGGCCAGATCAATGGCACCACCGGCTATGAGGAGGCGGCTGCACAGGGTTTGATCGCCGGCTTGCATGCCGCTTGCGCTCTGCAGGGGGGGGAGGCGCCCGCGCTTGACCGAGGCAATTCCTATCTCGCTGTGATGGTCGATGACCTCACGCTGCATGGCGTGAGCGAGCCATACCGTATGCTTACGGCGCGCGCGGAGTACCGCCTGAGGCTGCGCGCGAACAACGCAAGCACGCGGCTCACCCCGATTGCACAGGAGCTGGGGTGTCTTGGTGACGCGCGCGCAGCGTGGTTTGCCCGCCATTGCGACGGACGCCGCGCGTGGCAGGAAGCTCTGGAGTGCGAGGTGCCCGCGAACACGCTGGCGGAAAAGGGTCTGAATGTGCGTACCGATGGGGGGCGAAAGTCGCTGGCCGAGTGGCTCACCCATGCCGATATTGCGCTGGTTGATCTCGCCGATCACTTGCCCGCACGCTTCGATCCGACAACGCCTCTGGCGAAGGAGGTCGCGGAGGATGCAGCCTATGCGCCCTATTTGCAGCGTCAGGAGTCGGAATTGCGCGATTTGCGCGCGTCGCAGGAGTTGGTGTTGGGACGGGACTTTGACTGGGCGGCGGTGCCCGGACTTTCGAACGAGATGGTCGAACGATTGACCGCGGCCTCACCTGCTACGCTCGCCGATGCAGGGCGGGTTCGCGGGATCACGCCCGCAGCCTTGGCGGCACTACTGGTTCATGCGCGCCGCGCGCAGGAGGAGATTTCGGCATGAGCGTGGAGGAGGGAAGGGCCTTTTGTGCTCTGCGTTGCGATTCCGCAGCGATGGAGCGCTTCGCGACGTTCCTGACCATGCTGGAAAGCGAGAACGAGCGGCAGAACCTTGTGTCAACCGCGAGCCTTGCCGATGCCTGGACGCGCCACATTGCCGACAGTCTCCAGCTGCTCGACCATGTTCCACGTGAAACATCGCCCTGGCTCGACATGGGCACGGGGGCGGGCTTTCCCGGCCTCGTCATCGCCATCGCACGGCCAGAGCTTGAGGTAATCCTGGTTGAATCGCGCAAGCGGCGAGTCGAATGGCTTGAGCATGTTTGCGAGCGCTTTGGGCTGAAAAAGTGTCGCGTGGTAGGCGCAAGGCTCGAAGCCATCGAATCCATCCCAGTATCTGTGATCAGTGCGCGCGCATTTGCTCCCCTGGAGAAGTTGTTGCGGTTATCCGCCCGCTTTTCCACACCAACGACCACTTGGCTGTTGCCCAAAGGGCGGTCGGCGGCGCAAGAACTGAAAGAGCAGTCGCAGGCGATTCAAGCGATGTTCCACGTGGAACAATCGGCGACCGATCCCGAAGCGGCGATCATTATCGGACACGGAAGGCCGCCAGAGACATGATCTGCATTGCGATAGCTAACCAGAAGGGCGGGGTGGGCAAGACCACAACCGCCATCAACATCGCCACGGCCATGGCAGCGACCGGTTGGCGTACCCTTCTGATCGATCTCGATCCGCAGGGAAATGCCTCGACCGGCGTCGGCCTGCGCGCGTCCGAGCGCGAATTGTCGAGCTATGACTTGCTGATCGGGGAGGCAACCCTGGCCGAATGTACGGTCAATTCGGCCATTCCGGGTCTCGATCTGGTTCCAGCTACGGTCGATCTGAGTGGGGCCGAGGTCGAACTGGTCGATGTCGAAGATCGCGCGCAAAGGCTGCGCGATGCGCTGGCGCAGCATGGCGGGCATGACATCTGCTTTATCGATTGCCCGCCGTCGCTCGGCTTGCTGACCCTCAATGCCATGTGCGCAGCAGATACGCTGATGGTGCCCTTGCAGTGCGAGTTCTTCGCGCTCGAAGGGCTGAGCCAGTTGTTGCAGACGGTTGAGCAAGTGCAGCAGCGCTTCAATCCCGATCTGAACATCGTCGGCGTGGTGCTGACCATGTTCGATCGGCGCAACCGGCTCACGGATCAGGTCTCCGACGACGTGCGCGAGTGCCTCGGCGATCTGGTGTTCGAATCGGTGATCCCGCGCAATGTGCGCCTGTCCGAAGCGCCGAGCCACGGCTTGCCTGCGCTGATCTACGATCACGCCTGCGCCGGCAGCCGCGCCTATATGGCGCTGGCGCGCGAATTGATCGGCCGCTTGCCCGAACGGAGGAAAGCCGCATGAGCGAAGAGAAGAGCGAGGCCAAGGCGAAGGGCAGCGCTGTTCCGCGCCGCAAGCTCGGCAAGGGGCTGGGCGCTCTGCTGGGTGAGACGCGCCGCGAGGAGCCGTTGGTCGCGCCGCGCAATCTGCCAGAGGGAGACTCCGCCGATGGTAAGGTGGCAGCGCGGGCCGAGGAAGGCCTCGCGACGCTCGCCGTTTCGGCCATCGAGCCACACCCCGAGCAGCCGCGCCGTCACTTCGACGAGGAAGCCCTGGCAGAGCTGGCGGCCTCGATTGCCACGCGCGGGGTAATTCAGCCGGTTATTGTTCGCCGTCTGGCTTCTGGCCGCTATCAGCTGGTGGCAGGTGAACGCCGCTGGCGGGCCGCGCAGAAAGCGCAAGTCCATGAAATTCCAGCACTAATTCGTGATCTTGATGATCGCGACGTGATGGCGCTGGCGCTGATCGAAAATATCCAGCGCGAAGATCTGAACCCGGTCGAAGAGGCGCGCGCTTATCAGCGTCTCGCCGAATTCGAGGACATGACGCAGACCGAGATCGCCACGCTGGTCGACAAGTCGCGCAGCCACGTCGCCAACCTGCAGCGGCTGCTGGCGCTGCCCGAAGAGGTGCTCGATCACCTTGAGCAGGGGCGGCTCGACATGGGTCACGGTCGCGCCTTGATCGGGCTCGATAACGCTGTCGACCTGGCAGACGAGGCCGTGCGCAAGGGTCTCAGCGTTCGCGAGGTCGAGAAGCTGGCGCGCAAGGGCCGCGATGGCGATGGCCGTAGCCAGAGACGCCAAGCCCGTCCTCCACGCGACACCGCGCAGGATGCCGATATCGTTGCCGTGCAGAACCACCTCGAGGAAATGCTCGGTCTGCCCGTGCACATCGCAACCGAGGCCGATCCGAGCAGCGGTTCGCTAACCGTGCGTTTTCGTAGTCTCGATCAGCTCGACATGATCTGTCAGCGGCTGACCGGCGGCGGAATCTAGCGGGGAGATTACGCGCCGCGCGAAAGTTGCGCTGTGCGACTTCAGCGAATCGGGGTGCGCTTGTCGGGTTGCGGGGCGGCGCGGCGCGGGATGCTGCGGCGCGCGTGGCGTGGCGTGGCATCAACGTCTACCCATTCCTCGTGCACGATTTCGCGCGGAGCATAACGACGGGTGGTTTGTACTGGCACCATCATCACCGGATAGGCACCTAAGGGATAGGTACCCGTGCGATATGCGCTGACCTCGCCGCGATCGAAGCCGGCAAGATAGGCATCGCAATAGCGGTCGGCCTGATCGGCCGCGAAACGGTAGTCGTCGTCACCGCTGTTATAAATCTCGGAATATTCGCGCAGATAGACGGTGTGGCAATCGGATAGCCAGTCGGCGCGCTGTTCTGGCGTATAGCCGAGCGGCTGGCCAATGGGCCCACTCATAACCACCGTTTCAGGCGTCATCGTCGGATAATGGGCATGGCGGGCAGGCAGCGCGCGCATGGCGTGGTGGCCGGGCGCGGGATCGACATAGGTCTCGTACTCGTAAGCCTCTTCGTAGACATCGTCATAGGCAGGCTCGTCGCCGATGTCCTGCACCACCTCGTAGCTCTCGTACTCGATCGGTTCGGAGGGCGTGCCATAGCGGTCGTCATGAGCTTGGGCGGAAGACGCGGCTGCCAGCGTGGCGAGCGAAGCTGACAGGAAAGCGAACTTGATGGACATGCTGGTCATCCTCACTGAGTGGGCCACCTGTCGCAGACACGCGCCTGCAACTGTCCGGTCGGCTACCATTAACCCGATGTTTAGGATGTTTTGCCGCGCAAAACCAAGCAATCTCGATCCGCTGTCCCGTTACGGGGCGGGGGCGCTTGGATCAGATCCTGTCGGCCAGTAGCGCAGCGAGGGCTTCGATTCCCGCGCGGTCCTCGGCATCGAAGCGCGCCGGGGTGGGGCTGTCGAGGTCGATCACCGCCACCACCACGCCATCGCGCAGCACGGGCACCACCAGTTCAGAGCGGCTGCGCGCATCGCAGGCGATGTGCCCCGGAAAGGCGTGGACATCCTCCACCAGCTGGCTGCGCCCCTCGGCCACCGCTGCACCGCAGACCCCGCGCCCGACTGGGATACGGATGCAGGCAGGGCGCCCACAGAACGGCCCCAGCACCAGTTCGCCCTCCACCATGCGGTAAAACCCGGCCCAGTTGCAGTCGGCCACGAACTCGCCCAGCAAGGCGGCGACATTGGCCATATTGGCGACGGCATCGGGCTCGCCCGCGGTGATTGCCTCGGCGGCCTCGCACAGCTCGGCATAGATGGCAGGCTTGGTGGCCTCGGGGGCGGGGGCGAAGTCGAACATCGCATCCCTCTAGACGCGCATGGGCAGGTGGCAAAGTGTTTGCCGCCGTCGCGCGGCGGGCGTATCGGTAAGGCATGTCTCGCCTGAAGAAGATCCTCATCGCCCTCGTCGTCATTCTGGTGCTGTCGGCCGCGCTCGGCTGGTGGCTGTTGCGCGGCGATCCGGCCACGCTCACGCTTGAGGAGACCACCGGAACCGACCCCGTGCTGGCCACCCCTGACGAGCAGACCATTCCCACGGTCGAAGTTGCCAAGCCAATCGGCTGGGGCGAAGATGGCGCGCCGGTTGCGGCGGAGGGGCTGGAGGTTAGCCGCTTCGCCGAGGGTCTCGATCACCCGCGCGTTATCTACACCATGCCCAATGGCGACGTGCTGGTGACACTGACCAACGCGCCCGAGCGTGTGATCGCAGGCGGTTGGCTTACCAACCTCGTTGCGGGCTTCCTGTTCGCGGAGGCCGGCGCGGGCGGCCCTTCGCCCGATCAGCTCGTGCTGCTGCGTGATGGCGATGGCGATGGCGTTGCCGAAGAGCGCCATGTGCTGCGCGACGATCTCGCTTCGCCCTCGGGCCTCGCCTGGGCGGATGGCAAGCTTTACGTTGCCAACCACGATGCCTTGCTGAGCTTCGACTACGACGAAGGCGCGACAACGCTCCCGGGCGAACCCGAAAAGCTCGCGGACTTGCCGGCGGGTGGCAATCACTGGATGCGCAACGTGCTGCTGAGCGAGGATGGCAAGGCGCTCTATATCGCGGTCGGCTCGGCCTCGAATATCGCCGAGGGCGGGCTGGAGGCCGAGGAAGGCCGCGCCGCGATTCACGAGTTGAACCTCGAATCGGGCTTCGCGCGCATTTTCGGCGCGGGCCTGCGCAACCCCAACGGTCTTGCCCTGAACCCGTGGTCGGGCGAGCTGTGGACCACCGTGAACGAGCGCGACATGCTCGGTTCGGACCTCGTGCCCGACTATCTGACCGATGTGCCGATCGGCGCGCACTATGGCTGGCCCTGGTTCTATTATGGCGACATCACCGATGACCGCGTGAAGGGCGCCTATGGCATCAACCCGAGCTATGTGCGCACGCCGCGCTATGCTCTGGGCGCGCACGTGGCGGCGCTGGGGCTGGTGTTCAGCCGCGAGGGCTCGCGCATGGGCGAGGGCTTTGCGAACGGTGCCTTTATCGCCCGTCATGGCTCGTGGAACCGCAAGCCTGCCGCTGGGTATGACGTCGTCTATGTCGAATTCGACGAGCGGGGCAATCCGATGGGCAAGCCGAAACAGGTGCTCGACAGCTTCCTCACCCCCAAGGGCGAGACTCATGGCCGCCCGACCTGGCTTGCCTGGGACCAGTTTGGCGCGCTGCTGGTGAGTGACGATACCGCCGGGATTATCTGGCGCGTGATGGCCCCCGGTGCCGAGGGCACTGCCGCGATCGAGCGGATCAAGGGCGACCGCCTGCCGCCGCAGATTCAGCTTAACGGCGATCCGGCCCGCGCCTTCGAAAATCCGCCGCCGGGGATTCCTATGCCGGGGATGTGAGCGCGGGCGCGGCTGTCCTTCGAGACGGGCGCGCAGCCTCCGGCTTCGTGCCCTCCTCAGGACGAACGGGAAGTCCCGGCAGAGCACCAATCTTGCATTCCTCGCCCGGGGCAGGGCCTTGTTCTGGGACTCTAGTCGAGCGTTTTTCCCGCCCGCCCGGCCAGCTCGGTGATGAAGTGCCAGGCGATCCGGCCCGAGCGCGCGCCGCGTCGCTTCGACCAGCCCAGCGCCTCGTCCTCGTAAAATGTGAGGTCGAACTCTTCCGCATAGCCACGCAGGACGGCGAGATAGTCGTCCTGACTCATCGCGTGAAAGCCGAGCGAGAGCCCGAAGCGGTCGGCGAGGGCAAGCTGGTCGTCGACCACGTCGCGCGGGTTGATCGGGTCGTCCTGCTCGCTGGCGTTGCGGGGGAGGATCGCGCGCCGGTTCGAGGTCACCGCAAGCCGCACATTGGCGGGCCGCGCTTCCACCCCGCCGTCAAGCCAGCTGCGCAGGTGGCGCGGGGTGACGCTGTCTCCCTCGGCAAAGCCGAGATCGTCGATGAACACGAGGAAATTGCGCGCCACCCTGGCAAGCTGCGCGAACAGGGCGGGGAGCGTGGAGACGGCATCGGTCGCGACCTGCACCAGCGCAATATTGCCGCCATCCGCCTGCGCCGCAGCGACGGCGGCCTTGACCAGCGCCGACTTGCCGGTGCCGCGTGCGCCCCACAGCAGCATGTCATGCGCAGCATGGCCCGCCGCGAGCCGCTCGACATTGGCGACGACGGCCTCTTTCTGGCGGTCGATCCCGCGCAGTAGATCGAGCTTCTGCGCCACGATGCGGGCGACCGGTCGCCCGCCCTTGCTGTCCCACACGTAGGCCGGGCTGGCGGTCCAGTCGGTCGCCGGGGCGGTATCGGCTTGGGCGAGGGCCTCGGCGAGGCGGCGCAACATGTCGTTTTCTGCGGTCATACCGGGTGAAACAGCCGTTTGCGGCGCGCGCGTCAAGCTTGGGCCTTGGCCAAAGCCCCCGCGCGGGCTAGCGGCGGAGCATGGTTGGTGACGCAGACAAGCTGATTGCACCCGATGCGCAGGGCATTGCGACGGCGTCCGAGCTTCTGCGCGCTGGCGAGCTGATCGCTGTGCCGACCGAAACCGTCTATGGCCTCGCCGCCCGCGCCGACAGCGCCGATGCGGTGGCGAAGATCTATCGCACGAAGGGTCGGCCTGACTTCAACCCGCTGATTGTCCATGTCGCCTCGCTGGAGCAGGCCGAGCATCTGGCCTCGTTCGACAAGCGGGCACACCGGCTGGCCGAGGCGTTCTGGCCCGGGCCGCTGACCATGGTGCTGCCTGCCAGAGCCGATAGCGCTATCGCCCCGGCAGTCAGCGCCGGTCTGCCGACGATTGCTGTGCGCTGTCCGGGCCATCCGGTGATGGCGCGGTTGCTTGATGCGATCGGACTGCCGCTGGCGGCGCCCTCGGCCAATCGCAGCCTCGGTGTCAGCCCGACTCGTCCCGACCATGTTCGCGAATCGCTGGGAGAAGACTGCCCGCCGATTCTCGATGGTGGACCTTGCGCGATGGGTCTCGAATCGAGCATCGTTGCGTTGCGTGATGATGGCGGGTGGAGCCTCCTGCGCCCCGGTCCGGTCGAACGCGGAGCGATTGAATCAATTGTGGGGCCGCAAAGCGCCGCTTCGGGCACGAAAATCGAGGCTCCGGGGCAGATGCGCAAACACTATTCGCCGGGCAAGCCGGTTCGGCTCGATGCTACGCAGATCGCACCTGATGAGTTCCTGATCGGGTTCGCCGCCATCGAAGGGAACACCAACCTGTCACCCCAAGGCGACCTCGCCGAGGCCGCCGCGCGTCTCTATCAATGCCTGCACGAGGCCGCAGCCGCACCACACCCGAAAATTGCTGTGGCGCCGATTCCGCGCGAGGGAATGGGCGAAGCAATCGCCGACCGTCTGCGCCGTGCCGCTGCCTAGCGCAACGGTTCGTTCAGCTCTGCGTCGATCTCGCGTCGAATGGCAATGGCCTCGCGGCACGATTCCTCGCGCCCGCGTTCACAGCGGTCGGCCTCTCGCTCGTAATCGCGCTGAAGGTCGCCCAATCGCTCTTCACGGCGGCGCATTTCACGTCCGCGATTGCGGTCGGCCTCGTCCTGGCTGGTGGTCGCCCAGTCGGCCCCCTGTGATGCCACCCGCACCGGTGCGGTCGCCACGTCTAGCGCTGTCTTCGCGAGGCAGCCCCCGGTAAGCGGGGCAAGCCCGAGTACAGCTATCGCCACTATCCTTCGCACTTGCCGCATCTCCTCCGTTTCCGACAGCTTAAGGCGAACCTGTGAAACTGCGGTGAACACGAAAAAGGGCCGCGCGCGGTGAGGCGGGCGGCCCTCTTCTCATGCGAGAACCAGACGATCAGGCGTCTTCGGTGTTCTCGTAATACTGCGGAGCGTGTTCGTTCAGCACCTGCAGGATCTTGGTGAGCGCGGCCGGCTCGTCGGTCTTCTCCATCGCGGCCAGTTCGCGGGCGAGGCGGCTGGAGGCAGCCTCGAAAATCTGGCGCTCGGAATAGGACTGCTCGGGCTGGTCATCGGGGCGGAACAGGTCGCGCGTGACCTCGGCAATCGATACAAGGTCGCCAGAGTTAATCTTGGCTTCGTATTCCTGCGCCCGGCGGCTCCACATCGTGCGCTTGACCTTGGGCTTGCCCTTGAGCGTTTCCATCGCTTCTTTCAGGGTCTTGTCCGAAGACAGTTTGCGCATGCCGATCGCTTCGACCTTGTTGACCGGAACGCGCAGCGTCATGCGTTCTTTTTCAAAGCGGAGAACATAAAGCTCGAGCTTCATACCGGCGATTTCTTCGCTCTGGAGCTCGGTCACACGGCCCACGCCGTGCTTGGGGTAAACAACATAATCGCCGACTTCGAAGGCGGGCGCACTGGTTGCCATGGATTTTCCTTTCATCGACAGGACCAGCAGACCCAGCGTCAAACACTGCGAGGCCGCGCGACCCGTCGGCGACCTTATTGCGTGCTTGTTCTGGGTGAGAGCGGGGAGCCTGCCTTCCTAATCCGCCTGCCGCACGGAAACCGCGGCAGTTGGACAAGTATATAACAGATTCGTAACATAATTGCCACCCCCTCCGGCCAGAAAGGGATAAGCGACCCCGCTTTCAGGGGTTTTGCCTAGGCCGACAGGGGGCCATGGCGGCCCGCCCTGCCGGAAAAAGGAGGTGAATCAGTCGCCTTCGCCGGGCTCGGGCGAGAAGTACTTGTCGAGCTTGCCCTCTTCGCCCTTGTGCTCGTCGGCATCGGCGGGCGGGTCTTTCTTCTCGGTGATGTTGGGCCACTCGGCCGAATACTTGGTGTTCAGCTCGAGCCAGGCCTCAAGCCCGCCCTCGGTGTCGGGCAGGATCGCTTCGGCGGGGCACTCGGGCTCGCACACGCCGCAGTCGATGCATTCCGAAGGATTGATGACGAGCATGTTCTCGCCCTCATAGAAACAGTCGACCGGACAGACTTCGACGCAATCGGTGTACTTGCATTTGATGCAGGCGTCGGTGACGACGTAGGTCATGGTGCACTGTGTCCTTCGATCAATGGTCCGGCCGCACCTGAAGCGGGCCGGGAAACGCGGCTTGCTATGGCGATTGCGCCGCCTTCGTCAAGCGCGCGATAGTGTTGTTGCGCTTCGCTAGCCGGTCCGCGCCGTTCGGGCAAAGCAAGGATTTCTATCAGGCGCACATGATGCGGCATGGGCAAGGTGAGAACGTCGCCGACGCAAATCGGCACGCCCGCCTTCGTGATCCGCTGGCGATTGCGCCGGATATGCCCCCGTTCGACCCATTCGCGGGCCGCCGAGCGGGTGCGGACAAACCGCAGCCTGACGAGCAGGAGATCGAGCCGGAGGCCGCCTCCTGACGCCATCGGTTAGCTGTTGTTCCCCAAAAGGTCGGCGAGACCGGCAAAGGCGTTGCCTGTGGCGGGGCGGTGGTCTCCTGCCGGACGATTGTCGCGTTGGGGCAGACCTTTAGCTTTCGCGCCGGGTTTGCCCCTGCTTTTGCCCCGATCCTTGCCCTGCTGCTGGTGGCGCGAGGAGCGGAAATCCTTGCGCGGGGGGCGCCAGGTCCACGGAACGGGGCGCGGTGGACCATAGGCTCCCTCGGCCATGGCCACTGGCTCGCCCTGCCGGAACCCCGCATCCTTCATAAGGCCGCGGAAGCTTTCGGGCGACAGGCCCATGCTGGTGGCGAGCGCGGTGTCGATGGCGAAGCCGCGGGTATCCTTGGCGTCAGCGATCTTGAGCCGCTGCTCGTGCGCGGCGCGGAACAGTTTTTCCGCCATGTCGAGCCGGACCGCCTGCTCGCCCGCGCGGCGATAACCGGCTGGAAGCTGTCTGCCGCCCGCGATCACCGGAGCCATCGTCTCCGACACCGGGCGACGGTCTAGCCCCAGTTCGTGCAGCAGCTTGCGCGCGGCCGGGCGCAGTAGCGCGGGCATGAACACATCAAGCGCGCCGATGGAGACGCCAAGCTTGCGCAGCAGCGGGCGCCGCTCCTTGGGCAGGTTGGCAAGGCCGGCTTCTTCGCGCGGGACGCTGCCGCCGCGTTCGGCGAGGGTCAGGAGCAGGGCGCGCACTTCGCTGCCCGCTTCGGGATCGTTGGTCGCATCCTCGATGGCGCGCAGCGGGGCGAGCGGGGCAAGCGCGGCCTCCAGCCATACGTCGAGCGCTTCGGAAAGCTGCGTGCGGTGGGCCGGATCGAGGTTGCCCAGTTCCTTGGCCATGACCAGTCGTGGGCGGCTCGCGCTCTTGCCGCGTTCGAGCGTCGCCACCTGCTGATCGCCGCGCCACAGGCCGCCGTTCGTGATCGTGACGTCGCCCAGTTCGGAGCTGATCAGCCTCTGCGCCTTTTGCGCCAGCAGCGCGGGCATGTGCTTTTCGGCGGCGGCGAGCATCAGCTTGCGGTCTTCCTGCCCGGCGGTCTGGTCGACCACGAAGCGGAAGCCCTCAAGGTGGCCGATGGCATGGTCCTCGACCATGACTCGCCCGTCGTCTTCAAGTTTTACCCGCAAAAGTCCTGCATCCTTTCCCATTCCCCGCATCAGTACCGAGGTTCGGCGATTTACGAAACGTTCGGTTAGCCTTTGGTGAAGAGCGTCGGACAACCGGGCCTCCACCGCGCGGGCGCGAGCGGCCATTTCGTCGCGCGCCAGCACCCAGTCGGGCCTCTGGCAGATATAGGCCCAACTGCGGATCGCCGATAGCCGTCCTTGCAGCGTGTCGATATCCCCTTCTGCCCGATCCAGCTCGCCGATTCGGGCGGCCACGAAGTCGGCGCCGATATGGCCGCCCTTCAGGTCGCGCCAGAGGCGGGCGACAAAGCGTGCATGGGCATCGCTGCCCTGATGGCGGAAGTCGGGGAGCTGGCACACCTCCCAGAAGCGCCGCACCTGCGCATGGCCGTGCGCTGCTGCCCGGATTTCGCTGTCTTCGGCGAGGCGGCGCAGGACGGCGAGGTCGATGGCCTCGGGCGCGGCGGCCATGGCTGGGTGGTCGGGGCGCATTTCGAGATCGGCGATCAGGCGGTCGATCGAATCGAAGCGCGGTTCGGGGTTGCGCCAGAACAGCCTGGTGAGCGGCGCGAAGCGGTGTTGCTCGATGGCGTAGACTTCGTCGTCGCTGAATTCGAGCGGCGCCCCGTGCGATCTCGGCCCGCGATTGCCCGCGAGCGTGCCGAAGCTGCCATCGGTGTGATGCCGCCCCGCGCGCCCCGCGATCTGCGCCATTTCGGCGGGTGTCAGGCGTCGCTGGCGCACCCCGTCGAACTTCTCGAGCCCGGCGAAGGCGACATGGTGGACATCAAGGTTTAGCCCCATGCCGATGGCGTCGGTGGCGACGATGTAGTCGACCTCGCCCGACTGGAACAGCTCGACCTGACGGTTGCGCGTTTGCGGGCTCAAGGCGCCCATCACCACCGCCGCGCCGCCGCGAAACCGGCGCAGCAGTTCGGCGGTCTGGTAGACCTGCTCGATGGAGAAGGCGACAACGGCGGAGCGCTTGGGCAGCCTGGAGAGTTTGACCGGCCCGGCGTGGTGCAGCGTGGAAAAGCGCGGCCGCTCCTCGATCCGCGCCTCGGGCACCAGCGCACGCACCAATGGCTCCAGAGTGCCCGCGCCGAGGATCATCGTTTCCTCGCGCCCCCGCGCATGAAGCAGCCGGTCGGTGAAGATATGGCCGCGATCCCGGTCCGCACCCAGCTGCGCCTCGTCGAGCGCGACGAAGGCCTTGTTGCCGCCGGTGCGCGGCATGGCCTCGGCGGTGCACAGGTAATAGCGCGCTTGCGGCGGTTCGATCCGCTCCTCGCCAGTGATCAGCGCGACCTGTTTGTCGCCCTTGATCGCGCGCACCCGGTCATAGACCTCGCGCGCCAGCAGGCGCAGCGGGAAGCCCATCGCGCCGCTCGAATGGGCGCACATGCGTTCGATCGCGAGATGCGTCTTGCCCGTGTTGGTGGGGCCGAGCACGGCGCGAATGGTCGCATTGGCGTCAGAGCGGGGCACAACGATGCAATCATGCCGGGCCGGGCCGCTTCGCGCAAGCATGGAGCTCTACGAGGAGGGTGGCGGGTCGGCTGGGCGCTCGTGCGAGTCGGCTCGTCGTCATTAGACGGGAATTAACTTTATTGCGGCAAGCCTTTAGCTAGGAAATGGCGCAATATCGTGGATCGGTGCTCCACGCTTTCGCGTTGCGGAAGCGCGCCGGGCTGCAAGGAGCGAAATTTTGGCTAACAAGCGCAGAGCGATTGTCTGGGACGAGGAAGGCCCCCAGCGCTCGCCTGCTTATCATACCAGCGATCAGGCGGTGGCTCACCCGCAAGCGCAGCGGCCCGGCGAGGGCAAGCGCCGGATCGCGCGTTTTTCCGGCAAACGCGAGCGGCTCGATCAGATGCGACGCCGGGTCGGCCTGATGTTCCAGCGTAACGAGCTGGCGACTGACCTTGCGCAGGACATCGGCTCGGCGCGCTGGCTGCGCGGCACGGCGACCATGGTCGGCCTGTCCGCCATCGCCATTGCTGCCTGGCCCGGATTCTCACCAGTCGAGGCGGCGCCTGCAATGCGCATCGATGATCGCGTGCGCGACGAATTCCGCAGCCAGATGATCATGCCGCTTGGGCTCGGTGCCGATAGCGGCCGCCGCATGGGCGCGACCTTCAAGGTCGAAGAGCTGGCGCGCGCGCCCGAACGCCCGCGCATCGATCTGGTTGCCACGCTCACGCAGGGTGACGGGTTCGAACGGATGCTGCGCCGCGCCGGTGTCGGCTCGGGCGAGGCGGAGCATATTGCCTCCATGGTGGCAGGTGCCATGCCCTTGGGCGAGATCGCGCCCGGTACGCAGGTCGATATCACGCTTGGCCGGCGCTCGTCGCCGGAGGCACCGCGTCCCGTCGATGGCCTGTCGTTTCGCGCAAGGTTCGACCTCCAGCTGGCGGTTGAGCGGCGCGATGATGGCGGCTTGGCGCTGGTGCCGCGCCCGATTGCGGTCGACGCCACGCCTTTGCGCATTCGCGGCACGGTGGGCGAGGGGATTTACCGTTCGGCCCGCGCTGCCGGCGCTCCACCGAGCGCGGTGCAGCAGTTCCTGCGCACGATCGGCGAGGAGCTGAACCTCGACCGCGATATCGCCGCGACCGACGAGTTCGATTTCATCCTCGACTACAAGCGTGCCGCCACTGGAGAAATCGAGGTCGGCAAGTTGCAATATGCCGCCATCCTGCGCGATGGGCAGCCGAAAAAGCAGATGATGCGCTGGGGCCGCGAGGGCCTGTTTTACGATGCCGCAGGTGTAGGTGAGGAGCGGCAGGGTATGGTCGCTCCAGTGCCCGGAAGGATCTCCTCGAACTTCGGGATGCGGCGCCACCCGATTCTCGGCTATCGCCGCATGCATTCGGGCATGGATTTCCGTGCCCGCAGCGGCACGCCGATTGTCGCGGTAAGCGATGCCCACGTGGTTTCCGCCGGTCGCGCCGGGGGCTGCGGCAATGCGGTGAAGCTGTCGCACGGCGGCGGGCTGGAAACGCGCTATTGCCATATGAGCCGGATGGCGGTTCGTGCGGGTCAGTCGGTCAAACGCGGGCAGGTGATTGGCTATGTCGGCTCCACCGGCCTCTCGACCGGGCCGCACCTGCACTATGAGATGTACCGCAGCGGCCGGGCGATCAATCCGGCGAGCGTCAAGTTCGTCACCCGTGCCCAGCTAGAGGGCCGCGAACTGGCCAATTTCCGCGCCAGCCTCGTCCGCTGGCAGACTGTCGAACCGGGCGCCGCGCTGGCAGCGCTGGCACCGGCTTCAGGCGCCAACGAGGAACCGGTTCGCGAAATTGACCGGCTGGAGAACCGCCAGCGCGTCAACTGAGCGCCTCGCCATTGCCTGCGCCGCCGATTTTCGGCAGGAGCGCTGACATGACCAGAGCCTATCCCGCCACTCGCCTGCGCCGCACCCGCACCCACGGCTGGAGCCGTGCGATGCACCGCGAAACCGTGCTGACCCCGGCCGACCTGATCTGGCCGTTGTTCGTGACATCGGGCAAGGGTGTGGAAGATCCGGTGGGTGCGCTCCCCGGCGTCTCGCGCTGGTCAGTCGACCTGATTGCCGAGCGCGCGAAAGAGGCGGTGGCGCTGGGCATTCCGTGTATTGCGCTGTTCCCCAATACTCCGCGCGAAAAACGCAGCGATGACGGTGCCGAGGCCTTCAACCCCGATAACCTGATGTGCCAGGCCATCCGCGCCATCCGCGATGCCTGCGGCAACGACATCGGCATTCTCACCGATGTCGCGCTCGATCCCTATACCAGCCACGGGCACGACGGGCTGGTCGACGAGGGGGGCTATGTCCTCAATGACGAGACGGTGGCGGTGCTGGTCGATCAGGCGATGACTCAGGCGGAGGCAGGGGCCGATATTATCGCCCCGTCCGACATGATGGACGGGCGGGTAAAAGCGATCCGCATGGCGCTCGAGATGGGTGGGCACGCCAATGTCCAGATCATGGCCTATGCCGCAAAGTATGCTTCGGCCTTCTATGGCCCGTTCCGCGATGCGGTCGGATCGAGCGGGTTGTTGAAGGGCGACAAGCGCACCTATCAGATGGACCCGGGCAACGCTGACGAGGCCATGGCCGAGATCGCGCTCGACATTGCCGAGGGCGCGGACAGCGTGATGGTGAAGCCGGGCCTGGCCTATCTCGACCTGATCTGGCGCGCCAAGCAGCGTTTCGAGGTGCCGGTGTTCGCCTATCAGGTTTCAGGCGAATATGCGCTGATCGAGGCGGGCGCGGCGGCGGGCATTGCCGACCGCGAGGCGTTGCTGATGGAGAAGCTGATCGCGTTCAAGCGCGCGGGCTGCTCTGGCGTGCTGACCTACCATGCGCCGCTTGTTGCGCGGCTGCTTAATGGCTGAGACCATCCTTGAAACCGCGCGCCTGCGCCTGCACGCGTGGGACGATGCCTCGTGGGACGACTTCGTCCGCCTCACCAACACACCTGCGGTGATGCGCTGGCTTGGCGGGGTACAGGATGGCGAGGCGCTTGCCTCCACCCGCACGCGACTCGAGGATTATCTGAACCGCTACGGCCACACTTTCTGGGCTTGTCGCCGTCACGACGATGGCGGCTATCTGGCAAACGAGCTTATCGGCATGGTCGGCTTCAAGCGCGCCACGCTGGAAGGCACGAAGGTGTTCGGCATGCTCGAGATCGGCTGGCGCCTGCGCGAGGATGCCTGGAGCAAGGGCTATGCGAAAGAGGGGACGAGCGCTTGCCTAGATTATATCCTTGCGGCCAAGGACGACGAGGATGTGGTCGCGCTCACGGTGGAGGGCAACAAGGATAGCTGGGGCCTGATGCAACGGCTCGGGATGCAGCGGCGTGAAGACTGGGACTTCTTTGATCCGAACTATCCTCCCGAGCTGAACCCCACCATCGTTCACCACATAACCCGCGCGCAGTGGCAGGATAGCTTATGACCTTGGCCGAACGTTTCCCCGGCGCCACCATCCTTCCCTTCGATGGCAAGGTGCCGCAGATTCACGAAACCGCCTTTGTCGCGCCGGGCGCGCGCATCATCGGCGATGTCACTATCGGTCCGCAGGCGAGTATCTGGTACAACTGCGTGCTGCGCGGTGACATCCATCGGATTGAGGTCGGGGCCCGCTCCAATGTGCAGGATGGCTCGGTGTTCCACGTGGAAGGTCCGCGGCCCGATACGCAAGGCTGCCCCACGATCATCGGTGAGGACTGCGTTATCGGCCACATGGCCGTGGTTCATGGAGCGACTCTGGCCAACAAGGCCTTCGTCGGTATGGGTGCGATCGCGATGGACGGGTGCCACGTGGGCGAGGGCGCGATGCTGGGGGCGGGCGCTCTGCTCAGCCCCGGCAAGAGCATTCCGCCGCGCGAGATATGGATCGGGCGACCGGCCAAGCATTTCCGCACTATCGACGCGGCGCAGGTGGAGAAGATCCGCTTCCAGGCCGAACGCTACTGCGAGCTGGCCGAGCGGCATATGGCGGCCTTGCATGGCAAAACCGAAACCTGATCTCCCGCCCGCCGAGGCGATCCGGGCGCTTGCCGATGCCGAGGGCCGGCTGGCGCTGCGGGTCACGCCGGGTGCGCGCAGCGAGGGGATCGCGATTGCCGATGGCGCGGTGCAGGTGAAGGTGCGTGCCAAGCCGCAGGACGGCGCGGCCAACGATGCGGTGATCGGCCTGCTCGCCAAGGCGCTCGGCTCTGCGCCCTCGCGGCTCACCTTGTTGCGCGGCGCAACTTCGCGCAGCAAGCTAGTTCGACTGGATTGATTCGCGTGCTTCGATCCGCCAAGCCGCCACGGTGAGCCCCAGCACCCACAGCGCGCCGAGCCAGCCGACTGCCGGCTGGGCATTGAGATAGACGAGCGCGCCGATGCAGCCTCCGCCCGAGAGGCTAGCCCACAGCAGGAGACTTTCGAAGGCCCCGCGCCGTCGCTGCGCGCTCGATTTAACGAGTCCCGCCAATCCTTCGCCGACACGCACCAGCGCGCCGGTCATATAGGTCACGCCGAGCGCGACTTCGCCGCTCTTGCGAAACACGTTGTTGATCGCGCCCATCGCCAGCACCGCTCCGAGCAGCAGCCCCAAGGTTAAGCCGAAGGCCTGCGCGGCAGCAGCGGCGAGCAGCAAAAGCGTCGCGGTGATAAGCACCGAAGTCTTGCGCCAGGGTTCGAACCGGTCGGCCACCAAGGCACCCAGGGCCACGCCGACCACGAACCCGGCCAACAACATACCCGCGATCGCCGCCGCGGTCGATCCGCGTGCCAGCTCCACGCCGAGCCTGGTGGTGTTGCCCGACATGAACGAGACGAAATAGCGGTCTGCTGCGAGGAAGCCGCTGGCATCGACGAATCCGGCCGCACCGGCGATGCTGTAGGCGAGCGTGCGATCTGCGCGGGACATGCGATACATGCCCCACAGATGCGTTACGAAGGCGCTATGCGCAATTGGATTGTGGCGATGGTCAGCCTGCCATTGCCGCGGTGCGGGCCATGCCTCCGGCCATCATCTCGAAGCGCTCATTCATCAGCTTTCCCACTTGATGATCGGCGAGGCCGCAATCGGCGAAGGCGTGCGCCATCGCCTCAACCCATTGCCCTGCGGTCTGCGCGGTGATCGAAAAGCCCGAGTGCATGCTCATCATGCATTTGCCCGGATTGGCCTCGAACCAGTCGCGCGGTCCACCTGCCCATCCGGCAAGAAACCCGGCCAGCGATGTGCGCATCGGTGCGAGGTCGGCCGCGTGGATAGCGCGCAGTTCGGCATAGGCGGGGTCACTATCCATCAGGTCGTAGAAACGGTCGACCACGGCTTCGATAACGGGCTGGCCGCCGATCTGTTCGTAAGGCGTGAGTTTGGACTGGTCGTTCACGGCAAGCTCTTTTCGGGCAGGTGTGTTCATCGTGCGCTCTGCCCGCTGCACAGTCAGGCCGCCTTGATCTGCCGCAAGTCTAGTCGCGCACCAGCGCAAGCAGGCCGTCGATCCGGTCGGCTTCGTGAGCGGGCTTGTCCCAGCGGATGCGGTGAATGCGCGGGAAGCGCATGGCGAGCCCCGACTTGTGGCGCTTGCTGGCATGGACCGAATCGAAGGCGACCTCGAATACCAGACTTTTTTCCGTCTCGCGCACCGGGCCAAAGCGGTTGACCGTGTTCTGCCGCACATGGCGGTCGAGCTTTTTCAGCTCCTCGTCGGTGAAGCCCGAATAGGCCTTGCCCACGGGGAGCAGTTCGCCGCCCTCGTCTGGATCGGCGGTCCAGCATCCGAAGGTGTAGTCGGAATAGAAGCTGCTGCGTTTGCCGCTGCCGCGCTGGGCGTACATCAGCACGCAGTCGACCAGCAGCGGATCGCGCTTCCACTTGTACCACAGGCCAGTCTTGCGGCCCGCGACATAGGGGCTGTCGCGGCGCTTGAGCATCAGGCCCTCGATGGCATCGTCGCGTGCGCCCTCGCGGATTTGCGCGAGCTGGGCAAAGTCCTCCGCTTCGACGACCTGCGAGAGGTCGAAATGGCTTTCGGGCAGGCGCGGCATAAGCGCTTCGAGCCCTGCGCGTCGCTCGCGCCACGGCAGGGTGCGCAGATCATCGCCGCCGATGGCGAGCGCGTCGTAGAGCCGCACGAAGGCCGGGGCCTCCGCGAGCATCTTCTTGCTGACGGTCTTGCGACCAAGCCGCTGTTGCAAGGCGTTGAAACTCGCCGCGCCGCCTGCTTCGCCGCCCTGATGGCTGCCGCGCACAAGCAGCTCGCCATCGAGAACCGCCGGAATGGTGAGCGCGTCGATCAGCTCGGGGAAGGTGGCGGAAATATCGTCGCCCGAGCGCGAATAGACCCGCGTCTCGCCTGCCACATTGACCAGCTGCACCCGAATGCCGTCCCACTTCCACTCGGCCACATAGTCGGCAAGGTCGACGACCGTATCCTCCAGCGGGTGCGCGAGCATGAAGGGGCGGAACAGTGGCATATTCGCGGTGTCGGGCGGATCGGCGCCCTCGGCGGCCCAGGCGAACAGCGCGGCATAGGGTGGGGCAAGTGCGTGCCAGTATTCCTCGACCTTATCGACTTCGACATCGAAGGCCTGCGCAAAGGCGACCTTGGCCAGCCGCGCCGAGACGCCCACGCGCATCCCGCCGGTGGCGAGCTTGAACAAGGCGTAGCGGCCCTTTGCGTCTATCCGGTCGAGCAGCGAGGGCAAGTCCTCCATCACGCTGGCGCGGGTCATACCGGAAAGGCTGGCGACCGTTTCGGACACCGTGGGGGGAGGGGAATCGGTGGGGCGCAAGGGTTCGGGCCAGAGGAAGCTGGCGGTTTCGGCGGTGTCGCCCACGAAATCGCGGCTGAGGCTCCACAGCACCGGATCGACCCGGTCTTTCAGCAGGTTGCGGATGGTGGAGCTTTTGACCGCCGGAAAGTCGAGCCCATCGGTCAGCGCAGCGAGCGCCCAGCCACGGTCGGGATCGGGGGTGGCGCGCAGATAGTCAGCGATCAACGCGAGTTTGCCGTTGCGGCTGCGCGTGTAGATCAGCGCGTCGATGAGGGCGGCGAACTCTTCCATCAGCAGCTCGGGATCGCATCCTTCGAGACGCTCGGACTGTGTCCTCGCTCCTCAGGACGAACGGATGGGAAAAGGTTGTCCGTTCGCCATGAGGAGGAGGGGAAGCCGCAGGCTGAGCCCCCGTCTCGAAGGGCAGGAGTAAAGGCCTTAATCATCCTCGTCCTCATACCCCACCAGCGCCAGCGCGCGGGCCTTGCGCTGGTGTAGTTCGTGCCAGCGCAGCAGCGCCTCTTCGCGGCCATGGGTGATCCAGGTCTCGCGCGGGTTCACCTCCAACACGGTCTGCGTCAACTCGTGCCAGTCGGCGTGGTCGGAGATCACCAGGGGCAGCTCGACATTGCGCTGGCGGGCCCGCTGGCGCACGCGCATCCAGCCGCTCGCCATCGCGGTTATCGGATCGGGCAGACGGCGGCTCCAGCGGTCGTTCAGCGCTGAGGGCGGGCAGACTATTATCGCGCCGCGCATCTCGTCCTTCGTGTGGTCCGCCACCAGCCGCAGCTCGCCGAGCGGGACGCCCAGCTCCTCGTAAAGCCGGCACATCCGCTCCATCGCGCCGTGGAGATAGATCGGATCGTGATGGCCCGCCGCGCGCAGTTCGGCGATCACCCGCTGCGCCTTGCCCAGCGCATAGGCGCCCACCAGCACGCAGGCCTCGGGATTGGCCGCCAGCGTGCCGAGCAGCTTGGCAATCTCTTCACCAATCGGCGGATGGGTGAAGACCGGCAGGCCAAAGGTCGCCTCGGTGATGAAGATGTCGCACGGCGCGAGTTCGAACGGGGCGCAGGTGGGATCGGGGCGGCGCTTGTAGTCGCCCGTGATCACCACCCGTTCACCTGCATGTTCGAGCAGGATTTGCGCCGAGCCGAGCACGTGTCCGGCAGGCAGATATGTCGCATCGACCCCGCCTGCGAGCCGCAAGGTTTCGCCATAGGCCACTGGCACCGCGCCGGCCCGCGTGTTGTAGCGCAGGTCCATGATCGCGAGCGTTTCGGGGGTTGCGAGCGTTTCGCCGTGGCCGCCACGTGCGTGATCGGCGTGACCGTGGGTGACGAGTGCCCGCTCGACAGCCGCCGAGGGATCGACCCAGCAATCCGCCGGGGCGACATAGATGCCTTGCGGGTGCGGCTGGATCCAGTGGGGGGCGCTCATCGCTGTATAAACAGACAGGGCGGCGCTGGGGTTCCAGCGCCGCCCTGCGGTAAGTCATTAATCAGCGGGGCAATCAGTCTTCCGAGGTGCTGCCCTCGGTTGACGCATCGTTTTGCGCCTTCTTGGCCGCCGGCTTCTTGCGCGAACGCTTGGGCTTGGCCTTGGGCGGAGCGGCGGTCAGCTCGAAGGCGAGTTTGTTCTCCTTCACGCTGACATGGACCTCGCCGCCATGCGCAAGCTTGCCGAACAGCAGCTCCTCGGCGAGCGGCTGCTTGACCTTCTCCTGAATCAGGCGGCCCATCGGGCGTGCACCCATCAGCTTGTCGTAACCGCGTTCGCCCAGCCAGTCGCGCGCGTCGCCATCGAACTGGATATGCACGTTCTGGTCCGCCAGCTGCAGTTCGAGCTGAAGGATGAACTTGTCGACCACACGGCTGATCGTGTCCTTGCCGAGGTAGCCGAACGGCACGATGGCATCGAGGCGGTTGCGGAATTCGGGGGTGAACATCTTCTTCACCGCCTCTTCCGCCGCCTCGACCTTGGTGCCGCTGCCGAAGCCGATTCCCTGCTTGGCGGCATCCGATGCACCCGCGTTGGTGGTCATGATCAGCACCACGTTGCGGAAATCGACCGTCTTGCCGTGGTGGTCGGTCAGGCGGCCGTTATCCATCACCTGCAGCAGGATGTTGAACAGGTCGGGGTGCGCCTTCTCGATCTCGTCGAGCAGCAGCACGCAATGCGGGTGCTGGTCGATGGCATCGGTGAGCAGGCCGCCCTGATCGTAGCCGACATAGCCCGGAGGCGCACCGATCAGGCGGCTGACCGAGTGACGCTCCATGTATTCGGACATGTCGAACCGCTTCAGTTCGATCCCCATGATCGAGGCGAGCTGACGCGCGACCTCGGTCTTGCCGACGCCGGTGGGGCCGGAGAACAGGAACGAACCGATCGGCTTGTCAGGGTCACGAAGACCGGCGCGCGAAAGCTTCATGGCGGTGGAGAGGCGATCGATCGCCTGATCCTGCCCGAACACCACGCGCTTCAGGTCTTTCTCGAGGTTGGCGAGCGCGGCCTTGTCGTCCTTGCTGACCGACTTGGGCGGGATGCGCGCCATGGTCGCGATGACCTTTTCGATCTCCTTGGCGGTGATCGTCTTGCGGCGGCGGCTCGGCGGCACCAGCATCTGCATCGCGCCGACCTCGTCGATCACGTCGATGGCCTTGTCGGGCAGCTTGCGGTCATTGATGTAGCGCGCGCTCATCTCGACCGCGGTCTTGATGGCATCGGGCGTGTACTTGACCTTGTGGTGTTCCTCGAAGGCCGTGCGCAGGCCCTTGAGGATCTTCACAGTGTCCTCGACCGAAGGCTCGTTCACGTCGATCTTCTGGAACCGGCGCAGCAGCGCGCGGTCCTTCTCGAAGTGGTTGCGGAATTCCTTGTAGGTGGTCGAGCCGATGCAGCGGATTGAGCCGGAGGACAACGCTGGCTTGAGCAGGTTCGAGGCATCCATCGCCCCGCCGCTGGTGGCACCGGCGCCAATCACGGTGTGGATCTCGTCGATGAACAAGACCGCGTGCGGCATCTTCTCCAGTTCGGAGACGACCTGCTTCAACCTCTCCTCGAAGTCACCGCGATAGCGGGTGCCCGCCAGCAGCGAGCCCATGTCGAGCGAATAGATCACCGCTTCTTCGAGCACCTCGGGCACGTCGCCCTCGACGATCTTGCGTGCAAGGCCCTCGGCGATGGCGGTCTTGCCGACGCCTGGGTCGCCCACATAGAGCGGGTTGTTCTTCGAGCGGCGGCACAGGATCTGCACCGTGCGGTCAACCTCGGGGCCGCGCCCGATCAGCGGGTCTACCTTACCATCAAGCGCCTTCTGGTTGAGGTTCACGCAGAACTGGTCGAGCGCCGAATCCTTCTTGTTCTTGGGGTCGGGTTTTTCCTCGGCCTTGGCGGCGTCCGGTTCTTCGGTCCCTTGCGGATTGCGGTTTTCGATCTGCCGACCGTTCTTGCCGATGCCGTGGCTGATGAAGCTCACCGCGTCGAGGCGGCTCATATCCTGCTGCTGGAGGAAATAGACCGCATAGCTATCGCGTTCGGAAAACAGCGCGACCAGCACATTGGCGCCGGTCACGGTGTCCTTGCCCGAGGTCTGCACGTGCAGGATCGCGCGCTGGATCACCCGCTGGAACCCGGCGGTGGGCTGCGGATCGGCCTGGTCGGACGATTTCAGCGACTGGTATTCCTGATCGAGATACTGCCGCACGACGCCTGCCAGTTCCTCGAGATCGACGCCACATGCGGTCATTACTTCGGCCGCGTCGGTATCGTTGACCAGCGCCAGCAGCAGGTGTTCGAGCGTCGCATATTCGTGCGTCCGGTCGATCGCGTGCTGGATCGCGGTGTGGAGGGTCTTTTCGAGGTTCTGCGCGAAGCTAGGCATTGCAGTCTTTCGGTTGGCTCAGCCAGCCAGCGGGCCGGCAAGGAAACCAGTGTGCGGCTGGCAAGGTGAATGGACGGCTAACAAGGGTGTTGGGAAAAACCGGCCCTGCACGGGGCGGGTTTGCGGCTCATGGCCAATATGGTGCGCCATGGCGCAATTGCGAGGGTGGAACAGGGCTCGACGGCCCCTCACTCGCTCGGCCTCGGCTTGAACAGCTGGTCGGCGAGGTTGCGGTGCGCGGCGGCCTTGGCGTGCTGCGCCTTGATGCGCGCAATCTCGGCTTCGAGCAGGGCGATCCGCTCCATAAGCTCGTCCTGTGAATAGCGATCGAGATCCTCTTTCGCCAAGAGGCTTGCCGCATCAGTACGGACTCGCGGAAGATCGTCGCCATCCATCGTGTTGCAACATCACAATCGGATTGCTTGCTGTCAATGGCTCCGGCTAAGTGGGGCCCAGCCAAGACGAGACGGGGACGCTCAAGGCAAAGGGGGCAGTGTGAATTTTCAGGCAACGAGCCGGATGAGGGCAGTAACCATCAGCGAGCCGGGCGGGCCGGATGTGCTGACGTTGGCCGAGCAGCCGGTGCCTGTTCCGGGGCCGGGCGAGGTGCTGGTGAAGGTCGCCTATGCGGGCGTCAACCGCCCCGATTGCCTCCAGCGGGCCGGGCTCTATCCGCCACCGCCAGGGGCGAGCGAATTGCCGGGACTGGAGATCGCGGGCACGGTGGTGCGCGCGGGTGACAGCGAGGCCGCCGACTGGATTGGACGGCGTGTCTGCGCGCTGGTGAGCGGGGGCGGCTATGCGCAGTATTGCCTTGCGAAGCCCGAAAGCTGCCTGCCTGTTCCCGCGGCCCTGCCGATGGAACAGGCTGCTGCCTTGCCTGAAACGCTGTTCACCGTGTGGCACAATGTGTTCCAGCGCGGGCTGGCGCGCGATGGCGAGACGCTGCTGGTGCATGGCGGCACGTCAGGGATCGGCTCGATGGCGATCAAGCTCGCCAAGCTGTTCGAGCTTAAGGTAATCGTGACCTGCGGCAGCGACGAGAAATGCGCTGCGGCGCGCGAACTCGGCGCCGATCATGCGATCAACTACAAGACCGCCGACTTCGTCGAGGAGGTGCGCAAAATCACCGGCAAGGCGGGTTGTCAGGTCGTGCTCGACATGGTCGCGGGCGACTACACCCAGCGCAATCTCGACTGTCTCGGCGAAGAGGGGCGGCTGGTGACCATCGCTGTACTCGGCGGGGCGAGGGCCGAGGTCAACATGGCCAAGCTGATGGTGCGCCGCCAGACCATGACCGGTTCGACCCTGCGTGCCCGGTCCGACGGCTTCAAGAAGCTGCTCGCCGCCGAGATTGCCTGTGAAGTGTGGCCGCTGGTCGAGCAAGGCGACTTGCGGCCGCAAATGGACCGGATTTTTCCGCTTTCAGAGGCGGCCGAGGCGCATCGCCGGATGGAGGCGGGCGAGCACATCGGAAAGATCGTCTTGGCGGTGGACTGAGCGGCGCCGATTGTTCAGAAGTGTCATTGTAACAGGAGAGACAATGCCATGACTTCGAACCCCGCCCCGATCGCCACGCGTGAGGAACTCTATTCCGCCATCGACACCTACCTTGCCGCGCTCGCGGCGAAGGACGTGTCGCGGGTCGATTGGGCGGATGACGTGGTGTTTACCGAAAACAACGTTCAGCTGATGCTCGGCGACGGGCTGTGGACCACCATCACCAAGGTGCGCGACACCTATGATGTGAAAGCGGCCGATCCGCAGACTGGGCAGGGGAGCTGGTTCGGTATCGTCGAAGAATCGGGCGATGCGGCGGTGATGTCGATGCGCATCGCCATGAAGGGCGGCAAGATCACCGAGGTCGAGACTCTCGTTTGCCGGCCAAGCGAACTCGGCCCGTTCCCGCAGATCGACGACGCCCGCCGCCCGCGCCCGGTGCTGTCCGCGGACGTGCCCGAAGAAAAGCGCCGCCCGCGCGAGCGCCTGATCGCGATTGCCGATGGCTACTTCGACACGCTTCAGAATAACGACGGCACGCTATTCACCGACTTCACGGATGAATGCGACCGGATCGAGAACGGCTTGCAGACCACCAATGTCGATATCGAGGGCTATCCGATCTCCAAGATGGGCTGCGCCGAGCAGTTCCGTCTTGGCCAGTATATCTACGACGATCGCGTGCGCGACCGCCGCTTCCCGCTGGTTGACGAGGAGAAAGGCATCGTGGTCGCCGCCGGTTTCATCGACCACTCGGGCCGCCTCACCGATATCACCTGGACCGATGGCAGCCGCCACAAGTCGATCTTTACCTTCCCGCACAGCTTCGCGCTGCTCGAACTGTTCAAGATCGTCGACGGCAAGATTGCCGAGGTCGAGGCGGTGTTCGTCACCGTGCCTTACAACATGACCTCGCCGTGGGTCGGCAAGCAGCCTTACGTGGTTCGCTAAGCGCCGATTCGGTGCCCGCCCGGCTTTTCCGGGCGGTGCCACCCAAGCGTCACACTGTCAGACAAGTGACGCTGAACTGTGAGTCTGCTGTCACATTCGTGCGCCATAAGCCTGAGCCCAAGGCAAAACAAAGCGGGGCTTTGGCAGCATGTTCGGCAATCATCTGGAAGATGTCTTCGGCAACGCGACGCCGATGGCCACGATCAGCGACTTTTCTAGGGCCAGGCCCTCTGTCCCAGAGCCTGAGGACCAGGGCCGCCGCAACTATCGCACCGTATGGATTTCCGACATCCATCTCGGCACCAAGGGCTGCAACGCTGAGCTGCTGATCGACTTCCTCGACAATGTTGACTGCGAGACGATGTATCTCGTGGGCGACATCATCGACGGCTGGCGGCTGAAGAAGAAGTTCTACTGGCCCGCCGCGCATAACGATATCGTGTGGCGGATCATGAAGCGTGCCAAGCGCGGCACGCGGGTGGTCTATATCCCCGGCAACCACGACGAGATGTTCCGCCAGTTCACGGGCCTGAACTTCGGCGGCATCGAAATTCGCCGTGCAGCCTTCCACGATACCGCCGATGGCCGCCGCCTGATGGTTCTGCACGGCGATGAGTTCGATGCGGTGATGCTGTCGCACCGCTGGCTCGCCTTCGTGGGGGACGCGCTCTACACTTTCATGATGGGCATCAGCCGCTGGGTGAACGTGGTGCGCCGCAAGCTCGGCCTGCCGTACTGGTCGCTGTCGAAGATGGCCAAGCACAAGGTGAAGAACGCGGTCGAATTCATTGGCCGTTATGAGGAAGTTGTCGCTCGCGCCGCAGCCGAGCGCGGTGTCGATGGCGTGGTCTGCGGCCATATCCATACAGCTGAACACCGCATGTTCGCCCATTCCGGCAGGGACATCGAATACTGGAACGACGGCGACTGGGTCGAAGGCTGCAACGCGCTGGTCGAGCACGCCGACGGAACAATGGAAATCCTCCACTGGCCCGACGAGATCGCCGCTCGCGAAGCCGAAGCGGCCGAGCGCGAGGGCGCCGCGGTCGCCGTCGCAGCCTGATTCGCGCGAGGTTTTCGATGAAAATCGCTCTCGTAACCGACGCCTGGCTCCCGCAGATGAACGGTGTGGTGCGCACGCTGACCACGGTGGCCGACGAACTGCGCCGCCGGGGCCACGAGGTCGAGGTGATCTCGCCCGACCTGTTCCGCTCGGTGCCGTGTCCATCCTACTCCGAGATTCGGTTGGCGCTGACCGGTCCGCGCGAGGTTGGCGCTCTGCTCGACCGTTTCTGCCCCGACGCGATCCATATTGCCACCGAGGGGCCGCTCGGCTGGGCGGCGCGGCGCTATTGCCGCAGGCGCGGGTATCGGTTCACTACCGCCTACCATACGCAGTTCCCGGATTACGTGGCGAGCCGCACGGGCCTTCCCGCCAGTGTGATCTGGCCGTTCATCCGCCGGTTTCACGGCCCGGCCGAGAATATCCTGGTGGCTACGGAGACCATCCGCGAGCAGTTGCGCGAACATGGTCTGACGCAGCTCCATCACTGGAGCCGGGGTGTCGATCTTGCCACCTTCATGCCCGACTATCCGCCCCCCGATCTCTTCTTCGAGCTGCAACGGCCGATCCAGCTCTATGTCGGGCGCGTGGCGGTGGAGAAGAACATCGAAGAGTTTCTCGATAACGGCCATCCCGGTTCCAAGGTCGTGGTTGGCGATGGCCCGGCGCTAGAACGGTTGCGTCAGGCTTATCCCCAGGCACACTTCCTCGGTCGCCGCTCGGGTGAGGCGCTGGCGGCCTGCTATGCGGGGGCTGACGTGTTCGTGTTCCCGAGCCGCACCGACACCTTCGGTCTGGTCATGATAGAGGCGCTCGCCTGCGGCACGCCGGTGGCTGCCTACCCTGTGCCCGGCCCGCTCGATGTGCTGTCACCCGGAAGCGGTGCCATGGCCGAACGGATCGAAGACGCGATTGCCGAGGCGCTCAGCTTTTCGCGCGAGGACTGTCTTGCGGCAGGGCGTGCCTACAGCTGGGACGCGAGCACCGACCAGTTCTGCGATGGGCTCGCGCTGATCTCGCGCGAGGTTCAGATGGCGCGCTTGCAGGCTGCCGCTGCCTGATCACGGGCGGCTATTGCGCGAAATCCTTGCCGTCTTTCGACAATTGGCCTACATAGAGGGTCAAGGTCGGCCGTCCCGCGAGGGGCGGCCCTTTTATTTCGGGCCGAATTTTCCGCCCGATCTGCACTTGGAGAACCACCGTGGCCCAGCCGACTCCCCTGATGCCGCATGCGACCGCCAGCTGGCTGGTCGATAACACCTCGCTGAGCTTCAGCCAGATCGCTGAGTTCTGCGGGCTGCACATTCTCGAGGTTCAGGCCATGGCCGACGACCTCGCCAGCTCGAAGTACACCGGGCGTGACCCGGTCCACTCGGGCGAGCTGACCCACGCCGAGATCGAACGCGGCCAGGCCGACCCAGACTATTCGCTGAAGATGCAGAAGGCTCCGGTCGACGTCAGCCGCACCAAGGGCCCGCGCTATACGCCGGTGTCCAAGCGACAGGACAAACCCGATGGCATCGCCTGGATTATCCGCAGCCACCCGGAAATTTCGGACGCGCAGATCGGCAAGCTGATCGGCACCACGCGCAACACGATCAACGCGATCCGTGATCGCAGCCACTGGAACATCGCCAACATCCAGCCGAAGGATCCGGTGACGCTTGGCCTGTGCTCGCAGCGTGAGCTGGATGCCGCCGTGGCCAAGGCGGCGAAGAACATCCCCGTTACCGAGGGCGAGGAAGTCGAAGCGCCTGTGGTCGACCAGCGCGACGACAAGGAAAAGCTGATCGAGGAACTGCGCCGCGAGCGCGCCGAAGCCGCCAAGGCCGCTTCCCAAGCCGCGCAGGAAGCTGAAGCCGAAGCATGGCTAGAAGCCAAGCGCGCCGCCGAGGCCGACGAAGGCGCATCCAGCCAGGGCTGATCGACGCGCTCCTACAACGGACGGATTATACGGAAAGGGGCGGCCTCGCGGTCCGCCCCTTTCTCCTCTCCAGCCTGGTGTTCGTGAAAGCTAGTTGGCCAGCCGCATCTGTTCGCCGTCTGCGCCCGGCAGCGGGGCCACCTCGGCCTGCGCCTTGCCAGCGGCGAGATTGGCGCCCTGCGGAGCGAACCGACCGTTTACCTGCGCGCCCTGCTCGATGGTCAGGGTTTCGTAGCTGACATCGCCCAGAATGCGTGCGGTCTTCAGGATAATCAGCTCGACCGCGTCGATGCGGCCTTCCACCGTCCCCGCAAGCCGCGCGCTCTGCGCCTTGACCTCGCCTTCGATCCGGCTGTCTTCGCCCTGCACCAGCGAGGCACAGGCGATATCGCCGATCACGCTGCCATCGACATGCAGGTCGACCGAGGCCTCGACATTGCCATGGATGGTAACGTCCGGCCCGAAGACCGAGAAGGTGCTGGAATTAGCCACCCGCCGTCGCTCCGTCGGGTTCCCCGGCGATGAGGGAATGGCTGGATCTTGCTTCTTCAAGAACATGCGGGGCCGTCTCCAGGAACGGGCGCGGGTTCACCGCGCGGCCGTTGATGCGTACTTCGAAATGCAGGTGCGGGCCGGTCGAGCGGCCCGAACTGCCGATGGCGCCGATCACCGCGCCGGCATCGACCTTCTGGCCAACCTGCGCGGCTGAGCGCGACATATGCGCATAGCGGGTCACCATGCCCGAGCCATGGCTCACCTCGACCGTGCGCCCATATCCGCCCTTGAAGCCCACGAAGGTCACTTCGCCCTCGGCGGCGGCGTGGATCGGCGAGCCATAGGGCGCGCGGAAATCGAGGCCCGAATGCATCGCGGCACTACCCTTGAACGGATCGCGTCGCAGTCCGAAGCCCGAGCTGATCGAACCTGCCGCTGCGGGCATCACCTGCGGCACACCGTCGAGCCCGCGTTCGAGCGCGCTCATGCGGGCGATGCTGAGGCCGAGCCGCTCGAAGCGCGGATCAAGCGAACCGTCGCTCTCGGTCGATACCAGTTCAAGCGGGCCACCAGTCGCCACCCGATCCTGCGCCAGGATAGCGGCGGGATCGAGGCCGAGCGTCCGCAGCGCCTCCTCGGCGCGGCGCGAGCGCCGGTCGGCAAAGCGGGTCAGGCGTTCGACGAAGGCGAGCTGGCGCGCTTCGAGCTGCGCGAGGCCAACGGCCTCGGGAAAGCTCTCGCCCACCAGACTGATCAGGCGCGCGGCTTCCTCGCTCGAATCGCTCACGGTGTCGTCGGCGCTCTTGGTCAGCAGGTCTTCGGGCAGATCGGAGGCCAGCTGGTCCAGCACGTCCTGCCGTTTCGCAAGGTCGGCCATGGTAGCGTCGAGATCGTCGCGATAGGCGTCAAGCCGGTCCTCCGACTTGGCCACGGTGGCCTCCCGATCAAGCAGCGAGGCCATCTCGGTGCTCGACTGGTATTGCGCGATAGCCATCGCCCCAAGCGAGCCAAGCCAGAACAGGCTCCCCGTGAGCACGACCGCAGCAACCCCCATCTGCAGGCGCGAGCTGATCTTGATGAACCTAATCTGTCCTTGCGAGCGCATGAAGAACTCGCGCTCCGGAAACCAGGATCGAATGCGCTCCAAGCGCGTTGCAACCTTAGGAAAAACCAATGCCGACCCCGCTTGTAGCGTTACCCCTGTCGACAGGGGCGATAGCGCAAGCAGTTCCGAGGTCGACCGTCTTGGGGCAAACTACGGGGCGAACCGAAGGGACTCTGGGACGAGTCGTGCCGTTCAGCGAAAAATATTCACGAACGCGGGAACTTTTCGTCATTTGGTGGGTGACCGATTCGCCCCCTGACAAGTCATCAAGCCAATGATAGGCCTATATTCATGGACACAGAACTGAAGACCCGAACGGCCGATTCCGGCCAGGAAACCCCCGCCGATTGCGAGCAGATCGTGCATTCGCTCGCGCGCGCCGGACGCAAGGCGCAGCGCGTACTGGCGCTGATGAGCGATGCCGAGAAGGCTGACGCGCTGCGCGCGGCGGCGGCTGCCATCCGCAAGGCTGCGCCGGAAATTCTTGCTGCCAACACGAAAGACCTCGAAGCGGGCAAGGCCAACGGTCTCGCCCCGGCCATGCTTGACCGGCTGATGCTTGACGAGGACAGGCTCGACGCCATTGCCGCCGCGATCGAGAACGTGGCGAGCCTGCCCGATCCGGTTGGCCAGGAGATCGACCGCAGCACTGCGCCTTCCGGGCTCGAACTGGTGCGCCGCCGTATTCCGATCGGCCTGATCGGGATCATCTACGAGAGCCGCCCCAACGTCACCGCCGATGCTGCCGCGCTATGCCTGCGCTCGGGCAATGCGGCGCTGCTGCGCGGCGGGAGCGAGGCGGTCAATTCGAACCGCGCGCTGCACGCTGCCTTCACCGAAGGCGTTGCCAGCAAGGGCGTGCCCGCCGAGGCGATCCAGTTGATGCCGACGCAGGACCGGGCCGCCGTTGGCGCGATGCTCAAGGCTGCGGGTCTGGTCGACATGATCGTGCCGCGTGGCGGCAAGAGCCTGGTCGAGCGGGTGCAGAACGATGCCCGCGTGCCGGTGCTCGCGCATCTCGACGGCATTTGCCACACCTACATCCATTCCGCCGCGGATCCCGAGATGGCGAAGAAGTTGGCGCTGAACGCGAAGATGCGCCGCACGGGCATCTGCGGCGCGATGGAGACGCTGCTGCTCGATGCCAACTTCCCTGCCTCGCAAGAGGTCGTGGCCGAATTGCTCGATGCCGGATGTGAACTGCGCGGCGATTCGCGGGCGCGATCGCTCGATTCGCGGATCGGCGTTGCTTCCGACGAGGACTGGGACACCGAATACCTCGATGCCGTGCTGTCGGTGGCCGTGGTCGATGGGCTCGATGCCGCGCTCGAACATATCGCGAGCCATTCCTCGGGTCACACCGAGGCGATTGTGACCGCCGATGAAGCCGCCGCGGCGCGCTTCCTCGCCGAAGCCGACAGCGCCATCGTGATGCACAACGCTTCGAGCCAGTTTGCCGACGGCGGCGAATTCGGTCTCGGTGCGGAAATCGGCATCGCGACCGGTCGCCTGCACGCACGTGGTCCGGTGGCGCTCGAGGGGCTGACCACCTACAAGTGGCAGGTCCACGGCACGGGGCAAGCACGCCCCTAGGCCGCGTCGCATAGGGGAGAGGCCGAATGCGTTACAATCGACTGGGGACGACCGGAATGGTCGTCTCCGAACTTTGCCTTGGCGCGATGACCTTCGGCAACAAGCCGGGCGGCTTCTTCCAGCACGACCTCGATCAGGCGGGCTCGACCGCGCTCGTGAAGCAGGCGCTCGATGCGGGCGTGAACTTCATCGACACCGCCAATGTCTACTCGGGCGGGCAAAGCGAGCAATTCACGGGGAAGGCTTTGCGCGACCTCGGCATTGCCCGCGATCAGATCGTGATCGCGACCAAGGGCATGGGGCCGATGGGCGAGGGGCCGAACGATGGCGGCTACAGCCGCTATCACCTGCTTGGCCAGATCGACGCCAGCCTTGAGCGCCTCGGGCTCGACCATGTCGATCTCTACCAGATCCACGGCTGGGATCCGAACGCCAATATGGAGGAAGGCCTGCGCGCGCTGGAGGACATCGTGCGTTCGGGCCGGGCGCGCTATGTCGGCGTGTCCAACTGGGCGGCCTGGCAAATCGCCAAGGCGCTGGGCATTGCCGAGCGGCGCGGGTGGGACAAATTCGTGTCGAATCAGGCGTTCTATGCCGTCTCCGGGCGCGAGCTGGAGCGCGAGATCGTGCCGATGATGCGCTCGGAGGGGCTGGGCCTGCTCGTCTGGAGTCCGCTGATCGGCGGGCTGCTCTCGGGCAAATACGACTTCGGTAAGAATGGCGCGGTGAAAGGCGAGGGTCGCCGCAAGACGCTCGATTTTCCGCGCGCCGACATCGGCCTTGCCGCGCAAGCGGTGGAAGCGATGCGCCCCATGGCGGCTGAGCGCGATGTCTCGGTGGCAGCGGTGGCGCTGGCATGGCTGCTGCACCAGGAGGTCGTGTCGAGCGTGATCATGGGCGCGCGCAAGGCCGACCAGCTGGCGCAGAATCTCGCGGCGAGCGATATCGAGCTGACGGCGGGCGAGCTGGAGCAGCTTGCGGCTATCGGTGCGCCTGACGACGACTATCCGGGCTGGGCGATCAAGGCGCAGAACCACCGCCACGGCTTCCGCGTCACCCCGCGCCGGGGTACGTCTTGCTGAAACAGAGTCAGCGAAAACAGGGCCAGCGAAGAGGTCGCGATGGTCCGCTGACCGGGCTGCTCGGTGGGAGCTTCAACCCGGCCCATGCCGGCCATCGGCGAATTTCGCTGTTTACGCTCGATGCGTTAGAGCTGGATGAGGTCTGGTGGCTGGTTTCGCCCGGTAACCCTTTGAAGCCGCGCGTGGGCATGGCTCCGCTCGGCACGCGCGTTCGCTCGGCGCGACAGCAGAGTCGCAACGCCCCGATCAAGGTCACCGCGATCGAACGCGAACTGGGCACGCGCTACACCGTCGATACCTTGCGCGCACTCATCCGGAGGTTCCCCCGCCGCCGGTTTGTGTGGTTGATGGGATCGGACAATCTGGCCCAGTTTCACCTCTGGAAGAACTGGCGCGCCATCGCGCGGGAAATGCCCATTGCCGTGATTGCCCGCCCCGGCTATGATACTGGTGCCCTTGCAAGTCCTGCAATGGCCTGGCTGCGGCGTTACCGGTTATCTGCAGCCCGCTTTCGCAACCGGGGCGAATGGAGCGCACCCGCTCTGATAGAATTGCGTTTCGATCCCGATCCGCGCTCGGCCACCAGGCTGCGCGAACAGGATCCGCACTGGGCGGACGGTTTTTCCGGCGCACCGCCACGCGACGAAGTGACGCATTCTCTCATTCATGATCGCCATAGGGAGCCGGGTGCGTGAGCCGCCGGGCCTCGCTATTGCCCATGAGCATTTCCCTATGAGGAGCCTGACCTTTCGTGATGACCGAAGCGAGCACACCGGCGCATCCGCGCAGCGGCGACATCGGCACCAGCACCAGAGCAGCAACCATATTTGCAATGACTGACCAACTCTCAGAAATCGAAGCGGTCCCCGGATCGCTCCACGCCATGATCCTCCAGCAGCTTGACGACGATCAGGCGCAGGAAATCGTCTCGATCCCGCTCGAGGGCAAGAGCTCGGTGGCCGATCACATGGTGATCGCTTCGGGCCGTTCGACCCGGCAGGTCGCCGCCATGGCGCAGAAGCTGGCCGAGGAGCTGAAGAAATCGGGCGAGCCGAGCCCCCGGATCGAAGGCCTCCCGGCTGCGGACTGGGTGCTGATCGACGCGGGCGACGTGGTGGTCCACCTGTTCCGCCCCGAAGTGCGCAGCTTCTACAACCTCGAGAGGATGTGGGGCTTCGGCGACGAGGGTGAGAAGAAGAGCGCGGTCGGCAACGCTTAGTTTTCTTTGCGCTCGCCCATCTGGGCGAGCGTTCTCGCGGCTGTTCCCTGCACTTCGTTCCGGGGCCGCTGCGAGCGGGCGGTCGCCCTTGCGGTCCCTGCGGGACCGATTGGCAGCGGCGTTAGCTAGCAGGGGGTAATGATGTCGGCACGGGCGCGATATCGCTTGGCGAATATCATGGGGCTCTGGTTGCCGCTCGTCGCGTTTGCGGCCTTGGCCTTAGGCGGCATTCTTCTTGCGCCCCTTTCGCATTTGGCAGCGACGGTTTTCGTACTGGTCTTTTTTCGCGCTGTTTGTGATCATCGGCGTTGGTATTCTCTGCACTGCCTACGCTTTTGCTACAGTGAGGTGCGGAGCGTGCGAGCAGCGCTTCTTCGACTTGGCATTCCTGTGCTTTCCTGTTCAAGGCAGTTGTAGGCGATGTGATGAACCTGTCGACAATGCCTACACCGTGAAGCTTGCTCTGATATTCTCCATCGGCGAGTAAGCGCCCATGCTCCTCCATGTCATCGCGCGCGGAAAGATCGCCCGGTCGCCCGAGGCCGAGCTGGTCGCGCGCTATGAGAAGCGCATTACCTGGCCGCTCAAACTCACCGAACTGCCCGAGACCGGCGGCCGCATTCTTGAACCGCTCACCCCCATGCGCACCGTGCTGCTCGACGAGAAGGGTAAGAACCTCTCGTCCGAAGAGCTTGCTTGCCAGCTCGAACAATGGCGCGATGGCGGCATGCGCGAGTGCCGTTTCGTGATCGGTGCTGCCGATGGCCATTCGCCCGAGGAACGTCACGCGGCCGACCTGCTGATCTCGTTCGGCAAGGCGACATGGCCGCACCTGCTGGTGCGCGCGATGGTGATGGAGCAACTGTTCCGCGCCACCGCGATCCTTGCCGGGCATCCCTATCATCGGGCAGGATAGGGCCATGGACCGCCTCATCCTGCTTCTCATCGCCGCTGGCCTGTTCGCCGCCGCTGCCTTGGCGCAGGCCCCGGTCATGTTCGACAATGCCGACGAGACCCGCGCCGCGCTCGCGCAGGCCTTGGCCGAACGCCGCGCCGCCGAGGCCCGCAGCGCGCAGTTCGAGAAGCAGGCCAGCGAGGCCGAGGACGCCGCCAAGCGCTATGCCGCCGAGGCCGCCGCCGTGGCCGCGCAAATCCAGCAGGCGGAGGCCGGGATCGCCGCCGCCAATGCGCGCATTGCCATGATCGACCGCGAGCAGCTCGATCTGCGCGAGGATATCGGCCGCCAGCAGCGCCCCGTGGTCCGCCTCACCGCTGCCTTGCAGAAGTTCACGCGTCGCCCCGTTGCGCTGGCGGTGCTGCGGCCCGGTTCGGTGAAGGAGGTCGTGTACCTGCGCGCACTGATGCACGATGCCGTGCCACAGGTGCGCGAACGCACGCAGGGTCTGCGCGACCGGATCGCGCGGGGGCGCGAGTTGCGGCGCGAACAGCTTGCCGCCGCAAACGTGCTTTCGACCGAAGAAACCGAACTGGCGGCACGGCGCAAGGAGCTGGCCGAGCTCGAAACCAGCCAGCGGCTCGCGGCGCGCGCGGCGGGCAGCACGGCGAATCGCGAGGCCGATCGCGCGCTGGCGCTGGCCGAACAGGCGCGCGATCTCGATGGGCTGGTCGACGAGCTGGACCGTGCGGCCACGCTGCGCAGTGAACTGGCGGCCTTGTCCGGCCCGGTCCTGCGTCCGCCCCGTCCGCGCGAACCGGGGGCGGCGGGGGTCGAGCTGTTCGGCTCCGCCAATGCGGATGCGGCTGGCCCGGCGCAGCCTGATGGCCCCTCGCCCTATATCCTGCCCGTTACTGGCAGGCTCGTCACCGGTTTCGGCGCGAGCGATGGGGCCAGGACCAGCACCGGACTCACCCTTGCCCCGATTGCCGGGGCGCAGGTGGTGGCCCCCGGCGCCGGACGGATCGCCTTTGCCGGAGCCTATCGCGGCTATGGCCAGATCGTCATAGTCGAACACGCTGGCGGCTGGACCAGCCTTGTAACCGGGCTGGCGCGCGCCGATGCCAAGGTGGGCGACCAGGTCGCGGCGGGCGCGCCGCTGGGCGTGGCGGGGCCCGGTCGCCCGACGATAACGCTCGAACTGCGCAAGGCGGGCGAGCCGGTCAATCCGCTGCGCCTGGCCGAGTGAGGCCTGGCGGCCTTGTCTGCCGCACGACGCGCCTCATCTGGCGTTAACCCGGCACCTGCGATACAAGCGCGCTGGGACCAGAGCAGGACAACCGCCGCATGACATTTCGCTTCCCCGTCGCCCGTGCCTTCCGCGCCGCCGCCCTGTGCACAGCCGTTGCGCTCGTGCCGGCGACGACTGCCGGTTTCGCACAGGTCGAGAGCCGCGCCTCGCCCGAGTTCGCGAAGCTCTTCGCGACCTATCAGCGCATCAAGGCGAGCTATGTCGATCCGGTGGAAGACGATGTGCTGATCCGCGGCGCGATTGACGGCATGCTGGCCGCGCTCGATCCGCATTCGGCCTATCTCGATGGCACCGCGCTCGACCGGCTCGAAACCATGATCGACGGCAACTATCAGGGCCTCGGCATCTCGGTGCAGATGGAAGAGGGCGTGGTGAAGGTGGTCTCACCGTTCAAGGGCAGCCCGGCCGAGAGCGCCGGGATCAAGGCGGGCGACTATATTACCCACATTGATGGCAAGCTGATCTACGGTCTCGATATCAATGACGCGGTTTCGCAGATGCGCGGGCCGGCGGGCAGTCCGATCGAGCTGACCGTCGTGCGCCCCGGTCGCGACACAAGCTTCGAGGTGTCGGTGACGCGCGGCCTGATCGAGCTGGAGCCGGTCACTTCCGAACTGAAGAGCGGCAATATCGGCTACATCTCAGTCAACGAGTTCTCCGCCGAAGTCGGCAAGGACGTCGCTCAGGCGCTTATGTCGTTGCAGAACGAGGCAACCGGGCGGCTGACTGGGCTGGTGTTGGACCTTCGTCGCAATCCGGGCGGGTCGCTTGATGAGGCGGTGACCCTGTCGGACCTGTTCCTTACCAGTGGCCAGATCGTCTCGCAGCGCGGACGCAGCCGGCGTGACACGATTTATTACGACGCGGAAAGCGCCTTCCCAGGCGATGCGGCGGCGGGCCTGCCGATGATCGTGCTGATCGACGAAGGATCGGCCTCAGCCTCCGAGATCGTGGCCGGTGCGCTGCAGGATCACCACCGCGCGCTGATCATGGGCGAGCGTTCCTTCGGCAAGGGCAGCGTGCAGACGCTGCTCCCGCTCACGCGCGATAGTGCACTGAAGCTCACCACCGCGCGCTATTACACGCCCTCGGGCCGCTCGGTGCAGGAAGGCGGGATCGCTCCCGATATCCGCGTGCCGCAGCTGAGCGACCCCGATGCTGAACGCCGCCAGCGCCTGGCCCTGCGCGAGAGCGACCTTCGCGGGCATCTCGTCGGCGAAGTGGCGGCCGAGGATGAGGCGCTCGAACGCGACCGGCTCGACGATCCGCGCTTCCAGCTCACCGCTGAGCAGTTGGAAGAGCAGGGCATCGAAGACTTCCAGCTCGACTATGCCCTGCGCACGCTGCGCCGCACCGGCGGCACCGCGATTGCGGTGCGCGATCGCTAGGGGCTGAGCGATGGCTGACCTGTCGCTGTCCGACCGCAACGCGCGCCTGCTGGCGCTGATCGTGCCGCTGGCCTTGCTGGGCGGGGCTTACCTGTCGGAATATGGCTTTGGCCTCTATCCTTGCGAGATGTGCTGGTGGCAGCGCTACCCGCATTTTGTCGCAGTGGTGCTGGCGCTGCTCGCCTTTGCCGTGCCGCCCAAGCGAGTCTGGACCGGGTTGGCGGCGCTGGCGATAGCGGTCTCGGGCGCGATTGGCGTGTTTCATGCCGGGGTCGAATATGGCTGGTGGGAAGGCATCACCGGTTGTTCCACCACCGTAAGTGGCACGGGAAATGCTCTTGAAGCCGTGCTCAACGCGCCGATCATCCGCTGCGACGTTGCGCAGTGGGAACTGCTTGGCATCTCGCTGGCGGGCTGGAATGCGCTGTTCTCGCTTGGTAGTGCGGCTGCTATCTGGACACTGTTGCTGGCGAAGGAGCGCATCTGATGAAAGACCGTAGCGCAATGATCAGGGTCGATCAGGCAGGTGAATTCGGCGCCACGCGGATTTACGCAGGCCAGCTGGCCGTGGTTGGAGAACGCGGGCCGCATGCCGCGCAAATCCGCCACATGGCCGAGCAGGAGAAGGTCCACCGCGCCAAGTTCGATGCATTGATGGCCGAACGGGGCGTGCGCCCCACTGCGCTGCAGCCGTTCTGGTCCATTGCTGGCTTTGCGCTGGGCGCGGGCACGGCGCTGATCGGGCCGGAGGCGGCCATGGCCTGCACCGCCGCGGTCGAGGAAGAGATCGACCGCCACTATACAGCCCAGCTCGACGAGCTGGAGGCGGATGGCGATGATCCTGAACTTGCCGGGCTGGTCGAGCAGTTCCGCGAGGAGGAACGTGAACATCGTGATACCGCGCTGGCCTCGGGTGCCGAGCAGGCGCCGGCCTATCCGCTGCTGTCGGGCGCGATCCGGCTCGGCTGCCGGGTGGCGATCAAACTTGCCGAGCGCGTCTGATCGTTGTCTTGGATCAATGGCGCTTCATCGCGCGTTCAATAGATCATACGAATAGTATTATTTCCGGCCTTGCCCCCACCGATTCAGAGGGCCGACCCAGAGGAACGCCATGACCCGACTGCTTGCCCTTGCCGCCATTTCCGCCACGATCGCCCTCGTGCCTGCCACCGCCTCGGCGCAGGACGATGCTGGCGAACGGGTCAACATGGTCAACATTTATGGTGACGATGCCTGCCCGCAATCGGATGGCGACACCATCACCGTCTGCGCGCGCTATCCCGAGAGCGAGCGCTATCGCATCCCGCGCAATCTGCGCGAGAGCAATTCACCCGAGAACGAGGCCTGGACGCAGCGCGCACAAAGCCTCGAAACGGTGGGCAAGTTCGGCCCGATGTCGTGCTCGCCTGCAGGTGCCGGCGGCGATCTGGGCTGTACGGTCGACATGATCGAAGCCGCCTACCGCGAACGCGAGGCGGGCAGCGACCTGCGCTTCAGCCAGCTGATCAACGAGGCCCGGCAGGAGCGCCTTTCGGAAATCGACGGTGAAGCCGCCGCCACGCAGGAACGCGTCGAGCAGCTCGAGCGTGCCTATATGGAGCGGCTGGAGGCCGAGCGTGATGCACCCCTGCCTGACGAGGACGATTCAGAAGCGCTGCCGCGGGTGGTCGATCCCGGCGCAGTCCCCCCGCCGCCGGGTGAGTAACCGGGCTTAGCTTTCAGAAAAGCGCGCGAACTCGGGCACATCGGCAAGGTGCGCCATCCACGCCCGCCGCTCGACTACTTGCACCTGAACCTGCGGAGCGATAGCGTCGGGATCGTCGAGCGTGACCGAGGGGACGTCGACAATCCCCGGCATAAACTCCTCGTTCACGAAGGCGACGGGCGTGCCGCAGGTGCCGCAAAAGCTGCGCGTCGATCCGCTGGCGCCGTTGTAGCGCACCGGCTCTGCGCCCGTGAAACGGAGCTTATCAGCCTCCAGGCCAATCCAGCCGACCAGCGGCGCGCCATGCGTCATCTGGCAATCACGACAATGGCATAGCGAGTGGCGCGGTGCCTCGCCGTCAGCCTCGTAACGCACTGCTCCGCAGCGGCATCCACCTGTCATCATAACGGCCCTCCTGATTTGCCTCAGGTCGGAACGTATAGAGAACAAACTTCTTAGGCCAGCGAAATGTCTGGCGCGTCTTCCTGTTTCATGCCGACGACGTGATAACCCGCATCGACATGGTGCGTCTCACCGGTCACGCCCGAGGAAAGGTCGGACAGGAAATAGAGGCCCGCGCCGCCGACATCCTCGATCGTGACATTGCGGCGCAGCGGCGAATTCAGCTCGTTCCACTTCAGGATATAGCGGAAGTCGCCGATCCCGCTGGCGGCCAGCGTCTTGATCGGCCCGGCGCTGATCGCGTTCACGCGGATACCTTCCGGCCCCATGTCGTTGGCGAGATACTGCACGCTGGTTTCCAGCGCCGCCTTGGCCACGCCCATGACGTTGTAATGCGGGACGACCTTTTCGGCGCCATAGTAGGTCAGCGTGACGATCGAGCCCCCGTCTTTCATCAGCGGTCGCGCGCGCTTGGCGGCGGCAACCAGCGAATAGACCGAGATGTTCATCGTCATCAGGAAGTTGTCGAGGCTGGTATCGACATATTTGCCGCGCAGCTCGTTCTTGTCCGAAAAGCCGATGGCGTGGACGAGGAAGTCGAGCTTGCCCCAGCGCTCTTCAATGGTCGCGAAGGTGGCATCCATCGCCTCCATGTCCGACACGTCGCATTCGACGAGGAAATCGCTGCCGACCTGCGCCGCCAGCGGCTCGACTCGCTTCTTGAGCACTTCGCCCTGGTAGGAAAAGGCCAGGTCCGCTCCATGCTCGGCCAGCTTCTTTGCGATACCCCAGGCCAGCGATTTGTCGTTCGCCAGCCCCATGATGAGGCCTTTCTTGCCTTCCATCAAACCGTTCATCCCTCGGGATTCTCCGTAAGTTTAGCCTGCGCTGCTATAGCGCGTTATCCTGCTGACCGATGCTGTCCTGCTCTTCCGGGCTTTCCACCAGGGCAGCATTCAATTCCGCGCCCATCACCAATCCTAGGCCGATGAGCCAGAAAAAGAAAAGCACGATCATCACACCGGCCAGCGAGCCATAGGTGGCGTCGTAGGAAAACACCATGCCGAGCAGCGGCGGCAGCGCAAGTGTGACCAAAATCCACCATACGGTCACCAATACCACGCCCGGCCATTTCTTGTACTCGCGTTTGCGATATCGCGCCGGTGTCAGCGAGTAGAACAGCGCATAGAGCGAGCCGAACAGGCCGAAGGCGGGCACGATGCGCGACCAGGCGAGGCTGCCGAGCACTTCCCGCAGTTGCGGGAAATAGGCCTCGATGACCTGCATCGCGGCCCCGATCAGGACGTTGGCCAGCAGACTCAGCATCAGCAGCACCACCGCGCCGATGATGATGCCGGTCGAAGCGAGCCGGCGCTTCCACATCGCCTTTTCGGCCTTGGTGCCGAAGGCGCGGCGCAGCATGTCGCGCAGGGTCTCGATCAGCCCTCCCACGGTCCACAGGCCGAACAGTCCGCCCACCCACAGCAGCCAACCGCTGCGCTGCTCGATCACGTTGCGAGCGACCGGGCCGATCACCTCGCTAACCATCGGCGGGAACGCCGAAAGCACGGCAACGATGGTGGCGGTCTGCTCGCTTTCCTCGCCGATCAGGGTGAACAGCGCGGCTCCGGAAATAAAGAACGGGAAGATTGCCAGCATCGCCAGATAGGCGAGGTTGCCGGCATGGATGAAGCCATCGGCAAAGGTGCCCACCACCACGCGCTTGCCGACCTCGAAGAAGCGGGTCCCTGGCCCGACCTCACGCTTGACGCTGGCAGGAAGGCCAAGCTTGATTCGCCGACGCGCCTCGCGCCGACGCGCCTCGGGTGTCAGATCGGGTACGGATTCTTCTTCGTCTTCGGGCAGGTCGAATTCAGGGTCGTCTGGCGCATCGGTCATGGTGGCTCCTGATGGATCGGACGGACCGCGCCTTAGACTCCCAGGCTGGCGCGGACGGGGCTGCTGTCGCTCCAACCCTCGAGCCGCTTGGAAAGGTCCGCACAATCATCGGGCAGGACGATTTCGAGCCGCACCAGTTGGTCGCCGCGCCCGCCGCCCTTGCGCGAGAAGCCTTTGCCCTTGAGCCGCAGCACCTTGCCCGAACTCGTGCCCGGCGCAACGGTCATCATCACTGGGCCATCGACCGTGGGCAGCTTGATCTTGGCCCCGTTCACCGCTTCGTCGAGCGTGATCGGCAGGTCGAGCCGCACGTCATCGCCCGAGCGGGTGAAGAAGGGGTGGGACTGCACATCGATGGTGACGATCCCGTCACCCGTTCCGCCCGGACCTTCCTGCCCCTTGCCTTTGAGCCGCATCTGCGTGCCGTTCTCCACGCCTTCGGGCAGCGACAGGTCGATGGTCTTGCCATCGGCCAGCGTGATCCGCTGCTTGGTGCGCGAGGCGGCGTCAACAAAGCTGACCGAGAGGCGATAATTGATGTTCGCGCCCTTGGGGCGGGGTTGCGGCCCGCCGCGCCCGAAGCCCCCGCCATTGCGCGAGGAGCCGCCGCGACCGAACAGGCCTTCGAACAGGTCGCCGAGGTCCACCTCATCGCCGCCGAAGCCCCCGCCGTTACCGCGTCCACCGGGGCCACCGCGAAACGGTCCGCCACCACCGCCACCGCCATGTCCGAATGGCATGGTCGGATTGCCGTCGGCGTCGATTTCGCCCCGGTCGAACTGGCCGCGCTTCTCCTTGTCGGACAGCAGGTCGTAGGCCTGAGTGACGCGGCTGAAGCGGTCCGACGCCTGCGGATTGTCCTTGTTGCGATCGGGGTGCAGTTCCTTGGCCAGTTTGCGGTAGGCGGACTTGATGTCCTTCTCGCTTGCACTGCGGCTTACGCCAAGGGTGGAATAGGGATCGGCCATGGTGGTCTAGCTAGGTAACACAGGGGTTTTTAGCAAGTCATCGGCCTTTCCTCGCGTGCAGGTGCTGTCTACAAGCGCAGCCGTTTAGACACGCTCCGTTCCGGCCCCTTGCGAGGGCGAGGCGTATGAAAGGCCTGGCGGCATGACCGAACTGCTTGAAAATATTCCTGACACCGACCCATTCGCCCTGTTCGACCAGTGGTTCGCCGAGGCGCAGGAAAGCGAGCCCAACGATCCCAACGCAATGGCGCTGGCCACGGCGACGCCGGACGGGGTGCCCTCTGTGCGGATGGTGCTGCTTAAGGGGCACGGGCCCGATGGTTTCGTGTTCTACACCAATGCCGAGAGCCGCAAGGGCGGCGAGATTCTCGCCAATCCGCGCGTTGCGCTGCTGTTTCACTGGAAGAGCCTGCGCCGCCAGATCCGCATCGAAGGCCGGCTTACCGAAGTGACCAGCGCCGAGGCCGACGAATATTTCCACTCGCGCCCGCTGGTTTCGCAACTGGGCTCGGCGGCGTCCGACCAGTCGCGCCCGCTTGATTCGCGCGACACCTACCTGGCGCGGGTGAAAGAGCTTGAGGCGGAGCTTGCCGGTGCCCAAGTGCCGCGCCCGCCGCACTGGACCGGTTTTCGTCTTGCGCCCGAACGGATGGAGTTCTGGCTCGCCGAACGAAACCGCCTGCACGAGCGGCGCCAGTTTGTCCGCAGCGGGGGCGGCTGGTCGAGCACGCTGCTTTACCCGTGAGCGACGATCGTGCCCGCCTGACCCGCTCGGCGGCCTTTGCCTCGATCACGATGGCGCTGGTGCTCGGGGCGCTGAAGCTCTGGGCCGTGGCGCAGACGGGCTCGACCGCGATGCTGGGCAGTCTGGCCGATACCGCGCTCGATCTGGTTGCCAGCCTTGCCACGCTCGCAGGCGTGTGGGTCGCCGCGCAACCGGCGGACCGCGAGCATCGCTTCGGCCACGGCAAGGCCGAAGCGCTGGCGGCGATGTTCCAGATCCTGCTGATCACGCTGTCGGCCTCGGCCATCGCCTTTCGCGCGGTGCTGCACCTCGCCAATGGCGGTGAAACGCGCGGGGCGGAGCAGGGGATTGTCGTCTCGGTTATCGCTATTGCCGGAACCCTCGCGCTGGTGGCCTGGCAGCGCCATGTCGTGCGCAAGACCGGCTCGCTCGCGATCCACACCGATTCGGTGCATTACCAGTCCGACCTGCTGCTCAACTGCGCGGTGATCGTGGCCTTGGTGCTCGATCAGTATCTGGGCCTCGCCAAAGCCGATCCGCTGTTCGGCCTCGCGATTGCCGCATGGCTGCTGTTCAACGCCTGGCGCGCTTCGATCGACGCCATCGACGCGCTGATGGATCGCGAGTGGCCGGAGGAGAAGCGCAGCGCCTTCGTGGCGGCGGCGGCAAAGCACCCGGAGCTCTCGCGCCTGCACGACCTGCGCACTCGCACCAGCGGCCATACCGACTTCGCCCAGTTCCACGTCGACCTGCCTGGAAACTACACCGTGGCCAAGGCCCACGCGATTATCGACCGGGTCGAGGCCGATCTGTGCGCACAGTTTCCGGGCCTCGAACTGCTGATTCACATCGATCCCGTCGGCCATCTTGATGAGCCGGACAACATGCTGGTCGAGGAAAACGAATTTACCCGGCTGGAACAGGAGCCCCCGCAATGACCGCCAGTCCGACTAACCGCGTGCCCTATGTCCATGTCGACGCCTTCGCCAGCCGCGCTTTCGGCGGCAATCAGGCGGCGGTGATGGTGCTGGGCGAGTGGCTGCCCGACGCGCTGCTGCAGCAGATCGCGGCGGAGAACATGTTTGCCGAGACCGCCTTTCTCGTCGCCACCCCGGGCGGGGCGGCCGAATTCGAGCTGCGCTGGTTTGCGCCCGCCTGCGAGGTGGCGCTGTGCGGCCATGCGACGCTGGCGGCGGGCCATGTCGTGCTCCGGCAGGACGATGAGCGCGAAGTCATCCGCTTCGCCACGCGCAAGGCGGGTGTGCTGGCGGTGAGCCGCGCGGGCGAGGGCTATGAACTGGCCTTGCCCGCGATTACGAGCGACGATGCGCCGCCTGCCGGAATCGCCGATGGGCTTGGCAAGGCTCCCGCCGAACTGGCGTGGTCGGCCAAGGGCTATCTTGTCGCCCGCTATGACAGCGAGGCCGAGGTGCGCGCGCTTGCGCCGGACATGGCGCAGCTCGCCAGCCACGGCGACATGGCCTTCATCGCCACCGCGCGCGGGCAGGAGACTGATGTGGTGAGCCGCGTGTTCGTGCCGGGCGCGGGCATTCCCGAAGACAGCGTGACCGGCTCGGCCCATGCCGTGCTGGCGCTGTTCTGGCCCGAGAGGCTCGGCAAGGAGAGCTTCAGCGCGCATCAGGCCTCGGCGCGCGGCGGCGATCTTCAGTGTCGGGTGGAGGGGGACAAGGCCATGCTCACCGGCCAGTGCGTGACCGTGGCCGAGGGGCTCTATTACCTGCCCGGATAAAGCTGGACGATATCGGCCAGCTGTTCGACCAGCGCGTGCCGTTTCGGCCCGTCGGTCTTGCCGAGGCGCACCACGGTCAGGCTCTGATCGGGTGAGACGATCACATACTGTCCCAAATGGCCCACGGCGGCGAATGCCGTGTCCGGCCCGCGCGCGGCGAACAGCTCGTTGCGGTCACCACCCGAGGGTCGGTTAAGCCAGGTCTGTGCGCCATAGTCGGGCGAGGCGGGGCTGGGCGTGCGCATGAATTCGATCCATCGGCGCGGCACGATCTGCGCGCCCTTTACCGAGCCGCCGTGGCGCAGGAACTCGCCGAACTTGCCCCAGTCGCGCGCGGTCGCCCAGATCGAGCTGCCGCCCACCAGCGTGCCCGCCGCGTCATATTCGCCGACCATGCTTTCCATCCCGAGCGGAGCGGCAAGGCGCGCGTCGAGGAAGCTCGCCATGGCCTGCTGGCGCTGCACGGGAGTGCCATCGGGCGCGATCAGATCGGTCGCGATGTCGGCGAGGATCACGCTGGTGGCGGTGGAATAACGAAACTCTTCGCCCGGCACGGTTTCCAGCGCCTGCGCCTCGGCAAACGCCGCCATATCGTCGTGACCAGCAAGGTAGAGCATCTGCACCTCGCTCGATTCGTAAGGCGGGTCATAGCCCTCGCGGTGGCGCAGGCCCGAGCGCATTTGCAGCAACTGCCGCAGTGTGATCTCGCCGCGCGGATCGCCTGCCCGCTGCCAGCTCGGCACCGGGGCCGGGGCGTCAAGTTCGAGCCTGCCGTCTGCCACCAGCATGCCGATCAGCACGGCGGTCACGGTCTTGCTCATCGACCAGCCGACAAAGCGGGTCTCTTCGCTCATGCCCTCGCCATAGCGCTCGGCAGCAATCTCGCCCTTGTGCAGCACGACCACCGCATAGGTGGTGCCAATGCCCTCGGCGGTAAACAGGTCGTCGACCGCGCGCGCCAGCTGTTCGCGCGGCACGCCCGGATCGGTCACCACGGCTTCCATTGCGCCTTCGGGCAGCGGGGGCAGGGGCGCAGGGCCGTCCTGCGAGCAGGCCGCCAGCAGGGCCAATACGGCAAGACTTGGCGCGCGGACGCGCTTGGGGCAAGGGGTGGCGAAACGCAGCATGATCGGCGCGGGCAATCGAACAGGACAGGGTAAATGGCAACCGCAAAACGCAGATCGTCAGCCTCGCGCAAGCAGCGCCGCACGCCGCCCGCGGCGACTATCGCGCTGGTGCTGGTGGTGGCGGGCGCGGCTGCGTGGTGGACCTGGGGCGAGCAGGCCGCTGGCTATGCCGCAGCGGGCACGGCCTATGGCGCCAAGGGCGTCTGCTCATGCCGCTATGTCGGCGGGCGCGATCTCAAGAGCTGCGAACAGGACTTTGTGCCCGGCATGGACGTGGTCATGGTGAGCGAGGACGAGGCCACCCGCTCGGTCACCGCCAGCGTGCCGCTGATCGCCAGCCACACCGCGCAGTATCGTGAGGGCTTTGGCTGCGTGCTCGAACGCGTCGGCGGCTAATTAGCTGACGGCGCTTTCGGTCGCTTCGATCCAGCCCCCGCCGAGCACCCGTTCGCCGGCGTAGATCACTGCTGCCTGCCCTGGCGCGACTCCATATTCGGGCGTGGCAAAGCGGATCGTGCAGGCATTACCGTGGCCCGGTGCGCCTTCCAGCGTGATGGGGACAGGCTTGGCGAGCGAGCGGACCTTCGCGGTCAGCGGGCCTGCGGGAAGCGGACCGATCCGGTTGGTCTCGATAATCCGCGCCGCGCCCACCGCCAGCAGCCGCTTGGGGCCGACACGCACCTCGGCGCTCTCGGCATCGAGCTCCACCACATAGAGCGGTTCAGGCTGGCCGCCGATCTCTAGTCCACGCCGCTGGCCGACCGTATAGTGGATGATTCCGGCATGCTGGCCCAACACCTCGCCGCTTTCGGCATGGACGATAGAGCCTACTCGCCCGCCTTCGGGGCGGACCGACTTCACGATCTTGGCATAGTCGCCATCGGGCACGAAACAGATGTCCTGACTGTCGGGCTTGCTTGCCACGGCTAGCCCTGCGCTTTCGGCCAGTTTGCGCACCTCCGGCTTGGGCAGCCCGCCAAGGGGAAAACGCAGATAGTCGAGCTGCGCGCTGGTGGTGCCATAAAGGAAGTACGACTGGTCGCGCGCCGGATCGGTTGCGCGCAGCAGCAGCGGCCCCTCGGCGCTGTCTTGGCGGCGGACATAGTGGCCGGTGGCGAGACAATCGCCGCCCAGCTCGCGCGCCATGGTCAAAAGGTCGGTGAACTTCGGCCCCATGTTGCAGCGGATGCACGGGATTGGCGTGCGCCCGGCGAGATAGTCGTCGGCGAACTGCTCGACCACTTCCTCGCGGAAGGTGCTTTCATGGTCGAACACATAGTGCGCAATGCCGAGCCGGTCGGCGACCCTTTGCGCATCGCGGATGTCGTCCCCTGCGCAGCAGGCGCCCTTGCGCCCGGTTGCCGCGCCATAATCATAGAGTTGCAGCGTGATGCCGATCACCTCGGCTCCGCTCTGGGCGGCGAGGGCGGCCACCACCGAGCTATCCACCCCGCCAGACATCGCGACCACGATGCGGCATTCGCTGGCCGGGCGGGGCAGGTCGAACAGGCTGGCCGCATCGAGCGGCGCGGCAAGAACGGGGCTTTCGGGCATTGCGCGCCCATACAGACTATCACGCCGCCCGCCAATCCTTCACCCAATCCGCGTGGGCGGGACGTGTAAGAGTAGTTAAGAACCGTTTTACCGCTTCTTGACGCTTGTGGTGTTATGGTCAGCCCATGTTCGAGCCCAAAAACCCCTTTGCGCCAGAGAACACGGCGCACGCGAGCAAGGAGCAGGCTGACCTGCGTCCGGTCTCGTGGAGCGAGCTCAATGCCCGGCTGGCCGCCGCACGCGAGTTTCGCCTGGCGTTTGGCGAGGACGATAGGGGCGAGGCCGCCAGCTTCGATGCCGAGGTCGCGCGCCAGGTCGCGCATTTGCACGAGAGCCCGGAGCCGGATGGTAAAAATCGTGTTAACCCTGATCATTCAACGGATGGCAAACGCACGGATGGCAACACCGCGCCGAGACAAGAGAACTGGCGACCGGCCACCCGAGGTAAAGAATGATCGAGAACCAGAAAATCCGTCCGGCGCAGGTAATCGGCCCCTTGGGCGAGCCGCTTACGCTTGACGATCTGCCGTCCCCCAACACCAAGCGGTGGGTGGTAAGGCGCAAGGCCGAGGTGGTGGCCGCGGTCAATGGCGGCTTGCTGACCATCGATGAAGTGCTCGAACGTTATGGCCTGACGCTGGAAGAGTTCGCCGGCTGGCAGCGCGCGGTCGACCGTTCGGGCATGCAGGGCCTGCGCGTCACCCGCATCCAGCACTACCGCGACCTTTACGAACGGCAGCTAAAGTATTGATGCAGAGCCTTCTACAGGGCCTTCGAAGCGCCCCACGTTTCTCCTGACCCAATCCACGCCAGCGTTTCGTCGCAGGTCAAGCACGGCCTGCCGCAACGCTGGGCAGTGGCGGAACGTACCCGATGATCGCCAGTATCTTGGGTATAGTCAAACAGGAGGAATCGTTATGGGTTGGATTATTGCTATCATCGTCGGCGGTGTCGCGGGCTGGCTGGCCTCGATGGTGATGAACCGCGACGCCTCCATGGGCGTCATCTGGAACGTGATCGTCGGCTGTGTCGGCTCGCTTATCGGTAATGCGCTGGCCGGGCCGCTGCTCGGTGTGCAGGGAACGGTTCAGGCCTTCTCGTTGACCGGCTTGCTGATTGCCATCGCCGGCGCCATCGTGCTGCTCGCGATCGTCAATCTCATTCAGCGCGGTCGCGTTCGCTGACAATTTGTTACAAACGCAAATAAAGGGGCGCAAACCAACGGGTTTGCGCCCCTTTTTTGATATTGCGGAACGGTTGTTGGCCGAGCCGTGTAGGCCCTTGGCAGAGCGATGGATTGCGCCTCGCAGGCGCTCGGGTATATGGGCTGACGAGCAAGAATGGCCCTGTCCGCCCGGACACGCCGCGCACCGACGAGGGCGCGGCCTTCGCCGTTCCTACGAGGGCTGGTTGAACTCATGAACTACGAGACCAAGATGGACCTGTCTTCCGCCGACGATGGCGCGCTGGACCATGATCGGGGCGAAAGCGCCGAGGGTTCGTCGTCACGCAAGCGGCTGTGGATCATCCTCGCGATCGTGGGCGCGCTGGCACTGGCCGCGGTGCTGCTGACCGGCGGCGAAGAAACCGAGCCTTTCACCGAAGACCGGACCGGCGAACTGGCGGCGGTGACCGTGATGAGCCCGGGCAGCACCACCATCGAAGGCCAGATCAACGCCACTGGTACGCTGGCCGCACGGCGCGAAATGCCCGTGGGCGTTACGGGTGAAGGTGGCCGGGTCCAGTCGGTGCTGGTGGAACCGGGGGACTGGGTTGGCGCCGGGCAGGTGCTGGCCGTGATCGACCGTTCGGTGCAGACGCAGCAGACCGCCAGCCAGTCGGCCCAGATCGCAGTCGCCCAGGCCGATGCCGATCTCGCGCAGGCCAATCTCGACCGTGCGCTGCAACTGGTCGAGCGCGGCTTCATCAGCCAGGCCGATATCGACCGTCTCACCGCCACCCGTGACGCGGCCGTTGCTAGAGTGCGCGTGGCGCGCGCGCAGCTGGGTGAACGGCAGGCGCGCAACGCACAGCTTAATATCGTCGCTCCGGCAGCGGGCCTGGTGCTTGAACGTGCTGTCGAACCGGGACAGGTCGTCGGCCCCGGCTCGGGCGTGCTGTTCCGGCTTGCCCGTGGGGGCGAGATGGAAGTGCTGGCGCAGGTCGGCGAGGGTGAACTGGCGCAAATCCCGGTCGGCGCGACCGGTAGGGTGACGCCGGTGGGCAGCGAGAAGACGTTGACCTGTCAGGTGTGGCAGAAGTCCCCCGTCATCAATCGCGAGACGCGCCAGGGCACGGTGCGCTGCGCAATGAGCTACGACGAGGCGCTGCGCCCCGGGGGGTTCGCCAAGGTCGAACTGGCGAGCGGCACGATGGATGCCCCGCGCCTCCCGGAAAGCGCGATCCTGTCCGACGACAAGGGCAGCTATGTTTATGTCGTCGATGGCGAGAACACCGTGCAGCGGCGCGATGTCGAAATCGGCATGATCTCGGGTGACGGCATTGCGGTTGCCAGCGGCCTCGACGGCAGCGAACGCGTGGTTCTGCGTGCGGGCGGGTTCCTCAATCCGGGCGAGCAGGTGCGCCCGGTCGCGGCCAAGGCGCAGTGAGGCGCGCGCAGTGAACTTCCGCAACATCTCGGCCTGGTCGATCCGCAACCCGATCGTTCCCATCCTCGCCTTTATCGGGCTGGTGGTGGCCGGACTGATGAGCTTCCAGGACATGGACGTCCAGGACCAGCCCGACATCGAGTTCCCGCTGGTCAACGTGAATATCTCGCAGCCCGGTGCCGCGCCGAGCGAGATCGAGAACCAGATCACCCAGCGCGTCGAGGCAGCGGTGCAGACGCTCGACGGGGTCAAGAACATTAATTCGACCGCGTCCGAAGGCTCGAGCCGGACAAGCGTCGAATTCGAACTTGGAACCGATATCAACGCGGCGGTCAACGAGGTCGAATCGGCGATCTCGCAGATTCGCGGTGAGCTGCCCGATGGCATCCTCGAGCCGCGCATCGCCAAGCAGCAGACCAGCTCGCAGCCGATCGTGTACTTCGGCGTCGATGCCGACGACATGACCATCGAGCAGCTCTCGTGGTTCATCGACGATACCATCACCAAGCGGCTGCTATCGGTTGAGGGGCTGGCCGAGATCGACCGCAATGGGGGGGTGGACCGCGAGATTCTCGTGATCCTCGACCCGGCCAAGATGCAGTCCTTCGGCGTCACCGCCAGCCAGGTCAATTCGACGTTGCGGCAGGTCAACGTCAATGCCGCAGGCGGGCGGGCCGAAATTGCCGGTTCACGCCAGTCGGTGCGCGTGCTCGGCAACGCGGAGACCGCTTACGACCTGAGCCAGTCGCAGATTTCGCTCGGTGGTGGGCGCACGGTCAAGCTGGCGGAGATCGCTTCGGTCAAGGACGCCTATGGCGAAGTGACCTCGGTCGCCAAGATCAACGGCAAGCCGGTCATCACCTTCGGTATCAGCCGTGCGCGCGGAGAATCCGACGTCACCGTTTATGACGAGGCGGTGAAGGTTCTGCAGGAGATCGAGGAAGAGAACCCGGGCATCCGCTTCACGCGCCTCTTTACCGAGGTCGACTACACCAAGGCGCAATACGAAAGCTCGATGGCCGCGATGGTCGAGGGCGCGGTGCTGGCGGTGATCGTGGTGTTCCTGTTCCTGCGCGACTGGCGCGCGACCATCATTGCCGCCTTGGCGATCCCGCTTTCGGCGCTGCCGACCTTCTTCTTCATGGATCTGATGGGCTTCACGCTCAACACGCTCTCGCTGCTCGCACTTGGTCTGGTGGCCGGTGTGCTGGTCGATGACGCCATCGTCGAGATCGAGAACATCGTCAGACACATGCGCATGGGCAAGAGCGCCTATCAGGCCTCGATCGATGCCGCCGACGAGATCGGCCTCGCCGTGGTCGCGACCACCTTGTGCATCGTGGCGGTGTTCTTCCCGGTCGGCATGATGCCGGGCGTGTCGGGCCAGTTCTTCAAGAACTTCGGCCTCACCGTGGTGGCTTCGGTGCTGATGAGCCTGCTGGTGGCGCGCATGATCACGCCAATGGCGGCGGCCTATTTCCTCAAGGCCAAGGGCCATGCGGAGCATGGCGAAGGCCCGATGATGGACCGCTACATGAAGGTGCTGCACTGGTCGCTCGACAAGAGCGCCTTCCTGCGCATGCGCGAACGTACCGGCGTGGTGCCGACCAAGCCGGTGTTCCACCTGTTTGCGCTGGCCATGGGCTATGTCATCGTTGCGCTGGTGATGGCGCTCGCGATGCCGGGCGAGAATGGACAGGGCGAGGGGCTGGCCGCATTCATCACGCTTGGGCAGTCGATCCTTGACCTGTCGGTGTTGTTCATTCCCTTTGCCGTCCTCGGTCTTTATCTGCTTGGCGGGCTGGTGAACTTCCTCATCGCCATGCTGATCGGGCTGCTGGTCGGTTACGAGTCGACTCACTTCCTGGCCCGCGCGCGTTATCTGGCGGCGCGGTTCCTCGATCACCGGGTCTGGATGATGTTGCTGGGCGTTGCCGCCCTTGGTCTCACCGGTATCATCGCCAGCAGTCTGCCGCAGCAGTTCTTCCCCAACAACGACAGCGACTTCTCGCGCGTGCGCATCTCGATGGTGCCCGGCACGACGCTGGAGCAGACCGAAGAGGTGGTCGATGCACTGGCCGATCGCCTGAGCGAGGAGCAGGAGGTCGAGCTGGCGCTTGGCATCTCGTTCGAGGGCTCGGGCGTGATCCGCCTTGTCATGAAAAAGGACCGCGAGCGCGACACCAAGACCTTTGAGCAAGAGCTGACGCCTTACTTGCAGAGCGTGCCCGATGCGCGGGTCAGCTTCCAGGACCAGCAGGGCGGCGGCGGTGGCACCGGGCGCGCGATCTCGATCATGCTGGCCGGGTCCGATCCTGAGCGGCTGAACGAGACGGCCAATACGCTGGTCGAGCAGATGGCCTCGGTGCCGGGCGTGGTCGCGCCGCGGATCGACTATGACCTGCAGCGGCCCGAACTGCTGATCGAACCGCGCCTCGATCTGGCCGCGAGTCTTGGCGTCACAACTTCGGCGTTGAGCCAGGCGATTCGTATCGCAACGCTTGGCGATATTGACCAGAACGCAGCCAAGTTCAGCCTGTCCGACCGTCAGATTCCGATCCGCGTCCGCCTCGCAGAGGGCGACCGCCGCGACATCGCCACGGTCGAGAATCTGCCGGTGCCCACATCAGCAGGTGGTTCGGTGCCGTTGAGCCGGGTCGCGGAAATCCGCTTCGGCATGGGGCCGACCTCGATCGAGCGGTATAACCAGAGCCGTCGCATTTTCGTTGGCGTCGATGTCGCCTCCGGCGTTGCGCGCGGCGACGTGATGAATGCGATCAACCGCCTGCCGATCATGCAGAACCTGCCTTCGGGCGTATCCAACCAGCCGGTCGGCTCGGACGAATGGCAGGGTGAATTGCAAGACAGCTTCGGTATCGCGATCGTGACCGGTCTGTTCCTCGTCTTCGCGGTGCTCGTGCTGCTCTATCGCCGGATTGTTTCGCCGCTGGTCAACATGGGCTCGCTGTTTCTTGCGCCACTGGGCGGGTTCATCGCGCTGTGGATGGTGGGGCAGCCGATTTCGCTGCCGGTGTTCATCGGTATGCTGATGCTGCTGGGAATCGTGGCCAAGAACTCGATCCTGCTGATCGACTTTGCGATTGAGGAAATGGCGACCGGTAAGGACAAGTCCGCAGCTATCATCGAGGCCGGCCACAAGCGTGCACAGCCGATCGTGATGACCACCGTGGCCATGACGGCGGGCATGGTGCCGACCGCGCTTTCGCTGGCGGGCGATGCCGCCTGGCGTGCGCCGATGGGCACCGTGGTAATCGGGGGCCTACTGCTCTCGACCGTGCTCACGCTGCTGATCGTCCCCGCTGGCTTCAGCCTTGCAGACGGGCTTGAGAAGCGCCTCGGCCCCTGGGCGCGTGACAGGTTCCTGACCTACAAGCCGGGCGACGATCACGGCTCCTCGCCGCAGCCGAGGCCAGCGGAATAAGCAGCGCCAAGCAATCTTGGGCAGCGCTGCGCGCAAGCATTTGCTAGTGCTGGGCAAATGAGCACGGTGCCGACCATTCCCGCCGACAAGGCCAAGGCGATGCGCCGCGCGGCGGGCCTGCTGCTGGTGGCGATGGCGGCGCTGTTCTTGCTGGCGCACAATCAGGGTAACAGCCATCCCGCCTGGCCCTATGTGCTGGCCTTTGCCGAGGCGGCGATGGTCGGCGGGCTGGCCGACTGGTTTGCGGTTACCGCGCTGTTCCGCCACCCGCTCGGCATCCCCATTCCACACACCGCGATCATCCCGCAGAACAAGGATCGCATCGCCGATACGATGGCGAGCTTCCTGCGCAGCAACTTCCTCACCCCTGCCGTGGTGGCGCGGCGGCTGCATGGGCTCAATGTCGCGCAAGCGGCGGGTGATTTTCTCGTTTCGCGTGGCCTCAGCGGCACGGGTCGCTTGCGGGCGGGCGCGGGCGAGCTCCTGATCGAATTGCTCGAAACACTTGATCCTGAACGTCTCGGCCTGCAGGCAAAGGCGGGCCTGGCGCGGGCGCTGGGACGGGTCGAGGTGTCGCCATTGCTGGGGCGGATGCTCGAAGCGGCAATTGCCGACGGGCGCCACCGTCCGGTGATCGATGGGCTGGTGCGCTGGGCAGGCCTTGCGCTGGAGGGCAACGAGGAGCTGGTGCGCGACATGGTGCAGAGCCGCGCCAACGCGGTGCTGCGCTGGACCGGGCTAGACGACCGACTGGCGAACTCGGTGCTTGATGGGCTGTACAAACTGCTGGCCGAGATTCTGGTGCGTCCCGACCACCCGATCCGCACCAAGGTGGAAGAGGGGCTGAAGGCCCTCGCTCACGACCTCCAGCACGATCATGCCACCCGCGCCAAGGTCGAGCAGGCCAAGCTCGACCTTTTGGCCAACCCCGCGCTGGGCGACTGGTGGATGGGCATGTGGGAGCGCCTGCGACACGCGCTGATCGATCAGCTGCGCAGCCCTGACGGCGCGCTGTCCGCGCAGTTTGGCGAGACGCTGGCCGAACTGGGCGAGGCACTGCGCAGCCAGCCGAGCTTGCAGAAGCAGGTCAACCGCTTCGCTCGGCGCACGCTGACCGGCATGGCCAATCGCTATGGCGACGAGATCGTGCGGCTGGTGTCGGAAACGGTGAAACGGTGGGATGCACGCACGATCACTGCGCGGGTAGAGGGGGCCGTCGGGCGCGACCTGCAGTTCATCCGTATCAACGGCACTCTGGTGGGCGGGCTGGTCGGGGTGACCATCCATGCGCTCAAGCAGTTCCTATGAGCCACTACCCGATTTTAGAGACCGAACGGCTGATCCTGAGCGCGCCGACAGCTGATGATATTGCGCCGATGCATGCGATTGTTTCCGATTCCGAGACGGGCCGTTTCCTGGGCCCGGTGACGAACCCGGCGATCCAGTTCGAACGTTTCGCGCGCAATGCCGGCAGCTGGATGCTCTATGGTTATGGCAGCTTCATGGCTCGCTTGCACGGCAGCGATGAGGTGATCGGGAGTGTCGGTGTGTTCCATTCCTGGCGCGGCATGGGGACGGACTTCGACAACAATCCGGAAGCTGGCTGGATTTTGCATCGCGATCAAGCTGGGCAAGGGCTCGCGATGGAGGCGATGCAGGCCACTTTCGGCTGGTTCGACGCCGCCTATGGGCCGCGCCGGGTAGTCTGCATGATCGGCGTGGGTAATGGCGCGTCGTTGCGGCTGGCCGGAAAACTCGGCTTTTGCGCGATGCGTGAGGCTGTGCTGCCCGATGGGGACAGGGTGACGCTGCTCGTGCGCCACCCCTGATCGCGTCAAAGCTTGCTTGTCAGCTCCGGCACCGCTTCGAACAGATCGGCGACGAGCCCGAGGTCCGCGACCTGGAAGATCGGCGCGTCGGGGTCTTTGTTGATCGCCACGATCACCTTGGAATCCTTCATCCCCGCAAGGTGCTGGATCGCGCCCGAAATTCCGATGGCGACATACAGCTCCGGCGCGACGATCTTGCCCGTCTGGCCGACCTGATAGTCGTTAGGCACATAGCCTGCATCCACCGCCGCGCGGCTGGCGCCAATGGCTGCACCGAGCTTGTCGGCAAGCGGGGTGATGATCTGCTGGAACGTCTCGCCGTCCTTCAGCGCACGGCCACCCGAAACGATGGTCCCGGCGCTGGTCAGTTCGGGGCGGTCGCTCTTCACGGCTTCGAGGCCGACGAAGCTCGAAAGGCCAGCATCGCCGGGGCCGCTCACGGCTTCGACGCTGGCCGAGCCACCCTCTGCCGCCGCCTTGTCAAAGGCGGTGGTGCGCACGGTGATCACCAGCTTGGCATCGCCCGAATCGACCGTCGCGATGGCGTTGCCGGCGTAGATCGGACGGGTGAAGCTCTTCGGCCCTTCGACCGAGAGAATGTCCGACACCTGCATCACGTCGAGCAGCGCGGCGACGCGCGGGGCGACGTTCTTGCCGGTGGTGGTGGCGGGCGCGAGGAAGGCGTCATAGCCTTCCATCAGGCCAGCCACGAGAGGCGCAACGTTTTCGGCCAGCATGTCGGCATAGGCCACGTCGCCAGCGTGGAGCACCTTCTCGACACCGCCGATCTTGGCCGCTTCGTCGGCCGCGCCTTGCGCGCCGGCAACGAGCACATGCACCGGCCCGCCAAGCTGGGTTGCAGCGGTGACGGCGGAAAGAGTGGCGGGCGCTATGGCACCGTCGGAAAGTTCAGCGAGGACTAAAGCGGTCATTGTTCACAAACCTCGAAATCCGTTCGCCCTGAGCTTGTCGAAGGGCTGTTCTTTCACTTCCGCTCCCCGGTCCCGAAACAAGGACGGTCCTTCGACAAGCTCAGGACGCTCGGGGATGTGTCTTAGGCCACCCCGAGCGCCTTGAGCTTGGCGACCAGCGTATCGACATCGGGCACGATCTCACCCGCTTGGCGCACCGGCGGCTCGCCCACGTGCGTGGTCTTGAGGCGCGGGGTCACGTCGACGCCGAAATCGTCGGGCGTCTTGGTGTCGAGCGGCTTCTTCTTAGCCTTCATGATGTTCGGCAGCGAAGCATAGCGCGGCTCGTTCAGGCGCAAGTCGGTGGTGACGATCGCGGGCAGGGCCAGCTTCACCGTCTCCAGACCGCCATCGACTTCGCGAGTGACGCTGACATGGTCGCCGTCGATTTCCACCTTCGAGGCAAACGTGCCCTGCGGACGGCCCATCAGGGCGGCGAGCATCTGGCCGGTCTGGTTCGAATCGTCGTCGATCGCCTGCTTGCCGAGCATCACGATGCCCGGCTCTTCGGCCTCGGCAATCGCCTTCAGGATCTTCGCGACTGCCAGCGGCTCGACCTCGGCATCGGTTTCGACCAGAATCGCGCGGTCGGCGCCCATGGCCAGCGCGGTGCGGAGTGTTTCCTGAGCCTTGGCCGGGCCGATGGAGACGGCGATCACTTCATCGGCAGCGCCCGCTTCCTTCAACCGAATCGCCTCTTCGACGGCGATCTCGTCAAACGGGTTCATGCTCATCTTGACGTTGGCGAGGTCCACCCCGGAGCCATCCGCCTTCACGCGGGGCTTCACGTTGTAGTCGATCACCCGCTTAACGGGCACGAGGATTTTCATAGCTGTCCTCTCTCAAAGCTAGATGCCGAATATGTAAACCCCTTAACCTATACGTCAAGTAGGCCCGAGATTTGCGGTCGCCGAGGATGCGCCCCGGCGACCGACAAGCATTCCGTCAGCGGATCAGGCCGCCTTCTTGACTTCGCCCACGATCTTCTGCGCGGCATCGCCCAGATTGTCGGCGGGAACGATCGGCAGGCCGGAGTTCGCGAGAATGTCCTTGCCCTGCTGCACATTGGTGCCCTCGAGACGGACCACCAGCGGAACCGACAGGTCGACTTCCTTGGCTGCGGCAACGATGCCCTCGGCAATGGTGTCACAACGCATAATTCCGCCGAAGATGTTGACGAGAATGCCCTTTACCGACGGATCGCTGAGAATGATCTTGAACGCCGCCGTCACCTTCTCGGTGGTGGCGCCCCCGCCCACGTCGAGGAAGTTCGCCGGGAACGAGCCGTTGAGCTTGATGATATCCATCGTTGCCATGGCGAGGCCGGCGCCGTTGACCATGCAGCCGATGTCGCCATCGAGCTTGATGTAGGCGAGGTCGTACTTGGAGGCTTCGACCTCCATCGGGTCTTCCTCGGTCTCGTCGCGCATGGCTTCGACATCGGGGTGGCGATAGAGCGCGTTCGAATCGAAGCTCATCTTGGTGTCGAGGACGAGCAGGTTGCCGTCCTTCGTTTCCACCAGCGGGTTGATTTCGAGCATGTCGCAATCGAGCGTGGTGAAGGCCTGATAAAGCTGCTTCGACAGCTTCTGCGCCTGCTTGTTGAGATCGCCCGACAGCTTCAGCGCGAAGGCCACTTCGCGGCCATGGTGCGGCATGAAGCCGGTGGCCGGGTCGATAGTGATGGTGGTGATCTTCTCGGGCGTCGAGTGTGCGACTTCCTCGATGTCCATCCCGCCCTCGGTCGAGACGATCATGGCGATCCGGCCTGAAGCGCGGTCGACCAGCATCGAAAGGTAGTATTCCTCGGCGATGTCCACGCCATCGGTGACATAGAGGCGGTTGACCTGCTTGCCCGCATCGCCCGTCTGCACGGTGACGAGCGTGTTGCCGAGCATCTCGCCCGCATCCTTTTCCACGTCTTCGATCGACTTGGCGAGACGCACGCCACCCTTGGCATCGGCGCCCAGTTCCTTGAACTTGCCCTTGCCGCGGCCACCGGCGTGGATCTGTGCCTTCACGACATAAAGCGGCCCGGGCAGCTTCTTCGCACCTTCAACCGCCTCGGCGACGGAGGTGGCCGGGTAGCCAGTGGGGATGCCGATCCCGAACTTTGCGAGCAGTTCTTTGGCCTGGTATTCGTGGATGTTCATGGGCGGTGCCTGTTCTCTTGCAAATGGGAGAGGAAAGGGTTTGCATGCGCCTTAGGCACTATCGTGGCGCTTGCAAAGCCTTCGCACGTGCATCATCTGCGGCGCACCCATGATCGATATCGACCGACTAGAGCTGATCTGCCGCGAGGCGGCCCGGATGGCGCTGCTGCTGTGGCCGGGGCAGGGCCATGATCTGTCGAGCTGGGACAAGCTGCCGGGCAACCCGGTGAGCGAGGCAGACCTTGCCGTCGATGCTTTCCTGAAGCGCGAACTGGGCAAATTGCTGCCTGCCGCAGGCTGGTTGTCGGAAGAAACGGTCGATTCGGACCATCGGCTGGAGCGCGACCTGATCTGGCTGGTCGACCCTATAGATGGCACGCGTGACTTCATCCGGGGACGGACCGGATGGGCGGTGTCGGTGGCTCTGATCAGCGGCGGGCGGCCCCTGATCGGGATGTTGGTGGCGCCCGCGCGCGGCGAAGTCTGGAAAGCCACCGCCGGCAACGGGGCCTGGCGTAATGGCGAGAAGCTGGTGGCGAGTCGCTGCACGCGATTTGCCGGGGCGCGGGTGCCCGCCGATTCGCTGGAGCGGGAGGATCGTGACCTGACCATGGTCGACAAGCCCAATTCGATTGCCCTGCGCATTGCCATGGTGGGCGCAAGCGAGGCCGATCTGGTGGCGACGCTGCGCTGGGGCTACGAGTGGGACATCGCGGCGGCCACCCTGATCGCGCGCGAAGCAGGGGCGCAGGTCAGCGACGCCTTCGGTCAGCCACTCGTGTTCAACAAGCGCGATCCGAGAGCCTTTGGCCTGCTGGTGAGCGCACCGGCGATTCACAAGGATGCCGTGGCCAGGCTGGCCGATCGCGCCAAGGCGATTGCCCAACCAGAATAGCGCGCCGAGACCCTACATCCGAAAACGGCCTCCCAAAGGAGGCCGCAAGGGCGACTGCCCGCCCGCAGCTGCCCCGAACCCCGGACTTGATCCGGGGAGCGGGAACCGCAGCGAGGACGCCGGCCCGGATGGGCCGGCGCAACAATCAATAGGCTTGGTTCACGTCCGACTGGGTGATCGGAGTGATGCGGATTTCCACGCGACGGTTCTGCGCGCGGCCGGCTTCGGTGGTGTTGTCGGCCACCGGATACTGCTCGCCATAGCCGATCGATTCGATACGGGCACGCGATACACCGCGCGAGACGAGATAGTTCGTCACCGAATTGGCGCGGCGGCGCGACAGATCGAGGTTGTACTGGTCCGACCCGGTCGAATCGGTGTGGCCCATCACGTCGATCAGCGAATTGGGATAGTTCACCATGCTCTGCGCCACGCCGTCGAGCGTCTGGCGCATCGAGGGCGAGATATCGGCCGAGTTCACCGCAAAGGTGACGTCGGGCAGGTTGACCAGAATGCCATCGCCATTGGGGGTCTGCGACACGTCGACGCCGGTGCCCGCAGTCGCTTCCTCAAGCTCGCGAATCTGCTCGTCCATCCGATAGCCGACATAGCCGCCGGCAGCAGCGCCGATGCCCGCGCCCACGATACGGGCGGTCTTGCCGCCGATCAGGCCGCCGAGCAGGTAGCCCAGACCAGCGCCGCCCACGCCGCCTATGGCGGTGCGTGAGACGTGCCGTTCGCCGGTGTTCGGATCGGTCACGCATGCGCTCACCGTAAGGAGCGAAAGAACTGCGCCCGAGGCGACGAGAATTTTCCTGGTTTTCATGAAAGTCCCTCTCTGATGGCGACCGCTTGCAAAACCGGTCGGCAGGTAATCCTATGCGGCCACAACGCTCCGTGTGCCAGAGCGTTCCTTAACCAGAGCCGTCCAAACATGGCGCTTGGGCATTCGCCTTTGCCGCACAATCTGCTAGCGGACGAGGTCTGATGTCACCATTCCCCTGGGATTCGCTCGCCTATCTTGCCGCACTCATCGTGCTCAATGGCATCTTTGCCATGTCCGAGCTTGCGATCGTGTCGGCGCGTACCTCAAAGCTGCACCAGTCGGCTGATCGCGGCAGCAAAAGTGCGCAGATCGCAATGAGGCTGGCGGCCGAGCCCGGCAAGTTTCTCAGCACCGTGCAGATCGGCATCACGCTGGTCGGCATTATCAACGGCGCGGTGTCGGGCGCGGCGCTGGGCGGGCCGGTGGGCGAACGGCTGGTTTTGCTGGGCCTCGATCCCGAGAATGCGCCGGAGGTTGGCTTTGCCCTCGTCATCGTTGTGACGACCTATCTCAGCCTGGTTATCGGCGAGCTGGTGCCCAAGCAGATTGCGCTGCGTTCCGCCGAACGGATCGCCATCGTAATGGCCCCTTTGATGGACCTGCTGGCCCGGCTTGCGGCGCCGTTCGTCTGGCTGCTCGATACCAGTTCGAGCCTGTTGCTGCGCTTGTTGCGGGTGCACCATCGCGGCGAACAGACAATCACCGCGCAGGAACTGCAGATGATCTTCGCCGAAGCCACCCGCAACGGCGTGATCGAGGAAGGCGAACGCGCGATCCTGTCAGGCGTGATGCGGTTGGCAAGCCGCCCCGTGCGCGAACTGATGACGCCGCGTACCGAGCTCGAATGGCTCGACATCAACGCCAGCGACGACGAAATCCGCGACCGCATTGCCAGTACCAGCCATTCGCTGCTGCCCGTTGCCGAGGGCGCGCCCGATGACAAGGTGCTGGGCGTGATCAAGGTGCGCGAAGTGCTCGCGCTGCTGGCGGCGGGCAAGCCGGTGGTGTTGTCGCAGATGGTGCGCAAGAGCGAGGTCGTGCCCGACCAGCTCGACGCCATCGACGCCATGCGCGCGCTTCAGCAGTCGGGCACGGCCATGGCCATGGTGCACGACGAGTATGGCCACCTCGATGGCATTGTGACCTCGGCCGATCTGCTGGCCGCAATCGCGGGCGACTTTGCCAGCCACCAGGACGAAGGCGACAGCCCGATGGTGGCGCAGCGCGAGGATGGTTCGCTACTGATCTCAGGCGCATTGTCAGCCGATGCGCTGGCCGAGAAGCTCGAGCTCGAACTGCCCGAACAGCGCGACTTCGCCACTGCGGCGGGTTATGCGCTTGACGTGCTGAAGAAGCTGCCGACCGAGGGCGAGCATTTCACCGAGCAGGGCTGGCGGTTCGAGGTCGTCGACATGGACGGTCGCCGGATCGACAAGCTGCTGGTGAGCCGGGTCGACTGACCCGGACCAACCAAATCAGGAAGGAATCGCGACTCGCGCGGCCTGTCCGTCGCCTTCAGGGGCGATGATGATCGTGCGCGTGGCATCGCCCTTGTCGACCGTATAGGTCTCCGGGTCGCCCACCATGGTGCGAATGCCGGCATCGGCCTCGCCAGCACGCCGCAGGGCGCTGGTCTCGATGGCGCTGCGTGTCGCTTCGCCGCCGAACAGCGCTTCGAGCGCCTGCTGCGCAGCCGTGCCCTCGGTGGGGCGGGGTGCGCCCGGATCGGGAGGAGTGAGGTCGAAATCGGGCGGGATCACCAGCGGGGCCTGGCGCTGAACGGCGAATTCGTCGGGTCGGTCACGGTCGATCTTGAGGCCGCCACAGGCGGTTGCGCCCAAGGCGGCGGCAACGATGATGGCGGTGCGGAAGGAATTGCGCATAAAATCTCTCTTGGCCGTTGGCGCCATGTCAGGCGGGGCTCTGCTCGTCGTCGGGTTTCTCGCGCATGAACAAGGCGCGGGCAAGGATAATCACCACGCCGATGCTGATCGCAGCGTCGGCGACGTTGAAAATAAGGAACGGGCGGAATTCGCCGATGTGGAAATCGGCATAGTCGATCACATAGCCGTAGGCATAGCGGTCACGGATATTGCCGAGCGCGCCGCCGAGGATCATTGCGTAGGCGGCGATGTCGCCAAGCCGCCGCTCGCGCAGCATCAGGTAAAGCACGACGCAGGCGATCAGCCCGGTGACGCCGACCAGCACCCAGCGCATTTCCATGCTCGTCGCCTCGAACATACCGAGCGAGACGCCGTAGTTGTTGGTGCGGGTGAAGTCGAAAAACGGCAGCAGCGGGTAGTGGTCGCCGATGGCGGTGAGGCCAAGGTCCTCGACCACGAAGCGCTTGAGCCACTGGTCGGCGAAATAGATCGCCGCCGCGATGGCGAGCCCGAGGGCGCGGAACTTGTTGGCGGCGCTCATGCCCCGGTGCTTTCTGTTGCGTCCAGTTCGGCGACGACACTTTCGCAGCGGTGGCACAGGTCGCCGTCTTCGCTGACTTCGGGCAGGTGCCGCCAGCAGCGGCCGCACTTGTGGTTGTCGGTCTTGGTCACCGCCCAATCGCCCTGATGGACGGTGGAAGAGATGAACAGTTCGGCCCAGTCGACGTTCTCGCCCTCGTTCGGCACGGTGACTTCGGCCTGCAAGCTAGAACCGATGACCTTTTCGCGGCGTAGCGGTTCGATTCGTTCGAGCGCCTCGGCACGGGTTTCGCGGATGCTCTCCCAGCGCGCCATGTCGGCCTCAACCGCAGGCACCTCCGGCCACTCCAGCAGATGCACCGAGCCACACTCGGGATAGCGCGTGCCCCAGACCTCTTCCGCCGTGAACACCAGCACCGGCGCGGCATAGCGCACCAGCGCCTGGAACAGGATGTCTAGCACGGTGCGGTACGCACGGCGCTCCAGCCCATCGGGGGCATCGCAATAGAGCCGGTCCTTGCGGATATCGAAGAAGAAGGCCGAGAGGTCTTCGTTGGCAAAGTCGGTCAGCGCGCGGGTGTAGGCGTTGAAGTCGAAGTTGGCGATGGCCTTGCGCAGCTTGCCGTTCAGCTCTCCCAATAGCGCCAGCACATAGCGCTCCAGCTCTGGCATCTCGGCCACATCGACCTTTTCGTCGTGCGAGAAGCCATCCAATGCGCCGAGCAGATAGCGGAAGGTGTTGCGCAGCTTGCGATAGCTGTCGCCCACGCCCTTGAGGATTTCCGGGCCGATCCGGTGGTCCTCGGTGAAGTCGACCGAGAGCGCCCACAGGCGGATGATGTCGGCGCCGAACTCTTCCATCACCTTCAGCGGATCGATGGAATTGCCGAGGCTCTTCGACATCTTGCGCCCGTCCGCCGCCATCGTGAAGCCGTGGGTAAGCACGGCTTTATACGGCGCGCGGCCACGGGTGGCGCAGCTTTCGAGCAATGACGACTGGAACCAGCCGCGATGCTGGTCGCTGCCTTCGAGATAAAGGTCAGCCGGGCTCTGCAAATCTGGCCAGCGCTCCGATTCGAGCACGAAGGCATGGGTGCTGCCCGAATCGAACCACACGTCGAGAATGTCGGAGACCATCTCGTAGTCTTCGGGATTGTAATCCGGGCCGAGCAAATGCGCGGCATTGTCGCGGTCCCAGCCATCGACGCCCTCGGTGCGGATGGCCTCGATGATGCGGCGGTTGACCTGCGGATCGACCAGATATTCGCCGCTCTTGCGATCAACGAACAGCGTGATCGGCACGCCCCAGGCGCGCTGGCGCGAGAGTACCCAGTCGGGCCGCCCCTCGACCATCGAGCGGATGCGGTTCTGGCCCTTGGCGGGGACGAAGCGGGTTTTCTCGATTTCGGCCAGCGCGGTTTCGCGCAAGGTGGCGGTGTGATCGGCCTGCACGCCCAGCGCCACGGCAGCGCCGAGCGCATCAGGCACGGCGGTGGGGAAGTCGAACGGTTTTACCGGCTTGTCCATCGGCACGAACCACTGCGGGGTGCAGCGGTAGATCACCTTGGCCTTCGAGCGCCACGAATGTGGATAAGAGTGTTGATAGTCTGCGGATGCGCTGAGGAGAGCGCCCGCCGCGCGCAGGTCCGAGCAGATCGGGCCGTCGGGCGCGTTGAAGCCGGGGTTGATCACCGAACGGCGGCGCGGCTTGCCCTCTGCGTCAAGATCGTCAGCGCCGAGCCAGAGCCAGTCGTCCTTGTAGACACCGCCCGCATCGACGACGAACTTGGGGTTGATGTTGTGGGCCTTGCACAGGTCGAAGTCGTCCTCGCCGTGGTCGGGCGCCATGTGGACGAGGCCGGTGCCGCTGTCGGTGGTGACGAAGTCGCCCGGGAGCAGCGGGCGGGGCTCGGCGTAGAACCCGCCGAGGTGGTGCATCGGATGCCGGGCGACGGTGCCGGCTAGGTCGGAGCCTTTGAAGACCGCACCCGGAAACAGCACATCGGCCCTTTCAGGAACCTCAACGTAGTCCCACGAAACCATTGTGTGGTCGGAGTTCCATTCAGACGCGCCCGGCATTTTCCGAACTTCCGCCTCGAAGCGATCACGGAACGTTTCCAGCAAATCGACCGCTACCAAGTAGCGACGCTGGAGAGGCTCTGCACCTTCAAGATGGATCGTCACGTCTCCGATTTGGTATTCAACATCCGGCCCATAAGCCAAAGCCTGGTTCACCGGGATCGTCCAGGGCGTGGTCGTCCAGATCACCGCATGGGCACCGACCAGCTCAGCAATGGGCGATTCGACAATCTCGAACGCCACGTCGATCTGCGTCGAGGTGATGTCCTCGTATTCGACCTCGGCCTCGGCCAGCGCGGTCTTCTCGACCGGCGACCACATCACCGGCTTCGCGCCGCGATAGAGCTGGCCGCTCTCGGCAAACTTCAGCAGTTCGGTGACGATCCCCGCCTCGCTGTCGAACTGCATAGTGAGGTAAGGATTGTCCCAGTCGCCGCTGATGCCGAGGCGCTTTAGCTGGCTGCGCTGCGTATCGACCCAGTGCTGCGCATAGTCGCGGCATTCCTGGCGGAACTCGCGCGGCGGCACCTCGTCCTTGTTCTGCTTCTTTTTGCGATACTTTTCCTCGACCTTCCACTCGATCGGCAGGCCGTGGCAATCCCAGCCGGGAACATAGGGCGCATCCTTGCCGAGCAGCGACTGGCTGCGGCAGACCATGTCCTTGAGGATATGGTTCAGCGCATGGCCGATGTGCATGTCGCCATTGGCATAGGGCGGGCCGTCGTGAAGGATGAACTTCTCACGGCCTTCACGCGCGGCGCGGATCTGCTGGTAGAGGCCTTCCTCTTCCCAGCGCGCGGCCATACGGGGCTCCTTTGCGGGGAGCCCGGCCTTCATGGGGAAGTCGGTCTTCGGGAGGAAGACGGTGTCTCTGTAGTCGCGCTTCTCGGTCATTGGCCCGGGGCCTTAGCGGGGGCGGGCGCTTTGGGCAATTTGGTTTCACGCGGAGACGCGGAGACGCGGAGTGGTTGCACCATCGCCGAAGCCGTTTTTGTTCGCCTGCGTCGTGACATCGGCACTGCCGTTTGAGTGGGACGAGCGGCTCCGCCGCAACCACTTTTACCTCCGCGTCTCCGCGTCTCCGCGTGAGTCGGAAAGCAGCACCCGCGCCCGCTCGCAATCGGCCGTCATCTGCTCCACCAGCGCATCGAGGCTGTTGAACTTCGCCTCGGGCCGGAGGAAATGGTGCAGGGCAACCTCGATCTCCTGCCCATAGAGATCGCCCGAAAAGTCGAAGAAATGGGGTTCGAGCACCTCGCGTGGCGGATCGAAGCTGGGGCGCACGCCGAGGTTCGCCGCACCTTTCAGTTCCTGCCCGGTCGACACGATTTGCCCGGTCACGGCATAGATCCCGTAGCGCGGCCGCAGGTAGTGCCCCATGTCCATGTTGGCGGTGGGAAAGCCGATCGTGCGGCCGCGCTTGTCGCCATGCACCACTTCGCCGCGAATCGCGAAGGGGCGGGTGAGGAGGCGTGCTGCCACGTCGCATTCGCCCGCCTTCAGCGCGTCGCGGATGCGGCTCGAGGAAACCACCTGATTGTCGAGCAAGACTGGCGCGACGGCACGCGCGCCAAGCCCGCAGGTGGTGCCGATGTCGCGCAGCACCGACACATTGCCGCCGCGGCCCTTGCCGAATGTAAAGTCCTCACCCGTCACCACGCCCGCGGCACCGATTCGGCCAGCGAGCAGATCGCGCACGAAGCTTTCGGCGGGCATCGTCGCCAGTTCCTCGTCGAAATCAAACACCAGCATCGCGTCAGCCCCTGCTGCAGCGAACAGCTCGGCGCGTTGGTCGAGCGTGGTCAGCCGGAACGGCGGGACGTGCGGCGCAAAGTGGCGCACCGGGTGCGGGTCGAAGGTGGCGATGATGGCGGGGCGGCCCTCGGCGCGCGCCCAGCTGACCGCTTCTTCGGCAACCTTCTGGTGGCCGAGGTGAAACCCGTCGAAGTTGCCCAGCGCCAACACCGCGCCGCGCAGACTGTCGGGCAAGGGATCGCGATGGCCGAGCCGGATCACGCCGCGCCGATACGTTCGAGGCTGACGAAGTCGTAGGCTGGAAAGCCCCCTGCGGCAGGGCGGCTTTCGCGCGCAACCTCGCGCCAGCCTTCGGCCGCGGAAGGAGCATCCATGAACACGTCGCCTTCAGTGTCTTCGAAGACCTCGGTCAATTCGAAGTGGGTGCCATAGTCCCGCATGGCCTGCCAGATTTCTGCTCCGCCGATCACCGAGAGATCACCATCTCCGGCCAATGCCAGCGCTTGCTCGGGCGAGTGCGCCACCTCCGCGCCTTCAGCCTGCCAGTCGCTCTGGCGCGTGAGCACGATGTGGCGGCGGCCCGGAAGCAGGCCTGGCAGACTCTCGAAGGTCTTGCGGCCCATGATCATGGGCTTGCCCATGGTATGCCGCTTGAAGCGCTTGAGGTCTTCGCTGATTGCCCAGGGCACCTGCCCGTCGCGCGCAATGCAACCGTTGGTCGCGCGTGCGACGACGAAAAGAACTTGCCGTGCCATTATCCGACCCTCGTGATGTGGCCCATCTTGCGCCCTTCGCGTGCTTCCAGCTTGCCGTAGAGATGCAGGTGCGCGCGCGGGTCGGACAGATGGCGGGCGATAGCGAAGGCTTCGGGGCCGATCAGGTTGTCCATCACGATCTTCTCGGCAACGGCGGACGTATCGCCCAGCGGCAGCCCGGCGATGGCGCGCACATGGTTCTCGAACTGGCTGGTGACGGCGCCCTCGATGGTCCAATGGCCCGAATTGTGGACGCGCGGGGCCATCTCGTTGAACACCGGGCCGTTGGCGGTGGCGAAGAATTCGCAGGTCATCACGCCGACATAGCCCAGCGCCTCGGCGATGCGCTGGGCCAGCGCGCGGGCCTCGCTCACCTGCTCGCCAACAATGGCGGGGGCGGGCAGCACCGAATGGGCAAGGATGCCCTGCTCATGCGTGTTGTGCGTCGAATCCCAGAAGCGCACCTCACCATCGCGTCCGCGCACGAGGATCACGGAGAACTCCGCTTCGAAGGTCACGAAGCCTTCGTAGATCATCGCGGTGGCGGCGACTTCGCTGGCGGAGATATCGGCGGCGCTGGCGATGCGCCACTGGCCCTTGCCGTCGTAACCGTCGCGGCGGGTCTTCACGATGGCGGGCGTTCCAATCCGCTCTATCGCGACATCGAGGTCGGCCATTGAATCGACTGCCGCGAAAGGTGCGGGGGTGCCGCCAAGTTCGCTGACGAAGCTCTTTTCGTTCAGCCGGTCCTGCGCCACTTCGAGTGCACGCGGCCCCGGCGCAAGCTTTGCCTGATCGAGCGCCAGCAGCGGGGCGACCGGCACGTTCTCGAACTCGTAGGTGATCACGTCGCAGGCATCGGCGAAGGCGGCCATGGCGGCGCCATCGCTCCAGTCGGCGCGCGTATGCGCGGCTGAGACCTCGGCGGCGACCGAGTGGTCGTCGGGCGCGAAGACGTGGACCTGATAGCCCAACTGCGCAGCGGACATGGCCATCATCCGGCCGAGTTGGCCACCGCCGAGAATGCCGATCGTGCTGCCGGGCGCGAGCATCCGCGTCAGTCGACCGGCTTCTCGGCGACCGCGTCGGTCTGCGCGGCGCGCCAGTCGATCAGACGCTGGCGCAGGCCTTCGTCGGTCAGTGCGAGGATCGAGGCGGCCATCAGCCCGGCATTGGTCGCGCCCGCCTCGCCAATCGCCAGCGTGCCGACCGGAACGCCGGCGGGCATCTGCACGATCGAAAGCAGGCTGTCTTGGCCCGACAGGGCGCGTGACTTCACCGGCACGCCAAGCACCGGCAGGTGGGTCAGTGCGGCCACCATGCCCGGCAGGTGCGCAGCGCCACCGGCCCCGGCAATGATCACCTCGAAGCCTTCACCCGCCGCGCCCTTGCCGAAGGCGTGCAAGCGGTCGGGCGTGCGGTGCGCCGAGACAATCCGCGCCTCGTAGGCGACCTCGAGCTGGTCAAGCACATTGGCGGCGAGCTGCATGGTCGGCCAGTCGGACTGGCTGCCCATTACGATTGCGACTTTGGGTGCGGCCATCGACCTCAAGCGTCCTTTAGGTAGTAGTACTCGCCGGGATTCAACTCGGCGTCGAACTCGTAGACGATCGGTTGGCCGGTGGGGATTTCCAGCCCGGTGATCTCATCGTCGGGAATGTTCGAGAGATGCTTCACCAGCGCGCGCAAGCTGTTGCCATGCGCGGAAATAATGACCGTTTCACCCTTAGCCAGTTCGGGCAGGATCTCTTCCTGCCAATAGGGGATCACCCGCTCGATCGTGAGCTTCAGGCTTTCGGTATTGGGGACATCGATCCCGGCATAACGAGCGTCGCCAGCAAGATCGAATTCGCTATCCGCTTCGAGCGGCGGCGGCGGCACGTCGAAACTGCGGCGCCAGATCTTGACCTGCTCCTCCCCATGCTTCTCGGCGGTCTCGGCCTTGTTGAGACCGGTCAGCCCGCCATAGTGCCGCTCGTTCAGGCGCCAGTCCTTGGTTTCGGGAATCCACAGGCGGTCGCATTCTTCGAGCGCCAGGTGCAGCGTCTTGATCGCGCGCTTCTGCACAGAGGTGAAGGCGCGCGTAGGCAGCACGCCCTTCTCCTTCAGCAACTGACCTGCCGCGCGCGCTTCTGCCACGCCCTTTTCGGTCACGTCGACGTCCCACCAACCGGTGAAGCGGTTTTCCAGGTTCCACTGGCTCTGGCCATGGCGGACGAGGATCAGGGTGGGCACGGGCGTAAATCTCCTGCGGGGACTAAATCAGCGAAGGCAGGGCGTTAGCGGCCCGCGCCGTCGTTTGGAAGGGGCCTCTCGGTCTCTGTCCCCTCGCGAATCGCGCTGGCGCGCGTTTGGGCCTTGCTCTGCGTCTTGCGGCGCCGCAAATTCTCGCGCAGTTTTTCCGCGAGCCGTTCCTCGCGAGTTTGTTTACCACTCATGGCCTATGTCATGGCCTGATTGCTGCGCAGGCTCAAGCTTGCCTTGACTTTCGCCTCCGTCGCGACAATAGCGCGCGCCTGCTTCGCTTGATGGCGACGCTGCTGTAGCTCAGTGGTAGAGCGCACCCTTGGTAAGGGTGAGGCCGGGAGTTCAATCCTCCCCAGCAGCACCATCACCTGCCGAACGATCCCTCTCCCACATGGCAGACGCAAAAAGGCCCCGGAAAATCGGGGCCTTTGTGTTTGTGAGGTCAAAGATGATCAGTAGAGAACGCCGTAGTAGGCATAGATTCTCTGGCCGAACTCCTGATCATAGGTCGGTTCATCGGTTTCGGAATAGCGGGGCGCCTCGCGCAGGCGATCCTTGTCGATGTTCACGACATAGCCGCCTACCGATTCGTCGTAGTCCAGCGCTTCCCACGGGAGCGGGTGGTGATCTTCGCCGATGCCGAGGAAACCGCCAAAGCTCATCACCGCATATTCGACGCGGCCGGAACGCTTGCCGATCATGAGCTTCTTGATGTGTCCGATCTTTTCACCGTCCGTGGCATAAACATCGGTCCCTTCGACACGATCCGAGCCGATGAGATCCTTGCTTGCATCGCGTTCGCGCGGACGCGAGCGGTCGAATTCACGGCGCTGCGAAAGTTCGGTGTCCGAAAATTGCGTTGTGTTGCTGGTCTGAGTCATGGCTCTCTCCTCGAGTTTGGTGGGCAAGGAAAGATCTTTTCTTTCAATGCCTTCACCTAACCAACGAACAAGTCTTCCGGGCTATCCGGAGCTTGCCGCAGCCTGGCCACGACTCAGCGAAATATCCTGTCAGCTGGGCACTTCGGCGCGCACATCGGCCCAGTCCGAATGCTTGCGAAATTGCGCCTCGACATAGGGGCACTGCGGCTCGATCGTGAAACCGTGCTCGCGGGCGTCGGCAACCATCTCCTTCACCAACGCCAGGGCAATGCCCTTTCCGCGTGCCGCGGGCGGAGTGAACGTGTGCTCGGCAATTCGCGCCTCGCCGCGCGCGGTCCAGGTGAGCACGGCGGGCTTGTCTGCGCCTTCGACCGGGGCCGAATAGGTGCCGTGGGTGGTCTGGTCGTCGTGGGTGATTTCGATGCTGTCGCTCATGCGGGAATGCTCCTTCTTGCGTCCAACGGGCGGAGGCCTATGGGCGTTCCATGCAGTTCCTCTCCGACAATGCCGCGCGCGTCCATCCGCAGGTCTGGGCGGCGATGCAGGCTGCCGACGCTCCGGATGCTCCCTATGACAACGATGTGCTGAGCCAGCGCCTCGACGCAGCATTCTGCGAACTGTTCGGGCGCGACTGCGCGGCGCTGTGGGTCGGCACGGGCACGGCGGCCAACTGCCTCTCGCTCACCACGCTGGTCGAGCCGCACGGCGGGGTGATCTGCGAGGAGAACGCCCATATCGAGCGCGACGAATGCGGCGCTCCGGGATTTTACCTGCACGGGGCCAAGCTGCTGCTGGCGAAAGGCGAGGGCGCGAAGCTGACCCCGGAGGCCATCGAGGCGGTGGCGGCAGGCATCACGCGCGGGGTGCATCAGGTGCCGGCGCAGGCGGTGTCGATCACGCAGGTGAGCGAATTCGGGTTGGCCTATAGCCCGGCTGAGCTGGCCAATATCGGCACTGTGACCTCGCGGCTGGGCCTCGGCTTGCACATGGACGGCGCGCGATTCGGCAATGCGGTGGCCTTTCTCGGCTGCACGCCGGCTGAGGCAGCAGGTCCGGCCAAGGCGCTCAGCTTCGGCTTCACCAAGAACGGCGCGATGGACGCCGATGCGATCGTGCTGTTCGATCCGGCGCAGGCCGACCTCGTGCGCTGGCGGCGCAAGCGGGCGGGACACCTGCGCTCGAAAGGCCGGTTCATGGCCGCGCAACTGCTGGCCATGTTGGAGGGCGACCTGTGGCTCGACCTTGCCCGCAAGGCCAACGCGGCGGCGGGCCTGGTAGCCGAGGGCGCGGCGGAGCGGCTATTGTACCCGCACCAGTCGAACGAGCTGTTCGTCCGTCTCAGCGCCGAAGAGCGCGCTGTGCTGCGCGCCGAAGGCTTTGCCTTTTACGACTGGGACGAGGCCCACGTGCGGATCGTCGCCGCCTGGGACACCCGGCCCGAGCACGCCGAGGCGCTTGGCCGCGCCATCGCCCGTCTATGAGCGAGACCCCGCCGCACACCCTGCTGCGTCCTGCGATTGCGCTGCCCTTTTTGCTGGTGGCGCTGATCTGGGGTTCGACCTGGTTCGTGATCACTACCCAGATTGCCGCAGTGCCGCCCGCATGGTCGGTGACATGGCGGTTCGTTCTGGCCACGCCTGCCACGTTCGCTCTGGCGCTGGCGATGAGGAAGCGGCTTGCCATGCCGGGGCGCGCGCATCGGTTGGCCGTGCTGATGGGGCTGTTCCAGTTCTGCGGGAATTACATGTTCGTCTACTGGTCCGAGCTGCACCTGACTTCGGGCATCGTGGCACTGCTGATCGGGATGATGCTGGTGCCCAATGCGATACTCGGGCGGGTCTTGTTGGGGCAGGCGATTACCGTGCGGTTCATGGTCGGCAGCGTGATCGCACTGGCGGGAATTGCGCTCTTGCTGCTGAACGAGGCGCACACCGCGCCGCTCGGGGGCAATGTCGCTCTGGGGGCCGTGCTCGCCTTGACCGCTATGCTCTCGGCCTCGATTGCCAATGTGATCCAGGCGGGCTCCGCAGGCAAAGACGTGCCCTTGGTGAGCCTGCTCGCCTGGGCGATGCTTTATGGTGTGCTGTTCGATGCCGCCATCGCGCTTGTGCTGTTCGGTGTGCCCGAAGTGCCGCGCGATCCGGCCTATTGGCTGGGCACCGCATGGCTGGCGCTGGTCGGTTCGGTCGTCACCTTCCCGCTCTATTACGATCTGGTGCGCAAGCTTGGCGCGGGCCGCGCGGCCTATAACGGCGTGCTGGTGATCGTGGTCGCGATGGCGGTCTCGACCGTGCTGGAAGACTACCGCTGGTCGGCGCTGGCCATCGCGGGCGGGGCGCTGGCGCTGGTCGGGCTGCTGGTGGCGCTACGCGGACGGCAGGTCAAAGCAGGCTCCTGAGCCCCTCGCGGTAGGTCGGGTAAAGCGGCTGGAACCCGAGCACCCGCTTCGCCTTGCCGTTCGCCACCCGGCGGTTCTCGGCGTAGAACCCGCGCGCCATTGGCGACAACCCAGCCGCGTCGAGCGACACCAAGGGCGGCGGCTCGCGGCCCATCAGGCGGCAGGCCTCTTCGATCACCGCGTTCTGGCTGGCAGGGAGGTCGTCGGCGAGGTTGTAGGCACCCGGCGCGGCCTGCCATCCGGCCATCACGCCTTGGGCGATATCCTCGACATGGACCCGGCTGAACACCTGCCCCGGCAGGTCGATCCGATGCGCCTTGCCGTTGGCGACCCGCTCGAAGGCACTCCGGCCGGGGCCGTAAATCCCTGGCAGACGGAACACCCGCGCGCCCAAGGCGAGCCAGTGCGTATCGGCCTCGGCGCGTTTGGTGCGGCGGCCCGTGCCGATGGGCGCGCTTTCATCGACCCATGCCCCGCCGGTGTCGCCATAGACGCCGGTGGAAGACAGATAGGCGAGGCGTTTGCCTTCCAGCGCCTCGGCATAGCGGGCGAGAACCGGGTCGCCCTCGTCGCCCGGCGGGACGGAAGACAGCACCAGATCCGTCTCGCGCAAGGCCGTCAGCACCGCATCGGCATCGCCGAAAGCGATATCGCCATCGCGCCCTGTCGCGCTCACCGAAAAACCGGCGGAAACCGCAAGCTCGGCGATGCGTTTCGCACTGTAACCGAGTCCGAATACAAGCAATCGGGTCATTCGACCCTCATACCCCCTCGACGTCGCAGCGAAAGTGCCTAGATCATCCCCATGGATATTGCCCCCACCCCCGACATGGCTGACGCCGCTCCCGAACCCCATGATCCCGTGGCGATCCGCCGCGAGGACTATCAGCCCTTCGGCTGGCTGGTTCCGCAAGTGGCGCTGGACTTCGATCTGGGTCTCGAATCGACTCAAGTGACCGCGCGCCTCACGCTTGCCCGCAATGCCAAGGCCCCGCGAGCCGAGACGATCCGCCTCAATGGCGACGAGCTGGAGCCGCTCAGCGTCAAGGTCGATGGCGAGGTCGTCAACGACTGGCACCGCGATGGCGACGACCTGATCGTGCCGCTCACCGGCGACGCGCATGAGCTGGAGATCGTCACGCAGGTTGCCCCGGCAAAGAACACCAAGCTGATGGGGCTCTATGCCTCTTCGGGTATGCTCTGCACCCAATGCGAGGCCGAGGGTTTCCGCCGCATCACCTTCTTCCCCGACCGGCCCGACGTGCTCTCGACCTATCGCGTGCGGATGAGCGGCGACAAGGCGACCTTCCCGGTGCTGCTGTCCAACGGCAACCCGGAGGCGAGTGGCGAAGGTGACAACGGCACCCACTGGGCCGAATGGCACGACCCCTGGCCCAAGCCGAGCTATCTGTTCGCGCTGGTGGCGGGCGATCTGGTCGCCAATTCGAGCAGCTTCACCACCATGAGCGGGCGCGAGGTGGCGCTGAACATCTATGTCCGCGAGGGCGACCTGCCGCGCACCGGCCATGCGATGGATTCGCTCAAGGCCTCGATGACCTGGGACGAGGAAACGTTCGGCCGCGAATACGATCTCGACGTGTTCAACATTGTCGCCGTGAGCGACTTCAACATGGGGGCAATGGAGAACAAGGGGCTCAACGTTTTCAACACGAAGTACGTGCTGGCCGACCCCGAAACCGCCACCGATGCCGATTTCGACGCGGTGGCGGGGGTGATCGCGCACGAATACTTTCATAACTGGTCGGGCAACCGCGTGACCTGCCGCGACTGGTTCCAGCTCTCGCTAAAAGAGGGGTTCACCGTCCTGCGCGATCAGCTGTTCAGCCAGCATATGGGCTCCGAAGCGGTGAAGCGGATCGAGGATGTGCGGGTGCTGCGCGCGGCGCAGTTTCCCGAGGACTCCGGCCCGCTGGCGCACCCGATCCGGCCCGATTCCTATCGCGAGATTTCGAACTTCTACACCGCCACCGTCTATAACAAGGGCGCAGAAGTCATCCGCATGATGCGCACGATGGCCCAAGCGCAATTTGGCGAGGAAGCGTTCCGCAAAGCGTGCGACCTCTATTTCGACCGCCACGATGGCGAGGCGGCCACCTGTGAGGATTTCGTCCGCGCAATGGAGGATGGCGCGGGGCTCGATCTCAAGCAGTTCCGGCTGTGGTATTCGCAGGCGGGCACCCCGAAGGTGCGCGCGCAACTTGTCCACGCAGGCGACACGGTGACCCTGCATCTGTCGCAGGTCGTACCGCCGACGCCCGGCCAGCCGGACAAGCGCCCGATGCCGATTCCGCTCAAGGTCGCGCTGTTCGACCGCGCGACGGGCGAGCGCGGCGACGAGCAGCTGCTGGTGCTCGACACCGAAGAGTCGAGCTTTGCCTTCGAGGGATTTGCCGCACCCCCGGCACTCTCGATCAATCGCGGCTTTTCCGCGCCGGTCTCGATCGAACGCGAAGTCGCGCGCGAGGAACTGGTCTTCCTCGCCGCGAACGATGACGATCCTTTCGCTCGTTACGAAGCAATGCAGAATCTGGTGGTCGGCCACCTTGTCGATGTGATCGGGGGCAAGCTCGATGAGGCCCAGCGCGCCGCGGGTCGCGCCGACATCGCCGGGGCGTTGGGCGCGGTGCTGCGCGACGAAGCGCTTGACGACCTGATGCGCGGTGAATTGCTGGTGCTGCCGGGCGAGGGCTATCTCGCCGAGCAGATGACCGTGGCCGATCCGGGCGCGATCCATGCCGAACGGCAAGCCCTGCGCGCCTATCTCGGCACCGAGCTGGCAGACGATTTTGCCGCGCTTTACGAGCGCGCCGCCAAGGTGGAGTTCACGCTCGATGCCGAGGCCAGTGGCGCACGCAAGGTAAAGACGCAGGTGCTCGTCTATATGGCCGCGAGCGATCCGGCCAGGGCGGCCAAGCTTGCCGCGCAGCAATATGATGCAGCCGACAACATGACCGACCGGCAGGGCGCGCTGATGGTGTTGGCCGGGCTCGACAGCCCCGAGCGCACGCACAAGCTGCTCGACTTCTATCGCCGTTATCAGGGCAACGCGCTGGTGATCGACAAGTGGTTCGCGCTGCAGGCGGGTTCGCTTCACCCCAAGGTGCTCGAGCACGTGCGGGACTTGGCCGAGCATCCCGACTTCACCTTGTCGAATCCCAACCGTGTGCGCTCGCTCTATATGGCCATGGCGGTGAACCCGCAGGCGTTCCATGCCGCCGATGGCTCGGGCTATGCGATGATCGCCGACCTTATTCTGGCGCTCGATCCGATCAACCCGCAAACGGCAGCGCGGTTCGTGCCGCCGCTGGGTCGGTGGCGCCGGATCGAGCCCGCGCGCGCTGAGAAGATGCGGGCGCAGCTTGAGCGTATCGCGGCTGCGGGCAACCTGTCGCGCGATACGCAAGAGCAGGTGGCCCGCAGCCTTGGCTGACCCACGCGAAATCCTGCGCTCCGAGGCGCTGGCGGGCGTGCCGCACGGGTTCCTCACCGGGATTGGCCACGAAGGCGAGCCCGATCCGGCCCGAATCGCGGCTGGAACCGAGCTGGTGCGCGTTAAGCAGGTCCACTCGCCGCGCGTGGTCTTTGTCGAGGCGCCGTTCGCCGGAGACGATCTGCCGGAGGCCGATGCGCTGGTGACCGACCGACCCGGCCTCGTGCTGGCCGTGGTCACCGCCGATTGCGCGCCGGTGTTGCTGGCCGACCACGCGGCGGCGGTAGTGGGTGCGGCGCATGCTGGCTGGCGCGGTGCCTTTGGCGGTGTGCTCGAGGCGACCGTCACGGCGATGATCGACGCAGGGGCGAGTCGTGACAACATCGTCGCAGCAATCGGGCCGACCATCGCGCAGCAGAGTTACGAGGTCGACCGGGCCTTCCGCGAGCGTCTGGTGGAGCATGATGCGGCCAACGCGGCACTGTTTACGCCGGGCGCGCCCGATCATTACCAGTTCGATCTTCCCGCCTATGTGCGCGGACGGCTGGAGTCGGCGGGTGTGGGCCGGATCGAGGATCTCGCGCGCGATACTTACGTCGAGGAATCGCTTTTTCACTCGTTCCGCCGGGCCACTCATCGGGGCGAGCCGACCTATGGGCGCCAGTTCTCGCTGATCGCCTGCCCGACCTGACCCCCGGTCAAAGGGCTTTATTGCGAAAGGCTCGCAGTTCTGCGGCTTTTGAGGCGAAATTTGCCCCAAATCGCGGCTTGGCAGGCGCGCCTTGCTGGTCTATCAGCCGCGCCAAGTCGCATCCGGGGCACATCTGGTCGCGTGCGGCTTCAGGGTTACTTTTCGATCCGCGAGCACGACACAAGGTCGGTGAGGCGGGTCGGCAGGCAAGGCAGGGTAATGGCTAGCACTGGCACCGCAGACGCGCACTCAGAAGCAATTGGGGCCGCAAGCGAAGATGGCGTTCGCCGTCGCGATTTTATCGAGATTGCCGCAGTATCTGCGGCTGGCGTAGGCGGCCTCGCCTGCCTTCTTCCGCTGGTTTCGCAGATGGCGCCCAGCGCCGACGTGCTGGCGGAAAGCTCGACCGAGCTCGATATCTCTTCGCTTGAAGAAGGCCAGTCGATCAAGGCCGTGTTCCGCAAACAGCCGGTTTTCGTCCGTCACCTGACCGCCGCCGAGATCCAGGCTGCGAACGATGTTGATGCCAGCAGCCTGCGCGACCCGCAGACTCTGGCCGAGCGCACGATCGAAGGGCACGAGAACATCCTCGTCGTAATGGGCGTGTGCACGCACCTCGGCTGCGTGCCGCTGGGCGCTGCCGAGGGCGAGAACAAAGGCGAGTTCAACGGCTATTTCTGCCCCTGCCACGGCTCGCACTACGATACCGCCGCGCGCATTCGCAAAGGTCCCGCACCCAGCAACCTGGTAGTGCCGACCTATGAGTTCACCACCGACACGACCATCGTGATCGGCTGAGGCAAGAGAGACCGACCATGAGTTTCCCCTGGGCCAAGAATTACGAGCCGGTGAATCCGGTGATGAAGTTCATGGACGAGAAGCTGCCCTTGCCGCGGCTCGTCTACAATGCGGTCGGCGCCGGCTATCCGGTGCCGCGCAACCTGTCCTACTTCTGGAATTTCGGCGTGCTGGCAGGCTTCTGCCTCGTGCTGCAGATCGTCACCGGCGTTGTGCTGGCGATGCACTATGCCGCTAATTCCGAGATCGCCTTCAATTCGGTCGAGCACATCATGCGCGACGTGAACTGGGGCTGGATGCTGCGCTACATGCACGCCAACGGGGCAAGCTTCTTCTTCCTCGTCATCTACATCCATATCTTCCGTGGCTTCTTCTACTCCTCGTACAAGGCCCCGCGCGAAATGATCTGGCTGCTCGGCGTGGTGATCTTCCTGCTCACCATGGCGACCGCCTTCATGGGCTACGTGCTGCCCTGGGGCCAGATGAGCTTCTGGGGTGCCAAGGTGATCACCGGCCTGTTCTCCGCCATTCCGCTGGTGGGTGAGCCGATCCAGATCTGGCTGCTGGGCGGCTATGCGCCCGACAACGCCGCGCTCAACCGCTTCTTCTCGCTGCACTTCATGCTGCCGTTCGTGATCCTGGGCGTGGTGATCCTGCACATCTGGGCGCTGCACATCCCCGGTTCGTCGAACCCGACCGGCGTGGAAGTGAAGCAGGAAAGCGACACCCTGCCGTTCCACCCGTATTACACGGCGAAGGACGGCTTCGGGCTGGGCGTGTTCCTGCTGATTTACTTTGCCTTCGTGTTCTTCTTCCCGAACATGCTGGGCCACCCGGACAACTATATCGAGGCGAACCCGCTCTCGACGCCGGCGCACATCGTGCCCGAATGGTACTTCTATCCGTTCTACGCGATCCTGCGTGCCTTCACCTTCGACTTCATCCTGCCGGCCAAGCTGTGGGGCGTGCTCGCCATGTTCTCGGCGATCCTGGTGTGGTTCTTCCTGCCCTGGCTCGACAAGAGCCCGGTCCGCTCGGGCCACTATCGCCCGATGTTCCGCAAGTTCTTCTGGTTCGGCCTGATCCCCTGCATGGCCGTGCTGTTCTACTGCGGCGGTGCCCCGGCCGAAGAGCCCTTCGTGATGATCTCGCAGATCGCGACCGCGTACTACTTCCTGCACTTCCTGGTGATCCTGCCGATCATCTCCTCGATCGAGCGGCCCGATCCGCTGCCGTTCTCGATCACCGAGGCCGTGCTGGGCAGCGATGACAGCGCCGTGATCGAACCCGCCGCCAAGGCAGCCGAATAAGCCCGGACCCAGAGGAAAGACGAAACGATGATCCGCCTTGTTGGAATTCTGGTCGGCCTGGGCTTCACCTCCGTGGTGCTGCTCACCTTCCTCGTCGGCGCTTACACTGCGGCGACCGAACCTGCGGCCGAGACCGCTGAACACGCCTTCCACCTCACACCGAAGGAAGACGTTCACTTCTCGTTTGAAGGCCCCGTCGGCCACTGGGACACCGCCCAGCTGCAGCGCGGCTACAAGGTTTACAAGGAAGTGTGCGCGGCCTGTCACTCGCTCAAGCAGGTCGCGTTCCGCAACCTGGCCGATCTTGGCTACAGCGAAGCTCAGGTGAAGGCTGAAGCCGCAGCCTGGCGCGTTCCGGGCATCGACGCGAACACGGGTGAAGCCGCCTCGCGTCCGGGCCTGCCGACCGATCCTTTCCCGTCGCCCTATCCGAACTCGGTTGCGGCTGCAGCGGCGAACAACAACGCGATTCCGCCGGATCTCTCGCTGATAACCAAGGCGCGCCACGAAGGTTCGCACTACGTTTATTCGCTGCTCACCGGCTATCAGGAGCCCTCGTCTGAACTGGCCGAACGCTTCCCCGATTCGCTGCCGTCGGGCACGCTGCACCACAACCCGTACTTCGCGAACCTCAACCTCGCGATGGCTCCGCCGCTGACCACCGAAGGCCAGGTCACCTTCGACGACGGCACCGTCGCCACGGTTGACCAGATGGCGCAGGACGTTGCTGCCTTCCTCACCTGGACGGCAGAGCCCAAGCTGGTGAAGCGCAAACAGACCGGCTGGCCGGTGCTCGGCTTCCTGCTGTTCGCCACGATCCTGGCCTGGTTCGCCAAGAAGTCGGTCTGGGCGAACGCCAAGCGCCGCGAGGACTGAGCGGGCGGGGGAATGCCTCCCGCCACGCCACCGTTGCCTGATCTGAAGGCGCTGGTCCGCACTGTGCCGGACTTTCCGGCGAGCGGGATCCTGTTTCGGGACGTCACCACTTTGATGGCCGATGGCGCTGGCCTTGCCGGCGCCATCGACGCTCTGGCCGATCTCGCCGCAGGTCTGCATGTTGACGCTGTTGCCGGGATCGAGGCGCGCGGTTTCATTTTTGGCGCTGCGCTGGCGCAGAAGCTTGGCACCGGTTTCGTGCCTCTGCGCAAGGCGGGCAAGCTGCCCGTTCCCACCATGGGAGAAGACTACGCACTCGAATATGGCGAAGCGCGGTTAGAGTTGGACCCTGCAATCATTCGCACGGGCCACTCGGTTTTGCTGGTCGACGATCTGCTCGCAACTGGCGGCACCGCGCTTGCCGGAGCACAGCTCCTGCGCCGCGCAGGCGCGCAATGCACCCATGCCATGTTCGTGATCGACCTGCCCGATCTGGGCGGCATGGCTGCCCTGCACGAACAAGGGATCGAAGGGCGGGCGGTGATGGCCTTCGACGGGCACTAGCGAAGCGCACGTAAACGTGCGCATCGGAACCTTCCGTGTGCTACGGGATTGGCTAAATGCCAGCTTCGCGCGGTTGGAGCGGCATTGACAAGGGGGCCCATGGAAGAGCAGGCAATTGTAATCGCGCTGGTTGGCGTGCTCGGCATCGGGGCCCAGTGGGTGGCCTGGCGCACGGGTTGGCCTGCGATCGTGCTGATGCTGGTGGCTGGCTTTCTGGTCGGCCCGGTGCTCGGCATCATCAATCCCGAACATGCCTTTGGCGAGCTGCTCGATCCGATGATCTCGATCGGCGTCGCGCTGATCCTGTTCGAAGGCGGCCTGAGCCTCGATTTCCGCGAGTTGCGCCAGAGCGGCAGCGGCATCGGACGGATGGTCTTTCTCGGCGTTCCACTCGGATGGCTGTTCGGGGCGTTAGCCTGTTATTATGTCGCGGGCCTCGTCTGGCCGGTCGCGATATTGTTCGCTGGCATCCTCGTGGTGACAGGCCCGACCGTGGTCATGCCGTTGCTGCGCCAGTCTGCCATCAAGCAACGCCCTGCCACGCTGCTCAAGTGGGAAGCCATCGTCAACGATCCCATCGGCGCGCTGTGCGCGGTGCTCGCCTACGAATACCTGCGCATCTCGCAGGCCGACGGCGGCTTTGCGGTCGAGGTGATCCCACAGATCGTTGCCGCTGGCTTGCTGGCGGGTGCGCTTGGCTATGTCGCTGCCTTGCTGATCGCCTGGAGCTTCCCGCGCGGATATGTGCCCGAATTCCTCAAGGTGCCCGTGCTGCTCGTGGTTGTGATCGGCACCTTCGTGATCAGCAACATGATCGAACACGAGGCCGGGCTGGTCGCGGTTACCGTAATGGGCGTGGCGCTTGCGAACATGCAGGTTTCCAGCCTGCGCTCGATCCATCCGTTCAAGCAGAACGTTGCGGTGCTGCTGGTGTCGGGCATCTTCATCCTGCTTTCAGCGGGTCTGGAGTTCTCCGACCTGAGGTTCTTCGACTGGCGTGCCGGGCTGTTCCTGCTCGCGCTGATCCTGCTGGTGCGCCCGGCCACCGTGCTCATCAGCCTTCTGTTCAGCGACGTGCCTTGGAACGAGCGCCTGTTCCTCGCCTGGATCGCGCCGCGCGGTATCGTGCTGGTGGCGATCTCCGGCCTGTTTGCGCTGCGCCTTGGCGAGCTGGGCTTCGATGATGGCTCGATCCTCATCGGGCTGAGCTTCGGCGTGGTGGTGGCGACCATCGTCACCTCGGGCTTCACGCTGAACCTGGCCGCGCGCCTGCTCAAGGTGAAGGGTGCGGAAAGGCCGGGCCTGCTGATCGTCGGCGCGACGCCATGGACGATTGCGCTGGGCAAGATGATGCACGAGCTGAAGACTCCGGTGCTCGTGGTCGATTCGAGCTGGACCCGCCTCAAGCCCGCGCGTGCTGCGGGGCTGGACACTTATAACGGCGAGATCCTGAATGAGGCGACCGAGCATAATCTCGACCTTACCCCGTTCCAGGTGCTTGTCGCGGCGACCGACAACGAGGCTTACAATGCCCTCGTCTGTTCGGAATTCGCACCCGAAATCGGCACCGACAAGGTCTACCAGCTCGGCGATGGCGCTGACGACGAGAAGTATGCGCTGCCGTCTTCGCTGCGTGGCCGTTCGCTGTTCGCTTCGGGCTACGCGGTGGAGGACGTACACCAGCGCCAGCTTCAGGGGTGGGTGTTCCGCCGCACCAAACTGTCCGAACAGTACGACCTCGACGACGCGCGCGAGAATCTCCCCGATTCCGCCAATATGCTCTTGCTGATACGCCCCGGCGGCGAACTGCTGTTCTTCACCCATGCTCGTGCGCCCGAACCGGCGCCGGGCGATATCATCGTCTCATTCTCGCCGCCGCGCGATCAGGTCGCCGACGCCGAAGCGCGCCGCAAACCCACGCGCAAGACGGCGCCTGCCTGAGGCCTAGCCAAGGATGCAGCCATGACCAGACCGATCAAGTCCGCTCCCGCCGCCCGCGTTATCGCAGCCGTGCTCCTCGCCTCGGCGCTCGCGGCCTGCGAGGTTCGCCGTGACGGACCGGAGGAGGCCGAGCCAACGCCGACCGACACGGCCAACCCGTTCGGCACGCCGTCAGCAACGCCAAGCCCAGGCGGGGTTTCGATCATTCGCGAGGAGATTGTTGAAACACCCTCGCCGACGCCTGAGCCGCCCGAGCCGATCGATGTGGTGCTGCCCTTCCCCGATGGCACCGACATCTCTCCCGATGCCGAGGAGCTGCTCGAACTGGTGTTGCAAAGCGATGCCGTTCGCGAGGGGTGGCCGATCGTCCTTGCCGGACACACCGACAGTGTCGGCAACGATCAGGCCAACCTGCGCGCATCGCGTTCGCGGGCCGAAAACGTTGCCGCCTGGTTGATCGAACGCGGGATTGCGAATGAACGCATCAAGGTGATCGCTTTTGGAGAACAGAACCCACTGGTGCCCAATGCGAAGTCGGATGGATCGCCCGATGAGGTGGGCCGTCGCCGCAATCGTCGGGTCGAACTGACGATTGCTCCCCCGCCTGCCGATAATGAGAAGCCCGGTGAGAATCAGGGTGATACTACGGAGGTATCTTGACGCGCCCCACGTGCTGGTGGCAAGCGCTGCAGTGGCCTGAGCGGGTATAGCTTAGTGGTAAAGCTCCAGCCTTCCAAGCTGGCTATGCGGGTTCGATTCCCGCTACCCGCTCCACAAGCCCTCGAAAATCGCGGAAAGTCACCCATTCTCAGGCGCGGCACACGCGCAAACGTCACCATGCCGACACAGGTTGTCCCGGTCGGCAAGGCAGGACCGCAATCTCGAACTGTCCCAATCCTCTTGTGGTGGTGACGGCGATTACGCCGCTTGGTTCAAGATCGATCCAGCATGGCGGACTGCAAATCGCGTCCGGCGGAGTGTGATGAGCAACGCGCCTGTCTCGATGCGCGTCACAGGGGCATTTGCAGCGTAGTTGAGCCCTGATAACGCATCGCGATGACCCGTCCCGAGCGCTGACCATCCTGATATGATTGCTTTGGCTGGCGGGACGTTCTGGATGGGATCGAACGATCACTTCCCCGAGGAAAGTCCAGCCCGGGAAGTGCATGGCGATGGCTTCGTGATCGACCAGATACCGGTCACCAACGAGGCCTTCGCTCGCTTCGTCGAGGCCACCGGCCATGTTACATCGACCGAGACCGCCCCCGATGCCGCGGATTATCCCGAAGCCGATCCGAACCTGCTGAAGCCGGGATCTTCGCTGTTCGTCCGTCCGGCGCACCTGGTCTCAACTGCCAATCCCTTCTTCCGGTGGCAATTTGCGTTCGAGACCAGCTGGCGCCAACCGTGGGGCCCGGGAAGCTCGTGGCAAGATATACCCGATCACCCAGTGACACATATCGCCTATCAGGATGCCCAAGCCTATGCGCAGCGGGCCGGCAAGCGACTGCCGACCGAAGCTGAATGGGAGTATGCCGCGCGTGGTGGCCTCGATCGTCAGCCCTACGCCAGGGCGGGGAACTCGAGCGCCGCAAGCCAACTACTGCCGCCGCTATCGTCCCGCCGCCCGTTATCCGCAAACGGTGGACAGCACGACCTTCCATATTGGCTTTCGATGCGTGGTCGATCTCAAGCGCTAAGCCGGTCTCTGCCGCAGTGAATGGCCGTTGCGAAGATGCCCGGACCAAGGCCACTTTCCGGATTGCATGACCTTTGTCGGCCTCTGGCTTTTCCGACACGGCAGGACGGCTATAGGCGCTGCACACAAGTAGCAGCAGCCGGAGCAAACGCCGATGGATTATGCCAACCCCCTTCTGGTCTACGCTGCCGCGCTGGCCATCGCGGCTGTCATTCCGGGGCCGGGCGTCGCGGCGCTGGTCGGGCAATCGCTTGCCGGGGGAATGCGGGCATCGATGTTTTTCCTGATCGGCATTGCCCTTGGCGATCTTACTTACCTGACCTTCGCTGTGGCCGGGCTCGCCGTTCTCGCGCAGACCTTTGCCAGACGCGATGGCGCGACCGGGCTATCGGCAGTGGCTGCCGGATATGCCGTCACCATGAGCAATCCGAAGACGATTATCTTCTACCTCGCGCTCCTGCCGACTGTGGTCGAACTCGAGACGATCGCCGTCACGCAGTGGGCGGAGCTTTGCCTCGTGACGGTCTTGGTGCTCGCGGTGACCTTGTCGCCTTATGCCGTGCTGGCTGACCGCGTGCGTGCCGTATTCGGGCATGCTTCCGCGCTGCACCGCCTTAACCGGATAGCGGCCGGGATCATCGGAACTGCCGGGGTCGTCATTCTCGGTCAGGCCGCGAGCGCGATGACGCGCAGGGCCTGAGAAGCCTCAAGCGGGCGTGGGCGTCGTCGGCAGCGACGTCTTCCGGTCTTTCGGGACAAACCGCCTGGCCAGGCTGGCGGCCCGCTTGCCGAGCTTCATCACCGCCTGATCGAGCGCGCCCGTTCCCGCGTGGTGCTGCCACCACAGGAGCAGCGCCACCACCAGCACCCAGCCGGCCAGAACGAGCAGGGCCATCGGCGCCGGGCTGCCGCCGCTGGCCGTTTCCACCAGGCTGATCGACTTGAGGAAAGACACCAGCAGCGCCAGCCCCGCGATCAGCCCGATCGGGCTCGACGAGCGCATCGGCGGACGCGCCAGCGCATAGGCGAGCGCCGGGCTGGCCAGTGCCAGCGCCACCCACAGCAACCGCCCGTAGGCCACCGCACGCGCGGCGGCATCCTCGGCGAACATCAGCTCCTCGAGCGGCACTTTCTTGTAGTTCTTTGTCTCGGGAGAAGGCGTGGTGCTGGCGCCATCGCCGGAGAGGTAGAAGGACATCTCGCTGAAGTTCAGCACCCCGCCATCGGTGCCAACGATGGTCTGGCCATTGATCAGCGTGACCTTGCCTTCGCCTTCGCGCGACAGCGAAAGCGTGCCGCTGGCCGCGTTGTAGACATTCTTGCCATCGACGAAGATCAGGCCCGCCAGCAGGCCCTTGTGCTTGTCGACGCTATCGAAATAGAGCGAGAAACCCGAGCCCAGATCGGTGAATTCGCCGCTTGCGAGCCGATAGCCGAACTCGCCGCGCTCCATCTTCTGGTAAACCTCGTCGAACCGCTTCTCGCCTGCAGGCAGCAGCCAGCCCTGGTTGGCGAAGACGAACAGCGCGCCCAGTGCGCTCAGCAGTAATGGCATGCGCATCCAGCGCGCGGGCGAGGTGCCGGTCGCCTCGATCACGGCCAGCTCGCCCCTGGTGGACAGCTTGCGGATGGCCATGGCCACCGCGAAATAGAGCCCCACCACCATGCCGATCCCGGCATATTCTGGCAGCAGGCCGAGGATCGTCTGGCCGAGGATATAGCCGCGCTCGCCCGACAGCCGCGTGACCTCGACCAGCCGGGGAATGTTCTCCAGCACCATCAGCGACATCAATACGCCGATCACCGCGCCAAGTGTGCCGATGCTCAGTTCGAGCAGATAGCGATCAAGTCGTCCCAGCCGCACGGCAGCCGGGCTCAGGCTGCCACGGATGTGCGCCGCGACTGCTGCTCGTACAGCGCAAACAGTTCGCGGAAATGCACTTCCATGCTGCGCGGCACGGGGGTCGGCAGTTCGGGGCGGCTGCCTTCCGGCAAAGCCAGGATCGCGCGCACCGCATCGGCGGTGTCGGTCGGGCGGAAGCCATATTGCGGGTGATGGCGTACGAAGTCGCTCGCGCCGCCTCCCTCGGGAGCGACCACCGGAATACCGCTCGCATAGGCTTCGGCGGCGGCCATGCCGAAGGTCTCGGCCTCGCAGCCGTGCAGCAACGCGTCGGCGCTGGCGAGGATGGTGGCAAAATGTTCGCGGTCGTTGATCGGCCGCAGCAGGCGGATGTGCGGGTTGCCGTCTATCGCCTTCATGATCTTCTTGTGGCTGCGCCCTTCCCCGAAGATCACCAGCCCGATCGGGCGGCTGTGCCCGGCAATGGTGGCGGCCTCCACTAGCATCGGATAGCGTTTTTCGGTTGCCAATCGCCCCGCGCTGACAAGCAAAGTCGCATCCTCGCCCAGATCGCACGTGGCGAGCAGGGTGGCGCGCAGCGCTTCGGAGCGCAATTCGGGCGAGAAGCGGCCCGGCTCGATCCCCATCGGCACGGTCACACCCGTGGCGAGGCCCGGGCCATTGACGACATCGCCCTTGGTCAGCCGCTCGGTCAGGCTCGAATTGGCCGAGACCACCAGATCGAACCGGCGGCCATGGCGGCGCAGGCGTTGCCAGAACCAGTCGAACGCCTTGTCGACCGAGGAGGGCTGGGCGATCCCTTCGAACCAGCGATAGGCATGGGCTGCCAGCGGGTCGGAATGCATTACAAGCGAACGCGGAATAGCCGGAGCATATTCGCCCACGAAATCCGCGCTTTTCCAAGGCGAGCTCGCCTCGATAAACTCGGGCTCCAGCTCGTCCAGCGCGGCGTGGACCACCTCCTTGTCGACGAAGGAGAAGTACTTCTTGTCGAGCGGGAAGGGTGGCTGCTCCAGCGTGACGATGCGCGCGTGCGAGGAAATCTCGCGGGTGCCCGCTTCGGCGCCGGGGGCCAGAACGGTGATGTCATGCCCGAGCCGTTCGGCCATTTGCAGCTTCTGATCGACATAGGTGCGGATGCCGCCCCCATGCGGAGTGTAGAAGCCGCAAACGTCGACGATGCGCATGGGGCCCTAGTCCAGCGGCTGCATGCCGCGCAGGCCGCGCAGATAGTTGAGCGTGATCGAAATGCGAGTGCGCCCGTTGCCCGCAGTGGCGATGGCTTCGTTCCAGTCCGGCTGGCTCATGCCAAAGCTCGGGTTGCTGGCAAAGCCGATGCCGTCGCGCTGCCAGTTGAAGCGGTGGTTCGTGTCGCGATCATGCAGCAGGATCACGCCGTAGCGCCCTGGGCCGGGCACGCGGATGCACAGTTCGGGGTTCTCGCCGGCGGGAACGGGGACTTCCACGCGGCGGAAGGTCTTGCCTGCGTTGAGCAGGACATTGTCGTCGGCCAGAAAGTCCTGCTCGTTGGCGGGATAGACTTCGAGTTTCAGATTGCCCGTCCGGTCCTTCAGTCCGACTGCCGAAACAATCAGCGCGGGGCCTCGCTCGTTAGGGCGGCAACGGCCCTCCGCCTTGCCCAGATCCGGACCGGTCTGAAGCGTACCCTGCGCGAGCAACGGCAGGATCGCGAGGCTAGTCAATAGCGTCATTGCGTGTCACTCCTTTCAGCAAGTCGTAGAGCGCGAGTCCTGAACCGACGATGAGGTTGGTTGCAAGGATGAGTCCAGCCATCATCGCCAGAAGTTCATCGATCTGCAGCGCGGGGCCGAACGCAAGTACGGCAACCCCGGCGAACACGATATCCTTGTTGGGGACGAAGGGCAGGCGGCTGATGAGCAGGCGGATGGCAGCCAGCAGAAGCCAGTAGCCGATCGGCGTATCGGGCAGCACAAAAGCCCACAGCAGGCCCGAGATCGAGGTTGTCGCAACGATGCGCGCGATGTGCACCCAGAACACCATGTTCAGCTCGGCGCGGGTCAGCGAGAACAGCGACTTGCGCCACACCATTACGATAAGCGAGGTGCCGATCACGAAGGCGAGCGACCAGACGATCGCATTGCCATGGTCGCCGAGGTCGATGTCGGAGAGATAGGGCGCGGCCATAGCCATCAGCACCAGCGTCATCAGGTTGCCCGACATCGCGGAGAGCACTGCCACATCCTTGACTGCGCCGAAGGGGGCGGTGGTGATCTGCGAGTTCTTGCGCGCCCAGGCATAGAACCAGGCCTCGCCGAGGTAGCCCAGCAGCAATTCGTTGTAGATCAGCTTGCGGGTTAGCGCTCCAAGCGCCGGCATGCCCACGCCCCACAGCCGGTGGAAAATGAAATATTCGGCCAGCGGGCCAGCCATGAAGCCGAGCGCAAACAGCAGCCAGAAGGCCGGCGAGATTGGCAACATGCCGAGAATGGCGCGCGGATCGATCTCACGCAGCGAATAGAGCGAGGCCGCGATAACCAGCAGCGACAGCACGAGGCTGATCGCCTTGGTCCAGCTGAAGGGCTTTTTCTGATCCTGCGGTTGCAGGGCAATCACATCTCCGCCTACCGGAGCTAGGATCGGCTGTGGCATTGCTTGGCCTTCGTTCGGTTGGTCACTCTCGGGCCGTTGCCGTTCGGGCCGATCCTCGGGTTCGCTGTGCAGATCTGTCATGCAGCAGCCTTCCGTATGGCGCGGGCCTGTAGCTCACCTTGTGCGTTTTCGCAAGCAAGACGCCTCGCAGTAGCGGCGCCATTGCAGATACGCAGATGAACGGCGTGTGACTGGCCTATGCGATTTGTCATAGTCGGCCTAGCTCAGCAATTCGGCATAGCGGCCCGCGCGGCGGCGGGCGGCGAAGGTGGCCAGCGTTGCTTCGATACTGGCAAGGATCGAGCTTTTGGTGGTGTCGCCGGGGTGAACTGCCACCCGCACCACGTCGAGCGGGTGCAAGGCTGTGCGGGCGAGCGCGGCAAAGGCGAGCGACGAGGCCGTGCGCATGGTAGAACGGCTGGCCCAGGTGATGACCGGGCCGCGCGCCAGTTGCTTGCCCGATCCGGGCTGCCACACGCGCATATGGTCTTCGGCCATGGCAAAGCCGCACTCGGCCAGCGCTGCCTGCGCGCCCTCGCCATAGAGCCATGCCGGCGCGATGAACCCGGCGACCTCGCTCCCGGTAATGTCCTCGATCAGCGCGCGTCCGTCGCGCATCCGGCGCGCGGCTTCGTCCTGCGTCAGCCCGAGGAATTCGCCTTCGCCTGCGGTCATGTGCTTGGCTTTGAAGCTCGCCAGCCCCTCGTGCTGCGACTGGTCGCGGTGATACCAGCCGTGAACGAACATCTCGATCCCGCTTTCGGCCCAGTCGCGCAGCCGGGTGGCAAAGGCGCTGCCCGGCGTAAGGCGATGTGCGCCGTGGTGCTCGGGCACCACCAGCATGGCGAACTGCGCGCTGCCGAGCTGCTTCTCGATCAGCGTGGCGAGCTGGTCCACCTGCCGTTCCGAACCCGGACCCACATCGTGGATCGAGGCCAGCAGAAGCTTGCGCTCAGGCTTCACCGGGAGACCCCGTCAGCCACAAAGGATGATGCGTTGAGCGCATGTTCGCGCCCATATAGGTGGCCGATTGCAATTCGTCACCTTGAAGCGGTCACCGGCATGTTGTCGATCAGGCGCGTACCGCCGATTCGGGCGGCGACCAGCAGCCGGGCGGGAACCTGCGGGGTTTCCGCCAGGGGCACAAGGCTTTGCGCATCGGCCAAGGTCACATAGTCAATCGGCCCGAAGCCTGCCTCGGCCAGTGCGGCGCGCAGCCGCATCAGCGCGCCAGCCACGTTGTCGCCCGCTGCGATGTCGTCGATGGCGGCGCGCATCGCGCGTGGCAGGGTGACGGCAGCGGCGCGCTGGTCGGGCGAGAGATAGGCGTTGCGGCTGCTCATCGCGAGACCGTCAGCCTCGCGCACGGTGGGCACGCCGTGGATATTGCTCGCCAGCGGCAGGACCAGATCGAGGTCGCGCGCCATGGCCCTGATCACAGCAAGCTGCTGCCAGTCCTTCTCGCCGAACAGCGCATGGTCGGGTCGGACCTGGTTGAACAGCTTGCACACCACCGTCGCTACACCGTCAAAATGGCCGGGGCGGCTGGCGCCGCACAGTCCCTCGCTGACGCCCGACACCTCGATGCTGGTGGCAAAGCCGTGCGGATACATCGCCTCCAACGTGGGTGCCCACAGCAGCGCCACGCCCTCGGCTTCGAGCAGCGCGGCGTCCTCGGCCAGACGGCGCGGGTAGGCGTCGAGATCCTCGTTCGGGCCGAACTGCGTCGGGTTGACGAAGATCGAGGCCACCACATGGTCGGCGTGCTTGCGGGCCTCGCGCATCAGGGTCAGATGCCCTTCATGCAGTGCGCCCATCGTGGGTACGAGGGCAATCGTGCCACTTTTGCGCAGGTCATCCACAGCCAAACGAAGGTCTACCAGTGTGCTGACGGTTTGCATGATCCATGGCCTAAGATACAACAAGGAGGCTGGGCCTAGCCGCCCGCAGCGATTTGAGAAAGGCTACCGTGAGCGCACCCCACCGTATCGTCTTCGCCAACGAAAAGGGCGGCACCGGCAAATCGACCACCGCCGTGCACGTCGCCGTGGCGCTGGCCTATCGCGGAGCCAAGGTTGCCGCGCTCGATCTCGATGTGCGCCAGCGCACCTTCTATCGTTATTGCGAGAACCGCGCCGCCACCCAGGCGCGCCGCGATGTCGCGCTGCCGGGGCCGAAGTTCGACACCTGTCACGCCAGCACGGTCGAGGAGCTGGAAGCCGAAGCGCAGGCCATCGGCGAAGGGATGGACTTCCTGATCTTCGACACGCCGGGCCGCGACGATCCCTTTGCGCGCCACGCCGCGACTCAGGCCGATACGCTGGTCACCCCGATGAACGACAGCTTCGTGGATTTCGACCTGATCGGCCAGGTCGATGCGGAGAGCTTCAAGGTCAGCCGCCTGAGCTTTTATGCCGAGGCGATCTGGGAAGCGCGGATCAAGCGCAGCCGCGCCACCATCGAGCAGCAGCGCCGCGAGATGGACTGGGTGCTGGTGCGCAACCGCACCGGCTACACCGATGCGCGCAACCAGCGCCGTATCGAGCAGGCGCTGACCGAGCTTTCAAAGCGCGTGGGGTTCCGCGCGGTGCAGGGGCTGTCCGAACGCGTGGTCTATCGCGAGCTGTTCCCCTCGGGATTGACCTTGCTCGACAAGGGGCACCTGGGCGATCTCGGCACCAGCCACCTCGTGGCGCGGCAGGAGCTGCGCAGCCTGCTCGCCAACCTCAACCTGCCGATGCCGCACCCCGAGGGCGACAAGTCCATCGCACCGCCCGTGACCGAAGCCGCCTGATCGCGTGACGCGCCTGCTGATCATCGCTGCGATAGGCATCATCGCCTATCGCTGGATCACCGGGCGCTGGCCGTGGCAAAAACGCATTTCGGCCCGCGCGCAGGCCGTGTTCAATGCCAGAAAAACGCTTGGCGTGAATGCAAATGCCAGTAAATCGGACATAATTGCCGCGCATAAGCGACTGGTCGCCATGGTCCACCCGGATCGTGGCGGCTCGAGCAGCCAGGTGCATGAGGCCAATGACGCGCGTGACCTGCTGTTCGAAGAATTGCCAGGCGACCGCGACCCAAGCTGAAGGAAACCCTTGATGACGTACACGTTCGATTCCACCGTCCTGCGCGAATACGATATTCGCGGGATTATCGGAGAGACGCTGGGGGCGGACGATGCGCGGGCGATCGGCAAGGGTTTCGGAACGCTGATCAAGCGCTCGGGCGGCTCGATGGTGGCGGTGGGCTACGATGGCCGCGTCAGCTCGCCGATGCTCGAACATGCGCTGGTTGAGGGCCTCACCAGCACAGGCGTGAACGTGCGCAAGGTCGGCATGGGGCCGACGCCGATGCTCTATTACGCCGAAGCCTCAGCCGAAGAGGTGCATGGCGGCATTCAGATTACTGGCAGCCATAATCCCGCCAATTACAATGGCTTCAAGATGGTATTCATGGGTCGTCCGTTTTTCGGGGCGGACATCCTGAAGCTCGGCGAGATGGCTGAAGCGGGCGACTGGGACGTGGGCGTCGGTGAGGTCGAGACGCTCGATGTGCTCGACGCCTACATCGAACGCATGCTGACCGCGCTTGACGGGATCGACGAAGGCTCGCTCTCGTCCCTGCGCGTCGGCTGGGACGCGGGCAACGGTGCCGCTGGCCCCGCGCTCGAAAAGCTCGCCGCGCGCCTGCCAGGCGAGCACCACCTTCTCTATACCGAAGTCGACGGCAATTTTCCCAACCATCATCCTGACCCCACTGTTGAGGCCAACCTTGAGGATCTGCGCCAGCTTGTCGCGGAGAAGAACCTCGATTTCGGAATTGCTTTCGATGGCGACGGCGACCGGATCGGCGCCATCGACGGCGAGGGCCGGGTGATCTGGGGCGACCAGCTGCTGATGATCTATGCCGAGGATCTGCTGAAAGAGCGCGCCGGGGCCACGATTATCGCCGATGTGAAGGCCAGCCGCGCGCTGTTCGACAGCGTTTCGGCCAATGGCGGCAAGCCGCTGATGTGGAAGACCGGGCACTCGCTGATCAAATCCAAGATGAAGGAAACAGGCTCTCCGCTGGCGGGCGAAATGAGCGGCCACGTGTTCTTCGCCGACACCTATTACGGGTTCGACGACGCGCTTTACGCCGGTATCCGCCTGATCGCGGCCTCGGCGCGGCTGGGCAAGTCCGTCACCGAGCTGCGCAGCGCCATGCCCGACATGCTCAACACGCCCGAAATGCGCTTCCAGGTCGACGAAAGCCGCAAGTTCGCCGCCATCGACGAAGTGAAGGAGCGGCTCGCTGCGGCCACCGGGGTGGAGGTCAACGCCACCGACGGCGTGCGTGTGAACACGGCTGACGGCTGGTGGCTGCTGCGCGCCTCGAACACGCAGGACGTGCTGGTTGCGCGTGCCGAAAGCGATACGCAGGAGGGGCTCGACCGCCTGATGGCGCAGATCGACGAACAACTGGCGGCCTCGGGCCTCGAACGCGGCCCGCAAGCCGGGCATTGAGGGGGGCAAACCGATGAAGCTATTCTTCCTGCTGGCTGCGGCGTTTGCCGCCACCACCCTCGCCACACCCGCTCTGGCGCAAGACGGCAGCTCGCAGGGGGTGGCCGAGATGGAAGCGTTGGGTGCGATGTTCCCGGTCGAGCCGCTCACCCCCGAAGAGGAAGCTCGCCTGCCTGCCGCCAAGGCTCTGGTCGAGATGATCATGCCTGACGGCACCATGGGCGAGATGATGAATGGCATGTTCGAGGGAATGCTCGGCCCTATCATGGCTATGGATGAGGCCGGGCGAGAGCCGCCGCTGGCCGAGCTTCTGGGCGTTTCGGGCGATCGGTTGGAGAGCATCGATAACGAGACAGCCGCCCGTGCCGCGGCCATCCTCGATCCCGATTGGCGACTGCGCGACGAGCGCGAGGCCGAAGCCCTCCCCCGCGCGATGAACGCCATGATGACCGCCATGGAACCGGCCCTGAAGGCCGCCATGGCCGAGATGTACGCGGTGTCTTTCAATGCCGCCGAACTGCGCGACATCGACGCATTCTTCTCGACCGAAAGCGGCGCGACCTATGCCCGCAAGAGCTTCACGATGGCGTCCGACCCGCGATATGTTGGCGCGATCATGCAGGCGATGCCGCAGGCGCTTGCCGGAATGGCAAACATGCAGGCGGAGCTGGATGCCGCCACCGCTGATCTCGCCACTCCGCGCAGTTGGTATGAGCTGGAGCCTGCCGAGCAGGACAAGCTGGCCAGGTTGCTGGGCGTGAGCCGCGAAGAGCTTGGGGCGAGCGTGAACAGCGCCGAGGGCGAGGACGCTCACGACCATTGATACAGGCGAGGGCTGGCAGGCCTTTCACCCGATAGCCTTAGGTCCCATCTTGAGGGCATGACTGGCGCCGCTCTTCTCGACCGGATCGCAGGCGGGCTGACCAAACCGGCCTTTCCTACATCGCGCGCCTTGTGCTCTGCTGCGGACATGGACCCGTTTTGCGACCCTGCCCGTTGCCTTGGCGGCTCGTCTTTTGAGCCGGGCCGTAGCCCGCAGGATTTTCCCCTCAGGACAGTGTCACACCTGTCACACCTTGTTGGATTGGCATGACCGCCGCCGCCATCCCGCCCGAGATCGCCGACTGGTTCGCTGGTCGCGGCTGGCGGGTGCGGCGGCATCAGGCCGAGATGTTGGCTGCTGCCGACAGCGGCCAGCACGCGATGCTGGTGGCCGACACCGGCGCGGGCAAGACGCTCGCCGGGTTCCTGCCTACGCTCGCGGCCTTCTGCTCCTCGCGGCTCGATGGCGCAAAGCCGCCCGAAGGCTTGCACACGCTCTACGTCTCGCCATTGAAGGCGCTGGCGCATGATGTGCAGCGCAACCTCATCACCCCGGTTGAGGAGATGGGGCTCGACCTGCGCATCGAGACCCGCAGCGGCGATACTCCGTCCGACCGCAAGAAGCGCCAGCGCGCCCGCCCGCCGCATGTGCTGCTGACAACGCCCGAGAGCCTCAGCCTGCTGCTCAGCTACCCGGACAGCTTCACGCTGTTCGAAGGCCTCAAGCGCGTGGTGATCGACGAAATCCACGCCTTCGCCACCCAGAAGCGCGGCGACCTCTTGGCATTGGCGCTCTCGCGCTTGCAGGCGATTGCGCCCGATATGCAGCGGGTGGGGCTCTCGGCCACGGTGGCCGACCCCGAGGGCTATCGCGGCTGGCTCGCGCCCTGGGGTGACCTCGATAGCGTTGCGCTGGTCGAAGGAGAGGAGGGGGCCGATCCCGAACTGGAGATCCTGCTCCCCGATGGCGAGCGCGTGCCATGGGGCGGCCATGCCGCGACCTGGGCGATCCCGCAGCTTTACAAGCGGATTGCCGAGAACCGCACGACGCTGGTCTTCACCAACACGCGCTTCCTCGCCGAGTACGTCTTCCAGCACCTGTGGGACGCGAACGAGGACAACCTGCCGATCGGCATTCACCACGGCTCGCTCTCGAAGGAGGCGCGGCGCAAGGTGGAGGGAGCGATGGCGCGGGGCGAGCTGCGCGCGCTGGTCTGCACCGCCAGCCTCGACCTGGGGGTCGACTGGGGCGATGTCGATCTGGTGGTGCAGATGGGCGCGCCGAAGGGTTCGTCGCGGCTGTTGCAGCGGATCGGGCGCGCCAACCACCGGCTCGAGCAGCCCAGCCGCGCGCTGCTGGTGCCGGGCAACCGGTTCGAATTCCTCGAAGCGACTGCCGCCCTCGATGCGGTCCACGAGGGCCAGCGCGATGGCGAGGACTTCCGGCCCGGCGGGCTCGACGTGCTCGCCCAGCACGTGATGGCCTGCGCCTGCGCCGCGCCGTTCGACGAGGCGGCGCTGCTGGCCGAGGTGCGCTCGTCGTTGCCCTATGCGGCGATCGACGCCGAAGCGTTCTGCCGGGTGCTCGAGTTCGTGGCTACGGGCGGCTACGCGCTCAAGGCCTACGACCGCTTCCGCCGCATCGTGCGCGAGCGTGACGGTACCTGGCGGCTGACCCATCCCGAACAGGCACAACGGCACCGGCTCAACGCGGGAATCATCGTCGATTCGGAGATGCTCGACGTGCGCTTCCGCAACGGACGCTCGCTCGGCAAGGTGGAGGAGCGCTTCGCCGCCTCATTGCGCCCCGGCGATACGTTTCGCTTTGCCGGGGTGACGGTCGAGGTCGAGAGCTTGCGCGACATGGAGCTGGTGGTGCGCGCGAGCAGCAAGGCGGCGATGATCCCGAGCTATGGTGGGTTGCGCCTGCCGCTCACCACCCACCTTGCGGGCCGGGTGCGCGAACTGCTGACCGACCGCGCGGGCTGGGGGCGCTTCCCCGACGATGTGCGCGAGTGGCTGGAGGTGCAGGACTGGCGCAGCCAGTTGCCGCGGCCGGACAACCTGCTGGTCGAGACCTTCCCCCATGCGGGTCAGCACTATGCGGTGTACTACAGTTTCGCCGGGTGGAACGCGAACCAGTCGCTGGGGATGCTGATCACCGCGCGGATGGAAGCACGCGGGCTGATGCCGGGCGGCTTCGTGGCGAATGACTACTCGCTCGCCGTCTGGGGGCTGAAGCCGGTGGACGATCCGGCGCCGTTGCTCTCGCCCGACATCCTCACCGAGGAGTTCAGCGATTGGGTCACCCAGTCGCACCTGCTGCGTCGTGCCTTCCGCGAGGTGGCGGTGATCGGCGGTCTTGTCGAACGCCAGCAGCCGGGCAAACGCAAGAGCGGGCGACAGGTCACCTTCTCGACCGACCTCATCTACGACGTGCTGCGCAAACACGAGCCCGACCACGTCCTGATTGAAGCGGCCTGGGCCGATGCGCGCGCGAAGATGACCGACGTGGCACGCCTGGCCGAGGTGCTCGATACGGCCGCTGCGCGGCTGGAGCATGTGGTGCTGGAGAGGGTCAGTCCGCTGGCGGTGCCGGTGATGGTGATGATCGGGCGCGAGGCGGTGCCGCAGGGGGCGCAGGACGACGAGTTGCTGCTTGAGGCCGAGAGCCTTGAAGGGGTGGCGATGCGGGTGGAGCCGCTGGATGACGAGCGAGATTGAGGTGAAGGCTTATGAGCAGCGCGGCAGGGCCTGCTGTGGAGGGCGAAGGTCGGCTTTGTCCCACTCGATAGACACTTCGGGGGCGATCAGGGTGAGATTTAGCCGGTATTGCTGGCTATCCTTGGCAAACTCTCTGTAGCGCTCGAGTTCTCCGAAGCACAGCTTCGTCACTCCGCTGTCCTTGATGATTTTGAGCACTCGGACCGCCAGTTCATAGCTCGCATTGCCGTCGGGCGCGAATACGATCCTTGGTTCGATGGGTTGCCTCATCCCATCTTGCAGATGCCTAATGAGTTCGGATGTGGTGATGGACTTACCGTCCCACTCAATGCTGCCGAAGCGCGTGGGAGAGAGCAGGTGAGTCTTCTCTTCGGGCGGGCGAGGTAAGCCATATGCCGGATCGGCAAGGGGTAGATCGAAAGTCAAGACGTGGATCGGCACCCTTTCGAAGGTCAGTCCGACCATCACCAGCGTGCTTAAGAAGAGCAGGATCGGCAGCGAGTTTGCCCGGGACAAGGGCTCGCCATGGTCAAGTCGTCGAACCGCCCTCGGGCGCCGGAAGCTAGTCGGCACGGAAACTACGATAGCGCTCGTTGCCGACAAAACCGAGCTTCGTTACGCCAGCCCGGCGGATCAGGTTCAGTACCCGCGCCGACTGGGCATAGGAGGCGTTGCCATCGGGCTCATATTGCAACTGCGGCTCGACCGGCATGGCCTGTGTCTGCCTTAGCAGGTCGCGCAGGGTGGCCTCGTTGACAGCTTGTTCGTTCCAGCGGACCGTACCGCTTTGCTCGATCGTGACCTTGTTCTTCACATCGTCGATTGCCGGGCAATGGGTACAGGCACGCGGCAAATCGACCGTGAGACTGTGCGAGGCCACCGGGATCGTGATGACGAACATCACCAGCAGCACCAAGAGCACGTCGATAAGTGGGGTCGTGTTGAGCTCACCCAGCGGGCGGTCGGTATGGGCAATCGTAAAGGCCATCGTCGCTCTCCCAAGCTATGTGATGGTATTACATCACGAAGTTAGGGCTTCGTCAATTCATCTTCTCAACCGGCGGCCCGCTCACACAAAAAAGGGGCCGCCGAAGCAGCCCCTTTTCGATCTCGCTTTCGCGTCAGGTAAGAGCGATCAGCCCTTGCCGAACTGGCGATACTTTTCGTTGCCCACGAAGCCGAACTTGGTCACGCCGCTAGCCTTGATGATGTTCAGCACCTTGGCCGACAGATCGTAGCTGGCGTTGGCTTCCGGCTCGAACTGAAGTTCGGGCTCGACCGCGAAACGCAGCGTTTCTTCCAGGTTGCGAACCAGTTCGCCCTGGTTGATCGGCGTGGCGTTCCAAAGGATTTCGCCATTGGGGGTCAGCACGATCTTGTTCTTGATCGGGTCGACCTGCTCCGGCGGTGGCGGTTCGTCGCTGGCGACCGGAAGGTCGATGTTGATCGCGTGCGTTGCCACGGGGATGGTGATGATGAACATGATGAGGAGCACGAGCAGGACGTCGATCAACGGCGTCATGTTCATGTCCATCATCGGGGCGCCATCATCCTTGCCGCCTGACATTGCCATAGGTTGTTACTCCTGATTCCTGCCCAGTTCCGATCAACCGTTGGGGTCGACCGGGTTGGAGATGAAGCCCACGGTCGGATAGCCGGCCGCCTGGACGTTGAAGATAGTGCCGGCCACGCAGCGCCACGGAGCGTTGACGTCGCCGCGGATATGGACCTGCGGGATCATCTCCGGGTTGGACATGATCGCTTCGACGCCACCGGCCTTCTGCACGATATTGTCGAGCCGCGTGAAAGCACGGTCGTACAGCTCGCTCGAATCGACCAGCGTGGTGTTGTTGAAGAACACACGGCATTCGCCGTTGCGATCGGCACCGGTATAGCTGGTGCGCAGTGTGCTGGGGGTGCGGCCTTCGGCGTCGGTAGTGGTCACCGTGATCAGCAGGTTCTCCACCTTGTCTTTCGATTCGACCGAAACGAAAATCGGCACCTGGAGCTTCTCGACCGTCTGGATGGCCACGGGAACGGCAATCAGGAAGATGATCAGCAACACGAGCATCACGTCCACCAGCGGAGTGGTGTTGATGTCGGCCATCGGCTTGTTGCCGCCACCGCCTGTCGAAATAGCCATATGACTTGTCCTATCTCAAAATTGGGACGGAGGCGGCGGGCTGGTACATTCTACGCAAGGCCCGCCGCCGAGTTATCCGCTTTGGCTATCAGGCCTTCTTCGGCGGCACGCCACCGGTGGTGGTGGCGGGCTTGGCAGCAGCAGCCGACTTGGCGGCAGCCACGGTCACGGCCGGCTTCACGGCACCGTTCGAAGTGATGTAGGCCTGCAGGTCGGTCGAGAAGGCGCTCATCAGTTCGCCGATCTTCTTGTTGCGGGCCTGCAGCCAGTTGTAGGCGAACACGGCCGGCACGGCGACGAGCAGACCGATGGCGGTCATGATCAGCGCTTCACCGACCGGGCCGGCGACCTTGTCGATCGAGGCCGAGCCGCTCATGCCGATATTGATGAGAGCGCGGTAGATACCGATAACCGTACCGAGCAGACCGACGAACGGAGCGGTCGCGCCGACAGTGGCGAGGAACGACAGGCCGCCGTTCAGCTTCGAGGTGATCGAATCTTCCGAACGCATCAGCGAGCCGTGCAGCCAGTCATGGGCTTCGAGGCTGTTGGGCATCTTGTCATGCTCGGCCTGGGCCTTCAGGCTATCGTCGACCAGCTGGCGCCAGGCGCTGTTCTTCTCGAGCTTGCCGGCACCTTCGCTCAGCGTGTTGGCACGCCAGAAGCCCTGACGGACCGCCTTGTACTGGTTGAGGATCTTCTTCTGTTCCATGAACTTGGTGATCAGGATGTAGAAGGAGCCCACCGACATGATGATCATGATGGCAAGGATCGCCCAGGCGACGGGGCCGCCTTCTTCCAGGGCCTGCACGAAGCCGAATTCGGTGGCAGGCGCTGCGGCATCACCGGCGGCGGCAAGAATGTTCATAAGCATGCGGATCAGTCCTCTTCGTAAGAGATTAGGTTGTAACTGGTGAGTTAGCTCAGTCGGTAAACGATCGTCAGCGAATCGCTACCGGAGGTGGGGTTGCCAGCTGCATCGAGGGCGGGGTCGTAGCGGGCATACCGCTCCATGCCCTCGCACGCTGCCTCGTCGAGGACGGACTCGCCGCTCGAGGAAGTCACGCGGCAGGAAGACACACGCCCATCGGCATTAATGGTCACCGCGACACCCACGTTACCTTCGATCTCGCGCCGGATGGCACGCGACGGATAGGCTTCCTGAATACGGGCGGCCCAACGGTTGAAGTTGTCACGCTGCGCCGAACGCGCCTGCGAAGGCGGGGGCGGCGGAGCGGGCGGCGGGGCAGCCGGAGCCGGCGGCGGAATGATGCGCGCAGGCGGGGCTGGCGGCGGAATCCGCGGCTGTGTCACGATCGGCGGCGGTGCCGGCGCGATATTGATCGGCGGCGGCGGCGCAACCGGCGGCGGCGGTGCCGTATCAGGTTCCGGCGGAGGCGGGGGTTCCTCCGACGGCTCGGGTTCGGGCTCTTCAATATCGACCGTGGTCACACGCTCGACCACCGATTTGACCGCCGAATAGGCAAGTCCGGTGACCAGCGTATAGCCAATGACGACATGAATGAGGCCAACGATGATAATCGCGATTACGCGACTACCGCTCATTTGTTGGTCAGCGTAAGCCATCCAGTCCCATCACTCCATCTCAAACACGCCATGCCCACATAGGGGCCTGGCCCTCAGGGCCAGCAACCATGGTGTGGTATGCTGGCCACGCTCGATTCAAAAATGTCCGGCCATAACCGACACCACTTTCCCCTTTGCAGCAAACCTTGATGGAATGTGCAATGCTAAGGCGCCAGTAATCTTCTTTTGTTAGCCGGGCCGTTTGGCGAGGGTGTAACGGCGATATCCGGCATGGGCAAACGCTTTATCCGTTCACCTGCGATTCACTCGCGCGTCATTTCATTGTACGAAACTCGCGGGTTGCTATGCCGCTGAACCATGGTCCGAAAAGGAACGCGTCGATGCCCGTCCACCCCCTGATTTTGTCGAAAATTCGTATGGTTACCGCCATCTCTTCGGCCGCCCTTGCCGTCTCGGGATGCGTGAGTTCGGGCATGGCAGGAGGCTCTGAGCAAGCCATTTCGGCGGAACTTCCGCCGGAACGCGCGCCGACCTATGCAGATCTCGTCGATCATGCCCTTGAAGCCGAGGTTGTCGGTGTTGTTTTCGTTGATGATCAAGTGGTTGTGCCCGCCGAGCGGGCGCCCAATCTCGCGCCGGGGCAGGTCAGATTGTATGTCGAATCGACAATCCAGCGATTATTGAAATCTCCGCTGCCATTGGGCGAATCGTTGAACTTTCTTGTCGATAAGATGCCAAATCAGGACGGGGAATTGCCGCGAATCACCCGTCAGGCGTTCGTTTTCTTCGCGGACCCGGTGCCCGGACAGCCCGGTTCGGTGCAATTGCTGTCATCCGATTCGCTGATTCCGGCTGGCCCGATGATCGAGGCCCGGCTCGAGCGGGTGCTTAATCAGCTCGCTGCGAGCGATGTGCTGCCCGCCATTACGGGCATAAAGGATGTGATCTCGGTTGCTGGCAATCTTGCCGGCGAATCGGAGACGCAGATGTTCATCCAGACCACCACCGGGGCGCCCGTTTCGGTCAGCGTCGTGCGGCGTCCCGACATGGCGCCGCAATGGGGCGTGTCGTTGGGCGAGATCGTCGATCAGGATGCCCGCCCGCCCGAGCCCGAGACGATCGCCTGGTATCGCTTCGCCTGCGAACTGCCCGAGCAGCTTCCCGCCGACAGCTATCTCCAGACCGACCGCGCCTCGCGGGGTCAGGCGCAAGAGGACTACGCGTTTATCAAGCGGGAACTGGGGCCGTGCGAAAGTCGCATTGGCTAAAAACCCTCTATTTGCGGTGATCCGGCCCTAGCCATGGCTCGCGCCGGGCTCTAACGCGCCTGCACTAAGACGAAGGCCCGGCATCAGCGCCCGGGCCGTTGGATTACGAAAGAGGGCACTAAATGGCGGACAGCTTGCGGATCGCATTGGCAGGGCTGGGTACGGTGGGCGCGGGTGTGATCCGCGTCCTCACCGAGAACGGCGACCTTATTGCCAGGCGCGCGGGACGTCCGATCGAGATCGTGGCCGTGAACGCGCGCGACCGCAGCAAGGATCGCGGTGTCGACCTGTCGGGCTATGACTGGGAAGACGATATGACGGCCTTTGCCGATCGCGACGATGTCGATGTCGTGGTCGAACTGGTCGGAGGGTCTGACGGTCCGGCGCTGGCGCTGGCGCGCAAGGCGCTCGCTGGCGGCAAGGGGCTGGTGACGGCCAACAAGGCGATGATCGCGCACCACGGCATGGAGCTGGCCGAAGCGGCGGAGCAGGCCGGCGTGCCGCTGCGCTATGAGGCAGCCGTGGCGGGCGGCATTCCGGCGGTGAAGGGCTTGGGTGAAGGCGCGGCGGCCAATCGGATCGAGCGCATCTATGGCATCCTCAATGGCACCTGCAATTATATCCTCTCGCAGATGGAGGGCAGCGGCGCCGACTTCGGCGACGTGTTGAAGGATGCGCAGGAGCTGGGCTATGCTGAGGCCGATCCGACCTTCGATGTCGAAGGCGTGGATGCCGCGCACAAGCTGTCGATCCTTGCCTCACTCGCCTTCGGCACCCGAATCGATTTCGATGCGGTCGATTGCTCGGGCATCAGCGCGATCCGCGCGGCCGACATCGCGCAGGCCGACCAGCTCGGCTTCGTGATCCGCCTGATCGGCCTCGCCGACTGCACCTATGACGAGATGGGGTGCCACCTGTTTCAGCGGGTCGCCCCCTGCCTTGTCGCCAAGGATCATGCGCTTGCCGGGCCGAAGGGGCCGACAAATGCGGTGGTGATCGAGGGCGATCACGTGGGCCAGCTGCTGCTCCAGGGCGCAGGTGCTGGCATGGGGCCGACCGCCAGCGCCGTGGTGGCCGACCTCATCGATATCGCGCGCGGCTTCAACCCGCCGCCGCTCGGCCTGCCCGCCACGATGTTGCAGCCGAGCACGCCGGCCGATCCCGCTGGCCGCCACAACCGCGCCTATATCCGCTTCACCGTGGCCGACCGCCCAGGCGTCCTGGCCGAGATCACCGCAGCGCTGCGCGATGCCGAAGTCTCGATCGAGAGCCTGATCCAGCACGGCAAGCCGGGCGAGGATGGCGAGCCGGTGCTGGTGGCCATGGTCACGCACGAGGGGCCGGAGGGCTCGGTCGCCAGGGCGCTCGACCTGCTGGCAGGCAGCCCCGCGCTGACCGAGGCTCCGCTGGTGATGCGCCTGATCGACTAAGGCTCTGGCACAAGCCGGGCGGCGCGCCCGTTCCCCGTCAGCCCGTGACCGGCCCCGAGTTCATACTGCGCGATCATGGCCACTGATCTGCGCAGGCCGTCCAGCCGGGTCACTTGCGGGGCGATCGGGACCGGCAGGACCGACATTCCCCGTTGCGTCTCTTCCCGGCTGTCTTTTCCAGCGCCGCAGACCACGATGGTATCGCATCGGTCTGGTACTCTTCGGGGCGCGTCAGCTCCTCGCGCAGTGCTCTCCTCTGGCGCGCCGCCAGTTCCGCTGCTTTCGTGGCGCTGCGTTCCTGTGCATGCAGCGTTGCGGGTGCCGCAATTGCGAAACAGATCGCAGATAGCGCCACACTCTGGCTCGACATAGATTCGATCCCCAATTAAGCGAACTGCAACAAGGCCATGAGGGAAGAACCCAGTATGACAGACAAGACCGCCGCCAGCGAAAGCGTTCTCGACCGGGTCCTCGTGCTCGAAATGGTCCGCGTGACCGAGGCTGCTGCCATTGCCGCCTCCAAGCTGATCGGGCGCGGTGACGAGAAGGCCGCCGACGCCGCTGCGGTCGAAGCGATGCGCGAGGCTTTCGATACCTTATATATAGATGGCACCGTGGTGATCGGCGAAGGCGAGCGCGACGAAGCGCCGATGCTCTATATTGGCGAGAAGGTGGGCGGCGCGCCGGGCAAGGGCCCGAAGATCGATATCGCGCTCGATCCGCTGGAGGGCACTACGATCTGCGCCAAGGCCGGGCCGAACTCGCTGGCGGTGCTGGCGGCGGCGGAAGAGGGCGGCCTGCTCAACGCGCCCGACGTCTACATGCAGAAGCTGGCGGTCGGGCCGGGCTATCCCCAAGGCGTGATCAGCCTCGAAAAGAGCGTGCGGGAAAATGTCGAGGCGGTGGCAGCGGCCAAAGGCGTGAAGCCGCACGAGATTATCGTCTGCGTGCTTGATCGCCCGCGCCATGCCGAATTGATCGGCGAGCTGCGCGAAATCGGCTGTGGCGTTGTGCTGATCGGCGATGGCGATGTGGCCGGTGTGATTGCGACCACCGATCAGGAAACCACCATCGATATGTACATGGGCTCGGGCGGCGCGCCCGAGGGTGTGCTGGCGGCGGCGGCGCTGCGCTGCGTGGGCGGGCAGTTCAACGGCAAGCTGCTGTTCCGCAACGACGACGAGCGCGGCCGTGCGCGCAAGTGGGGCATCGAGGACCTCGACCGCATCTACAAGCTGGAAGACCTGGCCAGCGGCGACTGCATCTTTGCTGCGACCGGCGTGACCGAAGGCTCGCTGCTGGCGGGCGTGAAGACGCTGCGTCGTCCGGCGGGTGGTAGCGTGATGACCACCGAGAGCGTGGTGATGCGCGCCTCCTCGGGGACTGTGCGCTGGGTGAAGGGCGAGCATCGGATCGACTGAGGTTGGGAGGGGCCACGCTTTCCCCCGCCTGTCGCCCTTCGCAGGTTGCAATCATGTGACGCGCCGCTAGAGCGTGGCGCGTGAGGAATCGCCTGCGCAAACTCGAGGGTCCTGCATCATGAAAATCATGTCCGGCAACGCCAACCTGCCGCTGGCGCGCGCCATTGCCGGCTATCTCGAAGTGCCGCTGACCGACGCCAGCGTGCGCCGTTTCGCCGATGAAGAAATCTTCATCGAAATCCACGAGAACGTGCGCGGCGAGGATGTGTTCATCATCCAGTCGACGAGCTTCCCGGCCAACGATAACCTGATGGAACTGCTGATCGGGATCGACGCGCTGCGCCGTGCCTCGGCCCGCCGGATCACCGCCGTGCTGCCCTATTTCGGCTATGCCCGGCAGGATCGGAAGCCCGGCCCGCGCACTCCGATCTCGGCCAAGCTGGTGGCCAACCTGATCACCGAGGCAGGCGCCAACCGCGTGCTGTCGGTCGATCTGCACGCCGGGCAGATCCAGGGCTTCTTCGATATCCCGACCGACAACCTCTATGCCGCGCCGGTCATGGCGGCCGATATTCAGGCGCGTTACGGCAACGAGGATCTGATGGTGGTCTCGCCCGACGTTGGCGGCGTGGTGCGCGCGCGTGCACTCGCCAAGCGACTCGACAACGCGCCGCTCGCCATCGTCGACAAGCGCCGCGAGCGGCCCGGCGAATCCGAAGTGATGAACATCATCGGCAACGTGCAGGGCCGCCACTGCATCCTGATCGACGACATCATCGATTCGGGCGGCACGCTGTGCAACGCGGCCTCGGCACTGATGGATCAAGGTGCGAAGAGCGTCGCCGCCTACATCACCCACGGCGTGCTGTCGGGCGGTGCGGTGGCGCGGGTCAACGGCTCGGCGCTGAAGGAACTGGTGATCACCGATTCGATCCTGCCGACCGAGGCGAGCATGGCGTCCGAACGCATCCGCGTGCTGAGCGTCGCGCCGCTGGTGGGGGAGGCGATCCGCCGCATTGCCGACGAAAGCAGCGTTTCCAGCCTGTTCGACTAGGAGCAACACGATGCCCGCAGCGATCCAGACCCGCCTGAGCCTGCCGCTGCTGGCCGTCGCCCTTGGTGCGTGCAGCGCTGGTTTTGCGCAGGAGCCTGCTCCGCAGGCGGGCTGGACCCCGCCCATCGGGCCTAACCCTGTGTTCGACACCGCGCCTGCCGCCGCGCCGGAGCATCGGCTGATTGTCACCGATCTCAACCTTGGCCCCGATGCGGTGGGCGATCCCCATTCGCACCCTTGGGAAGAGTTCCTCTATGTCATCGCTGGAGAGGCGCTGGTCGGCCTGCCGGGTGCCGAGCCGGAGGTGGTTTCGCCGGGTGAGACTTTCATTATCCCGCCGCGCGTGGTCCACACTCCGAAGGCGGGGCCTGAGGGCGTGCGCGCCATCGTGATCCGGGTGCATATGGCAGACGATCCAGTGACCCTGCCCTGATGCGACTCGACGCCGAAATTGCCCTCGCTGCCCGTCTGGCCGAGGCTGCACGGGCGGAAATCCGTCCGCTGTTCCGCACTGCGCTCGATCACGAGGCCAAGGCCGATGCCTCGCCGGTGACGATTGCCGATCGCAATGCCGAAGCGGCGATGCGCAAGCTGATCGAGGCCGAATATTCCGCCGATGGCATCCACGGCGAGGAATATGGCTTGAAGGAGGGCAAGTCCGGCCGGGTCTGGGTGCTCGATCCGATTGACGGAACCACCGCTTTCCTCGCCGGCCGCCCGATTTTCGCCACGCTGATCGCGCTCTTGGTGGATGGCTTTCCCGTGCTCGGTATGATCGACCAGCCGATCACCGGCGAGCGCTGGCTCGGCGTGACCGGTCAGCCGACCACTTTCAACGGCGGAGCAGTCACAACCCGCACCTGCCGCGAGCTGTCAGAAGCCGCCATTGCCACCACCGGGCCGCACTATTTCAGCCAGGCCGAGGGCGACGTGTTCATGGCGCTTGCGGCCAAGACCAACCACAAGCGCATGGTCATGGGCGGCGACTGCTACAACTACGGCTGCCTCGCCTCGGGCCAGCTCGACATTGTGTGCGAGGCGGGCCTCAAGCTGCACGACTTCGCGGCCCTGGTGCCGGTTGTCGAAGGCGCCGGCGGGCTGATGTGCGACTGGGCGGGCGAACCGCTCCATGCCGGTTCGGGCGGGCAGGTGCTGGCGCTGGGCGATCCGGCGCGGCTCGAAGATGTGCTCGAGGCCATGACCGGCCACGACCACCACTGAGGAGTGCGCTCCCAATCGTGCCACTTGCCTTTTGCGGGCAATTGTCTAAGAGCCCCGGCTTCACCGACACGTGATTTATCTGCCTGCCTGGCGAAAAGGGCTGCCAGGGCCGGTTGGACGTGTCTCTGTTCTAAGGAGATGAAAATGCCCAAGCTGAAGACCAAGAGCGGCGTGAAGAAGCGCTTCAAGCTCACCGCTACTGGCAAGGTCAAGCATGGTGTCGCCGGCAAGCGCCACCGCCTGATCAGCCACAATGCGAAGTATATTCGCCAGAACCGCGGCACCGATGTGCTGTCCGAAGCGGACGTGAAGCACATCAAGAAGTGGGCCCCTTACGGCCTCAACTGAGCCTGCGCGCTAAAGGAGATATACTATGCCTCGCATCAAACGCGGTGTAACCACCCGCGCCAAGCACAAGCGGATTCTGGATCAGGCGAAGGGCTATCGCGGCCGTCGCAAGAATACGATTCGCGTCGCCCGTCAGGCTGTCGAGAAGGCCGGCCAATACGCCTATCGCGACCGCAAGGTGAACAAGCGGAACTTCCGCGCGCTGTGGATCCAGCGTATCAACGCTGCCGTTCGCGCCGAAGGCCTGACCTATTCGCAGTTCATCCACGGCACCAAGCTGGCCGGGATCGAGCTTGACCGTAAGGTGATGGCCGACCTCGCGATGAACGAGAGCGCCGCTTTCGGTCTCATCATCAAGCAGGCCAAGGAAGCGCTGCCCGCCTGATCGGGCGCTTGCACTTTCTGCCAGACTTAAGGGCGCGTCGGGCTTGGCCCGACGCGCCCTTTGTCTTTTTCGGTCTACCTGAACTATCCTGAAGCGGGAAACTTTTGGTTGCCAAGGCGTTAATTAGCGGAGATTATTGACACAGGGAGAGGCTGCCGAGAGCAGCATTGCTGGCATCGAGTTATTGGCGGCATTCCGCTCGATGCGCTTTCGGTGCGAGCAATGGGGACGCGTACCTTGGACGATCCTACAATGCCATCGTTCACTCTCGACGTGCAGTTTTTCGGTCTGTCGGACGTGCTCGCGCCCTATTTCACCGCGCTCTACAGCTTTGCGCTGACCTGCGAGGAAGGTGGGGTTGTTGCCGATTCGCTTCACCCGGAATGGGCCGCCATGCGGTTCACCTATGCCGGTACGCCCCCTACCGCGCGCGTTGTCCCGGCTGTGATGCAGCAATGCCCGCACTTTGTCGTCAGCGGCCCGACCAGCCGGGCGATCGACTTTCGGCTCGCCACGTCGCGGATATTCGGCCTCGGTCTCCATCCGGCCGGTTGGGCCCGCTTTGTCGGTCTGTCGGCTGCCTCGCTCAGGAACGCTATCGTCAACGGGGAGGATTCGGGTTTTGGCGCCTTCGCGCCGCTGCTGGGGCTGATCGAGGCGACAGGAGGAGACGACGATGCAGCTGCTGCGGCCATCAACAGCTTCCTGCTCGACCTCGATGCACGGACCCCCCCCGTGCCCGCGCGCGTCTTGGCTTGCCAGGAGGCACTCAAGGATGCCGATCTCAACGACGTGAACGACCTCGCTGAGCGGGTGGGCACCAGCCGCCGCTCGCTCGAACGTATGTGCAGCCAGTATTTCGGCTTTCCCCCCAAGACATTGCTGCGTCGCCAGCGTTTCCTACGAAGCCTCGCCCGATTCATGCTCGAATCTCGGGCGAGCTGGAGCAACGCTCTCGACAGTCACTATTACGATCAGGCCCACTTCGTGCGTGATTTCCGAAGCATTATGGGGATGACCCCCTCCGAATATGCGGGAATGCCACATCCCATTCTGGACCGGATTATCGCTCAGCGCATGGTTGATCAGGGCGCTGTTGCGCAGACCGACCTGCCCACAATCCTGCGATATGCCGGGGGAAAGGCCCCTGTCGGAGTAGAGAAGACGAAATAGGGCTTGGGGGGCGGGCGCAGGCTCGCTAACAGGCCCGGCTTATCGGCCAATAAGTTGCTAGTGGGCATGTCGGAAACACAATCGATCGAAAACGACGCGAAAGCGCGCATTGCGGCGGCAGCCGATCTGGCTGCCCTTGAGGTCCTGCGCGTCGAATTTCTGGGCAAGCAGGGTTCCGTCTCGGCGCTGATGAAGACGCTGGGGAAGATGAGCCCGGAAGAACGCCAGACCAGGGGGCCGGAAATCCAGGCCCTGCGGCAGGCGGTCACCGATGAACTGGCTGCACGCAAAGACGTGCTCGAAGCGGAAGCACTCGAAGCGAAGCTTGCCGCCGAGACGCTTGACCTGACCCTGCCCGCGTCCGAAGCTCCGTGCGGTTCGGTCCACCCGGTCAGCCAGGTTATGGACGAACTGGCCGAAATCTTCGCCGACCTCGGTTTTGCCGTCGCCACCGGCCCGGAGATCGAGGACGACTGGTACAACTTTACCGCGCTCAACATGCCCGAAAGCCACCCGGCGCGGGCCATGCACGATACGTTCTATTTCCCTGACACCGCTCCGAAGGGCGGCAAGATGCTGCTGCGCACGCATACATCGCCTGTGCAGGTGCGCACCATGCTGGCCGAAGGTGCCCCCTTGCGCATCATCGCGCCGGGCCGCGTCTACCGCAGCGACAGCGACGCCACGCACACCCCGATGTTCCACCAGATCGAAGGTCTGGTGATCGACAAGGGCATTCACCTCGGCCACCTCAAGTGGACGCTCGAGACCTTTCTCAAGGCCTTCTTCGAGAACGAGGACATCGTGATCCGCCTGCGCCCGAGCTACTTCCCGTTCACCGAGCCTTCGGTCGAGGCTGACGTCGGCTTCGAGCTGGTCGATGGCAAGCGTGTGCTTGGCGGCTCGGGTGACAAGCCCGGCCACGGCTGGATGGAGCTGCTCGGCAGCGGCATGGTCAACCGCCGGGTGATCGAAATGAGCGGGCTCGATCCCGATGAATGGCAGGGCTTTGCCTTCGGTATTGGCGTCGACCGGCTCGCCATGCTCAAGTACGGGATGGACGACCTGCGCGCCTTCTTCGACGGCGATGCCCGCTGGTTGCAACACTATGGTTTCTCGGCGCTGGCTCAGCCGACGCTTTCTGCTGGCGTGGGAGAGCGCGCATGAAGTTCTCGCTCGAATGGCTGACCTACTTCCTCGAAACCGAGGCGAGCCTTGCCGACATTGCCGCCAAGCTCAACGAAATCGGCATCGAGGTCGAGGGGATCGAAGATCCGGCCGAGGCGCTGGCAGGCTTCCGTGTCGCGAAGGTGCTCACGGCCAAGCCGCACCCCGATGCCGACAAGTTGCAGGTGCTTACGGTCGATAACGGCACCGGCGAGGAGCAGCAGATCGTCTGCGGCGCGCCCAATGCGCGTGCTGGCCTGGTTGGCGTGCTCGGTTCGCCAGGTGCGGTGGTTCCGGCCAACGGCATGGTGCTGCGCAAGGCGGCGATCCGCGGGGTCGAATCGTCGGGCATGATGTGCTCGACCCGCGAGCTGGAGCTGGGCGAGGATCACGACGGCATTATTGAACTGCCCGATGATGCCCCCATCGGCACTGACTTTGCCGAGTACCACGGCGCTTCGCCGGTGCTCGACGTGGCGATCACGCCCAACCGGCCCGATTGCATGGGCGTTTATGGCATTGCCCGCGATCTGGCGGCGGCAGGCCTTGGCACGCTCAAGCCGCTCAAGAGCTTCGAAATCGAAGAGGCATTCGACTGCCCGGTCGAGATCCGCACCGACGATCCCGAGGGCTGCCCCGCCTTCTATGCCCGCGTGGTGCGCGGCGTAACCAACGGTGCCTCGCCCGACTGGATGCAGGCGCGGCTCAAGGCCGCGGGCCAGCGGCCGATTTCCGCGCTGGTCGACATCACCAACTATATGTCGCTCGCATTTGGGCGTCCGGCGCACGTTTACGATCTGGCCAAGCTCAGCGGCCCGGTCGTCGCCCGCCGTGCCAGGGACGGCGAGCAGGTCGTGGCTTTGAACGACAAGACCTACACGCTCGATTCCACGATGACCGTGATCGCCGATGACAAGGGCGTCCACGACATCGCCGGGATCATGGGCGGGCTCGACAGCTCGGTGAGCGAGAGCACCACCGACGTCCTGCTCGAGATCGCCTATTTCAACCCCGAAACCATCGGTGTGACGGGCCGAAAGCTTGGCCTTGCCAGCGATGCACGCACCCGGTTCGAGCGCGGGGTCGATCCGGCGTGGCTCGACGAGGGGCTGGAAGGGCTGACCTCGCTGGTGCAGCGCCTGTGCGGCGGCGAGGCGAGCACAGCCGTCCGCGCCGGTTCGCCGCCGAGCGCGCCCAAAGTGATCGCCTTCGATCCGGGCCTGACCGCAAGGCTGGGCGGCGTGGGCGTCGACGAGGCCGAGCAGAAGCGTATCCTTGAAGCGCTCGACTTCGTGGTCGATGCGAACTGGAACGTGACCGTGCCGCTTCGCCGCCACGATGTGGAAGGCGCTGCCGATCTGGTCGAGGAAGTCGTGCGTATCCACGGGCTCGACAAGGTGGCCTCGGTCGCCCTGCCGCGCGCTGACGGCGTTGCCCGTCCGACTGCCACTGCGGCGCAGTCGCTTGAGCGGCGAATACGTCGTGCGGCCGCTGGGCGCGGGCTGAACGAGGCCGTGACCTGGTCGTTCCTTCCCGAAGCCGAGGCCGAGCTTTTCTCTGAAGGCCCGTTGTGGGTGCTCGACAACCCGATCAGCGAAGACCTGAAGGCCATGCGCCCCTCGCTGCTGCCGGGGCTGCTTGCAGCCACCAAACGCAACCTCGACCGTGGCGCGACGTCGCTGCGGCTGTTTGAGATCGGGCGGCGCTATCTGCGCGGCAAGGACGGCGCGAGTGACGAGCGGCTGATCCTCGCCGTGGTGCTGGCGGGCGACAAGGCCCCGCGCGGCTGGGCCAATGGCAAGGCGCAGGCCTTCGATGCCTTCGACGCCAAGGCTGAGGCCATGGCGCTGCTCGCCGAGGCGGGGGCGCCGGTCGACAAGCTGCAGGTGATGAGTGAGGCGGGGGAGCAGTTCCACCCCGGCCAGTCGGCCACCTTGCGGCTTGGCCCCAAGAACGTGCTGGCCCGCTTCGGCACCTTGCACCCGCGCACGCTGGCAGCCTTCGATGTCGATGGCCCGGTGGTCGCGGTCGAGCTGTTCCTCGATGCGATCCCGGCCAGGAAGGGCGCCGCGAGCTTCGCCAAGCCGCACTTCGCGCCGTCCGCGCTTCAGCCGGTGCTGCGCGACTTCGCCTTCCTCGTTCCCGCTGAACTTCCGGCGGGCGACCTGCTGCGCGCGGTGAAGGGTGCGGACAAGGCGAATATCGTCGATGCCCGCGTGTTCGATGTGTTCGCGGGGCAAGGCGTGCCCGAGGGCAGGAAGAGCGTGGCGGTCGAGGTGACGCTCCAGCCGGGCGAGAAGAGCTACAAGGAAGCCGACCTCAAGGCGATTGCCGACAATGTGGTGGCAGCCGCCGCCAAGCTCGGCGGGGAGCTGCGCGGATAGTGACGTCCAATCGCCGTACCTTCGCGATCATCTCGCACCCCGACGCCGGTAAGACCACGCTCACCGAAAAGCTGCTGTTGCAGGGCGGCGCGATTCACCTTGCCGGACAGGTCAAGGCGCGCGGTGATGCGCGGCGCGCCCGCTCCGACTGGATGAAGATCGAGCAGCAGCGCGGCATCTCGGTCACCTCTTCGGTGATGACCTTCGAGAAGGATTTCGATGGCGAAACCATCACCTTCAACCTGCTCGATACGCCGGGGCACGAGGATTTCTCCGAAGATACCTACCGCACGCTGACGGCGGTCGATTCAGCGATCATGGTGATCGACGCGGCCAAGGGCATCGAACCGCAGACGTTGAAGCTGTTCGAGGTCTGCCGCCTGCGCTCGGTGCCGATCATCACCTTCGTCAACAAGGTCGACCGCGAGGGCCGTGACGCCTTCGAGACGCTCGACGAAGTGGCCGACAAGCTCGCGCTCGATGTTAGCCCGCAGATGTGGCCGATCGGGATGGGCGGCCTGTTCGAAGGCCTGCTCGATTTCCGCACCGGCCTGGTGGCGCGTCCCGAGGGCGGCTCCAAGGAATTTCTTGGCAAGCGCGAGGCCGATGCGGCGATTCCCGAAAACTATGCCGAGGAAATCGAGCTGGCCAAGGTGGGCTATCCCGAGTTCGACCTCGAAGCCTATCGCAACGGCGACCTCACCCCGGTCTATTTCGGCTCGGCGCTCAAGAACTTCGGCGTCGAGGAGCTGATCACCGCGATTGCCGACTTCGCCCCGCCCCCACGTCCGCAGCCTGCGGGCGAGGAGCTGATCGACACAGATCATGGCGAGGTCACCGGCTTCATCTTCAAGGTCCAGGCCAATATGGACCCCAATCACCGCGACCGCATCGCTTTCATGCGGCAGGTTTCGGGCACCTTCAAACGTGGGATGAAGCTGACCCCGAGCGGGCTCGGCAAACCGATTGCGGTGCACTCGCCAATCCTGTTCTTCGCGCAGGACCGCGAGATCGCCGACACCGCCGAGCCGGGCGACATCATCGGCATTCCCAACCACGGCACCCTACGCGTGGGCGATACGCTGAGCGAGACCAACAAGATCCGCTTCACCGGCCTGCCCAACTTCGCGCCCGAAATCCTGCGCCGCGTGCAACTCAAGGATCCGACCAAGACCAAGCAGCTCAGAAAGGCGCTCGACGACCTCTCCGAAGAGGGCGTGATTCAGGTGTTCTACCCGGTGATCGGAGGCTCGAGCATTGTCGGCGTAGTCGGCCAGCTCCAGCTCGACGTGCTGATCTCGCGGCTCTCGGCAGAGTACAAGGTCGATGCGGCGCTCGAAGCCTCGCCCTTTGCCACGGCGCGCTGGATCAAGGGGAGCGATGCGGCGAAGGATGCCTTCGAAAAGTTCAACCAGGGCAACATCGCGCATGACCGCGATGGCGATCTCGTGTTCATGGCCAAGTCCGCCTGGGACGTTGGCTATCAGCAGGAGAAGAACCCCGAGCTGACCTTCTCCGCCACCAAGGAACGCTGAGAAGGTGGCGAAGTTGACAGCGTGACGATGCTGCAATCTGGAAATTTCGTTTCGTAATCAGAAGATTGTGCGAGGCCGCCGAAGTATACGCCCGGGCGGTTTTGCGCGCGAAAAAGGGTGGGTTCGGACGTGTCAAAGAGCCCGTCTGCCGTGCCATAAAGCGTAGCCTGTAGGAAAGTGCCCGGCCTGCGCCTATAACTCAGGCCATGGCCACATTCTTCGACGCGCTCGACGAAAAGCATCTCGCGATGATCGCGCAGCAACCGGTGTTCTTCGTCGCCACCGCAGCGGCGGACGCGCGGATCAACTTGTCGCCCAAGGGCTATGACGCGTTCCGCGTGCTTGGCCCGAACCGGGTAGCCTATCTCGACCTTGGTGGCTCGGGCAACGAGACGAACGCCCACCTCCTCGCCGACGACAACGGCAAGGGTGGCCGCATCACGATCATGTTCTGCAATTTCCAGCAGCCCGCGCAGATCCTGCGCATCTACGGGCGCGGCAATCCGGTGCTGCCGTGGGAAAGCGGCTGGGACGAACTGGCCGAGCACTTCACCATGCTCCCCGGAACGCGCCAGATTTTCGATATCGCGGTCGAGAGCGTACAGACCAGCTGCGGCTATGGCGTGCCACTGATGCAACTGGAGCAGGAACGGCAGACGCTAGTCAAACATCACGCGCAGGCCGATCCGGTCGAATGGGCGGGCAAGGCCCGCCGCGCGCGAGAAAGCATCGACGGTCTGCCCACCCGCATCACCGACCGCTATATCGGTGGCGCATGACCGAACTCACCTTCGCCAGCTACAATGTCCACAAGGCCGTCGGCGCGGACCGGCGGCGCGATCCCGAACGCATCCTTGCGGTGATCGATGAACTGGGCGCCGACGTGGTCGGGCTACAGGAGGTCGACCTCAGGCTGGGCCAGCGCGCCAGCGTGTTCGAACGCTCGCGGCTCGAACATCTCGGCTGGCAACTGGCCTCGGTGCCGATGAAGCCTGCCAGCCTTGGCTGGCACGGCAATATGCTGCTGGTGCGCGAGGGGCTGACGATCGACGCGGTCGATGCCGTCCATCTGCCAAGGCTTGAACCGCGCGGAGCGCTCACCGCCAGCTTGCGGGTGGACGGCCAGCCGATCGACGTCACCAGCATGCACCTCGATCTCTCGGGGCTGCGGCGCAAGGCGCAGCTGGCGCAGCTTTGCGCGGCGGGCCGGGCGAGCGGCCGGCCTTCGCTGATGCTGGGCGACCTCAATGCCTGGCTTGCCCACCCCGAGCGCCTGCGCGGACTGCACGACTACTGGTCGGTGCTGACGCCGGGGCACAGTTTTCCGGCGCGCGGGCCGTTGTTGTCGCTCGATCGGATGATCGTCAGCCCGCACTGGCGCTGTGAGCAGCTGGAAGTGTTCCGTTCGCCACTGGCGCGCGAGGCCTCCGACCACCTGCCGATCCGCGCACGGCTCACGCTCGATGCACAAAATTTAGGCAGCGCGCCCACGCTTTAGGCAGGCAGAGTGCCTGGAAGCGTAGCAACCGCACCAAACGATCCCTGAATCCCGCAGATATCGAAACTGGCACGCTGCTTGCGAGGTTGTGCCGTGGCCGGGGGCGTGCCCGGCAAGGCAACAGGGGTTTGAGATGAAGTTCATCATCGCCATAATCAAACCGTTCAAGCTCGATGAGGTGCGTGAAGCACTCGCGGGGCTGGGCGTGGCCGGGATGACGGTCTCGGAAGTGAAGGGATTCGGTCGCCAGAAGGGGCAGACCGAAATCTACCGCGGAGCCGAGTATTCGGTGAACATGCTTCCCAAGGTGAAGCTGGAAATCGCGGTTACTACCGAGCTTATGCCGAAGGTCGTCGAGACCATCCAGCAAACCGCCAGCACCGAAAGCATCGGCGACGGCAAGATCTTCGTGCTCGATCTGGCATCGGCAACGCGGATCCGCACCGGCGAAACCGACGAAACCGCGCTTTGAGGGGGACGCATTCCATGAAGAACACTCTTTTCAAACTGGGCGCGGTTGCTGCGGCAAGCTTCGCCTTCGCCACGCCGGCGTTCGCCCAGGAGGCTGCGGCTGACGCAGTCGGCGGCGGCACCGCCTATATTCTCAACACGTTGCTGTTCCTGATCGGCGGCTTCCTCGTGATGTGGATGGCCGCTGGCTTCGCCATGCTCGAGGCTGGCCTGGTCCGCACCAAGAACGTTTCGACGCAGTGCCTGAAGAACATCGGCCTCTATTCGATTGCCGGTCTGATGTTCTGGGTGATCGGCTACAACATCGCCTATCCGGGCTTTGCCGAGGATTCGCTCGGCCTGTTCGGTATGAACGGCACCGTCTATTCGATGCAGGGCGTCGGCGACGCCGATCTCGACACCGGTTACTCGGTTGCTTCGGACTGGTTCTTCCAGATGGTCTTTTGCGCCACCACCGCCTCGATCGTTTCGGGCACCCTGGCCGAGCGTATCAAGATCGTGCCGTTCTTCATCTTCGTGACCGTGCTGACCGCCGTGATCTATCCGGTCGTGGTGAGCTGGGAATGGGGTGGCGGCTACCTCGACAGCGTCTGGGGCTTCTCCGACTTCGCCGGTTCGACCCTCGTCCACTCGACGGGTGGCTGGGCTGCTCTGGTCGGCGCCATCATCCTCGGTCCGCGGCTTGGTCGCTATGCCGCCGATGGCCGGGTCAATGTGTTCCCGGGCTCGAACATTCCGCTCGCCACTCTGGGCACTTTCATCCTGTGGCTCGGCTGGTTCGGCTTCAACGGCGCTTCGCAGCTTGCGATGGGCACCGTGGGCGACGTGTCGGACGTGTCGAAGATCTTCGTCAACACCAACATGGCCGCTTGCGCCGGTGTGGTGGTCGCGATCATCGCTACCCAGCTGCGCTACGGCAAGGCTGACGTGACCATGGCCCTGAACGGCGCGCTTGCCGGTCTGGTCGCCATCACGGCCGAGCCGCTGGCACCGACCGTTGGCCAGTCGATCGTGATCGGCGGCATCGGCGGCATCCTGCCGGTGGTCGTGGTTCCGCTGCTCGATAAGCTCAAGATCGACGACGTTGTCGGCGCGATCCCGGTTCACCTGTGCGCCGGTATCTTCGGCACGCTCGTGGTCGCCTGGGCCGGTGACGCCACCTTCGTGGGCCAGCTCGTCGGCGTGCTGCTGACCATGGTCTGGGTGTCGGTTGCCTCCGGTATCCTGTGGTTCATCCTGAAAGCTACCGTGGGCCTGCGTCCTTCGGAAGAGGTGGAGCTTGCGGGCCTCGACCTCGCCGAGATCGGCGTGGAAGCCTACCCGGGTCTCGCCAACCAGGCCTGATCCATCACAAGTTTGGCGGGGTCAGGCTCTTCCTCCTCTCCCCCTGACCCCGCCTCCCGACGTTCCTCCTGCGAACGAACACCTTTTCAAGGGCCGGAGCCAAGCGCTCCGGCCCCTTTTTTTTGTGTCGCGTCCGTGCAACATGGGGGTGGCTTGCGGGGCGGTACTGTGCTGACGCTGCGGCCAAAGCGGAGGAACGAGGCGATGAAAATGGTGATCGCGGTGATCAAGCCGCACAAGCTCGAACCGGTGCGCGAGGCGCTTGCCGGAATTGGTGTCGCCGGTCTCACCGCCAACGAGGTGAAGGGATTCGGTCGTCAGAAGGGGCAGACCGAGATCTATCGCGGCGCCGAATATTCGGTGAACATGCTTCCGAAGGTGCGGCTGGAGATCGCGGTGCCCGATGATCTCGCGCCGCGCGTGGTCGAAACGATTCGCCTTGCCGCCAACACCGAGACGATCGGCGACGGCAAGATTTTCGTGCTCGATCTGGGAGAAGCTGTCCGCATCCGCACAGGCGAGACAGGCGAGCACGCGCTGTAAGCGGGCCAGTGGGGCGAATGCCGATTCGCGCTAGGCGCGCTTGCGGCGTGACTAATAAAGCTTCACGCGCCTTAATGGTCATTGCTTGAGTTGAACCCAATCGCACGGATTGGGCGGAGGCGGCGATAAAAAGCGGCGTAACCTGGCCGTAATCTTAAAACATTCGCGTCACGGGCTTTTCTAGGTTATACACAGCAAATGGAAGTGGCGGGGCATCGCCACCGCTTCCGGCCGGGGGTCTTCGTCCGAATTCCACGGCATGGTTTAAGGACGGAAACTTAGGGTTTTTGGTTTAGATGGGTTACGACAGAGGACGTCGCGGACGGGGACGCGACAAGCGGGACAACATTGGCGAGGAAGGCTTCGATCCCTTCTTTGAGGGTGGTCCGCCTTCGGACGGCGGCTGGCGCGGTGGCGACAGCGGCGGTCGCGGTGGTTTCGGCGGCGGCGGCGGTGGAGACCGCTTCGGCGGGGGCAACCGGTTTGACAACGATCGCGGCCCGCGCGGCGGCGGCGGTTTCAGCGGCGGCGGTGGCGGCCCGCGTGGCGGCGGCGGCGGTGGCGGCATGCCCCCGCAGGTGGTCGGCAGCGGCACCGGCAAGGTCAAATTCTTTAATTCGCAGAAGGGTTTCGGCTTCATCCAGCGTGATGAAGGCGGTGAGGACGTGTTCGTCCACATCAGCCAGGTCGAACGGGCCGGGCTCGAAGGTCTGGCCGAAGGTCAGGAGCTTGCCTTCAACCTCGTGGATCGCGGCGGCAAGGTGTCGGCGGCCGATCTGCAGGTCGTGGGCGATGTGATCCAGGTCGAGGCCAAGGCTCCGCAGCGCGAGCTGACGGGCGAAAAGGCCGTGGGCACGGTCAAGTTCTTCAACGCCATGAAGGGCTTCGGCTTCATCACCCGCGACGACGGCAAGGAAGACGCTTTCGTACACATCAGCGCGGTGGAGCGTTCGGGCCTGCAGGGCATCGCCGAAGGCGACCGTTTCGAGTTCGACCTCGAGGTCGATCGACGAGGCAAGTACTCGGCCGTAAATCTCGTTCCGGCTGGCTGACGCCACCCGGATTGCGGGGCGGCCGAGCGTTTGACCGGCCGCCCGCAGCATCATACTACACGAGCAGCAGGCGGCTTTCCGATCTCGGATCGGGCCGCCCTTTTGTGTTTTGATGTGAAGGAATCCTAATGGCCATTTCAGCGCTTATGCCTGTCTACCCACGGTGCGGCGTGCGTCCGGTCCGTGGTGAGCATTGCCACCTCATCGACGAGGATGGCACCCGCTACCTCGATTTCGCCGCGGGCATCGCGGTTAACCTGCTCGGCCACTCGCACGAGGGCCTGATCGGTGCGATCCAGCGTCAGGCTGCTGAGCTGATGCATGTTTCCAACCTCTACGGCAGCCCGCAGGGTGAGCACCTTGCGCAGCGGCTGGTCGACCTGACCTTCGCTGATACGGTGTTCTTCACCAATTCGGGCGCCGAGGCGGTGGAATGCGCGATCAAGACCGCGCGCGCCTATCACCAGCATGCCGGCAACGAAGACCGCTTCGAGCTGATCACCTTCAACAACGCCTTCCACGGGCGCACGATGGCCACGATCAGCGCCTCCAATCAGGAGAAGATGCACAAGGGCTTCGCGCCGCTGCTGCCGGGCTTCAAATATGTCGACTTCGGCGATCTTGCCGCGGTGGAAGCGGCGATCGGTCCGCACACGGCGGGCTTCCTCGTCGAGCCGGTGCAGGGCGAGGGCGGCATTCGTGTCGGAAGTCAGGAATTCATCAAGGGCCTGCGCGCGCTGGCGGACAAGCACGACCTGATGCTGGTGTTCGACGAGGTGCAGACCGGCGTTGCGCGTACGGGCACCTTCTATGCCTACGAACAGTACGATCTCATCCCCGATATCCTCGCCACTGCCAAGGGCCTTGGCGGCGGCTTCCCGCTCGGTGCCTGCATGGCGACCGAGAAGGCCGCGCGCGGGATGACCTTCGGCACCCACGGTTCCACCTATGGCGGCAATCCGCTGGCGATGGCCGCCTCTGAAGCGGTGCTCGATGCCGTGGGCAATGAGGAGTTTCTCGCGCAGGTCCGTGCTACGGGCGAACGGCTGCGCGGCCGGCTCGAACAGTTCATCGGCAACTATCCCGAGCTGTTCGAAGAGGTGCGCGGGCTGGGCCTGATGCTCGGGATCAAGATGAAGGTCGAACCGCGTCCGTTCATGCAGCACCTGCGTGATAACCACCAGCTGCTGACCGTGGCGGCGGGCGACTCGACGCTGCGGCTGCTGCCGCCGCTGGTGATCGGCGAGGCCGAGATCGACGAGTTCTTCGAGAAACTCTCGGCGGGCGCGGCGGACTACGAAGCGGAGACTGCGGGATGACGATGCGCCATTTCCTCGACCTCGCCGATGCCGGTGGCGATGCGATCGCCGCCATGATCAACGATGCGCAAAGCCGCAAGGCCGCGCGCAAGGAATGGCCCAAGGGCAAGCCCGATGCCGATGCGCCGCTGGCTGGCCGCGTGCTGGCGATGGTGTTCGAGAAGAACTCGACCCGTACGCGCGTCAGCTTCGACATGGCGATGCGCCAGCTCGGCGGCTCGGCGCTGATCCTCGATTCGGGCACCTCGCAGCTCGGCCGCGGCGAAAGCGTGGCGGACACCGCGCGTGTGCTGAGCCGCATGGCCGACGCGATCATGGTCCGTACCGACGATCACGCCAAGGTCGAGGAAATGGCCCGCTATGCCAGCGTTCCGGTGATCAACGGGCTGACCGACCAGTCGCACCCGTGCCAGATCGTGGCCGACCTTGTGACCATGGTCGAGCACGGCAAGGCGCTGCCGGGGCTGGAGGTCGCCTGGCTGGGCGATTGCAACAATGTATTGAACTCGGTGCTGGAAGCGGCGGGGCTGATGAAGTTCAACGTCCGCATCGGCACGCCAGCCGAGATCGTACCCGATGCCGATTATGTCGCCAAGGCCCGTGCCGGTGGCGCGCGCGTCGATGTGACCAGCGATGCCGCCGAGGCCGCAAGCAGAGCCGACGTGATCGTCACCGATACGTGGATCTCGATGGGACAGGATCATGCCGAGGAGAAGCTAACGCAGCTCGCGCCCTATCAGGTCGACGATGCGCTGATGGCGCAGGCCAAGGCCGATGCGATCTTCCTGCATTGCCTGCCCGCGCATGTGGGTGAGGAAGTGACCGAGAGCGTGTTCGAAAGCGCGCAATCGGTGGTTTTCGACGAGGCGGAGAACCGAATCCACGCGCAAAAGTCTGTTTTGCTGTGGTGTTTCAGTCAGCTGGGCGCGGCGGCTTAACATCGCGCGCGGCTATTCCCATCTAAAGCCGATGACTGACACCACTGCCGCTCAAGTCGAGACCAGTTTCGACACCGTCCTGCGCTTCATCCTGCCCGACCGCGATTGCCGTGGTCGGCTGGTGCGGCTTGGGCCGGTGCTCGACGAAATCCTGTCGGCACACGACTATCCTGCGCCGGTAAAGCACTGCCTCGCCGAGGCGCTGGTGCTGACCGCGCTGATGGGCTCGATGCTGAAGGACGAACAGGATCAGATGACCATTCAGGCGCGCTCGGAAGAGGGCCTGATCCGCCTGCTGGTGTGCGACTATCGCGACGGCGCGCTGCGCGGCTATGCCGAGGTGGCGCCCGATGTTCCGGCGCAGGTCGGGGCCAATCCGCGCCTCGGAACGCTGTTTGGCAAGGGCCACCTCGCCGTGACCTTCGACCTGGCCAGCACCGGGCAGCGCTATCAGGGGATCGTGCCGCTCGAAGGTGAGAACCTGAGCCACGCGATCGAAGCCTACTTCGCGCAGAGCGAACAGCTACCCACGCGGGTGCGCACGGCGATGGCTTTCGCGCACGACGGGGGCATTGCCGGGGGGATGCTGGTGCAGCATCTGGCCGATGGCGAGGAAGGGCGCGAACGTCTGCACGTGCGCTTCGACCATCCCGAATGGGAGCACGTCTCGATCCTCGCCGACACCATTTCGCACGGCGAACTGGTGGATCAGGCGTTGTCGATGGAGGCGCTGGTCTGGCGGCTATTCCACGAGGAGCGCGAGTTACGCACCGACGGGCTGACCACCTTGCGCAAGGGATGCCGCTGCTCGATCGAGCACTATGCGGCAATCCTTAGTCGATTCGGCAAAGAAGAGCGTGCCGAGATGACAAACGACGAAGGCGACATTGTGGTCGACTGCGCCTTTTGTTCTCGTGAGTTTGCAATACCGGCAATGTCGGATGAAGTATCATGACATTTTACAATATACCGTGTGTGTTCAGCTCGAACAGGTTATAGGTATGGCATGCGTAAGGTCTTGAAACTTGTAGCGATGGTGTCCGTAGGAGCGGCGGTGGGCTTGCCCGCTGCGGCACAGGCGCCTGAGTTGGCCGTGCTCGGCACCCTCGACAAGGGGGCGTGGACCGTGCGGGTGAGGCCCGATGGGCCGACCACGCGGCTGTGCGTGCGCACGGGGCACGAGTTCATCCAGTTGCGCCATCGTCAGCTCAATTGCGACCGTTTCGTGGTCGATGATGAGCCCGGCGAGGTCACCGTGCAGTATACCTGCCGCGGTCATGGCTATGGCCGCACGAGCATCAGGCGAGAAGGCAATCGGCTGGTGCAGTTGCGTAGCCAGGGGATCGAGGATGGCAAGCCGTTCTCGATCGAGGCCGAGGCGCGTTACGTCGGAGCCTGCTGAACGAAGGGGGCTTGCTCCGGGGCAAGCACCGTCCTAGCTCCGCGGCATGACCTCCACCACCTCAGACACGGGCCAGAAGCAAGCGATCGTGCTGCTTTCCGGCGGCCTCGATTCGAGCCTGTCCGCGGCGCTGGCCAAGGAACAGGGCTTTGCGATCAACGCCCTCACCATCAACTATAACCAGCGCCACCGCCGCGAACTCGATGCGGCGCGCGCGGTGGCGCAGTCGCTTGGGGCAGAGCGCCACATCATCCTGCCGCTGGACCTTTCGCAATTCGGCGGATCGGCTCTCACCGCCGATATCGATGTACCAAAGGGGGGCGTGGCGGAAGAGGGTATTCCGATTACCTATGTCCCGGCGCGCAATCTGGTGTTCTTGTCGCTGACACTGGCCTGGGCAGAGGTGGTCGGCGCGAACGACATCTTTATCGGCGTGAACGCGCTCGACTATTCGGGCTATCCCGATTGCCGCCCCGAATTCATCGCCAGCTTCGAGGAAACCGCAAGGCTGGCCACGCGCGAGGGGCAGGAGGGCGAAGGGTTTCGGATTCAGGCGCCGTTGCAGCACTGGGACAAGGCGCGGATCGTCAGCGAGGCTTTGCGCGTGGGGCTCGATCTCTCGCTGACCTGGTCGTGCTACGATCCGCAGCCCGATGGCACGCCTTGCGGCCTGTGCGACAGCTGCCGCCTGAGGGCCAAGGGCTTTGCCGAGGCTGGCGCGGTCGACCCGGTGGCGGGTAGCGAAGGCTAGCGGTGGTAGCCGAGCGCCCGAGCCCGCCTGAGCGGGTGCCGGTTTACAACTGGTATGCGCTCGGGGTGCTGGCGCTGGTCTATTGCACCAACTTCATCGACCGGCAGATCCTGTCGATCCTCGCCAACGACATCAAGGCGGACCTCGCGATCGGCGATGCTGAGCTGGGCTTTCTCTATGGCACCGCTTTCGCGGTGTTTTATGCGCTGCTCGGCATCCCGCTCGGCCGCCTTGCCGACAGCACGCACCGCTTGCGCCTGCTGAGCTTCGGGCTCGCCTTGTGGTCGGCAATGACGATGCTGTCGGGGCTTGCACGCAACTATGCGCAGCTGGCCATGGCGCGGATCGGGGTCGGCGTGGGCGAGGCCTCGGCCAATCCTTGCGCCTATTCGCTGATTGCCGACTGGTTTCCCGCCGACATGCGCGCGCGGGCCATCGCGATCTATTCGGCGGGCCTGTTCGTCGGCAGCGGACTGTCGCTATGGCTGGGTGGGTTCATTGTCGAAAGCTGGGCAGCGGCCTTTCCGGACCATCCTCCGTTCGGCCTTGCAGGCTGGCAGGCCGCGTTCATTATCGTCGGTGCGCCCGGCCTGGTGCTGGCCGTTTGGCTGCTGACCCTGCGCGAGCCGGAGCGAGGAAAAACGGTCGACTCCGCCGGAGCCTTCAGGACATTTCTGGAGCAATGCGCACTGATCATCCCGCCTTTCGCCGCGATTGGCGCGGCGCGCGAAGGGGGCAGGGCGCTGGCCCTCAATCTGTCGGGCGCGGCCCTGATCGCGCTGATATGCGCCGCGCTCGCGCTGATGCTCGGCAATGTGGAGCAGTTCGCGCTCATCGGCGTGGCCTATTATGCGGTGTTCAGCTGGGTAAGCCACACCCGCCGCGCCGACCCGGAGTGCCATATGCAGACGTGGGGAAGCGGGGCCTTCCTCGCCATCGTAGGCATCTATGCCTGCACGTCTTACGTCGGCTATTCGGTGACCTATTGGGCCGCGCCTTATGCCGAACGAACCTTCGCCTTGGGTAAGGCTGAGTTGGGCGTGCTGATCGGCGCTCCCAACGCGCTTGGCGGGTTCCTCGGCATTCTTGCGGGCGGATGGGCGGCCGATGCATTGTTGCGCTATACGGTGAGCGGACGGGTGTTGGTCGCCAGCGTGGCGGTTGTCCTGCCGGTTCCGCTCGTCCTGATCGGCTATATGACCGACAATCAGACGCTGTTTCTCGCTTGCAATTTTCTGACCCAGCTCGCCACATCTTCTGCACTTGGCGCCTGCGCTTCGGCCAGTCAGGCGCTGGTGGACGAACGGATGCGCGGGCGGGCATCGGCGTTGTTCCTGCTCGGGCCGACGCTGGTCGGGCTATGCTTCGGACCCTTCGCGGTGGGCCTTGTGTCGGAGCGGACCGGCGACCTTGGCCTCGGCGTGATGATGAGCTTGGTGGCAGCGATCCCGGCGTGCCTCTGCCTGCTCGCCGGCTTGCGGCTTTATCCTGCAGCCGTCGCGCGCATTGGTAGTTAGACGAGAATTCCTGCCGCCACGAGCGCCGCGATGAGGCCCGCGATCGCGGTGCGCGCCTCGCTGTCCTGTGTTACACCACCACTCGGCAAGGCAACGTCAGAAGCGCGGCTCCAGCCATCATTGTAGATCGCCTGTTGCCCCGCCGATCGATCATAGATCCGCATTCCGGGCAGCGGCTGCTGGAACAGCCAGTTTCCGGCCTGCCGGCAAGCAATTTCGTCAGCATGACCCGCCCATTCATCGGTGGGCGCGGCCTGGACGAGCCAGGCCTCGCCTTCAACCGGACTCGCAGGCGGTGCATCCGCCGTTCCTTCGACGGCGATGTGCAGTAAGCTATCGAGCCGGGCGAGCGCTTCGTTGACAGTGAACTCCTTCTGCGCTTGCGCGGTGAACAGGAAGGGCAGGCCAAGCCGCGCGCTGGCGTTCGTGAACGTGATTGGATCGGGCATAGGTCACCTCAAGCAAGGGTTGTGAGATAGAGCGGATCGGAGCGGGCGCTGTTGCCGACCTGGCGCACCCACAGCGCTTTGCCGGAGTGCTCGGCGTGCAGGGCGGACCAGTCGGGGGAGGAGAATTGCAGCGCGGGCGCAGTCACTTCCCACAGGGCCTCGGGCAGGACTGTATCGCCAAGGCCAACCGTGTAGCGTTCGAACTCCTCGGCGAGCGGCGGTTCGACCGTGCCGCTCCAGCTCCAGGCTCCCCGCGCGCGGCGGGTCCAGTTCAGCGTTGCGCTGCCGTCGGCGGCCACGGTCACGCGCGGGTGGACCGGCACCAGCGGCTTCAGGGTCAGCCCGGCATTGGCAATCGTCGCCACAGCGGGCACGTCGTCGGCGAGACCGATGGCGGCAACCCCCGCAGCCGTGCCGAGGTCGGCGGTCTCAAGCCGGATCGGTCTTTCATCGAGCAGGACTACGTTCGCCCCCGCCGCCGTGCCCGCAAGCGCCGCCGCTTCGGTGCCGCCGCGCCCGCGCAGCAGCCCGGACAACCGCCAGACAGCGCCGCCGACGCTTTCAGCCTGGGCGAACTGCAGCAGCTCCGCCCCCACCAGCAACCGGTTAGCCCCCGCCGCGAGGCTTTCGAACGGGCGCGAGGCCAGTTCGAAATCGGACGAGGCCAGAGTGACGTCGATAGTCGCCGTCCGGTCGATAATCGCCGGGTCGGCGGGTGGCAGCGGGCTCGACAGCGTGCCGACAACCGCGCGTTGCCGCCCGGTGCCTCGGAGCGGTGACAGGCTGCCGCCGTGGTCGGCATAGAGCATGGCTCCGGTCCAGCCGCTGGTGGTGGAGCTGGCGGCGGCGATCACCTGCCGCTCGTCGCGCGAGCCGAGCCCGTCCCACGGCAGTTCGCTCGCCATCAGCACGGTTGGCGTGGCCACCTCGTCGGGCGTTTCGAGATTGCGGCCCGGATCGCCGATCGCCGGGGGGAGCGCCGCGCCCGGCTCGCGAGTCAGTTCGAGTTCGACGCCGGTGTCGCGCCATTCCCAGCTTTCCACCCGCCACTTACCGGGGCGACCGGGCACGGCGACCAGAGCGCCGGGGGCGATCCGCGCGTCCAGCTCGGCCATGCGCCATTGCAGGCGGTCGCCCGCCACGCCTTCGCGTGTGGCCATGGCCTCGATCAGGTGCAGCGCGGTGCCCGCCTGCAAGGCGCCGGGGAAGTCGATGACGGTGTTTTGGCCCGCAGGGGCCTGCCCGCCTGCGCGTTGCAGGCCGGGCTGATAGTCGCGCGCGACATCGTAGTAGCGCATGGCCGAGGGCAGCTTGCTGTGATCGGTGCGGCGGGTCGACATCTGGCCATAGGCCCCGCCAAAGCTTTCGTTGGCGGGGTCGACCACGGCCTCAGGCAGGGTCGCGGTGGGCGCGGCGGCAGGATCGCGTGGTCGGATCGCCAGGGGTCCCGCGCCGACATCGCAGGCCAGCGGATAGACCCGGTCGAGCAGCTCGAGCGATGCCAGCACCGGCCCGCCCTCGTCGGAAAATCCGCCCAGCCCTTCGAGCCCGCGCGTGATTGCAGCACCGGCTTCCAGCGGCTCCAGCAGTTCGACGAGGCTGACTTCGCCGTCATCGCTGGTGATCTCGAAGGCGAGCGTCGGGATACGGTTGCCGAACTCGGCCAGTTGCAGGCTTTCGAACACGCAGTAGGCGAGGCCCCGGAAAGCAGGGCAAAGCGCACCCTCGGCGCTGGCGAGCAGCGGATCGGGCTGCTGGTCGCCATAGCCCTGATGCACGCGCAGCACCCCGCCGACCTTGAGATCGCCCGCCGCGCCACGCAGGAGGCGGCCATCGGCCCAGATCCGGCCTAGGCGGGCAATCGGACGGCTCGCCAGCGCCACGGCGAAACTGCACGAATAGCTGTAGGTCTTGACCGAGGGGCTGCTCTTGCCGCCGCCGGTGGTCTCGCTGGTTTCGACGAGGTCGGTCGCCCAGATCACGCTGCCCGCCGCGCGCATGGTGCCGAAATAACGCGGGATCGGGGTGCCGTAGCTCGAACTGGTGACGGCCAGCTCCTTGAGGCGCGGGCCTTCGCGGCCGCCGGGCTTGAACACCGCGCGATCGATCTGGTTGCCGAGCAGCGAACCGAGCGCGCCGCCAATCGGGCCGCCGAGCGCGGTGCCGACCGTGGTGAGGATAAGGGTGGCCATGGTCAGTCTCCGCTTGGGGCAAGCCGCCAGCTACGCAGCAGCGGCCATTCGGCCGGGCGCGGGCCGTGGACGACCCGGCGCAGACCGGCATGGGCATGGACGAGGGCGCCGCCCTCGCCAGCGATGGCGAGGTGCAGCTGCGACGGCGAGGGGCGCAGCGCGAGCACGTCGCCGGGTTGGATGGCGTCTGCCACGTCGCGCAGGCCTGAGTGGGCGAGCGCCGGGGCAAAGCCGGCGAGCGTGGTCTGGCGCAGGCGATAGGGCGGCAGCGGCCCGGCATCGCGGCCCAGCGCGCGCAGGGCCAGCACCACCAGCCCCACGCAGTCGATTCCCTGTTCGCGGGACATGCCGCCGAGACGGAAAGGTGCGCCCACCAGCGCGTGCGCGGCTGCGAGGAGCTGGCTTCCGTCCGCCATCACGCGCCCCCGGTGCCGTAGCGGGTGAGCAAGTCGTTGCCGGGCATGAACGGCTCGCCGCGAAAATTCGCGGCATTGCCGAAGCGCGCGGCGCAGGTAGCAATCGTGTGGTCGCACGATTCGAGTACCTCTGCGCGGTCCCTTGCCGCCAGTCCGGCTGCAAGATCGCGGTCGAGCGTCAGTTCGGAGCCGGAGGCGGCCATGATCCGCATCGCGACGCCCGCCTGCGGCCCGTCGATCCAGCGCAGCCGCCCGCCAACGATCATGTCGGGCGCGGGTAGGCCCGAGAAGCTGATCGAGCCGGTTTCGCCATTGATCGCCGTAACGCGAACCAGATGGGTGAAGCGCGCGGGATTGAGCCCGCAGTCCCGGTCGCAGAATCGGGCGCGGCAGGTGGGGCTGGTGCGCGGCACGAGGTCGCGTTCGAACAGTGTTTTGGCCGATTGCAGGCTGGCCTCGAAGCTCTCACCGTTTTCGGTGACGCTGGAGACCTCGCCCGCAAACAGGGCCGCGTGCTCAAGGCTCTCCCAGTCGACCACGCCTACTTCGATGGTTGCCTCGTCATAGCGGCCCATCCTGAGGTCTGCGGGCGTGATCGCCCCGTGCGAGAGGATGCCCTCCATCTCGACCAGTTCGCTCGCCAGATCGGCCGAGCGGCGTATCGAGGAGGGGACCATACCCGGCGCGGCCATATGGATGATGCCCGAAAAGGCGAGGTCACGGTTGTGGCTGGTGAAGCCGAGCGTTACCCCGTCACGCCGCATGATCCGCCAGTAGGTCGCTACCGTTTCGAGCGGCTCGGCAAAGAAGATCCGGCTCATGTCGCCTCCCGAATCTCGATCAGCGGTACCGATGGCGCTTCCCCTGCGGCAAAGTTGCTGGCGCAGATGTCGAGCCGGTCCTCGGCGAAGCGGACGGGGACGTCGAACAGGAACCCGACGCGCACTTCGGCTCCAGCGGGCGCAGCGTTCGCCAGGGTGATCCAGCCACCTTCTTCACAGGTCCAGGCGCTTGTCGGGACATGATCGAGGCTGACCACGACCGTGGTAAGGCGCGGGCGGGTGATCGGGCGGACCTGCGGGTCGCCCCCCGCGCCATAGCGCTTGGCAAGCTGGAAGCGGACCGTCTCACCATCGCCCAGGCCGAGCAGCTGGTCGCTGGCCGTGGGCGTGCCAGTCTGGCCGTTGGAGCTGAAGTCGAACGGATCGGCGAGGCGAAAACCGCGCGCCGCCCCGCGCCGGGCGCGGAAGAATTCGAGCAGCACGCCAAGCTCTGCTTCCGAGCGGATGCCGGGGCCGACATCATAGCGCAGGCGCGCGTCGCTCCAGTGGCTGTTGCGCCGCTCGAAGCCCGATGCGGTGAGCGCCACCGAGGTCGAGAACTCAGGGCTCACTGCGACATCGCGGCCCGGCGCGAGTGGATAGAGAACGTCGTCGAAGGCTTGCATGGAGGTGTCCTCGCTGGAAGGAAGGCGGGTGTATCCGTCGCGCGTGACCTGCGGCAGCGCCCAGACGAACAGGCGCTCCACCCCCCGCGCACGGGCCTCGTCGAGGCCACGGTCGATGCGCTGCCAGTAGCTTTCGGCATCGGCTTCGTTGAGCACGAAGCCCGCCAGATAGTCCTGCACGTCGAGTGGATAGCGCAGCCGTGCCTGCACGATGTCGTAGGCAACGCGGCGTGCGCCTTCGGCACGGGCGGTGAGCCAGTCGTAGTCCTCGACCTGAAGCCGGTCGTAGGCAGGCCAGGCCCATCCTTCGGGCAGGCTGGCGCGGCACAGCTCGGGGCGGGCGGGGTCAAGCAAGGTGGGCGTGAAGACGAGCAAGTAGACCGTCGCGGTGCCGCCCGCTGCAGTGCGGACATGGTCGCGCAGCGCGGCGGTGGAGGCGGCCAGCGTGGCCCCGGCCCAGTCGAGCAGGTCGAGCTGCGCCGCGTCGAGCGGGGCGGTGAGGTCGGGGATTTCGGGGGCCGATCCGCGCGCGGCGATCACGGCGTCATCATAGAGGCAGATGTGGCCATCGAAGGTGAGCCACCACCATGGCTCGCCGATCTGGAAGTGGACGGACAGGCCTTCGTCCACCACCAGCGCGGTAAACGCCCCGGCGACCGTGCGCAGGTAAGCCATCGCCGTGTCGTTCGCTGGCGAGAGCAGGGTGGAGGGCGGCTCCCACCCGGTCAGCGCGCGCGAGCCGTCGTAAGCGCGCTGGCTCCATTCGGGCGGGCAGTGCTCGGCGAACAGCTCGTAGGACAGCGAGACAATCGGCTGGTAATCGAGTCGCGCGCACTCGGCGAAAAAGGCGCGGTGCCATGCCTCGCACGGGGTGCAAAGCTGCGCCGGTTGCGCTACCAGCAGCTCGCCGCCCGGCTGGCGGGCGAGCCGGTAGAAGTGGCTCATCCCCACATAGTGAACGATCGCCCCGCGATAGCCGAGGCCGAGCACATTGCGCAGCACCCGCGCTGGGGTGAGGTTGTAGCTGTCGTCGTAGGCCGTCGCCATGCCGACATCGTGCGGGGGCACCACCACGTCGCCCAGCTTGACCATCGCCCGGTGGCCTTCGCAGGCGATGCCGGTCAGCTCGACCCAGCCATTGGCGCGCGCGGGCAGCAGCGTGTGATCAGCGGGATCGTGGCCCGGCGGGACCAGCGAGATGAACATCCGGTCGATATCGGAGGGATGGACCGCATCGCCGTCGGCCAGCCAGCCTTCGCGCAGCTCGGAAAAGGGCAGCATCACCGAGGCATCGTCGGGCGCGCCCTCGGCGTAGTTCCACAGCCGCACATACCAGGTGCGCGCCGCGCCAGAGGCATCGCGCCCCTCGATGGTGAGCGTCGGCCCGTGCACCTGATCGAGCGCCACCACGCCCGCCGAGCGCCAGCGGAAGCGCAGGCTGGTGTGCGCATAGTCACGGTCGGTCGCATAGGCGAGCAGGGGGTGATCGTAGCGGTCCTCGCTCTCCCAGATCAGTCCGGCGAGCGCGTCGCGGTGGTGAAATTCGCAGTCGATGCGCAGCCCATCGTGCGCGATGGTGGTGAGGCTCGCCATTTCAGGGCGGGGGAAGTCGACGGTCCAGAAGCGCGGGTCGAACCGCTGGAGATAGTCGAAGTCCTGTCCGTTGCGCTTGCGCGCCAGCCAGTATGCCATGTGGTTTCCTCCCTCAGGCGCCGCGCAGCGCACGGGCGACAGCGCTGGCGACCTGGCGCGACGAGCGGCGCAACATTGCCGGACTGTCGGTGCCGCGCTCAGCGGCGAGATTGATCGACACGCGCACGTCCTTGCCGCGGCCTTGCGGGGCGAGCGTCTCGACCCGGCCCGCCGAGGTCGGCACGAACAGCTCGGGGCCGCGCTCGCCGACGAGGAACGGCGTTCCGGGCGCGACCGGTCCGCCGGTGGCGCGCCCCGGAAGGCCCAGCAGCGCGCCGAGCGTATTTCCGAGCAGGCCGCCAAGCCCGCCGCTCGCGCCTTTTGCCGGGCCGCCGCCGAACAGCGCGCCGAGGCCGTTTTGCACGGCGCTGGCGGCGATTTCGCTCATCGCGCGCAGGGCGACCTGCTTGAGGTCGTCGAAGCCGAGACTGCCGCGCCGAATCGCGCCGAGCAGCCCGCGTTCGAGCACCGACCCGGCCTTTTCGAACCCGCCCACGAGCGAGCTGTCGACGCTCGCGCGCATGGTTTCGATGTCGGCGCGGAAATCGCTGGTGCTGGCGCGCACTTCCACCAGCAGCGGTTCGAGATCGTCAGTCATGCCTGTCTTGCTCCAGCAATGCGGCCAGCTCGCCGCGCGTTAGGCCCTCGGCCGGATCGCCATTTTGGTTTGCGAAAATGCAGAAAAGTTCCGCTGGGGTTGCCTGCCAGAAATCCTGCGGGGGCCAGCCCAGCGACCGGCACAGCTCCCCGCACAGCCGCAGGGCGCTGTCGGAGAGGTGCTCGCTCATGGGCGGCCTTGCAGGATCTGGCGCAGAATGGTTCGCAAGGGTGCAGCGGCGGCGGCAAGGCCCATCGCCATCACCGCCTCGCCCACCTGTTCGCGGGTGGCATCGCCTTGCTCGGCAAGGCAGTGCCAGAACAGCGCGGCGATCTCGGACAGGCGCACCTGGCCCTCGCCCGCCCGCTCGACCAGCGCGAACAGCGGGCCAAGCTCTTCCTCGGCCAGCACCAGTGCCTGAAAGCTGGGGCGCAGCAGCAGGGGCCTGCCTGCCACCACCAGCGTGGCTTCGCCGCGTGCGGGATTGTGGCGAGCCTGACTCATGCCGGGACCACCGGACCGGAGCTTTCGAGCTGCAGCGTATAGTTGCGCTCGCCGTTGAAATCGCCCGCATAGTCGAGCCGCTGGACGAGGAAACGCCCGCGCAATTTCTCGCCGTCCTCGAAGCTCAGCTCGTAGTCTTCGATGGTGCCAGCGAGCGCATGGGCGCGCACGGCGGCTTCGGCGCTCGACCCGAGGAAAATCCCCGCCGCGCTGACCGACATCGAGCGCGTGCCTGCGCCCGACAGCAGGTCACGCCAGCCGCCCGATTCCTTGTGCGTGACGACCACCGCGTCGCCGTTGATGGAAAGCTGAGTGGTGCGCAGCCCGGCGACGGTGGCATAGGCGGGCGAGCCGGTGCCGTCGCCGATCTTGAGCAGGAAGGCAGAGCCTTTTTGGGCAGTCATGGGCAGGTTCTCCGTGAATGAAATCAGGCTTCGAAAAGGCGGAAACGGTATTCGAGCAGCACCGCGCGCCTGAGGTTCGCGCGCTGTTCGGCGCGCCCGCGCAGGAACTGCGTCGAGACGAGGCGGAAGCTGCTGTGCACGGCGGGCATGGTGTCGATCCGGTCGGCGACCTGCGCGGCGAGGTCGGCGCTTTCGCCCGCCTCCTCGCCGCGCAGGTGCAGTTCGAGCGCCACGCGCACCTCGCGCCCGCGCCGGTCCTTGGTGCTCCAGTCGATGCTGGCGCTGGTGGCGATGGCAAGCCAGGGCGCGCTGGTGCGGGTGGGCACTTCCTCGGTGATGGAATTGAGCAGCGGATCGCTTGCCAGCCAGTCGATCAGCGCAATGCGCAAGGCACTTTCCATGGGTTACTGCTCCGATGTGAAGGTCGGCCACAGCCACTCGGCGCGGCGCCAGGCTTGCTCGTCGGTGGCGGCGTTGAGGTGGCGCTCGGCGACTAGTGCCAGCGCGCGATTGCGCGCCCGCCGTTCGAGCGCCCGCGCAAGCCCGGCGAGCCCGGGGATTTGCGCCGCGATCATGCCAACCGCATCCGCCGCCAGGGCTGCCACAGCGCCGCGACGGCGGCGGGTGGGGCGGTCTTGGCGCTGTCGTCCTCGCGGGCGCGGAAGTGGTGTGCGGCAAGGCGCAGCACGCCGTGGCACAGGTCGGCGGGCAGCAGGTCCCAGTCGGCGGCGAGACCGGCTGTGTAGCGAACCACCAGCCGCTTCTCGCTGACCGGCACGGCGAGGCGAAATCGGCCCTCCGCCCGCGCCGTGATGTCGACCAGATAGCCGGTCGGCGGCAGCGTGGTGCGCGAGGCATCGCTCGCCAGCGTCTCCACCGCGAGGATTGCACGCACGGGCGTCAGGTCGAGCGTCTGCCAACTGGTGCTGGCCTCGCGCATTTCTTCGTAGGTCGCCTCCAGCGCGATTCTGCCGGTGAAGGCCTCGCAGGTGGCGAGGCTGGCGGCGAGCAGGCGGGTCAGCTCCGCGTCGTCGCGCGCGGTGGTGATTGCCAGCCAGGCCTTCAGCTCGGTGAGCGCGGCTCCGGCAAGGTCAGGTGGCGTGACGAGTTGCCGCTGCATGGCGGTCTCCTGTGTCTCGGCAAGAACAAAGGCGCGCCCGCTCCGGCGAGGAGGGGGGAGTGGCTCGCGGTTAGCGGGCGCGCACGGGCGCCGGGCGTGCCTGAGGCTGGCACCGCCCGGCGGATCGAAGGCGCTTAGGCCTCGATCTTCAGCAGCTTGATCGCGGCGCTATCCAGCACCTGCCCGCCCACGCGCTTGGTGGCGTAGAAGTGGACGAAGGGCTTGTTGGTGAACGGATCGCGCAGGATCGTCGTCGCCGAGCGTTCGGCGATGAGGTAGCCGTTGCGGAAGTTGCCGAAGGCGATCGGGAACTGGTCCGCCGCGATATCGGGCATGTCCTCGGCCTCGACCACCGGATAGCCGAGCAGACGGTCGGGCTGGCCTTCGACGAGGCCCGGCTGCCACAAAAAAGCCCCGTCGCTGGTTTTCATCTTGCGCACCTCGGCCAGCGTGGCCGAGTTCATCACCCAGCTTGCGCCCTGCCGGTGGCCGGCCTTGAGCGTGTGGACGAGGTCGATCAGCCGGCTTTCCGGGTTGGCATCGAAGCCAGAGGCATCGCCCGAGCCGATATATTGCAGGCTGCCGAAGGGGCGCACCGCATCTCCCGCCATCGACGTGGCCGAGGCAAGGAAGCCGAGCGGCTGGTTGACGCCCGTGCCCGCCACGAAGGCAGAGCCCTCGGCAGCGGCGAACTCGACCGCGATCTCGGCGGAGAGCCAGCCTTCGAGGTCGAACCCGGCATCGTCGAGCATGGCCTGGCTGGCGGCGGGGTTGGCGTAGAGGTCGCCCGATGGCGGGGCGACCTCGGCGAAGGTCGGGCTGGCGGTTTCGGGACGAGCATCGCCCTCGCCGACCCAGCCCGAGGCGACCCCGCCGGTGGCGACCAGCTTGCGATAGCCGGCGCTGCCGACCTGCACGACCTGCGCGATCTGGCGGATCGGCGAGATGTTTTTCAGCTCGCTGGCGATCATCGCGTCGATCTCGCGCGGCACGGCATAGCCGCCGTCACCCGGCGTGAGACCCGAAAGCGACTTGAGCTCGGCCTCGCGGCCCTGCCGCAGGTAGCCGGTGACGAAGCTTTTCACTTCGGGGCTTTCGGTCTTCACCACGCCATCAAGCGCGGGGCGCGAAGCGGCGCGGCTGACACGGTCGAGCCGGGCCTTCACCTCGTCGACGTCCGAGCGCAGCACCTTGATCGCCTTCTCGGCTTCGTCCTGGCGTGAGACCAGATCGAAGCTCTGCGCGATCACTTCGGTTTCGATTTCCATATCCATAGCAGCAATTTCCCTTTTCGGTTGGGGGCACGAGAAATGAGACCGCCCCCGAGTGTGGGGCTGGTCAGAGGGGATTTTTGTAGGGGTTGAGGGAAGCCAGAGCGGGAATGACATAGCATTGACCCGCAAAGCCCTTCCCCGTGGGGAAGGGTTGGGATGGGGGTTTTACGCCAGCCAGCGTCGAGCCCCCACCCCCAGCCCCTCCCCAAGGGGAGGGGAGCAAGGTGGATCAGGCTAATGTCATCAGACTCTAGGCGACGAAATGCACCCTGGCTCCGGGCTGGAGTGGCTGGGTCACGAGGCTCACCTCGAACAGGTCGATATCTTCGAGCACACGGCCATCAAGCGTGCGGCGATAACCGCGCGCACGGTAGCCGAAGCTGAGGCCGTTCACCCGCTTGCCGAGCAGCTCACTCACCGCGCGGCTGCGGGGATTGTCGAGCCGGGCGATCACGCGCAGGCCCTTGTCATCCTCCTGCGCCAGATCGACCGTGCCGATCTGCTGCTCCGGCCGGTGTTGCCAGAACAGCGGCAGCGGCTCGCGCCGGTCCTCCAAGGTGCGGGCAAAAGCGCCCTTGCGGATGGTGTCGCCCGCGGCATCGGCCACGTCGAACAGGGCGGCATAGCCTGCCAGCCGCACCATCACCGCAGCAGCCCGAACACGCCGAGACGCACGGCAATGCCGACCAGAAGCAGCGCCAGCACCCCGCGCACAACCCATTCGACGGTCGCCTTCCACGCGCTTGCCTTGGCGCTGCGCCAGGCATCGAGCAGCTCGCGCAGTTCGTCGATATCGCCCTGCGCGTGGTCGTCCTCCAGGCCGATGCGGGTGAGCACGCGGTCCGCGCCCAGCTCGCTCGCCTCCTCCACGATGGCGCGCAGGGTCACGAGGTCGGCACCGCCGGTCTGCGCCTGTGCGATGAGCGCGGCGAGCATGTCTTCGCGGGTCATTGGCTATCTCCGTTCGTGTTTTGTTCGGGTCCGGGAGGCAGGCTGAGCATGGCGCGCTTCTCGGCCTCGCTCAGGAAGTCGGCGCCGGTGACCTGTGCCCACAGCTTCTCGCGATCCTCCGACAGTGCGGGCACCCGGTCGAGATCGACCGCGAGGGCGACACCGGGGAGCCACGGTTGCAGCCCCTCGGAAATCCCGCCGAGGATCTTCGCCGCCAGCGGCAGCAGCGTGAGCCGCCACAAGGCGCGGTTGGCCTCCTTGTAGTTGGCATAGGTATTGTCCCCCGGCAGCCCGAGCAGCATCGGCGGCACCCCGAAGGCGAGCGCAATGTCACGCGCGGCGGCGGCTTTCAGTTCGGCAAAGTCCATGTCGGCAGGCGAAAGCGACAGGCTCTGCCACTTGAGCCCGCCCTCCAGCAGCATCGGACGGCCCGCATTGCCGCCGCCCTGATAGGCTGCGGCCAGTTCCTCCTTGAGCCGGTCGAATTGCTCGCCGGTGAGCGTGGAGGCCTCGCCCGTATCGTAAACCAGCGCGCCCGAGGGCCGGGCGGCGTTTTCGAGCAGCGCGCGGTTCCAGCTGGCGGCGGCATTGTGGATCGCCACCGACTGTTCGGCAGCCACGAGACAGCCCGCGCCATAGTGGTCGTCGGTCGGGTGGAACGTTTTAAGGTGGATCAGGCAGGGCCAGCCGTCCTCGTCCTCCAGCGGCAGGTCGACCCTGGTGTCGCCAACGGTGTAGCGATAGGCGGCGGGCCAGCCGTCGGCGCCGGGGACGACGCTCATGCGCTCGGGGCGCAGGGCGAACAGCTCTGCTGGTTTGCCCGAGGCATCGCGGGCGATCTGTACAAAGCCATTGCCGTTAAGCAGCAGATGCGCGGCGAGCGTTTCGAGCAGCGATTGCCCCGCGCTGGTGGCCTGCACGAGGGCGAGCGCCTTGGGATCGGCCTCGGCCATCGGCGCGCTGCCGACGCCCTCGGCAACGATCCGCACCGCGCGCTGGGCGACGGGGTTTTCGATATAGCCGCGCCGGATGGAGGCGGTGTAGTCGAAGCCGGTCCGCCCCGTGTGGGCCTCGTAGGCGAGGGCCCAGGGCGAAGTGAAGCTGCGCGCCAAAGGCACGCGAGCCCCGTCCCCGCCCTTGAAGGCGGAGCGGAGCGTGTCGATGAAGGACATGCTATTTCCTCGTTAATTGGCGCGAGATAAGCTGACCGATCCGTCTAAGCGGTCGGTGCAAGATTTAACTGGGTGGTTTCAGAGGACCGAACTGAATGGCGCGAGTGCGTCTACGGTCTTTGTGAGACCTTGCTTTGCAAGAGTTTCAAGATATCGAGAAACGTTGATGGCTGGGTTCTTCAGCCTTTCCCTACATCTTTGCGCTGCAAGGATCACTGCAGCATTGTCGAAGTCGAATTGGAACCTGATGAAATCGTCAGGATGGAGGACTTCTATATCGTATCTATCTCGGACTTCTTCTGGAAAGTCCTTGGAGTTGAATGTGATTATTGCATCTGAACCAGAGTGAATCGCGGCAGCCAGAACATGACGATCGTTCGGGTCAGGTAAATCTAGTATGGGTACAAGGTCCATATGGCCTTCAACTAGACAATCCAGTATCGCTGAATTCATCAAGTCCCTTGTGCGCTCAAGCTTGGAACGGTCTAGATCGTCGCGCTTTTTCAACAGCGCATCAATCCATTCCGCATGAATTTCGTTGCTCCACTTTGCTCGAAATAGCGTGCAAGACGACAACTCAAGCAACAAATCGCGGAGTGGCGCAGGGTACAACACGCACGCATCAAAAACAGCAGTGTAGCGGGAGTGCTTAATAGCCCATGCCCTCGTCTTGCGCTTGCCTTGCTAACTCGCTGAGGCTGTTGATCCGCTCTTTTTCACGAGACATCCTGTAGCTCTCTAGGTCCGTAAATTTGATGCGCCTGTGAGTGCCTACCTTATGATGGGCAATCTCACCACGTTCAAGTAATTTGCTTAGATATGGACGAGAGATGTTTAAAAGATTAGCCGCTTCTTGCGTCGTAAGTTCTGCGTGAAGAGGAATCAAAGTCACAGCATTACCTTGTGCCATCTCCGTCAAAATCTTAATCAATAGTGGAGTGACGGCTTTTGGGAGAAGAAGGTCGGTGCCATCTTCTAAACGCACATTGACGGAGGCCTTGCTGGCCCGCGCGAGTTCACGGCTAGCTGTTGCGGCCAGTTCGGAATCAGTTTCGTCCGGCACGAAGGGCGTGCCGGAGGCATCAATCGTATCGGTCATTGCGGCTTCTCCTAGATTGAGGTCATATGAATCATCCTCAAGCTAAACGCAATATCCGAAACAGCCGTAAAAATTCCAAGTCAAATTGAAGCTGCAAATTGAGTCAAATACTCCACACCCTCGGCCTCCTCCTCCGCCCCAACATCAACTCACTAAGCGCCCAAACCAGCGCATCGGCCCGATCCGGCGAGCGCCCCGGCCCTTCATAAGTCCCGCCCGCCAGCAACCCGCATAACTGGTCCTCCAGCGCCGCGAACTGGCCGACATGCTGCACCCGGCCCGCCTCGTACAAAGCCGCAATCGGCTCGGCCCGCGCGGCCTTGCCTCGGCTGGCGTGGACCAGTTTCACCGGCATCGCGCAGTCCGCTGCGCGCAGAACGCTCTGCACCATGTCGCCGCCCTGATTGGCCTCGGCTATCACGCGGTCGGCGCGCCAGATGCGTACGGCCTCGGCCACTGCGGAGGCCCAGCGCTCGGGCGTTGCGCCGCCGACCGAGTGGTCGGCCAGCACCTGGCCAAGGCCCTCGGGCGTCACGCCGCAGACGATAATCCCGCACTCGTCACCGCGTGCCGAGGCGGGCGGGTCGACGCCGACCACGATCCGCGAAAGCCCCTCCCACGGCCGGGAGGGGGTGGGGAGGGGGGCTGCGGTGTCGCCACGCGCAGGCGCCGTACCCCCACCCCCCGGCCCCCTCCCCTCAAGGGGAGGGGGAGTCTGGCGGCATCTTTCCAAGAGGGCGCGGGTCCACAGCGCCCCCTCGACTTCGCGCAGCATTTCGCCGTCCAACTCCTGCCGCCCCAGCGACGAGCCACCGAACTGGCTCAGCATCGCCTCGTAATAGGCGGTCGGCAGTACCCCGGCGTTGTCCGCCGTGCGTCCGCGCGCCAGCGCCACACTGCCGTCGCCGCGCTCGGCCTCGGCCAGCAGGCGCTGCATCAGCGGCACCGCGCGCGGGGTGCTGGTGGCGAGAATGCGCGGGTGCTCACCCAGCCGCATCCCCAGTTGCAGGTTGTCCCAGCAATCCATCGCCCGGCCCCCGGCATTGTCCCACTTGGCGATCTCGTCGCACCAGGCATGGGTATGTTGCGGGCCGCGCAGGCCTTCGGGCTCGCCCGCCGAATAGAGGAAGGCCTGCGCGCCGTTGGGCCAGGTCAGCCGTTTGAGCGACGGTTCGAAATCGGGCACCAGCGCGCGTGGCGAGGCGGCCAGAATGCCGCTTTCGCCCTCGACCATCACGGCGCGCACCTCCGAGAGGCTAGCGCCCACCAGCGCGATGCGCGCAGTGCCATCGTGGCGCGCGACATTGCGCACCCATTCCGCGCCCGCGCGGGTCTTGCCGAAGCCGCGTCCGGCGCAGATCAGCCAGATCCGCCAAGCGCCCGGTGGCGGCAGTTGTTCGTCGCGTCCCCAGACCTCCCAGTGCCACGAGCCCAATGCTTTGCGTTCGTGCGCCAGCAGCGTCTTGTCGAGCGCCAGCCGCCGGTGGCTTCCACCTTCGCCACCCGCGCGGAACCAGCGGCCCCGGCTGTCGCGCGGCTGCTTACTCGCCATCGCGCGACGTGCTCTGGCGCTTGGCTTCGAGCTCGGCGGCGCGCTCTTCGCGGGCGCGCTGGGCGTCGATTTTGGCGTTGATCTCGCGCATGGTGATCACCTCGTCCTGCAACGTCTGGCGGCCTTTCTCACGCGCCACGCTCTCGCGGTGGGCGAGCAGACAGCGAAAGGCGGTGCCGATGTCGTACTTGCGCTTATTGCCATCCTCGTCGACGTCCTCCAGCCGCCCCTCGCGCAGGCGGGCGAGCAGGTCCATTTCGAGGCTGTCGTACCCTTCCGCCAGCGCGGCATACCAGCGGGCGGCAAACTCGGCGCTTTGGCGGCGGCGCTTGTAAACCAACGACTGGCTTACCCCGGCGGCTTTGGTGGCAGCCTTCACATTCGAGGTCTCTGCCAGTTCATTGATGAAGGTGGTCTCCCAGTTGCGTTTGGCCATCTATGCAAAATCCCGTCGTTGGCGCTGGCGGCGAGCATCAAAAAAGGCGGCACCCCGTGGTGGGAACCGCCTCTTGCCGACTCGCTCTATCGCGATGTTGTCCTTTGCTAACCCAAGAGCGTTACGATGTCAATATAAAAGTGCCATATAGGTTATTTCGTGCCGCTTGCTCTGGCTGCATCGCTCGCCTAATCGCGATAGCTGCAACGGGGCTCGGGACCGGAAACCGCATGATTACCAAGCTGCTGCAGTCGCTTTACGACTGGACGATGGACAAGGCCAAGCACCGCCACGCGCAGGGATGGCTGGCGTTCTTCGCCTTCGTCGAATCGAGTTTTTTCCCGATCCCGCCGCATCCGTTGCTGGGCCTGATGTGTCTGGCTGAACCGAAGAAGGCGATCCGCTTTGCTGCGATCTGCACGGTCTTTTCGGTGCTCGGTGGGATGGCGGGCTATGCCATCGGGCACTTCCTGTATGAGGCGATTGGAGAGTGGCTGATCGGTGTGCTGGGCCTGTCCGAGGCCTTTCCCAAAGCCGCCTGCTACCTTCGCGAGAACGACTGGCAGGCGATCGTGATTGCAGGCACCACGCCGGTGCCGTTCAAGCTGCTGACGATCACCGCCGGATTCATTTCCATGAACTTCGGCACCTTCGTGCTCGCCTCGATTGCCGGGCGGGGCATGGTGTTCATGGCCGTGGGCGCGCTGTTCCGCGTGTTCGGCGCGCCGATCAAGGCCTTTATCGACAAGTACCTCGCCTGGCTGACGGGTCTGTTTATGGTGCTGGTGATCGGCGGCTTCGTGCTGATCGCGCAGGTCGGCCATGATGATGGCAAGGCCGATCCGGCCGACGTCTGCGCGAATGTGACGAGCCTCGACCAGCTCTGACGGTTTAGCCGTTCAGTGCGGCGTCGAGCGTAATTTCGGCCTTGAGCAACTTGGAAATCGGGCAGCCCGCCTTGGCCTCGTTGGCGATGCGGTGAAACACGGGCTCGTCGATGCCGGGCACGCTGGCCTTGGTGACGAGGTCTGAGCGGGTGACCGCGAAGCCGTCGCCGTCCTTCTCCAGCTTCACCTTGGCCTGCGTTTCGATGGTGCCATCCTCGAAGCCTTCCTTGGCGAGCGCAAAGCTCAGCGCCATGGTGAAGCAGCTAGCGTGGGCCGCCGCAATCAGCTCTTCGGGGTTGGTGCCGGGCTCGTCCTCGAAGCGGGTGGCAAAGCCATAGGGCTGCTCGCTCAGCGCGCCTGAGCCGGTCGAAACGTGGCCCTTGCCGCTCTTGCCGAGGCCTTCGTAGCGGGCGCTGCCGGTGTTGGTGGTCATGTCGTGGTTCTCCTTTGCTCAGGAGACGCACGACATGGTCTGGATGTTCCTTGGGCAATTGAGAGAAAGGACTGGGTCAGATCCGCCGATATCTGGTCGTACAATTGGCCAGACCCGCGGCCGTTAGGCGGGATCTACGCGGAACACCTCCCCGTCAGCGTCAAGGATATAGAGTGTGCCTTGCGCATCAGCGGTCATCTCGACGATTTGATCGATCGCGCCGATATCCGGAGTGAAATCGGCGGTGCGCCGTTCGAGTTCTGCCACTCGATGCAGTTTCGCATCGGTCAATTTTTCGCTCGGGATCGACCAGATAGTTCCGTCACGATCGGCAAAGACAAAATGTCCGGCAATGCCGGGAATTGCGCCCTGATACACTATGCCGCCAACGGGGCCGAGCCCCTCGCGCGGACCGTCTCCATGAGGATAGACCAGCGAGGGAGTGACAAGCCCGCCCGGGGCGCCGTTCTGGAACTCTACCGTGCCCTCGTAGAACGGCCAGCCGAAGTTAAGCGATGGTTGCGTCGGGGTGAACACGGAGATCTCGTGCTCTTTCGTCGATCCGCCATCGAAGAGGATAAGTTGATCACTGAAGTTGTCTAAGGCTGTCGGTGCCTGGAGACCTTTGCCAGCTTGGATGAGTGGAATCGATCGTAAACTGGCATAGGCATAGGGGTTTCCCTCGACGAAGAACTTGCCGAAACCGCCGGGCGAAAAGCTGTCGTCTGATTGCGCAATGGTGCCGCGCGGATCGCCGACCGCAGCGAACAATCGACCATTGGCAGCGAAATAGACCGACGCTGTCACATCGGTCGTGTTGCCGGTTGCCAAACCAGCGTCGATAAAGCTGCCGACGTTGGGTCGGAACAGGTAAATGCTGTCCGCTGTCTTCCGAAGGAGAATTGGCCCTTTGTAGAAAGCGTTGGCGGGGCCGAACGCTATGTCTAGCAGTTCCGTGCCGGCAACCGTGGCGATGTCGGTCACCGCCGTGCGCGCACCGGTTTTCCCGTCGATCAGCCAAGCCGTTCCCTCACGTTCGCCAACGATCAGCTGCGCGGCTTCGCCGGTTCGTGCGAAGCCGACCGGGTCGGTGAAGCCGGTGGCGATTCGCGTCACCGCTATGCCCTCGCGCAGATTCGTGACTGTTATCGCCAGCGCGAGCGTCGCGCTCTGGCTCCCGGCGCGCGCTTCGATCGTGACGGCGTAGACGTTGTCGCCGTCAGCATCCTGCTCGAGGTCGAAGTTGGGTGCCTCATTGAAGCTTAGCGCACCCGCCGAAGTCATGGTGAAAGCGTCTGCGTCTGCCCCGCCGACGATTTTGAACTCGATGACGCCTGTTCCACCATCTGCACTTGCGGTGTAGACTACGCCGGTAGTGTTTTCGGGGACGGCGGCTTCGGCAGGCGAGCTAAAAGAAACAGGCGGTGGCGGTGGCGGTGGAGGCGGTGTGCCGCCAGCCGCGCTATCATCGCCACCGCATGCAGCGAGCATACTGATTGCTAGCCCAGCTGCAGACATACGCCAAAAGTCGCGCAATAAGTTCCGTGACATTACATTTTAGTCCCTGCGACCACCATCCGGTGGGATTTAGCCACGCGCACCAAAATTTTTCAATGTCTATTGTTGGGCGGCATAAATACTGACACGAAGGACAATTAAATGGCCCTCAAATAATCCCCACCGCCTTGCCGGCACGCTCGAACATGCCGAGGATCGTCTCGACCTCTTCGCTCGAGTGTTCGGCGCACAGCGAGCAGCGCAGCAGCGTCATGTTCGCAGGCGTTGCCGGGGGGCGCGCGAGGTTCACGTAAAGCCCCTCGTGCAGCAGCGCCTCCCACATCGACGCGCCCCTCTGGAGGTCGGGCATGATCACCGCCACGATTGCACTCTGCGGCTCGCTGGTGCCGAGCGTGAAGCCCAGCTCGGTCAGCCCGCCGTGCAGCCGCCGCGAGTTCTCCCACAGGTGCGCGCGCTTGTTGCCCGCGTGCATCAGCTTGCGCACCGAAGTTGCCGCCGTTGCCACCACCGAAGGCGGCAGGCTGGCGGTGAACACATAGGGGCGGCACACCAGCCGCATGATCTCGAACTTGGGATGGTTGGATACGCAGAACCCGCCCACCGTGCCGACCGACTTCGAGAAGGTGCCGATCACGAAGTCGACCTGATCGAGCACGCCCTGATCCTCGGCCACGCCGCGGCCATGTTCGCCGATAAAGCCCATCGAGTGCGCCTCATCGACCAGCACCATCGCGCCGTATTTCTTGGCCACCGCGACCATCTCTTTCAGCGGCGCCACATCGCCCAGCATCGAATAGACGCCTTCGAGCACCACCAGAATGCCCGCGCCCTCGGGGATGCGCTTGAGCCGTTTTTCCATCGCCTCGATATCGTTGTGCTTGAACGGTACGACCTCGGCCTTGCCCATCGCGCAGCCATCCCAGATCGAGGCATGGCTGTCGATGTCGAGCACGATGTAATCGCCCTTGCCAGCGATGGTGGAGATGATCCCGAGGTTGGCCTGATAGCCGGTCGAGAACACCATGGCGTGATCCATGGCGTAGAACTCGCGCAGCGCGTCTTCCACCTCGCGGTGGCCCTGATAGGTGCCGTTGAGCACGCGGCTGCCGGTGGTGCCTGAGCCGAACTGGTCAAGCGCGTCCTTGCCCGCCGCGATCACGTCGGGATCGAAGGTCATGCCCATGTAGTTGTAGGTGCCGAGCAGGATCGTGTCGCGCCCGTTGCAGATCGCACGGGTCGGCGAGAGCACCTTCTCCATCACCAGTGAAAAGGGATCTTCCACCCCGCTCGCCAGCAGGTTCTCGCGGATCTGGATGATTTCGTCGAACTTGGCGAACAGGTCAGGCGCGGCGGCGGTCATGGTTTCGCTCATCTGCGCGCTCACTTGCCCTGCATGCCGGTGACGGCGTCGACCAGCTGGCCGTAGGTCTCGATTTCGGCTTGCTGGTTCATCGAGATGATGATGTCGAACTCGTCTTCGATCGCGGCGACGAAGTCCATCACCGTCAGGCTGTCGAACTCGAGATCGCCGGCAAAGCTGGTGCTGTCGGTGATCTCCACCGACTTCTTGTTGAACGGCTCGATGATGGTGCGAATCCGGCTGTCGACTTCGGCACGGTCCATGAAAAGGTCCTATCTGCTGTTACGCGCGGGCGCATGGCCCCAATGGTGCCGGGCAAAGCCCGAGCGCGGGTGCTTGTCAAGGCGGCGAGGCCATCGGGCACCGGCTAGTTCGTGCCTACCAGCCCCTTAACCGCAGCCATGAACGGCCCGATGCTGACCGGTTTGGACAGATATCCCTCGGCGCCCGAGAGCCGGATGCGCTCCTCGTCGCCCTTGCCGGCATAGGCGGTGACCGCGAGCACGGGGACTTCCGACAGCGCGCTGTCGCCCTTCAGGTGCGCGATCAGGTCGAGGCCCGAAACGTCCTGCAGCTGGATGTCCATAACCACCAGATTGGGCGCGAAAGCGCGGGCGCGGGCAATAGCCTCCTTGCCATCGGCGACCGGCTCGACCGAAAAGCCGCCCGCGCGCAAAACGTCGCAGAACAGCTTGCGGTTGAGATCGTTATCCTCGACAACAAGGATCCGTTTTGACATTGCTGCCCCCATGGCGGCCTGTTGTTCGCCAGACCGATCTGCTCTCCCTCTACCGCGCTTGTGGAAAAGTGACAATTCCTAAGGACTCATCAACCATGGAAGCCGACCGGGCAACGCTCGCGCTGGCAGCGCTGGGCTGGATTCTGGCCGATAGCGCGCGGGCCGACCGCTTCCTCGCGCTGACCGGGCTCACGCCCGATGGTTTGCGCGAGGCGATTGGCGAGAGCGCCACCCATCAGGCGGTGTTCGATTTTCTGGCCGCGCACGAACCCGATCTGGTTGCTGCGGCCGATGCGCTGGGCGTCGCGCCGGGGGTGCTGGTTGACCACAGGAGTGTTTCCGAATGAATCGTCCGCTCATCGTCACCGATTGCGACGAGGTGCTGCTGCACATGGTCCGCCACTTTCGCGAGTGGCTCGATGCCGAGCATCAGGTGGGGCTTGAGCTGGAAACTCATTCCTTCGCCAAGGCCATGCGTCGCCATGGCGAGACCGAGCCGCTGCAGGAGGAAGAAATGTGGCGCCTGCTGGGCCTGTTCTTTGATACCCAGATGGACAGTCAGGAGCCGATTGCCGGGGCGGTAGAGGCGATCAATACATTGCAGGAGCGGGCCGACGTGGTCGTGCTCACCAACCTCATCGATTCGCGGCAGGAAGCGCGGGTGCGGCAGTTACAGCGGCTGGGGATCGAGGCGCGGGTGTTCACCAATCAGGGCCCGAAAGGCGGGGCATTGAGCGCCATCGTTGAGGACTACAGCCCGAGCCTGGCGGTGTTTATCGACGATATCGCCAGCCATCACCAGTCGGCCTCCGAGCACGTACCGACGGTACGCCGCTTGCACTTTTGCGGCGAACCGGCAATCGCGCCGCATGTGCCCTGCGCGCATCAGGCCGGTGCAGCCCATGCGCGCATCGACACCTGGGCCGAGGCCTTGCCGTGGATCAACGACCAATTGGAGAATGCATCATCATGACCATCGCTGCCCGTCTCGCGGAACTGGGGATCACCCTGCCGGCTGCGGCTGCGCCCGTTGCCGCTTATGTGCCGGTGGTGATGAGCGGGAATCTCGCCCACGTTTCGGGCCAGCTGCCCTTTATCGATGGCAAGCTCGTCACCGGTCGGCTGGGCGATGATGTGTCGCTTGAAGACGGTGCGGCAGCGGCGCGGGCCTGCGCGCTGATGATCCTCGCGCAGCTGGAGGCCGCAGGGATTTCGCTCGACCGGGTGAGCCGCGTCGTCAAGCTGGGCGCCTTCATCAATTCGACCGCCGACTTTACCGATCAGCCCAAGGTCGCCAACGGCGCCTCCGAGCTGATGGCGGATGTGTTCGGCGAACTCGGCAAACATGCTCGCGCGGCGGTCGGCGTACCCGCGCTGCCGCTTGGCGCGGCGGTTGAGGTCGATGCGGTGATTGAACTGGCAGCAGACTGATCGGGGCGGCGATGGAGCAACAGGCAAAGGACTGCGGCTGGATTGGCCGACATGCCTATGCCCATCGCGGGCTTCACGGTGATGGCTGTCCGGAAAATTCGCTCGCGGCCTTCAGGGCGGCGATCGAGGCCGGGCTCGGGATCGAGTGCGATCTGCGCAAGGCCGCCGACGGGCGCGTCATGGTGTTCCACGATGCTGAGCTTGCGCGCCTGACCGAGGAGAGCGGCTTGCTCGCGGACCGCGGCGTGGGCGAGCTGACTGCGATCACCCTGCGCGGCAGCAGCGAGACCATCCCCACGCTGCGCGACATGCTCGCGCTGGTTGGCGGGGAAGTGCCGCTGCTGCTCGAACTCAAGACCGAGGCTGATCGCCCGGTTGGTCCGCTGTGCCGGGCGGTGCGGCGCGATTGCGAGGGATATGGCGGAGATGTCGCCGTGATGAGCTTCGACCCGCGCGTGGCGCGCTGGTTCACCAAGCATGGCTCATCGTTCCCGCTGGGTCTGGTTGTGACCGAAGAAGGTCGCCCCACGCTGATAGCGCATATCAAGCGGCGGCTGGCGGTAGAACTGGCGAAACCCGATTTCCTCGCGCTCGATGTGCGCGACCTGCCCAGCGGGCTGTCGCGCCGCCAGATCGCGCGCAAGGCACCATTGGTGAGCTGGACCGTCGACAGCGCCGCAGCGCTCGAAACAGCGCTGGAGGCGGGCGCCATGCCCATCCTTGAGGGGGCGGGGGTGGCAGCCTTCCAGGCGCGTACCTAGATCGGGGGCATGACGAGCGGCAAGATCAGCGCAGCAATCCGGCCCTCGGTGGGGGCGATACCGGAGGCCGATTGGAACGCGCTGGCCGGGAGCGACAATCCCTTCGTCAGCCACGAATTTCTCACCGCGCTTGAAGACTCGGAAAGCGTGGGGCCGGGCACCGGCTGGCAAAGCGCGCCGATCGTGCTGGAGGACGAGGATGGCGCGCTGCTGGGCGCGATGCCGTCCTACCTCAAGCAGCATAGCCAGGGCGAATATGTGTTCGACCATGGCTGGGCCGATGCCTGGATGCGGGCCGGCGGCGATTACTACCCAAAGCTGCAGATCAGCGTACCTTTTACCCCCGCAACCGGTCCGCGCCTGCTGTTGCGCGACCCGGCGCTGGCTGGCCCGCTGTTGCGCTCGGCGGCGCAGCTGGTCGATATCAACGGCTGGTCGTCGGCTCATGCAACCTTCGTGGAACCGGCGCAGGCGGAGCTGTTCGAGGAGCAAGGCTGGCTACGGCGCGAGGATATCCAGTTCCACTGGGTCAACCGCGGTTATGCCAGCTTCGACGATTTTCTGGGGGAACTGTCCTCACGCAAGCGCAAGACCCTGCGCAAGGAGCGCGCGGCGGCGAACGAGGGGATTACCGTCAGTACGCTGCGCGGCGATTCTATCCGGCCCGAGCACTGGGATCTGTTCTGGCTGTTCTATCAGGACACCGGCGCGCGCAAGTGGGGCACGCCCTATCTCACCCGCGCTGCCTTCGACCTGATGGGCGAGCGCATGGGCGAGAAAATTCTGCTGCTATTGGCGCACGACGATGCTGGCGATCCGATCGCCGGGGCGCTCAATTTCATCGGAAAAAGCGCGCTTTACGGGCGCTATTGGGGCTGTCTCGTCGACAAGCCGTTCCTGCATTTCGAGCTTTGCTACTATCGCGCCATCGAACTGGCGATCGAACTGGGTCTCGAACGGGTTGAGGCAGGCGCGCAAGGCGGGCACAAGCTGGCGCGGGGCTATGAGCCGGTGGCCACCACCTCGTTTCACTATATCGCCCACCCGGACTTTCGTCGGGCCGTGGCCGAATTCGTCGAGGCCGAACGGCAGGGCATTGCTCTGGATCAGCTGAGGCTGGGGGAAATGACCCCGTTCAAAAAAGGCTGATCAGGCACACTTGCGAAAATCGGCACGCAACCATTCGCGTGCCCGTCGCTGGGCTTCTGCCACTTCGCGCGCGGTCATCTCGCTGGCTACATCAGAGCGGCACTGACAGGCCTCTTCGTGGCCTCCAGCTGCCGCAAGGTTAAACCACTTATGTGCCTCGATCAGTTCGCAATCGATACCATGGCTGCCGGTCGAGAAGGCCACGCCGAGGCTGAAGTAGGCCTCGATATCGCCCTGTGCTGCATCGGCAAGGCATTGCGCCACCATGACATCCGCCCGGCTGATGTCGGCGGGGGTAAGGCTGGCAAAGGCTTGTTGTGTCGCAAGTTCCATTGATTGTCCCCATGAGGTCCAGGAGGTCGATCCCGGAAACCATGGCCCGCAGGTCATACGAGCATGGTCAACATATGGTTAACGCGACCTGTTTTTTGCCAATGGCAGCGCGACAGATCGGGACAGGGTCAACTTGTCGCTTGTCTGCCTCGGGTGCGACCACTATAGGCGCGCCCCAGCGACAGCCCAAGGAGTTTGGCGTTACAGAGACCTGTACGAGCAGGTCCGGCCCGATTGATCCGCAGGATGGGCGGTCCTTAATACTGGGTGCGGAGCAACGTAATCATGGCGTCTGTCACGGGCGACGACATCGACGTTCTCAACAAGGCCAAGCGGGCCTTGCCGCGCGACTATGCGCCGGACGAGAACGAAGAATACATGTCGGACAAGCAGCTGAATTATTTCCGGGTACTGTTGCTCGAATGGAAGCGTTCGATCCTCGAAGCTTCGGTGGGCACTTTGCAGAACCTGCAGGATGGCCCGATCCGCGAGCCCGATCTCAACGATCGCGCTTCCAGCGAAACCGACTGGGGCATCGAACTGCGTACACGCGACCGGCAGCGCAAGCTGATTTCCAAGATCGATGCCGCACTGCGCCGGATCGATCAGGGTGAATATGGCTATTGCGAAGTGACGGGCGACCCAATCGGCATCAACCGCCTGATCGCGCGACCGATCGCCACCATGACCGTGGAAGCGCAGGAAGCGCACGAACGGCGCGAAAAGATTTCTCGCGACGATTGACCCATTATGGGACAGGTTTATCGCGCGTGGGGTCGGGTTAACCACTCGTTAGGGGTGTGAAGACAAGCTCGCTGGCGTTTGCATCAAGGAATTCCGTCGGACCGGCAATCGTTCTCGGCGGCGACAGCATATTAGGGACGTATCCGCGCGATGAGCAACGTCGAAACCCGCCAGGTCGATCGCGACAGCCTGTTCCTGCTTGCGCAGGTGCGCGTTGATGGCGTGGACCATCCCAACAAGGTCAAGGTCCGCAACCTTTCGACCGGCGGCATGATGGCCGAGGGCGATGTCGATGTCGGCCGTGGCTCTCCGGTCGAGGTCGAGCTGCGCAATATCGGCTGGGTGAAGGGCTCGGTGGCCTGGCGTCAGGACAACCGCTTCGGCATCGCTTTCCTTGACGAGATCGACCCCAAGCAAGTGCGTGAACCCCTGGGTACCAAAGCGCCCGCCAGCGCTGGTCAGGCGAAGCGCGGCGAGCAGTTTCGCAAGATCTGAGCTCCTGCCCTTCCAGGCACATTCTCACCTTACCATTGAAGCCTTCGCGCAGGCTGCGTAATCCAGCCTCCATGCTGGCCCCTCTTGCCCCCTCCCGAAATCTGGCTGTGCGTCGGATTGTTCGACCTCTGGCCTGCGCGCTTGCCTTGTTGCTGGCGGGTTGCGGGCAGGGGGGCGATGGCGAGTTCACGGTGGCCTTGATCGGCGATGAGGAAGACTTGCTGGCCGAGGGGGTGCGCCTGTCGAGCGGCGCACAGCTGGTGCGCGCGGCGACCGAGTCGGGCCTTGTCGCGCTCGACGCACGCGGCGAGGTCGTGCCTGCGCTGGCGGAGCGCTGGATCGTCACCGACGATGGTCTCAGCTTCATTTTCCGGCTGCGCGAGGACGAGTGGGCCGACGGCAGCGAGATGAGCGCGCAATCGGTGCGCGATGAGCTGCGGCGCAACCTCAGGGCACTCAGAGGGACCTCGCTTGGCCTTGACCTTTCCCCCATCGACGAAATCCGCGCGATGACCGGGCGCGTGGTCGAAATACGCCTGACCACGCCGGTGCCCGAGCTGCTCACTCTGCTTGCACAACCCGAACTCGCGCTGCGCCACGAGGGCACGGGGCCGATGACGGTTGAGCGGACCGCGCAACAGCCCGATGAGAGCGAAGGGGCGCTCGTCGGCGAGCTGCTGTTCAGGTTCAAGCCGCCAGTCGAGCGCGGCCTGCCCGATGTTCCGGAATGGCAGGAAGAGGTTCGCGACCTGCTGCTCGTGTCGGAACTGGCGCCGCGCGCGCTTGCGATGTTCGACGATGGCGATGTCAGCATCGTGCTGGGCGGGAGGATCGACAACCTGCCGCTGGTCGACATCGGCCCGCTCTCGCGCGGAACCTTGCAGATCGATCCGGCGATCGGTTTGCTTGGCCTGCGTGTGCGCGAGGCGCAGGGGCTGCTTGAGGAAGCTGTCCTGCGCGAGGCAATCGCCATGGCACTCGACCGGCCGGCGGTGATGGCGCCCTTCAACGTTGGCGGATGGACGGCAAGCACGCGTCTCGTCGCCCCTGGTTTGCCTGGAGACCCAGGCCTGGTGGGCGAGCGTTGGGCCGATCAGTCGCTCGAACAGCGTCGCGAAACCGCGCGGGCCCGCGTGCAGCAGTACACTGCCCGGCAGGATAGCGAGACGTCGGGCCCAGTGCGTCTGACGCTTGCCATCGACGAGGGGCCGGGACTTGATCTGCTGCTCCAAGGCCTCGCCGAACAACTGGCCACGATCAACGTCCGGCTCGAACGGGCGGAAGACCGGGACAAGGCCGATCTGGTTCTGGTCGACCGGGTGGCGCGTTTTTCTGATCCGCGCTGGTTCCTCAACCAGTTTGCATGCTCGCTGCGCCAGGGCCTGTGCAGCCAGCAGGCCGACAGCTTTGTCGCCCAGTCGATGAACGCGCTCGACCCTATCGTGCGTGCCAGCCTGATCGCCCAGGCGGAGCTGCAAATGGCGCGCGAGAACGTCTATATCCCGATCGGCGCGCCGATCCGCTGGTCACTGGTGCGCAGCGGATCGCAGGGGTTCTCGCCCAACCGCTATGCCTTCCATCCCTTGCCGCCGATGGCCGAGGTCCCCAGATAGAAGGGCGAGGAGCATGCCCATGCCGACGCCGATGCAAACCAAGCCCCGCCCCATGACCGCCGACCTGCCGCTCGGCAACGACCCGCATTCGGTGCGCCGCCGCATCGAAGCGATGGAGCTTCTGCTCGAACGCAGCTTCGTCATCCCCGGCCTCAATCGCCCGGTGGGTCTCGATGCGCTGGTCGGGCTGGTGCCCGTGGCGGGCGACATCATCGGCATGGCGATGGGCGCCTATATCGTGTGGGAGGCGCGCAACCTGGGCATGCCGAAGTGGAAGCTGATGCGAATGGCGGGCAATGTCGCCTTCGATGGCGCGGTGGGCGCGGTGCCGGTGGCGGGCGACCTGTTCGACTTCCTGTTCCGCTCCAACACGCGTAACCTCAGGATCGTGAAGAAGCATCTCGACAAGCATCACCCGCAAACGCAGGTTATCGAGCAATAGGCTGCGAGAGGCTTAGGCCTCCAGTTCGATGTCCCAATAGAGCCAGTCGCGCCAGGTTTCGTGCAGGTAGTTCGGGGGAAAGCCCTTGCCCTGCTGCTGCAGCTGCCAGCTGGTGGGCCGGATCGGCTCGTATTGCAGCCGCATACCTGCCTGTTTCGGCGTGCGCCCGCCCTTCTTCATGTTGCACGGGGCGCAGGCGGTGGTGATGTTTTCCCAGGTCGTCTTCCCGCCGAGGCGGCGCGGCACGACATGATCGAAGGTGAGATGCTTCTCGCTGCCGCAATACTGGCAGGCGAAGCGATCGCGCAGGAACAGGTTGAAGCGCGTGAAGGCGGGAAATTCGCTCGGCTTCACGAATTGCCGGAGCGCGATCACCGAGGGGATTTTCATGTCGAGCGAGGGCGAATGCACCGCGCGCTCGTAGCTCGCCACGATGTCCACCCGTTCGAGGAACACCGCCTTGATCGCGGTCTGCCACGGCCACAGGCTGAGTGGATAATAAGAGAGCGGGGTGTAGTCCGCGTTGAGCACCAGTGCGGGGCAGGATTCAAGCCTGCGCGTAGGGTCTTCATCGGCGCTGCGGAAGCGCGCGGCCCGTTCGATCAGTTCGGCATTGAACACGGCTTGTGTCCTCCCTGATGCGGTCGAAAGGAGCATTTGCGCAGGAAAGCGTCAAGCCTGTTACAAAAATCGAATCCACAGGAATTTTCGCGAGTCGCATGGCATGGGCGCTGCAAGAGAGAGCAGAGTGGGGCCGAGTGATGACATGATCGTGACCCGTTTCGCCCCCAGCCCCAACGGGCGCTTGCATCTCGGCCACGCCTTTTCCGCAATCGTTGCGCACGATCTGGCCGTGGCGCGAGGAGGCCGCTTCCTCCTGCGGATCGAGGATATCGACGGTGCCCGCTCGCGGCCCGAACTGGCAGACGAATTTCGCCGAGATCTCGCATGGCTGGGTCTCGAATGGGACGAGGTGCCCGCGCAGTCGACGCGCGTGGTCCAATACGATTGGATGGCGCAGGAGGTGCTCTATCGCTCGCTCGGAGTGCTCTACTCTTGCCGCTGCACCCGCGCAGAAGTAGCTGCCGCCGCGCGCGAAACTGCGCCCGATGGCTCACAGGTCTATCCCGGCACCTGTCGCGAGCATCCCGTCATCGGCGATACCAGCCACTGCGCCTGGCGGATCGATATGGCGCAGGCATGCGAAATCGCCGGGCCGCTCACCTGGGTAGACGAACTGGCGGGTGAACAGCAGGCGCGGCCGGAGCTGTTCGGGGATGTGGTGATCCTGCGTAAGGATGCGCCTGCCAGCTATCACCTCGCCGCGACCATCGACGACAACGCCGATGGGGTGACGCTGGTGACGCGCGGGATGGACCTGTTCGATTCCACCCATGTCCATCGCCTGTTGCAGGCCCTGCTCGGCCTGCCGGTTCCAACCTGGCACCATCATCCTCTGTTGCTCGACGCAAATGGGCGCAAGCTGGCGAAGCGTCGAGGTTCGCCCGCGCTCGCCGAACTCAGGCAAGCGGGTGAAGATGGGCGCGTGCTGGCCGAGCATCTGCGCGCCGGAAAGCTGCCCGCTGGCATTTCGCTGTCAGAGGGCCTACATAGCGACTTATGAATGTCCTTCTCGTTATCCTGATCGTCGGGCTGTCGCTCATGGTGGTTGTCAGTCTGGTGCGCGGCGTTGTTGCGTTCCTGCAGACGACCAAGGTGGACCTGGAAAACGGCGGCACCAACTCCGCCGAGCTGCAGATGCGGCAGAACAAGGCCATGATGTCGCGCATCAAGTATCAGGCGCTCGCCATCGTGGCGGTTCTGGTCCTTCTCGCGATCAACAGCTGATCTGGTTGCGCAGCGGCGCATGGTTCGCCTGAACCGCATCTATACCCGCACGGGCGATGATGGCACGACCGGGCTGGTCGATGGCTCGCGCCTGCCCAAGCATCACCCGCGGCTGGAAGCCGTGGGCGCGGTGGACGAGGCCAATTGCGCCATCGGCCTTGCGATATGCGTGCTCGATGGCAGCCTGGCCGAGCACTTGCGGCGCATCCAGAACGACCTGTTCGATCTCGGCGCGGATCTCGCCACGCCGGGTGAGGATTTTACTCCCTCTGAGATGACCTTGCGCATCGTCGCCGTCCAGACCGAGTGGCTGGAGCAGCGCATCGACGCCGAAAATGCCGAGCTTGCCCCGCTGACCAGCTTCGTCCTGCCCGGTGGCAGCGAGGCTGCGGCACGGCTCCACCTCGCCCGCGCGGCGGCGCGGCAGGCCGAGCGCGCAATGACGGCGCTGGCGGCAGGGGAGCCGGTCAACCCGCAGGCGCTGGCCTATATCAACCGATTGTCGGACTATCTGTTCGTGCTTGCGCGGCTCGCCAATCAGGGTGGCGCGGGCGACGTCTTGTGGGTGCCGGGGGCCCGCCGCTGAGTTATTGCGTCGGTGCCTCAACAGGCGCAGCGCCATCGGGTGCCACTATCTGGGGCTGGCCCACTCCTGGTTCGGGCAGCGGATCGAACCGCAGGTTTTCGGGTGGAAGGTCGTCGAGTTGGGGGCTCGGGTCGAACGGTTCGGGGGAGAAGCCCCGGCCGACGCTCTCTTCGCCATACCAGCCATCGTCCTCGTAAACCGTTTCCGGCATGGCTTGTGGCGTCGGCTGAGACATCGGTGGCGGCATGGGGGCAGCGCTAGGCGGGATCATGGGCTCGGGCGCGGCTGGCTGATCGGCCATCTGCGCGAGGCGCCCCTTGTTCGTTTCGGTGCCGATCAGTTGCAGGGCTGCGAACATCATCAGCGCGCCGATCACCAGCGCCCCGGCTACAAGCTTGAGAAACCCACCTTGCATGGTCTGAGCGCTTAGCAGTGGCAGGTTAACTTGTGGTTTTCGTGCGCCCCTGTCGGGAACGGTGCGCGCCGCTCGTCCGTTTTGTTGGCAAAGGAGAAATTCTATGACCGACAAGAGCGAACTTGCCCCCGAAGTGCACAATTCCGAGCAGGACGATGCCTCGACGCAGGCGCAAAGCGTCGCCAATCGTGCGGGCGAATTGCGTCAGCAGCTGCGCAGCCCCACCGAAAGCACCAAGGGTCCGAACGAAACCGACGTGCTCGGCGATTCCACTCAGGACCTGGTCGACCACATGCGCGACATGGAAAGCTCAGGCCGGATCGACATGAATGCCTATCGCGGCGAGCCCGCGCATGACGACGACGAGAGTCTCTACAAACCTTCGGCCCGCCCTGAAGACGATAGCTAGGCCGATTTAACCGCCTGGCCCGAGGCTCCCATCGTTAAGGATCCAGAGCCCCGCAGTCAGCGCAAGAGCGCCTGCCGCTACCAACCATGCCAGCACGCGGAAGTTGGGCGGCGACAGGCGTTCGAGTTCGTGAGGATCCAGCCGGGACAGAGTCTTGCTCGCACGGTGCTGCGCTACCAGCGCTAGCCAAGCGCCTGCAAGAATGAAGGCTGTTGCGATGGCACGCGCCAGCCATGGCGGGTCGAATTCACCAAACAGGGCGCGAAAGCCGATGCCGATGCCGATGGCGGCGAAAGCGGTGCGTATCCATCCCGCAAAGGTGCGCTCCATCGCCATGATATTGCGGTCTTCAGCAAGATTGGTTCGAAACTCGGCAAGTTCGTTCTTGCCGTTCGATTGATCGTTGGAATCGCTTTCCGGCATACCTTCTATAACGTTGACTGGCGTCAGCTCGTTCCGGCTTCCTGTTTCAGGCGATAGAGCAGATCGAGCGCCTCGCGCGGCGAAAGCGCATCGACATCGACCTCATCGAGCAGCGCGCGTATCGGGTCGGGCGCTTCTTCTTCCTGCGCCATCGAGGCAGCAAAAAGTGGCAGTTCGCCGAGGCCTGCGGCGAGGCCGCCTGTCTCGTCGCGGCCCTTCTCGAGCCGCGCCAGCACATCGCGCGCGCGTTTGACTACCGGAGCGGGAACCCCCGCCAGCTTGGCCACAGCAAGGCCATAGGAGCGGTCGGCGGCGCCTTCGGCCAGTTCATGCAGCAGCACCAGATCGCCCTTCCACTCGCGCGCCCGCACATGGTGAAGCGAGAGCGCAGGGCAGCTTTCGGCGAGCCGAGCCATCTCGTGATAGTGCGTGGCGAACAGGCAGCGGCTGCGGTTGGTCTCGTGGATCGCCTCGGCCACGGCCCAGGCCAGGGCGAGCCCGTCGTAGGTCGAGGTGCCGCGTCCGACCTCGTCGAGTATGACGAAACTGCGCTCGCCCGCCTGGCTGAGGATTGCGGCGGTTTCGACCATTTCGACCATGAAAGTCGAGCGCCCGCGCGCAAGGTTGTCGGCTGCACCTACGCGGCTGAACAAGCGGTCGACCAGCCCGATCCGCGCGGCCTTCGCAGGCACGAAACTGCCCGCCTGCGCTAGGAGCACGATCAGCGCGTTCTGCCGCAGGAAGGTCGACTTGCCGCCCATGTTTGGCCCGCCCACCAGCCATAGCCGGTCTGCCGCCGAGAGCGTGCAATCGTTGGCGACAAACCGTTCGCCGGCGCGTTCGAGCGCCTGCTCCACCACGGGGTGCCGCCCCGCTTCGATGGCAAGGTCTGTGCCCTCCGCGATCTGCGGCAGGCACCATTCGCCCTCCACCGCGCGGGTGGCGTGACTGGCAGCGACGTCGATACGGGCGAGCGCGGCGGCGGTGGCGGCGATGGGTTCGGCGCTGGTTGCGACCGCTTCGACCAGCTCTTCGAAATGGGCTTCCTCGGCGGCGAGCGCGCGTCCGCCGGCCTCGGCGATGCGGGTGGCTTCCTCGTGCAGGCTCACCGAGTTGAACCGCACCGCACCGGCCATGGTCTGGCGGTGGGTGAAGCCGCTGCCCTGCGCCATCAGCGCGTCGCCATGGCGCGCGGGCACTTCGATGAAGTAGCCGAGCACGCCGTTGTGCTTGATCTTGAGCGCCGAAATGCCGGTTTCAGAGCGATAGCGCGTTTCCAGCGCAGCGATGGCGCGGCGGGCATTGCCCGAGATGTCGCGCAGTTCGTCGAGCGAGGCGTCGTAGCCCGAAGCGATATAGCCGCCTGACTGGCGCTCGGTCGGCGGTGAGGGGACCAGCGCGCGCGCCAACAGGTCGACCAGCTCGGCATGGCCGCCAAGCGAAGGCAGCAGGCTGGTGAGCAGGGCCGGGCTGTCGGGCGCACCGGCGAGCAGCTCGCCGATCTGCCGTGCCCGATCGAGCCCGTCGCGGATCTGGCCAAGGTCGCGCGGCGAGCCCCGGCCTGCCACCACCCGGCCCAAGGCGCGGCCGATATCTGGCAGGGCGCGAAGCGCCTCGCGCAGGTCGCCGCGCAGCAGCGGGTCGCGGTGGAGCCAGCCAACCAGCGCCAGCCGCGCATTGATCGCAGCCGCCTCGGCCAGCGGGGCGGCGAGGTCGTCGGCCAAGAGGCGCGCGCCCGCGCCGGTCGAGCAGCGGTCAATCGCGGCGATCAGGCTGCCCTCGCGCCCGCCCGACTGGCTGGCGAGGATTTCAAGGCTGGTGCGCGTGGCTTCGTCCATCGCCAGATGTCCGCCACTTTCGCGGGCCACCGGCGGCAGCAGCAGCGGCAGTTGCCCGCGTCCAGCATGGTCGAGATAGGCCACCAGGCCGCCAGCAGCGGCCAGCATCGCGCGGCTGAACTGGCCGAAGCCGTCAAGCGTCGCCACCTGATGCAGCGCCTTGAGCCGCGATTCGCCCTTCTCGCTGGCAAAGTCGGCGGCGGGCCGCGTTACGTGCTCTGCCGGGGCGCTGCCCCAGTCCTCGGGCGCGACCACCTCGCTCGCCCCAATCCGCGCCAGCGCTGCATTGAGCGCCAGCGGGTCGCATTCTTCCAGCTCCATCCGCCCGGTCGAGATATCGCAGGCGGCAATCCCGCAGACCCCGCGAACCTCGCAGACAGCAGCTAGCATGTTCGCCCGGCGCGGTTCGAGCAGCGCCTCTTCGGTCAGCGTTCCGGCGGTGACGAAGCGAACGATGTCGCGCTTCACCAGCGCTTTGGACACTGGCGTTCCCTCGCGCTTGGCGCGCGCCTTGGCTTCGTCGGGCGTCTCGACCTGTTCGGCGATGGCCACCCGGCATCCGGCCCGGATCAGCCGCGCGAGATAGCCTTCCGCCGAATGGACCGGCACCCCGCACATCGGCACTGGCTCGCCGCCATGTTCGCCGCGCGTGGTCAGCGCGATATCGAGCACTGCGGCAGCGCGGCGGGCGTCTTCGAAGAACAGTTCGAAGAAGTCGCCCATGCGGTAGAACAGCAGGCATTCGCCCGCTTCTTTCTTCAGCGCCAGATATTGCGCCATCATCGGGGTCGGGGCGGAAGACATGATCGCGGTGACGCCTAGCCTTGCCTGAGGCGATTCGGAAAGGCTCGCAGACAGCCTTTCCCCTATCGCCGCGCGGCTCACCCCTTTATGGCGATGCCAGCACATGGAGATTGACGTGAAAGACGACGAGACCAACCAGGACTTCACTACCCGCGAAGCGCTGTTTTATCACGAGACGATCCGCCCCGGTAAGATCGAGATCGTGGCGTCGAAGCCGATGGCGACCCAGCGCGACCTGTCGCTGGCCTATTCGCCGGGTGTAGCAGCGCCGGTGAAGGCGATTGCCGAAGATTCCTCGCTGGCGGCAAGGTATACGGCGCGCTCCAACCTCGTTGCGGTGATCTCCAATGGCACCGCCATCCTCGGGCTGGGCAATCTCGGCGCGCTGGCTTCAAAGCCGGTGATGGAAGGCAAGGCCGTGCTCTTCAAGCGCTTTGCCGATGTCGACGCGATCGACCTCGAACTCGATACCGAAGATCCCGAGGCCTTCATCAACGCGGTGGCGCTGATGGGGCCGAGCTTCGGCGGCATCAACCTTGAGGACATCAAGGCGCCTGAATGCTTCATCATCGAGCAGGAACTGCGCGAGCGGATGAACGTGCCGATTATGCACGACGACCAGCACGGCACCGCGATCATCACCGCGGCGGGTCTCGTCAATGCCTGCCATCTCACCGGGCGCAAGCTGGAGGATGTAAAGGTCGTGGTCAACGGCGCGGGGGCGGCGGCGATTGCCTGTACGGCGCTGATCAAGTCGATGGGTGTGCGCCACGAGAACGTGCTGATGTGCGACCGCTCGGGGGTGATCTTCCCGGGGCGCGACAATGTCGACCAGTGGAAGAGCGCGCACGCGGTCGAGACCGACCGCCGCACGCTGGAGGATGCACTGAAGGGCGCGGATATCTTCCTCGGTCTCTCGGCCAAGGATGCGCTCAAGCCCGAATGGGTGAAGGACATGGCCGACCAGCCGATCATCTTCGCCATGGCCAACCCCGACCCCGAGATCACGCCGGATGCGGCCAAGGCCGTGCGCCCCGATGCCATCGTGGCGACGGGCCGGTCGGACTATCCGAACCAGGTCAACAATGTGCTTGGCTTCCCGTTCATCTTCCGCGGGGCGCTCGACGTGCAGGCAACCACGATCAACGAGGAAATGAAGATCGCGGCGGCCCATGCGATTGCGGAACTCGCGCGTAGGCCAGTGCCCGAGGAGGTTGCGGCGGCCTATGGCATCAACCACCAGTTCGGCACCGATTACATCATCCCCGCCCCGTTCGATCCGCGCCTGATCGAGGTTGTTTCTTCAGCGGTGGCGAAGGCGGCGATGGATTCGGGCGTGGCGCTGGCCCCGATCGAGGACTTCGACCTCTACGCGCACAGCCTCAAGGCGCGCCTCAATCCCACCACGGCGGCGCTCACCAACATCTACTCGCTGGCCAAGGCCAATCCGGGGCGGATGGTCTTCGCCGAGGCCGAGGAAGAGGTGGCCCTGCGCGCTGCGATCCAGTTCCGCGATTTCGGCTATGGCACGCCGATCCTCGTCGGCCGCACCGAGAAGGTGCGCGAGAAGCTGGTCGAACTCGCGGTGGACGATCCCGATAGCTACATCATCGAGAACTCCTACACTTCGCAGCATATCGAGCCGATGGTGGAGTACCTCTACAAGCGCCTCCAGCGTCGCGGCTATACCGAGCGCGATGTGCGCCGCATGGTCAACCAAGAGCGCAACGTGTTCGCCGCGCTGCTGGTGGCGCTCGGCCATGGCGACGGGATGATTTCGGGCCTCACCCGCACCTTCAGCCAGACCGCGCGCGAAATTGCCCGCGTGCTCGATCCGAAGCCGGGCGCGATCCCCTTCGGCGTGCACATGATGATCGGCAAGAACCACACCACGTTCCTTGCCGACACCACCATGAACGAGCGGCCCACGGCGAAGGAACTGGCGCACATCGCCAAGGAAACTGCCGCTGTAGCGCGCCGCATGGGGCACGAACCGCGCGTTGCCTTCCTGTCGTACTCCACCTTCGGGAACCCCTCGGGCCAGTGGCTGGAGAACATCCGCGACGCCGTGGCGATCCTCGATGCCGAGGAGCCGGGTTTCGAGTATGAAGGCGAGATGGCGCCCGATGCCGCGCTTAACCCCAAGGTGATGAAGCTCTATCCGTTCAGCCGCCTGTCGGGCCCGGCCAACGTGCTGATCATGCCTGGCCTCCAGAGCGCAAACCTGTCGGCAAAGCTGCTGCGCGAACTGGGCGGCGATGCGACCATCGGGCCGATGCTGATCGGTTCGGAAAAGCCCGTCCAGATTGCGCCGATGACCTCGATCGCACCCGATATCCTGACGCTGGCCGTGCTGGCGAGCGCCGGGGTGCTGGGCTAAATCGAATTCGGGCAGGGAGCCGGTTGTGGCTCCCTGCCCGAACGGGGGGACTTGTAGTTTTGACGGTCAGGGCGACCGCCTGTCCTTACTGGCGATAGTCGAGCGGCGGCTCACGGTCGCCTAGAAGAGATTCATACTGGTAATCCGGCCCGAGCAGATAGGTGAACTCGGTCTTGGCCTGCTCGCGCAGGTCGGCGTTCGAATAGAGTTCGACGCCCATCAGCACCATCGCCTTGGCGGCATGGTTTGCGCCCTTGAACCCGATCGACATGCCGCTCGCCGCGACCGCCTGCCAGCTGTGGGCGCTCGTTCCCGGCACCCAGGTTGCGGTGCGCACGCTGACGGTCGGGACTGCGCTCGAAACATCGCCGACATCGGTTGAGCCATAGTTGGTGATGACCGCATAGGGCGCGACCGTCTCGGCAGCCGTAACCGGGGGCGCATCTTCGCCAAGGCTTTCGCGCAAGGTCTGGGCCCAGGCCTGTTCTTCCGCCGAGTAGCTGATGCCGCCGATCTCCTCGAGGATCTGCGTCATCCGGCGCTGAAGCGTGGGGACGGGCCGGGTCGGATTGTTGCCGTGGATGATCTCCCATTCCACCGTCGTGCCGGTGCCCATGGCCGCGCCCTTGGCGGCGCCCTCGATGCGCGGCCACAGTGCGCGGACCTCGTCGGGGTCCGAATGGCGGACGTAATAGAACACCTCGGCGAAGTCGGGCACCACGTTGGGTGCGGAGGCGCCATCGGTGATGGCATAGTGGATGCGCGTATCCATGCTGGTGTGCTCGCGCATCATGTTCACCATCATGTTCATCGCCTCCACCCCGTCGAGCGCCGAACGCCCGTTCTGAGGCGCGGAGGATGCATGCGAGGAAATCCCGTGGAAGCGGAACTTGGCCGAGCGGTTGGCAAGGCTGCTCGATGACGGAGCGGCATTGCGGTCGCCCGGATGCCAGTCGAGGACGAAGTCGGCATCGTCGAACAGGCCCGCGCGGGTCATGTAGACCTTGCCCGAGCCGCCCTCTTCGGCGGGCGTGCCATAGAACCGGATCCGCCCCGGCGTGCCGGTCGCCTCAAGCCAGCGCTTGAGGACGATGGCCGTGGTCAGCGAACCGGCTCCGAACAGGTTGTGCCCGCAGGCGTGGCCTGCATGCTTGGAGGCAATCGGATCGCGGGTCGGCTCGGCGGACTGGGTAATGCCGGGCAGCGCGTCGAATTCGGCCAGCACGCCGATCACCGGGCCGCCTTCGCCCCACTCGGCTATGAAGGCGGTGGGGATGTCCGCGACGCCCGCTTTGACCGTGAAACCCTCGGCCTCGATTTCGGATTGCAGCAGGCTCGAGGACGACCGCTCAAGGTAACCAAGCTCGGCAAAGTCCCAGATCTGCTGGGCGATGCTCGCGGTGTGGTCGAATTCGGCATCGACGGCAGCGGCGGGATCGAACGCCTCCTGCGCGGCGGCGGGAATGCACGGCAGGCACAGGGCCGCCAGGGCTAGCGGGACGAAAGGCTTCATGAGGTTCTCCAGTTTGCTGGGATTGAGAGGGGAAAAGCGTCAGACATCGTCAGCCGACACATATTCCTCGACGTCGATTTCGCCCGATAGGCGCCCGACTGCTACGGCGACTACGGCATCGCCCGATACGTTGGTCATGGTGCGGGCCATGTCGAGAATGTGATTGATCCCGGCGACGAAGGCGATTGTTTCAAGCGGGACGCCGATCGACGAAAGCACGAGGCTCATCATCACCAGCCCCGATCCCGGCACGCCCGCGGCGCCAATCGCCCCGAGCGTGGAGGTGAGCGCGATCAGGCCATAGGAGACCCAGCTCAGCTCGATCCCGTAGGCCTGCGCGCCGAACAGCGCGATGACGCCGAGATACATCGCCGTGCCGTTCATGTTGATCGTGGCCCCGAGTGCCACCGTGAAGCTGGCCACTGCATGCGAAACGCCGAGGTTGCGCTCCACGCAGCGCAGCGTCACCGGCAGAGCCGCGTTGGATGACGCGGTGGAGAAGGCCACGGCCTGCGCGTCGATGATGCCGCGGTAGAAGTCGATCACCGGCAGGCGCGCGATCAGCCGCAGGATCAGCGGGTAGACCACCAGCAGGATGATCGCGCAGCCGCCGTAGTTCAGCGCCACCAGCTTGCTCAGCGGGATCAGCGCCTCGAAGCCGAAGGTGCCCGCCACCCATGCAATCAGCGCGAAGACGCCAAGCGGGGCAAGCTCCATCACGAAGATGGTCATCTTCTGCATAACCACCGAGCCCGCGTTCATCGCCCTGGCAATTGGCGCGCCTTCCTCGCCCGAGGCGAGGATCGCCATGCCAAGCAGGACCGAGAAGATGATCACCGGCAGCACCGCGCCTTCGGCCATGGCCATGATCGGGTTGTCGGGCACCAGAGCGATGATCATCTCGATCAGCGACTGATCGGGCGCAGGCGGAATCTCGGTTTCGGCAGATAGGCTGATCTCCAGGCCGACTCCCGGCTGGAACAGCGTTGCAAGACCCATGCCGAGCGACACCGCGATCAGCGCGGTGGTCATGAAGATCAACAGCGCCTTGCCGCCCACGCTGCCCAGGCGGCCGATGTCGCCCACCGCCGTCATGCCCGAAACCAGCGAGAAGAAGATCAGCGGGATGACCAGCATCTTGATCGCGCGGATGAACAGGTCGCCGATCCACTTGAGCGATTCCGCGCTCTCCCCCATCAGGCTGCCAACGATGACCCCGCAGACCATCGCGAACAACACGCGTTTCCACAGGGCAGAAGCGAACCAGGCGCGTAGCATCGTCTAAGGTGTTCCTTGTGATGGGGGCGGTTTCAGAGCGATTAGACAGCAATCGGCCGGGTCATCAGACTTCAAACAATCATGTCGGCCATAGGCCTGGGTTATCGCAGGCCGTTCGCGCTTGTGACAATTGCGGTGGCCAAGCCGAAGGTGCCTTTTCGTCGGATCAATTGCCGTCCGGTGTGAGGCAGGCGACCGCCTCGATCTCGACATCGCCTGCCACAAGGCCCGAAATCACCGTCGAGCGGCTGGGGAAGGGGGCAGCGAAGACCTCGCGATAGACGGCGTTGAAACCGGGCATGAGCGAGGTATCGGTAAGCCATGCGGTGACCTTGACCACCTGATCGAGCCGAGCGCCGGCCTCCGCCAGCACCGCCTCGAGGTTGGCGAGCGCCTGGCGGGTTTGGGCTTCGATGTCGCCGGGAATGATCGAACCGTCGGCCATGCGGGGAAGCTGGCCCGAGGTGAAGACAAGATCGCCCGCGCGGCGATAGCGGCTGAGCGGCGGGGCAGAGGGCGGGCTCATTCAAACGAACTCCTTTTGGTGATGGGGTATGTCGGCCGTGGCATCGACCAGCGCGGCGACCCGTTCGGCGGTGCCTGCGGCAAAGGTCCAGCCCAGCATTCCGTGTCCGATGTTCACGAACACGCGCTTGCGGGCCTGCTTGATGATGGGGTTGGAATTGGCTGTCATCGGGCGAAGGCCAGCCCAGCCTGCGCTTGCCTCGTCATAAGCGGCTGCCTTGGGCATGGCCGCCCGGGCATTGTCGATCAGCAGCTGCAGCCGCGCGGGATCGGGCTGCGGATCGCGGTTGTTCAGTTCGGCGAGCCCCGCCACGCGCATGGAATCTCCCAGACGGCAGCAGACGATCTTGCGCGCTGAATCGGTGATGCTGGCACTGGGCGCATCGGGTCCGGGCGGGGCGGTGAAGCTGTATCCCTTCATCGGCAGGATCGGGGCGCGAATGCCCATTGAGCCAAGCACCGCCGATGCCTCAGCTCCGAGGCAGACCACGACGTTGCGGGCCGACAGGCTCATGCCCTCGCGGTTGCGGACGGTGACGTTGCCGTCATGCTCTTCCACTGCGGCAATGGTGAACCCGAAGGCCATCTTCACCGCATAGTGCTTGCGGAGCACGTCGAGCAGGCCGAGCGAGAAGCGATAGGGATCGCCCACCTCTTCGGAAGGGGTCCACAAGGCCCCGGCAAAGCTGCCGATTTCGCTGAGGGTGGGTTCTATCGCAATGGCCTGTGCCGGGTTCAGCAGCTCTTGTGCGATGGCGGCTTTCTGCTTGATCGCCATGGCATCGCGTGCGCCTTGCAGGCTGGCCTCGTCGCGAAAGATATGCATCTTTCCGGGGCGGGTGTGCCCGAAATCGAAGCGGTGCTCTTCCCGTAGCTCGGCCATGGCCAGCCGCGATTCCAGCCCCAGCGCCAGCGCGGCGCGGGTGTTCTCGGCAAAGCGCGCCTTGGTGCAATTGCGCAGGAATGCCAGGCTCCAGCGCAGGAAATCCGGGTCGAGCGAAAAGCGCATGCGGAACGCGGGATTGAGCCCGGCGACGATGGCGGGAATCGAGGCAAGCAGGCCGGGCTGTGCCAGCGCGTCGGTGTAGGCGTAGGAGAGCTGTGCGCCGTTGGCGAACGAGCTGCCCTGCGCGGGACCGTCAGCGCGGTCGACCAGCGCCACCGAATAGCCGCGCCGGGCCAGCGCATAGGCGGTGGTGACGCCGACGACGCCCGCGCCCAGCACCATGATGTCGGCCTCGGGTCCGGCCGTGCCCGCTGGGTGCGCGCGTGTTCGGCCGGATTCCGGCTGCGGTTGGGTCATCTGTTTCCTCATTATGTCGTTCGGTCAGCGCGTGGTCCGCGCCGGGCAGACGGATTGCTTCAGCTCGGGCAGGATCCGGGCGGCGGGCGATGGCGCAGCGCTTGCCCCGCAGCGACACCGGTCGGCGCGCCATCGAGAATGACGCCCTTGCCGTTCACGAACAGCGCCTCCACGCCCTCGCTCAGCTCGCGCGGTTCGAGATAGGTCGCGACCGGGCCGTAGCGTGCGGGATCGAACATCATGACATCGGCCTTGTAGCCCGCCCTCAGGTGACCCCGGTCCGTCAGTCCGAACATGTCAGCGGTGCGGCCGGTGCTGCTGTTGATGAAGGTGGCGAGGTCGATGGCCGCTGCTTCTTGCACATATTTGCGGTATTTCTGGGGGAAGGTCGCATACATGCGCGGGTGGCCTTCCGAGCCATCGGAGCTGGTGACGACCCACGGCTCGCGCATGAAGGCGGTGATGTCGCGCTCGGCCATGTTGAACGAGACGGTTTTGCCGCTGCGGTCGCCGTCCTCGATGATGCGGATCGCTGTCGTGATCGGGTCGACGTTCCACTGCGCGGCTACGTCGTCGAGCCGCCGGCCGGTCCACTCGTGGCCCTGCGCCACCAGCAGCAACGATTGAGCCCCGCCACGGCGGCGCATGTTCTCGGCCATCTCGGTTTCGATCTTTCCGCGCTCGGCCGGATCGGCAAGTCTCGTCAGCAGAGCCTCGCGCCCACCTTCCTGCGACCACGGCGGCAGCAGCGCGGCCTGCAGGCTGGTGCCCGAAGCTTCCCACGGATACTGGTCGGCGGTGACGTCCTGCCCCTCGGCGCGGGCGCGGTTGATCGCCTGGATGATCGTGCCCGAGGTGCCGTGCAAGTCGACGCCCAGCACCTTGATATGCGCGATGTGGACGGGGAGCCCGGCCTCGCGCCCGATGGTCAGCACCTCCTGCACCGATTGCTCGACGCCGATGGTATAGGTGGCTTCGTCGCGCTGGTGGGTGTCGTAGATACCGCCGCGCAGCGCTGCCTCGCGCGCCAGAGCCACGACCTCTTCGGTTCGGGCAAAGTTCTGCGGCACGTAGTAGAGGCCGGTCGAAAGGCCGAGCGCGCCTTCACACATGCCCTGGGCGACCAGCGCTTTCATCGCGGTCAGCTCGGCCTCGTCGGGGGCGCGGCCCGAATCGCCCAGCACCGCGCGGCGCACCGGGCCGAAGCCGACATAGGCCGCGACATTGGTGCCGAAGCCGCGCTCTTCGAGGTCATCGAGAAAGGCCCCGACCTCGGGCGTGCCGCCGCCATCGACGCCCGTGAAGATGGTGGTCACGCCCTGCATCAGCCACGGCAGGTTCAACCGGCCTTCGCTGTCAGTCGCTTCGAGGAAGCGCTGGGCGTGGGTATGCGGGTCGATGAAGCCGGGCGCGACGATCATGCCGCTGGCGTCGATCACGCGGGCCCCGGCGGGCGCAGCGCGGCTCGGGCCGACGTAGACGATTTCGTCGCCGCTGATCACGACATCGCCGATAACGGGCGTGTCCGAACTGCCGTCGTAGATCGTGCCGCCCGCGAGAACCGTTGCGTCGGGCAGCGGACCTTGCGCGGTGGCGCATCCGGCAAGGCCGGTGCTGGCGAGGAGGGCTAAGGTTGCTCCGATGGTCTTGGCGAAGCTCATTGCCCTGCCCCTTGGTCTACGCGGGTGAGGGTGAGTTCGGCGGTGGTGCCGCGCTTCAGCCGCAGGTGATCGGGATTGTCGGTCGTGGCGATGGACATGGTCTCATGATGAAACCCGCCATCGTCGTCGGCCTCGTAATGCTGGACCACCGGCGCGGCGATAAACGGAGAAGTCACCTCCACCGCGATGCCGTCATCCACCGGCGTGAGGCGGAAGTAGGTGTTCAGCTCGGAGGAATAGAACCGGCCCTCAGGGCTGCTCAACGGCATGCCCGGATAGCGCACATCGCTTGCCGCCATCACCGCTTTCAGCCGGTCGGTGGCCTTCCAGTCGCCCCGGTTGCAGAGCACGGCAAAGGCGCTGTGCTGGCCGGGCAGGCGCAGATAGGCGTGCTTGAACGCCTCGGCCGAGCCGGTGTGAACGATCACCTGCTGGCCGCCCTTCTCGCCAAGGTGCAGGCCGCCGGCATAGGCGAGGCCCCCGCCGTCATCGATCAGCGAGCCATCTGTATAGCGGCCCGGCGCGAGCATGATCTGCGTCACCTCCGGGGTCCAGACCCGGTGGCCCTGCTCGATATCGTATTCGTAGCGGGCAAGGTCGTTCATCGACAGCATCAGCCCGCCCGAGCCGCTGAACCGCGGAAAGCTGTCACGCAGGACAAAGCCGTCGCCCTCGGGCCCATAGCCATGGGCGAAGGTGCCTTTGGCGGGGCTATTGTCGTTGAGGAAAAAGCTGCGCTCCATGCCCAGCGGATCGAAAATCGCGTGCTGGGCATAGTCGGCAAAGGCCTCACCCGAGACGCGCTCGACGATCTCGGCCAGCAGAAGATATCCGCCGTTTGAATATTTGTACTGCGTGCCAGGGGTGAACTGCGTCTGCTGTTGCCGGAACAGCAGGCCGAGCGCCTCGTCCTTCGATGCTGTTCCGACATCGCTGACCCCCGCCATGCGCAGCAGGCCCAACGAATCGCGAATGCCCGAGGTGTGATGCATCAGCATCGCAACCGTCACCGGCGCTTCGTAGGCCGGCAGTTCGGGCAGGTATTGGCGCACATCGTCGCCGAGCGAAAGCTCGCCGCGCGCGACAAGCGTTGCCGCGGCAAGGGCGGTGAACTGCTTGGAGATCGAGGCGGCATAAAACAGGCTGTCGCCATCGAGCGGCCGCTGCTCGGCAAGGTCGGCATAGCCTTGCGCCACCAGCCCGGTTGGCTGTCCATGGGCAAAGGTGCCGGCGACGCAACCGGGCGCCACATTGTGCGCGGGATCGCTCAGAGCCGCGCGAATGGCGGCATCCGAGGTCTGCGCCGCAGCAGGAGCGCCAAGCACGCCCAGAGCGGCAGCCGCGAGCAAACAGGGCCTGGACGCTGGCTGTGTTCGGGTGGCCGTTGCCAACTTGCCGTCTCCTTTAACTTGCTATGGCGATCTCGAACCCAAGGAGTGCAGGCGCAAAAACCGCATTACAATGTCAAGTCGTCAACCGAGTCATAGCTCTGCGTTATGGCGTCGCGGCCTGCTCGGGCGTGTTCGGGCCGGAAAGCTCCGTGAGCGCCGCGCGCAGGTTTTCGATAAAGCGGTCGGCGAGGTCGGCGTTCGGGCTGTTCTCGAGCGTGGCCGCATAAATCGGCGCCTGCACGTTCGGCACCAGCTGGTAGTAAGACAGGTCCGGCGTGCCCAGGGCCGAGACCGTATATTCGTCGGCGACCGTGATCCCCATCCCTTCGCGCACCAGCGCCAGCGCGGCATAATAGGTGTGCGAGGTGACGACCTCGCGCGGGGCGACTTCGTAGCGGTTCAGTTCGTTCACGAAGGCATCGGCCAAGGGGCCGCTATCGCGCACACCGATGAAGTTGACCTCATGCAGGTCTTCGATCGCGACGGGCTGGTCAGGGGGGCCGAAAGCATCGTGCGGGGTCACCAGCACGAGCCTTGGCCGCCCCAGCTCGGTCTGCGCGATCCCGGCATTGCTGTTCAGCCGAAAGCCGACCGCGACGTCGCAGGCGCGCTCATGCAGGAAGCGATCCATCTCGCGGCTGTGCAGCGTGGTGATCTCGGAGGTGATCTCCGCGTTGCCTTCGCACAACCGGGCAATTGCGCGCGGGGCCACCGCCAGGCCGATGGCAGGCAGGACGGCGATGCGCAAATGTCCGCCCTTGCGGTTGCCGATGTTGTGCGCGGTGCGGCTCAGCTTGCTGAGGCTGGTGTAGACCTCGGCCACTTCGGAGAAGAGCTCATGCGCTTGCGGGGTGGCGACAAGCCTTCCCTTGGTGCGCTGAAAAAGCTCGTATCCCAGCTGATCTTCGGCGTGCCGCAGCACCTTGCTGACCGACGGCTGCGAGACATTGAGCATGCGCGCCGCGCCGCTGATCGAGCCATTCTCGTAAACGGCGTGAAAAACTTCGATGTGCCGCAAACGCATATTGGGCTCCGTGCCAGGTGCAACCGCAGGCAGCATAACCAAACGGCATGGAATTTGAACCGAGGATAGTCGTCCTGCCTCGCTGGCAGGAAGCACCGACCTCCAGTAAGCGCGCCAGTCTGGCAGATCTGGCGTCAGCTGAGGGGTCGCACCGAAGCTCGCATCATAACGCATGGTTATAGGTACGCGAACCAATATTGCTTCGCAGGGCTTTCCTTTGTCGCAAGACTGTCTCTCGGATCGATAAGGTTTCAAAACGGAGATAATTATGAGGTATTCGGGGCTCAATCGCACCGCCATTGGCGAATCAGGCTTGGATTTGAAACGACTTCTGGTCGGCGGTACAGCTTTGGCGCTGTGCCTTGCTCCGTCCATTGCTCATGCGCAGGACGCCCCGGAAACCAGCACCGCAGCCGCCAGCGAAGAGACCGAAGGCCGCATCGTCGTCACCGGCTCGCGCATCGCCCGCACCGGCTTCGACAATCCGACCCCGACCACGGTCGTGACTGCGGAGCAGATTTCGAACACCGGCCTCAACGACATCGGCGAAGTGCTGATGCAGAGCCCGCAGATTTCGGTGGGCCTCGGGGCGGGCAACGACACCTTCCAGCGCGACATCGGCGCCACCTTCATCAACCTGCGCGGCTTGGGTGAAAACCGCACGCTGGTGCTGGTTGACGGTCGCCGCCGCGTGTCCGGCTCGCGCGATGGGGCGCAGGTCGACGTCTCCGCTATCCCGACCTCGATGATCGAGGGTGTCGACATCATCACCGGCGGCGCCTCGGCCGTCTATGGTGCGGACGCCGTCTCGGGCGTGGTCAACATCAAGCTCAAGGACGATATGGAAGGCCTGACCCTGTCGGGCCGCCTGGGTCTGTCGTCGCGCGGCGATGCCGGAACCTACCGGGTCTCGGCCAGCGGCGGCGGCCAGTTCGACGACGGGCGCGGATCGGCGCGCTTCGGCCTCACCTACAGCAAGAGCGACACGCTGCGCTACGCGGATCGCAGCTATACCTACGGCGCGGGTGAGCTGGACTTCGTGACCAACCCCGACAACACCGGCCCCAACGACGGGATTCCTGATCGCATCGTCATCAACAATCCGCGCACGATCACTACGCCCTACGAGCCGACCTTCGTAGTCGGTGGGCAGCGCTATTTCTACGATCAGGGCCTGATCGAGCAGCCCGACGATATCACCTGCTACGGCTCGAAATGTGTCGGCGGCGACTTTGGCTATGACACGCGCGAGCGCAACCTGCGCAATCCGCGCGAGGCCGTTTCCGCCATCGCCGGCCTTCAGTACGAGCTGACCAGCGGCATCACCGCCTTCACCGATTTCGAGTTCTCCTTCGCCGAGAGCGAAACGAACGGCCAGGGCTTCTTCGATTCCGCGCTGACCCTCAGCCGCGACAATCCCACGCTGCCTGATGAAGTCACCGCACTGATGGATGCCAACAACCTGTCGTCGATCAAGGTGGGCTACGAAGGCGAATACATCTACGGCAACCGCGAGCACGGCAACCGGCGCACGACCTACACCATCGCTGGCGGACTGCGCGGCGAGCTTGGCAGCTTCGACTGGACGGCCTTTGCCCAGTACGGGCGGCGCGACCAGCGCTACAAGCGCGGCAACTCGCGTATCGAGAGCCGCTTCTACGAGGCGGTCGATGCCGTGCGCGATCCGGTTTCGGGCGACATCGTATGCCGCAGCGAAGCAGCGCGCGATGCAGGCTGCACGCCGATCAGCGTCTTCGACGGCATGCTGACCGACGAGGAAAAGTCCTATTTCGAGGCCACTTTCCAGCGCGACGTCACCAACGAACAGTTCCTCGCCGGTTTCCAGGTAACGGGCACCCCCATCGAACTTCCGGCGGGGCCGCTCGGCGTGGCGCTGGGCGCGGAGTACCGCAAGGATTCGCTCAAGAGTGTCGATGACGCGCTGGGCTCGCGCGGCCTGCTGTACCGCACCGACAATGGCGGCGGCGAGGTCGATGCCAGCAGCGATGTGTCGGAAGCCTTCGTGGAGCTGGTCGTGCCGGTCCTCAGGGACAGCATCATCGGCAAGTCGCTGCAGTTCGAAGGCGCCGCGCGCTATTCGCACTATGACACCGTGGGCGATACCTGGGCCTGGAAGCTGGCTGGCGAATGGGCGCCGATCGACGATCTGACCTTCCGCGTCACCCGCTCGCGCAGCGTGCGCGCGCCGACGCTGGTCGAGTTCTTCGCGCCCGAAACGCTGGGCGTGCTGAACATTACCGCCGACCCGTGCGATGCGGCGGAGATCAACCTCAATCCCAACCGTGAGGCGAACTGCCGCGCGCTGGGCATCCCCGCTGGCTGGGTCGACCCGGCATCGTCGCTGGCGCTGACCACACGGCTTGGCGGCAACCCCGACCTGATGGAAGAGACCTCGAATTCGTGGACCTTCGGTGTGGTCGCGTCGCCATTCGATGGCCTGCGGCTTTCGGCTGACTGGTGGACGATCAAGATCGATGACGCGATCCAGACCCTCAGCGGCAACGACATCGTCGACAAGTGCGTCGATTCCGAAACGATCGACAACCCGTTCTGTCCGCTTGTTACGCGCGGCAACTTCACGGGCATCAGCGATCCCTATGTGATCTCGTCGATCGACCTGCGTCAGGTGAACATCGGTGCGCTCGAAGCGCGCGGTCTGGACATGGCGGCAAGCTATCGCACCTATCTCGACCGGATTTCCGCCGATCTGCCGGGCCGTCTCGATATGCGGCTGACCGCCACCTATCTCGACAAGCTGGAAGAGCTGGTCGACACCACCGATCTCGACACGCTCCTCATCAGCGACGGCGAGTATGGCAACCCGACCTGGCGCGGCAACCTCAACCTTGGCTATTCGCTGGGCGGGCTGCGTGCGAACTGGACGGTGCGCTACATCGGCAGCTCGAAGATCAACGTGCAGCGCAGCGATGAATATTATGGCGGGGTGACCGTCGACGAACGGTTCTACCACGATCTGTCGTTCTCCTACGACTTCGACAGTGGAGAAACCGTGCAGTTCGGCGTGAACAACCTGTTCGACGAGCATCCGCCGCGCACCCCCTCGACCTATACGGGGGCCTCGGGCGCGTCGCTGTTCGATAACGTCGGCACGTTCTTCTATCTCGGGTTCACCAAGAGCTTCTGATAGACCGCTGATGCGGCGGCTGGTCCTTCAGCGGGGCCGCCGCCGCATCCTACGCTGATTTCGCGCCGTCTCGGCGGTGTCGCCACCCGGTTCCGGAGCCATTGTCCATGAAACTCACCGGCATTCTTGCGCTTGTTCTCGCCGTAAGCGGAGCGATCCTGCCCAGTGTTGCCGTCGCGCAGGAGGGCTATCGCGAGCCTTCGGCCGAGGCGAGCGCCATTCTCGACATCCCGCCGCCGCCTGCCGCCAGCGCCAGCCCGGATGGCAACTGGATGGTGCTGACCACGTTGCAGGGCATGCCGGGAATAGCCGAACGTGCCGTGGAGATGGTGCGTCTTGGCGGGGTGCGCGTGAATGTCGAAACCAACGGGCCCTATGACACCAAGGTCTATGACCGGCACTCGACCTATACCGGGCGGGGCACGAGCTATCACCTGATCAACCTGCGCACCGGCGAAGAGCGCGATCTCGCCGCGCCGGCAACGAACCTCGGGCCGCCCATGTGGTCGCCCGATGGCGAGAGCTTTGCCTTCCTGCACACCGCCGACCACGGCATCGAGCTGTGGCTCGCCAATGCGACGGACGGCACGGTGCGCCGCCTTACCGGCCCCTCGATCAATGTCGCCAGCAGTATTGCCTCTTCGTCCGATGCGCCTTGCACGTGGCTTTCCGACAGCCGACGTATTCTCTGCCAGTTCGTCCCCGCCGACCGTGGCCCTGCGCCGAAGCGCGGTGTGCCAACGGGGCCTGCCGTGCAGCAGACCGATGGCGAGAAGGCCCCGGTCTGGACCTACACCAACCTGCTCACCGACGAATACGACGAGCGCCTGTTCGACTATTACATGACTGCGCAGCCGATGATGGTCGATGTCGCCAGCGGCGAGCAAAAGCCCTTCGGCGAACCGGGCATTTACGAGGCTCTCACCCCTTCGGCAGATGGGGACTATGTGCTCGCCACGCGGATCGTGCGGCCCTATTCCTATCTCGTGCCCGCCAGCCGGTTCCCCAAGCAGGTCGATATTTTGGCGGCTGATGGAACGCTGGTGCGCGAGCTTGCCAGCCTGCCGCTCAACACCGCTGGCCCTGAAAACATGGGCTGGGCGCAACCGGGCGAGCGCTGGCACCAATGGCGGCCTTCGTCGCTCGCCGCGCTGGTCTATGTCGAGCCGCTCGACGCGGGCAATCCGGCGGTCGAGGCCGACTATCGCGACCGCCTGCTGGTGCTCGAAGCTCCCTTCACCGACGATCCGCGCGAAATTCTGCGCACCGAGGACCGCATCGTTCCGACCGCGCCCGACGGCGGTTCGCGGGGGCAGTTTGCCTTCACCGCGCGAGGCGAGAAGGTGATGGCGGGGCAGTTCAGCTGGGCTACGCGTGACACGCAGATGTGGCTTGCCGATGCCACTGCGAATGGCTCCGAAGCGCGTCTCTTGTGGTCGCACAATTCGGACGACTGGTATGGCGATCCGGGCGAACCTGTCACGCTGGCGGGCGGCGCGCTGCTGCGTCAGGACGGCGACTGGATTTATCTGACGGGTGAGGGCGGCTCCCCAGCGGGCGACCACCCGTTCCTCGACCGCTTCAACCTCGCCACCGGGCAGACCGAACGGCTGTTCTCAACCGAGGGTGAAAGCTACGAGACGGTCGTCGCCGTGCTTGACGATGACGCGCGCCGGATCGTCACTCGCTATGAAACGGGCACCACGCCTGCGAACTACCGCATGCTTGACCTTGCCGGTGGTTCGCAAATGGCGCTGACCCGGATCGCGCAGCCCGAACATGCGCTGAGCTGGTCAAGCAAGCAGCTGGTGAACTACACCCGCTCCGATGGCGTGCCGCTGAGCGGAACGCTTTACCTGCCGCCGAACTACCGCGAGGGCGACAAGGTGCCGACAATCGTCTGGGCCTACCCGCGCGAGTTTGCGAGCAAGCAGGGCGCGGGGCAGGTGCGCGGTTCGCCCTATCGCTATTCGGGCCGCTCGAACCGGGTGTCGAGCGACTATCTGCTGTTCCTCACCCAGGGCTATGCGGTGCTGGCCGATGCGGCGATGCCGATCGTCGGCGGACTTGAGGCAAACGACACCTATGTCGAGCAATTGGTCGCCAATGCGCAGGCGGCGGTCGATATGCTGGTCGACGCGGGCGTCACCGAGCGCTCGACGGTGGGTATCGCCGGGCACAGCTACGGCGCTTTTATGACTGCGAACCTGCTCGCGCACAGCGATATCTTCGCCGCCGGTTATGCGCTGAGCGGAGCTTATAACCGCACGCTGACCCCGTTCGGGTTCCAGCGCGAACGGCGCACCTACTGGGAGGTGCCCGAGGTCTACTATGCGATGTCGCCTTTCATGCATGCGCCCGACATCAACGAGCCGATCCTGCTGTTCCACGGCGAGATCGACAGCAACACCGGCACCTATCCGATCCAGTCGCAGCGTTTCTATCACGCGCTGAAGGGGCTGGGGGCGACCGCCAAGCTGGAGATGATGCCCTACGAGGATCACGCCTATGTCGCGCGCGAAAGTCGCCTGCACACGCTTGCCGAGGCGTTCGACTGGTTCGACACCTATGTGAGGCACGCCGAGTAACGACAGCGCCCTCTTGATCATTCAATTCCCTTTTCGCTTGAGCGCCGACTTGAGCAGTTCGCATTGAGATCCTGTCCTCTCAAGCTGCCGCCACACCCTCGAACCTGAGGAGTTCGCCGCGGTGGTCGAGGATTCTTGCTAGCGTTCCGGCAAAATGCTGTCTCTCGGCGTCGTCAAGACCTGAGGCAATATGTCGATTGGCGGCTTCAGCGACTGGTCTTGCCCGGGCGAGAAGTACGCGCCCGGATTCGGTCAGTGCGATGGACAGCGAACGATCGGTTTCGCGATGGATGCTAAGCAGTCGGCGCTCCTTGAGCGTAGGCAGGACCACGGCCATCGCTGAGCGTTCGGATCCCATAGCCCGGGTGAGCAAGGTCATGTTGCACGGGCCAATTATGCCAAGCATCGCGAGCACGACATATTGCCGAATAGTAAGGTCGAACGGGGCAAGCGCCGGTGTGACAAGCGCGACCGCGATCTGCAGACAGCGACCAAAGAGGTAACCTGGAAGAACGTCTGCCGGCAGGTAGCCAGGGACCGTGATCGGCTTGCCGTCGGCATCGCACAAGGGAGGGGGCGCGGACTCCTTGTGCGCTGCAATTATCTCTAGTGTTCTCTGGAGCTCTCGGCGATCCGAGCGTGAGGCAGGCTCCATAAAGTCGCGCGTGGAAGCGGCGAAAAGCGCGTGTCCTCTGGTCCGGGCGCATTCACCCTCCCGCGTGCAATATACGTTCTTGCGGCGTTTGTCGGTGTCGCTCTGGAGCCGTTCGACCAGCCCTTTGCGTTCGAGGGCGGAGATCACCAGCGCGCCGGTGGGCGTGTCCATCCCCACCATTCGGGCCGCTGCTGCCTGATGGCCGCCGGGATTGGCGGCTACGGCGCACAGATAGAGTAATTGGGGCAAGGTGAGCTTCAACCCGTCCGAACGGCACCGCCCCAGATATCCCGCGCTTACCATCTGGTTCGCACGCGCGATAAGGTGGGCGGGCGAATACATATGCGCTTCGAAGGCCTCATGCCGATCCGCCAGATCGATCGGTTCTGATGAGCCTTCTTTCGTCAATCCGATCCGCCCCATAAAATCAGGTGTCTGTCAGGGTGCATTACCCCACGCCAAAGGCGGTACGAAAACCTTGTCTGGAATGCAAAGCGGGCACCACGCTTGGACAGATATCACGTGTGTCCCTCGCCCATTGCATGCTTTTGACTCGAAATCGTTAGAGGTGTACATGGGGGCGATGACGGGGCGCCTAGAACCCCTGCGCGGTACATGACTGCAGAGGAGAACAGGATGTTTCTGAAGAACGTCTGGTATGTCGCTGGCTGGTTGACCGAGTTTGAACCCGGCGAGCTCGCCGCGCGAACTATCGCCGGCGAGCCGGTAGTATTCTTCCGCAAGAAGGATGGCGCGCTCACGGCATTGCCCGATCGGTGCCCGCATCGCTGGGCCCCGCTCTCGAAAGGGCGGCTCGAAGGCGACGACCTCCGCTGCATGTATCATGGTGTCAAGTTCGACGCCGAGGGGGGCTGCGTCGAGGTGCCGGGGCAGGAAAAGATCTCGCCGCAGCTTTGTCTGCAGCCCTATCCGGTGGTCGAGCGACACCAATGGGCGTGGATCTGGTTGGGTGATCCGGCATTGGCGGACCCGGCGGCAATCCCCGATTGCGGCTACCTGGATGAACCGGCGCGCCGGTTCAAGACCGGCCAGCTCGATTACCAAGCGCATCATGCGCTGATCAGCGACAATCTGCTCGACTTGTCGCACGTCGGCTTCCTGCACGAAAAAACGCTAGCCGCCCCGCCCGAAGGTGAGCCGGGGGACAAGAAGACGGGCCAGTCCGCAGGCGGTTCTGCTGGCAAGCGGATCGAGACCGGCGTGCGCTATGAAAACTGGCGTGTCGGCGATTTCGGCCGGGCGGTAATCCAAGCCAAGTCGGGCGGGACGGGCGATGTCTGGTCGCGGCTCGACTACGTCGTGCCGGGCGTCTTTATTTCGCGCGTGGCGACCTATCCGGCAGGAACGGCCGAGAAATGCGATTTTGGCACGCCGCCCGCCGATGTCGAACCGCTCAGCGACAATACCAGCTGCCAGGCTGTTACCCCAATGACCGAGCGGACCACGCGCTATTTCTTCTCCTCCGGCCCCCGCAAGGCTGATGTGACCGACGACGAAGCGGAAGGCATGTGGAAGGTCGCCAGCGCGGCTTTCGATGAAGACCTCGACATGATCGAAGCGCAGCAGAAGATTATCGACCACCATCCAGGCGAACGAATGGCCTGGATTGATGCCGACAAGGGGCCGGGCATGTTCCGGCAACTAATGGCACAGTTGATGCGGGAAGAAGGTACGCCAGTTGAGCCGTTTCCTACCAGGCAGGCAACAGCCGATGCTAGCGCGACAGCGTTCGTCGAAGCCGCTGAATAGGTCGAAGACTCCCGATTACAGGAGATAACATGCAGGGCAGGCTCACCAAGGAGCAGTTCGGCCTCACCATGCCGGTCCAATCGGCCGCCTATGTCGAGAAGCCATCCTACTGGCGCAATGCGGACTGGTACACGTTCGAGTATCGCACCGATCCAGAGGCCGCCGCCGCCATCGTGCCGGAACAGCTCCAACTGACCGACCCGACTCATGTCCGGCTGATCTTTGCGGATTACGAATGGAGCACCGGCGGCCCCTATCGCGAGATTCTGCAATGCATCAGCGTCGTCTATGACGGGGAGGAATACGCTTACTTCACGCAGGCGGGCGTCAGCCAGAGCATTGCATTGATGGCGGGGCGCGAAGGCTACGGCTTTCCCAAGAAGATCGGTCACATTACGTTCGAAAAGCACGAAGACCTCGTCGGCATGTATTACGAACGGCCGCAGGGCCTAAGGATCATGAACGGCGTCTTCCGCGGCATCAGCCCGATGGAAATACCCGAGAGCTTCATGCTCAAGGGGCTGAACCTGCGGGTCATCCAGAGCCCCGATCCCGATGAGCCCTATTCGCTGGCGGAACTGGTTCTTGGCGAACTCGAATGCCGTCCGAAGTTCGCGTGGCTGGGCGAAGGCAATTGCCACTACACCGGCGTGTCCGACCTCGACCCGTGGCACCAGTTGCCGGTGCGCGGGAAGATTCAGGAGAGCTGGACGCGCCTCGATATCAACCTCGCCGGCGCATCAATCATCGAACGCCTCTGACCCGGCGAACTCGACTGGAAGGATTCCGCATGTACCGTCTCATCAATCTCTATCCGTGGCCCGAAGATCCAGAGGAGTTCAAACGCTACTTCGTCGATGTGCATCTGCCGCTCGGCGCAAATGTTCCCGGAGCGATCCGGCGCGGTTACGCTTTTGCGCCCGACATCACGATCAACGGCGACCTCGATTGTTTTTGCGTGTTCGAGGCCGATTACGAAAGCAAAGAGGCTTTGATGGCCGCTCTCGCGACGCCAGAAGCTGCAGCAGCCGGAGCCGATGTTCCCAACTATTCACCCACGCCTGCGCGCTCGCTAATGTACGAACTGACGGAAATCTGAGCCATGCTGACCGACAAGCAGGCAGGGCACATCCGGCATATGCGCAATCTGATGGCGCAGCCCGATGGCGACTGGTCGCATATGGATTCGATGGAAGCGGGGCAGGAAGGTCTGTCTTCTTACCGCTACCAGCTTGGCCATATCGTCTATGCGCTGGGCCTTGCGCATTATCACCACCTGCCCGCCGCACCGTGCGTGTTTAGGGACGCAATGCAGGCCGCGATCCGCAAGATGCGTCGGCGCGAGGTCTGGGGCTATTGGTACGAAGCGAGCCAGTCCGACAAGCGGATCGATCCGGATCTCGAAGAACGCCGCGAGCAGTGGCACGATCCGGTGGTGAAAGAGAACATCATGTATTCCGGCCACCTGCATGCCATGGCGGGGATGTATGGCGTGCTGTTCGATGATGACCGTTACGAGCGCGAAGGCGGGCTGACCATTCGCCACTCGCCGCTGTTCGTTGGCGAGGAGATGGAGTTTGAATACGACTTCTCCTCGATCAACGACATCATCTACTGGCAGATGGTCGAGAATGGCTGGCTGGGCGTTGCTTGCGAGCCCAATTGCATCTTTCTGGTGTGCAACCAGTTTCCGATGCTGGGCTTCCGCTTCCACGATATCCGCAAGGGCACGAGCATCGCCGAGGAAGCCGCAGCCGGATACCGCCAGGCCTGGGCGGACCGCGATGTGCTGGATCGGCCCGGCACGATGCCGATGATGCTGATGATGCGGCAGAATGTGCTCGTCCCCGGCGGTCCCGCCACGGATTCGCACACAGGCGCGATCATGCACGCCTGGAACCGCGAGTTCGTGCGCGAGCATCGCCGCAGCCAGGTCTATCATGCACTCAAGACGGCTGAGGACGGCACCATCTCGCTTCGCCCGCTGGCGATGTTGCCGGGCACTGCGGAGTCCTATGAGCAGGTCGGCGAGGAAGCGGCGCTGGACGAACTGGCGGTGCAATGGTCGACGCCGGATTTCGGAACGGTGCTGATGTGGTTGTCCGAGCTGGGCGACGAAAACACGTTGTCCGGCATGCTCGCCCATGCCGATACGCACATGAACCCGAGCTGGGAAAAGGGTGGGCTGTACTATCCGCGCAACGACCGCAGCTATGACGAGGATGGCAACCTCACTTTCGTCGAGCCGCTGATGGGCAATGTGCTGGCCGGATATGCCCGGCTCAACGTGCCCGACGGGCTCTGGAAGCTGTATAACCATCCTTGGGGAGAGGAGCATTTTCGCCAGCCACATCTGGCCGAATGTCCGTTCGAAGTGGATGTCCTGCAGGCGCGTTATGACGACGACGAGGTTACGTTGTCGCTCACGCTGCGCCCCGCAGTGAGAGACGGCGTTGAAGCAAGGCTGGTCCTCGCCAACCCCGGTGGCGGCCGCTGCACGATCCTGCGCGACGGCGACGTATTGGAAGCGGCGGAAGGCGAGCGCATCGAACTGCACATGACAATCGAGAGGCAAACCGATCTGCAATTAGTGCCGGACAGGGCGTCGTGACCAGCACAGCAATAGGCGGCAATTTCGAACTCACCGACCACTTTGGCAAACCGGTTACCCAGGCGGACCACGAAGGGCGGTTTGCACTGATCTTCTTCGGCTTCACCCATTGCAAGATGGTGTGCCCGCGCGCCCTCACGCGGATTTCCGAAGCGCTGGATCTGCTGGGCGGGCAGGCCGAGGCTATCCGGCCGCTCTACATCACGGTCGATCCCGAGCGCGACACGCCGGAGGTGATGCGGGCCTTCCTGGAGAACGGGTGGCCACGCTTTACCGGGCTCACAGGCAGTCGCGCAGACATCGACGAAGTTCGCACTGCCTTCAAGGTGTTCGCCACGAAGGTAGCCGACCCCGACGATCCGGAAGGCTACGATATGCCGCACTCCTCGCTTGCCTATCTGATGGACCCACAATTCCAATACCGAGCGCACTATCCCGACACGCTCGACGCGGCACGACTGGCAGACGCCTTGCGCGCCGAACTGGCCAAACCCCCTGAAAGTACAGAATGAAAAGATCGCTGTTCTCGCTGGGGCTGATTGCCTTGCTCTCCGCCTGCTCCACTGTCGTCGAAGTGCCGGCAATCGGCGTAGGGTCCACGGGTTTGCCGGTGGAGGACTTCGACTATGCCGGGTGGGATGCCTATCTGGGCGGGGCGGACAGCGCGCAATATTCCTCGCTCGACCAGATCGACCGGTCGAATGTCGCTCAACTCGAAGTGGTCTGGGAATATGCCACTGGCGAGGGGCAACCGCCGCGTTTCAATCCGGTGGTCGCAGGCGGGCGGATGTATGTCCTTCACGGCGGCGGGCAACTCGCGGCGCTCGATCCTGCGACGGGCGCCGAGTTGTGGCGTAGCGAGCTCGAAGGGCGCATCGGCATGCGCGGCGTTAATTACTGGCGCAGCGACGATGGCGCGGACGAGCGTCTGTTGATCATCAACAATGGCATGCTTCGCGCAGTGGATGCCGCGACCGGCCAGGTGATCGAAGACTTCGGCAATGATGGCGGCGTCGATTTGCGCGACGCCCTGCCAGCCGATATCGCCACACCGGGCAGCCCGCTTCAGACCGATAATCCGGGGCGCATCTATCGCGATACGATTATCGTCTCCCTGCCAGCAGGCGCCTATGATTACGCGTCCGCGCCAGCGAACATCCATGCCTATGACGTGGTGACCGGCGCGTTGAAGTGGACTTTCAATGTGGTTCCGCGCGAAGGCGAGTTCGGCGCCGACACCTGGCCCGACGCGCCCGATCGCAGCAAGTTCGGCGGTGTCCACAACTGGTCGGAAAGCACGGTCGATAGCGAGCTGGGCTTGGTCTACATTCCCACCGGCACCGCGCGTTACGACTATTTCGGCGGCAATCGCGAGGGCGACAATCTGTTCGCCAACTCGATCGTGGCGCTCGATGCCCAGACCGGTGAGCGCGTCTGGCACTACCAGACCGTGCACCACGACATCTGGGACTTCGATCTGCCCACGGCGCCCAAGCTGATGACAATCACCAAAAGCGGCGGTCCCGAAGAAGGTGCTGCGATCGGCGAACGGATTCCGGTCCTGGTTCAGCCGACGAAACAGGGTTGGCTGTTCGTCCTGGACAGGCGAACTGGCGAGCCGGTCTGGCCGATCGTGGAAACGCCTGTTCCAGCATCCGACATTCCGGGCGAAAAGGCCTCCCCGACCCAGCCGATCCCGACCTGGCCGCTGCCCTACACGCGCATGAGCTTCACGCCGGATGACATCAATCCGCTGCTGCCCGAGGAGGATCAGCAGGCCCTGCGCGAACTGTTTGCAACCTCTCGCTGGGAAGAAGGGCCCTACGTTCCCCCCAGCACGCGCGGTACGATCAGTTTTCCCGGGGCCAATGGTGGGGCGAATTGGGGCAATGTCGCCTCCGATCCCGAGCGTCAACGCATTTACGTGGTCAGCCGCGAACTGCCGCTTCTCGTCAAGCTTAACCCCGACGTGCGTCCCGAAGCGAAGGACGCAATGCCCAATGGCGAGGGGGAGGATATCATTCCTTATCGCTGGCCGACCAACTTCCTGCTGCAGTCGAACGGTATGGTGGCGATCAAGCCGCCGTTTTCGTTCTTGACGGCCTACGACATGAACTCCGGCGAACAGATCTGGCGCATACCGAATGGCGAGATCATGACTTTGGAAGAGCAGGGCGTTACCGGTGTCGGGTCGCAAACACCGCGCGGCGGCCCCGTGGCGACTGCCGGCGGCCTGCTGTTCGTTGGCACGGCAACGGACCGCGCCTTCCGCGCGCGCGACGCCGATACCGGAGAAGTCCTGTGGGAACACCGGTTCGACGCGGCGACCGAGGGCGTGCCGGCAATCTACGAGGCGGACGGGCGGCAGTTCATCACCGTGCCCGTGGGCGGCATGGGGCTCTTTGCCGACGGGCTTGGCCTCCCCGAACCGGGGCCAAGCCGTTACGTCACCTTTGCCCTGCCGGCGGATAAGGCCGGCGACTGAAAAGATGGCAGGCAAACCGCCTGAACGGAAAGAATAATAAGCGCATGGATACTGCCAGCTGGTTCGCAGGGCTTCGATGAGCTCTATCTGGCAGAGTTGCCCGATCCCTCGGCCGGCTCCGGCGAAGTGCTGATCGCGTCGCGCGCGTGGTCGATTAACTACTACGATTTCGCCGGCGCGCAGGGAAAGTATTTCAACGGCAGTCGACGGAGGCGCTTAGCTTCGATGGCGAGATTGCCCTGATCGGCGTTCTGGCAGAAGGCGACCCGCTCAATACGCATCCCCTGATGCTGAAAGGCGGGTCGCTGCGCGGCATCTTCTGCGGGTCGCGCCACATGGCAGAAAAGCTCAATGCCTTCGTTGAAGTGCATGGCGTAAAGCCGCCGATCGGCAGGACTTTCGACTTCGACGAGCTGCCTGCGGCTTATGCTTTTAGCTGGGGTCCCGACAGCTTCAGAAAGACCGCTATCGAATTGTGAGGGCAGGGAATGTGATGGCAAGCACGTACGAAGCAGATGTTTATCGCTGCATGGACCCGGCTCTCGGGCCATCCTTGCCCCAATTCCGGTTCGACATAGAATCCTTCTGCGGCAGCCTTGAGGCGGCACAGCGCCTTTATGCGCAGCTGACCGGGATACGTTTCGCCTAACTGTCATGTTTTCTTATTAGCGACAGCGGCTCCGTCGATGATCCCGAAGGGGCGACTTCTGCTGCGTAATGAGACCACATCGCTTGTCACCGGCGAATCTGGGCGGGTCTTGGATTGGGCTCACGTCCAAGCGGGGCTTTTGCGCTATTTGCGTGCGCAAGGTGCGCACGTCGATATAGCGGAAGATATTGCACAGGAGACGCTTGCACGGCTGATCGCGATCAGCCGCGAGAAGGAGATCGTCAGTCCCTTTGCCTTAGGTTTCCGCATTGCGGACAATCTCCTGGTGGATCGGCACCGCCGGGACAGCCGCTACGGGCTGGCATTGGACTGCGAAATCCTTGGCGACGCTCCATCGCTCGACCGCGTGGTTGATTCTCGCCGGGCAATCGAGGTGTTCCAGCGGTGCCTGAACCGCATGCCCCGGCTGCGTCGAGAGGTGCTGGTGCGGCGTCGGTTGCGGCAAGAAAGCTGCCAGGCGATTGGCGAGGCATTGTCGCTAAGCCCTAAGGCGGTGGAAAAACATATCACTCGCGGACTGGTCGACCTGCGCCGCGCAATGGAGAAGGCTGGCATTGACCGGCCAGGATGGGACGGATGATACTGCGAGATACGCCAGATCTCGAGAGCCAGGCAGCGATCTGGATCGAAAAGATGAGCCGCCCGGTGCTCGATAGCGAGGTCGCAGCGGAATTTGACCGCTGGGTTGGGCAAGATCCCCGGCACCTCGAAAGCTATGCGCGTCTGGCGGCGGTGTGGCAATCCGATGGCCTTGCCGGGGCGCTCGAAGCTGGCGTGCCGCATAACGACAACGACGAGGGGCAGCACGACCTGCCCGAGGCCAACGAACAAACCGCGCCCCGAGCGATCGCTTCGCTGAAGCGTGGTTCGCAACTGGCGGCGATCGCGCTCATGGTGATCCCGCCGGTTGTGCTATTCGCGCAGGGAACCCTTGCCCCCGTCACCGAATATGCAGCGCCCCGCGGCGAGGATCGGATCGTCGATCTTGCCGACGGGTCGCGCCTGCATCTCAGCGGCGGGACAAAGCTATCGGTGCGCATCACGCCTTGGGCACGCACGGTGACAATCGCGCGCGGCGAGACCTATTTCGATGTCGCGCATGAAACGCTGAGAAGCTTCACCGTCGATACCGGCGGCGCCAGCGTCTCGGTGCTTGGGACTGCCTTCGACATAAATCTGCGCGACGACGGCGAGCGCGAGGTGCGCGTCTATCGCGGCCTCGTAAACGTCGAGGCCGGCAATGGTGAATGGCGAGTTCCTGCGGGCGTCGGAGTGGCCATCATGGGCTCGCACATGCGCAGCCTCGACGATGTGGAAGGCGACGGACCGGGCTGGCGCGAGGGCTGGTTCGATGCGCACGACACCCCGCTCGACGATCTGATCGAGCAGCTGAACCGCAAGTCCGACCGACCGATCTTGCTGGCCGATCCCGACATAGGAGCGCTACGGATCTCTGGCCGGTTCCAGCTGGGGAGCCCTCGCGAAGTGCTCGACACGCTCGCAGCGATCCATGGACTACGCTGGCAAGACGATGGGAAGCAATTGGTCGTCTCGCGCTCTTGACGGTAGCAAGCAGATACATCGAATTTATGCAATAACTTCACATAATTGTAACAAAAATATTTTGTCGGGTTTTTATCTTTCCCACCGTCATCCAGATGCTTTCAAGCACAAGGACAGGGGAAATAATGTTTCGCTCAAAATCTCGTCGCGCCACACTTTCGGCGCTTGCGCTATCGTGCGCCATCCTTCCGCTCACCATAGCCGCAACCCCGGCCTATGCCTCGGGGCGAAGTGCTTACACCTTTTCGATCCCGGCACAGGATCTGGCCAGCGCGCTGCGGGCCTATTCGCGCGTCACCGGCATTCAGGTCGCCGCTTCTTCCGACGTGCTGCGTGGTCGCACCAGCCGCGCGGTCGCCGGCAGGCTGAGCCCCGAAATGGCGCTCGCCCGGATTGTGTCGGGTGCCGGTGTCGAAACGCGTCGACAGGGGCAGACCATTATCGTCACCCTTGCTGGCCCTGCCCCGGAGCGCGCTTCGCAGCCGACTGCCGCTGCACCAGCCCGCACAACCCCCGCCCGTGCCTCGGCCAACCCCCGGCAGACCGTGGAACCGGGCGACAGCAACGAGATCGTCGTGACCGGCTATCTCGAAGCCGTACAGGCCTCGCTCGGCAAGAAGCGCGATTCAGATGTCATTTCCGACACCATCAGCGCCGATGACATGGGCGACCTGCCCGCAAACAACGTTTCCGAAGCATTGGCCCGCCTGCCCGGCGTCAACGCGGTGCGCGATGCCACCACCGGCGAGGGCGACCGCATCACCGTGCGCGGCCTCTCGACCGAGCTGAACAACTACTCGATCAACGGCGTGCGCCTTGGAGGCGCCGGCTCGCGCGACGACGTGTTCTATCGCGGCGTTCGCCTTTCGGTCCTGCCGCCGGACGGGATCAAGGAAATCACCGTTTTCAAGACGCTCACGCCCGATCGGGACGGCGACGCGCTGGGCGGTTCGGTCGATATCTCCACCCCCACGGCCTTCGATCAGGACCCGACTTACCTGCGCCTGTCGGGCGAAGTCAGCATGCTCGACAAGTACGACAACCCGTTCAGCGGCCAGTTCTCGGGCGCAGCCTCGCGCCAGTTTTCGGACCAGCTCGGCCTGTTCGTTTCGGGCAGTTGGAGCCGCCGCCAGTCGCGGTTCGAACAGAACGGCGTCGATGGCGATAACCAGCCCGACACCTGGTATGAAGACAGCGAAACGCTAGGCTGGGACCCCAACCGCTTCGTGCTGCGCGGCATGAACCTGGGCTTCGGCGAGACCGAGGTAGAGCGTTGGGGCGTCAATTCGAGCCTCGATTTCCGCTCGGACAACCATGACCTTCACGTGCGCGGTCAGTATAACAAGTTCCGCAAGACGCAGTTTCTCAACCGCCTGAACTTCCGTAACGACACCCGCCGCAATTCGGCCCGCCTCTCGCAGGTCAACCGTGACGAGGCGAACCTCGTGCAGCCGGACGACACCGTCATCGGCTTCGACGACGATCTGGGCCGGATCTACGGTTACACCACCGACCAGATCGTCGACCGCGACAAGGACGGCCGCATCACCGATGCCGACCGTTCGGAACGCTCGACCTACAGTCTTGCCGGCAAGTCGGGCACCTGGGATCCGGCGGGCTTCCGCCTGCGCCGGTTCTGGGAGGGCTCGAACGAGACCGGCAGCCTCGCCTCCGCCAACTTCGGCGGCGTCTCGCGCTTCAACGCGGTGACGATCGACTACGACGTCTCCTACTCGCAGTCCGAAGACAACCTCGACGATGGCTACGAGCTGGAATTCCGCAGCGACAAATATGGCTGGCTCGGCAATCGCGGTGTGCTGTTTTCGGCGTCGGAAGATACGCGCTTTCCCAAGTGGTTGCTGAACCCGGCCGGGCTTGCCGGGGTGCAGGACCCGTCCGAATACGACTTCAGCGGCTTGGAAGGCGAAATCGGCGGATCGAGCGAGAAGCTGTGGCAGGGTCAGGCCAACCTCGAATGGGAGATCGGTTCGGACTTGCTGGACACGATCCGCACCGGCGCCAAGTACTATAATTCGCGCCGCCACACCTATGAAGGCTCATTCCTCGACCTCAATTCCGACGGCACGCTGGCCGACTTCTCCGACCTTTATGGCGAAGAGATCACCAGCCTGTTCGGCGGAGCCTACACCGGCGACTATCGCCTCGGCACCACGCTCGACAACGATGCCATGATGGCCGAGCTGCAACGCGCCGAAAATGGCGAGAGCAGCCTGTTCGATGGCTTCGCAGTCGATCCCTCGCAGGCGAAGATCTCGGACGAGGACAGCTTCACCTTCGAGGAGCGGGTGATCTCGGGCTACCTGATGGGCACCGCCTATGTCGGGCGGGCGCAGATCATCGCCGGTGTCCGAATGGAGAACACGCGCAACACCATCGACGCCTGGAACACCGACCCGGTCAACGGCGAGCGCTATACTCGCGACCGCACCAGCTTCACCAACTGGCTGCCCTCGGTACACGTCAACTACGACATCGACCGTAAGACCAAGCTGCGTGCGGCGATCTGGACCAGCTTTGCCCGGCCCGACATCGCCCGCATGAGCTCGGCCCGCGAATACTCTTACGATCGCGATCCCGATGGTGACGGTGTGGAGAACCCCACCAGCGAGTGGATCCTGACCGGGATCGAGATGGGCAACCCCGATCTCGAGCCGCTGCGGTCCACCAACTTCGACATCTCGCTCGAACGCTACAACGGCACCACCGGCGCTTACTCGATTGCCGTGTTTTACAAGGATATCGAGAACTTCCTGTTCCGTTCGTCCTCCAGCAACATTCGTAACGGCACAGCGGGCATGAACGTGAACCCGGAAGGCGTCGCGATTACCAGGCCCAACAACGGCAAGTGGGCCGAGGTTTACGGCGTGGAAATCAGTGGCCAGCAACTGCTGCACTGGCTGCCCGGCGTGCTCGGTTCGCTCGGCATTGGCGGCAACGTCACCCTGCAACGCTCGAAGGCTGCGACGGGGCTGTCGTGGCATCCCGAGGGCTACACCCTGCCGCTGATGGAAACGCCCGAGACCATTGCCAACCTCCAGCTGTTCTGGGAGCGCAATGGCTGGGAAGTCTATGGCGCGTGGAACTACCAATCGCGGTTCATGTCCGGCATCAACGACTTCGGCAACGATCCTTACGAGCAGGCCTACAGCTTCGTCGATCTGACCTTCCGTCGAAGCTTCCTGAAGAAGTCGTCGGTGCAGCTGCAGGTGCAGAACCTGTTCGATGCGCACACCTACTGGCAAACCGTGTCGAGCAGCGAAGGGGCCAGCCGCGCCTACATCAAAAACGGGCGAACGATCTCGCTCGGCTTCAACCTGATCTTCTGATGGAGCCGATCATGATCATTCGTAAAGCTCTCTTCGCCGCCGCCCTTCTCACAACCTGCGCCGCCCCGGTGGCGGCGCAGGACGTGGCGCCCCCGGTGCTTGCCCCGGCCACCGCCCAGCCCGAGCGGATCGTTCTCAACCTCACCGCCGATACCGCGCATGAAATGGCGATCACCTGGCGCAGCGCGCCGGGCCTTGCCGGGCTGGTGCAATATGCCCGCGCGACCCCCGGCCCGGACTTCGTGCAAGACCCCGAAACGCAGGAGGCAATTACCGATGATGCCACCTTCGCAATCGAGGAAGACCCGGCGTTCTCGGCCGCCTATCATTCGGCGGTGCTGACCGGGCTCGAACCCGATACGGTCTATGCCTATCGTGTGGGCGATGGCGCGCGCTGGTCCGAATGGTTCCAGTTTCGGACTGCGGCGGTCGACGCGAAGCCATTTCGCTTCATTTATATGGGCGATATGCAAAACGATGTCCTCTCGCAGGCATCGCGAACGCTGCGCATGGCCTTTCGAACGGCGGGCGATGCGGCCTTCACCATCCATGCAGGCGATCTGATCAATCGTCACAACTCGGACCGCGAATGGGGCGAATGGTTTGCAGCGGGCGGGTTCCTTTATTCCCAGACGCCGCAAATGCCGACACCGGGCAATCATGAATATGGCCGGGATGGCGCTGCGCGAGCGGGATCCTCAGTCACCAGCCAGTGGCGGCGGCAGTTTACCCTGCCCGAGAACGGCCCGCCCTCAGTTCCCGAAGCACTCGAAACCCATTGGTATACCGATTACCAGGGGCTACGCTTGATCTCGATTGACTCCCCTCAGCTTGATAGGAACGAGGTGGCGCGCGCGGAAACCATAGCATGGCTCGACGAGCTTCTGCGTGATAATCCCAACCGCTGGACGGTGTTGTTCCTGCACTTCCCGCTCTTTTCGAGCGACCCTGACCGCGACAACCCCAAGGTGCGGTCGGCACTCAAGCCGCTGATCGACAGATATGGTGTCGATCTTGTGCTTCAGGGGCACGATCACGGCTATGCGCGTGGTGCGATAGGCCCTGATGGCCCATCGCCCGACGATGCGGGCACGACCTATGTAGTTTCGGTAGCAGGTCCGAAAATGTACGAAGTCGCCGATCTTGTCTGGGCGCGCCGCACTGCCGAGCGCACGCAGGCCTACCAAGTGATCGACGTCGACGGGGTTGACCTGACTTACCGCGCCTATGATGCAACTGGAGCACTGCTGGACTCGATGCACCTGCACAAACCTTGAGGGGGGGTGCTGTCATATATGCTGGCACGTAGGCTTGAAGGCATGGCGAAACGCGGCGAACCAGCACGTTGCAAGCGATCCAAACGGGTGGCGACGACAACTACATCTGCCTCAGTGGCAATGGTCGCTTTGTTGGCGCAGTCGGACGTATAAAGATTGAGTTGCAATTGCATAAAATCCGCATCCCTCTGCGAGCGATTCGCAAATAGGGGTTTGTGTCTGCATCCGTGTTTTCTCGCCTGAAGTTCGTGCTGCTCGCAAGCAGCCTCATGACCACGCCTGTGCTGGCACCGACTGAAAGTTCATCTACAGGTGAGACATATCCTGCCGATGTACCTCCCGCAGCCGAGGCACAGAGTACGATTATCGTCACCGGGCTTGCGCAAAAGCTGTACCGGGTTGAAGAAATCACGTTTGGTAAGCTAGCCACCTCACCGCTCCAGGCGAGCCAGGTTATTACGACTATCACGGAACAGCTGATCGAGGATCAGCGCGCGCGATGCGCAGGACCTTTATCGCAACATTTCGGGGGTTGGTTTCTTCAGCTACGCTGGCGTCACGGCGCGTGGATTTCGCCAGGAAGAGATCTCTACAACGGGCTGCGCGGCGATCCCTACACCGGCTTCCCGGTGCCGCAACTGTTCAATGTCGAGCGGGTCGAATTCCTCAAGGGCCCACCGGCATGCTCTACGGCCCCGGCGCGCCCGGCGGCTTGTTCAACTCTATTACCAAGAAGCCCGACCAGCGCTGCCTTGACGGACAGGTCAAGCTGATCGCCAGGACCGTTTCGGCGATTCGGCGCAGGTCAATGCGCCGCTCGGCGGCGATGTCGCGGTGCGTGGCGGGTTGTTCTACGAGGATCGCGGCACTTTCCGCTTCGGTAAGGATCGCTACCCTGCGCAATGAGAAAACTGAGCCGCTCAGCTTCTGCTCGTGCCGCAGCAGGTGCCCAGGGAGAACCATGTCCGCCGATCGTATACCGGCGCGTCTTGGATTCACGCCCACCCATTCGATATTGCAGGACGCAGGATGCCGCGCCGGATGAAGTGACCTTCATGCCGAAGCCTTTTGATATCCTTGTCCCATAAGAAGCCGACAACGCCGACCGAGCGCATCGGTTCTACCGCGCGCTTACCTATTCTTCCTGTAGCCATTTTCGAGCCTCCAGCAGGTGCTTTCCAGCAATCACCGAAGCGGAAAAAGCCGCCAAGAGACTGCTAGTGTAGCGCAGTAAGGCCTGGGAAAAGGCCGAAAAATCAACGTGAAGCTACGCCTCAGTGCGCTTCCAGCGAAAATACCAGACTTCGTGGCCGTAAGTGGTGCGGGCCTTGTGTTCGTAACGCGTTTCGGGCCAGCCCGAGGGGCGGTTCTGGAAACTCTCCGGGCCTGTCACCTGCCATTCGAACTGGTCGGTGAAGCGCTGCATCACCATCAGCGCGTGGCGAACATAGACCGGGTGGTCGGTGCCGAAGCGGAACTCGCCGCCGGGTTTCAGCTTGTCGGCGATCATCTGCACCGGGCCGTCGTTCATCATCCGGCGTTTGGCATGTTTGGCCTTCGGCCAGGGGTCCGGGTGGAGCAGATAGAGCATGGTCAGCGAGCCATCGGGGATGCGTTCGAGCACTTGCAGCGCATCGCCGTTGTGGACGCGTACATTGCCCAGGTTGCCTTCGTGAATATGGCTGAGCGCCTGGGCCACGCCGTTGATGAAGGGCTCGGCCCCTATGAAGCCATGGTCGGGCAGAAGGTCGGCGCGGTAGGCCATGTGCTCGCCGCCGCCGAAGCCGATCTCGAAATGCAGCGGGCAGTCGTGCCCGAACAGACGCTCGGCGGTGATCGGCCCCTCTTCGGGCACGGCGATGCGGGGCAGGAGCGTGTCGACCAGCTCCTGCTGCCCGGCGCGCAGCTTCTTGCCCTGGCTGCGACCATAAAGCCGCTTCAGCGTGGTGGGATCGCCTTCCTTGTGTGCACTCATGGCGGGCCCGCTAGGCGGATTTGCGCGGTCTTGTCCAGTGCCCTGCTATGCCGCATATGCGGGCAGGGGTTGGTTTGGGACGTTCCAGTCCCTAGCTCTCCTTCCGCCATGCAGACACTCCTTGACCAGTTCGCCCAGCTCGCGCCCGCCTTGCAGACGGTGATCGGGCTCGCGATGCTTGCGCTTGTCGCTTTCGCGGTCGACTGGTTGATCAAGCATGTTCTGTTGAGAATGGCGACGCCGTTCCTCGACGCGCGCAGCAAGACCGCCGACCGTGCGGTCGCCCGCCTTGCCAAGGTGATCCCGCTGCTGGTCGTGTCGCGCGGGATCGAGCTGGTGCCTTTCGTGCCCGACGACCTCGACTCGGTGATCATCGCCGTCGCGCGCTGCTGCATCGTGCTCGCGGTGGCGATGGCGATCAGCAAGTCGCTCGACTATCTCGAAGAGCTGTATCGCCGCCGCCCGGAAGCCAGAGCCCGCCCGATCAAGGGCTATCTGCAGGTGCTCAAAATCGTCGTTTATTGCGCGGGGGCAATCCTCGGCATCGCCGTGCTGATCGGCGAATCGCCCTTGCTGCTGATGTCGGGCCTTGGCGCGATGGCGGCGGTGCTGATGCTGGTGTTCAAGGACACGATCCTGTCGCTGGTGGCCTCGGTGCAGCTTTCCAGCAACGACATGCTGCGTGTGGGCGACTGGATCGAAATGCCCGGCATGAACGCCGACGGCGACGTGATCGACATCGCACTGCACACGGTGAAGGTGCAGAACTTCGACAAGACCATCACCACCATTCCGACGCACAAGCTGATCTCCGACAGTTTCCGCAACTGGCGCGGGATGCAGGATTCGGGCGGACGGCGGATCAAGCGCGCGCTCCCGCTCGACCAGAACGCGATCCGTTTCCTCACCGACCAGGAGGTGGCAGACCTCCACCGCTTCCGTGTGCTCCAGCCCTACCTCGCGGCCAAGAATGACGAGATCGAGGAATGGAACGCCCGCGAAATCTCTGGCGACGTTAATCCCGTCAACGCGCGGCGGTTCACCAATATCGGCACCTTCCGCGCCTACGTTATCGCCTGGCTACGCGCCCATCCGCGGGTGGCGAGCAAGGGCTTCACCCTGATGGTCCGCCAACTGCCGCCGACCCCGCAGGGCTTGCCACTCGAAGTCTACTGCTTCGCCGGCACCACAGACTGGCCCGAATACGAAGCCATCCAGGCCGACCTGTTTGATCACCTGATCGCGATCCTGCCCGAATTTGGCCTGCGGCTGTTCCAGGAACCGAGCGGACTTGATCTGGCCTCTTTGGCTGGCCGTCCGACCGATCTCCAACAAGCGGACGCCCCGTCAGCATGAACCGACGGGGCGCCACTTGGGGGACCGGATAACCTTAACTCAGGCTGCTTCGGATTCGCCCGAGGTCTCTTCATCGGGATCGCGCAGCACATAGCCGCGGCCCCAGACCGTCTCGATATAGTTGTCGCCGCCGCACGCGCTCGAAAGCTTCTTGCGCAGCTTGCAGATGAACACGTCGATGATCTTCAGTTCCGGCTCGTCCATCCCGCCATACAGGTGATTGAGGAACATTTCCTTGGTCAGCGTGGTGCCCTTGCGCAGCGAGAGCAGCTCGAGCATCGCATATTCCTTGCCGGTGAGATGCACCCGCGCGCCATCGACTTCCACGGTCTTGGCATCGAGGTTCACCGCCAGCTTGCCGGTGCGGATGATCGACTGGCTGTGGCCCTTCGAACGGCGCACCACGGCATAGATGCGGGCGATCAGCTCGTCGCGGTGGAACGGCTTGGTGACATAGTCGTCAGCGCCGAAGCCGAACGAGCGGATCTTCGAATCCATTTCGGAAATGCCCGAGAGAATGAGCACCGGCGTCTGCACCTTGGCGACACGCAGCTTCTTGAGCACATCGTAGCCGTGCATGTCGGGCAGGTTCAGGTCGAGCAGGATGATATCGTAATCATACAGCTTGCCGAGATCGAGGCCTTCCTCGCCCAGGTCGGTCGAGTACACGTTGAAGCCTTCGGTCGTGAGCATCAGCTCGATGGCTTTGGCGGTCGTCGGCTCGTCTTCGATCAACAGAACGCGCATGTTCGTCACACCCCAATTGCTGCGGAATGAACCCCTTAGTGGGCTTCTTGCCGTAAATTAACCACGCAACTTGTCACCAAAAAAGGTTAATAACGCGTTACCCCCGTTAAGACTTTTCGCATGAGTCTTTTGAGTGACAGTTTTTGGCTTCATGCCTGCCCCTCCGGGCTGGCGTTCGCCTCCTTCGAAAGGCTCAGGACAGGCTTGTCCTCGCTGCGCTCGCGTTTTGGCTAAGGGCTTTTGCGTTTTGCTTTCGCATATTCCTTAGTCTCGTCACCCCGAGAAGCGAAGCTGTGCTTGCACACTTGATCCGGGGGCCATCTTCCAATCTTTGCGCATGTCTCAGAAGTGCCGCTCGAAATCCATGCTGTGATGCAGCACACGCACAATCAGGATGGCCGCGTCGGACGGGACGTAAAACACCACATGCGCCTGCTGACGGATGCGGCGCAGCCCCGGCGCAATATCCTCCGCACTGCGCCCCAAGAGCGGATTGTCGAGCAATGAGGCGAAGCAGGCGCGGAACTGATCGCGATACTTGCGCGCCTGCTCCGGGCCGAATTCGACGACGGTATAGTGCGCTATGTCGAGCAGATCGTTGTCAGCCCTGCGGCTGAGGTGCAGTTCACGCATCGGAGGCGCGTGCGCGCTTCTCACCCTCCGCCCATATCTCGTCGAGCGAACGCGCACTCACGCCGCTGTCGAGACCTTCGGCGATGGCACTACGCAGGTTGGCAAGCTTGTCCTGCGCTTCCTGATCGCGGCGGAGAAGGTCGCGGATATATTCGCTGTCGTTCGTGAAAGCGCCGCGCGCGATCTGCGACTTGATCCAGGCGTCCTGCTTGTCGCTCAGGGTGATGGTCTTGCGGATCGTGCTCATGACTGGGAATGTATCATACTATTGGTGCATGCGGCAAGGTCACCCCAAAGCCGCCAGCTTCTTCGCGCTCCTTCACAGCCCCATTTTTCGGTTCACCGCAATTCTGTGCTGAACCCCGGATTAACCCAAACGGATGGCCGATTATTGCCATCATTTCGCCTCAATTCGGGGAGCCAAAAGTCCTGTCGCAAGTCAATGAGGTCTCAGGCCAGTCACTGGCTACGAATACAAAGGAGAGACCAATGAAAAAGATGTCTGCAACTTTCGCCAGCGCCACGCTCGCCCTCACCCTCGCAATGGGCGGCACGGCCCTTTACGCGCAAGACACTGACGGCCCGGATACGGCCGTTCCCGCCGATCCAGCACCCGAGCCAATGCCGACCGAGGCAGCGCCGCCGCCCCCGGCCGATCCCGCGCCTGCCCCGGTTGACGAGGATGGGGACGGTGTGGATGACATCACCGGCGAGCCCATTCCTGATGGCGCACCTCAGCGGTAACAATGATGTCCGGGCGACAGGCTAGCGCCCGGAGTTGAAAATAGGGCGGCGGGTGTCCCGCCGCCCTATTGCTCTACATAGGCTGGTGAACGGCCAACAAGATCACCCCATAGCCGCCAGCTTCTTCGCCCGCCTTCGCTGCACGCTCGACCCGATCCCGATAGCCTCGCGGTATTTCGCTACCGTGCGCCGGGCGAGGTCGAAGCCTTCCGCCTTGAGCATGTCCACCAGCGTATCGTCGGAGAGGATCTTCGCGGGATCTTCCGCGTCGGTCAGCGCCTTGATGCGGGCCTTAACCGCCTCGGCGCTCGCGCCTTCGCCGTCCGCGCCGCCTCCTACGCCTGACGTAAAGAAATACTTCAGCTCGAAGGTGCCGCGTTCGCAGTGGAGGTACTTGTTGCTCGTCACCCGGCTGACCGTGCTCTCATGCATCTCGATCGCCTCGGCCACCCTGGCCAGCGTCAGCGGGCGCAGTTCGGAGACGCCGCGGCGGAAAAACCCGTCCTGCTGCTTCACGATCTCGGCGGCGACCTTGAGGATCGTCTTCTGGCGTTGGTCGAGCGCCTTGATCAGCCAGTTGGCATCGGCCAGTTTTTCCGACAGCCACCCGCGCGCCTCCTTGCTGGCACAGCCGCCGCGCACTTCGAGATAGTAGCCACGGTTGACCACGAGGCGGGGCAGGGTGTCCTCGTTCAGCTGGATGTCCCAGCCGCCGTCGCGGCCCGGTGTCAGCAGGATATCGGGCACCACCGCCGAGCTGGCCGAGCCGCCGAATTGCAGGCCGGGGCGCGGATCGTAGCTGCGCAGTTCGCCGAGCATGTCGACCAGGTCTTCCTCGTCGACCCCGCAGATGCGGCGGAGGTGCGCGAAGGCGCCCTTGGCGACCAATTCGAGGTTGTTGATCAGCACTTCCATGCACGGATCGTAGCGGTCGGCCTCCTTCGCCTGCAGTGCGAGGCATTCGCTCAAGCCGCGTGCGCCAACGCCGGTCGGTTCGAGCATCTGCACCAGTTCGAGCGCGTGCTCGACCTCGGCGATGGGCAGGCCGAGGTCGCTGGCGAGGTCGCGCAGCGAGGCGGTGAGGTAGCCCGCCTCGTCGAGCATGCCGATGATGTGGCGCATGACGAAGGCCACCTGCGGAGCGGGCGCGACCGAGCCGACCTGTGCTTCCAGATGCATGGCGAGCGAGGTGGCATCGTCGCTGCGGTTTTCGAGGTCGGGCGCTTCGCCGGCGCCTGCGCCGAAGTCGTTGGCCGACCAGTCGCCCCGGTCACCGCCGCTGTCTCCGTCGCCGGTATCGCGGTCGCTGTCGAGCGCGGTCGGGTCGAGGTCGAGCGGGGCATCGGCCTCGCCCGCGCCTTCGCGGATGAGGTCGTCGGAGGTGGTGGGCTCGGACGGGGTTTCGCCGGAGGGGGCGTCGCTGCCGTCCTCGCGGCTCACTTGGCCTGCTTCGAGCAGCGGGTTCGCTTCGAGCGCCTCGCCGATGAAGGTCTCGATCTCGAGGTTCGACAGCGCCAGCAGCTTGATCGCCTGCTGCAGCTGCGGCGTCATCACCAGCGATTGCGACTGCCTGAGGTCGAGCCTTGGCCCTAGAGCCATGGTGTTTCTCTCAACGCCCGCTCACCCTGAGCCTGTCGAAGGGTCGCCCTTCCTTCACGGGTTGTGCCCGAAGAAAAAGCGGTCCTTCGACAGGCTCAGGACGAGCGGTGATTGGCCGGTTGATCAAAGCGCAAAATCCTCGCCGAGATAGAGGCGGCGCACGTTCTCGTCCGCCACCAGCTCCTGCGGCGAGCCCGCGAACAGCACCTGGCCACCGTAAATGATGCAGGCGCGGTCGACGATGTCGAGCGTCTCGCGCACATTGTGGTCGGTGATCAGCACGCCGATCCCGCGGCTCTTGAGATCCTTCACCAGCCCGCGAATATCGCTGATCGAGAGCGGGTCGATCCCGGCGAAGGGCTCGTCGAGCAGCATGATCGAGGGGTTTGCCGCCAGCGCGCGGGCAATCTCGCAGCGCCGCCGCTCGCCGCCCGAAAGCGCCATCGCCGGGCTGTCGCGCAGGCGGGTGATGTGGAACTCTTCGAGCAGGCGCTCCAGCTCTGCCTTGCGCACCTCTTTGTCGGGCTCGACCATTTCGAGCACGCACATGATGTTCTGTTCGACCGTCATCCCGCGGAAGATGCTGGTCTCCTGCGGCAGATAGCCGAGGCCAAGGATCGAGCGGCGGTACATCGGCAGCTTGGTGACGTCGATCCCATCCATCAGGATGCGGCCCGAGTCGGGCTTCACCAGCCCCATGATCGAATAGAAGCACGTCGTCTTGCCCGCGCCGTTCGGCCCGAGCAGGCCGAGCACCTCGCCCTTCGCCACGGTCAGCGAGATGTCGGACAGGACGCTGCGCTTGTCGTAGCTCTTGGCGATGGAGACCACTTCGAGCCCGCCCTGCGGCGGCAGATCGGGGGCGGCGTTGGAGGGGCCATCGGGCATGCTTTCGGCCAGATCCCGCGGGTCGATGGTGCTGTCGTCAGTCGCGCTCATGTCTGCCCTCTAGCATGAATTGTGTGCCATTGAAGGGCAATTGGCAGGGTTCGTGCATGGCCATTCGCCATCACCTAAGGCAGGTGATTGAACATATGGTTGATAGGCTTGCAAGAATGCCGCGAATCTGACAGCTTGGTCAGATAGTGGGAAAGGAGCACGTCATGGTCGACGTTCCGGCAAACAGCCTCGCTCGCAAACGGGCCGCACCAGACGGCCACGCGAAAGGCGCAATCGATTACCGCAAGCGGATCAGCGACCATGTCGCCTTCGCGCTGCTGGTTTACACCGGCCTGCATATTTTCGTTACCATGGGCGCGCTGAAGACGGGCAACGGCAATATCCTGCCCTATTTCTCGCTCATCGTGCTGGTCGCCGCGATCATTCCCGCCTGCCGCTGGTTCGAGAAGCGTTGGGAAGGTCTGAGCGACGTGGAAGCGGGCGATCCGGCACTGGCCGGTGCTTTCCGCCGCGACGTGGCGATGATCTGGGCCGGCGCGCTCGCCCTGCCGGTGATCCTGACCCTTTTTGCCAAGGCAATGCTGGCGCTGTTCTGAGCACCCACCGGTGCCGCTGGGCATCGCGCGATTGTCTGCTAGACCCTTGGCGATGACGTTCGTTCACACGCTTTTCGCCAGGCTTTTCGCCGTGCTGGCTCTGGCCATTCTGTCCGCCCCCGGCATGGCTGCACCGGTCAGCGGTGCGCAGGTCTTCACCGGCGAGGAAACTGGCGCTCCGGATGGGGGCGAGCCGACGCCTCCTGTCGCTCCGATAGCGCTCGAGCGCGAAGCCGATCAGGACGAGCGGATCGTAGCCCGCCTGTCCGACATCTTCGCCAATGTGCCGAGCCTTGCCGGGGTCGAGGTCAGCGCCAGTGAAGGCGTGGTAACGCTTGGCGGCCTCGCGCCAGACAATGCCGCTATCGCGCGGGCTGAAGCAATTGCAACGGGCGTCGATGGCGTGGTGACGGTCGAGAACCTTATCGAGCGCGATGTCTCGATCGATGTCGGGGCCGAGGCGCAGGGCCTGCAGGATCGTCTGACCGGCCTGCTGCGCAGCTTGCCGCTGGTGGGTATTGCCGTGCTCGCCGGGCTGGCCATCGGCGCTTTCGGCTATCTGCTCGCGTCTTTTGGCCGCTTCTGGCGTCGGGTCATGCCCAATGCCTTCCTTGCCGAACTGATATCCAGCGCGCTGCGCTTCATCTTCGTGCTCGGCGGCGTGGTGGTGGCGCTCGACATGATCGGGGCCGGGGCCTTGATGGGCGCGGTGCTCGGCGGGGCGGGTGTGATCGGCGTGGCACTGGGCTTTGCCATGCGCGACACGGTCGAGAACTATGTCGCCTCGCTGATGCTGAGCCTGCGCCAGCCGTTCCGCCCCAACGACTGGGTGGTGATCGACGACCGCGAGGGCCGCGTGGTGCGCCTCACCAGCCGCGCCACCATCCTGATGACGCTCGACGGCAACCACCTGCGCATTCCCAACTCCACGGTGTTCAAGGCGGTGATTCTCAACTTCACCACCAACCCGCAGCGGCGGTTCGATTTCGTGCTCGGCGTCGATGCCGACGACGATGTCGAGGCCGCGCGCGTGCTGGGGCGGCAGGTGCTGGCTGGTCTGCCCTTCGTGCTCGATGACCCGGGGCCGGAAGCGCGGCTGGTGGATGTGGGCGATTCGAATGTGCAGGTGCGCTTTCTCGGCTGGGTCGACCAGCGTGCAAGCGACTGGTATCGTGCCCGCAGCCGCGCGATCCTCGAGGTGAAGGCGGCTTTGGAAGGGGCGGGCTTTGGCTTGCCCGAGCCGATCTATCGCCTGCGCTTCGACCAGCGCACCGAGCCGCTGCCCTTGCAGAGCACCCGCCGCGCCGAGCCGGCCAGCCCCGCTCCAGCGGCGCCTGCGCCCGTTCCCGCCCCGGTCGCAAGCCAGGCCGAAGACCTCGGCCCGCAGGACGAGATCGCGCGCATGGTCGAGGAAGAGCGCGCCACCACTCCGGCCGACAACGACCTGCTCGATACTTCTCGGCCCGTGGAATGAAAAAGGGGCCGGAGTTCAGCTCCGGCCCCTTTTCGTGATTGCCTGATATACAGGATTACTTGGCGTTGTTGTAGCGTTCGATCGCTTCGAGGACCACCTGGCGGGCCTCTTCGGCACCGCCCCATGTGCCCACGCGCACCCACTTTTCCTTCTCGAGGTCTTTATAGTGGGTGAAGAAGTGCTCGATCTGCATCAGCACGATTTCGGGCAGATCGCCCTTTTCGGTGACGTCGCGGTAGTAGGGGAAGGTCGAATCGACCGGCACGCATAGCAGCTTCTCGTCGCCGCCGTGCTCGTCTTCGAGGTTCAGCACTGCGATCGGGCGGGCACGAACCACGCAGCCGGGAATGAACGGGCTGCGCGCCACGACCAGCGCATCGAGCGGGTCGCCGTCGGGCGAAAGCGTGTGCGGCACGAAGCCGTAGTTGGCCGGATAGCGCATCGGTGTGTGGAGGATGCGGTCGACGAACAGCGCGCCTGACTGCTTGTCGAATTCATACTTCACCGGCTCCCCGCCGACCGGCACCTCGATCAGAACGTTCAGGCTTTCGGGCGGATTATCGCCGGTGGGGATGTGTTCGATACGCATGAAAATGAGGTTCCTCTGGTGAAGAAAGCGGGCAAGACTTGAGTGTTCTCTGGTGAATGCGCGCAGCCGACTAGCCGATGGCTTATGCGAATGCGAGAGGCAATTGCCCTGTGACCCGGAATGCGGCACTCTCTTCGCATACTAATAAAATCAGGAGAGAATCGATGCACGTAGGTTTGGCGAGCGGCTTCGCTTTTCAGGGCGGCCCGCATGGTTCGGATGATCAATTCATCCGCAACGAGGTGGAAAACCTCATCCTGGCAGACGAACTGGGATACGATTCGGTTTGGATCACCGAACATCACTTCTCCGACTATTCGATGTCGAACGATCCGCTTCAGCTGCTCACCTATATTGCCGGGCGCACACGTCATGTGAAGCTCGGCACCCAGTGCATCATCGTGCCCTGGCACAACCCGGCGCGGCTGGCGGAGAAGATCGTCAACCTCGATATCCTGTCGGGCGGGCGGGCCATCCTCGGCTTCGGCGGCGGGCTGGCGCCGCACGAATTTGCCGGGCTCGGCGTGGACCAGAACGACAGCCGCGCGCTCTATAACGATACGCTCGACGTGGTGATCCGGGCGTTGGAGACGGGCGTGCTGGAGGGCGAGGGCGCCTATGGCTCCATCCCGCGCAGCGAGCTGCGCCCGCGCCCGATCAAGAGCTTTGCCGGGCGCAAGTTCTGCGGCTCGCTATCGGGCAGCTCGATGTATGCCGCCGCCCGGCACGGGTTCGGCAACATGGTGCTGATGCTGCCGCAGCGCGGGGCCGAGACGCCGCCCGACCAGTATCGCGAGGTGTGGCAGGAGGTGCACGGAGCAGGCAGCGAGCCGCCACCGCCGATGGTCTCGGGCAATTTCTACATCCACGAAGATGGCGCCTATGCCGAGGAGCAGGGCCGCAAGTATCTCGCCGCCACGATGCGTGCCGCGGTGAAGAACTATTCGCTCGATCGGCCGGGGGCCTTCGCCAAGGTGACGGGCTACGAGCACTACGAGAAGATGATGCTGCACTCGGAAGCGGAGATCGACGCCTATTGCGAGAAGTTCGGCCAGAACGCCGTGACCGGCACGCCGCAGCAGATTCTCGACCGGATGTGGGAGCTGAAGGAGATTTACAACCCGCAGGGCTTTTTCCCGCACCTCCACTTCGGCGGCATGCCCAATGACGATGCGGTGCGTGCGATTCATCTGTTCGCCGAGAAGGTCATGCCCGAGGTGAAGAGCTGGGAAGCCGAGCAGAGCATCGACGAGAGGTTCATGGAGGCGGCGGAGTAGTTGCGCGTTGCGGGGGCGCGGCGTAAGTGCCGCGTCCCATGAGCAAGATCAAAACGCCGCAGGCCATTCGCGGCACGCAGGACATTTTCGGACCCGACGCCGAGGCCTTCGCCTTCGTGGTCGAGACCTTCGAGCGCGTACGCAAGCTGTATCGGTTCCGCCGGGTGGAGATGCCGGTGTTCGAGAAGACCGAGGTGTTCAGTCGCGCTATCGGCGAGACCACCGACGTGGTCTCGAAGGAGATGTATTCGTTCGAGGATCGCGGCGGGGAATCGCTCACGCTGCGCCCCGAGTTCACGGCGGGAATCGCGCGCGCATTCCTCACCAACGGCTGGCAGCAGCACGCGCCGCTGAAGGTGGCGACGCACGGGGCCCTGTTTCGCTACGAGCGGCCGCAGAAGGGCCGCTACCGCCAGTTCCACCAGATCGACGCCGAGATTCTGGGCGCGGGCGAGCCGCAGGCCGATGTGGAATTGCTCGCCATGGCCGACCAGCTTTTGAAGGAGCTGGGGATCGAGGGTGTGACGCTGCATTTGAACACGCTGGGCGACGGCGATTCCCGCGAAGCCTGGCGCGCGGCGCTGATCGAGTACTTTGCGGCGGTGCGCGGCGAGCTGAGCGAGGATTCGCAGGAGCGCTTGGAGAAGAACCCGCTGCGCATTCTCGATTCGAAAGACCCGCGCGACTGCAAGTTCGTCGGCGATGCGCCGCGGATCGACCAGTTCCTGTCGGACGACGCACGCGCCTTCTTTGATGCCGTGACCAGCGGGCTGGATGCGGCGGGCGTGAAGTGGGCGCGCGCGGAAAGCCTCGTGCGCGGGCTCGACTACTATCGCCACACCGCCTTCGAGTTTATTCCTGACGAGGGTTCGGCGGCGGCTGCGGCCTTAGGCTCGCAAAGCACGATCCTTGGCGGTGGGCGTTACGATGGCCTGATGGAGAGTCTTGGCGGCGCGCCCACTCCGGCGGTGGGCTGGGCGGCGGGGATCGAGCGGTTGGCGATGCTGGTGGGCGAGAAGGTGGAGCCCGTGCTCGAAGCGATGGTACTCGTCGAGCATGACGACGGCCTTGCCGCTGCTAACGAACTGTTGGCCAAGCTGCGTGCTGCAGGTGTAGTTGCCGATATCATGGCCACCGGTTCGGTGAAAAAGCGTTATGACAAGACGGTAAAGCAGAACCCGCAGCACATCTTGCGCGTGAACGAGAGCGGCTATCATGGCATGTCTGGCGAGGGTGATACCAGTCGGATCGTCGCTGCGATCAATTAGCCACCATCGTCGCCCCGGACTTGATCCGGGGTCCAGCTTCCTTTTCTCCCGCCTGCGCCTAAACAAGCGGGATCCCGGATCAGGTCCGGGATGACGTTGTAAGAGATAGCAGTGCAGATACCCGAAGAACGCCTCCGCCAGATCACCGAACGCTTCGCCGAGCTTGAGGCGCGCATGGCCTCGGGCCAGCTCGAGGGCGAGGCTTTCGTGCAGGCAAGCCGCGACTATTCCGAGCTGGAGCCGGTCGCCAAGGCCGCCAGCGAGGTTCAAGCCATGCGCGAGGAGATCGCCGGGCTGACCGAGATGCTCGCCGATCCCGAGATGAAGGCCATGGCCGAGGACGAACTCGACCATCTAAGAAAGGCACTTCCGCAAGCCGAACACGCGCTCGCCATTGCCATGCTGCCCAAGGACGAGGCCGACCAGCGGCCCGCCATGCTCGAAATCCGCGCCGGCACCGGCGGCGACGAGGCCGCGCTGTTCGCGGGCGACCTGTTCCGCATGTACGAACGCTTTGCCAGCGAGAACGGTTGGAAGGTCGAGCCGGTCTCGATGAACGCCAGCGACGCGGGCGGGTTCAAGGAAATCGTCGCCAACGTCACCGGGCAGGGGGTGTTCGCGAAGCTCAAGTGGGAGAGCGGCGTCCACCGCGTCCAGCGCGTGCCGGTCACCGAAAGCGGCGGACGCATCCACACCTCGGCGGCGACCGTGGCCGTGCTGCCCGAGCCGACCGAGGTCGATGTCCAGATCAACGACAATGACCTCAAGATCGACATCTATCGCGCCTCCGGGGCGGGCGGTCAGCACGTCAACACCACCGATTCTGCCGTGCGGATCACCCACTTGCCGAGCGGCCTTGTGGTGATCCAGCAGGACGAGCGCAGCCAGCACAAGAACCGCGCCAAGGCGATGCAGGTGCTGCGCGCGCGGCTCTATGAAAAAATGCGCGAGGAAGCGCAGGGCGAGGAAGCCGCGGCGCGCCGGGCGATGGTCGGCAGCGGTGACCGCTCGGAGCGCATCCGCACGTACAACTTCCCGCAAGGCCGCGTGACCGACCACCGCATCGGCCTCACACTGCACAAGCTCGATGAGGTGCTGGCGGGCACGGCGCTGGGCGAAGTGGTCGACGCGCTGACGGCGGAAGACGAGGCCAAGCGGCTCGCCGCGATGGGTGAATGAGCACGATCGGCGCGGCGCTGCGCGCGGCGGCGGCGCGGCTGGCCGAGGTCAGCGATACTGCCCGTCTCGATGCCGAGCTGCTGATGGCGCATCTGCTGGGCATCAGCCGTTCGGACCTTTTCCTGCGCCACATGCAGGCGGAGGAGCCGCACCACTTTGCCGCGATGATTGAGCGGCGCGCGGCGCACGAGCCGGTCGCCTACATCATCGGTGAACAGGAGTTCTACGGCCGCCCCTTTGCGGTTGCCCCCGGCGTGCTGATCCCGCGCGCCGACAGCGAGACGACCGTGCAGGCTGCGCTCGACAGTGCTCGCCCCAATGCGCGGGTGCTCGACTGCGGTACAGGCTCTGGCGCGCTGTTGCTGACCTTTCTGGCCGAGCGCCCCGGCGCGTGCGGCATCGGTATCGACGCTTCGCCAGTGGCGCGGGCCTGCGCAGAGGCCAATGCCACCTCGCTCGGTCTGGCGGAGCGGGCGCAGGTGCTCGCGGCGGACTGGAGCAAGCCAAGCTGGGCCGACAATCTCGGTCGCTTCGATCTCGTTATTGCCAATCCGCCTTATGTCGAGGCCGATGCCACACTCGACCGCCAAGTGCGCGATTGGGAGCCTGCCGAGGCGCTGTTTGCCGGAGCCGAAGGGCTCGACGACTATCGCCTGCTGATTCCGCAGCTGGGCGATCTTCTATCTCCCGGCGGCCTGGCTGTGTTCGAGATCGGCTGGCAGCAGGCCGAAGCGGTGAGCCTGCTGGCCGAGGCCGCAGGCTTTGCCGCCGAGCTGCGCCGCGATCTTGCCGACCGGCCGCGTGCATTGATCCTGCGATAGGGGCTTGGCAAAGGCGTCGTGAACCTCTAACCATTTCTTCAAGCCTTGGGTGCAGAGGATAATTCCTGCTCCTGACAGGCCAACCCAGACATTCTCTGCAAATGCTGCCTGATCGCAGCGCAGGCAGAAGAATAACAGCGGGAATGCGCACCACGGGTGGTGCCAGCACAAAGGGTCATGTGGCCGCAGGGCAGACTAGCTTTCAACATGGAACAGCTTTTCAGACTTGGCCGAATTGAGGAAGCGGATTTCTCTTGAATCAAAATCGAAACAACAATCGTCGGCGCGGTCGCGGTAATAACAATCGCGGTGGCGGAAATGGTGGAAACGCGAACAACCGGATCGATTCGCGCGCTCGCGGCAATGCGCCCCAGATGCTCGAGAAGTACAAGAAGCTGGCGCACGACGCCTCCTTGAATGACGACCGGGTGCAGACCGAATACTACCTTCAGTTCGCGGATCATTATTTCCGCGTCATCGCCGATACCAAGGCGCAGAAGGACGAACAGCGCGCCCGCAACAGCAACGACCGCGACTCGGACGACGAGAACGAGGACGAGCGCAGCGAGGACGAGCAGAACAAGCGCGATGGTGGCCGCGACAACGCCCGCCGCTCGCGCCGCGAACGGCCCTCAGGCGGATCGGACAAGAGCTCCGAGGAAGGCAACGAGGGGCTGGAGGGCGACGAAGACGAGGGTGAGAACCCGTTCACCCCCGCCCGCGCCGAACGCAAGGCGAAGAAGGCTGCGCCACGCCGCCGCACCCGCGCTGCCGAGAGCGACGATAGCGATGACGGCAAGAGCGATGAGGACGAGGACAACGGCCTCGATCCCGGCATGTTGCCGCCCGCTATCGCCCGCAACTCCGATGATGACGACAGCGAGTCGGACGACGCGAAGCCTGCCGACGATGGCAAGGCCGAGAAGCCCAAGGCCAAGCCGCGCGCAACCCGCGCCCGTCGTCCGCGCACCCCGCGTGACGACGGCGGCGAAGAGGCGCTCGAAGCCGTCGGCTGACCTCGGCGATGGCCGTGTCCACACCGCAGGCTGAGGGCGGCTTGGTCCTGCTTGCAAGCCAGCCGCGCCGTGCCGGTTGGTGGGCGCTTGCTCTTGGCGTGCTCGCCGCCACAGGATTTCAGCCGCTCGGGCTGTGGCCGCTGGCGCTGCTGGCCGCCGGGCTGTTCGCGTTGATCGTCGCCCGGACTTCGGGCTGGCGCGAAGCTGCCCTGCTGGGCTGGTTATTCGGCATGGGTCATTTCACGTTCGGCAACAGCTGGATCGCCACGGCCTTTACCTATCAGGCCGAAATGCCCACGGTGCTTGGCTGGCTCGCGGTGCCGTTGCTGTCGGTCTACCTCGCAATCTATCCGGCGATTGCCGCGGGTGCTGCCCGAGCCTTAGCCCGCAAGGGGCCGGGCTGGGACTTTGCGCTGGTCTTCGCTGGATGCTGGATCGTGGCCGAATGGCTGCGCAGCTGGGTTTTCACCGGCTATGCGTGGAACCCCTTTGCAATGGTGCTGCTCGGCCCGTTCGAGCGGCCGGGGCTTGCGCTGTTGGCTCCCATCATGGGCACCTATGCGCTGTCGGGCTTTGCCATGCTGCTTGGCTGGGCGCTGGTCGCAGCGGCTCGGGCGCGGCGTTGGGCCGTGCTTGCGAGCGGTGTGGCGGTGCTGGCGGCGGGAATGTATCTGCCGCAACCCGCCTTGCGCGAAACTGACCTTTCGCTCACCATCGCTCAGCCTGATATCGAACAGAGCGATGTCCACGAGCCCGCGCTTTACGAAGACCATTTCCGACGTCTCGCGGCCAATTCGCTGCCGAAGACACCCGGTGAGCGCCGCATAGTGCTCTGGCCCGAAAGCGGGATGGTCGACTACCTGCGCGAAGGCTATCCGCAGCGCTACTATGACAGCACCACGGCCTTTGGCAGCCCGGTTTTGGCGCGGCGGCGTTTGGCCGGTGTAATAGGCGAGAATTCCCTGCTGATGACCGGCGCGGTCGATCTGGAGATCGGCGAAAAGGACGGCCTGACCCGGGCGCTGGGGGCGCGCAATGCGGTGACCGTGCTTAACGACCAGGGGCACATCGTCGGCAGCTATTACAAGGCGCACCTGGTGCCCTTTGGCGAATATCTGCCGATGCGCTGGTTGCTCGAACCGCTGGGGTTGTCGCGGCTTGTGCCCGGCGCGATTGATTTTTGGCCGGGACCGGGGCTGCGCACACTCGATCTGGGGGCCTATGGCAAGGCGGCGATCCAGATCTGCTACGAGATCGTGTTCTCGGGCGAAGTGGTCGAGAAAGGCACCCGGCCTGATTACATTTTCAACGATTCGACCGACGGCTGGTTCGGCGCCTTCGGCCCGCCGCAGCACTTCGCCCAGGCGCGGATGCGCGCAATCGAAGAGGGGCTGCCGGTCCTGCGCTCGACCACCACCGGCATCAGCGGCGTGATCGACGCGCACGGCGTGGTACGCCAGCATCTGGGGATGCGCATTGAGGGGCGGATCGATGGAAAGGTGCCCGCCGCCGCTGCGCCCACGCTGTTTTCCCGGTTTGGCAATGCCTTGGGATTGGCATGGGCAGCAGTGGCCTTACTTGCAGGGCTGATTGCCATGCGACGACGAGCCGGTTAGAGCCGCTCGTCGCCAAAGCGAAACATAGTCTCACGGGAGCTCTATCGACAATGCGTGCCACCTATCTCTTCACCTCCGAAAGCGTTTCCGAAGGCCATCCGGATAAGGTCTCCGACCAGATTTCCGACGCTATCGTCGATCTGTTCCTGTCGAAAGACCCCGAGGCGCGCGTTGCCTGCGAAACGCTCACCACCACCCAGCTTGTGGTGCTGGCCGGTGAGGTGCGCGGCAAGGGCATGATCGATACCAACGGCAACTGGGAGCCGGGCGCGCAGGAGGAAATCCAGCGTGTCGTGCGCCAGACGGTCAAGGAAATCGGCTACGCGCAGGACGGCTTCCACTGGCAGAACCTGACCTTCGAAAATCACCTCCACCCGCAGAGTGCCGATATTGCGCAGGGCGTTGATGCCGCCGGCAACAAGGACGAAGGCGCGGGCGATCAGGGCATCATGTTCGGCTACGCCAACGACGAGACCGACGATCTGATGCCGGCCACGCTCGATTACAGCCACAAGATCCTGCACAAGATGGCCGAAGACCGCCACTCGGGAGTAGCGCCCTTCCTCGAGCCCGATGCCAAGAGCCAGGTGACGCTGCGCTATGCCGAGGGCAAGCCGGTCTGCGCCACCGCGATCGTGGTCTCGACCCAGCACGCCAAGGACTATTGCGAGCCCTGGGAAAAGGACGGCAAGAGCGGCGGCGATGCAGCCAAATATGCCGAGCTGCGCGACTATGTGAAGGGCGCGATTGCCTCGGTAATCCCCGCCGAGTTGCTCACCGACGAGACCGTCTATCACATCAACCCGACCGGCAAGTTCGAGATCGGCGGTCCCGATGGCGACGCCGGCCTCACCGGGCGCAAGATCATCGTCGACACCTATGGCGGTGCTGCTCCGCATGGCGGCGGGGCCTTCTCGGGCAAGGACCCGACCAAGGTCGACCGTTCGGCCGCCTACGTGACGCGCTATCTCGCCAAGAACGTGGTTGCCGCTGGCCTTGCCAAGATGTGCACGATCCAGGTGTCCTACGCGATCGGCGTTTCCGAGCCGCTCTCGCTTTACATCGACACCAGCGGCACCGGCACCGTGGCCGACGAGCAGATCGAAGAAGCCGTGTGGGAAGTCGCCAAGGCCCGTCTCGGCGGGCTGACCCCGCGCGGTATCCGCACCGGGCTCGGCCTCAACAAGCCGATCTATCGCCAGACGGCTGCCTATGGCCACTTCGGTCGGCAGGCTGAGGGCGATCTGTTCCCCTGGGAAAAGACCGACCTCGTTGACGATCTCAAGGCTGCGCTCGCCTGAGGAACGCGCGGTGGCGGGCTCTATGATCCGCCACCGTATCGCGGCGCTCGATGCCCTGCGCGGCGTGGCCGTGGCGGGGATCGTGCCGATGAATGTCATCGCCTATGCGATGCCCGCCGCCGCCTATATCAACCCGCGCGCCTATGGCGGCGAAGGGCCGCTCGCCACCGTGCTGTGGGCGTTGAGCTTCCTGCTGATCGAGGACAAGTTCCGCACGCTGTTCGCGATGATGTTCGGTGCCGGCGTGACGATCCTGATCGAGCGCGGCGGTGCGCATCCGTGGCGCGCGCACTATGCCCGGATGGCGGCGCTGTTCGTGATCGCGATGGCCCATGCGGTGCTGCTCGCGAATAACGATGTGCTGCGAACCTATGCCGTGATCGGCTGCCTCCTGCCCTTGCTCATTCGCCTGCCGCTGCGCTTGCTACTGGCCGGAGCGGCGGCTCTGATTGCCGGGCAACTGGCTGTGTCGGGCTATGTTGCCTGGGGCTGGCTGCGATATTGGCACGCGCTGGCGACGGGGCTCACCTTCGATATGTCCGGCATGGCCGATGTCGAGCGCCGGTTTGGCGCCGATCCGCAGGTGATCGCCGCCAGCATCGCGCAATGGCAGGAGAGCCTGCCCGAACGGATCGCGCGGCGCGCGAACGACTGGCCTGTGCAGTTCGCCTCCATCGTCGCGCAGATTCCGTCCACGCTCGCGGCCATGCTGGCGGGCGTGGCGGCCTGGCGCAGCGGCCTGCTCGCGGGCGAGTGGCCGCAGCGGCGCTTGTTGAGGCTCGCCGCGTGGCTGGGCCTGCCGAGCCTTGTCGCTCTGGCGGCCATGGCCGCGTGGTCGATTGTCACAGGGTTCAACGCGATCGTCACCGCTTTCAATGCGCTGGTCCTCTCCGCACCGTTCGACCTGCTGTTGGGCGTCGCCTATGCCGCGCTCGCCATGGCCATGTTCGGCGGGCCGCTGGCCGGGCGCGCCTCCACCCGCCGCTGGGCCGCAGTGGGCCGGATGGCGCTGACCAACTACCTCGGCACCAGCCTTGTCTTCGCCGCCCTGTTCGCGGCATGGGGCGTCGGTCTGTTTGGCATGGTCTCGCGCGGGCAGGCGCTCGCGCTCGGGCTGATCCCGGTGGCGTTGATGCTGGTCGTCTCGCCGCTGTGGTTGAGGCACTTCCGGCAAGGCCCCGCCGAGTGGCTGTGGCGCTCGCTTGCGGCGTTAAGGCCGCTCCCGTTCAGGCTGCCGCGTTGACCCGTTCAAGATCGCGCGCGGAGGTGCGTGCGGCGAGGAAATAGAGCCCGGATGCGATCACATAGAGCGCACCCGTAAAGGCCATGGCCATGGTCAGCCCTTGCTCCGGCCCCAGCTCGGCGCTTAGCGTGTCACTGAGCGTGCCGACGATGATCGGCCCGACCGCGCTTGCCACGCCATAGAACACCTGCAGCACCGCATAGCCCGTCACCCGCATGCGCGGATGCATAAGGTTTTGCAGTGCGGCATAGGTGATGCCGAGATAGCCGAAGCCGAGGAAAGTCGCCACGCTGACCGCCGCCAGTAGCAGGCTAAGCTCCTCCAGCCTGAGCCCGAAATGGTAGGCGGGCGCGGCAAGCAGAAGGCAGACAGCAGGCACCAGCGCATAGGCCGCCGGGGTCTTCTCGCCGAACTTGTCACCCAGCCAGCCCGAGACCAGCACCGACAACATCGCCGGCGCGCTGGCGATCAGGCCCGAATACATCCCCGCTTCGGCCAGCCCGAGCCCGAACCGGCGGATCATCAGCGAGGTGAAGAAGTAGTTCATCCCGAAGCCGAGCATCGCGGCAAAGGTGGAGCCGAAGATCATGTTGCGTGCGCTGGGGAGCGCCAGCAGGCGAGCGAGCACCTCGCGGAAGCTGGGCACGTCATCGCCCAGCGCCTCGGCGCCGCCCGCATCGTGGACACCGCGTCGGGGCTCGGAGACGAACAGCCATACGAGCAGCGCCAGCACCAAGCCGGGAATGGCGGCAATCAGGAAGGTGTAGCGCCAGCCGAAGTCCTGCGCGATGGCCCCGCCACCGACATAGCCGATCAGCGCGCCGAGCGGCGGCGCAATCATCAGCACCGACATCGCGAATCCGCGCCGCCGCGGGGGGAAATAGTCGGCCACCACCGATTGCACCGAAGGCAGGCCAATCGCCTCGCCAAGCCCAACGCCCATGCGCGCGGCGAGCAGTTGGAACCAGCTTCCCACCGCTGCGCACAGCGCCGTGGCGGCCGACCAGATCACCGTGCCCAGCGCGATCAGGTGCGTGCGTGTGGCGCTCTCAGCCTTGCGGGCGATGAGGATGCCGGCAAAGATGTTGAGCACGGTGAAGGCCGCCGCCATCAAGGAGACCTGACTATCGCTGAGCCCGAACTCGGCCTTGACCGGCTCGACCAGCACGTTGACCACGATCCGGTCGATAAATCCGATGGTCGTGATGCCGGCCATGACGACGAGCGCCAGCCATGGCGATTTGCTGCGCGTAAACATGCGGTGGCGGGTCCTCTCTCCCTTTTGCCGCCTTGTCGCATGGCACCGCGCAGAAATGCAATGCCCTATAACAATTACCTTAGGACATGGCCTAAGCGTGCTGGCGATAGTCCGCTGTCAGGGTGCCCGAGGCCGCCAGTTCCTCCTCGTGGCTCGCTTCGCGCCAGCTCTCGGCAAGCGCAGCCTGTTCCCACTCGTGCATCGCCGGATGGGCAAGCATCTGATCGACCCAAGCCGCGCCCAGGCCGACATCCAGGCCATAGGTGCGGATGCGATAGGCGACCGGCGCGAAGAAAGCATCGAGCGCGGTGAACACTTGCCCTGCCAGCCACGGCCCGCGGAAGCGATCGAGGCCTTCTTCGAACAGTTCGCGCAGCCGCGCCACGTCCTTCGCCAACGCCGGGGATAGCCGACCCTTGTTGACCCGTACTCCGACGTTCATCGGGCACTCGTTGCGCAAGGGGGAAAAGCCGCCGTGCATCTCGGCTACCCCGCACATGGCGAAGGCGCGCGCCGCTTCGTCTTGCGGCCAGACGCCGGGATGGCGCTCGGCAAGATAAAGCACCACGCCGAGCGAATCCCATACCGTCCGCTCGCCATCGAGCAGCACCGGCACCTGTCCGGTGGGCGAGAATTCGCGGAAGGCCTCATAGTTCACCGGCTTTGTGAACGGCTCTATCCGGTCTTCGAACGCGATGCCGAGCGCCTTCATCAGCACCCAGGGGCGCAGCGACCAGCTCGAATAGTTCCGGTTGGCCGTGATCAGCGTGTATGTCATGCGCGGGTCAGGTGACGTAGTGGGCGGTCGTCTTCGCCGCCACCTCGTCTGCGGTCACGCCCGGTGCCAGCTCGATCAGCTTGAACGGCGAGGAATGGTCGGGCCTCTGGAACACGGCAAGGTCGGTGATCAGCATGTCGATCACGTTCCTGCCCGTCAGCGGCAGCGAGCATTCGGGGATGAATTTGGGATCGCCGTGCTTGGAGACGTGTTCCATCACGCAGATGATCTTCTTTACGCCCGCGACGAGGTCCATCGCGCCGCCCATGCCCTTAATGAGCTTGCCGGGGATCATCCAGTTGGCGATGTCACCGCCTTCGGAGACCTCCATCGCGCCCAGCACGGTGAGGTCGATATGGCCGCCGCGGATCATCGCGAAGCTCTGCGCCGAATCGAAATAGGCCGAGTGGGGCAATTCCGAGATCGTCTGCTTGCCAGCATTGATGAGGTCGGCGTCGACCTTGTCGGGGGTAGGGAAGGGGCCGATCCCGAGCATCCCGTTTTCGCTTTGCAGCGTGACGTGGATGTCGTCGGGGATGTGGTTCGCCACCAGTGTGGGGATGCCGATGCCGAGGTTGACGTAGAAGCCGTCTTCCAGCTCTCTGGCGGCGCGGGCGGCGATCTGGTCGCGGGTCCAGCCCTTGGTCAGGCCGTCATGCATGGTCATCATCCCATCTCCGTTTCGCGGGTGGTCACAAATTCGATCTTCTTGTCGTAGGGCGCGCCCACGATCATGCGCTGGACGTAAACGCCCGGCAGGTGAATCTGGTCGGGATCGAGCGTGCCCGCCGGCACCACCTCCTCCACCTCGACCACGCAGACCTTGCCGCAGGTGGCGGCGGGCACGTTGAAATTGCGCGCGGTCTTGCGGAACACGACGTTGCCGGTTTCATCGGCCTTCCACGCCTTCACGATCGAGAGGTCCGCAAAGATGCCGCGTTCGAGGATAAAGTCCTCCATTTCGCCCTCGCGATTGGGGAACTGCTTCACCTCCTTGCCTTCGGCCACCAGCGTGCCGACGCCGGTCTTGGTGTAGAACCCGGGTATGCCCGCCCCGGCGGCGCGCATCCGCTCGGCCAGCGTGCCTTGCGGGCAGAACTCCACCTCCAGCTCGCCCGAGAGATACTGGCGCTCGAACTCCTTGTTTTCGCCAACATAGGAGGCGATCATCTTCTTCACCTGCTGCGTGCGCAGCAGCATGCCGATGCCTTCGTTGTCGATCCCGGCATTGTTCGAGGCGAAGGTAAGGCCCTTCACCCCCGATGCCTGGATCGCCTGGAGCAGGCGTTCTGGGATGCCGCAGAGGCCGAAACCGCCTGAGGCGATCAGCATGTCGTCATGCAGCAGGCCCGAAAGCGCAGCTTCGGCAGAAGGATAAAGTTTGTTCACAGGCTGCTCCGGAAGCGTTGGTTTTCATCTTGGGCGACTGGTTATGCGTCATAGGCATTTCGATACCGTGCTGCAGCAAAAAATCTCCCTTTAATGCCCGATTGGCAGGTAATCGGTCGGACGCGCCTTGCCGAAGAGGCACAACAACAGAGCAGGAGTGCGCATTCCGAGCAATGTTGCGTTCCATGCAACTCGCCTTGCGCTTTTCGCACTTGCGAAATGGTGCGGTCGGTTGCAAATACGAACTGCCTTTCAGGCATCCTCTCCCAAGACTTTCCAAGCCCGGCTGGCAACAGCCGGGCTTTTTTTCTGCCCCTCTCGGGCGTGCCTGCCGGCGGCGCGTTTGCAATGGGCTGCATCGCTTCCTAGCTTTCTGACATCAGTAGCGAACGGGAAGGCTTTTCACAGCATGGCAGATGGAGACACGCTCGACACCGCAGCGGGCACGGCGCGATTGCAGGTCGCGGCAGCGCGGCAGGAGGAGTCGGGCCGTGGGGTTGCGCGGATGCCGCGCTCGGCGTTCCAGGCGCTCGGCATAACCGAAGGCGATCCGGTCGAGATCGAGGGCAAGCGCACCACCGCCGCCATCGCCATGGCCGCCTATCCCGAAGACGAGAGCCTGGAGGTGATCCGGCTCGACGGCCTCCAGCGCGGCAATGCCGAAGCCGGTTCGGGCGAACATGTCGTGGTGCGTCGCGCCCAGCCGCGCGCGGCCACTCGTGTGGTTTTCGCGCCTGCGCAAAAGCAGATGCGCCTGCAAGGCCCGACGGAGGCCCTGAAGCGTGTGTTCGCGGGCAAGCCGCTGACTGCGGGCGACCTTGTCGCGACCCATGGCCAGCAGCCGGTCCAGAACGTGCCGCCCGAAGTGCGCCGCCTGTTCAACACCCCAGCCTACGCACTGACCGAAATCCGCCTGCAGGTCGTCTCGACCAGCCCGAAGGGCATCGTCGCCATCGACGCCGACACCGAAATCGAACTGCGCGCCGAATTCGAGGAGCCCAAGCGCGGGCGCGGCACGGTCAACTACGACGATGTCGGCGGCATGGAAGACACCATCAAGCAGCTGCGCGAGATGGTCGAGCTGCCGCTGCGCTATCCCGAGCTGTTCACCCGGCTGGGCGTCGATCCGCCGCGCGGTGTGTTGCTGCATGGCCCGCCCGGCACCGGCAAGACGCGGCTCGCGCAGGCTGTCGCCAACGAAAGTGATGCCGAGTTCTTCGCCATCAACGGCCCGGAAATCATGGGCTCGGCCTATGGTGAAAGCGAGGCGCGCCTGCGCGAGGTGTTCGAAGAAGCCGAGCGCGCCCAGCCTGCCATCGTCTTCATCGACGAGATCGATTCGATTGCGCCCAAGCGTGAGCGCACGCAGGGCGAAACCGAGAAGCGGCTTGTGGCGCAGTTGCTGACGCTGATGGATGGCTTGCAAAGTCGCACCAATCTGGTGGTGATCGCCGCAACCAACCGCCCCGATGCGGTGGACGAGGCGCTGCGCCGCCCCGGCCGCTTCGACCGCGAGATCGTGATCGGCGTGCCTGACGAGGGGGGGCGGCGTGAGATTCTGGCGATCCACACCCGCGGCATGCCGCTGGGTGAGGGCGTGGACCTCAGGGAGCTGGCGCGTTCGACCCACGGTTTCGTGGGGGCCGACCTTGCCGCGCTCACCCGCGAGGCGGCTATCGAGGCGGTGCGGCGGTTGATGCCGAAGCTCGATCTCGACGCGCGCGAGATTCCGGCCGAGGTTCTTGAAGAGCTGTGCGTCGAAAAGGGCGACTTCCGCGAGGCGCTGAAGCGCGTGCAGCCTAGCGCCATGCGCGAGGTGATGGTGCAGGCGCCCAAGGTCGGCTGGTCCGATCTGGGCGGCCTTGATGAAGCTATCGAATCGCTCAAGGAAGGCGTGGAACTGCCTCTGCGCAATCCGCAGGCCTTCGAGCGGCTGGGTATTCGCCCGGCCAAGGGCTTCCTGCTCTATGGCCCGCCCGGCACCGGCAAGACCCTGCTGGCCAAGGCCGTGGCCAAGGAGGCCGAGGCGAACTTCATCTCGATGAAGTCGAGCGACCTTCTGTCCAAGTGGTATGGCGAGAGCGAGCAGCAGATCGCCAGGATGTTCGCCCGTGCGCGGGCTGTGGCGCCTTGCGTGATCTTCATCGACGAGATCGATTCGCTGGTCCCGGCGCGTGGCTCAGGTGCGGGCGAGCCGCAGGTGACGGCGCGCGTGGTCAACACGATCCTGGCCGAGATGGACGGGATGGAAGAGTTGTCGTCCATCGTGGTGATCGGCGCGACCAACCGCCCGACGCTGGTTGATCCGGCGCTGTTGCGGCCCGGACGGTTCGACGAACTGGTCTATGTCGGCGCACCCAACGAGGCTGGCCGCGAGCATATCCTCAAGATCCACACCGCCAACATGCCGCTGGCCGACGACGTCAACCTTGCCGCACTGGCAGGCGAGACCGAGCGGTACACCGGCGCGGACCTCGAGGATGTGGTGCGCCGGGCCGGTCTTGCCGCCATCCGCCGGTCGAGCACTGCGCCCGACACGGTGAGTGCGGCAGACTTCGCCGAAGCCCTCAAGGCTTCGCGCCCCACGGTAACGCCGCAGATGGACGCCGAATATGCGAAGATGAAGGGCGAGCTGAAGCGCAAGGCGCTGGAGGTGCGTCCGATCGGCTTCATCACCGATGGCATGGTGGAGAGCACGCGCGATTCGAAGCATTAGCGAGTGAGCGCCAGCTGGCCCTGCCTGTGGCGGGCTGGCTGGCGATGCTCGCTGTTCGAAGTGGGGTGGAAAGCGGATAGCCTTCTTAGGGCGTGCTCGATGGTAAAACGCAAATTCGCCGAAGAACGATGCCTCTGCGGATCGACGCAGCAGATGCTTGCGAGCGTGGCCTTGCGCGTCGAGTGGATCGATCAGAAGCTATGCCCGGTTTCAACAGCGGTTAGATTCCCGCTTTCGCCGAAAACTTCTTTTGGTGGCGTAAAGAGCCGCGTCAGCCCTGACGAACAGTTCTTCGGCATCGTAGAAATAGGGATCGGTGGGAAACGCGATACCGCTTGAGGCGCTGACGGTGAACATGTGCTCCTGCCACAGAATGGGTGCACGCAAGCGGATCAGGGAGCGGTTGACGCGCGCCTCAATTGCCTCTGCTGGCTCATCATTGTCAAGGATCACCGCGAACTCGTCGCCGCCGATCCTTGCGGTCAGCAGTGCATCTGGAAAGAACGAGGACAACCGTTCCGCGAATACCTTGAGACAGGCATCTCCCGCCAAATGGCCCCATCGGTCGTTGATCCCCTTGAAATCGTTCAGATCGAAAAGAACAAGCGCGCCGAGTGATGTCACGGCTGAGCGAGTGCGCCCCGCATTAAGGAAACGGCTTTCGTAGATAGCGCGGTTGGCGAGGCCGGTAAGCGCGTCGTTCTCAGCCAGGCGCCGCAGCGCCTCCGAACGCAGCTTTTCCTCGGTTACATCCTGCTTCAACCCATGGAGGATGGGAGCGGCGTCGGCCGGACGGACCATCTCTGCGTGGATACGCATCCACCGCATTTCACCATCCGGACGCTTAACTTGAGCATCGAGAATGAAGATGCCGCCTTGATCTATCGCTTCGGCGCGAAGCCTTTCCAGCTCATCGCGGGACTCCTCGGTGTAGAAATCAAGCACCTGTCGCCGATCGACAGCGGTTTCGTGTGGTAGCCCGAAGATATCGTAGACACCCATGGTCCACATCAGTCTGTTGTCGGAAAGGTTGCAGGACCAAGCCCCCACCTTAGCCGAGGCCATGGCACGGTCGAGTAGCGGATCGATCCTAGCAGGCTGGCCTCCCAGCAAGGTCGGCGGTGGCTCGGTTTGCGCGCGACAGGGCAGCTCGGCCTGCTGGATAAGCATTGACATGATGCGTCTATATTTGGGTGTGTCTTAAGAGACCGTGTCCAAGGCGGCGGCCTTGGCATCTCAACGGCAGAACTCGGGTCGCAAACGGACGTCACCAGATAAGCTTCAACCTTCCCCACCCATCTGCGCAAGCGCCTCCGCCGAGGGCGCGCCCAGCGGCTGGCCATCCGCGCCCACGGAGATAACGCGGCTGCGCACCAGCGCCTCGGGCATTTCGGCGGCCAGCCACTGGATCAGCGCCTCGCGCACGTCGCAGCGCAGGTCGTAAAGCGTGGGCGAATCCTTCGCCGTCATCAGCAGGCGGACCTCGATGGCGTCGCGCGTCAGGTCGGTCACCTGCATGTGCTTCACGCGCCCGTCCCAGCGGGTGTTGCTCTCCACCAGCTCGAGGAACTTCTCGCGGATCGGGTCGAGCCTGGTCGCCGGGTCGACATAGAGATAGACTGTGCCCAGCAATTGCGCGGTGGTCTTGGTCCAGTTCTGGAAAATCTCGTCGAGGAACTTGGAGGTCGGCACCACCAGCCGCCGCTCGTCCCACACCTTCACCACCACGTAGGTGGTGCGGATATCCTCGATCCAGCCCCATTCGCCGCCGACGATTACCGCATCGCCCAGCCGGATCGGCTCGGTCAGCGCCATCTGCACGCCCGCGATCAGCGACTTCAGCGCCGGTTGCGCCGCCGCGCCCACGGCCAGTGCAGCGAGGCCCGCCGAGGCCATCAGCGTCACCCCGATATCGCGCACGCCGGGGATCGACAGCAGCATCAGGCCCACGGTGATGAAGATCACCACGAAGGTGCCGATGCGCGACAGGATGCGCAGCCGCGTCTGCCGCTGGCGCGCGCGCAAGTTATCTTCGACATCGAGGTCGAGGTGCATCTCCGCCGATTTCACCAGTGCGCGCATGATTGCCAGCGCCATCCATCCGATCAGCGCGGGCATCACGAAGCCGGCGATTTTCTCCCACGCGCTCTCGAGCACAGCCGTCTCGCGCGCGGCCAGCACGAGGCCAAGCGCGGCCATCGACCAGCGCGACGGGCTGCGCAGCGAGCTGACGATTGCTCCGTCGGACAGGCTCTTGCTTGAACGTGTGATGCGGGTGAGGACGCCGAAGATCAGCCAGTGCACGATCAGGGCCACGGCAATGCCGACGGACCCGTAAATCAGCGCCTCGCCAATCTGCGGCCAGCTTACGGAGAACCTGTCGGCTAGCTGTTGCATTGCGCCAAGCTAAGCATGTTGCGCTGCAACATCAACCCGGGCCTGCGCCTTCGCCTAGTGCGCGGCGTCCCAGCTTGTCCCGTGGCCGATCTCGACCCCGAGCGGAACGCTGATGCTCACCGAAGGCGCAGCGGCGCCCTCCATTACCTCGCGAATGACCTCGCTGGCGGCTTCCACGTCGCCTTCGGGCAGTTCGAAAACGAGTTCGTCGTGGACCTGCAACAGCATCCGCACTTGCGGAAGGCCTGCCTCGGCCAGAGCGGGCATCATCCGGGCCATGGCCCGCTTGATGATATCGGCGCAGGTGCCCTGGATCGGCGCGTTGATCGCGGCGCGCTCGGAGCCTTGCCGCTCGGCCTGGTTCTTCGAGGATATGCGCGGGAACCAGGTCTTGCGACCGAACAGTGTTTCCGAATAGCCCTTTTCGCGCACCCTTTCGAGCGTCTCGGCAATGTAGCGCTGGATGCCGGGGAAGCGCTGGAAATAGCGGTCGATCATCGCCTGCGCCTCGTCGGGCTCGACCTTCAGCCGGCCCGCCAGACCCCAGCGCGAAATGCCGTAAAGGATCGCGAAGTTGATCGTCTTGGCGGCGGCGCGGGTGTCGCGAGTGACTTCGCCGTACATCTCCTGCGCGGTGCGGGCGTGGATGTCCTCTCCGTTGGCGAAGGCCTCTTTCAGTGCGGGCACGTCGGCCATATGCGCGGCGAGGCGCAGCTCGATCTGCGAATAGTCCGCCGCCAGCAGCACGTTGCCTTCGTCCGCCACGAAAGCCTTGCGAATCTCGCGCCCGATCTCGGTGCGAATCGGGATGTTCTGCAGGTTCGGATCGGTGCTGGAAAGCCGCCCGGTCTGTGCGCCGACGAGGCTGTAGCTGGTGTGCACGCGGCCCGTGTTCGGCTTGATCGCGGCCTGCAAGGCGTCGGTATAGGTCGACTTGAGCTTCGATAGCTGGCGCCACTCAAGCACCTTGTCGGCGATCTCCGCGCCTTCACCCGAAAGCTTTTCGAGAATGGCCTGATCGGTCGAATATTGCCCGCTCTTGCCCTTGCGCCCGCCCTTGTAGCCGAGCTTGTCGAACAGGATATCGCCTAGCTGCTTGGGGCTGCCGATGGTGAATTCCTGCCCGGCCAGCTCATGGACCTCGCTCTCGATCCGCGCGATCTCGGTGGCGAAGCGCTCGGACAGCTTGGCCAGCGCCGCGCGATCGACCTTGATGCCCTCACGTTCCATCCCAGCGATCACGGCGATCAGCGGACGGTCGACGCGCTGGTAAATCCGGGTCGCGCCTTCGCCGGGCAGGCGGTGGCGCATGATCTGGTGGAGCCGCCAGGTCACGTCGGCATCCTCGGCTGCATATTGCGTCGCCTGCGGCAACGCGACTTCGCCGAAGGGAATCGCCTTCTTGCCCGTTCCGCAGACGTCCTTGAACTTCATGGTGGTGTGGCCAAGGTGGCGTTCGGACAGTTCGTCCATGCCGTGGCCGCCGCCGATCCCGTCTTCCGAGCGGCCCGCGTCCATCGCGAAGCTCATCACCATGGTATCGTCGATCGGCGCGACCGTGATGCCGTGGCGTGCGAGCACGGTGATGTCGTACTTGATGTTCTGCCCGACCTTGAGGACGGCATCGCTTTCGAGCAGCGGTTTCAATGCGGCGAGCGCCTCATCAAGCGCAATCTGCTCAGGCTTTTCATCGAACATGTCGCTGCCGCCATGGGCGAACGGGATATAGCAGGCATCGTTCGGGCCAAGCGCGAGGCTGACGCCGACCAAATCGGCCTGCATCGAATCGAGCGCCGAGGTCTCGGTGTCCACCGCCACTTCGCGCGCGGCGAAGGCGCGGGTGATCCAGTGTTCGAGCCGCTCCATCGTCTGCACGCATTCGTAGGCCGAACGGTCGACCGCGGGCCACTCGGGCAAGTCCTGCGCATTGCCACTGGCCGAAGCGGCCTCGCCGGGGCGATCGGCCGTGACGGGATTGAGGTTGGTGGGCCTGCCGGGGCTGCCCGAGCCAGCGCCGAGCCGCTTGAGCAGCGAGTTGAACCCGTGCAGCGAGAGGAACTCGGCCAGCGGATCGGCGGGAATGCCGCCCAGCTTCATGTCTTCGAGCGGCACCGGCAGTGCGCAGTCGCTCTTCAGTTCGACCAGCTCGCGGCTGAGCATGGCCATGTCGCGCCCTTCGAGCAGCCGCTCCTTGAGCTTCGACTTTTTCATCTCCGGCGCTGAATCGAGCGCCGCTGTCAGCGAGCCGTTCTCGGCGATCAGTTTGGTCGCGGTCTTCGGGCCGATGCCGTAGATGCCGGGAATGTTGTCGACGCTGTCGCCCATCAGCGCGAGCACGTCGCCGACCAGCTCCGGCCCGACGCCGAATTTTTCCTCCACCTCGGGGATGTAGATCCGCGCGTCCTTCATGGTGTCGAGCATGTCGATGCGCGCGCCGTTCTCCTCGCCCACCAGCTGCATCAGGTCCTTGTCGGAGGAGACGATGGTCACGTCCCAGCCTTCGCGCTGCGCGGCGCGGGCATAGGAGGCGATCAGGTCGTCGGCCTCGTAGCCTTCTTCCTCGATGCAGGGCAGCGAGAAGGCGCGGGTGGCGTCGCGGATCAGCGGGAACTGTGGGCGCAGGTCTTCGGGCGGGGGCGGGCGGTTGGCCTTGTACTGGTCGTACAGGTCGTTGCGGAACGAGTGGCTCGACTTGTCGAGGATCACCGCCATGTGCGTCGGCCCCACCGCCTTGTCGAGATCGTCGGCCAGCTTCCACAGCATGGTGGTATAGCCATAGACCGCGCCCACGGGCGTGCCCTCGGGGTTGGTGAGCGGAGGGAGCCGGTGATAGGCGCGGAAGATATAGGCCGAACCGTCGACCAGATAGAGATGTTGTTTTTCGGCCATGAGCGCGGTGCTAGCACGCGGTTCGAGGCCGGTCAGCCGCAAAGAATGTGGCGTATGAGGAATGGCGGATTTGCGCCATTTGCGCCATATTTCAGCCACATTTGGCACTCAGCTCGCCGCATTCTTGCCCTAATCTTCTTGCGCGGGGCAGATTGTGGCCTTATTGGGGCAATCAGAGCGAGCGCTTTGCCGCTCTGGCCCGGCACCTGCCTGGCCATGATTTCTCTGTTTTTGGGGATTTATTATTATGCGCAAGATCATCCTCGCCGCCGCCGCTGCTGGCGCTGCCCTGACCCTTTCGGCTTGCTCGGAAGGCGCCGACGAAGCCGTCGACAGCTCGATGGCTGACGCCGAAGCCAACGCCGACGCCGGCATGGAAATGGTTGATTCGGCTGCCGACGCTGGCATGGAAATGGTTGATTCGGCTGCTGACAGCGCCATGGAAATGGTCGACTCGGCTGCTGAAGCCGTGGACAGCGCTGCCGAGTAATTTCTTACTCAGCGTGTTACGCGAAGGGGCGCGACCTGCGGGTCGCGCCCCTTTTCGTTTGTGGGCGTTAAATGTGACCTTGGCCGATCACGGCCCGGGCTAAAGCGGCGCTTTAGTTCGCGTTTGCAGCACTACCGTAAGAAGCGTTGGCGAATTGCGGGCCGGTGGACGAATAGCCATCGTAGATCGCGCGTGCGATCGAGGCGATACGCTGCTCGCGGTTTCCGCGCGAGCCTTGCCCGGTGACATAGATTGCCACGACGTAGGAACGGCCATCGGGCGCGGTGATGATGCCGATGTCGCTTGATGTGTTGTTAAGCGAGCCGGTCTTGTGCGCGACGCTCACATCGTCGGGCATCTGGCCACGAATACGGCGCACGCCCGTGCGGCAGCGCGCCATCGCATCGAGAATGACCTCGCGGCTTTCCGCCGAGAGCCACCGGCCCTGATAAAGTCCGGTCAGTAGCTCCACCATGGTTTCGGGCGTGGCGCTATCGCGCATGTCGATATGCTGGGCGGGATCGAATTCGCCATCGTCGCGCACCAGCGTGGCAATATCGCGGGTCAGCTCGAAGTCTTCGAGCCCGGCACGGTGAACCCAGTCGTTCACGGCATCCGGCCCGCCGACCGCTGCCAGCAGCGCATCGGTGGCCGGGTTGGAGCTGCGCGTGAGCATCAGGTCAATGAGCTGTAGCGCCGACATATACTCGCCCTTGCGCACCGGCGCGGTGGCGGTGGAGAACGGCGTCGAGCGGACCGACCACAGGAGCGGAAACTCGCTGGTCAGGCTCCATTTTCCCTGTTCCACGCCTTCCATATAGGTCGCGGCGATGGCGATCTTGCTGGTGCTGGCCATGGGGAAGCGCTGATCGCCGAGAATCGAAATCTCGCGCCCGGTCGAAAGATCGAGCGCAGCGACGCCGATCCGGCCCTCGCTGCCATCGGCAAGCTGGGCGATCTGGCGAGCGAGCGGATCGGCATAGTCGGGATTGAACTCGCGCGGCTCGCGTATCTCGGTGCCGAACGCGCTGTCGAACGCGTTCTCGAAATTATTTGCCTGCGCCGCCGAAAGCGGCGCGACGGCGAGCGAGGCGATGGCTGCGAGGCGGGTAATCAGGTTTCTGGTCATATAGTGAGTTTCCACGTGACGCCTTGTCGATACCTTAACAAGGAGGGCCGCAAATCCCACGGTACGACGAATCGAGCCGAAATTTCGTCGGAATGACGGGAATGTGATAGCAGGGACCGATAAATTGCTGTTTATCGGCCCCTTGCGAATCAGCTTGTGAATCACGCGCGCTCGATCGCCTGGGCGACGGCTTCGAGCTTTTCGTTGGCGATTGCCTTGTCGATCTCGCCGATCAGACAGGACTGCAACTCCTTGTGATAATGTCGCCGCATTTCGCCCAGCGACTTGGGATCGGCAACGATGATGATCTCGCCTAACTTGCCGTCGATAGCCTGCCCGTTAAGCCATTCGGCGACTGCTGCGGCATGGGCCAGCTCTTCCAGATCGCTGCTGCCGCTTCGCCGTCCGGCGTCATCCTGATCGCGCACGCCGGCGCTGTAGTTCGTCGTTTCCAGCTCGGGCGTGGCGACCACGCTCAGCTTCGGTTCGAACAGCTGGCCCTCGTTACGCGCGAGCACGAACCGCTCGCCATCGACGAGTGCGACATGGGCCTTGTGCGGACACTTCATAATCGGGTCTCTCCTTCGGTCTGCTGTGCCGTAATCAACGGTCGGCAGGCCGAAGGGGTCCGAGATTTTCCGCTTAATGGTCGCTGCCAGCGCCTTATTCGGGCTTGCGAAGGCGCCAGGCGAACTGGTCGGTGTTGCCGCGGATAACATCGTCGAAGACATTGGCGTCGTGCGGATCGTCGGGCTGGGCGTAAAGGTCGCTTTCCTCCTCCAGCACGAAGCCGGCGGCGGTCAGTGCATTGAGCGCCAGTTCGGCGTCCATCCGGTGCAGTTTTCCCGCCGCATCGAGGCCGCCTCCATCGGTCGCGACATGGTCGACCACCACCAGCGTGCCGCCGGGCTTGAGCGAAGCATAGAGGTTTGAAATCGCCTTCTCGGCGGTGCCTTCGGGCATTTCGGGGACGAACAGGTCATGCAGGTTCATGACCGTGATGATCGTGTCGAGTGGCTCGGGCCAGCCCGGCTCGGCGATGGGGCCGCGCAGGGGGAACACGTGTACCGGTTCGCCCTGATCGTTGGCGTAGGGAGCGACCGCAGCGTCCTGCTCATCGGCATATTCTGGGCGAAAGTCGATGAACTCGGTCGGCTGGAAGGCATAGACCTTGCCGTCGGCCCCCACGGCGGTGGCGAGCAGGCGCGTCACATAGCCGCCGCCCATGATATAGTCGCCCACGGCCTCGCCCTTGTCGATCTGCGCGAAGGCGAGCAGCTCGGCGGGTTTGCGCTTGGCGTCGTACTGCTGATCGTCGCCGCGCGAGATGTCGGTAACGGCCTGCATATACTGGCGGGCCGGATCTTGCGTAGGCTCGGGCGTGGGCTCTTCGCTGCCGCAGGAGGCCAGAGCCGTGGCGGCCAGCGCCGCGAACATAAGTTTGCGCATTTCGTATCCCCTCTCGTTGTTGTTGAGGGGGAGGCTAGTCCGAAACAGACAAAGCGCAAGCTCAGCGGCGACGGGTGGCAAGGAAGTATAGCGCGGTGCCAGCCGCCAACACCCCGAGCGTCGGCAGAGCGGAGGACAGCGGCACTTGCGCCAGCAGCCAGAGGTTGAATACCAGCGCAAACACCACCAGCGCGGCCCACACGATGAGCATCGCGCCTTGCGGGCGGTCTTCCCCGGCGCGCCACAGCATCGGCAGCGCCAGCACGGTGAGGATGATCACCAGCGTCTCAAGCGCGACCATATAGGTGGCAAGCGTGGCGAAGGTTCCGCTCAGCGCCAGCGCGAGGACGATCATGCCATAGGCGATAATGGCCGGGGCAGGCGTGCCGAAGCGCTGCGAAATCCGCGCCAGCACCGCCGGTAGCAGGCCGCGCGTCGCCATGCCGTAGACCAGGCGCGGCATCGAGACGAAGTAGCTGAGCTGGTTGGTGCCGGTGGAGAAGATCGCCGCCACGCTGATCAGCGCCACACCCAGCGAGCCAAACACAGCCTCCCCCGCCGAGGCCAGCGGGCGGTCTGCGTTCACCTGCTGCGGGTCGATGGCGATATAGGCCCACTGGACGAAGGCATAGAGCAGCGCGATCATGGCGAGGTTCACGAAGATCGAGCGATAGACGGTGCGCCGTGCCTCGCGCACCTCGCCCGCCACCATGGTGGAGAGCGCGCCGCCCGAATAGGCATAGGCGAGCAGCAGCGCGATCGATTCGACCTCGCCGAATTCGGGCAGGGCGAAGGTGCTGGGCACTCCGTTGGCGAGCAATCCAGCGCCGCAGATCAACACAATCGGCCCGAGCTTGAGCAATGTCCCCAGCCACAAGGCCCGGATCGAGCTGCGTGTGCCAATTGCGGCAAGCCCTGTGAACAGCGCGATCAGCGCCGCGATGGTGCCAAGCCGGATGACGGGATTGTCGAACAGCGGGAAAAGCGCGGCGAGATAGCTCACCAGCACGTGGAAATTTGCGGCCCGCGCGGCAAGATTCTGGCCGAGCAGGAACCAGCCCGCCTGAAACCCCGCGAACGGCCCGAAGGCATGCTCGACATAGAGCTGCGGCCCGCCCGATTGCTCGTGCATCGTGCTGAGCCGGGCATAGACCAGCGACGGCCCGGCCACGAGCAGCGCATAGGCCAGCACCACCAGCGGCGCATAGCCCCCGGCCCCTGCATAGAGCAGCGCGGGCAGGGCAAAGATGCCCGAGCCGACCACGCCGTTGAGGTTGATCAGCACCGCGCCTGAGAGGCCGATGGCACGGTGCGGTTGGTTTAGCGTCGAGGCCCCTGTCATCGCGCGAGGCTATCGCAAGGGGGGCAGGTGGCCAAGCAAAAGGGCCCGGCGGATCGCTCCGCCGGGCCCCTATATGTGTGTTCGGCTGGTGGCGGGCCCTTCGACCCGCTCAGGGCAGGCTTAGAAGCCCATGCCGCCCATGCCGCCCATTCCACCCATGCCGCCCATGTCGGGCATGCCGCCACCGGCAGGCTTGTCTTCGGGCACTTCGGCAATCGCCGCTTCGGTGGTGATCAGCAGGCCAGCAACCGAAGCCGCGTCCTGCAGCGCGGTGCGCACGACCTTGGTCGGGTCGACCACACCGGCAGCCACGAGGTTCTCGTAGGTGTCGGTCGCAGCGTTGAAGCCCTGGCTCTCGTCGCCCTCGCGCAGGAGGTTGCCCGAAACCACGGCGCCGTCATGGCCAGCGTTGGCAGCGATCTGACGCACGGGTGCGAGGATCGCCTGACGCACGATTTCCACACCGCGGGTCTGGTCGTTGTTGTCGCCGGTAAGGCCTTCGAGCGCCTTGGTGGCATAGAGCAGCGCGGTGCCGCCGCCGGGGACGATGCCCTCTTCGACAGCTGCGCGGGTGGCGTGCAGAGCATCGTCCACGCGGTCCTTGCGCTCCTTCACTTCGACTTCCGAAGCCCCGCCGACCTTGATCACGGCAACACCGCCAGCCAGCTTGGCCAGACGTTCCTGCAGCTTCTCGCGGTCGTAGTCCGAAGTCGTGGACTCGATCTGGGCACGGATCTGCTCGACGCGGGCCTTGATCGCATCGCCTTCACCGGCACCGTCGACGATGGTGGTGTTGTCCTTGTCGATGGTAACCGACTTGGCTTCACCCAGCATCGAGAGGCCGACGTTTTCGAGCTTGATGCCGAGATCTTCGGAGATCATCTCGCCGTTGGTGAGGATCGCGATGTCCTGCAGCATGGCCTTGCGACGGTCGCCGAAGCCCGGAGCCTTCACGGCTGCAACCTTGAGGCCGCCGCGCAGCTTGTTGACCACGAGGGTCGCCAGCGCTTCGCCTTCGATGTCCTCGGCGATGATCAGCAGCGGACGGCTGGACTGAACGGTCGCTTCGAGCACCGGCAGCATGGCCTGCAGGTTCGAGAGCTTCTTTTCGTGGATGAGAATGTACGGGTTTTCGAGTTCGACCGTCATCTTCTCGGGGTTGGTAACGAAGTAGGGCGACAGGTAGCCGCGGTCGAACTGCATGCCTTCGACGACATCGAGTTCGAATTCGAGGCCCTTGGCCTCTTCCACGGTGATCACGCCTTCCTTGCCGACCTTTTCCATGGCTTCAGCGATCTTCTCGCCGACTTCCTTGTCGCCATTGGCCGAGATGATACCGACCTGGGCGATTTCCGAAGAGCCGGAAACGTCCTTCGAGCGGGCCTTCAGGTCAGCAACGACCTTGTTGACGGCGAGGTCGATGCCGCGCTTCAGGTCCATCGGGTTCATGCCGGCAGCAACCGCAGTCATGCCTTCGCGCACGATCGACTGAGCAAGCACGGTGGCAGTAGTGGTACCGTCGCCAGCCTTGTCGTTCGCCTTCGAGGCCACTTCGCGCAGCATCTGCGCGCCCATGTTCTCGTACTTGTCCTTAAGCTCGATTTCCTTGGCGACGGAAACGCCGTCCTTGGTGATGCGCGGGGCACCGAAGCTCTTGTCGATCACGACGTTGCGGCCCTTGGGGCCGAGGGTGACCTTCACGGCATTGGCGAGCGTGTCCACGCCCTTGAGGATGCGTTCGCGCGCGTCGCGACCGAACTTGACGTCCTTGGCAGCCATTATCGTTTCTCCTGGAATATCGTTAGAATGTGGAAAGCAGTGACGGTTCGGCTCAGCCGATCACGCCCATGATGTCGCTTTCCTTCATGATCAGCAGGTCTTCACCGTCGATCTTGACCTCGGTGCCCGACCACTTGCCGAACAGAACGCGGTCGCCCGCTTTCACGTCGAGCGGGGTGACCTTGCCATCGTCGGCCTTGGCGCCGGTGCCAACGGCGACGATCTCGCCTTCGCTCGGCTTTTCCTTGGCGCTGTCGGGGATGATGATGCCGCCGGCCGTCTTTTCCTCAGCTTCGAGGCGACGAACCAGAACGCGGTCGTGCAGGGGGCGAAATGCCATGTGTGTGACCTTTCCCAAAAAGGTTGGATGTGTCGATTGGCACTCTCACCACGAGAGTGCCAGCGGCGCGGATATGGTTGGCGGCTGGCGGGCCGTCAACACCTTTGGTCAGGAAAAATTTTGCGCGGTCACAAAGCGGGCGGTGCGTAGGTGACCAGCCCGAGCGCCCCGCGCCGGTGCCAGCGCCACAAAAGCAGCACCGCCGCCACGCTCAGCCCGAGGGCGAGCCCATACCACACGCCTTCGCCCTCCAGCCCAAGCATGAAGGCAAGTCCCATGGCCAGCCCGAAGCCGGGCACCCAGTAGGAGAAGATTGCGATCCACATCGGCACGCGCGTATCCTTGAGCCCGCGCAGCGCTCCAGCGGCGACCGCCTGCAACCCGTCCGAAAGCTGGAACGCCGAGGCGACCACGAGGAAGATGCTCGCCTGCGTCACCAGCGCGGCATTTTCGGGCAGCTCGGGGTCGATATAGATGCGCAGCAAGAGCTCGGGCGCGCCGATCAACACCAGCGCCGAGGGCACCGCGAAGGCGAGGCACATCCCGATCGAGGTCCAGCCCGCGCGGCCCACGCCGAGTGCATCGCGTGCCCCGTGGAAATAGCCGACGCGGATGGTCGCCGCCTGGCCGATCCCGAACGGCACCTGAAAGGCGAGCGCCGCGATTTGCAGGGCCAGCGCATGGGCGGCCAGCTGTGCAGCGCCGAACAGGCCGACCAGAAAGGCTGCCGCCGCGAAGATGCCGCTTTCGGCCATGATCGTCAGCATGATCGGCGTGCCGATCCGCACCAGTTCGCCCAGCCGCTTCCAGTCGGCCCGCCAGAAGAAGCCGAACACATGATAGCGCGCCAGCCGCGGATCGCGGGCGATGGCGATCACATAGACAAGGAAGGTGAGGCTGGTGGTGAGCAGCGTGGCGATAGCCGCGCCCTGAAGGCCCATCTCTGGTGCGCCCCAGTTGCCGAAGATGAAGGCGTAGTTCGCGGCGGCATTGATGAAGATGCCAAGCCCGGTGATCGCTGTCGCGAAGAACGGGCGGCCGAGCGTCGACACGAAGCTGCGCAGCACGCTGCCAGCCACCGCCGGGATGAGCGAGAACAACAGCAGGTTCATGTAGCTGCCTGCGAGCGCAGCGATCTGCGGCTCCTGCCCGGTCAGCAGCATGAATGGCTCGGCAAAGGCACAGAGCACGCTGGCCACTGCGCCAGAGGCGATGGCGAGCCACAGCGCCATGCGCACCGCGCGCCGAATCGGCCGCAGCGCCGGTCCGCGTGCGCCCAGCTCGGCGGCGGCCATTGGCGCGACCGCTCCGGTCAGGCCCGAAAGGCTCCACAGCAGGAAGCCGATGATCGAGACCGCCAGCGAGGATGCGGCCAGCTCTTCGGCCCCGAGGCGCGCGATGAAGATCACGTCGACCGCATAGGTCAGCATCTGCAGCAGGTTGGCGAGCACCAGCGGCACCGCGAGGCGGAAGGTTTCGGCGCTTTCGGCTTTCCAGCCGGGCGTGGAGGGGAGAGCAGTGGGTCTCATGGCAAAAGCAGCCGGCCCGGATAGGCGAAGATTGTTGCAAGCGAAATCACAAAAGCGGGGATTTCGGCGTGATTTTTCGCCAGCAGAGGCTTGGCGGACACAGTCAACCTGCGGCCTCTTGCCCAAGGTGCCTCTTGCGGCCTAAGGGCGAGCAAACAGTCGGAGGTATCCTTTTCATGCGTATTGCAATTTCGCTTGCCACCGTTTCGCTTGCGGCCCTGGCGCTCGCCGCCTGTGGCGGCCCGCCGGAGAGCGCGAACGAGGCTGAGGTTGAAGAGGTCGCGGTCGACGATTCGGTGGCTGAAACAGTCCTGCCCGAAGATGTGGCCGCTGATGCCGAATCGACGAACGAAGATGCCGCCGAAGTCGAAGCGGACGAGCCCGCTGCAACCGCGAGTGCGACGCCGTCGCCTACGCCGAGCGCATCGGCCAGCGCCCGTCCGAGCGCCGCGCCGACTCAGGTTGCTGCGGCCGCTGGTCCGCCCGACAGCTTCACGATCTGCACGGTCTGCCACTCGGTCACGCCGGGCCAAAACATGGTCGGCCCCTCGCTCGCTGGTGTGGTTGGCCGCAAGGCCGGTGCCGTTTCGGGCTTCGCCTACAGCGCGGGCATGAAGAGCAGCGACATCACCTGGAACGAGGCGAACCTTCGCCGCTATCTGGTCGATCCGCATGCCGTTGTTCCCGGCGGCTCGATGCCGGCACCCGGCATCAATGCGCAGCAGGCAGGCGAAATCACCGCCTATCTGAAAACGCTTTAGTTCACGGGTTGTGGCGGCCTTCGGGCGCCGCACAGCCTCGGCCTCGGAAGAGGCCGGATAAACAAAAAAGGGCGGCACCGCGTGGTGCCGCCCTTTCTGTTTGATCCGCTTGGATCGAAGCGTAATCGCCCAAGAGGGGCAGATGATTACTTCAGCTCAACGGTACCGCCGGCAGCTTCGATCTTGCTCTTGATCTCTTCGGCTTCCGCCTTGTTCACGCCTTCCTTGACGGCCTTCGGCGCGCCTTCGACGAGCGCCTTGGCTTCGGTCAGGCCGAGGCCCGTGATGCCACGGACTTCCTTGATCACCTGGATCTTCTTGCCGCCGTCGCCGGTGAGGATGACGTCGAATTCGTCCTTCTCTTCAGCGGCGGGGGCATCGCCACCGGCACCGCCGGGGGCAGCCACGGCCACGGCAGCAGCGGCGCTAACGCCCCATGCTTCTTCCAGGGCAGTAGCAAGTTCAGCGGCTTCCATGACGGTCAGCGCGGAAAGGTCTTCAACAAGCTTGGCAATATCGGCCATTGTGCTTCACTCCAAATTGGGCGGGGCGAAAAAGATGCGCCCCAAGATGTTTCGTTTCGAAATGCGAGAAACCGCTTATGCGGCGTCCTTGGCGGCATATGCACCGAAGACGCGGGCAAGCTTGGCCGCAGGCGCGTTGACGAGCTGAGCAACCTTGGTTGCCGGCGCGTTGACGAGACCCACGATCTTGCCCCGCAGCTCGTCGAGGCTGGGCATCGCGGCGAGCGCCTTGACCCCTGCTTCATCGAGCTTCACATCGCCCAGAGAACCGCCGACAATTTCAAGCTTGTCGTTGGTCTTGGCGAATTCCACCGCAGCCTTGGCGGCTGCCACCGGGTCGGTCGACCAGGCGAGACCCGTCGGGCCGGTGAGATACTCACCAATGCCTTCGTAGTCGGTGTCCTTCAGGGCGAGCTTGGCGAGGCGGTTCTTCGCAACCTTGTAGGACGCACCAGCATCACGCATCTTGTTGCGCAGGTCGGTGGTCTGTTCCACCGACAAGCCGAGGTTGCGGGTGACAACCACCACGCCGACCTCGTTGAAGACCGTATTGAGCTGGGCGACCGCGTCGGCTTTCTGCGAACGATCCATGCCTTACTCCTTCACTATGGCCGCGAACCCGCCAAAGCGGAGCCGCGACCGGCTCATACTCCCACACCGCTCGTGCGGCATGGTATTGGTCCGTGATGGGGAAGGAGGAGCGCGAATAGCGCGAACGGGAGCAGCCGCAGGGGCTGGCCCGAAAATCTCTGTCCCCGTCTAGGCTGGACATTAAGACCGGCAGATCCCGGTCACCAACTGTCTCGGACGGATGATCACACGAGGTGATCGGAGCGGGCTCATAGAGAGATGGCGCAAAAGGTCAAGCGATTCGCCCCGGTCCGCTGCGCGCCAAGGGTCCGCGCAAAAAGGAAAAGGCCCGCCTTCGTGGGCGAGCCTTCCTCTCCTGCAACTGAGCCAGCCGCGCGCCGAGTGGCCGCGGGTGGCAAAATCGGGATCACATTTCGTCCGCAGCGTCTTCCATCGCTTCGGCCTGGTCTTCGGTGGCCTCGGCTTCGGCTTCCATGCCGGCGTCTTCCAGTGCGTCGGCCTGGGCGTCGAGCGCCTCGGCCTGCTCGTCGAGCACGTCGCCCTGAGCTTCGATCACTTCTTCCTGCACATCTTCGGCCTCTTCAGCCGGCGAACCGCCGCAGGCAGCGACGAGCAATACGGCGGGTGCGGCGAGCAAAATCTTCTTCATCGGTAGTTCCCCCTGGGGTGGTTGGATTGGGGTGAAACTGCCCGCAGGACCGATGGTTCCGGAAACGATGCAAGTTTATAACGTTCGGCGGTTCCGCTTCCGGTCACGCACCGGTCAGGAACAGCCCCGCCAGCGCCGCGCTCATCAGGTTGGCGAGCGAAGCGGCGGCAAGCGAGCGCAGTCCCAGTGCCGCCACATTGGCTCGCTGCGAAGGCGCCAGTACGCCGAAGGCCGCCATCTGGATCGCGATCGAGCTGATATTGGCAAAGCCGCACAGGGCAAAGGTCACGATGGCCGTGCTGCGCGGGCCGAGCTGGCCGTCCATTTCCTGCAGGCTGAGAAAGGCGACGAATTCGTTGAGCACCACCTTCTGCCCGAACAGTCCGCCCGCAACCGGCGCCTCGCTCCAGGGCACGCCGACGAGGTACATCACAGGAGAGAACACATAGCCGAGCAGGCGCTCGAAGGTGAGGCCATCGATCCCAGCCGATGTGCCCAGCCAACCGAGCAGACCGTTGGCCAGCGCCACCAGCGAGACGAAGGCTAGCAGCATCGCGCCAACGCCGGCGGCCAATTTGAGGCCGGTGATCGCGCCGTTTGCGGCGGCCATGATGACGTTTACGGGGGTGTCCTCATCTTCGGCGCTCACTGCCACCCGCTCGGGTTCGCTGGGCTCGTCTTCCTCGTCGGGCACCACCAGCTTGGCCATCAGGATTCCGGCGGGCGCGCTCATCAGTGCGGCGGCAAGCAGGTAGGGCGCGAGGCTTGACCCGAGCATCGCGATATAGGCTGCCATCACCGATCCGGCGACGCTTGTCATGCCCACGGTCATCAGCACGAACAGCTGCGAGCGGGTCATGTTGGCGAGATAGGGCTTCACCGCCAGCGGCGCCTCGCCCTGGCCGATGAAGATATTGGCTGCCGCGCCTAGCGATTCGACCCGGCTGACCCCGGTGATCATGCGGATCGCGCCGCCGACCCAGCGCACGATCAGGCCGATGAGCCCGATATGGTCGAGCACGGCAACCAGCGAGGCGAAGAAGATGATCACGGTCAGCGCCTGCAGCGCGAAGGAAGCGCCGCCGAGCTCGGGGCTGGCGAGGTTTCCGAAGATAAATCCGGTGCCCACCCGCGAATAGCCGAGCAGGTTCGAGGCCCCGCGCGTGAGCGCCGCCATGAAGTCCGCCCCCCAGGGTGTGCGCAGAATCAGCAGAGACATGGCCGCCTGCATGGCGAAAGCCGGAAGCACAATGCGCGGGCGTATCTTCCGGCGGTTGGTGGAAATGAGGAGGGCAAACGCAAGCAGCGCAACGATCCCGGCAAGGCTGATAGGCAAGCGCACCTCCGTGCGATGGCAAGGCTGGCGCAAGCATGGCCGCGCTCCGCCCCGGTGGCAACGGCCTTGCGCGGCGGGGCGCGCAGAGGGCCGCCACCGGCCCTGCTTGACGGCGGCGGGGCCGCGCCTTATATCGCCTCCACACCGAAAGCTTCGAGCAAGGCGCGCCTTACGCGGGGGTGCGCATCGGAAGGAAGCTCCGGCAATCCGTGAGACCTGAGGGAACGCTGCAATGCGGCCACCGGTAGTGGTGGCTGGCCTTGTGGCTTTTCGTCGTCTCATGGCCCTCCCGCCCGATTCGAAATTTCAAGGCAAGAGGCACAAGTCCCCTATGGCGACCAAGGCGAACGCACCGGCGAAGGCTGGCAGCAAGGCAAAGCGCATCCGCAAGATTTTCGGCGACATCCACGAAGTGGTGCAGATGCCGAACCTGATCGAGGTTCAGCGCGAGAGCTATGAGTTCTTCCTGCGGTCCGATCCTTCGATCGGCTATGTTTCGGGCCTTGAGAAGACGCTGCGTTCGGTGTTCCCGATTCGCGACTTCGCCGGCACCGCCGAGCTCGATTTCGTGCATTACGAGCTGGAAGACCCGAAGTACGACATCGTCGAATGTCGCCAGCGTGGCATCACCTATGCCGCGCCGATGAAGGTCACGCTGCGCCTGATCGTGTTCGAGGTGGACCAGGAAACCGAAACCCGCTCGGTCCTCGATATCAAGGAGCAGGACGTCTACATGGGCGACATGCCCCTGATGACGGGCAACGGCACCTTCATCATCAACGGCACCGAGCGCGTGATCGTGTCGCAGATGCACCGTTCGCCGGGTGTCCTGTTCGACCATGACCGCGGCAAGACCCACTCCTCGGGCAAGTTCCTGTTCGCCGCGCGCGTCATTCCCTATCGCGGTTCGTGGCTCGATTTCGAGTTCGACGCCAAGGATATCGTGAACGTCCGCATCGACCGCAAGCGCAAGCTGCCGGTCACCGCGCTGCTCTATGCGCTGGGCCTCGATCACGAAGAAATCCTCGCGCACTTCTACAACACTGTGACCTGGAAGCGTGGCGAGGGCGGCTGGGAAATCCCGTTCGTGCCCGAGCAATGGCGCGGTCAGAAGCCGGGCTTTGCCCTGGTTGACGCGAAGACCGGCGAGGAAGTGTTCCCGGCTGGCCAGAAGGTCAGCCCGCGCGCTGCGAACAAGGCGGCCAAGGACGGCCTCGAAACGCTGCTGATCCCGACCGAGGAAATCTTCGGCCGCTATGCCAGCCAGGATCTGGTCGAAGACAGCACCGGCCGCATCTACATCGAGGCGGGCGAGGAAGTGACGCCCGACAATCTCGAGAAGATCGACGCTGCCGGGATCGACCAGCTTGACCTGCTCGACATCGACCACGTCAGCACCGGCCCGTGGATCCGCAACACGCTCGATGCCGACAAGGCCGAGAACCGCGAAGAAGGCCTTGAGGCCATCTACAAGGTGATGCGTCCCGGCGAGCCGCCGACCAAGGAAACCGCCGAAGCGCTGTTCGAAGGCCTGTTCTTCGATGCCGACCGTTATGACCTTTCGGCAGTGGGCCGCGTGAAGCTCAACATGCGCCTTGGCCTCGACGCCGAGGACACCGTGACCACGCTGCGCAAGGAAGATATCCTCGCGGTGGTCAAGGAACTGGTCGACCTGAAGGACGGCAAAGGCGACGTCGACGACATCGACAACCTCGGCAACCGCCGTGTGCGTTCTGTCGGTGAGCTGCTGGAAAACCAGTACCGCGTCGGCTTGCTGCGCATGGAACGCGCGGTGAAGGAGCGCATGTCGAGCGTCGACGTGTCGACCGTGATGCCGAACGACCTCATCAACGCCAAGCCCGCCGTGGCTGCCGTGCGCGAGTTCTTCGGTTCCTCGCAGCTCTCGCAGTTCATGGACCAGACCAATCCGCTGTCGGAAGTCACCCACAAGCGCCGCGTTTCGGCGCTTGGGCCGGGTGGCCTGACCCGTGAGCGCGCCGGCTTTGAAGTGCGCGACGTTCACCCGACGCACTACGGCCGTATCTGCCCGATTGAGACGCCGGAAGGCCCGAACATCGGCCTCATCAACTCGCTGTCGACCTTCGCCCGCGTCAACAAGTACGGCTTCATCGAGACGCCTTACCGCAAGGTGATCGAAGGCAAGGTGACCGGCGAGGTCCAGTATCTCTCCGCCATGGAAGAACAGAAGAACACCGTCGCTCAGGCCTCGGCCGAGCTCGACGGCGAGGGCAAGTTTACCGAAGACCTCATCTCGGCCCGCCAGAACGGCGAATTCGTGATGAGCCCCTCGGAAAACGTCACGCTGATGGACGTGTCGCCCAAGCAGCTCGTTTCGGTCGCCGCATCGCTCATTCCGTTCCTGGAAAACGATGACGCGAACCGCGCGCTGATGGGCTCGAACATGCAGCGTCAGGCCGTGCCGCTCGTGAAGGCGGAAGCGCCCTGGGTCGGCACCGGCATGGAAGAGACCGTGGCGCGCGATTCAGGCGCGGCGATCGCTGCCGTACGCGGTGGCGTAATCGACCAGGTTGACGCCACCCGTATCGTGATCCGCGCTTCGGGCGAAGTCGATGCCGGCAACCCCGGCGTGGACATCTACACGCTGCAGAAGTTCCAGCGTTCGAACCAGTCGACCTGCATCAACCAGCGCCCGCTGGTGAAGGTGGGCGAAGTGGTCGAAGCCGGCGACATCATCGCCGACGGCCCCTCGACCGATCTGGGCGAACTGGCGCTGGGCAAGAACAGTCTCGTCGCTTTCATGCCGTGGAACGGCTACAACTACGAGGACTCGATCCTCATCTCCGAGCGTATCGTGAAGGACGACGTCTTCACCTCGATCCACATCGAGGAATTCGAAGTCATGGCGCGTGACACCAAGCTCGGGCCGGAAGACATCACCCGCGACATCCCGAACGTCGGCGAGGAAGCCCTGCGCAACCTCGACGAGGCGGGCATCGTCTACATCGGTGCCGAAGTGCACCCGGGCGATATCCTCGCGGGCAAGATCACGCCGAAGGGCGAAAGCCCGATGACGCCGGAAGAAAAGCTCCTGCGCGCCATCTTCGGCGAGAAGGCCTCCGACGTGCGCGATACCTCGCTGCGTCTGCCCCCGGGCACCAGCGGCACCGTGGTCGAAGTGCGTGTGTTCAACCGCCACGGCATCGAGATCGACGACCGTACCCGCGCGATCCAGCATGAGGAAATCGAACGCCTCAAGAAGGACAGCGAGGACGAGCGCAACATCCTCAACCGCGCGACCTACAACCGCCTGAAGGACATGCTGATCGGCCAGACCGCTTCGGCTGCTCCGAAGGGTGCGAAGAAGGGCGCGGTGATCGACGAGGCCACGCTTGACGAGCTGGACCGGATCGAGTGGTTCAAGTTCGCCGTCGCCGACGACAACATGCAGGCCCAGCTCGAAGCGGTGAAGAGCCAGTATGACGAGGCGATCAAGGCCATCAAGGACAAGTACGAGGACCGTAAGGAGAAGCTCGAACGCGGTGACGAACTGGCGCCGGGCGTGCTCAAGATGGTCAAGGTCTTCGTGGCGGTGAAGCGCAAGCTGCAGCCGGGCGACAAGATGGCCGGCCGCCACGGCAACAAGGGTGTGATTTCGCGCATCCTGCCGCAGGAAGACATGCCTTTCCTTGAGGACGGCACCCCGGTCGATCTCGTGCTGAACCCGCTGGGTGTGCCTTCACGCATGAACGTCGGGCAAATCTTCGAGACCCACCTCGGTTTTGCCGCGCGCGGCCTCGGTATGCAGATCGGCGAGATGCTGGACGACTGGCGCCTCAACAACCCCGATCCGAAGGCCGGCCCGCCTCCTGCGGCGCTCGTCGACAAGCTGAAGGACGCTTACGGCGAGAACTACGTCGAGGATATCGAGAGCCGGACATCGGACGAGATCTACGAACTCGCTTCGAATGTGCGTCGCGGCGTTCCGATGGGCACCCCGGTGTTCGACGGCGCCCGCGAGCAGGACGTGACCGACACGCTGCTGAAGGCAGGCTACGATTCGTCGGGCCAGTCGACACTGTATGACGGCCGCACCGGCGAGGCGTTCGACCGCAAGGTGACCGTGGGCATCATCTACATGCTGAAGCTCCACCACCTGGTCGACGACAAGATCCACGCCCGTTCGATCGGCCCCTACTCGCTCGTCACCCAGCAGCCGCTGGGCGGTAAGGCGCAGTTCGGCGGCCAGCGCTTCGGCGAAATGGAGGTCTGGGCGCTGCAGGCATATGGCGCTGCCTATACCTTGCAGGAAATGCTGACGGTGAAGTCCGACGACGTGGTCGGCCGCACCAAGGTCTACGAAGCGATCGTCAAGGGTGACGACACCTTCGAGGCCGGCATCCCTGAGAGCTTCAACGTGCTCGTCAAGGAAATGCGCTCGCTGGGCCTGAACATCGAACTCTCCTCGCTGACCGATGGCGAGGAAGGCGAAGACGGCACGACGGCGATCGCGGCGGAGTGATGCTTATTGCCCGTTCGTCCTGAGGAGGATCACGAAGCCGAAGGCTGAGCGATCCATCTCGAAGGACCCTTCGAGACGCGTCAGCCAAAGGCTTCGGCTCCTCAGGGCGAACGGACCAGGAATTTAGGCTCCCAAACAGGGAAACCGAGACATGAACGAACTTACCAAATTCACCAACCAGCTGGCCAAGCCTGAAACCTTCGACCAGATCCAGATCGGCATCGCTTCGCCGGAACGCATCCGCTCGTGGTCGTTCGGCGAGATCAAGAAGCCCGAGACGATCAACTACCGTACGTTCAAGCCCGAACGCGATGGCCTGTTCTGCGCGCGCATCTTCGGCCCGGTGAAGGACTACGAGTGCCTGTGCGGCAAGTACAAGCGCATGAAGTACAAGGGCGTCGTGTGCGAAAAGTGCGGCGTCGAAGTCACCGTGACCAAGGTCCGTCGCGAACGCATGGGCCACATCGAACTGGCCGCGCCGGTCGCGCACATCTGGTTCCTCAAGTCGCTGCCTTCGCGCATCGGCCTGCTGCTCGACATGCAGCTCAAGCAGCTCGAGCGCGTGCTTTACTTCGAGAGCTACATCGTGATCGAGCCGGGCCTGACCCCGCTCGAAAAGTTCCAGCTCCTCACCGAGGATGAACTGCTCGACGCGCAGGACGAGTATGGCGAAGATGCCTTCTCGGCCGGGATCGGTGCCGAAGCCGTGCGCATCATGCTGATGGACCTCGACCTCGAAGCCGAGCGCGATGCGCTGATGGAAGAGCTGGAGACCACCAAGTCGACGCTCAAGCCGAAGAAGATCATCAAGCGGCTGAAGGTCGTCGAAAGCTTCATCGATTCGGGCAACCGCCCCGAGTGGATGATCCTCGAAGTCGTGCCGGTCATTCCGCCGGAACTGCGCCCGCTGGTGCCGCTCGACGGGGGCCGCTTCGCGACCTCGGACCTCAACGACCTCTATCGCCGGGTGATCAACCGTAACAACCGCCTGAAGCGCCTGATGGAGCTGCGCGCGCCCGACATCATCGTGCGCAACGAAAAGCGCATGCTGCAGGAATCGGTCGACGCGCTGTTTGACAACGGCCGCCGTGGCCGCGTGATCACGGGTGCCAACAAGCGTCCGCTCAAGTCGCTCTCCGACATGCTCAAGGGCAAGCAGGGCCGCTTCCGTCAGAACCTGCTCGGCAAGCGCGTCGACTATTCGGGCCGTTCGGTCATCGTGACCGGGCCGGAGCTGAAGCTGCACCAGTGCGGCCTGCCGAAGAAGATGGCGCTCGAGCTGTTCAAGCCGTTCATCTACGCCCGCCTCGATGCCAAGGGTCTCTCGATGACCCTGAAGCAGGCCAAGAAGTGGGTCGAGAAGGAGCGCAAGGAAGTCTGGGACATCCTCGATGAAGTGATCCGCGAACACCCGGTGATGCTCAACCGCGCACCGACGCTTCACCGTCTCGGCATTCAGGCGTTCGAGCCCGTGCTGATCGAGGGCAAGGCGATCCAGCTGCACCCGCTCGTTTGCTCGGCCTTCAACGCCGACTTCGATGGTGACCAGATGGCCGTCCACGTTCCGCTTTCGCTGGAAGCCCAGCTCGAAGCGCGCGTGCTGATGATGTCGACCAACAACATCCTTTCGCCCGCCAACGGCAAGCCGATCATCGTGCCGTCGCAGGACATGGTGCTGGGCCTGTATTATCTCTCGATGGACCGCGAAGGCGAGCCGGGCGAGGGCAAGGTGCTGGCCGATATCGACGAGGTGCATCAGGCGCTGCACGTCGGTGCGGTGACCTATCACTCGAAGATCACCACCCGCGTCCCGCAGACCGACGAGAAGGGCAAGCAGTACATGGCGCGCGTGGAAACCACGCCGGGCCGCATGCTGATCGCCGAGTGCCTGCCCAAGAGCCACAAGGTGCCGTTCGACTTCGTCAACAAGCTGCTGACGAAGAAGGACATCGGCGAGGTAATCGACCAAGTCTATCGCCACACCGGCCAGAAGGACACGGTGCTGTTCGCCGACGCCATCATGACGCTGGGCTTCCGCCACGCGTTCAAGGCCGGCATCTCGTTCGGCAAGGACGACATGATCATTCCCGACAGCAAGGAAGGGATGATCGAGGAAACCAAGACGCTGGTGGCCGATTACGAGCAGCAGTATCAGGACGGCTTCATTACCCAGCAGGAAAAGTACAACAAGGTGATCGACGCCTGGAGCCGTTGCGGCGACCAGGTTGCGGCGGCCATGATGGAAGAGATCAAGGCCACGCCGAAGGACGAGAACGGCCGCGAGGCGCAGATCAACTCGATCTACATGATGAGCCACTCCGGTGCGCGTGGTTCGCCCGCGCAGATGAAGCAGCTGGCCGGTATGCGTGGCCTCATGGCCAAGCCGTCGGGCGAGATCATCGAAACGCCGATCATCTCGAACTTCAAGGAAGGTCTGACCGTTCTTGAATACTTCAACTCGACCCACGGCGCCCGTAAGGGTCTGGCCGACACCGCACTGAAGACGGCGAACTCGGGTTATCTGACCCGCCGTCTGGTCGACGTGTCGCAGGATTGCACGATCGTCGTCGAGGACTGCAAGACCGATAACGCGCTCGACATGCGTGCGATCGTTCAGGGCGGCAGCGTCATCGCCTCGCTGGGCGAGCGCATCCTGGGCCGTACGCTGGCCGAGGATCTCGTGAACGCGGCGACCGGCGAAGTGATCGTCAAGGCAGGCACCCTGCTCGACGAGCCGATGGTGGCCGAGATCGAGGCAGCCGAAGTGCAGGTTGCGAAGATCCGCTCGCCCCTGATCTGCGAGGCCGACCAGGGCGTCTGCGCGACCTGCTACGGACGTGACCTTGCCCGCGGTACACCGGTTAACATCGGTGAGGCCGTTGGCGTGATCGCGGCGCAGTCGATCGGTGAGCCGGGCACCCAGCTGACCATGCGTACGTTCCACATTGGTGGCGCGGCGCAGGTCAACGAGACCTCGCACCTCGAATCGATCTCGGACGGTAAGGTCGTCTATCGCGACATGCCGACCATCACCGACAAGCGCGGTCGTCGCCTCTCGCTCGCCCGCAACGGCGAGATGGTCGTGGTCGATCCGGAAGGCCGCGAGCGCGCCATCCACCGTGTGCCTTACGGTACCGAACTCAAGTTCGAGGACGGGGCCGAGGTCAAGGAAGGCGATCGTCTGGCCGAGTGGGATCCGTTCTCCCTGCCGATCATCACCGAAACGGCGGGTGTGGTTCGCTATCAGGATCTGCTCGAAGGCAAGACGCTCGAAGAGCGCATGGACGACGCCACCGGCATAGCCCAGCGCGTGGTCATCGAGTATCGCGCCGCCGGTCGCTCCAAGAAGGAAGACCTGCGTCCGCGTCTGACCCTGTTCAACGAGGCTGGCGACGAATCCGAGGCGGCACGGTACATGCTGGCTCCGGGCACGACGCTCTCGGTCGAAGACGGTCAGGAAGTGGTCGCCGGTGACATTCTGGCGCGTGCCTCGCGCGAAGCTTCGAAGACGCGTGACATCACCGGCGGTCTGCCGCGTGTTGCCGAGCTGTTCGAAGCCCGCATCCCGAAGGACGCGGCCGTGATTGCCAAGATCTCTGGCCGGATGGAATTCATCCGCGACTACAAGGCCAAGCGCAAGATCGCCATCGTTCCGGAAGAGGGCGATCCGGTCGAGTACCTGGTGCCGAAGACCAAGGTGATCGACGTCCAGGAAGGCGACTTCGTGAAGAAGGGCGATACCCTGATCTCGGGCTCGCCCAACCCGCACGACATTCTCGATGTGATGGGCGTGGAAGCGCTGGCCGAGTATCTCGTGAACGAGATCCAGGAAGTCTACCGACTGCAGGGCGTGAAGATCAACGACAAGCACATCGAGGTGATCGTTCGCCAGATGCTGCAGAAGGTCGAGATCACCAACGGTGGCGACACCGTGCTGTTGCCGGGCGAACAGGTCGACCGCGACGAAATGGACGAGGCCAATGCCAAGCTCGGCAAGGGTAAGGAGTGGGCGCAGGGCGTTCCGATCCTGCTCGGCATCACCAAGGCTTCGCTGCAGACCCGCTCGTTCATCTCCGCGGCTTCGTTCCAGGAGACGACGCGTGTGCTCACCCAGGCTTCGGTCGAGGGCAAGAAGGACTCGCTGATCGGTCTCAAGGAGAACGTCATCGTGGGCCGCCTGATCCCGGCGGGCACGGGTGCGGGCATGAACCGCGTCCGCGTAGCGGCCTCCAGCCGCGACGCTGCGATCCGTGCGCAGTACAAGAAGATGCAGGAAGCGCTGGTTGCCGCCAATACGGCAGCCGAGGAGCACGCGGCGGAACTCGCGCGCGACCCGGCTGACGATCTGGGCGACGACGTGCTGGCTTCGGTCGAGGGCGAGACCCATGGCACCGATGCCGACGCGGGCGACTACCTGAACCCGGAAGCTGCTGACGACAAATAAGTCGTCGGCACCATCGAACCATCGAAAAGCCCCGCTGGAGCGATCCGGCGGGGCTTTTTCTCTGCGCCGGGGCAGGGAACTTTCCGGCTCTCAACAACTAATGCAAATCATTCGCATTGCATCGCGAGTCAGGTTCGATAGTATCGCTGCGAATCATTCGCAGGAGACCGCTATGCCGAACACCCCATCCTCCGCCAGCGCCGCCACTGTCGAACGTGTCGCACGCCTTGGTCAGCCGGTTCCGCTTGCGAGCCTGTCGTGGACTGCATTGCGCACCATATCCGCCACGCGCCTGATAGCGGTCTGCGCGCGAGCCGGGCGCGATCCGTTGGTGGAGCTGACCCGGCGGCTCGGCGACGTGACGACGGCGCGCGTGTTCGTCCACTTCGCCAACCTCGTCGGCGCTTACTGGCCGGAGGACGTGCAGGTTATGCGCCCGTGCTGCTGCGTTCTCAGTCCTGACGAGATGACACTGGCAATGATGGCCGACTGCGCCGCGAGCGGCCGCCGCGACGAATTCAGCGCCGTACTCGATGGGTTTGTGCGGACCGATCGCCACGAGGAGCTGTACGACCGCACCACGGTGATGGTCGCGCATCTGGCGTGAGTTTCTTTGACGCGGACGGGCAAGACATCAGTCGTCTTGAGGGATAGCTAGGACGTAATCGCTGAATGGCGCAGTCGCCGCCGCTTCTGCCGCAGTGTCCACCGCTTCTAGGGCAGCTTCCACCGCTTCCCAATCGCCGTTCGCGTCGGCCATGGCCGCTTCGGCTGGCATGCTGTCATCTCGGTATTCGTCCAACTCGCGGATGTCCGCGCTATGTGGTTGGCTTTCGCACGCGTGGACTTCAACTGCTGTCAGGTCTTCGCGAGGCCCCTCGCAGCGCTCTGCCGAGTTACGCGCGCCAACGAGGTTGGTTGGTTCGAAGTAGGTGTTCTTCTCAGAAACAAGCGCAGCCAGCCCGTCGATCAGCCTACGCGCACCTGCGCGTTCGTCTTCGTCTTCAGGCAGGAGTGCGGGCTGATCAACTTCGGCCAGCAGTCGCTGCGCGTCGTCGAACTGACCCAGTTCGCGATAGGCATTGGCGGCTCGCAGCGTGTACCAGAGCCAGTCATCCGCCATTCCGGCTTCACGAGAAAGTGCATCAGCGGCAATAGCGAAATCGCGCTGATAGCGGGATTTCAGTTCGGGCGAGTCATCGGCCTGCCAGCTTGCGGCAAGAAGGTACCACGCTTGTGAATAGGCATCCGCACCCATCTGCTTGCGCAGCCACCAAATGCGGCGATAGCTTGTATCGCTCTCACGCATCGCCATGAATTCCGGTGTTGCGATCAGGTCCGCAAGTTGGGCGACTTCTTCGTCGTTGAACTCTTCTTGGTAAATCGGGAAACCGTTGGTGGGACATTCGATTACGGGCCACGGCGAAACGCCGCCGATTGCCTTCCCGTCCGGGCGTTGTCCCCAAGAAGAGGTGCTGCCAATCACATAGTCCTCGAACTCCTCGCCACCGACCGGGCACGTGAAGTTCTGCGGAAAAAGAGTGGTGGCGCTGACTGGCGCCGAGGTAAGCGGCACGAGCGCGAACGGAATGGCAAGTCGGTACAAATTCATCGCGAGCGCCTCCAAGAAGGGTAGACTGCATAGGATTTGACGCTAGCGCAACACCGCATGACCACCACCCGCTTCGCTCCTTCGCCCACCGGCAACCTTCACGTCGGCAATATCCGCACCGCGCTCCACAACTGGATGCTCGCCAAACGCGATGGCGGCAAGTTCCTCCTGCGGATCGACGATACCGATCAGGCCCGCTCGAAGGAGGACTATGTCGAGGCGATCCGGGCCGATCTCGCCTGGCTCGGCCTGGTGCCCGATGGCGAGGAGCGCCAGAGCGTGCGGCTGGCGATCTACGATGAGGCCTTCGAGCGGCTGCGTGCGGCGGGCCGGGTCTACCCTTGCTACGAAACCGCGCAGGAGCTTGAAGTCCGCCGCAAGATCCAGCTCGGTCGCGGGCTGCCCCCGATTTATGACCGCGCCGCGCTCGCGCTGAGCGAGGACGAGCGCGCCGCGAAAGAGGCCGACGGGATTGCCCCGCACTGGCGCTTCAAGCTCGACCACGAGGAGCCGATCGCCTGGGGCGATGGCGTACGCGGGCCGCAGAAATTCGATCCGGCGCTGCTGTCCGACCCGGTGATCCGCCGCGCCGATGGCTCGTGGCTATACATGTTGCCGAGCTGCATCGACGATATCGAAATGGGCGTGACGCAGGTGCTGCGCGGCGAAGACCACGTTTCCAACACCGCCACGCAAATTCAAATGTTTACCGCGCTGGGAGCCGCGCCGCCCGCCTTCGCGCATGAGGCCTTGCTTGTCGGCAGCGAGGGCAAGCTGTCGAAGCGGCTGGGGTCGCTCGGCTGCGATGCCTTCCGTGAGCAGGGGATCGAGCCTGCCGCGCTGGTGGCGCTGCTGGCGCGGCTGGGCACCAGCCTGCCGGTCGAGCCGCTAGCGGACCGGGCCGAGTTGTTGGCCACCTTCGATCTCGCCACCTTCGGGCGCGCCCCCGCGCGGTTTGAGGAGGCGGAGCTGGCCCGGATCAACCACGGCATCGTCCACCAGCTCTCCTATGCCGATGTGCGCGAGCGCTTGCCCGAGGGAATGGGCGAGGCCGGGTGGTTGGCGGTTCGCCCGAACGTGGAAACCGTGGCCGAGGCTGCGGACTGGTGGAACGTGGTGACCGGCCCGGTCGAACCCGGCGAGCTGAGCGGCGAGGACCGCGCTTTCCTTGCCCGCGCCGCCGAGCTGCTGAGATGGAGCGAGACCCCCTGGGCCGACCTCACCGCCGCGCTCAAGGCCGAGACGGGACGCAAGGGCAAGGCGCTGTTTCTCCCGTTGCGGCAAGCACTTACCGGCCGCGCGCATGGGCCGGAAATGGCCGCGCTGCTGCCGCTGATCGGCGAAGAGGCCGCCCGCGAGCGCCTCGCAGTCGCAGCAAAATCACCAGGCTAGTTCGCAAGCGCAACGAAAAGTGGGTTGCAACAAGGAATGTATGGGCTATGTGAGGGATGTTATAGCATTACATATACGCGAAGCGAGATCTCATGACGTCATTCCGGCTTGCCCTCTTTCTCTCCGTTGCCAGCCTTGCCGCGCCCGCTGTGGCACAAGATACCGACACTGCCGAAGATGCCGCGCGCGATGACTTTCACAATCGCGAAATTGGCCGTGACACTATCGTTGTAAGTGCGGCCGGGCTGGAACGCCTCGATGTGCTTGCCGGAACCTCCGTGCTGGAGGGCCAAGCGCTGCAGCGCGATCTCGAAAGCCAGATCGGCGACACCATTGCGAAGTTGCCGGGTGTTTCCACTTCGGGTTTCGCTCCCGGTGCATCGCGCCCGATCCTGCGCGGCCTTTCGGGCGAGCGCGTTCGTGTGCTGACTGACGGCGTGGGGGCTATCGATGCCTCGGCGGTGTCTGACGACCATTCGGGCACGGTCGATCCGTTGATCGCCAGCTCGATCGAAGTGCTGCGCGGCCCGGCCGCCCTTCTGTATGGCAGCCAGGCGATTGGCGGCGCGGTCAACGTCATCACCAAGCGCATCCCGCCGTCCGTGCCCGATGAGCCGGTGCATTTCGATGGTCTGGTCGCCATGGATGACGCCAGCGACCGGGTCGAAGGCGGCGCCTCGGTCGATTTCGCACTGGGTAGCGAGTTCGCCTTCCATGTCGATGGGTCCTATCGCAATACGGGGGACCTCGAGATTCCTGGCTATGTCGCCACGCCTGCCTTGCGCGCGCAGTTGCTCGAACAGGCTGACGAAGAGGAGGAAGAAGGCCATCTCGACGAGGCGGAGGAGTTTCGCGAGGGCGCTAATGCCTCGGGCGAACTGCCCAACAGTGCGACCGAGACCTATACTCTGGGCGCTGGCTTCGCCTGGCATTCCGGGCAGAACATGTTCGGTGTCTCAGCCGACTATTACGACACGAACTACGGCATTCCCGGCCTGCCGGGTGTGGGCCACGTGCATGAGGACGAGGGCGGCGCAGGCGGCGCTGCCGAGCCAGAAGAGCCGCACGAGGAGGAAGGCCCTGTCACCATCGGCATGCATCGCTATCGCGTCGATGCGCGCGCCGCCGTCGATCTTGGCGAAGGCTTCTTTGATCTCGTGCAGGCCAAGCTTGGCTATTCCGACTATACGCATACCGAGTTCGAAGGCACCGAGACAGGCACCAAGTTCGATGTCGAGGGCGTCGAGGGCCGGGTGGAACTGGTCCAGAACAACCGCGACGGGTGGGGCGGTTCGCTCGGCATGCAGTATTCGAATGTCGACTTCGCGGCCGATGGCGAAGAGGCCTTCGTCGCGCCCAACACCACCGAGAACTGGGCGCTGTTCGCGGTGCAGCAGTACGATATCGGTGCCTTGGGCCTGCAGGCTGGCGCTCGCTACGAGCATTCGGGTGTCGATGTAGACTTCGCCGATGGCACCAGCCTCTCGCGCGACTTCGATGCTTTCTCGGCTTCGGCAGGTGTCTCCTATGCTCTGCTCGAAGGGCTTGAGGATGACCTGCGGATCGGCATCAACGGTTCGCGCGCCGAACGCGCGCCGGTGGCGCAGGAGCTGGTCGCCGATGGCCCGCATATCGCAACGCAAGCCTACGAAATCGGCGATTCGACGCTGACAACCGAAAAGGCCTGGGGCCTCGAAGGGTATGTCCGCGGATCAATCGGGCGGGCGCTGGTGAGCGCATCGGTCTATCACACCTGGTTCGATGGCTTCATCTATCTTGACGAGGCCGATGTCGCTCCGATCGACGGGCTCGAAGTGTTTGAGTTCCTCCAGCAGGATGCCAAGCAATTCGGCGTCGAGGGGCAGGTCCGGGTGCCGCTCGTCGATAACGATGATTTCCAATTGCTCGCCGATCTGCGTGGCGACTATGTTCGTGCGACGCTTGACGACGGCAGCCCCGTGCCACGCATTCCGCCGCTCAGCGCGCTGGCAGCGCTCGAAGCGCAGGTCGGCCACTTCGACATTCGCGGCGAAGTCGAAGCCTATGCCAAGCAGGACCGCGTGTCCGAACACGAGAACCCGACCGATGGCTTCACCTTCGTCAATGCCTCGGTCGGCTGGCACCCGATTGAGGGGCGGCAGAACATCACCGTGCTTGCGCAGGTCGACAACATCTTTGATGTCGAAGGCCGTCGCCACACGAGCTTCACGAAGGAATATACCCCGCTCTCCGGGCGCAACGTCAAGCTGAGCGCCCGGGTGAGCTTCTAGAGGCTTTTCATTCGGTGACCGAATCGCCCACCTGTTTGACGGTGTCGCCGACCTGATCGGCGGCACCGCTCACTGAGTCGGCGGCGTTGGCCACGGCATTATCCTTGGTCACTTCGGCACCGCTCATCTGGGTGACGAAGTAGCCACCGATCAGCAGGGCAACCAACAGCATCAGCGCAATGGCCCAGACACCGCCGCCCGACGACCGGGGAGCGTCCTCACGCAAGTAGGTGGTCGTGTGGCTGTGGGTATTGCCTGCCTCGTCGGTGGTGATCGTGGTGCGTTCTTCGCTCATGCTATTACTCCTTGATTGGAGGGATGAACGCGGAACGCAGACTTCGGTTTCCCGCCCCGTTACACCTCGTCGTAATGGAAGGGCGCGATCACGGCCTTGGGGTGTGCCTCGTATTCGAAACTCGGCGGGAGGTCCGGCTCAAGCCCATCTATCGAGCGCAGCAGCGGCACGCCGCCCTTGTGCCAGCCCTTCTCGTATTCGGCATAGAGGTTGATCACGCCGTGCAGCTTGGCGATCCGCCACTTGCTGCCCTCGCGGACATATTCGTTCTCGTAGGTGGCCTCGCCCCAGCGGCCCTCGCGTCCGATCCAGCCGATCATGATGAAGGTGCGCCAGCGCGCCTTGGCCGTGCCCGCAGCGCTGTCGATATGGAGCACCGGCTGGAGCTGCATGTGGTTGAACACTGCGCCGTCTTCATAGGCAGGCAGCTGGTGGAGATAGGCGCGCACCCGGTCCTGCCCGACATAGATTCCGCGCCCGGCAATCTCCAGCGTGCCATCCTTGGCGAAGAGGTCTGCGGCCTTGTCCCACATTCCCTTGTCGACATAGTAGCCATAGGCGCATTGCAGATTGATCAGCGCGCGGTAGTCGTCGCCTTCCTGGACGCGCGCTTCGAGCGCTTCGATCCGCTCCAGCATCTCGCCGAGGCTTGGCTGGTTTGCCATGGTGTCTCTCCTGATTACAGCCGGGGCAGCGTCACTCCGCGCTGGCCCATATATTTGCCCGCCCGGTCGGCATAGGTCACTTCTGGGCGCTCGTTACCCTGCAGGAACAGGAACTGGCAGGCCCCCTCGTTGGCGTAGATTTTCGCCGGCAGCGGGGTGGTGTTCGAGAATTCGAGCGTGACGTGGCCTTCCCAGCCCGGTTCGAGCGGGGTCACGTTCACGATGATCCCGCAGCGGGCATAGGTGCTCTTGCCGAGGCAGATCACCAGCACGTCTTCGGGAATGCGGAAATATTCCACCGTCCGCGCCAGCGCGAACGAGTTGGGCGGGATTATGCAGACTTCCGTCTCGCGATCGACGAGGCTGTCGGCGTCGAAATTTTTGGGATCGACCACCGCCGAGTTGACGTTGGTGAAGATCTTGAACTCGGGCGCGACGCGCGCGTCATAGCCGAACGAGCTCAGCCCGTAGGAGATGCAGCCATCGCGCCGCTGGGCTTCGACGAAAGGCTCGATCATGCCTTCGTTCATCGCCTTGTCGCGAATCCATTTGTCCGAAAGAATTGCCATGGGCGAGGGATTCCCGTTTGCGCCGGGGCAGGCAAGGGCGGGCTCGGTTTATCCCCTCATTCCTCGATCCATTGATAGCGGAAAAGGTCACCATCGCGCTGAACATGCCCGGCGCTGGTGCCGCGGAAGTGGGCCGGAAAGCACATCACCTGTTCGTCGGCGGCGCGGGCCATCACCTCCTGCCGCACGCGGCTGGCGGCAGCGGGATCGGCGTCGAAGGCGAAGGGCAGGTCGAAGCGGATCATCTGGATCGGGTGGTGGATCACGTCGCCCCAGAATATCGCCGGAGCCCCGCCCGCCTGCGCGTTGACGATCACATTGCCGGGCGAATGGCCGAAGGCAGGTTCGAGCCAGACCCCGTTGCCGATCTCGCGGTGGGCGCAGAAGTCGGCCGCGACCAGTTCGCCTTGCCCGGCCTCCATCACCGGCAGGATAGAATCCTGAAAGGCCTCGAAGTGGACCGCCTCGCCTTCGGGGTTGTCCTTGAAATAGTCGTAGTCCTTCTGCCCGAAGACATAGCGCGCATTGCGGAAGGTCGGCACCCAGTGGCCGTTTTCGAGCCGCGTGTTCCAGCCGATGTGATCGAAGTGCAGGTGCGTGCACATGACCATGTCGATGTCCTCCGGCTGAAACCCCGCCCGCGCGAGATTGCCGAGGTAATCGGTGTTGAGCTGGTGGACGGCCTCGACCGAGCGGTTCTTGTGGTTGCCGTCGCAGGCGTCGACGAGGATGCGTTTTCCGTCCAGCTCGATCACCCACGAATGGACGGCGAAGGTCATCAGGCACTGTTCGGGATCGGGGTGAATTTCGTCCGCCGCATCGTACCAGTGGCGCATCCGGGCGATGTCCTCGGCGGTTACGCCTGGCAGGTTCATCAGCAGCGGCGTGGGGCTGTCCATCTCGTGGACCTTGTGCACCCGCATCCGGCCAAGTTCGATTGGCTTCATTGGTCACTCTCCCATTTTGTCCGCGAAGCTATCGTGTGGTGGCGAGCGGCGCTAGGGCATTGCCATGCGTATCGTGTTCAGCCGCAAGGGTTTTGACAGCGCCTCGGGCGGCGGGCCATCGCCGATTGTCGCAGGGAGGCCGGTGACGTTGCCGATCCCGGCGGGCGAGGGCCTTTCACAGACGACCTATGGCGTGCTGGGGCTGGGGGACCATGCGGTAAAGGCGAGCCGGGGCCGCCTCGGGGCCGAGAGCCTGTGCCATCACGATCCGATGTTTCGCGACGATGGTCAGGCGCTGCTCGGCCAATGCGGCGCGGCGCAGACGCACCTTGCCAACCATGGCGTAGGCGCGGGCGATGTGTTCCTGTTCTTCGGCCTGTTCCGTGAAGAGGGTGGCAAGCCGCACCACCGGCTGTTCGGCTACCTGCATGTGGATCAGGTCCTGCCTTTGGCGACGATCGACCCGGCTCGCAAAGCCGAGCTGGCCGCGCTGGGCTTCCCTCACGCGTTGGGGCTCCACGCGAGCAATGGGAACGATACACTCTATCGCGGGCGCGGGCGGCAGGCATCGCGGGCGAGCAGCCGGCTACGGCTGACCGAGGAGGGGGCCTCGCCGACCAACTGGCACGTGCCCGAATGGCTGGCCGAGGTGGGCCTCTCCTATCATGACAATCCGGCCCGCTGGACCACGCCGGGGCGGCTCAAAAGCGTCTCGCGGGGGCAGGAATTCGTCACCGATGTGGGTGCGCGCGAAGATGCCCTTCGCTGGATCGCGGCCATTGTGGCCGAAATCACCGATTAGTCGCTGTTGAGGCAATTGATCGCGTCGAGCACCCGCGCTTCGATCTCCTCGCGCGGCAGCCCCGGTGCGATAGGCTCTCCGAAGTGGACGGTGATTGTGCCCGGTCGCTTCCAGGTGCGCTGGTACAGCGGTCCAGAATCGACCGCCACCGGCACCACCGGCAACTTCAACATCTTGTAAAGCGCGGCAAAGCCTGATTGCAGCGGTGCGCGCACGCCATGGGGAACGCGGGTGCCCTCCGGGAAGATCACGATCGGGCGACCCTGCGCCAGCGCCGCCTTGGTTTCCCTCATCATGCTGCGCAAGGCGCTGGCTCCGGCATCGCGGCGCACCTCGATAATGCCATAGATCCGCGCCGCGTGGCCCCAGCCGGGGATCGAAAACAGCTCGGCCTTGGCGAGGCCCGCCGGGTAATCGAAAATCACCGGCATCTCGATGGCCTCGGCAAAGGCCTCGTGCTTGATGGCGTAGAAGGCCAGCCCCTCGGGCCGCTGGCCGGTCTCCACGACCCGAATGTCCAGCAGCGCGAGGCAGCGGCGGTGCCAGCGCCCCCAGCTATCGCAGATGGCGCGTAAGGGCCTGGGGCGATTGAGATAGCTCACCAGTACGGCCGCGATCACATAGAGCGCCGATCCCCCGTAAAAGGCGGCATAAAAGGCGATGTTGCGCAGGTAGATCATCGGAAGGGGGTCACAACGAAGGCAACCAGGAACTTGTTGTATTCGAGGAAGAAGGTCCACAGGCTCGCCTCGGAGCGGACTGCGTCGGGCACGATTACGATATCGGGCGGCAGCTGCGCGGCCAGTTCGAGCGCGGCGCGGCGCATGTGCCAGTCAGCCGTCACCAGCACCAGCGAGCCATGCTCGTGCGTCGCCACCCAGTCGGCGGTTTCGAGCGCATTGCCGCGCGTATCCACCGCGATGTACCCCAGCGTTATGCAGCACTCCATCAACGGGTGATCGACTCCGAACTCAGCCTCGAACTCGTTCTCTTTCACCGCCGCATCGACTCCGGTGACGAGCATCTGGTCGACCACCCCTGCACGCAGCAGCTCAAGCCCGCGCGAAATGCGTCCACCGCTGCCGGTGGGCACCACCACGGCGTCGCCGCGCGCAGCGCTATCGGGCTGTGGAAGCACGCCTGCAAACCAGACGAAGCCGCCGAGCCAGACGAGCACCACAAAGGCAATCAACCGGCGGATCATCGCGCCCGCCTCATAACTTGCGCCGCAAGGCCGCCAGCACCGTGGTGCGGGCGGTTATCATCGCCAATACCAGCGCCATCAGCGGCACGGTTAGCAGCAAGCCCCAGTCGCCGAGTGAAAGCCCGCCGCCCGCCACCAGTCCCGAGCCAAGCGCGGCGAATTGCGCTCCGAGCAGCAACACCGCCGCCAGCCCGAGCAGCAGCCCGGCGATCCCGCCGATGGCCGCATCGATCCCGACAGAGCGTTGAAAGATGGCGGCGATCTGTCCATCGGTGCCGCCGAGATGGTGGATCACTTCAATTGTGTCGCTGTTGCTGCCCAGCGCCGTGCGCGCAGCCAGCCACACCGCCGCCGTAGCGGTGACGGCCAGCAGCGCCACCAACCCCAGCGCCAGCAGCTTGAGGCTGCGCATCGCATCGAACACCGGCCCGAGCCAGTTCGCCTGGGCATCGACCTGAGCTGCCGGAGCGATCTGTTCAAGTTCTGTCCGCAGCCCGCGCAGCACTTCCACGGTGACCTCGCTATCTAGCTGCGCGTCGATCAGACTCGGCGTTGCCAGAGCCTCGTCGTCGAGAGTGGCCGCGCCCAGCCACGGTTCGAGCAATTGCGACAGCTCCTCCTGCGGCACTTCGCGTACCTCGGTCACACGTGGGTTGCTTGCGAGATAGGCGAGCGCCGCCTGCGTCTGCCGTGTGCGTTCGCCCGGAGCGCCTTCGACCACCTGCACGGTGATGCCGCCGGCGATTTCCGCGCGGGCATTCTCGGCCACATTGTCGAGCGCCAGCGCGGCGGCGGCCGAGATCACGGTCAGCGCGACCATGATCGCGATCACCCAGGGCATCGGCCCGCCGATTCGCGCCTGCGGCAGAAGCCGCGCGGCTTCGCCTGGCACCAGTCGGGCCGCGCCGTGGAACAGCCGCGCCAGCATCAGTTCGGCTCCCGTTCGCGTCGCGGCGGATAGCGCAGCGCGCCGGTGGGATCGGACAGGCGGCCCTTGTCGAGCCGCATGATCAGCGAATCGGGCACCTTGCGCAGCAGGTGAACATCGTGGGTGGCCACCACTACCGTGGTGCCAAGCCGGTTCAGCGCCTCGAACAGCCGCAGCAGTTTCACCGCCATTTCCGGGTCGACGTTACCCGTCGGTTCGTCGGCCACCAGCATTTCGGGCCGCGCGATCACCGCGCGGGCGATGGCGACGCGTTGCTGCTCTCCGCCCGAAAGTGTGGCTGGGTGCGCATCGGAGCGGTGGTCGAGCCCGACCCATTCGAGCATGTCGGCCACCGGTTTGGTGATTTCGCGCTCGCTCATGCCGGCGATGCGCAGGGGCAGGGCAATGTTGTCGAACGCGTTGAGATGGGGGACGAGGCGGAAGTCCTGGAATACCACTCCAATCCGGCGGCGCACATCGGGCAGGCGCCTGCGCGGCAGGGTGATCATGTCGTTGCCGAACATGCGCACCACCCCGCGTGAGGGCCGCTGCGCGCAATAGAGCAGCTTGAGCATCGAGGTCTTCCCCGCGCCGCTGGCGCCGGTCAGGAAGTAGAAGCTGCCGGGATAGAGCGTGAACGAGACATCGGACAGCACTTCGCGGTCGGTGCCATAGCGTAGCCCGACGTTGTCGAATTCGACGATCGATCCCGCGCCCGTGCCCATGCCCGCTAGCTAGGGCAAGGGGGCGCAAACGGGAAGGGCGATCGGCGCGAGCGGCTGGAGATTTTCGACCGGTGCTTGTGGAAAAAGGGCGTCGCAGGGCATCGTGCCCTTGCGCACTGGCGTCATCAAGCCAATGCGGTGTATGGAGAAAAATTCGCCGCGAGATATACTGCTTCAATGATTATCCAATGCCCTGCCTGCTCAACGCGCTATGCGGTGCCGGACGATGCCATCGGCATCGACGGGCGCACCGTACGGTGTGCGAAGTGCCGGCAGAGCTGGTTCCAGGACGGGCCGGAGCGGCTGGTCGACGATGCCCTGTCGTCGGCATCGCCTGCGCCGCAGGAGCCTGCGCCCGAACCCGCTCCGGCGAAGGAGCCGACTGAAAAAACCGAGTCGCAGCCTGAACCTGCGCCCGCGCGTGCTCCCACCGCTGTCTACGAAGATGAGCCGGGCTTCGTCGAAAAGCCCGCTTCGCGCGCTGCCGTTCCGCCGGTGGTCCCTTCCTCCTACGGCGAGGGCGAGGCCTCGCAATATGATCGCGAACCGCCTTTTCGTCGTCGCCGCAACCCTTTGCGGATGTGGAGCTGGGCTGCCGGGATCTTCGCGCTGGTGGCCGCCGGGCTGATCTTGGCGGTGAGTTATTACGGCCTGCCCGAGTGGGTGCCGGTCAACCGGCCTACTTTCGCGATGTCGCCGCCGGACCTCCAGATCGACTTCCCGCCTGAGCAACAGGAGCGGCGCGAGCTGCCCAACGGCACCGAGTTCTTCGGCGCATCGGGCACGATCACCAATATCGGCACCGAACAGCAGGCCGTTCCCACGCTGCTGATCGTGCTGCGCGATGCGCGCGACCGGATCGTTTATTCGTGGGAAGTTCCTCCGCCCAAGCGCGAACTGGCACCTGGTGAGAGTCTGACTGTGAACGAGGCGGTGACCGACGTGCCGCGTTCGGCGCGCGTGGCGGAAATCGGCTGGAAGCCGGAATAAGCGGTGCATTGCGAATAGGTGCTTGCAGCGCATATCGGGCTTTGCTAGGGGCGCGCTCCTACCCGATGGGGCTGCGGCCCTTTCTTCCTGATGTGCGGTCGTGGCGGAACTGGTAGACGCGCAACGTTGAGGTCGTTGTGGCCGAAAGGCCGTGGAAGTTCGAGTCTTCTCGACCGCACCAGACAGTCCATAGGTTCTCGCTTCGAAGCGGGTTGCACCATGGCTGCGGCCGGAAAGCGCGCAGTTCCGCGCCACTCACGGAGCTGGGTTGGACGCTTTGCAGTCAGAGACCACTCTCTGAGCGGCAAAATATCGCGGAGTTTCGCTGCCAGTCTCAGGCGCGCAAATACTGACTGCAAATGAAGTGCGGCTTTAGGTCAGTCCCAGAGCCAGCCGCTGCGCCTGCCACGCGAGTGGCGGGGCGCTCTGCAAGAGCGACTTCGCGTCGAGTGCGGGGGGCTGTCGACCCTCGACTATCGCGGTAACGATATCGGGAGCGAGGCAGGCGAGCTTCAGCAGCCGTCCAAGTCGCGTCCTGCACCTGCCATGTGCGGAGGCAATCGATGCCATGCTCATGTCGGGACGATCCTCGATGAGCTTTCTTGCCGCGAAAGCCTCGGCCACGAGGGCGATTAGCTTTTCATCGCGCCGCACCGGCTGACGCGAAGGGTCGTCGTTGCCAGGTATGATGAGGCGTAGCTGATGTCCCCGGCGGACTTTTATGGCCGGGATGGTCACGTTCAGGTGCTCTGTGCTCTCAACCCGCTGCTCGATCTCGAGGGCCACTTGGATGCCGCCTCGCTCGAGCCGCACGATGATGCGGTCGGTCGCAAGTTCAATCCGATTGATGATGTGCGTGAACAACTCCGCCCGCTTTGCCTGCTTCGAATGCCCGATCCGTCGCGCGAGGTCCTTTGCTCGAATGCTCGAGTGCTGCGGCGTCGAGTGTACTGTGACCAGATAGTCCGGTCACGAATCGCTGATCCTCGAGCCGCGCTGCTACCTGCTCGGATGCCAGTTGTTCGAGATCATAGGCGTTTACCCGCCACGCCGGCGTGCAGTCGACCTCCTCTGGCCTAGCGATAGCGCTTCTTGCCTCGTTGCGCATGGCTGGGTGTCATCACCCGACCTTCGCCGTCGAACACCTTGCCGATCAGCAGTCTCGGGTTCTGGTGTCGTCGGCGATGTGAGGAGCCGCAGGCATTGTCGGCGAGCTTCGCCTGCACCTCATTCCAAAGGTGTTCCTCGACGATAGGCTGGTGCTCTCCGGGATAGGTTTTGCCCTTGTGCACGATCATCCCGCGAGAGATGCAGTTCGACAGCAGGTGATAGAGGGTGCCCCGGCGGTAGATGCACCCACCACGGTGCGGCCCGCTCGTTCGACGCTGGGCCTTGGTGCGGTATCCCTCGCGGTTTAGAGTCCTGCTTCGAGGAGGAACCCCTCCCGGATACTGGCTTCAGCCCCAGACTCGTGTGGTGGCCTGTAACCTCGGAAAAATCGGAAGCCGCCGAAAGGCATGAAGCTTCCGATTTTTCCGAGGTTACAGGCTATGGCGTATCGGTCCGGTTGTCACACGACATTCCATCATCGCTATCATCTCGTCTGGGCGCCGAAGTACCGGTACAAGGTGCTGATCGGCGATGTGCGGCTCAGGGTTCGCGAGATCATCCGACAGGTCTGCGCCGAAATGGGCGTGACGATCATCAACGGCGCGTTGTCGAAGGATCACGTTCACATGTTTGTCGAAATTCCGCCGCACGTCTCGGTGAGCGATTTCGTTCGCCGGGCCAAGGGTCGCTCGTCGCGCAAAATCCAGCAGGAGTTCGAGCACATCCGCAAACGCTACTGGGGCCAACGCGTCTGGCAGCGCGGCTACTTCTCGACCACTTCCGGCAACATCACCGATGACATCATCATGCGCTATCTCGACCGACATACCCAAAAGGATGGCTTCAGCCCCTCCGTATGATCCTACCGGCGTCAGCCGGTCAGTCATTCAGCGCTTGTGCGACTTTGCGATCCGTCGGGCAACATTGAAGAAGCTCCCGTCGAGACCGCCGTCAATGCGAGCTATGCTCACTTCCAAGACTCCTTGGAGCGCACTCTAAAAGGCGAAATAGGCGAGGCGGATCTCCAGCAGCATCTCCAAGCAGCATGCGAGCCACTTGAACTGCCTGCGAACGGAGAAACTCAAAAGATCCCAGAAGTGATGTTTCAAACTCTCTCACTTGCTAGAGATAACGGAAAAGAGTCCGCTACCTTGAATGCAATTGTGCAGCGGGCTTGGACGCACCTCACAGGCCAAAATCTCTAAGTCCATTGATCGAGAAATGCGGTTTCGGCATTCTCCCCGTAGTAAGACGATTGCCCGTTTCCATACCAGTTCTTGTTAATCATACTCGGAGTGTCGTTCGATTATGCGGCGTTTAGGTGTGTTAGTTTTACTTCAATTGAGGTGGTCCGTCGATGGGACAGTTTCTTTTACCTTTGATTGCTGGGGTGGTCTCCGCCATTTCGACCCAAGGGCTAATTTATTTTTTCGATTTGCGAAAGGCGTGGCGCCAATCGAACCATCTTGCGCTGCGATTATCCAACGAATTTGAGCGGTTCGCAGAGGTGTGCATGTCAAGCATTTGTAGGAACCGGGATAGCTGGCAGGAGTCAAATAATCCTGATCGGCAGATTACATCGCTCCCCGACTCTCCACAGCTGTTCGACGATGATCCGGGCTGGGAAACGCTTAATCGTCCGCTTGCAGCAGAAATCTTGGGCTTTCGCCAAGCTATCGAGCATGCCTCTGGATATGTGAGTAACGAGTTTTATTTTGGATCGCCTGCGACAGCGTGGGTGATCCGCGATGATCAAGCTGTTGGCCTTGGTGTCGGTGCTGCGTCGATTGCTGAGAGGCTGCGGGATGTGCATGGGCAGCACAAGCCTCAGTTCGAATGGGACTACCATGACCGATTAGATCAATAGGCCGAGCGCATCAAATTGGAGATGATCGAATTTAAGAGGATGACATCGCTGCGACAAGGTGAGGGCTCTAAGCCCGATTGACCAGCCGAGTCGATGTGCCCATCGTCGCCTAAATGGCCGCGTGCTGTATCACTCAGATTAATGGTAGACGGTCCGCAATCGCCCGAGTTACTGTCCCGGATATGGTTCACAACCAATTCCATCGCCGTCGCCGTCTAGGCGATCGGAAAAGCCGGGCTCGGAGCTATAGATCGGCGCGACACCTGCAGCGCGGACTTCGTTGCAACCAGAATATGTGTAACCCGGAGGCAATGCCTCGAGGACAGCCTGACGTTTTTGCGCGTTATCCTAGGCGTTCGCGCCGAAGGCGAGGCCGAGGCCTGATGCCACGGCAATCACCCCGTATCGCTTTGCAGTCTCAAAAGTCGTCTCAGTCGGCTTTGGACGTCGTTGCCGATGTGGCTTAGCGTGCCGATCAAAATGGTACCGAGACATACCCCATAGGTGCCATGAGAACGTAAACGACCGCTTACCTCGCTTTCCCGCCAAGACCGGACGTTCTGCAAACGGCCGAGTTGCTGAATTTCCGGACTTGGCAAAGTGGCCGGTCAGCCAACTCGCCCTGCTCTGCAACCTGGATTTTGGACCATTTTTTGGGTAGAGTGTTCCGCCATAGATATCCTTGGCTGGGCGAGGAGGGAACGCCGGTCGCTGAGATCTGCCGTAGGGCGGGGATCAGCCAGGCGACCTACTTCAACTGGAAGAAGAAATACGCTGGCCTGCTGCTGTCGGAGATGCGGCGGCCGCGCAAGCTCAGATGGCTGAGAAGATGGCGCTTTGTCCATAGGCCACTTACCGGATGGAGCCCTCAACTTAAGGAAAGGTTGCCTTTCGAGAAGCCATATCAGAGGTTTATGTCCGATATCGAGGGGCAAGGCGGACGCAATTCAGGCATCTCGATTTGAAATTACCCAAGGCATTTTTGCCCATCCTCGTCCCCCGCAGGAAACCAAGGTGATAGAGGCGAACAGGCGGGAGAGCGCTTGCTTAGCCGCCTTTGGCAATATCTGCTGCCTCGCCCCAGCCTCCGCCGAGAGCGCGGAAAAGGTCGATCTGTGCGGTCGAAACCGCCCCGTCCTGCTGCGCTAGAGCCGCACTCGCTTCGGCCAGCGTGCGTTCGGCATCGATCAGTTCGAGCGAATCTATGATCCCCTCGCGCTGGCGCCCGCGCGTGATGGTTGCCGCGCGTTCTGCCGCCACAACTGCGGCCTCGAGCCGGGCCCGGCGATCGAGCGCGCGGGCATAGTTGCTGAGGGCGGTTTCGGTTTCCTGCAATGCGGAAAGCAAGGTGCCGTCGAAAGCGGCAAGCGCGATTTGCGCCTCGGCCTCGGCTGCATCTACGCGGGCGAGGCCCGGCTCGCGGTTGGGAAATGCCCAGTTGATCAGCGGGCCGACGAGGAAATTGAGTGCGCCGCCGGTGAACAGATCGCCCACGCTTGGCGCGGTAGCGCCGATCGAGCCGCCCAGCGTGATGCGCGGGTAGAGATCGGCCTGAGCCACTCCGATACGATCCTTGCCCGCCATGACCCGGCGCTCGGCGGCACGAATGTCGGGCCGACGGGCGAGCAGTGCGGCGCCGTCACCGACGGGTAGGGGGCTGTCGATCTCGAGCGCGATGCTTCGCTGTCCGGCGATCTCGGGCAGGTCGGCAGGCGCGCGCCCGGTGAGGGTGGCAAGCGCGAACAGGGCGGCGCGGCGTTGCGCCTCGAGCGTGGGTATTTCGGCGGCGCGCTGTTCACGCAAAGTCTCGATCCGGGCCACGGCGAGCCCGCTTTCCATACCCGCCTCATGGCGTCCGCGCGTGAGAGTAAGGCTGTCGTCGAGCAGGCCAACGATCCGGTTTGCCACGGCGATCCGCGCCGCCAGGCTGGCCGCCTCGGCATAGGCGCGGGTGGTGTCGGCCACCACCATGACCTGCACCGCGTCGGCATCGGCCTGTGCTGCCGCGACATCCTCGCGCGCGGCTGCGATCCCGCGCCCGACACGGCCGAACAGATCGACCTCGTAGGCAATGTCGAGCCCGCCATCGAACATCCAGCCCTCGCGGTCGGAAAGGCCCGGCGCTTGCGCCTCGCTTACCCGGCTGTAGTTACCGCCTGCACCAAGGCTGGTTTGTGGCAACCGCCCGGCCCGGGCGCCACGCAATGCGGCGCGCGCCCGGGCGATCCGGCCGCTCGCCTGGCGCAGGTCGGTGTTGGCGGCGATGGCATCGGCGACCAGCGTGTCGAGCACAGGATCGTCATAGAGCCTCCACCAATCGGCGGGCAGGGGGGTGGGGGTGACGACCCCCGCCTCGGCGGAAAGGAAGGGGCCGGTCGCCGCTCGGGGACTAGGGACGTGAGCGACGGGATCCGGCCCCACCGCACAGGCCGAGAGGGCCAGTGCGGATAGCGAAGCAAGAGCGAAAGAACGGATGCGCATGATTGGTGGCTCCTATTCAGCAGAGGGAGTGCGCGGATCTTGCGTGGCATCGGCGACCACCTTGCGCGCAGGGCGCAGGGCGGAGAGCCGATCACCCAGCGCGCGGCACACGACATAGAAAGTGGGGGTGAAGACGAGCCCGAAGCCGGTCACGCCGAGCATTCCGAAGCACACCGCCGTGCCCAGCGCCTGCCGCAGTTCGGCGCCCGCTCCGGTGGCGATCACCAGCGGCACCGCCCCGAGGATGAAGGCGAAGCTCGTCATCAGGATCGGGCGCAAGCGGGTGCGTGCGGCCTGGACTGCGGCCTCGATCGGGGAGAGGCCGTCGCGCTCCTCGCCCTGGCGCGCAAACTCGACGATCAGAATCGCGTTCTTGGCCGCCAGTGCGATCAGCACGATCAGGCCGATCTGCGTGAGCACGTTGTTGTCCATGCCCCGAAGGTTGATGCCCACCATGGCGGCAAGGATGCACATCGGCACGATCAGGATGATCGCCAGCGGCATCACCAGGCTTTCGTATTGCGCGGCGAGCACGAGGAACACGAGCAACACGGCAAGCGCGAAAACGTAGATCGCAGTGTTGCCCGCTGTATCCTGCTGGTAAGCGATACCGGTCCATTCGGTGTCGAACCCGGCGGGAAGGTTGGCAGATGCCACTTCTTCCATCGTCACCAGCGATTGCCCCGTGGAGAAGCCGGGGGCAGTGTCGCCATCCACCGCCACGGCGGGGGCGAGGTTGTAGCGCGTCACGCGATAGGGGCCGGTGGTGTCGCTGAAGGTGGCGAGTGAGCCCAGCGGCACCATCGAGCCGTTCGACGAGCGCGTGTAGAGCCCGGCGATATCGCTTGCCTGATCGCGGAACGGAGCGTCGGCCTGAGCGGTGACGCGATAGGTCCGCCCGAGCAGGTTGAACTCGTTGATGAAGGCGCTGCCGAGGTAGACCTGCAGCGTCTCGAAGATGCTGGAGGGGGCAACGCCGAGCACCTGCGCCTTGTCGCGGTCGATATCGGCCTTCACGCGCGGCGTGCCGGTGTCGAAGAAGGTATAGACCCCGGCGAGGCCTTCCTTCGTGTTGGCCTGACCGATCACGGCATAGGACGCCTCTTGCAGGGCCTTGTAGCCCTGGCCGTTGCGGTCCTGGATCATCATCCGGAAGCCGCCTGCCGAACCGATCCCTCGGATCACCGGCGGTTTCACGATCATCAGCCTTGCGCCGGTGATGTCGGCGGTGGCGGCCTGGGCCTCGGCCATCAGCGCGTCGATGGTCTGGCCCTTGGCGGCGCGCTCCTTGAAGTCGTCGAGCACCCAGTAGGCGGCGGCCGCGCTGGCGCTTTGCGTTTCGGAGGTGCCGTCGAAGCCCGACAGCATGACCGAGTTGCTGATTCCGTCTATCGGCAGCACCCGCTCGGCGACCTGCTGCATCACCTCGTCGGTGCGGGTGGTGGCGCTGCCCGGGGGAAGCTGGATCACGGTGAAGAAGTAGCCCTGATCCTGCTGCGGCACGAAGCCGGTTGGCGTCCACACCAGTGCGCCTGCGGTGAGCGCGATCAGGACGCCGTAGATCGCCATCATCCGGCGCGGCATGCGCACCAGCTTGGCGGTCCAGCCCGCATAGCGGTCGCTGAAGCGCTCGAAGGCTTCGTTGAACTTTTCGCCCGCGCGCTCGATGCCTCGGCGCCAGCGCGGCGCACTTTCGGGCAGGTGTTCGTGGCGTCGCAGCAGGACCGCCGACAGCGCGGGGCTGAGCGTTAGCGACACCACCAGTGAAATCACGGTCGCGGCCGAGATCGTCACCGCGAACTGCTGGTAAAATGCGCCCGAGAGCCCACCGATGAACAGCGTGGGTACGAACACCGCGCAGAGCACCAGCACGATGGCGATCAGCGCGCCGCCGACCTCGTCCATCGACTTTCGCGCGGCGGCGAGGGGGGCTAGGCCTTCCTCCAGATTGCGCTCGACGTTCTCGACCACCACGATGGCGTCATCAACCACGATGCCGATGGCGAGCACCAGTCCGAACAGCGAGAGGTTGTTGAGCGAATAGCCGAGCATCGCGAGCACCGCGAAGGTGCCCACCAGCGAAACCGGGATGGCGAGCACCGGGATCAGCGATGCGCGCGCCTTCTGCAGGAAAGCGACGATCACCAGCACCACGAGGATCACGGCCTCGAACAGCGTGTCGACCACGGCGTCGATGCTCTCGGCGATGAACTCGGTGGGGTTGTAGACGATGCGGTATTCGAGCCCTTGCGGAAAATCGGCCGCAAGCGTTTCCATCTCGGCCTTGATCGCCTCGGCTGAGGCAAGCGCATTCGAGCCGGGTTGCTGGAGGACCGGGATAATGACCGAGTTTTTCTGGCCGAGATAGGCCGAGGTCGCATAGTCCTGCGCGCCGATCTCGACGCGGGCAACGTCGCGCACGCGCACCTGCCTGCCCTGATCGTCGGTGCGGATTACGACGTTTTCGAACTGCGTCGGATCGGTGAAGCGACCCTGCGTCTCGACGTTGAGCTGGAAGGCGCTGCCGGGGCTGGGCTGCTGGCCGAGTGTGCCCGCCGCGACCTGCACGTTCTGGTTGCGCAGCGCCTGTACGATATCGCCCGCTGTGAGGTTCAGCGCGGCGGCGCGGCCGGGGTCGATCCACACGCGCATCGCAAGTTCGCGCTGCCCGAACAGCTGGACGTCGCCCACACCCTCGATCCGCTGCAGGCGGTCGCGGATGCGGGTCTGTGCATAGTTTGACATGTATTCGCGGCTGAGCGACCCATCGGGCGAGATCAGGTTGACGATCAGCAGGAAGTCAGGCGTGGTCTTCTTGGTCACCACACCAAGCCGCTGCACCTCTTCCGGCAGCCGGGGTTCGGCGATGGCCACGCGGTTCTGCACCAGCACCTGGGCCTCGTCGAGGTCGGTGCCCGGCTCGAAAGTGACGGTGATCGTCACCCGCCCGTCGCCGGTCGACTGGCTCGACAGGTAAAGCATCCCGTCGACCCCGTTGATCTCCTGCTCGATCGGATTGGCGACGGTGTCAGCCACCGTTTCCGCCGAGGCACCGGGATAGACTGCGTTGACCGTCACCGTGGGCGGCACGACCTCCGGGTACTGGCTGACAGGCAGGAAGAAGTAGGAGATCGCGCCCACCAGCGTGATGATCACGGCGATCACGGCGGCAAAGATGGGGCGGTCGATGAAGAAGCGGGACAGGCGCATGGAGGCCTCCGTCGGATGAAGGTGTTCGGGTGTCGGCGATGGAAGGGCGCGAAGCAGCCGGCTAGCGCGCGATGGTGGCAGACCCGGCGGGGATGGTAGGAGCCTCGGAGGCTGGCGGCGCCTTGGGCGGCTCGATGCGCGTTCGTTGCGCGCGCACCTTGCTGCCCGGCATGGCCATCTGCACTCCGCTGATGACGACCTTGTCGCCCGGCGCAATGCCCGAATGGATCACCCGCAGGCCATCGACGAGCGGGCCGAGATCGACTTCCTTGGCCGCAACAGTGCCCTCACCGTCAACCACCAGCAGCAGCTTGCGCGTCTGGTCGGTGGTCACGGCAGTATCGGGCACCAGCAAGGCCTGCTCTGTCCCGCCGGTGGCCATGCGCATGTTGCCGAAGAGGCCGGGGGTGAGGAAATCCTCGCCATTTCTTACAATTGCGCGGGCCCGGATCGTGCCTGAGTTCTGGTCGATGGCATTGTCGGTAAAGTCGAGCGTGCCGTGCCAGCGATAGTCGCTCTCGTCGGCGAGGCGGATTTCTACCGGCGTTCCGCCTGCCAGTCCCTCGCGGCGAGCTTTGAGGAAAATGGCTTCCGAGCCTTCGAAGCTGAAGTAGATCGGATCGACCGCGTTGATCGTTGTAAGCAGCGTGGCCGCACCGCCAGCGCCGGCAGCGACGAGATTGCCCGCATCGACGCGGCGATCGGATAGGCGGCCGGAGATCGGTGCGCGTACGGTGGTGAACTCGACATCGAGGCTGCGTGAGCGCACCTGGGCCTGAGCTGCGGCCAGCGCGGCCTCATTGGCGCGAACTTCCGCTACGAGCCGGTCGATCTCGGTGGCGGCCACGCCGTCGATCTCAACCAGCCGCTGAGCGCGGGCCAGGTTGCTTCGCGACAATGCGAGCGCGGTAGAGGCGCTGGCTACACTGGCCTGAGCCTCGGCCAGAGCAGCGCGATAGGAACGCGGATCGATCGTGAAGAGCGGCGCGCCCTTGCGGACGTACTGGCCATCGGTGAAGTGGATTGCGGTCACCTGCCCGGAGACTTGCGGGCGTACTTCGACGCTGCGGCTGGCCTCGAAGCGGCCGATGAACTCGTCCCACTCGGTAACCTCCCGCTGTAATGGCGAAGCGACCTCGACCACCGGTAATGCGGGAGCCGCAGCGGGGGTTTCGGACCCTGCAAGCAACCACCATCCCGCCAGCGCGATCACCGGTACCCCAGCGAGCGCCCACAGGCGGCGCGACGAGCGTGGCGAAGCGACTTTGGTCGGCTCATCCTGCAGCTGGTCGACGGAGGGAAGGTCGGCGGGTGAGGCTTCGTCCCGTGATGAATAGGCGTCGTGCTCGCGTTGGTCGTCGCGGGCATCAAAGGGCGTATCGAACATGACTTTTCCCCTTCGCACCCGGTCGAGGGCGCAAGTCGTTGTTGCCGGAAGCGCGGTGCGTCCAGGATGAGGTGATCGAATCTACGGCCGAGGGCGGCACACCGAGGCGCATGACCCCAATGCACTGGCAGACGACACCCGAAGGAGAGCCTGTCAGCTTTCTATACCGCTAAGTATGTAATCTCGCGTTCAGGTCAAGAACTATTTCTGTATCGCCCGGTATTTTTTTGCGCGATGCAGCAATCGGACCGTTACCGTGACGGCCACATCGCCATTGTGGCGTCGGCCACTTGTCGCAGTTCGTCGAGCGAAAGACCTGCTTGTGCCTGGACCGAAAGGCCCCGCAGCACGGTCATGAGATACTGGGTTGTCACTTCGGCATCGGTGCCGGCGGGAAATTCTCCGGCATCAATCCCGCTCTGCATCCGGGCGACCAGTGCTTTGCGGCTATCGCGACCGATGCGATCGAGATGATTGCGGATCGATTGGTCTTCGGTGCCGCAGGTTATCGTGGCGATCACCCCCATGCAGCCGCGACACTCGCCTTCAGAGATCGTCGCGATTGCGCCTGCCAGGAGGTTGGCCGCCACTTCGCGCGCGGTGGGCGCGGAAAGTGCCTCGCCGATGTAGGCGAGCTTTTCGCGTTCGTAGAGATCCAGCGCGCTCTTGAAGAGGTTTTCCTTGTTGCCGAACGCGGCGTAGAGGCTTGGCCGGGTGATCCCCATGGCTTCGGTCAGATCGGTCAGCGAGGCGCTCTCGTAACCCTTGGTCCAGAACACGCGCAGCGCAGCGGCAAGCGCCACCTCGGTATCGAATTCGCGCGGGCGGCCTCGAGTTGCAACTTTTTCCATATCACTCGGTATAGAATTTCTCCGCAGCCTTTTCAACCCTTTGCACCGTGCCTGTTGCCTATGCCCGGACCGGCTGGAATGGCTGAAATCCGCCAAATTATTGATAGAGTCAAAAAGGCTTTATTTTGATTTTGTCAAATGTATGCTGCGACTCGCGCTGACCAAGGCCCGGCAGCGTAGGGGCAACCCGATAACAACCAAATCAGGGCCGGATAAATGGGGGAGAATCCATGGCGTATCGCAATTCTGCGTGGCGTGGCGCGTGCCTGCTTGCCACATGTGCAGTCGCAGGTCTGTCAGCGCCGGCGCTTGGCCAGGCAACATCGGACGGAGCATCGAGCGAGCAACCGACCTTCGGCACAGCCATCGTCGTGACCGCCGAGCGGCGCGCGACCAACCTGCAGGACACACCGCTGTCGATCGTCGCGGTGACCGAAGAATCGATCGAAGCCAAGGGCATAGAGAACCTGCAGGATCTCGCGACCTTCACGCCCAATCTCAACATTACCGGCGGGCGCGGTTCGAGCAACTCGAACCCGCAGTTCTCGATCCGCGGTGTTTCCGGCGGCGGCGGCGCGGCTGGCGAGCGCGGAGTCGGGCTCTATCTCGACGGTATCTATATCCCGCGCACCAACGGTTCGGTCCTGCGCGTGCTCGATATCGACCGGGTAGAGGTGCTGCGCGGCCCGCAGGGCACGCTGTTCGGTCGTAACTCGACCGGCGGCGCGATCCGCTATTTCACCAAGCGGCCCGAATTCGGCATGACCAGCGGCTATGTCCGTACGACCGTGGCCAATATGGACCGGGCCGAGGTCGTGGGTGCACTTAACCTACCGCTTGGCGACGATGCCGCGATGCGGGTTCAGGGCGCGCGGCTGGTTCAGGGCGGCTGGGTCCAGCGCGGGACGCAAGACCTCGGGCGCAGCGAAGACTATATCGGCAGGGTCGACCTGCGGGTCCAGCCCAGCTCCGATCTGATGATCGACCTCGGCTTCATCTATTCGGATTCCGAGGGGACAAGCTCGCCGCAGGTGTTCGAGGAATTCGACATGCGGCCGGGCATTGGCGAGGGCTTCTGGGAAGGCAACTATGCCGACTGGGTCGGCGATGCACTTATCGCCGACGGTCAGGAGCGGCTGGCGGCCTATAACGATCCTCGCCTGGTGGCGGGCGATTTCACCGCGCCGAACATCTGCCTGATGGACGATTTTGATCCCGACTGGGACGAGGCTTGCGAGCAGTACACCAACACGACCTATTATCAGGGCAGCGCGAACATCGTTTACGACCTGTCTGCGACGGCTTCGATCACCAGCACCACAGGCGTTTCGCGATTGGAGAACGAGAGCCGGGTCGACTGGCAGTTCCTCGGCACCGAGCAGCGCGACGTGGCGATCGAATCGTCGGTGTTCTATCAGGAGCTTCAGCTTAATGCCGAGCTGTTCAGGGGCGCGGTCGATTTGGTGTTCGGGGGCAGCTACTTCCACGAGAAGTCGTTCAGCGATGGCGAGGTCAACACCCGGCGCGGCACCAGCGATGTGCCGCGCGGCGGGCCCTTTGCCAATCAACTGCGCCCCAACGGGAACGCTGATGCAGGCCTGTTCCACCGCGATGATATCGAAACCACCCAGAAGTCGGATTCGATCGGCATCTTCGCCAGCGCGACTTGGCATATCACCGACCGGCTGAACTTCACCGGCGGGTTGCGCTATGCTCACGATTACAAGGACTACGAAGAAACCGAGTATCCTTCGGCCGACTTCACGCCCGTCCCGGGGACCGGTTCCACTACGGTTTGGAGCGACCATAGTTGGGACGAGATCGACTGGCGAGCATCGATCGATTATCATCTGACCAATCGGTGGATGTGGTACGCCACCGTCTCGAAGGCTTACAAGGCGGGCTCCTATAGCGGGGTCGGCATCGCTTCCGGCGTGGAAGGAGAGCTCCAGAGCGGCGATTTCCTCCAACCGATCGATCCAGAACGCGTGGTCAGTTACGAGACCGGAATGCGCATCGAAGCCTTCGGTGGCCGCCTGCGCTTCAATCCGACCGCGTTTTACATGCAGTGGACGAACCGTCAGGCAGCACGCCAGGTGCAGTGCAGCGGCGAGCCGAATTGCCCCGTTCCGCCGGGGTTCCGGGTCGAGGTGTCCAACACCGGCGACATCGACATCTTCGGTGTCGAGCTGGATGCCCAGGCCTATCTTACCGAGGACTTCTGGTTTGACGGATCGTTCGGCTACACCGGTTATGATCTGTTGAACGAATCTGCCAACGGTGGGCCGAACCTCTATCCCGAGCCGCCGGAGTTTACCTACAATATCGGGGCGAACTATTCGGCCGATATCGGGCCGGGCCAGCTGACGCTGAACGCCAGCTATGCCTACACCTCCGATCAGGCGACCCACCCGTCGGAAACCGGCGATTCGGCCTATCGGCTGCCGGCGATCGAACTGGTTAACGCGCGCATTCGCTTCCAGCCGCATGATGTGCCGGTTTCGATCAGTGTGTTTGCGAACAACCTGTTCGACAACACCTACGCAACCTACGCTACCCGCTTCGGAGGCGGCTACTGGGATCGCGGCGGGCCGACGAGGATCCAAATCCCCCTTTCCGCCCCCGAGCGCTCGGCGCTGTTCGTGGTGCGCGGAAAGCCGCGCGAGGTTGGCCTGACTCTGCAGTACGACTTCTGATCCAGCGCTGCCGGGGGCGCGGCCATGACTTGGCGCCTCCGGCAAAGCACAGTTTATTGACTTTATCAAAAAGGTGTCTTACAAGGATGCCAACAATGTCACGGGAGAGACCTTTGATCCGCAATCAGCCCCTCGCTGTCCGCCTGCTTGCGACTGCGCTGGCCGTCGGCGTGGCCTCGTCTGCGCTGGCGCAGGACGAAGCCACTCCCGTTCAGCCCGAGGTGACGGTGGAATATGTTCCGCTCTCGCCCGAGCGGCTCGATGCCATGGTACCCAAGCATCCCGGTTATCTCGGCGCGCTGGCCCCGGAAAACCTTGCCAAGGAGCGTCCGGCCCCGCCGTTCGACCTCACCGGCACCTGGTTCATCGACCTGTCCGAAGGCTTCTCGCATTTCCTGTTTGGCCCGCCCTATCCGCGGTTCGGGCCCGAAGGGATCGAGGCGCTGATCGAAGCGCCCAAAGCGCAGGCGCGCAACGAAACCTATCGCGATGCAATCGGCCAGTGTTACCCGCCGGGCATGCCGATGATCATGACGCGCGTGTGGCCGCATGCCTTCATCCAGCTGCCCACCGCGATTTACATGATTTCCGGCTTCAACAATTCGGTCCGCACGATCTTCCTCGACGGGCGCGAGTTCTCCGATCCCGATTTCGTCGTGCCCGGCTACAACGGCGAAAGCATCGGCCACTTCGAGGGCGATACCCTGGTGGTTCACACCAAGTATCTCGAACCCTCCAACCATTACATCGATCGCGGCATTCCGATTTCCGACCAGTTCGAGATCATCGAGCGCATCCGCCTGATCGATGGCGGCACGGTGATGGAGGTCGAGTACACGCTGATCGACCCGCTGATGTGGGAAGGCGAGTGGACCTCCAGCAAGCGCTTCAAGCGGCAGGACTACACCGACATCAACGAAAGCAACTGCATCCTCGCCTACAACGAGAACCTGCCCGGCACCGAACTCGGTAGCGAGGTCGCGGAGGAGCGGGGCCAAAGCGAAATCGAAGGAACAGCTAATGACTGACAAGCTCACGCTGGCCGCTTGCGCCAGTGCGGCCCTGGCCGCGGTGGCGATTGGCGTGTCCGCCCCACCGGCGGCACTGGCGCACCACAGCTTCGCCATGTTCGATCAGCGCAAGGTGATGACGCTGGAGGGCACGGTCCACGAATTCCAGTGGACCAACCCGCATGCCTTCATCGAGCTGGACACGCGCAACGCGCAGGGCCGCCCAATTCGCTACTCGATCGAGTTGAACAGTCCGAACAACCTCACCCGGCAGGGCTGGCGGCGCACATCGCTGCGTCCGGGTGAAACGATCAGCCTGCGCATGGCACCGCTGCGCAACGGCAGCCCCGGCGGGCTGTTTCTCGATCTCACAAAGTCTGATGGCACCGTGCTCGATTCCGGCCTGCCGAAGAACGGCTCGGCCGTGAACGTGCCGCAGCTCTGATCCAAGGGAAACCGGTCATGAAAAAGTATGCAATGCTTCTACCGCTTGCCGCCCCGCTGCTGGCGCTCGGCGCGCTTGCGCCCGCGGCGATCCCGGCCAGCGCGCACCACTCCTATTCGATGTTCGACATGCAGAAGACCATCGTGCTCGATGCCACGGTCACCCAGTTCCGCTGGCAGAACCCCCATGCCTTCATCGCCATCGAGGTGGAGGAAAACGGCACGCCGCAGCGTTGGTCTATCGAAATGACCAGCCCCAACAATCTGGTGCAGAGCGGCTGGCGTCGCACCTCGCTTCGCACCGGCGACAAGATCCGTCTGTGGGTCCACCCGCTGCGCTCGGGCGCGCGCGGGGCGAGCTATGTCGGCGTGCGCCTGCCCGATGGCAGCACGCTGGGAGAGGTCGGCTGATGGCCACATGGCCGCAGCCTGCGGGAGGGACATACCCATGAATATTCGCCGCGCTGCGCTGGCAGCCTGCATCGCCCTCATTCTGGTCCAACCCGCATCGGCTCAGCTGGGCGTTATGCCCGGATCGCCCGTTCCCGAAGGATTGAGCGAGGGCGAGGGAGCGCCCTATCCCAAGGGCAACTATGCCGCGCTTGACGAGCTGCCCGACTGGGGCGGGATCTGGTTTCTCCAGCGCCGCGCGCCCGGCAGCGGGCCGCCGCCGCAGCCGGTGCTCAAGGGCGAGTATGACGAGGCGCGCGAAGCCTGGCGGGCCGAAGTGGCTGCCAACAACGGGGTGGAGCGGCTCGACCGTTCGAACTGCTCGCCGCCGGGGCTGCCGCGAATCATGCAGCTGCCGCAGTATCCCTATGAATTCCTGTTCACGCCGGGCCGCGTCACTATCAACCAGGAAGCCTGGATGCAGACGCGCACAATCTGGACCGACGGGCGCGAGCATCCCGAAGACCCCGATCCCACCTACCACGGCCATTCGATCGGCCATTGGGAGGATGGCGCACTGGTGGTCGACACCATCGGCATTTCCGACCGGCTCGAAGTGGGTGACGGCGGCCGCCATTCGGACAAGTTCCATCTTACCGAGCGGATCTATCTCTCCCCCGACAGTCCCGATCTCCTAATCAACGAAATGCGCATGGAAGACCCGCTGGCCTTTGCAGAGCCTTTTGAGGTCACGGTCAGTTACCGGCGTGATCGCAACGGGACGCTGATCGAGTTCCAATGCTCCGAAAACGACCGTAATCCGGTCGATGAGAATGGTAACACGCTTTATCTGTAAACGGCGCGTGTGCCGGGGTTCTGGGCGTTGCGCTGCAGCATTCGCTCATCTAGCTGTTATTCGATGAACGAAGTGACTTCCCAATCCGTCAACGTTTCCGGTCCGACCGAGCCTTCCGTCGACGTGGGCGACCACGAGCGAGGCGGTCGCTCCGCCATCATGCGCGAGTTGACCTCGATGCGCATGATCAAGCTTTACAGCCTGCTGCGGCGTTCGGGCACGCTCGCGCGACGGCGCCAATTCGGGATGAACGAGACCGACTGGTGGATTGTTGCCCAGGTTGGCGAACATGCGCCGCTCTCGCTCAATGGTCTTGCCGAACGGCTGGGGCAGGATCGCGGGCAGCTAAGCCGCGCGGTGAAGAGCCTTGTCCAGCGAGGCCTGCTCAAGCGCGAGCGCAAGCCCGGCGGCCCCGAAATCGAAATCGGTCTGGCACCCGAAGGGCAGCGAATCCACCGCGACATGATCGAACTCGCCATCGAACGCGATAGCGAGCTGACCGAGGGGTTCGCTGCCGAATCGCTCGAAGTGCTGCGCGAGCTTGTCGAAGAGATGATCGTTCGGGCGGAGGCGATGCTGGCCGAGGAGAAGCGGCTGACCGCGCTCGAAGCCGAGCGCGCCGACGGCTAGAGTCTGATGACATTAGTCTGATCCACCTTGCTCCCCTCCCCTTGGGGAGGGGCTTTGCGGGTCAATGCTATGTCATCACACCCTAGACCGGCAGGCCGACGTAGTTTTCGGCAATGCTGGTCTGTGCCGCGCGGCTGGAGGCGATATAGTCCAGCTCTGCCACCTGCATCGCGCGTTCGAACGGACCATCCTCTGGGAAGCGGTGCATCAGCTTGGTCAGTGTCCAGCTAAACCGTTCGGACTTCCACACCCGCGCCAGCGCCGTATCCGAATAGGCCACGATGCCCTCATTGCTGGACTTGGTGAAGAAGGTGCTCAGCGCGGCAGCGGCATAGTGCACGTCGCTGGCGGCGAGGTTCAGGCCCTTGGCCCCGGTCGGCGGCACGATATGCGCGCTGTCACCGCAAAGTAGCAGGGAGCCGTGACGCATTGGCGCGAAGACGTAGGAGCGCAGCGGCGCGATACTCTTCTCCAGCGCCGGGCCGCGGGTGATGTGGGCGGCGGCATCGGGGCCAAGCCGGATCGCCAGCTCGTCCCACAACCGGTCGTCGCTCCATTCCTCGACCTTGTCGGTCAGCGGCACGTCGACATAGTAGCGGCTGCGCGTGTTCGAGCGCATCGAGGCAAGCGCGAAGCCACGTTCGTGGTTGGCGTAGATAAGCTCGTGATTGCACGGCGGCACATCGGCCAGAATGCCGAGCCAGCCGAACGGATAGACGCGCTCGAATTCCTTGCCCACGCTGGCCGGGATGGCCTGGCGGCTGGGTCCGTGGAAGCCGTCGCACCCGACGATGAAGCGTGCATCGACGCGGTGCTCTGCGCCGTCCTTGGTGTAGGTGACATAGGGTGCATCGCCTTCAAGCTCATGCAGGGCCGCATCGGATGCCTCGTAGATCACCTCGAGCCCGCGTTCGGGGGCGGCGTCCATCAGGTCCCGGGTCAGCTCGGTCTGGCCGTAGACCATCACACGCTTACCCACGAGTTCGGCCATGTCGATGTGGATCAGCCGCTCGCCGTCGGCAAGGTTGACGCCGTCGTGCCACAGGCCTTCGGCCTTCATCCTCGTGTCGAGCCCGAGCCGCTCCATCAGGTCGACCGTGATCGTCTCCAGCACGCCCGCGCGGATGCGGCCGAGCACATAGTCGGGCGTCTGGCGCTCGAGTACCACGCAATCGACGCCCTCGGCGCGCAGCAGGTGGCCGAGCAGCAGGCCGGCGGGACCGGCACCGATGATGCAGACTTGCGTTTTCATGATCGAGGGCATCCTTTTTGCGTTCCTGACGATCTGACTAGGCAGGCGAGCTGAGGAGCCAAGACCTGATCCGCCAAACAACTTGGACTTTTCGCCGAAACTGGCGCAGGGTGGCTCACGTGAACGCGCAACTGCCGCCTCCTTTCTTCCTCTATGGCGAGCCGCCGCGCACGGCGGACCCCGATTTTCTGCATGTCGAGGATCTCGCGGTGCGCTCGCGGCCGAACGGCTGGCGCATCGCCACCCATCGCCATGCCGATCTCAACCACCTGATCCTGATCACCGAGGGCGGCGGTGCAACGTTCTACGAGGGGCAGGAGGAGGCCTTCGCTGCACCGAGCCTGCTGGTGGTTCCCGCCAGCACGGTGCATGGCTTTTCGTGGGACAGGGGAACGCAAGGGCGGGTGCTCACCATCGCGACGGTGCAGCTCGAACAGGTGGTGAGCCTCTGGCCCGAAGGCGCGCCGCTGTTCGCCGCCCCGCGCGCCATCGCGCTGGAGGTGGCCGAAAGCGCCGACCTTGCCAGTGACATTGCCCAGATCGAACGGGAAAGCACCTGGCGGGCACTTGGACAAAATGCCGCCCTTCAAGCCCTGCTGCAACTGCTGCTGGTCCGGGCCGCACGCTGCGCGGAGCGCATTGGCGCTGACGCTGCCGGATCGGGCAAGCAGGTGCGGCTGGTGGCGCGGTTCCGCCAGCTGGTCGAGGAGCGCTATCGTGCGCGCGAGCCGGTCGCCGCCTATGCCCGAGCGCTCGGCGTCAGCGAGACGGCCTTGCGCGATGCCTGCGCAGCGCAGGGCCTCTCACCCACCCAGATCCGCGACGAGCGCGCGATGCTCGAGGCGCAGCGGTTGCTTGCCTTCTCGGCGGTGAGCGTGGCCGAGATCGGCGCCAGCATCGGCCTCGCCGACCCGGCCTATTTCTCGCGCTTCTTCCGCCGCCTGTGCGGAGTCTCGCCTGGTCAGTGGCGCGCCGGGCTTGCGCGGCGCAAGCCCGGCTAGCCCTGCCAGCAGAATTGCTTGGGGGAAGGGGCCATGCGGCTTGCTTGAATTGCCTGCGGGCTGGACCTAGGTCGGGCAGCAGGAAAAGGGATTCGAACAGACATGGCCACCCACACCACCCGCATGCTCATCATCGGTTCCGGCCCGGCCGGCTATTCCGCCGCAATCTACGGCGCGCGCGCAGGGATGCAGCCGATCGTGGTGCAGGGGCTTCAGCCCGGCGGGCAGCTCACCATCACCACCGATGTCGAGAACTATCCCGGCTTTGCCGACGTGATCCAGGGCCCCTGGCTGATGGAGCAGATGCAAAGCCAAGCCGAGCATGTCGGCACCCGCATGATGTGGGACACCATCGTCGAGGTCGACCTTGAGAACGGCTCCCCGTTCCGGGCCGTGGGCGACAGCGGCGACGAATATGTTGGCGACGTGCTGGTGATCGCCACCGGTGCGCAGGCCAAGTGGCTGGGCGTTCCGGGCGAGCAGGAGCTGGGCGGCAAGGGCGTTTCGGCCTGTGCCACCTGCGACGGGTTCTTCTATCGCGGCAAGAAGGTGGCCGTGATCGGCGGCGGCAACACCGCGGTCGAAGAGGCGCTGTATCTCACCAACCACTCCGACGATGTGACGCTGATCCACCGCCGCGACGAACTGCGCAGCGAGAAGATACTGCAGGACCGCCTGCACGCCTCCGACAAGATCACGCCGCTGTGGAACAAGGCGGTTGAGAGCTTCGAGGCGGGCGAGGATGGCAAGCTGCATCACCTCAACCTCGTCGACACCGTGACCGGCGAGAAATCCACGCTGGAGGTCGACGGGGCCTTCGTCGCCATCGGCCATGCGCCCTCGACCGAGCTGTTCAAGGGCAAGCTGGAAATGGACGATGGGGGCTATCTCGTCACGGAACCGGGCACGCCCAAGACCGCGATCCCCGGCGTGTTCGCGGCAGGCGACGTGATGGATCACACCTATCGTCAGGCAGTGACGGCGGCAGGCACCGGCTGCATGGCCGCGCTCGATGCCGAGCGGTTCCTCGCTACGCTCGAATATGCAGCCAAGGAAGCCGAGGCCGCCGAATAGGCGAAAGTCTGTTTTACCCTCCGCAAAGCCCTTCCCCAAGGGGAAGGGCTTTGCGAGTCAGCGCTGTATCATCCCGCTCTAATCGTGATCCTTGCGCCCGAAGTCGGGCCGCGCATCGTCCTGCCCGATGGCGACGATCCCGCGCCGGATCGCACGGGTGCGGGTGAACCAGTCGAACATGGTCTCGCCGTCTTCCGCGCGGATCGCCTCGCGCATCAGCGCCAGATCGGTCAGGAAGCGGTCGAGCATTTCCAGCACCGCCTCGCGGTTGTTGAGGAACACGTCGCGCCACATGGTCGGGTCGGAGGCGGCGATGCGGGTGAAATCGCGGAAACCACCGGCGGAGAACTTGATCACCTCGCTGCGCGTGACCTGCTCAAGGTCGCTCGCGGTGCCGACGATGGTGTAGGCGATGAGGTGCGGGATGTGGCTGGTGACGGCCAGCACGCGGTCGTGATGGTCCGGGTCCATGGTTTCGACCAGCGCGCCCAGATCCTCCCAGAACGTGACCAGCGCGGCGACCTTGGCCGGGTCGGCATCTTCCGGCGGGGTCACGATGCACCAGCGGCGGTGAAACAGCGAGGCAAAGCCCGCGTCCGGCCCAGATTCCTCGGTGCCAGCCACCGGGTGCGCGGGGATCACGGTATGGTGTGGCAAGGCTTCGCTCAGCGCCCCGAGGATCGACTGTTTCGATGAGCCGACGTCGCTGACGATGGTTTCGTCGCCCAAGGCCGGTGCGATGGCGCGCGCGGCCTCGCCCATCGCGCCCACGGGCACGCACAGAATCACCAGATCGGCCCCGGCGACAGCCTCCTGCGGATCTTCGGCAACCACGGCGACAAGGCCCCGCTCGCGGGCCCTTGCCCGCACCTCGGGGTCGGCGTCGTAGCCGCTGGTGGCGATGTTCGGCAGGTGCTCCTGCACCGCCAGCCCGATCGAGCCGCCGAGCAGGCCGAGGCCGATGATGGCAACGCGTTCGATAATCATGTCGCGCCCTCCGCGGCCTGCCGCAGCGCGGTGGCGATGGTCTGCATCTGATCGGCGGTGCCGATGGTGATGCGCAGTGCCTGCGGCAGGCCCTGGCCCGGCAGGTGGCGCACGGCAAAGCCCGCCTCGGCGATGGCGGCCATGGCCTGGGCAGCGCTCAGCGCGCCTTCGAACAGCACCAGCACGAAGTTGGCCTCGCTCGGCACCACGCGCAGGCCAGCGTTGCCGAGCGCGGCCAGCTCATCGCAGAAAGCCGCACGCACGGCTGCGTTATGCTCGCGCGCAGCGACGATGAAGGCCTGATCGTCGAGCGCCGCCAGTGCAACCGCCTGCGCGCCGGAATTGACGTTGAACGGCCCGCGAATGCGGTTGAGCGCGCCGATGATCTCGCTCGCGCCATAGCCCCAGCCGACCCGCTCGCCCGCGAGGCCATAGGCCTTGGCAAAGGTGCGCGTGACCAGCACGTTGCTGGCGCGGGTGGCCAGATCGATGCCGCCATCGTCGTTTTCCGGCGCGACATATTCGGCATAGGCCTGATCGAGCACCAGCAGCACGTGCGGCGGAAGGCCAGCGTGGAGGCGCGCCAGTTCCTTGCGGCTGAGGTAGGTGCCGGTCGGATTGTTGGGGTTGGCGAGGAACACCACCTTCGTGCGCGGCGTGACCGCGCCGAGCAGCGCCTCGATGTCGGTGCCATAGTCGGCGTCGGGCGCTTCGACCGGTTCGGCTCCGCAGCGCCTTGCCGCGATTTCATAAAGCGAGAACCCGTAGCGCACGTAAAGCACCTCGTCGCCCGGCCCGGCAAAGGCGCTGGCGGCAATGGTGAGCAGCTCGCCCGAGCCGGTGCCGCAGATTATGCGGCCTGCGTCGATTCCGTGCAGTTCGCCCAGCTTGGTGCGCAGCGCGGTGCTGTCGGGGTCGGGGTAAAGCGAAGGAACCTGCGCCTCGGCGCGCGCGGCGAGCGCCGCCGGGCTGGTGCCGAGCGGGTTCTCGTTGGCCGAGAGCTTGATGAGCGGCTTGCCATCCGCCCCGCCGGACTTGCCGGGGATGTAGGCGTGAATGGCGGCAATGTTCGGCTTCATCTGCGGCCGATCGGGGGTAGCTTCCTGAGTCACGCCATGGCGCATAGCGTCAGCGCGGCGCGAATGACAGCCGATGATTGACAGCGGCGGGACGCTTCGACAGGGATCGGCGCACGATGGCCACACTGTCTGACCTCACGCTCAACCGGCTGGCGCTGTCCGCCCCGCTTCCGCTCGACAGCGGACGCGACCTGCCGGGTGTGGAACTCGCCTACGAAACCTATGGCGAGCTGAAGGCTGACAAGAGCAACGCGATCCTGCTGTTTCACGCGCTGACGATGGATCAGTTCGTGGCGAGCGAAAACCCGCTGACAGGAAAGCCGGGCTGGTGGCATGCTTCGGTCGGGCCGGGCAAGGTGATCGACACCGACCGTTTCTTCGTGATCTGCGCCAATGTGATTGGCGGCTGCATGGGTTCGACCGGTCCTTCGAGCCTCGGCCCCGAAGGCAAGCCCTGGGGCATGGAATTCCCGGTCATAACCATTCGCGACATGGTCCGCGCGCAGGTGGCCATGCTTGACCAGCTCGGGATCGGGCGGCTGCACGCGGTGGTCGGCGGGTCGATGGGCGGGATGCAGGCGCTAAGCTTCGCGGCCAACTATCCCGATCGCACCGGGCGCGTGCTGGCGATTGCCACCACCGCGCGCCACTCGGCGCAGAACATCGCCTTCCACGAGGTCGGGCGGCAGGCCATCATGGCCGATCCAGAATGGCAGGGCGGGGCTTACTACGATGGCGGCAAGGGGCCGGAGAAGGGCCTGTCGGTGGCGCGGATGGCCGCGCATATCACCTATCTGTCCGAAGCGGGGCTGACCGAGAAATTCGGCCGCCGGTTGCAGGATCGCGATAGCAAGACGTTCGGGTTCGATGCCGACTTCCAGATCGAAAGCTATTTGCGCTATCAGGGGCTGAGCTTCTCCAACCGGTTCGACGCCAACTCCTACCTCTACATCACCCGCGCGATGGACTATTTCGACCTCGCCGAAGAGCACGGCGGGATGCTTGCCGACGCCTTCCGCAAGAGCGATGCGCGCTTCTGCCTCATCAGCTTCGATACCGACTGGCTCTACACCACCGCCGACATGCGCGAGGTGGTCCATGCGCTGAACGCGGTGGCAGCGCCGGTGAGTTTCGTCGAGCTGTCCGCACCGTTCGGGCACGACAGCTTCCTGCTTGACGTGCCCGCTCTTGACCGGGTGATGAAGGGGTTCTTGGAGTGACTGCGCTGCCCGAAGGCTATGAGCTGACCACCGATCAGAGCCGGATCGACGTGGAAGCAGCCCATGCCTATCTGGCGCGCTCGTACTGGTCGCCGGGCGTGGCGCTGGAGCTGGTCGAGCGCGCGATCGCAAACAGCCTGTGCGTGGCGGTGTTTCATGGCGGCGAGCAGGTGGGCTTTGGCCGCGTGGTGACCGATAAGGCGACCTTCGCCTGGCTGGCCGATGTCCATGTCCTTGAAGACCATCGCGGGAAAGGCCTATGCAAAGCCATGGTTGCGGCCTTGCTGGCGCACCCGGAGTTGCAAGGCCTGCGCCGCTGGGCGTTGAACACGCTCGATGCGCACGAGCTGTATCGCGGCTTTGGCTGGGATACGCCCGCCTATCCCGAACGGCTGATGGAACGGATGGCGGCGGGTGCCCATGCTCCTCCGGTGGTGCAAGCATGACCTTGCGCGCCGACCTCGCCAAGATCGCCGAGCTGGTTCCGGCAGGCGTGCGCGTGCTTGACGTGGGCTGCGGCGACGGCGAACTGATGGCCGAACTGCGCGACGCCAAGGGGGTCGACGCGCGCGGAATGGAGATCGACGCTGCCGAAGTCGAGCGGGCCGTGGCGCGCGGGCTAAGCGTGGTGCAGGGCGATGCCAACCGCGACCTTGCCGACTACCCCGACCAGGCCTTCGATGTCGCGATCCTCAGCCAGACCTTGCAAACCGCCGAGCGGCCCGACTGGCTGCTCGACCAACTGCTGCGGGTGGGCAAGGTGGCCTTCGTCAGCTTTCCCAACTTCGCCTATTGGCGGATGCGGTTGAGTCTATTGTGGACCGGCAAGATGCCCAATTCGCGCCATCTTCCGGCCAATTGGTACGAGACGCAGAACATCCACCACACCACGATTTTCGATTTTCTGGAGCTGGTCGGCGAACGCGGTATCCGCGTGGAAGGTAGCTGGTTCTTCGCCGCCGGGCGCGAGATCGGCGACGGGAATGCCAACTGGCGCGCCGAACACGCGGTATTCCAACTGAGCCGGTAACAAGGGAGCCAAGGACATGTCAGATGCCGAGAACTTTGCCGGATCGTGCCTTTGCGGCGCGGTGAAATTCACTGCGCAGATCGCCGAGCGCGAGATGGCGGTTTGCCACTGCTCGATGTGCCGCAAGTGGTCTGGCGGGATGTTCTTCGCCGCCGAGGCCGAGAAGATCGCCTTTGAGGACGAGGCTCAGGTGGGCGTCTATGCGTCTTCGGACTGGGGCGAGCGGTGCTTCTGCAAGACCTGCGGGACCACGCTGATGTGGCGGGGCAAGGATGGCAGCCATTCGGCTCTCGCGGTCCCGACGCTCGACCGTGCGCTCGAGTTCGCGCTGACAACGCAGATCTTCATCGACGAGAAGCCGGACACTTACGACCTGGCACAGACCACCAACAACCTGACCGGGGTCGAGGTCTTCGCGATGTTCGCGCCGCCGAGCTGAGGCTCAGGCGACTTTCAACACCGAATCGTCGCGGGCGAGGCACCAGAGGCTGAGCCCTGCCGCTTCGGCGCGGGCGACCGCCATCGAGGTCGGCAGCGAGATGGTTACGAGGCTGGTCGCGCCCGCGCGCACCGCCTTCTCGACGATCTCGTAGGAGCAGCGCGCCGAGGACAGGATAAACCCTTCCGCCGGGCTTTGCTCAGCAACCGCAAGCGCGCCGACCAGCTTGTCCATCGCATTGTGGCGGCCCACGTCCTCACGGGCGTGCAGGATCGTTCCATCAGGAGCGCAGAAGGCGGCGGCATGGGCCGCGCCGGTAGCTTTCGTGAGCGGTTGATGATCGCGCAGTTTTCCCAGCGCCCGGAAGATCGCTGCGCTTTCGAGCGGTGCATGTTTGGCCACTGGCGGCAAGGGTTGGGCGACCGCTTCGAGGTTCTCGATCCCGCACAATCCGCACGAGCTTTCCGCCACCCGCGTGCGCACACGCTCGGTCAGCTTGTCGATCCCGAGGCCAGTCAACTGAGCGCGCGCGATCCAGCCTTTCTCGACTTCGACCACGGCCAGATCGGCAATATCTTCGACCGACTGCGCCAGCCCTTCGGTCAGGGCAAAGCCGCGCGCGAAGTCTTCAAGGTCGGACGGCGTCGCCATCATCACGGCATAGGCGAGCCCGTTGAACTCGAGCGCCACCGGCACTTCGGGCACGAAGTCGCGTTGCAGCAGGATAGTGCCGCCCGAGAGGCCGAATTGTGTGACCTGTCTTGCTGTCATATCAGACCAATTACCCGCCAAATTCCCGCTCGTCCTTAGCTTGTCGAAGGACTGCTTTTCTTCGAGTGTGGCACCAGAAGTAAGGACAGCCCTTCGACAAGCTCAGGGCGAGCGGGTGGTTTTGGGAGTTCGGGTGGGCCCCCTCAGCCCGCGTCGCTGTGCCCGACTTCGTCGACCTTGTTGAACTCGGTCGCGCCGGTCTGCGGGGCGGGGTTGGCGCCCTTGGCCAGCTTCTCGATCGCGGCGGCGGCGATCGGCGAAAGTTGCGACCAGTCGTCACCGAAGATCCCCGCCTTCATGCGAGGATCCCAGAACTTGTTGATGTGGTCGGCGGTGGCCAGCACGGCGTTGTCGTGCCCGATCGCCTCGAAGTTGCGGGCGATCTGGTCGGCCATCCGGCGCAGCTTGTCGGTGCTCATTATTCGGCAGGCTCCACGGTTTCGATCCGGCGCGCCATGGCGGCGAGGTCGGCATAGTCTTCCTGCCACTCGGTCGGCCCGTTGCTGGGCGTGACCTGCACCGCCGTCACCTTGTACTCGGGGCAGTTGGTGGCCCAGTCCGAATTGTCGGTGGTGACGACGTTGGCCTGCGTGTTGGGGTGGTGGAAGGTGGTGTAAACCACGCCCGGCGCCACGCGATCAGTGACAAGCACACGCAGTGTCGTCTCGCCCGAACGGCTGGCCAGCTTCACGAAGTCGCCGGTGCTCACCATGCGGTTTTCGGCATCGGTCGGGTGCATTTCGAGGATGTCCTCCTCGTGCCAGACGTTGTTGCCGGTGCGCCGGGTCTGCGCGCCGACGTTGTACTGGCTGAGGATACGGCCGGTGGTCAGCAGCAGGGGGAAGCGTGGGCCGGTCTTCTCGTCGGTCGGCACATATTCGGTGACGACGAACTTGCCCTTGCCGCGCACGAAGCCATCGACGTGCATGATCGGCGAGCCCTGCGGTGCCTTGTCGTTGACCGGCCATTGCAGCTGCTCGTTGGCATCGACGCGGTCCCAGTTGAGACCGGCGAAGCCCGGCGTGAGCCGTGCGATTTCATCGAGAATCTGGCCGGGATGCGTGTAGCTCCACTCGCAGCCGATGGCATTGGCGAGCAGCTGGGTTACTTCCCAGTCCTCATAGCCGTTGGCCGGCTCCATCACCTTGCGCACGGCCTGCACGCGGCGTTCGGCATTGGTGAAGGTGCCGTTCTTCTCAAGGAAGGTGCTGCCCGGCAGGAACACGTGGGCATAGTGCGCGGTCTCGTTCAGGAAGAGATCGTGCACGATCACGCAGTCCATCGCGGCCAGGCCGGCGGAGACGTGCTTGGTATCGGGATCGGACTGGAGGATGTCCTCGCCCTGGATGTAGATCGCCTTGAAGCTGCCATCTACAGCGGCATCGAGCATGTTGGGGATGCGCAGACCCGGTTCCGGGTCAAGCTTCACGCCCCAGTCGTTCTCGAACAGCTCGCGCACGTCGGGCTGCGAGATGTGGCGATAGCCGGGCAGTTCGTGCGGGAAGCTGCCCATGTCGCAGGCGCCCTGCACGTTGTTCTGGCCGCGCAGCGGGTTCACGCCCACGCCTTCGCGCCCGATGTTGCCGGTCGCCATCGCGAGGTTGGCAATCGCCATCACGGTGGAGGAACCCTGCGAGTGTTCGGTCACGCCGAGGCCGTAGTAGATCGCACCGTTGCCGCCGGTGGCGAACAGGCGCGCGGCTTCGCGCACGGTTTCCGCCGGAACGCGGGTGACGGCTTCGAGGAACTCGGGGCTGTTCTTCTCCTGCGAAACGAACCGCGCCCAGTCCTGATACTCATCCCAGTCGCAGCGCTCGCGGATGAAGTCCTCGGCGGCCAGGCCCTCGGTCACGATCACGTGGGCGATGCTGGTCAGCACGGCGACATTGGTGCCGGGCTGCAAGGGCAGGTGATGCGCAGCTTCGATGTGCGGCGACTTCACGAGGTCGATCCGGCGCGGGTCGACCACGATGATCTTGCCGCCTTCGCGCAGGCGCTTCTTCATGCGGCTGCCGAACACGGGGTGCGCGTCGGTCGGGTTGGCACCGATCAGCAGGAAGACGTCGGTCTTTTCAGCCGAATCGAAGTTCTGCGTGCCGGCGCTGGTGCCGAAGGTGGTCGAAAGGCCGAAGCCGGTCGGCGAGTGGCAGACGCGGGCGCAGGTGTCGGTGTTGTTCGAGCCGAAACCGGCGCGGATCAGCTTCTGGACGAGGAAGGTCTCCTCGTTGGTGCAGCGGCTGGAGGTGATGCCGCCCAGTGCGCGCGCGCCATGCTCGGCTTTGATTGTCTTGATCTTGTCAGCGGCGAAACCGATGGCTTCGTCCCAGCTCACTTCGCGCCAGGGATCGGTGATCTTCTCGCGCACCATCGGCTTGGTGATGCGGTCCTTATGGTTGGCATAGCCCCAGGCGAAGCGGCCCTTCACGCAGGAGTGGCCGTGGTTGGCCTTGCCGTCCTTCCAGGGGACCATGCGCACGAGCTGCTCGCCCTTCATCTCCGCACGGAACGCACAGCCCACGCCGCAATAGGCGCAGGTGGTGACCACGGCGCGCTCGGGCTTGCCGATCACGGTGACGCTCTTCTCCATCAGCGCCGAGGTCGGGCAGGCCTGCACGCAGGCACCGCAGGAGACGCATTCGGAGCTGAGGAAGTTGTCCTCGCTCTGGCCCGCCGAGATGACGGAGGCAAAGCCGCGCCCATCGACGGTGAGCGCGAAGGTGCCCTGCACCTCGCCGCAGGCGCGCACGCAGCGCGAGCAGACAATGCACTTGTCGGCAGCGAAGGAGAAATAGGGGTTCGACTTGTCGGGCGTGGTACCGAGGTGGTTCTTGCCCTCATAGCCATAGCGCACATCGCGCAGGCCCACGGCGGCGGCTTCGTCCTGCAGCTCGCAGTCGTTGTTGGCGCTACACGTAAGGCAGTCGAGCGGGTGATCGGAGATGTACAGCTCCATCACGCCCTTGCGCAGCTTCTCGAGGCGCGGGGTCTGCGTCTTCACGACCATGCCATCGGCGGCAGGCGTGGTGCACGAGGCTGGCGTGCCGCGCGCGCCCTCGATCTCGACCAGGCACAGGCGGCACGAGCCAAAGGCCTTCACGTTGTCGGTGGCGCAGAGCTTGGGGATATGGCCACCGGCGACGGAGGCAGCGCGCATCACGCTGGTGCCTGCGGGCACGGTGACGGCGCGGCCATCGATGGTCAGCGTGACCTGCTCTTCGGACTGCACTTCCGGCGTACCGAAATCCTGTTGCGGTTCGTAACCCATGCTATTGCTCCAATGCCGCGAGGTCCGCGGGCGTATTGATGTTCGCAGGCGTCGAGGCACTTTGCACACCGCGCGCATTGGCGGCTTTGGCAAAGGCGATCATCGAGTGGCGTCCTTCACTCTGGAGGATGCGCTCAGCAATCGATGCGGCGTCTATATTCCAATGCCCTATAACGGGCTGTTTTTCAAGATAGGCGCTGGCTGGCGACAGAAGTTCCAAAAGGTTCTGCGGCAGGCCGACACTGTCGACCGACGTAGTGAGCACCGAAGCGAATTGTTGATCTCGCGCATGATTGAGCGCGCCAGACACTCCGCCAAGCGGCCCCATGCCCGGTCGCGGGGCGTCGGGCACGCATTCAGCCGGGCCTTCGGCGCGGCCCACGATCACGACCTTGGCGCACATTTGCGCCAGAACCTCGACCGCGCGTTCCAGCAAGGTACGGCCCTCCAGCACGGCGAGCGCCTTGTCGCTGCCGAACCGGGTGGACATGCCGCCTGCTAGGACCGCGCCGAGGATCATTACTCCGCCATTTCTGCTGGAACTTCGTCTTCGCCGAAGAAGTCCTGCGGCCAGTGCTTCAAGGCGCTCATCACCGGGTAAGGCGTGAAGCCGCCCAAGGCGCAGAGCGAGCCGAACTTCATCGTTTCGCACAGGTCGGTCAGCAGGCCGACTTCCTCGGCAGCCTCGCGGCCCTTGTCCTTGGTGGTGTTGTGCATCTGCGGACGCAATTCGAGCACGTCGCGCTGGCGGCCGCCGGTGCGGATACGGTCGATCACTTCGACCCCGCGCACCGCGCCGATCCGGCACGGCGTGCACTTGCCGCAGCTTTCCGCCGCGCAGAACTCCATCGCGAAACGGGCCATCTCGCCCATGTCGGCGCTGTCGTCGAACACGGTGACCCCGGCATGGCCGATCAGCGCATCCTCGCCCGCGAACTCTTCGTAGCCGAAGGCGAGGTCGAACTGGTCGGGGTGGATATAGGCGCCCAATGGCCCGCCCACCTGCACCGCCTTGACCGGCTTGCCGGTGAAGGTGCCGCCGCCGATCTCGTTGACCAGCTCGCCCAGCGTCAGGCCAAAGGGTGCTTCGTAAAGCCCGCCATACTTGATGTTGCCGGCAAGCTGGATCGGCATGGTGCCCTTCGAACGGCCGATGCCTTTTGCCGCATAGTCAGCCGCGCCGCCTTCCTGCAGGATATGCGGGACAGCCATCAGCGTGAGCACGTTGTTGACCACGGTCGGCTTGCCCATGAAGCCTTCGAGCGCGGGGAGCGGCGGCTTGGCGCGCACTTCGCCGCGCTTGCCTTCGAGCGAATTGAGCAGCGAGGTTTCCTCGCCGCAGACATAGGCGCCTGCGCCCACGCGCACTTCGCACTTGAACGGCGCGATTGTGTCGCCGCACAGGTCCAGCGCGGCATTGAGCTTTCGGATCGCGTCCGGGTATTCGCTGCGGACGTAGATGTAGCCCTGATCCGCGCCCACGGCGGCTCCGGCAATCGCCATGCCTTCGATCAGCTGGAACGGATCGCCTTCCATCGCCATGCGGTCGGCAAACGTGCCGCTATCACCTTCGTCGGCGTTGCAGACGATGTACTTCTTCGGCCCGGCCGCCTTACGCACGGTCTCCCACTTGATGCCGGTGGGAAAGCCTGCGCCGCCGCGTCCGCGAAGACCGGAATCGAGCACTTCCTTGCACACCTGCTCGCCATCGAGCGAGCGGGCGCGTTCGAGGCCCTTCCAGCCGCCGTTGGCCGCATAGTCCTCAAGGCTGAGCGGGCGGGTCTTGCCGGCGCGCGCGAAGGTGAGGCGGGTTTGATTGGCGATCCAGGCGAATTCCTCGATCACGCCGATGCCCTTGTCGCTCGACCCGTCGAGGATCGCATCGACATCGTCGAGCGTGGCAGGGCCAAAGCCTTTGCCGTCGATCTCGACCATGGGTTCGAGCCAGTGCATGCCCCAGCTCGACGTGCGGTGTACTTCGCAGCCCTTGGCTTCGAAAGCGGCGGCCAGCTTGTCGGCACCACCAGCGCGAGCGAGCGCGTCATCGGAAATCTTAACTAGGGTCATGCGTTTTCGATCAGCTTGGTGATCGCCTTCTCGTCGAGCCGGATGTGGAGGTCATCGCCGGTGCGCGCGGCAGGCCCGGCGCTGCACAGGCCGAGGCAGTAGACCGTCGAAATCTTCACGCGCTTGCCTGCGGCGGTCTCGGCTGCACCGATCAGCCGCTCGACCCCATTGGCCTTGCAGGCTTCGGCGCGGCAGATCTGAACCACGGGGCGCGGATCGGCATCGGCAGTGTAGTCGTGGTAGAAGCTCACCACGCCGTGGATGTCGGCACGGGTGAGGTTGAGGCCCTTGGCCAGCAGCACCTCGGTATCGGCGTCGACGCAGCCGAACTCGTGCTGGATATCGTGGAGGATCGGCAGTAGCGGCCCCTCCCGGTGCGCGTGCGCGGCGATGATCTCGCCAATGCGCTGGCTTTTGTCACTCATGCTTTCAACCTCTCGGCATGCCACGCAACATGGTCGGCCATGAAGGTGGAGATGAAGTAATAGGAGTGGTCGTAGCCCTCCTGCATCCGGATCGTCGCGGGCATTCCTGCCGCAGCCACGGCCTCTTCGAGCAGGCGCGTCTTCAGCTGCTCTTCGAGGAAATTGTCGCCGGTTCCCTGATCGACCAGCAGATCGGGCAGGCGCGCGCCGTCTTCGATCAGCGCGCAGGCATCGTATTCGCGCCAGGCCGCCTTGTCGCCGCCGATATAGCCGGTCAGCGCCTTCTCGCCCCAGGGGCAGTTGAGCGGCGAAACGATCGGCGCAAAAGCCGAGGTGGACTTGTAGCGGCCCGGATTGCGCAAGCTGATGGTGAGCGCGCCGTGCCCGCCCATAGAGTGGCCGGTGATGCCCTGCCGCTCCATGTCGACGGGAAAGTTCTCCGCGATCAGCGCGGGCAGCTCGTTCTCGACATAGTCGCGCATGTGGAAATGCGTGGCCCACGGGTCTTGCGTGGCGTTGACGTAGAAGCCAGCGCCCTTGCCGAAGTCGTAGCCTTCGTCGTCGGGCACATCGTCACCTCGGGGCGAGGTGTCGGGGCAGACGAAGATGATGCCGTGCTCGGCACAGGCGGCGCGGTATTCGCCCTTTTCCATGACATTGGCATGGGTGCAGGTGAGCCCGGAAAGGTAGAACAGCACCGGCAGCTTGGCGCCCTCGGCGTGCTCAGGCACATAGACCGCGAAGGTCATCTCGGTGCCGGTGGCGCTGCTGGCGTGCTTGTAGACGCCCTGCGTGCCGCCAAAGGCGCGGTTGGTGCTGATTGTTTCGAGGCTCACGAGATACTCCTCAATCCATCCGATAGAGGGCGCACAGCTTGTGGCCATCGGGATCGCGCAGATAGGCGAGGTAGAGCTTCGTGCCGTGCATATCGCGCATGCCCGGTGCGTCTTCGATCTCGGTGCCGCCAGCAGCGGCGCCGGCGGCGTGCCAGGCATCGGCCTGCTCGGGATTGTCCATGGCAAAGCCGATGGTGCTACCGTTGGAGGGGGTTGCCGGTTCACCGTTGATCGGCTTGGTCACGAGGAAGGCACTGCCCTTGTGGACGTACATCAGCCTTCCCTTGGGATCGTAGCTGCCTGGTTCTCCACCGATGGCGGTGAACACGGCATCATAAAAGGTCTTGGATTTTTCGAGGTCGTTCGAGCCGACCATCATATGGCTGTACATTCGGAATTACTCCTTCGCTCAGCGCGGACCTGTGTTGGGCGCGAAGGCGCATAGCTTATGGCCATCGGGATCGCGCAGGTAGGCACCATACATGTTGCCCGGCGAGTTTTCACGGAAACCCGGTGCGCCCGCATCGGTGCCGCCATTGGCGAGGCCGGCAGCGTGCCATGCCTCAACCTGATCGTAGTCGGCGGCGCGAAAGCCGAAGGTGAAGCCGTTCATGCAGGTCGCTTCCTCGCCGTTGGCGGGCGTGGCGACGATGAAGGTGCCGTTCTCGCTGGGGTAGGCGGTGCCGATCGGCATGTCGTGCCCGGCATGGCCCAGCACGCTCATGGTGGCGTTGTAGAACTTGCGGGCAGCATCGACATCGTTTGTGCCGACGAAGACGTGGTTGAACATGGCTTGGGTTCTCCTCTCAGGCTGCCCGTGAAGGGCGCGCGTGACTCGGTTTATCGCATAGCCGAAGTTTTCGGCCTTGTGAAAGAATGAATGCGTGACCGGGCAGATTGGGGCAACGCGCCGCAGCAGGGCCTGCGTTTCGTTATGCCTGCTCCTGCTCGTAAACCACGCAGAGCTTGTTGCCGGTCGGATCGCGCAGATAGGCGACCGTGACCGGCTGGCCCGTGGCGGGCGACACGCGTTCTTTCGGAGTGCCCTCGCAAGCCGAGCCGCCATTGGCGAGCCCGGCGGCATGCCAGGCATGGACCGCCTCGGCGGTGGGCGCAAAGAAGCCGAGCGTGCCGCCATTGGCGTGGGTCGCCTTCTCGCCGTCGATCGGCCGTCCGATGATGAACAGCTGACCTTCGTGGCGGTAGACGAACCGGCCTTTCGTGTCGGGCGAGGCGGGGCCGACCCCGATGGCGGCAAAGGTCGCATCATAAAAGACGCGCGCCGCTCCGGGATCGTCTGCCCCTAGCACCATATGACGAAACAAGCCGGTCATCGGGCGATCTTGCTCAGAACACCACGACCGAGCGGATCGACTTGCCTTCGTGCATGAGGTCGAAGGCGGTGTTGATCTCTTCGAGGCCCATCACGTGGGTGATCATCGGGTCGATCTCGATCTTGCCCTGCATGTACATGTCGACGATCTTGGGCACGTCGGTGCGACCCTTGGCCCCGCCGAACGCCGTACCGCGCCAGTTGCGCCCCGTCACCAGCTGGAACGGGCGGGTGGCGATTTCCTTGCCCGCTTCGGCCACGCCGATGATGATCGAGGTGCCCCAGCCGCGATGGCACGCTTCGAGCGCGGTGCGCATCACGTCGGTGTTGCCGGTGGCATCGAAGGTGAAGTCCGCGCCGCCATCGGTCATTTCGACAATCTTGGCGACGGTGTCCTCGCGGCTCATGCCCTTGGTGTTAAGGAAGTGGGTCATGCCGAACTTGCGGCCCCATTCCTCGCGGTCCGGATTGATGTCGACGCCGACGATCATGTTGGCGCCCGCCAGCCGCGCGCCCTGGATCACGTTGAGGCCGATCCCTCCAAGGCCGAACACTACCACATTGTCGCCCACCTGGACCTTGGCGGTGTTGGTGACGGCGCCAACACCGGTCGTCACGCCGCAGCCGACATAGCAGGCCGACTGGAACGGTGCGTCTTCGCGGATCTTGGCGACGGCGATCTCAGGCAGCACGGTGAAGTTCGAGAAGGTCGAGCAGCCCATGTAGTGATAAATCGGCTGCCCCTTGTACGAAAAGCGCGTGGTGCCATCGGGCATCAGGCCCTTGCCCTGCGTGGCGCGGATCGCGGTGCACAGGTTTGTCTTGCCGCTGAGGCACGACTTACACTGGCGGCATTCGGGCGTGTAAAGCGGGATCACGTGGTCTCCCGGCTTTACCGAGGTGACACCCGCGCCCACTTCGCGCACCACGCCCGCGCCCTCATGGCCAAGCACCGAGGGGAAGATCCCCTCGCTGTCGTGCCCGTCGAGCGTATAGGCGTCGGTGTGGCAGATGCCGGTCGCCATGATCTCGATCAGCACCTCGCCAGCCTTCGGGCCTTCGAGGTCGAGCTCGACGATTTCGAGCGGCTTCTTCGCCTCGAAGGCGACTGCTGCGCGGGTTTTCATGGGGGATAGTCTCCTAGGATTTTCAGTCGAGCGGGGTGCCGGAGGGAAGGTCGGCGGCACCGACCGTTTCGTCGCCGTCCCGCTCGGGCAGCATCAGGAACAGCACCAGCGAGATCACCGAGCCCATGGCCATGATGATCGAGACGGTGAGAAGTTCCGAATTGCCCAGCACCGTGAACAGCGTGCCCGCGAGCAGCGGGCTGCCTGCCGCACCCAGACGGCCGATCCCGAGCACGAAGCCGGTGCCGGTGGCACGGGCATAGGCGGGGAAGCCGCGCGCGAAGGCGGCATAGTAGCCCGAGATCGCGGCATTGGTGAAGAAGCCGGTGATGATCGTCGCCCACTGCCAGGCATCGAGCGAATCGCGGCCCAGGCCGAAGCTGGCCACGGCGACCGAGCCGAGCAGCAGCATGAGCGCAGTCGGCCAGCGGATGCCGAGGCGTGCCATCACGAAGCCGAACAGCGCCGAACCGAAGAACCCGCCGACATTGGCATAGGTGAGAACGGTGGCAGCTTCCGAAGGGGCATATTCCGGCGGATAGTCAGCCACGATCTGCACCGCGAACTTGAGGATGTAATAGAAGGTGATGGTGTGGAACATGTAGCCGAAGGCCAGCAGCAGTGTGACGGGGCGCAGCTGCGGGTTCGACAGGATGTCGGTGACCTTGGGCCGACTTGCGGAAAGGTCGAGCGCCGGCAGGTCGTGAATCGGCGGCTTGCCGAAGGCCGCGAGCGTCTTGTTGACGCCTTCGGCATTGCCCTTGCCGGCGTTGTAGGCTGCCGTTTCCGGCACCAGAGCATAGATGACAGGGATGAGAGCTGCGGTGACGATGGCGCCGAAGTCGAACACACCGCGCCACCCATAGGTGTCGAGCAGCCATTCCGACGCGGCGATGCCGCCGACGATCGCGCCCAACGGATAGCCTGCCACATAGACCGCGATGGCCGCCTTGCGCCACTTGCTGTTGGTGCTTTCGGCGGTCACCGCATTGGTCGCGGCGAGCATGCCGCCGATGCCGATGCCGGTGATGAAGCGGAAGATCACGAGCGGTGTCACCGCATTGGCGTGCCCTGCGGCCCACATGCCTGCTGCCATGAACAGCAGGCACACCAGCATGGTGTTCTTGCGGCCATATTTGTCGGCTGCGCCGCCCAGCAGCACCGAGCCGAAGCCCATGCCGACCAGCTCGGCCGAGAGCACCACGCCCAGCGCCGCACGTTCGATGCCCCATTCGGCCGAAATGCCCGGCGCGGCAAAGGCGCTCGATAACACGTCGAACCCGTCAAGCGCGTTCAGCATCACCATCAGGACAACGACGATCCATTGGCGCACCCCCATCGGCGTGTCGTTGATAACAGTGATGGGGTTCGTGCCCCCGCCCGGTGCAGCCATGGTTTGCTTACCTCTCCTCAGTTCGCGCGGACTAATCGTGGATTCGCGCGAGCATTTCCACCAATTTCTTGACTTCGTCCGGAGTGAAGCGGCTCTTCAGCCAGCGTTCGTGCTCCTTAATGCAGGCTTTCGCCTCCTCCAGCGCCTTCTTGCCAGCACCGGTCAGGTGGAGCAATTGCTTGCGTCCGTCTGCTGGACAGCGCTCGCGCCAAAGATAGTCGCGCTCCTGCATCCGGCTGACGATGGACATCGCAGTCGCTCGGTCCATCCGCAGGCGGTTGCCCAGTTCACTCTGAGCGATACCGGGCGATTCGGCCACCAACCACAAGGTGCTGACCTGCTTTTGCGTCAGTTCAAGCGAAGCGAAAGTCTCGCTGAAATGGCGATAGACAGCGCCGTGGGCCAGGCGGATGTGAAAGCCCAGCACGCTATCGAGCGAAGCCGGCCCATCGCCCGCTCCGTCCTTGCTCTCGATCAATGCAGGCTGTGCCAATGTTCCTATCCCGTCGATCTTGCCTATTTGTTAGTGAAGCATACAATCGAGCGCAAGGAAGAGGAGTCGAAAGACGATGGCGCAGTTTCCAGACACACCGAGTTTTACGGGGTTCAACACCCCCAGCCGGGTCGAAGCCGATATCGAGGATCTCGATGTTGATGGCACGATCCCGCCCGAAATCGACGGCGCGTTTTTCCGCGTGCAGCCCGATCCGCAGTTCCCGCCGCTGCTCGGCGACGATATCGCCTTCAACGGCGACGGGATGATCACCCGCTTCCACATCCACGATGGCCAGGTCGATTTCAAACAGCGCTGGGCCAAAACCGACAAGTGGCACGCCGAGCGCAAGGCGGGCCGCGGGTTGTTCGGCAAGTATCGCAACCCCGTCACCGACGATCCCAGCGTGAAGGGCATGATCCGGAGCACCGCCAACACCAATGCCTGGATCTACGCCGGCAAGCTGTGGGCGATGAAGGAAGACAGCCCGGCGCTGATCATGGACCCGGCGACGATGGAGACCGACGCCTTCGAGACCTGGGAAGGGGCGATGAAGTCGCAGACCTTCACCGCGCACCCGAAGATCGACCCGGCGACCGGCAACATGGTCGCCATCGGCTATGCCGCTAGCGGCCTGTGCACCGAGGACGTCTCCTACATGGAAGTCGCGCCCGACGGATCGCTGGTCCGCGAAAAATGGTTCAAGGTGCCCTACTACTGCATGATGCACGACTTCGGCATCACCGAGGATTACCTCGTGCTGCACATCGTGCCATCGACCAGCAGCTGGGAATACCTGGAGCAGAAGCGCGAGCATTTCGCCTTCGACACCACCATGCCGGTTTATCTCGGCATCATCCCGCGCCGCGACGATCTGAAGGATGAAGACATCCGCTGGTTCAAGCGCGACAACTGCTTCGCCAGCCACGTGGTCAACGCCTGGCAGGAAGGTTCGAAGGTTCACTTCGTGATCCCCGAGGCGAAGAACAACATGTTCCCGTTCTTCCCCGACATTCATGGCGCCCCCTTCAACGGGGCCGAGGCGATGAGCAAGCTGACCCGCTGGACCGTCGACATGGCCTCGAACGGCGAGGACTTCGCCGAGATCGAGCAGTTGACCGACACCGCCAGCGAGTTCCCGCGCATCGACGATCGCTTCACTGGCGTGAAGAACCGCTACACCTGGGGCCTGGAGATGGACATGAGCCGCCCCAACGAGCTGAAGGGCGGCAGCGCCGGCGGGTTCCTGATGAACTGCCTGTTCCTGAAGGATCTGGAAACCGGCGCCGAGCAGCACTGGTGGTGCGGCCCGGTCTCCTCGATGCAAGAGCCGTGTTTCATCCCGCGTTCGAAAGACGCTCCCGAAGGCGACGGCTGGATCGTGATGATCTGCAACCGGCTGGCCGATCACAATTCCGACCTGCTGATCTTCGATGCGCTCGACATCGAGAAGGGACCGGTGGCAACAGTCCACGTACCGATCCGGTTGCGGTTCGGCCTGCACGGCAACTTTGCCCTCAGCGAGGACATCGGGTTGAAGGCGAAGCAGCCCGAGCCCGCTTGATCTTTGGTTCTCTCCCCGGCACACCCTGCCGAGGGAGAGAACACAATGACCAAATTGACGCCTATGCTGTTGCGGGTCGCCGGGGCAGCTATACTGATAGCGGGTGCGCCTGCGCTGGCGCAGCCAGATGAAACCGTGACCGAGGCTGAAGTCGTCGGCAGTTTGCCGCCGTCGCCCGCCACCATCGCTATGCGGTGGCAATTGCTCAATCCCGAGGTCAACGCTTTCACCTTCCGCAACACGCAGGAGGTTCTGGCCTTCCGCACGGTGGCCGCGCCCGAAGACGCGCGCCCGCTGCCCCACGGCGGCGACCTGGTGCTGCCGCAAGCCATGCTTGCGGGTCAGCCGGTCAGCTATGACGCATGGGCCGAGGGCACCTTCACCAATGCCCTGCTGGTGCTGCGAGACGGCAAGATTGTCTTCGAAGACTATCGCAACCGGATGGACGCCGCGACGCCGCACATCGGCTTCTCGATGACCAAGACGATCACCGCCATGCTGATCGGGCAGGCGCTGGATCGCGGCGAGATCGCCAGCCTTGATGATCCGGTCAGCCGCTATGTCCCGGCGCTGGCTGACGGGGCCTACGGCGCGGCCACGATCCGCAATGTGCTCGAAATGCGCAGCGGCGCGGCGATCGAGGAGCGCTACGACTTCGGCGAGAACCCGAGCCTTGCCGGGCGCATCCACGAAACGGCGATCATCCGCAACGAAGCGCGCTTCGCTGATTTCGCCGTCGGCATCGACCAGCGCAGCGAACCGGGCGCGCAGTTCAACTATGCCACGCTCGACACCGCCGTCCTCGGCTGGGTGCTCGAAGAGGCGACGGGCCGCAGGATCGAAGACCTGATGGAAGAGCGGCTCTGGCAGCCGCTCGGGGCCGAGGCGGGCGCGCATTTCCTCGCCGACGGCCCTGTCGGCACGGGCCGCGCACTCAACGGCATGGGCTTCAACGCCGTCCTGCGCGACTGGGGGCGGCTCGGGCAGATGCTGCTCGACGAAGGCAAGGTGGGCGCCGATCAGGTCCTGCCCGTTGGCTGGACCGCGCAGATGAGCACGATGAAGCCCACCGGCATGCCAGCGGACGCGGGCTTTCCCGGCTATGGCTTGCAGACCTGGCAGGTCGACAACGAGCCGGGCGCCTATGCCGCAGTCGGGCTGGCCGGGCAGTTGGTCTATGTCCACCCCGAGACTCGCACCGTGATCGTCAAGCTCAGCTACTATCCACCCGTCCCGCCTGAGGGCGTGGACGCCGACGTCCTTTCCTACTTTGCCGCAATTGCCAGAAAGCCCATGCAATGAGTGAACCCGACTTCGAGAAATACAAACCCGGCCTTGAATTCGTTTATGAGGCCGGAGGCGCGCTGGAGCCCCCGCGGGAGATCGGCCCGGTGGTCGACGGCACGCGCCGGATCATTCCGATCTGCGATGGCGGCTATGTCAAAGGCCCGAAGATAAGCGGCAAGCTGATGGGCAATTCGGCCGACTGGCAGCTTACCCGCCCCGATGGCGTAACCGTGGCCGACGCCATTTACGCCATCGAGACCGACGATGGCGCGATCATCCAGATCCGCAACAAGGGCCTGCGCCACGGCCCGCCCGAGGTGATGGACCGCCTGCGCCGCGGCGATGAGGTCGATCCGAGCGAATACTATTTCCGCACTATTCCCGAATTCATTGCGCCGGCTGGCCCCTACGAGTGGATGAACCGCTCGATCTTCATCTGCTCGGGCGCGCGTTTTGCTTCGTCGATCAAGCTGTGGGTCTGGCGCGTGACCTGACCGATACCTGTGGGGAGAGGGCATGGGCGCACAAGACGCCGCCGGATCGGCCAGCCGCAGGTATCAGATCCTGCTGGTGAGCCTGTTGTGCCTGAACTTCGGCATCCTGTTCTTTGATCGCAACGCGCTCAATTTTCTGATGCCCTTCATCCAGCCCGAGCTGGGGCTGAGCTACACCGAGGTTGGGCTGCTTGGCTCGGCGCTCTCGCTGACATGGGCGCTGGCGGCAATTTTCGTCGGTTGGCTTTCCGACAAGACCGGAAAACGCAAGATCCTGATCCTCGTTTCGACGTTGATCTTCTCGGTCTGCTCGGTCGTTTCGGGCCTCGCGACCGGCTTCCTGATGCTGCTCGGCGCGAGGCTCTTGATGGGGCTGAGCGAGGGCGGGGTGATGCCGATCAGCCATGCGATGGTGGTCCACGAGGTTGAGCCGAAGCACCGAGGGCTGGCCATGGGCGTCACCCAGAACCTCGGTTCCAGCATCCTCGGCTCTTCGGTCGCTCCGCTGGTGTTGGTGCCGATTGCGCTTGCCTACGGCTGGCGAAATGCATTCTTCATCGCCGCCATACCGGGGGTGATCTCGGCGCTGCTGATCTGGTTGTTCGTGATCGAGCGCCAGTTGCCGCCGAGGCCGGTGCCTGCGCCCGGCGCAAGGCCGCCACTGCTCGAAGTGGCGAGCGAGCGTAACGTGGTCGTCTGCGCGCTGCTGGCGATCTTGCTGGTGGCCTATCTTGTCGTCACCTGGGCCTTCATGCCGCTGGTGATGGTGCAGCTGCGCGGATATTCCGAGGGCGATGCAGCATGGCTGATGGCGGTGCTCGGCATCGCGAGCGCGGTTTGCGGGTTTCTGGTGCCCGCCCTGTCCGACCGGTTGGGGCGGCGACCGGTGATGGTTGGCTTTACCCTCTCGGGCGTGATCCTGCCGCTTGGCGCGCTGCTGTTCGACGGGGCCTTCGTGGCCATGGCGGCGATCTTCTTTGCCGGCTGGGCCTTCAACGGCATCTTCCCGATGTTCATGGCGACCGTGCCCGCCGAAAGCGTCGACCCGGCCCGCGCCGCGACTGCCATGGGTATCGTGATGGGCGTGGGCGAGGTGCTGGGCGGTGTGCTGGCGCCAACCATCGCTGGCTCGCTGTCCGACGCTTACGGCTTGCAAGCGGTGTGCTGGCTGCTGGTGTCGCTGGCGCTTGGCGGCACGCTCGTCGCGCTGGCGCTGCGTGAGACTGCGCCTCACGTGCTTGCCCGCCGTTCCGCCCTATCCCCTGCCTGATCGGAGACCTGTATGACCTTGCCCACGCCCGAAGACGATCTCGCCATCCGCCAGCTCTTCGCGCGGTATTATCGTGCGCTCGATGTGGGGGACACCGAGGGCTATCTCGATTGCTACACCGCCGACGCCCGCGCCTACGAGGAAGGGGCCAATGGCATCGAGATTCGCGAAGGCCGCGAAGAAATCCGCAAGCTGGTGCTGCGCTTCCACGAGCGGCCCGATTTTCCCGGCCACCAGCACCATTTCGGCAACCTCATCTACGAGCCCGACCCCGAGGGCCGTGCCGACTGCTGGGTCGTGCTCGCCTATGCCATGAGCACGATCACCCGCCCCGGCGAGGGCACGATGATGCATTGGAGCGGCCATGTGCGCGACGTGGTGGTGAAGCAGGGCAACCGGTATCTCCTTGCCTCCAAACAGATCATGGCCTGGGGCGGCGAAGTGCTCGAAAGGTTTTCACAGCGGGGGTGACATCTGGCCTCATTGCCCTAGGTTCGGAACCTGTACCCGCCTGCTTGTTTAATCAGGTGCAACCGACAAAAAGGAGTCCTCCATGCGTAAATTCGCTCTACCCCTGCTCGCCCTCGGCGCTGCCTCGCTCGCTGCCTGCGGCGGCAATGACGCTGCCGAAGAACCCGCTGCCGACGGCATGGCGATGGAAGGTGGCGCTGCCAGTGGGGCCGGCGAATCCGCCACGGCCACGCTGCTTACTGCCGATGGCGAGGAAGTCGGCACCGTCACTGCCACTGGCTCTGCCGGCGGGATCACCATCGACGTTTCGGCGATGAACATGCCTGAGGGCCTGCACGGCGTGCACGTCCACACCGTCGGCTCGTGCGACGATGGCTTTGCCGCAGCGGGCGGGCACTGGAACCCCGACGAATCGATGCACGGCCTTGAAGGCGATGATGGTCAGCACGCGGGCGACATGCCCAACCTCGAAATCGGCGCCGATGGCACCGGTTCGCTTACTTACATGCTCGCCATGTCGGCGACCTTCGACGGCCTGATGGATGAAGATGGCTCGGCCTTCATCGTCCACGCTGGCGAGGACGATCAGACCACCGATCCTTCAGGCGACAGCGGTGATCGCATCGCCTGCGGCGTTTTCACCGCAGGCTGATGCCAGCCGCGCGGCCTAGTCGCGTGGTTTCTTGTTGAATGGCTTGCCCGGCTTCCCGCCGGGCTTGCCGAAGCGTTTCCCCGGCTTGGCGCCCTGCGCCTTGCCGGGGCCGCCGCCCTTGCCGGGCTTGAACCCACCCGAGCGGAAGGGCCTCGGCTTGACCGGGGCCGAGCCGCCATCGCGATCGCCGCGACCCATGCGCCGGTTCTGACGCGCCATGTCCCGCGGGGCATGATCGGACAGTTCGATCCCGATCGATTCCTCGCCTGCTTCGCGCTCGGTTTCGCCGGTCCGTCGCGCGGCGTCGGCGAACTTGTCGGCCACAGCACGCGGAATCTCTACGAAGGTTTCCTGCGGACCGATGCGGATCGCCCCGATTTCGTTCTTCGAGATGTGCCCGCGGCGGCACACAACGGGCAGGATCCACTTCGGGTCAGCCCCGTTGCTGCGCCCGACATCGAGCTTGAACCACACGGTATCCTCGAAACCCGGACGGTGACGCTGCGCGCGGGCATTTTCGCGCGCCTCGGGGGTGTTGGCGGTCAGCTCTTCTGGCTGCGGCTGGCGCGCGCGGTGTGCCTGCACCAGCATGGCGGCCAGCTCGTCGGGGCTGCGGCGGTCAAGCAGTTCACGGGCGAGGGCGCGGTCGTCCTCCTCGATTTCGACGGGGGCGAGCAGCTTCTCCAGGAGCCTTGCGTGATCCTGCTGGCGGATCATCTGCGCGCTCGGCGGATCGATCCATTCGGCTTCGATCTTTGCACCGCGCAACATGCTCTCCACACGGCGACGGCGCGGCCATGGCACGAGCAGTGCGGCGATGCCCTTCTTGCCCGCGCGTCCGGTGCGGCCCGAACGGTGCTGCAGAGCCTCGGCATCGCGCGGAATCTCGACGTGGATCACCAGCGAGACGCCGGGCAGGTCGATCCCGCGCGCGGCTACGTCGGTCGCCACGCAGACGCGGGCGCGGCGGTCGCGCAGCGCCTGCATCGCCTGGTTGCGCTCGGACTGGGTGTGTTCGCCTGAGAGGGCTACAACGGCAAAGCCGCGCTCCTGCAAAATCGCGGTGAGGTGGCGCACCTTTTCGCGGGTGGCGCAGAACAGGATCGCGGTCTCGGCCTCGTGGAAGCGCAGCAGGTTGACCACCGCATTCTCCACCTCGGGCGGGGCCACGGTGATCGCCTGGTAGGCGATATCGCCGTGTCCGCGTGTTTCCCCAACGGTCGAGATGCGCAGGGCATTGCGCTGGTAACGGGTCGCGAGGTTGACGATCGTGCGCGGCAAGGTGGCCGAGAACAGCAACGAACGGCGGCCTTCGGGCGTGGCGTCGAGGATTTCTTCCAGTTCCTCGCGAAAGCCCATATCGAGCATTTCGTCGGCTTCGTCGAGCACCACGGCGCGCAAGGCGGAAAGGTCGAGCGCTCCGCGTTCGAGATGATCGCGCAGGCGGCCCGGCGTGCCAACCACGATCTGCGCCCCGCCCGCAAGGTTGCGGCGTTCCTTGCTCGGGTCCATCCCGCCCACGCAGGTGGCGATGTGTGCGCCCGCGTTGCGATAGAGCCAGGCGAGTTCGCGGCTGACCTGCAACGCCAGTTCGCGGGTGGGCGCGATCACCAGCGCCAGCGGCTTGCCATCGCGCGGCACCCGCCCGTCGGGCCCGAGCAGATCGCTGGAGAAGGCAAGGCCAAAGGCGACGGTCTTGCCCGAGCCGGTCTGGGCGGAGACCAGCAGGTCGCGTCCCTCGGCTTCGGGAACGAGCACCTGCGACTGGACGGGCGTGAGTTCGGTATAGCCCTTTTCTTCGAGCGCGGAGGCAATGACGGACGGCAGGTCAGGAAAGGACAAACAGGGAGACTTTCGTTCTAGGAGGCCAGCGGATCGTGGCAGGTTGCGGCATCGAGGCGCGCGAATCATCGGCGCGCGCAGCCGCTCACGCCGCGCGCCCTACACGCAAATTGCCGTTTCGCTCAGTGCGAAATTATTAACCCGGCCTATTTGATCCGCACGTCGAGCAAAGTCGGCCCGCTTTCCGCCATCGACCAGCCCAGCGCTGCATCAAGCGAATCGACGCTGTCGACCCGCCGCGAAGGCACACCAAGCCCTTCGGAAAGCTTGGCAAAATCGAGCCCGGCAAGGTCGCAGCCGGGCACGTGGTTCATCCCGAATTCGCTCGAAAACCCGGTCAGCGCGGCATAGGCCGAATTGTTGAGCACCACGAAGCTGACATTCGCCTTTTCCTGAAAGGCGGTGAACAGGCCCTGGATGGTGTACATCGCGGAGCCATCGCCGAGTACGGCCACGACCTTGTCCTGCTGGCCCAAGGCCACCCCCACGGCGGCGGGCAGCGAGTGGCCGAGGCCGCCGCTGGCACAGGTGAAAAAGCCGCCCTCGCGGGTGATCGGCAGGGTGACATGCTCCGGCCCGCGCGCGGTGGGGGCCTCTTCCACGATCACGGCGTTGTCCGGGCGCAGCGCCGCGATGCGCTTGAGCACGTAGGGCGCGGTCATGTCGGGGTCGGGGTCGATCAGCTGGTGGCTCGTGCCGGAGAAGGTGCCAGCCTTGACGCTATCGGCCAGCATGGTGAGCGCCGCTTTCGGATCGCCCAGCACGCCGGCCCCGCCGGGCAGGTTCGAAAGATGGTTCGGATCGTCGCTCAACGCCATCAGCTCCGCGCCTTCGGGCCAGTGCGGGCCGGAGCCTTCGACGTGATAGGTGAACACCGGCGCGCCGACCACGAGGATCGCATCGTGCGGGGCAAGCGAGTCGCGGATCTGGTCGCGCCAGGCGTTGAGGAAGCCCGCAAACTGGGGATGCGTTTCGGGGAACACTTCGCGCGCGGCATAGGGCGCGGCCCAGACGCTCACGCCGGTCTTTTCGGCCAGCGCAATAGCCGCGTCCCATCCGCCCGCATTGGCGACCCCGGTGCCGAGCACCAGGGCCGGGTTCTTAGCGCCATCGAGCATAGCGGCGATCTTGGCGATGCCGGCGGGATCGGGGAAGGTCCGCAGGGTGAGATCGGGCAGGGCAGGCATCTCGCATTCGCGCTCCCAGTCGTCGACCGGGATCGAGACGAAGACCGGGCCCATCGGCGGGGTCAGCGCCACGGCGAAGGCGCGCGCCAGTGCCAGCGGCACGTCTTCGGCGCGCGCGGGCTCGATGGCGAACTTGACGTAAGGTCGCGGAAATTCAGTCGGGCGTTCGGCCCCGAGGAAGGGGTCGAACGGCAGGATCGAGCGCGCCTGCTGGCCTGCCGTCACCACGATCGGGGCGTTGTTCTTCCAGGCGGTGAACAGGTTGCCGAGCGAGTGGCCCGTGCCTGCGGAGGAGTGCAGGTTGACCAGCGCGGGCTTGCCGCTGGCGCGCGCAAAGCCATCTGCCATACCCATCACCACCGCTTCGTTGAGGCCCATGACATAGGGGAAGGGCATGCCCTTGAGCATCGGCAACTCGGTGCTGCCGGGGTTGCCGAACAATCGGTCCACCCCGAAGTGCTCGAACACCTTGTAGGCCGCTTCGCGTACGTTGGTCATGGTCGTAAAAATTCCTCTTCCTCGTCCCCACACGCGGTGGTTCAGGGTATCTTCCTGGTGGCCTTGCCGGAGCGGGCCGCAGCAGCCCGCTCCCGGCGCAGCGTCGGCTCAGATGCCGAACAGCGCCTCCGCATTGGTCTGGTAGAACTTCTTCATCGTCTCGCGCGGCAGGTCCATCGCGTCGAGCATACGGACCTCATCGGGCACATACTGGTAGGGATAGTCCATCGCGTACATCACGCGGTCCTCGCCCATGACCTCCATCATCAGCGTGATCGAGGCCGGGCTCGGCAAGCCCGAGTTGGTGCCCCACACGTTGTTGCGCAGATAGTAGTGCAGTTCGTGGTTCTGCGGCTTCATCCGTTCGTAGCGGCCGGAGCGGATGCCCGCCTGATGCATAAAGTTGAGGCGGTCGATCCAGAACGGCAGGCCCTCGCAGCCGTGGCCGAGCACCAGCTTCAGCGACGGGTAGCGGTCGAACGCGCCCGAGGTGAGCAGGCGCAGCGCGTGAAAGCTCGTCTCCACCGCGAAGCCGAACACCGCGCCTTCGAGGCCGACCTCGGCCATGGTGCCGATCATGTCGTCGGGCGGGCCTTGCGGGTGGATGTAGAGCGGCATGTCCAGCTCGGCGCAGGCACGCAGGATCGGATCGAACTGCGGCTCGTCGAGATAGTGGCCGTGGGTGTGCGAGTTGATCTGCACGCCGACGAAGCCCAGTTCCTCCTTGGCGCGCTTCAGCTCGGTGGCCGACCATTCGGCGTCCTGCGGGCAGACTGCCGCCATGCCGATGAAGCGATCGGGATAGCGTTCGCAGGCAGCCTTGAGGTGATCGTTGGCGCGGCTCGCAATGCCGCGCGCCTCGTCGAGGTCGAACAGCGATTGCACGCCGGGGCTGGTGAGTGCCAGCACGGCCTTGTCGATCCCGGCATCGTCCATCGCCTTGATGCGCAGCTCACCCAGATCGAGCAGTCGCTCGCGGATGAAAGTGGTGCGCTCCGAAGGCGACGTTCCATAGAAGCCCCACAGGTTCATCGTGCCCTTGTCGGCGCGGCCTTCCTTCACCAGACGCATGATCGCGTCGAGTTGCTCCTGCGTGGCGAAGGCCTCTTCGGTGGCGATGCGCAGGTAGCCTTTTTGGCCACCGGTCAGCAGTGGTTCGGTCATGTCGGTTCCTCTCAAGCTTCGTGTACGGTCTTGGTGACCATGCAGGCGAGTACGCCCTCGGGGCCGTCCTCGCTGCCGTGGCCCGACCACTGCACCCCGCCGAACGGCGCATCGGCTCCGCCGATCATGTGGGTGTTGATGCCGACCATCCCGGCCTCGATCGCATCGCCGAGGCGGCGCTGGCGCGCGGCGTCGCGGGTCCAGTTGTAGGCCGCAAGGCCGTAGGGCAGGCGGTTGGCCTCGGCGATCATCTCCTCCTCGGTGCGGTAGGGGTTGATCAGCGCCAGCGGGCCGAACGGCTCTTCGTTCATCACGTCGGCATCGAGCGGAATCTCGCTGAGCACGGTTGGCTGGAAGAAAAAGCCCTGATTGCCGATCCGCTCGCCGCCGGTGTTGAGCCGTGCGCCCTTGTCGACGGCATTGGCGATGAACTTCTCCATTGCCTCAGGGCGGCGAGGGTTCGCCATCGGCCCCATCTGCACGCCGTCTTCAAGCCCGTTGCCGACCTTGGTCGCGGCGAGGCGCTCGGCCATGCCGTCGCGGAACTTCTCGAACACGTTTTCCTGCACGATGAAGCGCGTGGGGCTGACGCAGACCTGCCCTGCGTTGCGCGTCTTGCCCGGCGCGGCGGTGGCGAGCGCTGCCTCGACATCGGCATCGTCGAAGATCAGCACCGGGCCGTGGCCGCCCAGCTCCATAGTGGTGCGGATCATGTTGTCGGCAGCAAGCCTCACGAGGTGCTTGCCCACCACGGTCGAGCCGGTGAACGAGAGCTTGCGGATGATCGGCGAAGCGAGCAGGTGGCTCGAAACTTCGTCGGGCACGCCGAATACGGCCTGCGCGACCTGCTTGGGCAGACCGGCATCAAGCAGGCACTGGAGCACGCCGAGCGCGGAGGCGGGGGCCTCTTCGGCGCTCTTGAGGATCACCGAACAGCCCGCCGCAATCGGCGCGCCCAGCTTGCGGCCCGGATTGCCGAGCGGGAAGTTCCACGGCGCGAAGGCGGCGACCGGGCCGATCGGCTCGTGCCGGACGACCGAGCGCTGGCCCACCGGGCGCACCAGTTCGCGGCCATAGAGACGGAAGCACTCGCCGGCGTAGAACTTGAACAGCCCGACGTTCATCATGACTTCGATCTTGGCCTCGGCGACGGGCTTGCCCTCTTCCATCGTCGCGATCCGGGCGAGGTCGTCGGCGCGCTCGACCATCAGGCGGGCCGCGCCTTCGAGCACGGCGGCGCGTTCCTGCGGGGTGGACTTGCGCCAGAGCTTGAAGCCTTCGTCTGCCACTTCAAGCGCGCGGTCGAGGTCGGCCTTGTCGGCCAGCGGCAGTTCGGCCAGCGTCTCGCCGGTGACTGGGTTCACCACGTCGAAGGTGCGGCGGCCACCGCCGGACACCTGTTCGCCGTTGATGATCATGTGGAGGGAGGGGTAGTCGGTCATTTATCAGGTCTCCAATCAGGCCTCTCGATCGCTCGTCCCGAGCTTGGCGAAGGGCCGTTCTTTCGCTTTGGTTTCGTGCCAGCTCGCAAGCAAGAGAGCTCTTTGACAAGCTCAGGGCGAGCGGGCTGTGGTGTTCGGTTCAGTCTTTCGCCGCCAGCGCCTCGTCGTGTTCACGGTCGCCTTCCCAGCGTTCGGCGAGCATTTCCTCACCGGTGATCGGGTGCTTCATGTGGAACGGCAGCAGCTTGTGCGTGGGCCACAACCAGTGATCGTCGATCAGCGCATCGGGGCCGGACTGGTCTTCGGGATAAAGCACCTTGGGGAAGGGCACGTATTCGGCGTCGGTCTTGCTCCAGCCCTTGTCGAAATCGGCGTGCCAGTGCGGGAAGTAGTTGAGCACATGGATGCGCCACTTGCCGTCGGTGCCTTTCTTGTAAATGTTCTCGTAGAGCCCGCCTTCCCACCACTGGCGCTCGTTCAGGCCCAGCTCGGGGTGCGTGAAATCGCGGTGGCGCCCGGCCTGCATCGTGCTCCGCCCGCGAAGCCACGCCATCTGGCCGTCGTTTGAGACGGTGATGATGGTCTGGATTTGCGGGTGGTCAAGCAGGAAGCCGTTGACCGGGCCGTTGGTGTCGTGCGTGAAGCGCTTGCGGAAGCGGTCGACATAGAGGCGGCGCACGCCCTCCTTGCCCTTCCACACCCCGCCGAAGAAGCGCACCTCGCCATCGTCGGAGAACAGGTCCACCACCTGATCGTACATGCATTTGTCGATCAGATACCCGTAAAGATACTGCAGCGAGCGCACATCCAACTCGTCCTCGCGGCGGGCGAGGCGCTGCTCCATATCGGCGAGCTTCGCCTCCAGCGCGGCGATGCGGACTTCGGACATCACGAGTCTCCCAATTCGTATGTTGTGCATACGATTGTGGGAGCCAGCTTATCAAGTCAACGGGAATAGCGCCTCGGCAACGAAACGGACCGCATCGTGACGATTACAGCCCGCGCTCCTGCAACCGAGCGACTTCTTCACCATAGGGCTTGATCGCGCGCCACATGAAGAACGTCGCCAACGGCATGAACACGCCCGCCACGATCAGCAGCGCCTCCCACAGCTTCTGCGGATCGCCCACGATCAGGTCGCTCACCGTGCCGATCACGAAGCTGCCCATAGCGCCGAAGAAGGTGAACATGAACAGATAGAATGCAGTCACCTGCCCGCGCATCTCGTTGGGCGCGATCCGCTGGATTGCGGCATTTTGCGCAGGCGCGCCCGCCAGGCCGCAGAACGAGGTCAGCGCCATGCAGGTGAGAGCCAGTTCGCCATTGGGCATCAGCGGGGCCGAAATGGCGAAGATCGTGGTGCAGGTGAAGATGATTGCGCAGGCGCGGATATTGCCGTCGATATATTTGCGGTTCATCCAGCTCACGAACACGCCGCCCGCCAGAATGCCGCAGATCGAGGCGATGAAGATCAACGGGCCGAGCAGGTTGCCGATCTCGTCGGCGGTCCAGCCATAGGTGCGGGTGATGAACGGAACGCGCCAGGCGGGCAGCCCCTGGCTCTCGATCGCCGACATCGCCAGCGCGAAGAACAGCGGCCAGTAGACCGCCCCGCGCGCGTTGATTGCCTTCAGCGCGTCGAGGCCGGTGAAAGCGAGCAGCTTGCGGCCCAGCGAAGCATCGGGCGGCACCAGCCGGTTTGCGCCCGGGGGCAGGCGGCGTGGTGGTTCGCGTACCATCAGGAACAGGATTCCGGCGACGAGGCCCGGCGCGCCGATGATCAGCAGGATCAGCTGCCAGGAGAAGATTTCGAGCCCGAGAAAGGCGATCCGCTCTGGCATGGTGTTAGTCCAGGCGATCAACTGGCCGCCGCCCCAGGTGCCGAGCGATGAACCGAACACGAAGCCTACCTGCACCAGCGCGAAAACCAGCGGGAGACGAATCGGGCGGAAGGCATCGGCCAGCAGCGAGTAGGAGCCCGGCCCGTGCGCCGCGCCACCCGCGCCGACGAACAGCCGTGTGCCGACGAGCTGCGAGAAGCTCTGCGCCAGTCCGCCCAGCGCCGTTATCACGCCGACCACGGCAATCCCGCCCGCCAGCACCAGCTTGCGCGGATAGATATCCACCAGTCGTGACAGCGGAATGCCCACAAACACGAAGGCCACCACGCTGGCGGGGCCGAGCAGGAAGCCCAGCGCCGTGTCGGACAGGCCGAAGCTGCCTTTCATTTTCTCGGCCAGCATCGCGAATACGGTGGAATCGAAAAAGGTGATGAACATCGTGAGCACGATCACGAACAGCGCGAACCAGCCCTTGCCCTCGCTCGGCCATGGCATCTGCGCGGCGCTGTCGATCTCGTCGGCAGCCGCAGCTTCAGAATTGACCGGCGCGCCAGGACTAATGGCCATTGATGTTCCTCTCTCGCGGTCCTGTTGACCTTTTCCAAAGTGCCCATCAAGCAGTTTCGACGCCATGACGCAGGTCAAGGCCGTGTCGCAATTTGTCGCAGAACCACGGGAGAGAAGGTCGATGACGAAATATTCCGCCACCTATGCGCAGGATCGCGCCGAGATCGAGGATCTGATGGCGCGCTATCTGTTTGCCATGGATTACAACGATTTCGATACCTACGCCGAGACCTTCACCGAGGACGGCACGCTCGAATATGCACGCGGCGCGGTGACGGGGCGCGAGAACATCCGCGCTTCGGCCAAGGCATTCAAGGAAGCGGTTGGTTCGCTTTATCAGGATGTCGACGGAAATCCCGCGATCCTGCGCCACGTCCTGTGCCAGTCGGTGATCCGGGTGGAGGGCGACAAGGCCTGGCATACCGGCTTCTGGTTCGAAACCGCCAACGACGGCCCGCGCTTGCCCGGTAGCGACCGCCTTACCCCGACGCTTGGCACCTTTGGTATCTACGAGGACGAGCTGGTGCGCGTCGATGGCGAGTGGAAGTTCAAATACCGCAACATCAAGAACGAGTTTCTCGCCGGACGCGATTCGGGGAAGGTAAACCCGGTGCTGGCAATGGATGCGCACTCGTAAGCGGTGAGACACGCTGCATTAAGGCAGGCCGGGCAAAGGCGTGAGGCATGATCCGCATCGTTCCTGTCCTCGCCCTGCTTGCTGCTTCAGCATCGCTGCATGCTCAGCAGGCCGCTCCGCTCAGTCTTGAACATCGGATGGCCCTGCGTTGCTCGGCTGCCTTCGCGCTGGTCGCCCACGGGCAGGAGACGGGCGCTGCCGCAGCGCTCGCCTATCCGCCGCTTGGCGGCGAGGCGCGCGAATACTTCGTGCGCGCCGCCGCCAGGGTTATGGACGAGGCCGGGCTCGATGAAGAAGGCATCCGCGCGGCCCTGGCCGCCGAAGCGCGTGATCTCGTCGATCATGATAGCATCGAACCGATCATGCAGGTCTGCCTGCCGCAACTCGGCGAGCCGGACAGCGCAGGCCACCGCTGAATTATCCGCACTTGCAGCGCGGGTATGCTGGACCCAAATGCGCGGCTCGGGCATTGAGATCTATTACCATGTGGCACCTCTTTCATTTCCCGCTCTGTCCCTTCAGCCGCAAGGTGCGCCTGGCGCTGAGCGAGAAGGGCGTCGCCTACGAGCTGAAGCGCGAAAATCCGTGGGATGCGAGTGACAACTTCTACACGCTCAACCCCGCCGGGCGCACCCCGGTGCTGCACGATTCCGAGCGCAACCGCACGCTGGTCGATAGCCAGGCGATCTGCGAATATCTTGAAGAGACGGTCGACAAGACCCCGCTGATCCTTGGCTCTGCTCTGGCGCGGGCGGAAATCCGGCGGCTGGTGGCGCTGTTCGACGAGAGCTTCTTTTATGACGTCACCGGCCCGCTGATGCACGAGAAGATGAAGAAGCGGATCGTGCTGCGCGCGGCGCCCGATAGCGGCGTACTGCGCTCGGCGATGCGGCTTGCGCACGAGCATCTCGATTATATCGACTGGCTGATCGACAACCACCGCTGGCTGGCGGGCGCGCAGATGAGCTTGGCCGATTTCGCCGCTGCCGCGCAGATTTCGGTGGCCGATTACCTCGGCGGGATCGACTGGACCGGGCACGATACGGCGCACGGCTGGTATCGCGTGATCAAGAGCCGCCCGAGCTTCCGCAGCCTGCTCACCGACAAGATGGAGGGCATCCCGCCCGCTAGCCACTATGCGGATGTGAATGCCTAGGGCGGTTTCGAATGGCATTATGGTCTTGGCGGCAAGAACGTTAGCCTTATGCCTTGTGCTCGCCGGATGTGCTCAGACATCCGCTGATGTCCTCGATAGCCGGGACGATCTTCATTGTGCATTGGCTGCTCACACGCTTGAGATGAATACGGATGGAATTTCCACCAAGCCTCAGCGTCAGGCCCTCTATGTCTTACGCTCGTGGTACTATTCAAAGCTCCCGGAAGAACGGTTGAACGAGAGCGCAGCAGTGATCGAAGCGATGAAGGCCGATCCAGAGGGTTTGCTGAATCTGGTGGAAGAATGTGTTGACCGAGCGGCGCTTGATAAAGACTGGGAGGGCTATTCCCGGTGGCTGGTCCAAACGGAGGACTAGGCACGGTGAAGCTGGTGCCGAACTTGCGGCCCCGCCACCAGCCTCCCATATCGCGACAGAAGGAGGCCTGACCCATGCCCGATAAGCTCAATCTCACCGAAGCCGAATGGCGCGAGCGTCTGTCGCCCGAGCAGTATCACGTGCTGCGCGAAGGCGGCACCGAGCGGGCATTCACCGGGCAATACGAGAAGAACAAGATGGCGGGCGAATATGTCTGCGCCGCATGCGGCCTGCCGCTGTTCGAGAGCGACGACAAGTATGACAGCGGCTCGGGCTGGCCCAGCTTCACCGCGCCCGCCAGCGCCGATGCGGTGGAAGAACACCGCGATATGTCGCACGGCATGGTCCGCACCGAGGTGACCTGTGCGCGCTGCTCCGGCCATCTCGGCCATGTCTTTCCCGACGGGCCCGGCCCCGATGGTCTGCGCTATTGCATCAATTCCGCCTCGCTTGACTTCAATCCCGAGGAAAACTGAACGCTGGCGGCAGCTTGGCCGTTCACCCTGCATTAGCTTTGCCCTATGCATGGTGAACAAGTGACGCAGGATAGAACGGCAGATGGCCAGCGGGCGGGGTTCACGCTCCAGGAAAGTGAGTAAGCGCGGCGGTGCAAAGCAGTCCGGTGCCTTTTGGCGCTGGACCAAGCGGCTGCTCGTGGTCGGATTTGTCGCGGCCGCGCTCGGAGCCGTGGCGCTGTTCACGGCGGTCTATTTCGCGGCGCAGGAAATGCCCGGTTTCGACCAGCTCAAATCGAGCCAGAACGGCCAGACTATCGTCGTGCGTGCGCGCGACGGGACTGAGATCGTCGAACTTGGCCCGTCCTACGGTGAGTGGCTCGATGCAGACGAAATCCCGGAGGTGATGAAGCACGCGATGGTGTCGGTGGAAGACCACCGGTTCTATTCGCACCTCGGGATCGACCCGATGGGGCTCGCGCGCGCGATCTATAACGCGGTGCAGCAGGATCGGGGGGTCTCCGCCACCTCGACCATCACCCAGCAGCTGGCACGCAACGTGTTCCTCAATTCCAACCGCACGCTCGACCGCAAGGCGCGCGAGGCGGTGTTGGCGCTCGCGCTCGAATGGAATTTCTCCAAGGAGCAGATCCTCGAGCTGTACCTCAACAAGGTCTATTTCGGTGGCGGCGCCTATGGGATCGACAGCGCCAGCCGTAAGTTCTTCAGTCACTCGGCGCGCGAGCTGAACCTCGAAGAGGCTGCGATCATCGCCGGGCTGGTCAAGGCGCCCAGCCGCTATTCTCCCACCGCCGATGCGCAGGCCGCAGTCGATCGCGCACGCGTGGTGATCGGGCAGATGGTGGCCTATGGCGATCTCGATCCGGCCCGTGTGCCCGAGTTTGATACCTCTATCGTTCATGTGCGCGAAGAGGCGGGGCAGAACTCGATCCGCTATTTCACCGACTGGGCATTGCCACAGCTCGACCTGCTGCTGCCGAACGGGTCGAACGAGCCGATCGACGTCTGGACCACGATCGACGTTGGCATGCAGCAGGCCGCCACGGCTGCCGTTAAGTCCAACGCGCCCGATGGTGCGCAAGGCGCGCTCGTCAGCCTTGATCGTGACGGGGCGATTCTCGCGATGGTCGGCGGCACCGACTACGTGACCAGCAACTACAACCGCGCCACCGAAGCGCTGCGCCAGCCCGGCTCGGCCTGGAAGCTGTTCGTCTATCTCACCGCGCTGGAAGGCGGCTATCGCCCCGATGACACTGTTCACGACCAGCCGGTCACCATCGATGGGTGGAGCCCGCGCAACTCGGGCGGCACCTATGCCGGATCCATCGATGTGCGCAGCGCTTTCGCCTATTCGAAGAATACGGTCGCGGCCTCACTTGGCTACGAATTCGGTTTTTCGAACGTTGCCTCGATGGCGCGCCGGTTCGGCATCACCACGCCCATCTCCACCCTTCCGGCCATGGTGTTGGGCGCCAGTGAAGTGCGCGTGATCGACCTCACGCGCGCCTTTGCCTCGGTCGCGGCCAAGGGGCAGTCGATCGAGCCCTACGGCATTATCCGCGTTACCGGGGCCGATGGTCGCGAATTGTATCGTCACGATGAGCCGCGCAGATACCAGCTCGTCCCCGACTATGTCGCTGCCGGGATCACCGACCTGTTGCAGACGGCGGTCGCCACCGGCACGGGCCGTGCGGCGCAGATTGGCCGACCGGTGGCAGGCAAGACCGGCACCACGTCGAGCAACAAGGATGGTTGGTTCATCGGCTTTTCCTCAGGGATCACCACCGGCGTATGGATGGGCCGCGACGATGCCAAGCGGGTGCCGGGCCTCTCAGGAGGGCGTGCGCCTGCCTCTGCCTTTGCCGCCTATATGCGCTATGCAGTGAAAGATCGCCCGGTCGAGCAGTTCGACACCGACCTGCAACTGCCTGAATGGCAGCTCGAGCCCGACGATGAATATTACTACGGCGAGGATGCCGATTACTATTATTATATCGACGAGAACGGAAATCTGGTCGAGCCGGACCGCCCCGGGGGCCGTCAGCAGGTCCCGTCGTACGACGAGCTTGACCCCGCCGGAATGGACCGTGACCCGCCACCTGCCGCCAACGACAGCTTCCTCGATCGCGCGATCAACGGCCTGGGCCCCGATCGTGACCGGCCTGAAGCGCCTGATCAGCCAGCGGCGCCCGCGTCGCCGCCTGCGGACCGGCGCTACCAGCAACCGGTCAACTGAACATCGGGCATGAAAAAGCCCCGCCCGGCACAGGCCGGGCGGGGCTTTCTCTTGTGCGTTGCTTCTTTTGCTGCGGACCTATTCGTCGAGCAGCCGCACGGCGACCGACTGCGGCTGGCCACCACGCGCCTGTGCCCGCAGCAGGACCGCGTTGCGACCGCTGTCGCGTGCTTCTTCGAGGATGGCTTCGAGGTCCGCCACCTGGGCGACCGGGGTGCCGTTGGCCGAGAGGATGATGACCCCGCGCGACAGGCCCTTGCGCGCCGCGTCCGAATTGGGCGCGACAACCGTGATGGCAAGGCCCGTGGTATCGTTTGGAACGCCAAGCTGCCGCGCGATTGTCGGGGTGACGGGCACCGCCTGGATCCCGAGCAGCTCGGCCAGCGGCCCGCCGCCCTGGTTGGGCGCCATGGGCGAGGCGCCCTCGTCGTCGTTGCCGCTGAACATCTGCTGCTGGCGCAGTTCCTCCTCGCTCGGTCGGCGGCCGATGGTGGCGCGCACCGTCTGCTCGCGACCATCGCGCAGAATACGGATTGGCACGGTTGTGCCCGGTGCGAGGTTGGCCACGATGTAGGATAGCGAGTTATCGCGGGTGACATCCTCGCCATTGACCTTGAGCACCACGTCGCCAGCCTTGAGGCCCGCCGCTTCCGCCGGCTCGCCGGGGCTGACCATCTGGATGAACTCGCCACGATTGCGTTCGATGCCGAGCGCTTCGGCCATATCGTCGTCAACCGGTTGGATACGCACGCCGAGATAGCCGCGCAGGATTTCCTCGCCGTCGATCAGCCTTTCCACGATCGGCTGCGCGATATCGGCAGGAATGGCAAAGCCGATGCCTACGCTGCCGCCGGTGGGCGAATAGATGGCATTGTTAATGCCGATCACGTTGCCCTGCATGTCGAACAGCGGGCCGCCAGAGTTGCCGCGATTGATGGCGGCGTCGGTCTGGATGTAGCGATCATAGGCGCCGCTGCCGGTGTTGCGCAGCACCGAGGACACGATCCCGCTGGTCACCGTGCCGCCGAGGCCGAACGGGTTGCCGATCGCGATCACCCAATCGCCCACACGCGCCTCGGTCGAACCGCCGAAGTGCACAAAGGGGAAGGCTTCCGAACGCTGGATCTTGAGCACGGCCAGGTCGCTCTGCGGGTCGGTGCCGACCAGTTCGGCCGGATACTCGGTGCCGTCGGCCAGCGTGACGGTCACTTCCTCAAGCTGGGCGCGGTTATCGGGGGGGCTGACCACGTGATTGTTGGTCACCACATAACCATCGGCCGAAACGATAAAGCCCGAGCCGAGCGACTGGGCCTCCCGCGTCGTCGGGCCGCGTCCGCCGCGATTGCCGAACAGGTCGGCAAAGGGCGTACCCGCAAAGGGGTTTTGGTTTTCGACAGTGATTCGCTGGCGGGTCGAGATATTCACGACCGCGGGCTGAAGCGCGGCGGTGAGGTCGGCAAAGCTCGACGGGGCACCGGCGCGCGGAACCACGTTCTCCATCTGCACACGGTCGTTCTGGGCGACCTGGGCCCCGGCTGGCTGGCCGGTAACGAGCGATACGACCGCGCCGCTGGTCAGCAGGGCGGCGGTAATGCCATAGGAATAGCGCACGGGCTTCACGTCCTTATGTTCCTCTCTAACTGCAACATGCAGGAGCTGTGTCCTGCCGGTAGATTGGGTTTGTCCCGGCCCTTTTCCAGCGCATGGCGGCTGAATGCGGCTTTAACGACAAATGTAGTCGATAGCATCGTCACCCTGCCGCCTGGCTGGGTCAACGGCCGCGGAACTGGCGCAGGTATTCGTTATTGCCGTCCATGATGATCGAGCTTTCGCCATTGCCGGTCTCGAAAGTCCGGCGATAGGACTGCATCGCGCGCCAGAAATCGTAGAACTCGGGATCCTTGTTGAAGGCGTCGGAATAGATCTTGGCGGCTTCGGCCTCGGCCTCGGCGCGGATGATCTGCGCGTCGCGGCGGCCACCGGCGCGAATCGTTTCCGCCTCTTCCTGACGGTCGGACTGCATCCGGGTGAAAGCGGCCTGCAGCGGCGTGCCCTGCGGCAGGTCGGCACGCTTGATGCGCACGTCGAGAATCTGCGCGCCATAGCGCCGCGCCTGGGCATCGAGCACTTCGCGGATACGGGTCATGGCATTGCCGCGCTCGGCAGTGAGCAGGCTGGCGAAGGTCCGGCGTCCCAGCTCCTGCCGCAGCACCGATATCAGGATCGGCGAAAGCTGGTTGCGCAGGTTTTCCTCGGTCCCCGCGCTTTGCACCATCAGCACGGGGTCGATGATGCGGAAGCGGGCATAGGCATCGACCTCGAGCCGTTGCTGATCTTGCGAGAGCACGGTTTCGCGCTCCATATCGAGATCGAGCACGCGGCGGTCGACCATCTGCACCCGTTCGATGATCGGAATGCGCGGAACGATACCGGCCCCGGTCTTGCCATAGGGCTGGTTCGGATTGAACGCGTTGATCTTGCGCACCGGCTCACCGGTGCGAATCACCACGGCCTGCTCGGTTTCGGGCACAATCACCAACGAGCTGCCAACGACAACGAGCACTGCGATCAGCGCTACGATGGCGATCTTATACTTTTGCCAGATCGCTTCCATCTTACTGACCCTCCTGCTGCGATTGCGAGGGTGTGATTGTCACGTTGTTGCCCTGCGCCTCCTGCGAACGGCGGCGCACTTCGGGCAGCGGCAGGTAGGGCGTCACGCCTGCGCCATCCTCGATGATGGTCTTGTCGGTTTCAGCCAGCACGCTTTCCATGGTCTCGTAATAGAGGCGCTGGCGGGTCACCTGCGGGGCGAGGCGATACTGCGCGTAGATCTCGTTGAACTCGGCCGCGCCGCCCTGCGCCTGCGCGAGCAGCTGCTGCTCGTAGCGGCGCGCTTCGTTGAGATTACGCTCGGCGTCCTGCCTTGCGGCGAGCACGTCGTTAAAGGCCTCGATCACCTGTTGCGGAGCCTCGGTCTTGTCGATTTCGATGCCCTGGATGGCGACGCCCGCGCCATAGCCATCGAGTATCGTCTGCATGCGGGTGCGCACGCGGAATTCCACCTGCTCGCGGCCCGAGCCCGACAGCACCGTGTCGAGATCGGTTTCGGCCACCGATGCGCGCATCGCGGCTTCGGCCACTTCGCGCACAGTTTCGGCCGGCTCGGCGAGCTGGAACTTGAACTGGGACAGATCCTTGATGTTCCAGCGGATGATATAGGACAGATCGACCAGGTTCTGATCGCCGGTGAGGATCAGGTTTTCATCGCCGCCGCCGATTGTTTCGAGGCGGATCTGGCTGACGTTCTCGACCTCGACCATCTGGATCGGCCAGGGCCAGGACCAGTTGGTGCCGGGCTGCATGGGGCCGGCATACTGGCCGCCGAACCATGTCTTGATGCCCGCCTCGCGCGGCTGCACGAAGTGGACCGAGGTGGTCCCTATCCACACCAGCGCGAGGGCGCCGATGGCGATTGGCCACCAGCTCTTGCCGCCGGGTCGTTCGGGCAGGCGGAAGTTCGGGCCGCGTGGGCCACCGCCGGTGCGGCGCGGGCCTTCGGGGCCGCGGTTCTTGAACAGGTCTTCGATGCTGGCCGAACCGCGCGAGCCATCCTTGCCGCCGGGCAGCCAGGGGTTGCGCGGGCCATCCTCGCCCGAAGGCGTGGGAGTGGGCGAGCCATCCCCTTTGCCGCCATCCCCGTTGCCGCCAGAGTTATCGCCATTGTTGCCCGAGGGCTTGCCCCAGGGGCTACCTTTGCCGGCCATTGCCAGTGCGATCCTTTCGATCATCCCGCCCAGTCGTTCCATAGCCTTACTGTATAGGGCGGCTTGTCACGAAAAACAGGGGCGAGGCACAAGTTTTCGGTGCGCGGCGCATGCCAAACCGGCTAGGGGCAGGCCCATGAGTATGGATGACACAGTTCGCGCCGCCATTCCCGCAGAGCTTTCGGGCATGGTTCGAAGCGCAAAATTCGCCGATGGAATCGCCACTATCATTGCCGATGCCTCCGGGCTGGGCCGCAGTGCCGCCGCGCAGCTCCAGAGCGAGCTGGAGCAGGCCGTAGGCGCCGTGCCCGAAGTAAGCGAGGTGCGTGTGGCCCTGATGGCCGACAAGGTCGAGCGGCGCATCATCGCGGTCGGATCGGGCAAGGGCGGGGTTGGCAAGTCGACGCTGACCACGAACCTTGCCGTTGCGCTCGCCAATGCAGGCCGCAAGGTCGGCGTGGTCGATGCCGACGTCTATGGCCCCTCGCAGCCGCTGCTGTTTGGCACGCAGAACGAGAAACACCGCGCCGAGGGCCAGACGCTGATCCCCACGGAGACCGAATTCGGCGTGAAGCTGCTCTCGATGGGCCAGCTGATCGAGCCGGGCCGGGCGATTGCCTGGCGCGGGCCGATGGTGGGCCAGGCGCTCGGCCAGCTGATCGAGGCCGACTGGGGCGATGTTGACACGCTGCTGGTCGACCTCCCGCCGGGCACCGGTGACGTACAGCTCACCATGTTGCAGAAGTTCAAGCCGGCGGGCGCGCTGATCGTTTCCACCCCGCAGGATCTGGCGCTGATCGACGCTACCCGTGCGATGGACCTGTTCCGGCAGGGCGAGGTGCCGATCATCGGGCTGGTCGAGAATATGTCGGGCTATATCTGTCCCCATTGCGGCGAGACGAGCAATCCGTTCGGTCACGGCGGCACCGAGAGTGCGGCGCAGGGTCTCGGCGTGCCGTTCCTCGGGCGCGTGCCGCTCGACATGGCGATTAGGGTGGCGAGCGACACCGGCCAGCCGCCCGCCGCGAACGACCTGCCGCAAGGCCAGCCCTTCGCCGCGATTGCCGAGCAGCTTTCCGCGTGGCTGGACCGCTCCGCCTGAGCCGGGCACAGTGGCGTGACATCGGCCTAGGAGACCGTTTGCGGTGCAGCTGACACGGCGAGGAATACTGGCAGGGGCTGCGCTCGGTGGCGGTTTGCTCGTCGCCTGGACGCTGTTGCCGCGCCAGTTCGACAGCCCCCTTTCGCCGTCGGACAACGAGGTGGCTTTCGACGCATGGGTCAAGATCGCGGCTGACGGCGTTGTTACCGTGGCTATGCCGCAGCTCGAAATGGGGCAGGGCGTTACGACGCTGCTGCCGCAGATCGTGGCGATGGAGCTGGGGGCGGACTGGCGGCAGGTGGCGGTTGAGCCCGCGCCGGTCAGCGGGGCCTACGCCAACCTGCCTCTTGCGGCGCGCTGGGCGCCCCTGTGGATGCCCATGTTGCCCGATCTGGCCAGCGAGCCCGGTGACTTCCTCGCCGAACGGTTTGCGCAAGGCAACAACTTCACCGTTACCGCGCAAGGCACAACGCTGGCTGCCTACGAGATGGCCTGCCGCGAGGCAGGCGCTTCGGCGCGCGCGATGCTGGCCATGGCCGCGGCGGAGAAGTGGGACGTCGCCTGGGAAGAATGCGAGGCGGAGGGTGGCTTTATCCGCCATGGAGAGAACGCGGCGAGTTTCGCTGAACTGGCGCTCGACGCGGCGCGGTACGAGGCCCCCGAAGTGCCTCCGTTGCGCGCGCAGCCGCCTGCCGAAACGGTGGGGCAAAGCGGCCTTGGCGACGAAGAGCGAACGGCTTTTCCCCGGCTTGACCTGCCAAGCAAGGTCGACGGCAGCCTCGTTTTCGCCGCCGACGTGCGCCTGCCCGATATGGTCTATGCCGCGATCCGTCATGCCCCGCTCGACAAGGCTACGCTAGTCGACTTCGACCCCACGTTGGCAAGCGGGCAACGCGGCCTGATCCAGCTGGTGCGCGGCAAGGACTGGCTGGCGGCGCTCGGCGAAACATGGTGGGCGGCGGAAGAGGCGCTGAAGAAAATCGCGCCGCAGTTCTCCTATGTCCGCACGGTGCGCAGCGAGACGATTGCCGATCAGCTCGATGAGGCGGTGCTGCGCGGGGATTCGGCGGTGTTCGCCAAGCGTGGCAACGGTGCGGAAGACCTGCAATCGAACGAGGCGCGGCGCTACGAGGTGGCTCCGGCGGTCCATGCCACCATCGAAACAAGCTGTGCGACCGCGCGGTTGCTCGACGGCACACTTGAGCTCTGGCTGCCGACGCAGGCGCCCGAAGCGGCCCGTTTGGCGGCGGCCCGCGCGCTCGGCATCTCCACCAGCGATGTCGTGCTCTATCCGGTGGCGGCGGGTGGCAGTTTCGATCGGCGGCTGGACGATGCCATCGCCATCGAGGTGGCGTTGCTGGCGCGCGAGGCGGGGCGTCCGGTGCAGCTGACATGGTCGCGCTGGCAGGAACACGTCGCAAGCCATCCGCGCATGCCCGCCACTGGGATTCTCGGCGCGCAGGTAACCGCCGACGGCACCATTGCGACCTTGCGCGCGCGGCTCGCCAGCCCGCCGACGATGCGCGAGTTTAGCCGCCGCCTGTTTGACAACAAGACCAGCTGGGCCGCGATTGATGAGGTTTCGGGCGAGGCCGATCCCTTCGCGGTCGAAGGTCTGGACCCGCCCTATGCGATTCCCGATTTGGCGGTCGAGCACGTGCCGGTATCGATTGCGCTGCCCACCGCCCCGATGCGCGGGCGCGCCGATGCGATCACCTGCTTCATGCGCGAAAGCTTCATCGATGAGATCGCCCACAAGTACGAGCGCGAGCCGCTATCCTACCGCATATCGATGCTAGGTCGTGACGCGCGGCTGGTGGCCTGCCTGCAGCAGGTGGCGCGCATGGCCGAGTGGGACGGCGGCGCGCCGGGCACCGGGCAGGGGCTCGCCTGCCATGTCATGCGTGACGAGGTGACAGGGCTGGGCGAAGCGTCCCCTGCCAGCGGACGGATAGCTGTGATCGCCACGGCCAGCGCCGGTGCTGGCGGGGTGCGCGTAAGCCGCCTCGCCGCCTGCGTCGACATCGGCCGCGTGGTCAACCGAGACCTGGCCTTGCAGCAGATCGAGGGCGGGTTGATCTTCGGCCTCAGCCTCGCGCTCGGCTCGGCCACGGAATATGCCGATGGCCTGCCCACCCACGGGCGCTTGGCCGCGCTCGGCCTGCCGACGCTGGCCGATTGCCCCGAGATCGCGGTCGAGTTCGTCAGCAGCGACCTGCCGCCCTTCGATCCGGGCGAAATCGGGGTCGCGGCCGTGGCCCCTGCCGTTGCCAACGCCTTTTTTGCCGCGACCGGGCTGCGTTTGCGCAGACTTCCGCTTATATCCGCGCTCGCATGACCTGGACACCGCAGAACCTTCCCGCCGATCATCCCCCCGTTACCAGCGGCAAGGTGGGGGTTCTGGTGGTCAACCTCGGCACACCCGAAGCGCCCGACGCGCCTTCGGTAAAGCGCTATCTGGCCGAGTTCCTGTCCGACAGCCGGGTGATCGAGATCCCTGCGCTGGTATGGCAGCCGATCCTGCGCGGAATCATCCTCAACACGCGCCCGAAGAAAAGCGCCCATGCCTACAGCCAGGTCTGGACCGACGAAGGCTCGCCGCTCGCCGCGATCACCGCGCAGCAGGCGCGCGGGCTTCAGCAGCGGCTGGGAGAGGGCGTGATGGTCGATTGGGCGATGCGCTACGGCGCGCCGTCGATTCCCGACCAGCTTGAAAAGCTGATGCAGGCCGGATGCGAGCGTATTCTGCTGGCGCCGCTCTATCCGCAGTATTGCGCCGCAACCACCGCAACGGTTGTGGACAAGGCTGGGGACTGGCTGCGGGAAAAGCGTTGGCAACCCTCATTGCGTACGCTGCCGCCCTACCACGACGACCCGACCTATATCGCCGCCTTGGCGCAAGATCTGGGCGCGCAGCTCGATGCGCTAGCCTTCCAGCCCGAAGTGTTGCTGCTGAGCTTCCACGGCATGCCTGCGCGCACGCTGGAACTGGGCGATCCCTATCACTGCCACTGCATGAAGACCGCGCGCCTGCTCGAGGCGAAGCTGGCGCGGCCCTCGCTGCGCATGGTCACGACCTTCCAGAGCCGCTTCGGCCGAGCCAAGTGGCTCGAACCGGCGACCGACACTGTTCTCGAAGACGAGGCGAAGAAGGGCACCAAGCGCCTCGCCATCGCCGCGCCGGGGTTTTCGGCCGATTGCCTCGAAACGCTGGAAGAACTGGCGATCCGCGGGCGCGAGCAATTCACCGAGGCGGGCGGCGAACAGTTTGCCGCGCTCAGTTGCCTCAACGCGGGCGAGGCGGGCATGGCCATGCTTGAAGCGCTGATGCGCCGCGAACTGGCGGGATGGCTCTGAGCCGGTCTGGGCCGCCTTCGTGAACGAGTATGCCCTGCTGTTCCTGGTGGTGTTCGCCGTCAATCTGCTGCCAGCGTTCGGGCCGCCGACCTGGTCGGTGATCCTGCTGTTCGGGCTGCGCTCGCAATTGCCGCTGCCGGCCTTGGTGCTCACCGCCGCGCTTGCATCATCGAGCGGGCGATATGTGCTGGCGCACCTGTTTCGCCTGTTCGCCTCGCGCCTGTCGGAGAAAACGAAGGCCAACCTCGCGGCCGCCCGCGCTGCCTTTGAGGGCAAGCGCCACAGCGGCCTGTTGGCACTGGTGTTCTTCGCGGTGTCGCCGCTGCCCTCGGCGCAGATGTTCGGCGCGATTGGGCTCGCCGGTGTGCGGATCGCTCCGTTCGTGGGGGCGTTTTTCCTTGGGCGGCTGGTGTCCTACAGCTTCTATGCCGGATCGGCGCAACTGGTGGCCGAGCATACCAGCTTCGGCGAGACCTTTCAGGAAACGCTCACCAGTCCGCTGTCGATTGCGGTTCAGCTAGTGCTGCTGGCGGGGCTGGTGGCGATGACGAAGATCGACTGGGCGCGCTGGCTCGGCAAGCCGGACGAGAAGCCGCCGGAGCAACCGCGCGACTAGAAGTCTATCGCGATGCCGTCTTTCACCCAGTCGCCATAGCGGGTCGGGCTCAGCTCTTCCTTGTCGGCGCTCTTCTGCGGCGCGGGCAGCGGATCGTTGGTCCAGTGCGCGGGCTTGGTGAAGGTGTTGGGGCGTTTGGTGGCTCGTTCCATAACGCTTGTCGATATGGCCCTACTGGCGCTGCGGCGCAAGCGCCGCTAGGGCGCGGGAATGGCGACAATTCCCGGACATGGCGCGCGCAAGGCGGCGCTGAAGATGCTCGACGCGGTGCTGCGGCGCGGCGAGACCATGGAGCAGGCGGGCGGCGCGGCCAACGGCCTCCCTGATTTCGCCGACCGCGCGCTAGCCCGCGCCATTGCGGCGGAGAGCCTGCGCTGGCTGGTCGATCTCGACGCGCTGATCGACAGCGCCACGAAGAAGCCGCTGCCCGAGGATGCCAAGGCGCGCGCGGTGTTGCGGATGATGCTGGCGCAGTGGCTGCGGCTCGACACTCCGCCGCATGCGGTTGTGGCGACCTGCCTGCCGCTGCTCGACGGCGGACCGAAGCGGCTGGCGCACGGCGTGTTCGCCACGCTCACCCGCGGTGAGGCGGCCTTGCCGTCCGTGCCGAGTCTGCCCGCTGCTGTCGCAGCGCGCTGGGGCGAGCGGGCCGAGGCTATTGCCGCCGGACTCGCCGTCCCGCCTCCGCTCGACCTGACTCTGCGTGCCGACGACGCGGGTGAGGGGCTGGACGGCGAAAGCCTCGCGCCGCGGCATATGCGGTTGCCGCGCGGCACCTCGGTCGAACAGCTACCCGGCTTTGCCGAAGGCGCATGGTGGGTGCAGGATTTTGCGGCTTCGCTCCCCGCGCGTCTGCTCGCCAAGGGCGAGGGCCGCCGCGTGCTCGACCTCTGCGCTGCGCCCGGTGGCAAGACGTTGCAACTGGCGAGCATGGGCTGGCGGGTCACGGCGCTCGACAATTCGTCGCGCCGGTTGGAGCGTCTGCGCCAGAACTGCGAGCGCACCGGCCTTGCCGCCGAGGTGATCGAGGCCGATGCGATGGGCTGGCACCCCGAGGCGCAATACGATGCGATCCTGCTCGACGCGCCCTGCACCGCGACCGGAACCTGCCGCCGCAACCCCGACGTGCTCCACCGCATCGGCGAACGCCAGATCGAAGCCATGGCCGACTTGCAGCGCCAGTTGCTCGACCGCGCGGGCAACTGGCTCGTGCCGAATGGGAAGCTGGTTTACGCGACCTGCTCGCTCGAACGCGCCGAGGGCGAGGACATCGCCGCCGCTTGCCAGCTTACGCCCGATCCCGTCCGCGCTGAAGAACTGCCTGTGGGGCTTGCCCCCACGCCCGAAGGCTGGGTGCGCACCGATCCGGGGATGCTGGCAGACAAGGGCGGGCTCGACGGCTTCTTCATCGCCCGCTTTACTGCCTGAGCGAGGGCGTCAGTCCTTCACGTATTTCGCAAAGCTTTTGCGCAGCTTCATCAGCTTGGGCGGGATCACCGCGAGGCAATAGGGATTGCGCTGGCCTTCGCCCTGCCAGTATTCCTGATGATAGTCCTCCGCCGGATACCAGGTGGCCGGGCCTTCTATGGTCGTCACTGCCATTGCGCCGTTCGCCGCGTTCCAGCGCCCGACCGCGGCCTCGGCCTCCACACGCTGTTCGTCGTCGAGCGGAAAGATCGCGCTGCGGTACTGCGTGCCAACATCGTTGCCCTGCCGGTTAAGCTGGGTCGGGTCATGCGTGCCCAGGAACATGTCGTAGATCTCGGCCAAGGTCACCACATCAGGGTCGAAGGTCACGCGGATGGCTTCGGCATGGCCGGTGGTCCCTGAGCAGACCTGCTTGTAGGTCGGGGCTTCTACATCCCCTCCGATATAGCCGCTCTCAACCTGGCTGACGCCGATCACATCGTTGAACACCGCCTCGGTGCACCAGAAACAGCCGCCTGCGATAATCGCCTGCATGGTCATTGTCGTAAATCTCCTTTCAATCAGACATGGGAAGCGCAGGCGCTCTTGTCATCCTCCGGCCCTGCTCTAGACTTGCCCGACCATTTCCTCGGGAGACACGACGATGCGCCCTGCTGCCCTCCTTGCCACTGCCATTGCCCTTTCCTGCGCCGCCCCCGCGCTGGCCCAGACTTCCGCCACCCCCGGCATCGAAGCCGTCCTTGCCGCTGACATTCGCGCTGATGACCGCGCCCGTGATCAGTATCGCCACCCGGCAGAGACACTCGCCTTCTTCGAGGTCGAGCCGGGTATGCGTGTGGTCGATTTCATGCCCTCGGGTGGTTGGTATTCGCGCGTGCTGATTCCCTATCTTGGTGAGGAGGGCACCTATATCGGCCTCAATCCCGATGTCGGGACCGAGGGAGGGCCTGGTTTCTTTGACAGAATGCGCGACACAGCGAATCGCTTCCCTACTCAGGCCCAGGGCTGGGTAGGCGATAGCGGGGCGAGGGTGCTCGGCGCGAATGTTGGCGATGAGGCCATCGACGCGATGGCGGGCACGGTCGACCGGGTGCTGATCTTCCGCGAGATGCATAATATCCGCCGCTTCGGCTGGTTTCACGACCTCGCGGTGGCATCCCGCACCTTGCTCAAGGACGATGGGATGCTCGGGGTGGTCCAGCACCGTGCCAGCGCCGATGCGCCGTCGAGCTACGTTCTGGGCGACAACGGCTATCAGCGCGAGGAGGACGTGATCGCGCTGTTTTCCGCCTACGGTTTCGAGCTCGTGGGCAAGAGCGAGGCCAACGCCAACCCCGCCGATCCGGCAGACTGGGAAGGCGGTGTCTGGAGCCTGCCGCCCTCATTCGGCGGCGCACCCGAAGGCAGCGAGGAGCGCGCCCGCCGCGCCGCGATCGGGGAAAGCGACCGCATGACCTTGCTCTTCCGCAAGCGTCCTTGAGGCCGTTTTCGTGGACTTCGCGCGCGAGGCCCAGTATTCGCGCCAGCCATGAGAAAGCTCACTGTCGCTGCGCTCCAGCTTGAACTCGGGCTGGCTGACGAAGCCGCCAATATCGCTGCCGTTTCGGATCTGGTCGAACAGGCCGCAGGCAAGGGCGCGCAGGTGATCCTGCCGCCCGAGCTGTTTTCCGGGGCCTACTTCTGCCGGGAGGAAAAGGACGCGTTCTTCGCGCTTGCTCGCCCCACTGCCGAGCACCCGAGCGTGGTGGCGATGCGTAAGCTTGCCAAGCAACTGGGCGTCGCCATCCCCACCAGTTTCTTCGAGCGCGACGGGCACCACTATTACAACACGCTCGCCATGATCGGCCCCGATGGCGAGATCGTGGGCACCTACCGCAAGAGCCACATTCCCGACGGGCCGGGCTATGAGGAAAAGTTCTATTTCCGCCCCGGCAACGACGGCTTCAAGGTATGGGACGTGCCCTGCACCGGCGGCACGGCGCGAATCGGGATCGGCGTGTGCTGGGACCAGTGGTATCCCGAGACCGCCCGCTGCCTGGCGCTGCTGGGGGCCGAGGCATTGTTCTATCCCACCGCAATCGGCTCCGAACCCAAGGACGCCGAGATGGACACCAGCCGCATGTGGCGCCGCGCGATGATCGGTCATGCGGTGAGCAACTGCATGCCCGTGATCGCCGCCAACCGTATCGGCCACGAAGGCTCGCAGGAAAGCGGCAATGCTTTTTACGGGCACAGCTTCATCTGCGACGAATGGGGCGACTATGTGAGCGAATTCGGCCGTGAGGAAACTGGTGTGCTGGTCGCCACGTTCGACCTGGAGCAGGGGCGCGAACACCGCGCGAGCTGGGGCTTCTTCCGCGACCGTCGCCCCGAGCTTTACGGGCGGATGGCGCAGGACATTTGAGCAGGCATCTCTATCTCGTCGCGCTTGGTTCGAACCAGCGCCACCATCGTTTCGGCGCGCCGCGGCAGGTGGTGGAGCGCGCGATTGCGCGGATCGACGACAAGATTGGCAAGGTCGTGGTTCGCTCGCGCCTGATCGAGACCGCGCCGGTCGGCCCGTCGCAGCGGCGCTATGTGAACGGGGCGCTGGTGTTGGCCTGCGCGATGAAACCGGCCAAGCTGCTGCGCAAGCTGCAAAAGATCGAGCGCAAGTTCGGCCGGGTGCGGCGCGGGCAGCGCTGGCGCGCGCGCCCGCTCGATCTCGATATCGTGCTGTGGTCAGGCGGAATTTTTGCCCGGCCCGATCTGGCAATACCGCATCCGTTGTTTCGCGAACGTGACTTCGTGCTCGGCCCGGCGGCCGAGATTGCAGGCGACTGGCGCGACCCTGTGACCGGATTGACACTCAGACAGTTGCATGGACGCTTGACCCGCCGCCGCCCGCTGCCTAGGTGACGCGCCGCAGGCCATTCGCGCCTCGCCCGGTGACGGGCCCTTAGCTCAGTCGGTAGAGCAACTGACTTTTAATCAGTAGGTCGCTGGTTCGAACCCAGCAGGGCTCACCATCTCAAAACGAAAACTTGTGGTGATCGTGTCGGTTGCACGCCATACGCGGCGCGGTGCGCCAAATTGCCATGCGGCGAGGTCAGTCGAAACTCTCAATGCTCTGAAAATTTCACATATGCGATGATTTCGTATGTTTGATGCAGGACAAGGAAGGTCGTCTGCGATGGGTGCAGTTACGCTGCCACGACCCACTGCGGAGAGATCAACCATGCTTCCCACCAGCAAGACCACTCAGGGCAAGCGCACGATTCCCGGCACGCCCGTGTTCGATGGCGAACAGGCGCGCTCGGGCTATGCGCTCAACGCCATGTGCTATGCCTTCAACAGCGCCGAAATGCGCGACGAATTCGTAAGGGATGAAGAGGGCGTGATGGAGCGCTTCAACCTTACCGAAGAACAGCGCGAGGCCGTGCGCAAGCGTGATATCCTCGCCATGCTCGAAGCTGGTGGAAACGTTTATTACCTCGCGAAGCTGGCCGGTATCCTGGGCCTTAACGTGCAGGATCTCGGCGCACTGCAGACAGGCATGGAGCTTGAGGACTTCAAGGCGGCCCTCCTCGCCCATGGGCTGACCGAAACCCGCAACTTCCTCACGGAGAAAGCAGCATGAGCAGGATCGCAGGTGGCATTTTCACCAGCCACGTCCCCGGCATTGGCGGCGCGATCGCCAAGGGCCTTCAGCAGGACCCTTACTGGAAACCCTTCTTCGACGGTTTCGATCCGGTCCACCAGTGGCTGGCCGAGGAAAAGCCCGATGTCGCGGTGGTGTTCTACAACGACCACGGGCTGAACTTCTTCCTCGACAAGATGCCGACCTTCGCCATCGGCGCGGCGGCAGAATATCGTCACGAAGACGAAGGCTGGGGCATCGCGTTCCAGCGGCCTTTCGAAGGGCATCAGGATTTGTCGTGGCACATCATCGAGCAGGTGGTGGCGAGCGAGTTCGATCCCGTGACCTGCCAGTCGATGCTGGTCGACCATGCCGTGGCCGTGCCCTTCGAGCTGTGCTGGCCGGGCAAGGAAGCCTTCCCGCTCAAGCTGATCCCGATTGCGATCAACACCGTGCAGCACCCGCTGCCGAGCCCCAGGCGTTGCTATAACCTCGGTCAGGCCGTGGGCCGCGCAATCGAAAGCTGGGAGGGCGACGAGAAGGTGGTGATCTTCGGCACGGGCGGCTTGTCGCACCAGCTCGAGGGTGGCCGCGCCGGGCATATCAACGTCGACTACGACAAGTTCTGCCTGCGCAACCTCGCACCCGATCCTGAAGCGCTGTTGCAGCACGACACGCTCGATATCGTCGAACTGGCGGGCAGCCAGGGCGTGGAGATCCTCAACTGGATCGCGGCGCGCGGGGCCATGTGCGGCTCGGTGCGCGAGCTGGCCAGCAACTATCACATTCCGATCAGCAACACGGCTGCCGCGACCGTCCTGCTGGAGAACAGCGACAAGGTTCACGCCTAACCCTCCCCCCACAAAAGGCTGAACCGCACATGGAGGCCGGACAAGACAGGGATCTTGTCCGGCCTCTCGCGTTCAAGGCCGTGCGAATTGCGGCGGTTTGATCGAAGTCAAGGCGGGCCTGGATTGTCTGCCTATTGTAACGAACGTTATTAAAAGCAAACGGCCAAGGAGAGGCGCGATGGTTCATTTCCCACAAGAAGGCTTGTATCAGGACGTTCTGCGCCTCGTGCGCATGGAAGGCGACATTGCCGATATCGAGATCGAGGGCGAAATTCCCGCCGAGATGGAAGGCGCGTTCTACCGCGTCCATCCCGATCCGCAGTTCGCGCCCAAGGCCGGCGGCGGCGACCAGTTCTTCAACGGCGATGGCATGGTGACCATGTTCCGCTTCCACGATGGCCGCGTCTCGATGAAGCAGCGCTATGCCAAGACCGATAAGTGGAAGCTCGAAAATGCGGCGGGCAAGGCGCTGTTCGGGTCTTACCGCAACCCGCGCACTGACGATCCGAGCGTAATCGGCCAGCACCGCGGCACCGCCAACACCAATGTCCTTATCCACGGCAAGGAACTGCTGGCGATGAAGGAAGACAGCCCCTGTCTGGTGATGGACAAGGCGAGCCTCGAAACCGACGGCTACACCGACTGGGATGGCCAGCTCAAGCTGCGCACCTTCGGCGCTCATCCCAAGATCGACCCGGAGACGGGCAACCTCTGCAACATCTCCTACGCGTCGCACGGCGATCTCCAGCGCGATGCGCACTATTACGAGATCGACGAGGAGGGCAACGTCGTCACCCGCGCCGAGTTCGAAGTGCCTTACTACACGATGCTGCACGACTTCGCGATTGCGGGCGACTACATCGTGATCCCCGTCTCGCCCTACAGCTCGGATCCGAGCGTGCTCGAGCAGGATCGTCCGCACTTTTACTATGACCGCTCGCTGCCGACCTGGCTCGGCGTGATGCGGCGCGACAGCGATGGCTCGGACATGCGCTGGTTCAAGCATGAGGCGGGGCTGTGCTCGTGCCACGTGATGAACGCCTTTGCCGAAGGGACCAAGGTTCACCTCGACACGCCGGCCTCGAAGATCGGCAGCCTGCCGTTCTTCCCCGACAAGGACGGCGCGCCGTTCGACCCCGAGCTGGCCATGACCGAGCTGGTGCGCATCACCGTCGATCTCGGCAGCAACGAGGATGTGGTCGAAAGCATCACGCCGCTGGGCAAGGCGCCGGGTGAATTCCCGCGCATCGATGATCGTATGGCGGGCAAGGACTACACCCATGGCTGGATGATCACCTACGATCTCGAAAAGCCCTACAACGGCCCTCCCGGACCGTTCGCCGGGGTGATCAACACGCTCACCCATTTCAACACCAAGACCGGTGAGGAAGAAAGCTGGTGGTGCGGGCCGGACGGCTCGTTGCAGGAGCCGTGCTTCGTGCCGCGCTCGGCCGATGCGCCCGAAGGCGATGGCTGGCTGGTGGCCTTGGTCGACGACCATGTCCGCAACTATTCGGACCTGTGCGTGTTCGATGCCTGCGACGTGGCCAAGGGGCCGATTGCGCGCGCCAAACTGCCGATCCGGTTGCGCCAGGGCCTGCACGGAAACTGGGCCGACGCGGGCAAGCTTGCCGCCTGATCGGGCGGACCAACGAACTCTCCCAAACTGGGGCGGCGCGCCATTGATACGCCGCCCCATTTTTGTGCGACCCAAGCTCAATTCGTCACCCCGGATCAAGTCCGGGGCGACGTTGAGGGGAGGGGCGGGACGGCGCTAAACCGCCGAACTGAACCGCCTTGCACTTTCCTGCCGATAGGGATCGAAGGCTGCGGCAATGCTGCGCGAGTACGGCAGGGCGTGGCTGCCGATCACCAGCATCGAATTCTCGATCGTGGCAAGGCCTGCTTCGAGGAACGGCTTCAGCCGGGGGTAGGCATCGTCGAGCGCCGTGCGGTCGCAGCGGGCGCGGCCATGGCACAGTAGCTCGGAGATAATCGCCCCGCGCCGCCGGTCTTCCACGCTGCGCACGATGCCGCGCTCGGCAGTCAGGTGCCCTTGCGACAGTGCCATGCGATAGCGGCCCGAGTTCTTCTCGTTCTGCACCAGCAGGCTCGGAAAGCTGCTGATGGCCGAGGCTCCCAGCCCGACCAGGATCGGCGCATTGTCCTCCGTATAGCCCTGGAAGTTGCGGTGAAGTTGCAGGCGCGTCGCCGCCTGCGCCAGCGGATCGCCCGGCAGCGCAAAGTGATCGAAGCCGACCTGCTGGTAGCCCGCCGCAATCAGCCGGTCATACCCCAGCGCAGCCATGCGGAAACGCGCTTCCTGATCGGGCAGTTTCGAGCCGTCGATGCGCTTCTGGCGCGCGATCAGGTGCGGCACGTGGGCATAGCCGAACAGCGCGATGCGATCGGCACCATGCTCGATCGCGAGGTCGAGCGAGCTAGTCAGATCGTCCTCGGTCTGACCGGGCAGGCCGTACATCAGATCCATGTTGAGCGAGGTGACACCCGCATCGCGCAGCAGCTTCACCGCCTTGTCGATCAATTCCAGCGGCTGGATGCGGCCGATGGCTTCCTGCAGGTGGTCGGAGAAGGTCTGTACGCCGAGGCTGGCATGGTGCGCGCCCACGCCGCTGAGCACCTGCGCCCAAGTGGCATCGAAGGTGCGCGGGTCGAGCTCTATCGACACCAGCGGATCGTGCAGGGGGAAGCTCAAAGTCAGCTGGTCGAACAGGCGCAAGAAGTCGACCGGAGCGAGCGCATTGGGGCTACCGCCGCCAAAGGCGATCCGGCGAATGCGCGCCGAGGCGGGCAGTTGGGCTGCGACCAGTTCGATCTCGCGGTGCAGTGCATCGAGATAGCTATCAAGCCGCGAGGCGCGGTTGGCTGCGGCAGTGTTGCAACCGCAGTACCAGCAGATCTTCTCGCAAAACGGAATGTGTACGTAGAGCGATACATCGCCGGTCGCGCCGCGCAGCGCGTCGAGATAGTCCTGCGTGCCGACCGATTCTGTGAATTCGGCAGCGGTGGGGAAGCTGGTGTAACGGGGCACCGGCGTAGCGAGCAGTTGGGGATGATAGGGCCACATGCGAAGCGTAATGCCGTCGCTGCGGCACCGTTTCATTGCGTCCGATCAAGTTTCCCGCGGCGCTTTTCGGAACGGCAGCCTTTGGCGCAGCACGGCGACACGCCTTGCGGCAAGGGCGCACCCTTGCCGGTGTCGATGGCGAACTGTCCGCCCTGGCACAGCGACAGCACGATCGGGCCTGACTCTCCGCTACGCGGCACGGGCGCATTGGCCAGCGCCGGGAGCATGGCGATCATCGCGAAAGCTTCGGCAAGATGGCTCACTTGCGATCCTCCAGAGGTTCGTCGTCATCGTCGGACAGAATGCGCGCCGCATCGCCTTCCGGATCGGAGAACTGGCCGTTCCTGAGCGCCCAGAAGAAGGCCGCCAGCCCCAACAGGCCCAGCAACAACGCTACAGGAATGAGGAACAAGAGTCCGGTCATTTCGCCGCCCTTGCGAGGCGCAGCGAGTTGGCGACCACCAACAGCGAACTGCCCGACATCGCCAGCGCGGCGATCAGCGGCGTTACCAGCCCGGCAATGGCAAGCGGCACGGCGATCACGTTGTAGACGATGGCCAAGGTGAAGTTCTGCCGCACCACGGCCATCGTCTTGCGCGCGGTGGCGAGAGCACGGGGCAGGGCGAGCAACGAATCCTGAACGAACACGAAGTCGGCCGCCTGAAGGCCGACGTCGCTGGCCGAACCGGGCGCCATCGAGGCATCGGCTGCGGCCAGGGCGGGCCCGTCGTTGAGGCCGTCGCCCACCATCAGCACTTTGTGCCCGGCATCGCGCAGGCGGGCGACCATCTCCTGCTTGCCGGCGGGCAGGGCGCCGCCAATGCCGGTGAGGCCGGTGCTGCGGGCCACTTCGCCCACGGCTTCGACCCGGTCACCCGACAGGATCGAAGCGGTGACGCCGCTCGCCGCAAGCCGGGCGAGCGCTTCGCTGGTCTCGGGGCGGAGCTGGTCGGAGAAGGGCAGGAGGCGCACCGGCGCATCGCCGATCACGAGCGCCACCGCGCTGGTGCCAGCGCTTTCGGGCCGCCGCAAGGCTACGTCGACCCCGCGACACTTGGCAAACACACCTTCACCCGCGCGCTCGGTAACCGTTTCGAGGGGGGCGGGGACAATCCCGCGCTGGCTTAATGCGCCCTGCAAGGCGCGCGACATCGGGTGACGGCTGTGCGAGGCGAGCGCGAGAGCCACCGAAGCATCGTCATCGCTCAGCGCATCGAGCGAGACGGCTTCGGGCACCGGGCGCCCCAGCGTGAGCGTGCCCGTCTTGTCGAGCAGCGCGCGGTCGATCCCGGCGAGCCGTTCAAGCGCGCTGCCGTCCTTGACCATGATCCCGGCGCGCATCAGCGCTCCCGAGGCGACCACCTGCGCCACCGGCACTGCGAGGCCGAGCGCACAGGGGCAGGTGATGATCAGCACGGCCACGCCAATCACCAGCGCCTGATAAACGCTCGCGCCTGCGATCAGCCAGCCGATCACGGTCAGCGCCGCCAGCGAGTGCACCGCCGGGGCATAGAGCCGTGCGGCGCGGTCGGCGATACGGACATAGCGGCTGCGGTTCTGCGTGCTCGCTTCCATCAGCCGCGCGATTTCGGCGAGCGTAGTGTCGTGCCCGACCTGCGACACGCGCACGTCCACCGGAGAGCCGAGGTTGAGGGTGCCCGCCAGCACCTTGTCGCCCTCGCCATGCGCGAAGGGCTCGCTTTCGCCGGTCAGCAGTGACTGGTCGAACTGGCTGTTCCCTTTGAGAATCGTGCCATCGGCGGCGAGGCGTTCGCCGCTCGCCACGCGCATGGTCATGCCGGGGGAAAGATCGCCCGCAGCGTGCCAATGCGTCGTTCCGTTGTCGGCCACCACCAGCGCGCCCTGCGCCGCCTGGCTGAGCAGGGCATCGACCCCGGCCCGCGCACGGTCGCGCATCATCGCATCGAGCACGCGCCCGGCGAGCAGGAAGGTCAGCAGCATCAGCGCGCCGTCGAACCAGGCGTGTTCGCCGTGGGTCGCGGTCTCGTAGAGGCTGAGGCCGGTGGCAATGAGCACGCCGAGGCTGATCGGCACGTCCATGTTGGTTTGCCACTTGCGCAGCGCCTTCCATGCCGAAGCGAAGAAGGGCCGCCCGGCAAAGGCAATGGCGGGCACCGCGATCAACGCCGAGAGCCAGTGAAACATCTCGCGCGTGGTGCCCTCGGCGCCAGACCAGACACTGACCGAGAGCAGCATCACGTTCATCGCCGCAAAGCCCGCCACCGCCAGCGGGGCCAGCAGCGGGCGCACGGCGGAGACGCGCTCGAACGCCTTGTCGGTGCGGTCCTGCGCCTCGAAGCCGATGTCTTCCAGCGCCTCGACCAGCGAGCGCACGGTCAGGCCTTGTTCGTGGCGGACCGTTACCATCCGCGCCGACAGGTTCACGCGCGCTGTCTCGACGCCGGGCAGGGCGCCCAGCTTTCGCTCGACCTTGCTCATGCAGCCAGCACAATGCATGCCCGGCACCGCGAGCACGGTGTCGCGCTCCTCTGGCGTGGGGGCTTGCTGGCGCAATGTGCTCACAAACGGTCCTCGCGTTTCCAGACCTTGTCGCCGTCGGCCAGTTCGAGCCGAACGATCCAGCGCGCGCTTTCGAGCGACTGATCGGAAAGGAAGCTGCCATCAGCCTGACGGGTGAAGGTAAGGCTGCTGTCAGGCTTGCGGCCGACCGGATGGCGCGCGTGGGCCACGATGCTGAGGTCTTCGCCGGGGCCTTCGGCCACCACGCGCAGCTTGCCGCCGCTGGCCTGCTCCAGCGTCACGTCCCAGCCGAGCTTTTCCTGTTCTGCCGCCGCATCGAGCCAATCGTTGAAGTTCTGGCTCGCGACATAGGAGTTTTCAACCTGAATGCCGCCGAAGGTGGAGAGGGCAAAACCGGCCATGGTGAAGTTCACTGCCATCACCGTGCCGAAGAAGGCCACGAGGATGCCGGTCATGTGCCAGCCGGTGAACTTGCGGGTCGCTCGTTGCGTCATCATTCGGCTCCTGGGGCGTTGAAGCTGGTTTCGGTACGGTCGCTTTCGCCCTGTTCGTCAAGCGAGGTAAGGGTGAAGGCGAAGTCGCCCGGCAGGGTGTCCGCCGGGGCGGAGACATAGGCACGCACGGTCAGCGTCTGGTCGGCGGGCACGGTGAAGGTCTGCGCCGGGGCGGCATTTTCTGCGGCGATGGTGTCGCTCCACATGACCGCGCCGGGCAGGTCGTCGATGGCGACGCGCATCTCGCGCGGGCGGCTTTCCATGTTGCGCAGCCGCAAGGTGTAGGCATTGCGGATCGAACCATCGCTCAGCAGCATGAAGGGCGGGTTGCGGTCGGGCGAGACGGAGAGGTCGGTGTGGCTGCGCGTGCCCAGCGCGAACAGCAGGGCAAACCCGATCGAAGCCCAGATGCCGAAGTAAATCAGCGTGCGCAGGCGCAGGATGGCCTGCATCGGCGAGCGGGCCGGTGCGCCTGCCCGCTCGGCCTCGCAGTCTTCGAGCGTTGCATAGTCGATCAGGCCGCGCGGACGACCCACATCCTTCATCACCTTGTCGCAAGCATCGATGCACAGCCCGCAAGTGATGCACGAGATATCCGCCCCCTTGCGGATGTCCCATCCGGTCGGACAGACGGCCACACAGAGGTTACAATCGATGCAATCGCCATAAACTTCCGGGTTCTTTTCGGCCTTCTTGAGGCTGCCGCGCTTTTCGCCGCGCCAGTCCTTGTAGGTGACCAGCAGGCTCTTCTCATCCATCAGCGCGGTCTGGATGCGCGGCCAGGGGCACATGTAGATGCACACCTGCTCGCGCATGAACCCGCCGAGCACGAAGGTAGTGAGCGTGAGTACGGCCACGGTGATATAGGCGGCAGGCGCTGCCTCGCCCGCCCAGAACTCGCGCACCAGCGTGGGCGCGTCGGCGAAGTACATGATCCATGCACCGCCGGTCCAGAACGCGATCACCAGATAGATCGCCCACTTGAGCACGCGGCGGGCGATCTTCTTGGCCCCCCACGGCGCCTTGTCGAGCCGCATGCGCGCGTTGCGGTCGCCGTCGATGAAGCGGTCGATATGCTGGAACAGGTCGGTCCAGACTGTCTGCGGGCACGAATAGCCACACCAGGCCCGGCCCACCGCGCTGGTAACAAGGAACAGCCCGATCCCCGCCATGATGAGGAGCCCGGCCACGAAGTAGAATTCGTGGGGCCAGATCTCGATGCCGAACATGTAGAAGCGGCGGTGGGCAAGGTCGATCAGCACTGCCTGATCGGGCGCATAGGGGCCGCGGTCCCAGCGGATCCACGGGGTGATGTAATAGATCCCGAGGGTGATGACCATGATAGCCCACTTGAACCGGCGGAAAGGTCCGTCGACCCGCTTGTTGTGGACCGTCTTGGTCTGCTCGTAGAGCTGCTTTGCCGGTTGCGGCGGGCGGCTCTGGACGGGGGCTGGGCTATTCATCGACCTTGCCTTTTTCCGGCCCTCTATTGGGCCGGGGTTTGTGCTTCCTGTTCAGGGGGGGCGGTTTCCGTTTCATCGGGAGCGGTGGGCGAGGGGGTGTCCTCGCCACCGCCCAGCGAGTGGACGTATGCCGCCAGCATCTTGATCGTCACCGGATCAAGCCGCTCGTCCCATGCGGGCATGGCGCCGAGCTTGGGGTTGGTGACCTGCGCGATGATATCCTCACGGGTGCCGCCGCGCAGCCAGATCGCGTCGTTCAGGCGCGGCGCGCCGAGCGTGCGGTTCCCTTCGCCGGTAGGGCCATGGCACAGCGCGCAGTTCTCGGAGAAAATCTGCGCTCCGGCTGCATTGCTCTCGGCCTTGCCGCTCAGCGACAGGACATGGTTCGTCAGATCATTGAGCTGTTCGCTGCTGAATGCCCCGGCAAAGGCGGGCATGGCGCCGACGCGGCTGCCGGGGTGGTCGGGCTGGCGGATGCCGTTGGTGATCGTGTATTCGATCGCCTTGAGGTCGCCGCCCCACAGCCAGTCGTCGTCGTTGAGGTTGGCATAGCCGAGCGTCTGGCTGCCTGCCGCGCCCGAACCGTGGCACTGCACGCAATTGACCTTGAACGCTGCCGAGCCGCCGGAGACGGCCTGCGACATCAGATCAGGATCGGCGGGCAGGCGCTCGATCGGCATCACCGCCAGCGCTTCACGCACCGACAGGCGGGCCTGATCGGCAGCCTCCATTTCCTCGGCCAGCTGCCCGCGGCTGGACCAGCCAAGCAGGCCTTCGCTGGCCTGCTTGAGGCCGGGGATCGCCGGGTAGGCGATAACAAAGCCGATCGCCCAGACGATGGTGGCATAGAAGGTATAGACCCACCAGCGCGGCATGGGCGTGTCGAGCTCTTCGATGCCGTCCCATTCGTGGCCGACGAATTCGGTGCCCGTGGGCTCGTCGATACGCTTATCAGCCATCGTGATCTTCCTTGAAAATGGAGTTGCGGGCGTCCTCTACATGTTTGCTGGCGCCGGGCCGGAACGGCCACAGGCATAAGACCAGGAACACGAGGAACATGAAGACGAGGAAGTAGCTGTCGGCAAAGTGGCGCAGCTGTTCGTAGAAGGTCATCGCCCCTTCTCCTCGGCCAGCTCTTCCTGTGCGGCGGCACTGTTCACATCGACCAGCGTGCCGAGCATCTGCAGATAGGCAACCAGCGCATCCATCTCGGTCAGCCGGTTCGGGTTGCCGTCGAAGTCGCGAATCTGCGCCTTGGGATAGCGCTCTGCGAGGTCGCCCGGATCGAGGTTCGGGTTGCCCTGCGCGAGGATATCCTGGCTCGCCTTGGCGATGTCGTCTTCCGAATAGGGCACGCCGACACGGGTGAGCGCCTTCAGCGTGGCCTCGGGATCGCCGATCGCGAGATCGGTCGTCGCGAGGAAGCCATATTGCGGCATCACGCTTTCGGGCACCACCGCCTGCGGGTTGGTAAGGTGCTGGACGTGCCATTCATCTGAATAGCGGCCGCCCACCCGGGCGAGATCCGGCCCGGTGCGCTTGGAGCCCCACTGGAACGGATGGTCGTACATCGATTCCGCCGCCAGGCTGTAGTGGCCATAGCGCTCCACCTCGTCGCGGAAGGGGCGGATCATCTGGCTGTGGCAGACATAGCATCCTTCACGGATGTAGATGTCGCGCCCGGCCTGTTCGAGCGGGGTGTAAGGACGCATCCCCTCCACTTCCTCGATCGTGTTATCGATCCAGAACAGCGGGGCGATCTCGACCAGGCCGCCGATGGCGACGGTGACGAGCACACCCACGCCCAAAAGGGTGATGTTGCGCTCGAGTTTCTTGTGACGCTCTGCGAGAGACATTGGGCTCGCTCCTATTCAGCCGGAACGGTGGAGGGGGAGTTGGCGATCGGACGATCAGCCTCGGGATCGTAGGCCGCGTCGGTCATCGGCTTCTCGTCGCGCAGCTTGCCCGCAATCGTCATCCAGACGTTGTAGGTCATGATGACTGCGCCCGAGATGTAGAGCAGGCCGCCGAAGGCACGGGCCACGTACATCGGGAACATCGCGTCCACCGTGTCGGCAAAGGCCCAGACGAGGTAGCCGTCGGCACCATATTCGCGCCACATCAGGCCCTGCATCACGCCGGCCACCCACATCGAGGCCGCGTAGAACACGATGCCGATGGTGGAGAGCCAGAAGTGCGTGTTGATGAGGCGCAGCGAATACATCCGCTCACGCTTCCACAGGCGCGGGACGAGGTAGTACATGCAGGCAAAGGTGATCATGCCGTTCCAGCCGAGCGCACCCGAGTGCACGTGGCCGATGGTCCAGTCGGTGTAGTGGCTGAGCGAGTTGACCGCCTTGATCGACAGCATCGGGCCTTCGAAGGTGCTCATGCCGTAGAAGGCCAGCGCCATCACCATCATGCGGATGATCGGATCGGTGCGGATCTTGTCCCAGGCGCCGTTCAGCGTCATCAGGCCGTTGATCATGCCGCCCCAGCTGGGCATCCACAGCATCACCGAGAACACCATGCCGAGCGTCTGCGCCCAGTCGGGCAGCGCGGTGTAGTGCAGGTGGTGCGGGCCGGCCCAGATGTAGAGGAAGATCAGCGACCAGAAGTGGATGATCGACAGGCGATAGCTGTAGACCGGGCGTTCGGCCTGCTTGGGCACGAAGTAGTACATCATCGCGAGGAAGCCCGCGGTGAGGAAGAAGCCCACGGCGTTGTGGCCGTACCACCACTGCGTCAGCGCATCCTGGACGCCGGCAAAGGCGCTGTAGCTCTTGGCGCCGAGCAGGCTGACCGGCATCGCCAGGTTGTTGACGATGTGCAGCATCGCAATGGTGATGATGAAGGCGAGGTAGAACCAGTTGGCAACGTAGATGTGTGGCTCGTTACGCTTCAGGATCGTGCCGATGAACACGGCGGCATAGGCGACCCACACGATGGTCAGCCACAGGTCGACGTACCATTCGGGTTCGGCATATTCGCGGCTCTGCGTGACACCCAGCAGATAGCCGGTGGCGGCAAGCACGATGAACAGCTGGTAGCCCCAGAACACGAAGCGCGCGACGCCGGGCAGCGCGAGTCGCGCACGGCAGGTGCGCTGGACGACATAGAAGCTCGTTGCGATCAGCGCATTGCCCCCGAACGCAAAGATCACTGCGCTGGTGTGCAGCGGGCGCAACCGTCCGAAGTTGAGGTAAGGCTCGAGATTGAGCACGGGGAAGGCGAGTTGCAGCGCGATGAACAGGCCTGCGGCGAACCCTGCCATGCCCCAGAACATCGTTGCGATGACACCCCAGCGCACCGGGTCATCGTCATAGTGTGACGAAAGCTCGGGCATCCTGAGCGCCTTGCGCGCCGCCCCGACGGGGTCGAAGCTCGTCGCTCCGCTGATGGCAATTGCCAACCCTGCGATGCCGACAATTACCGCGTGCGCGGCAAAACCCGCGTCCTTGGCAAAGGCGGCGACGACGAGGGCGAGGACGATCAGGCCGAAACCGGCTAGCGACCGGCCCAGTGCTGCTTCCGCGTGCATAGTCTTCTCCGTGTTGGAACTGTTAGCGCCGTAGGAGGGGGTCTACGGTGTTACTTTGATCGAACGCAAGAAACGAAAATTGATCAGGCGGCTGGTGCGAAAGCCCCTGCCTGAGCTGCGAGCCGGGCCGGATCGCTGAGGCGTACCTGCGTGCGCGAGGGGGTGGCGATGAGGCCGAGCTCGCGCAACTTGGAGAATTGCCGACTCACTGTTTCAACGGTGAGACCGAGGCTATCGGCGATTTCCTTGCGTGTCATTTCAAGCGTCAATGTGCGGCCGTCCCCCTGCGCCACCTGCTCGATTTCGCGCATGGAGAGAAGGAAGCTGGCGACTCGCTCGGTTGCGCTGCGGCGCCCCATGGCGACGAGGTTGGCGCGGGTGCGCTGGAGCGCGGCCAGCGAACACCGCGCGAGAATTGCGTTCAGCACCGGCGCGCGCTGTTCCAGCGCGCGCAGTGCCTCAGCCTCGAACACCAGCAGGCTGGCCGCGCGTATCGCCACCAGCCGAAAGGTGTGCAGCCCTTTGCGCGGCAGGGTGAGGCAATCGCCGCCGAACTGGAAGGCAATGATCTGATCATTTCCGCCAGCATCGAGCGCGACCAGCTTGGTCGGTCCGCTGACGATGAAGACGAGGTGGTCGCGCGCGACATCGAGTGTGGTCATGTGGCGTCGCGGCAGGCTGTGGAGGCTGGCGAGGGTGCGCAGTTGATGCATCAGCGCCGCAGGGGCACCGGCGGGCAGGTATTGCTCGGAAAACCGCTCGAAAGCCTCGTTGAAAGTCACCGTAGCGCGCTCAAACCTCTGATTATTTGGGGGTATGCGAGCTTGGAATTGGGCGGTTTTTGCTCTTTGCGCGTTGATCCAGCGCAAATTTGACCGTGGGCAAGGATGGGGCACCGGTTGCCGGGCATCTGGCCCCTCGTACCGCGGTTCGTTCCCGATCACACAGGGTGATCGCCGCGGCGCAGCAACGGAAAGAAAGACCGATGAAAAAAACTGCCTATCTCGGCGCGGCTGCGATCGCCGCATTCGCCGCAGCTCTCGCTACTCCGGCTGCCGCTCAGGACGCTGGCACGATCGAGGTCAAGGTTCTCGGCACGGCGGTTCTGCCCAATGGCGAGATCGATTCGATCGAAGGGGGCACGCTGGCAACGACCGTCGACGGGCTCGGCGTGCAGACCGAGGCGAACGACAATTTCGTGCCCACCGTGGCTGTCGAGTATTTCTTCTCGCCCAACATCTCGGTGGAGACGATCTGCTGCGTCACCGCGCACCACGTCGACGCCACTGCGCCCGCCGCGCTTGCCGGGGGTAACCTCGTCGACAAGATCCACATCATCCCGGCCACCTTCACCCTCAAGTATCACCTCGGCGCGGCCGGCGGCATTCGCCCCTATGTCGGTGCTGGCCCGACCTACTTCCTGTTCATCAAGGACGAAGTGGGCGCCGGAGCCATCTCGGCGCTGGGCGCGACCGACGCAAACCTCGACGATACGTTCGGCCTGGCTTTGCAGGCAGGCATCGACGTTCCGCTAACCGAGAGCTTCCTGCTGTCGCTCGACGCCAAGCGCTACTTCGTTAAGCCGAATGCGCACTTTTACGATGCCTCGGGCACCGAATTGCTGCAGACCCAGCACAAGCTCGATCCCTGGGTGCTCAGTGCCGGTGTGGGCTTCCGTTTCTAACGGAATGCAATTGCGGGTTGGGAGGCCGGACAGGCTTTTCTAACCCGCAATTGCCTCAAGCGCGCCGTGGTCGCGGATTGTCACCTCTCGCCGGGTCGGCAGGTCGATGATCCCGTCACGGCGCAACTGGGTCATCTGGCGGCTTACCGTTTCGATGGTGAGGCCGAGGATGTCCCCGATCTGCTGCCGCGTGAAGGGCAGTTCAAAATGCCCCGCCGAGTTCTTGCCGTCGCTATGCTCGCAAGCAGTATTTGCAAGACGTTCCGCCATTTCGAGCAGGAAAGTGGCAACCTTTTCTTCCGCCGTCTTGCGCGAAAGCAGCAGCATCCACTTGCGGGTGCGGTCCAGCTCTTCAAGAGTGCGGGTCAGCAACTTGTGTTCAAGCGCCGGATGTTCGGCGGCGAAGCGATCGAAATCGGCGCGCCCGAAAACGCAGACGTGTGCCGAGGTTAGCGCGGTGATCGAATGGCTGGTGGTGGCACCGAAGGGCCGCCCGATGAAGTCCGCAGGATAGACAACGCCGACGATCTGTTCGCGACCGTCTTCCGTGCCGGTGGTCAGTTTGAGCATGCCCTCGATGACATTGGCTACCAGTACCGACTGGTCGCCTTCCCAGACCAGCGATTCGCCCGGCTCGAGATGGCGACGCCGGCCAATCGAGTTGAGCGCCTCGATTTCGTTCGAATCGAGCGCCGCACAAATGGCGCTGTTTCGTACCAGGCATGTATCACAGTAGCTCATGGTCTGCCGGTATCACCGAATGTAGTCTTCCTCAATCGCTCATGATCTTTGTTGGTTCGCGCCACGGCCATAGATGCGCAGCGCCGGATAATCGGGATTGTCGAGCATGCAGGATTTGAGAAATGCCTCCACCAGGTCCGCCGAGGGATTGCCGAGGCCTGACCTGCGATAGAATTCCAGATCCCAGTCGATCAACGGAAGCAGCAGGATGACATTCTCTCGCGTGGCGGGAGGCATGATCGCATCGGTCAGCGATGCCACTGCCACGCCGCGTTCGAGCATAGCGGCCATCACGTCGTAATATTGCGTGTGGCCCACGATCCGGCTGGGGCGCACGCCGTGTTCGGCCAGCGTCACGAGCACCTCGCGCTCGTACTTGCCGCCGGCTGGCGGCAGCAGAAATGGCAGGGCGCTGATGCGAGCCGGATCGAGGGGCAGCGCCTCGTTTTCGACCAGCTTCCTATGGCCGAAGATGCCGCCGCGAACGCGCGCCACCTTTTCAAGGTGGGGCTCTTGCGGCAGGTCGCAACGGCGGTTGATCAGCGCGAAGTCGTAGTGTCCGTTCTGGATAGTTCCGGCCACACCCGGGGAGGGTGGCTGGGTGTCGAATTCAAGGTCGATCATCGGATGCTCGGCGAGGAATCCGTCGAGCTTGGGGCGCACATAATTGTCGAAATTGCCTTGGCCGACGAGCAGACGATACCGCACCGGCTCGGCCTCGGGCGTGCCGCTGCGGCGATGGGTGGCAAGGGCTAGCGCAGCAGCGTCGAAGGCTTTCAGGTCGTCGTGGAAAGCCTGCCCATCGGCGGTGAGAATCGGGCGCTGGCCGGGTTTGCGATCGAGCAACCGGCGGCCGAGTTGCTCCTCCAGCGTCTTGATCTGGTTGCTCACCGATGCCTGCGAAATACCCAGCCCATCTGCCGTCGCACGGAAGCTGCCGCTCGCGGCGAGATGTGCGAAAACTTCGAGCTGGCGCAGCGTGAAAGGCAGGGCAGGCATTATCAAATTGTGCCCTGGACATAACCTGAAGGCAATATCCCATGATCACTTTGCGATGCGTTGCCCGACCGCTGCGCTGCGCCTTACGTCCTCAAAAAAATACAATGGGAGAGAGTACATGGGATATTTGCGCAAGCAGTCGCCGGTGCATCGCAGCACCTTGTGGGCCACCGGCGTGAGCGCGCTCGCTTTGCTGATGCCGCAGGGCGGGGCCTTGGCACAGGACGGCGAAAGCGGCGAGGCGCCGGACGACCGCATCGTGGTGACCGGCTCGCGCATTGCCAGCGACGGGATGCAGGCCCCGGTGCCCGTCACCGTGGTGCAGGCCGATGCGATCGAGGCCTTGTCGCCCGGTCCGCTGGTGACTGGTGTGACGCAGCTTCCCCAGTTTGCGGGCAGCGAAACGCCCAATTCGGGCAACTTCTTCACCCGCTCGGGCTATGGCGCGCTGAACCTGCGCGGGCTGGGCGTGAACCGCACGCTGACGCTGCTCGACGGGCGTCGGATGCCCGCGGCCAGCGCTTTTGGCGGGGTCGACATCAATCTGTTCCCTGAGTCCATGATCCAGTCGGTCGAGACCGTTACCGGCGGCGCTTCGGCGGCCTATGGCTCGGACGCGGTGGCAGGCGTGGTCAACTTCATCCTCGATACCGACTTCACCGGCATCAAGATGGAAATAACGGGCGGCATGACCGACCGCAGCGACGGCGAGAACTATCAGCTGTCGGGCGCCTACGGCACCGACTTTTCGGGCGGACGCGGCCACTTTCAGGTCAGCGGCGAGTATTTCAATCAGGAGGGCGTGTTCAGCTACGAAGGGCGCGACTGGTATCAGGGCTATGGCACATTCGGAGCCGGATCGGAGGCGGCGCCCTATCGCTTCGTGCCGGGGACGGTTTCGGCCAACGCCAGCTTCGACGGGCGCATCTTCGCGCCTGGCACCGCGATCAACGGTCTGGCCTTTGACCGGAATGGCAATGTCGCCCCCTTCGAGCCGGGCACCGTTAGCCAGGCGGGCTATGGCATTCCCCCTGCGCGCACTGCGGGCAATCCGGCGCTCGACGATCTCGCCGGCGAAGTGATCAGCCTCTATCCCGATCTCGAACGCTATTCGGTCTTCGCCTATGGCGATTACGAGCTGACCGACAGAATCAAGGTGTTTGCCCAGTACATCCACGGGCGAACCGAGGTGCAGCAATACAACACCCCGCGCGGCAGCTTCGGCGGCACGCCCACCGCGCTGACGATCTTTCAGGATAACGCCTTCCTGCCCGACGACCTGCGCCAGACGATGATCGATAACGATATCCAGAGCTTCACTCTGCGCCGGATGGGCAGCCTCGAGGATATCGGCAATTCCTCGCTGAACGATCGCATCACACAGCATATCGCCACCATTGGCCTCGACATGGAGCTTGCAACCGGTGGCCTGTTCGACGGCTGGGATGTCGGCACCTTCTACCAGTATGGCCATTCCGAGCGGCGCTGGAAGCAGCGAGGCTTGCGGGTGGACCGGATCTTCGCGGCAGTCGATGCGGTGGATGACGGGAGCGGCAATATCGTGTGTCGCACCTCGCTGTTCGGCGATGCCTTTCCCGGTTGCGAGCCGATCAACCTGTTCGGGCGCGGCAATGCCAGCGCTGCGGCGGTCGACTATGTCACCAGCTTCGAGCCGGGCCAGCAGATCACCACCGATCTGTTCTTCGCCGACGACGGTTTCGCCAGCGGCCGGACCTACAGCTACACCACCGACGATGCGAAGGTGAACACGACCACCTTCGAGCAGCACTATGCCGAGATTTCGGCCTCGGGCGACATTGTGGACCTGTGGGCCGGGCCGCTCGCGGGGGCCTTCGGCGGCTCGTTCCGCGAGGAATCGGTGCTGCAACTGGTGCAGGATGTGACCAATCCCTCGTCCAACCACGAAACCGGCCATCCTGTGCTCTGCAATGGAGAGGCTCCGGGCCTGCGCGGGGTCAGCGCGCCGGACTGCGGCAATACCGTGGGCGTGCAATATTCGAAGGTCTCCAACATCAAGGGCTCGTCGCGGGTGTGGGAGGCCTTTGGCGAACTGCTGATGCCGTTGGTGGATAGCGATGGGTTCACCGCCAATGCCAATGTCGCGGGCCGCTGGGCCAACTATTCGGGGTCGGGCAGCGTCTGGGCCTACAAGGGCGGCATCGAACTGGGCTTCTTCGACACCCTGCGCCTGCGCGGCACCTATTCGCGCGACGTGCGTGCAGGCAACCTGTCGGAGCGTTTCGACAAGACCGGCGGCACGGCCACCATCACCGATCCGCGCGCCGGTTTCACCCAGAACTGCGATCAGGCCGGGGCTGACGTACCCGCAACCGACGGGCCGGAGATTTGCACCGTAACGCGGTTCTCGGGCGGCAATCCGGCCGTGCGTCCCGAAGAGGCCGACACCTTCACCGTGGGCGCCGTGTTCACGCCGGACTTCGTGCCCGGCCTAGCACTTTCGGTCGATTACTACGATGTTTCGATTTCGGGCGCGATCGGGCAGGTCGGCAACCAGCAGGTGGTCGACAACTGCTTCGTGAACAACGTGCAGCAGTTCTGCGACCTCATCACGCTGGACCCGACTGACAACACGATCGCACTGGTGGGCGATGTATTCGTGAACGTGGCCGAGGCCGCAGTGCGCGGGCTCGATTTCGAGGGCAACTACCGGGCGCCGTTGACCCTGTTCGGGGGGGACGAGGATATCGGCGTGCGCCTGTTCAGTTCCTGGCTGCTCGAACGGTCGGAAACGGACGCCAACGGCAACTATATCGACCGCGCCGGGCAGACCGGCGCGCGGCAGGGGGATCAGGTCTACTTCCCCTATGCCGATTTCCGCGCCACCGCTTCGCTCACCTACCGCAACGGCGGGCTCTCGGCGCTGTTTCAGGCGCGCCATATCGGCAGCGGCATTCAGGACGTGACGCAGACCGAGGGCGTCACCATCGAGAACAACCGGGTGAGCCCGGTGACCTATCTCGACCTCAGGCTGGGTTACGAGTTCGCTCTCGGCGGCGCCGAGATGGAGGTGTTCGGAAACATTACCAACCTCGGCGATGCCGGGCCGCCGATCACGCCCTCGTTCAGTGCCTTCACCGGCTATGCCACGCAGCATAACGCCGCCGTCTACGATCTGCTCGGCCGGCGCTATACGGTGGGCGTGAAGTTGCGGATGTAAACAGCTGCCTGCAAAGTCAGGCATATACAGGCCGGGCTCCGCGCATCCTACCCCGGGCGCGGGGTCCGGCCACACGACAGGACGGCAAGAAGAGGTACAATTCGATGACTGGCAGCAAGACAATCGGAAACTTCACAAGGCGACAGGCGCTCGCCGGGGCCGCGGGCACCGGAATGCTGGCGGCGGCCTCTCCTGCGCTTGGCCTTGGCACCGGGCGCAAGCCCAACTTCCTGTTCATCATGGCCGACGATTTCGGCTGGGCCGATGCCTCGTGCTACGGACGGCGTGAATACGAGACTACGGCGATAGACAGCCTTGCCGCGCAAGGCATGCAGTTCATGCACGGCTATGCCAATTCGGCGGTTTGCTCATCGACCCGCGTCGGCCTGATTACCGGGCGGTATCAGTATCGCCTGCCGGTGGGGCTGGAAGAACCGCTGTCGAACCCCGAACTCGGCCTCGAACCGAGCGAGCCGACCTTGCCGTCGCTGCTCAGGCAGCAGGGCTATCACACTGCGCTGGTGGGCAAGTGGCACATGGGGCTGTTGCCGAAATATGGCCCGCTGCAAAGCGGTTACGACGAGTTCTGGGGCAACCGGGGCGGCGGGGTCGACTATTTCACGCACAAGGTCGCAGGGCAGGAAGACCTATGGGATGGCGATGTTCGCATCGAGGAGCACGGCTATTACACCGACCTACTGGCCGACCGCTCGATCGAGTACCTCGAAGCGCGCGCGCAGGACGATAAGCCGTGGCTGCTAAGCCTCCACTTCACCGCGCCGCACTGGCCGTGGGAAGGCGACAACGCCGCCGGCCGAGCTGAAAGCGCTCGGCTCGACGCCAAGGGCCCCGATGGCGGCGACAACCTCAACATCATGCACTACGATGGCGGCACCATGGAGACCTATGCCGACATGGTCACCAGCATGGATGCCAACATCGGCCGCATCATGGCGCGGCTTTATGAGCTGGGCATGGATGACAACACGGTGGTGGTCTTTACCAGCGACAACGGCGGCGAGCGCTTCAGCGACACCTGGCCGTTCTCGGGCATGAAGACAGAGCTGCTCGAAGGCGGCATCCGCGTGCCGTTCATCGTGCGCTGGCCGGGCCTTGCTGCCCCCGGCTCGACCTCGGACGTGCCGGTGATGTCGATGGACGTGCTGCCGACCTTCCTCGCCGCTGCGGGCGGGGCGCCTGCGCCCAACCGTCCGTTCGACGGCATGGACCTGACCCCTGCGCTCATGGGGGCGGTGCCGCCTGATCGTCCGCTTTATTGGCGCTATTGGAGCAAGGACCAGAAGGCCGTTCGGCTCGGCGACTACAAGTATCTGAAGATCGGCCCCAACGAGTTCTTGTTCGACGTGATCGAAGATCCGCGCGAGCGCGGCAATCTCAAGCACCGTCTGCCCGATGTCTTCGCCGAGTTGAAGGCCATGCACGCGGCCTGGAACGAAGACATGCTGTTCGATCCCAAGGCCCGCAGCTACGGGATGGACGCCGAGCACGTACCCGACCGCTACAACTGGAACGACTGACTGTTCTGTCTATGAAAACGCAAAAGGCCCGGTAGACGCTTGGTCTGCCGGGCCTTTTTGTGATGCAGGCGCACTGCGCGCCGTTCGTTAGGCGTCGAGCCCAACCGGAATGCGCGTGCCTTCCTTGAGATAGACGCGGTTGTCATCGATCTTGTCCACCGCGTCGAGCGGAAGATAGTGATGCATGTTGTCTTCGCTGTCAGTCCGCGTCATCTTGATGCGCTCGTCCTCGACCTCGTCGACCGTGCCGATGTGCTGGCCCTTGGCGTCAGCAACTTCCATATGTTCCTTGATGCGCAGCTTCTCAAACATGAATAATCCTTTCGATTTCATTCAGTTATATAAAATTAACGGGGCGGGACGGAAGTCGTTCCTCGGCTGGTCGCGCGTGGGGCACGGCTGCGCGAAGGCAATTGCGCAAGGATGGAGAGACGGGCTTTGATCGGCAGCGAGCCCCGTCCGGCGAAACGGCTGAACTGGAAGCTGATAGCGGTGTTGACCGTGGCTCATGTGCTGGCGCTGATCGGTCTTGCCCAGCTGTTCGCGCCCAACTTCACGGCCGCAGTGGTGCAGCGGGCCACCTCGCTGGTGACCGTGACCGTCTCGACCTACGAGGAGCCCGAACCTACGCCCCCGCCTGAGGTCGCTACGCCGGAACCAGACGCAGGGGCTGCAGGCGAAGAGGGCGAGAGGGCAACGCCGCGCGAAGTCGTGGCGCCGAGCGCGCCGCTGCCGCGACCCGATCCCGCGCCTCGCGCCGCCTCGACCGGAAATGCCGACAGCTCGGGAGCGCGCGATCAGGGCGCCGGAACTGGTGCGGGTGGTGAAGGCGAAGGCACCGGCGCAGGCGGATCGGGACGCGGGCAGGGTGGCGGCGTCGTCACCGGCCCAAGCTATAAGTCAGGCGCGATCAACTCGGCGCGCGACTTTCCCGTCCCCGAAGGTGGCCGCAATGTGCGCGATGGCACTTCGGTGACCGTCGCCTTCACCGTTGGGGTCGATGGCCGGGCCAGTAACTGCTCGGTTGTCGCGCCTGGCCCCGATCCTGCTACCAACGCGCTGGTCTGTTCGCTGGTGATTGAGCGGATACGCTTCAATCCGGCTACCGATGCGAATGGCAATCCTGTGCCTGCCCGCTATGGCTGGCGACAGGACTTCTTTCGCCGTTAGTCGATTGCTGTAAAGGCGGGGCCTGTTGCGAGTGCATAACGAATGGAGCTGAGCCTGATTTACCCCGTTATCCTGTGCGGAGGCAGCGGCACCCGCCTGTGGCCGCGCAGCCGAAAGCCGCTACCCAAGCCGTTTGTGCCCCTGGTCGGCGAACAGACGCTGTTCGAGGCTACCCTTCGCCGCACGATCGATCCGGCGGTTTTTGCCAGTCCAACCGTGGTGACAGGCGAAGCGCACCTTGCCCATGTGCGCGCGCAGCTCGCCCCGATTTGCACCGGCATGACGATTGTCGAGCCTGCGGCGAAGAACACGGCCCCGGCCATTGCGCTCGCAGCGCAGTCGATGCCGCGCCCTGACGCAGTAATGCTCGTTTGCCCGAGCGATCATTACATTGCCGATGTTGCCGCCTTCCACCGTGCTGTGAAAGATGCCGCCGCGCTGGCCGAGCAAGGACATATGGTCGCCTTCGGCATCGCCGCCACCGCTCCCGAAACCGGCTTCGGCTATATTCGTAAGGGCGCTGCGCTCGAAAGAGGCTACAAGGTCGAGCGGTTCGTCGAGAAGCCTGACCTGGAAACGGCCATCTCGTTCCTCGCCGATGGCAACTACAGCTGGAACGGCGGCATTTTCGCCTTCCGTGCCGACGCCTTCCTGGCCGAGCTGGCGGCCCATCGTCCGGAGATGGCCGAGGCCGTGCGCGCTGCAGTAGAGGCGGGTGAGACGCGCGGCGATGAGTTCTATCCGGCGGCCGAGCCGTTCGCCGCGATCGAGGGCGACTCGATCGACTATGCCGTGATGGAGAACACCCTGCGCGCCGCTATGGTGCCCGTCTCGATGGGCTGGTCCGACATCGGCAACTGGCAGGCCCTGCGCGACGCCCGCGCGGGCGATGACCAAGGCAACTGCGTGCGCGGTCAGGCCGAGCTGGTCGATTGCAAACGGGTGCTGGTTGACACCGACGGGCCGCGTGTCAGCGCCATCGGACTGGAGGACGTAGCCATTGTCGTTGACGGCGACGAGGTGCTCGTTACCACCATGGCTGGAGCGCAAAAGGTCGGCAAACTTAGCGGGGCTGCCAACCAGTAAGGCGCCCGGATCGGAAAGGGTCAACGATGCCTACGGTGGAGAGCGATGCGATGATCGTCCAGACGATCCAGCTGGCGCTGGCGCCGGTGTTCGTGCTGGTCGCCATCGGCAATATCATGAACATTCTGTCGACCCGGCTGGGGCGGGTGGTCGATCGCGCACGCGTCCTGCAAGGCCTGTTTACCGAGACCGAGGGTGAGGCGCACGATCTGGTGGTCCGCGAGATTCGCATGAGCAACAACCGCATCCTCATCATCGGCCGGGCCATGCGCTTGCTGGTATCTTCGGCGCTTTCGATTGGCCTGACGGTCGCGCTGCTGTTCATCGAGGGCTTCGCCCATGCCGGGCTGAACGCGGCGGCCGCGATAACATTCATGCTCGCGATTGGATTGCTGATGCTGGCGCTGCTGCTGTTCCTGCGCGAAACCCGCGAGGCGACCGAGGCGCTGCGGATCCCCGAAAGCTACCTCGAACTGCACCGCAATCTCTGAACGCTCAGCCCTTCGGCGGTTCGAGCAGGCTCGGCCCCTGATTGCGGATCGCCATTTCCACCATCGGCTCAACAAAGGCGAGCGCGCCGGACAGCTCGACCGTGAACACCACTTCGGCATCCTCGATATCGACATGGCCGCTGATCGCCTGACCCATCGCGTCGATGGCGAGCGCCATGCGGTCTTCGCTTGGCCAGCTGGTGTTGACCTCGACCATGGCGAGCGGAATGTTGTCGCCGATCCGGTGTGAATTCTCGCGCAGGCGGCGGCGCACTTGCTCGCGCGTGAGGTTGTGGGGCAAAGCCAGCCGCATCAGCCCTTGCTCTCCTGCTTGTCGAAGGCGGGCAGTGCCACGCCTGCGCCCTCATCGCCGAGCGGCACACCGTTGTCCGTGTCCATCGCGGTGCCATACTTATATTCGAGATAGCGGCCCCGGATGGCGAGATCGTCAAGCGAGCCCTGCGCGAGCTGGCGATTGATCGAATCGAGTTCTCCGCCGATCACCTTCAGGCCCTCCTCAAGCTGGCGCGCGGGCGTGGTGCCGTTGCTTTGTTCGTCGCGCAGCCGCTGCGGAATGCGGCGGAAACCGGCGATCATCTCGGGCAGGTCTTCGCCCACCAGCTTGCGAATCTGCGCGGCGGTGGGGTGATTCTGATCCACCTCGACCAGCTGCACCTGCAATTCGTCAAGCTGGACGCCGATATCGTTGACGAGGCTGACGGCTGGCGCGGGCAGAGCGTCGCGCTGGTGTTCGAGCCATAACTCGGTGCGGCCGACCAGTTGCTTCACATCGGGCGTGTTGAGATCGGCGCGCCTGGGCGTCTTCAGGCGCGGATAGCGCGCCAGCACGAAGGCCGCCACCACCATGGCCAGCACCGTGAGCATCACCCCGTAAAAGCCGATCCCGTTGAGGATCGCCCCGGCAATGCCCGCCGCCACCAGTATCGCGACGATGGTGACAAACAGGCGCACGACCTTCTTCACCAGATGCTGTTTCTTCAGCCGCGCCGAGGCCATCCCCACCGAATCTCCCCGTCGCCGCCCGCCCGCACGCTGGTGCGCAAGCGCGTCGCCGGCGGCGCGGACGATGTGGTCGGACTGGTGCGTGAGGTCGGTCATCTTGCGTGGTGGCTCAGCTTTCGAGGCTAAGGATGCCGCTGTCCTGCACCTGCTGGGCGGCTTGGGCCTGCCCCTCTGCACGGGCGATATAGCCCTTCGACTTCTCGACCTCGCTCGACAGCGTATCGACCGTCTGCTTCATTGAATCGAGCGCGCGCAGCTTGAAGCTGTCGACCTCGTCCATCGTATCATAGATGTTCTGGAACGCGCGTTGCAGCGTTTCCATCGGGATCGTGCTCGACGCGGCCTGTTCGTGAATGCGGCCGGTGTTGTCGCGCAGCATCTGCCCGGTCGAATCGATGATGCCCGCCGTAGTGGTGTTCAATGCGGTAATCTGGTCGAGCACCAGCTTCTGGTTCGTCATTGCCTGGCTGACGGTAACGGCGGTGCGCAGCGCGCCCACCGTAGTCGTGCTCGCCCGGTCGACGCCCTTCACCAGCTCGACATTGTTCTTCTTCACCAGATCGAGCGCGAGATAGCCCTGCACGCTCACGGCCATCTGCGTGAGCAGGTCCTGCGTGCGCTGGCGGACATAGAACAGCGCTGTCTCGCGGATCGCCTTGGCCTTGGCCGGATCGACGCTGTCCTGATTGGCGGCCTCTTCTTCCAGCCGGGTGTCGAGCGACTTGGCGATGTGGATCATCTGTTCGAGGTTGCCCATCGCCTCCCACAGCTTCTGCCGTTCGACGTCGATGGCGGCATTGTCCATCAGCAGCTCATCCTTGCCGCTGGAAAGGCGGGCAAGGATCGACTGGATGTGGCTCTGGGCCGAGGTGTAGCTGTCGAAATAGTTCTTCAGCTTGTTGCCGAAGGGAATGATGCCGAGGAACTTGCGCCCGGTCATCTTGCCGCGGCGGCCCGGATCGAGATCCTCCACCGTGCGGCGCAGCTCGGTGAGGTCGGCGCCGACGCCCGTATCCTGATCCATCGCGCGCACGGGCCGGTCGAGGAAGCGGTTCGACATCTGGCTCGCAGCCGCGATTTCCTTGCGGCCCATGCTGGTGATCTGATCGACCTTCTTGCCGAAATCGGGCGAATTGGCGTCGAGCGCGATCAGCTCGCTCACGAAGCCTTCGACCTTTTCCTGCAGCGCGGTCTTCTTCTCTTCGTCCACCGGCACCAGCCCGGCGGCGCTGGTGGGCGTTACACTGGGCACGGGGTCAGGCGGAGTAAGCTCCAGCTTGCTCGCGGTCATCGTTTCATCGCTCGTGGCCATCGGCTCTCACACCTTCCCTTGGGTTCGATCAGTACTGTATTAGGAGTATAAGACAGGGCTTTCAAGAATTCCCGCAATTGCTACTCTTGGACCTGCCCGATTTTCCGCGCTATCGGTTGCGAATGCAACCCGAGAGCAAGAGCCCCGACGCAGATAAGGCGAGTGCCGCCGGTTCCGGCCCGGCGTCGAGCCACGGCCCCAGCCTGATGCACGTGTGGGACACGTTCCAGACCTGGTGGCACACCGAGGCCAGCGGCACGGTCGATCAGGCGGCGGTGATCGCCAAGCGGCGCGCCGAATGCGCGCTCACCGCTCGCTACTTGCTGATGGTGAGCATGTCGGCGGGCATTGCGATTCTGGGCCTGCTGCTCAGTTCGCCTGCGGTCGTGATCGGGGCTATGCTGCTCTCCCCGCTGATGGACCCGATAATGGGGGTGGGCTTTTCGCTCGCCATCGGCGACTACAAGTGGCTGCGCCAGTCGGCCAAGAGCCTCGCCATCGGCACCGGCTTTGCCATCATGTTCTGCGCCGTGGTGGTGTTCATGTCGCCCTTGCAGAACGTGACCAGCGAGATCGCCGCGCGCACCCGACCCAACCTGTTCGACTTGCTGGTGGCGATCTTCTCCGCCATCGCGGGCGCCTATGCGATGATCCGCGGGCGCGAGGGCACTATTGTCGGCGTGGCCATTGCCACCGCCTTGATGCCGCCGCTCGCGGTGGTCGGCTTCGGCCTTGCGACTTTCAACTGGACGGTGTTCTCGGGCGCGCTGCTGCTGTTCGTCACCAACCTCACCGCCATCGCGCTCACGGCCACGGCGATGGCGCGGGCCTATGGCTTTTCGTCCAGCCTGTCGGAGCGCGGCTCGCAGTTGCAGAGCGTGGGCATGGTTGTCGCTCTGGTGGTGCTGGCCGTCCCGCTCGGCCTGTCGTTGCAGACCATCGCCTGGGAAACGCAGGCCCAGCGGGTGATCCGCGACGAGATTTCGACCGTTTTCGAAGGCAAGGCGGAGGACGTCGATCCCAAGGTCGAATTTTCCACTGGCGCGGTGCAGGTTTCGGCCACTGTCTATACCAATGAACTGTTCGACCGCGCCGAGGTTGAGGGCAATGCGGCGCGCCAGCTTGAATCGCGACTGGGGCGGCCGGTCTCGGTCACGATCCTGCAAATCCAGAGTGCTGACGCGCGCGAGGCGGAACTCGCGCAACTCGGCGAGAGTCGCCAGCGCGAGGCCGAAAGCCTTGAAACGGCAGGCGTGATCGCCGAGCGGCTGGCCTTGCTGGCAGGAGTCCCGACCGATCAGGTGACGGTCGACCGCGACAACCGCCGCGCCATGGTCCGCGCTCGACCGCTCGATGGCGCGAACCTTGCCGCCTATGCCGAGCTGGAGCGGCGTATCGATGCGACCGAACCGGCTTGGGATATCCGTTTCGAGCCGCCGCCGCTGGCGCTGCCAAGTATCGGCTTTCAGGAGGTGACGACCGATGTCGGCGTGTCGGACACCATGACCAGCGAGGGGCGCAAGGCATTGGCGCTGGTAGAGTGGGCGCAGCGGCGCAAGGGCCTGCCGATCCTTCTGTCCGGCCCCACCGAGGCGGTCGAGGATGTTCGCAAGGCGCTCGCCGACGATGGTGTTGCCGCAAGCACCGAGACGAGCGGCAGCGGTTATGGGACGGTGCGCGTGGAGTGGGATATGGAGCAATAGCGATGTCGAGCGAGATTACCGTCCTCCTGCTGTCTACGCTGCTGCTGCTCGCGCACATCATGCTGGCGATCCGCTTCAAGACAAAGCAGTACGGCACCGACTGGAACATGGGTGCGCGTGACGAGGATCTGCCGCCGCTTAACGACATTGCCGCACGGCTCGAACGCGCGCGCGACAACTTTCTCGAGACTTACCCGATTGCGATCATCGCGCTGCTGGTGGGCGACATTTACGGTCAGGGCTCCAGCCTTATCGGCATGGCAGCATGGGTGTGGCTGGTGGCGCGGGTGATCTATCTGCCGCTCTATTGGGCGGGAGTGCCCAAGGTGCGGACGCTGGTCTGGGGCGTGGGGATGCTGGCCTTGCTGGCCATTATCGTGACGCTGCTGCTCATATAGCGAAGGTCCGTTCGCTCCTCAGGACGAACGGATGTGGGTGCTCAAACCTTCTCGCGGCCCGACTGGGCGAGGCGCTGGCGGGCGGTGTTGCCCGGCACCGCAACCTGCACGCTCGGATCGAACCGCTTGCCCGCGCCCGCACTGCCTTCCTCGCACCAGATATGCACCTCGGTGCGGCTGTAGCCTGAGGGGTAGTAACGGATGCGGTAGCCGTCGGGATGGTCGCTCCAGCGGCCCGAGGGCACGGCTATGCTGCCTTCGCCCATTGGCACCGCGCCGGTCAGCACGGCGATGCTTTCAAGCTCGGAGTAGCTGGCTCCGCCGGCGAGCCCGTTGCGCAGCGCGGCCTCGGCGCGGAATGCGGCGCGCAAGGGGGCGGGGACTTCTCCCACAAGGCTGCTCATCGCGCCCGAAGGCACCAGATCGAGCGCCGAGCGGTTGAGTGTTGCCAGTTGGCGCCGGGTGAGCAGTTGCGCTGCCACCAGCTTGTGCTCGTTGCTCAGGTCCTCGAACTTGGCGCGGGCGAGGATGGCCCAGATAAGTGTCTGGATATCGCGTTGCTCGATCTCCGGGTGCTGCACGGAGTTGCGCAGGATGTCGCGGATCGCCTCTTCGCGCGAGCCCTCCAGCGGTGCGTAAAGATAGCCGTCACCGCCGCCCGGGCCATGCGTGCCAGCGTGGAGGCAATAGCTTTGCGCCACGAACTGCCAATAGCCCGGTTGCAGCACGAAACCGCCTTCGTCCGTGCGTTCGAGCGAGGTCATCGGCGCGGGGGCGAGCGGCGGGTCCACCCCGTCAAGCGAGGGATTGCCCCAGACCGCGTCGGTCAGGTTGGTGGTGATGGGTTCCTCGCCGCCGAACACGCGGTCGAGCCCGATCTCGTTCGTCACCGAGCGCACGAGATTGCCCAGTCCGCCGAACTGCGCCTGCGCCGGAGCTGCTCCCGCGATACCCGCGCCAAGCAGTCCAGCGCCGAATGCGCGCCGCGAAAGACGGTAACTCCTGTCCATCTGCCTCATATCCCTCTCGTGACTAAGATCGCGAAGCGCCTAGCATCGAGAGGGGGAGGGCCGAAAGGGCTAAGCCGCCAGATCGAGCGGCGCGATTTCGCCCGACAGGTACATCTTGCGCGCCTTGGCACGGCTGAGCTTGCCGGACGAAGTGCGCGGGAGGGTGCGCGGCGGCACCAGCTCGACCACGCAGTTCATGCCGGTGATCGCGCGCACCTTGTCGGCGATCTCGTCGCGCAGGCGAACCCGCTCTTCCGGGTCGGACACGCGGCAGTGGACGAGCACGGCAGGGGCTTCCTCGCCGTTCTCGGTCTCGACGGCGAAGGCGGCGATGTCGCCGTGATTGAAGCCGGGAAGCTGCTCCACCGCCCATTCGATATCCTGCGGCCAGTGGTTCTTGCCGTTGATGATGATCATGTCCTTGGCGCGGCCGACGATGAACAGGTAGCCATCGGCCATGTAGCCCATGTCGCCGGTATCGAGCCAGCCATCGACCAGACACTCGTCGGTCGCTTCCTGATTGCGGAAGTAGGAATGCATGACGCTGGGGCCACGGCACCAGACCTTGCCGATCTGGCGATCCTTCTTCGGCTTGCCGTTCTCGCCGCGGATTTCCACGTCCATGTCGGGCAGGGCCTTGCCGCAGTTGACGATGGCGCGATAGCGGGCCGGGCGCGAGAGATCGCGCTTGGTGCCAGAGAGCCGCTCTTCCTCGACCAGCTCGACGCGAATGCCTTCGCCCGGCGGCATCACCGTGACCGCAAGCGTCGCTTCGGCGAGGCCATAGGACGGGGTGAAAGCGCTGGCCTTGAACCCGGCATCGGCAAAAGCGTTGACGAAGTTCTGCATCACGTCGGGCCGGATCATGTCGGCGCCGTTGCCCGCCAGACGCCAGCGTGACAGGTCGAACCGTTCGGCGACGTTGCTTTGGCTGGAAATGCGGCGGGCGCAGATGTCGTAGCCGAAGGTCGGCGAATAGCTGAGCGTGGTGCCGGGATTGCGGCTGATCAGGTCAAGCCAGGCCAGCGGGCGGCGCGCGAAGTGCTCGGTCTTGAGGTAGTCGACACTAACCTGATTGGCGACCAGCGACAGGAAGCAACCGACCAGCCCCATGTCGTGATACCACGGCAGCCAGCTTGCCACGCGATCGTTGAAGCCGATGTCCATCGCGGTGGCATGGCCATAAAGGTTGTGCAGCAGCGCTCTGTGGGTGACGGCGACGCCCTGCGGGAAGCGGGTCGAGCCGGAGGAATACTGCAGATAGCAGATATCTTCGGGATCGGCCTCGGGCAGCTCGGCATCGGGCGCATCGCGCCGGGTGAAGGTATCCCAGTCCATGCCGGCGCAGCCCTGCTTTTCGGCGGCCGCAGCGGTCATCTCGGCGATTTCGGGCGGATAGAGCAAAATCGACGGATCGGCGCTTTCGAGCTGCACCCCGAGCTGATCGATATAGCTGCCCTTGCCGCCGAAGGTGGTCGGCAGCGGCAGCGGCACCGGCCAGGCGCCGGCATAGATGCAGCCGCAGAACAGCGACGCGAATTCGGGCCCGGTCTCAGCGATGAGCGCCACCCGGTCGCCCTTGCCGATGCCCATGGCGATCAGCCGCCGGGCGTGGCCCAGCGCATCCTCGCGCATTTCGCGGTAGGGATAGACGCGTTCCAGCGTGCCGCGCGCATCGTGGAAATTCAGTCCCTTCTCGCTCTGCGCCGCGTAGTCGACGGCTTCGCAGAAGGTCGCAAAGTCGGAACGCCGACGCGGCTGAGCGCAGTCGTTTGGCGTGGGAACAAGCTCGGTCATATTTTCTAAGGGCTACCCTTTTTTGTGTCTCTGCCTGCGCTCTTTTGGCGCTTCCCATATCCAAGAAATACGGCGTCCGACCAAACCGACCCCGCAGCAAATTTTTTCATTTCAGGGCAAGTGTGGCACTAATATGGCGAAATGCGGGATAGTGAACAACCAAATGTTAGGCAAGGCAGGCGAAGAAAGCCGCTCGGTTCGGCGCAACTGCGTGAATTGGCGATGAACTACGTCGCCCGTTTCGCCACATCGAGCGGAAAACTGGAGGCCTACCTGGCGCGCAAATTGCGCGAGCGCGGGTGGGACGAGGACGAAGCGGAGCCGGACATTCCTGCCCTCGTGGCCGATTTTGCCGGTCGCGGCTATGTCGACGACGAGGCCTATGCCCGCACCCGCAGCGAAGGCTTGTTGGCGCGTGGTTATGGCGCGCGGCGGGTGGGCGAGGCCTTGCGGCAGGCGGGCATTGGCGAAAGCCTGCGCGACGCTGCTGCCCCGGGCGAAGCGGCGGCGCGGCGGGCGGCTCTGCGGCTGGCGGAAAAGCGGCGGTTCGGCCCTTTCTCCTTCGAAGAACCTGATCAGGCCCAGCTGCCTGCGATGCGCGAGAAACAGCTTGCAGCCATGCTGCGTGCAGGACATTCCTTCGCCCATGCGCGCCTGCTGGTCGATATGACCAGCCCCGAGAGCGCGCGCGAATGGGCCGAAGAACTGGACGATGATGACGATGCGAATGCGTGAACGAACCATGGCAAAGGCTCTTGCGGCAGGTCTTGGCGCGATGGCGCTGGCGGCCTGTTCTCCTTCGGGTGCCACCGAAAGCGCGCCCGCCAGTGCCGCCGCGCCGCAGGTTCACCCGGAGTCGGGCCTTGCCGTCATTCCGCTCACCGTCACCACCTCGGACGGCACCCGACACGAATTCCGCGTCGAAGTTGCCGCCACCGGGGCCGAGCAGGCGCGCGGGCTGATGTTCCGCACCGAAATGGGCGCGGACGAGGGCATGATCTTCCCACGCGAGGAAAACCCGCGCGAATCGAGCTTCTGGATGCGCAACACCGTGATCCCGCTCGACATCATCTTCATTGGGCCCGACCGGCGCATCCTCAACGTTGCCGCCAATGCCGTGCCCTATTCGGAAGCGCCGATACCCTCGGCCGGTCCCGCAGGCGCGGTGCTCGAACTTAACGGCGGGCGTGCTGCCGAGTTGGGAATCAAGGCGGGCGACAAGGTCGATTGGTAATATTTGTGCGTCGCACGCCCATCCGGGCGCGCGATCCTCGCTAGACGGGCAGCAAGCTGCCCCCGCTGCGGGCGGGCAGTCACCCTTGCGACCCTTCGGGTCGTTTGCTTGACGCTTGGCGGAGCGAACAGAATCGGCTAACCGCGCGAACATGAGCTTCCTCGGCAAGATCTTCACCTGGTGGGACGGCGCCACCATCGGCACCCTCCTGTGGTCCTCGCGCAATGGCGAGCACGTCGGCACCGACGCGCAGGGGAACAAGTATTATCGCTCCAAGCCCAAAGAGGGCCAGCGCGAACGGCGCTGGGTGATCTACGAAGGCACCAACGATGCCAGCCGCGTGCCGAGCGAATGGCATGGCTGGCTGCACCATTCCTACGACGAGCTGCCCGAAAGCCACCTCACCCCGCCGCGCATCTGGGAGGCGGATTACAGCCCCAACGCGACCGGCACCGGCGCTGCCTACCTGCCCGCAGGCGCGCTTCAGCGCGGCGGCAAGCGCGCGCGTGCGACTGGCGACTACGAAGCCTGGACGCCCGAGGCGTGAAAGCCCTCGCGGTCGGCGTGGCCACGCTGACGCTGGCGCTGGCCGCCTGCGGAGGCGAGCCGCCCGCGCCAGAGGCCGAGCAGACCGAGGTCCCCGAAGAACTGCGGCAACCCGCACCCGCTCTGGGCGAAGGAGCGCAGGCAGCCGAAGGGCAAGGCACGCCGATGGCCGAGCGCGTCGCTACGCTTGGCATCGTCAACAAGCGCAATTCGCTCACCCGCGAGATCGAGATGAAGCCGGGCGAGGCGCGCCGGATCGACGATGTGGTGATTCGCCTCTCGGCCTGCGAGAAAACCGCGCCGTGGGAGGATCCGCCCGAAACCGGCGCCTTTGTGCAGGTCAACGTGAACGAGCGGCCCGATGCCGATAGCGAGGCAGTGTGGACGCGGGTGTTCTCGGGCTGGCTGTTCAAGAACTCGCCCGGCCTGAACGTGGTCGAACACCCGATCTATGACGTGTGGGTGAAGGACTGCGCGATGCGCTTCCCGGGCGAGGAAGAGGCGGTGTCCTCCTCCTCCAGCAATTCGCAGTAGGCTTGCGGAAGGGTGAGCCGTGGCGGCTCGACAAAGGCCTGCGCAAGCCGGGCAAGATAGTCCGCCCGCTTTATCTCGACAGCGCCAAGCGAGGCGAGGTGGTCGGTCATGAACTGGCAGTCGAGCAGGCAGTATCCTGCGCGGCGCATCAGCGCCACGAGCCATGCCAGCGCGACCTTCGAGGCGTCGCGCGTGGTGCTGAACATCGATTCGCCGCAGAAGACCCGCTCGATAGCCACGCCATAGAGCCCGCCGACCAGCTCGCCGTCGATCCGGCATTCGACCGAGTGGGCATGGCCGAGCGCGTGGAGATTGGCATAGCTGGCGGCGATGGTCTGGTTGATCCAGGTTTCGGGATGATCGGGCCGGGGCGATGCACAGGCCTCGACCACGGCGGCAAAGTCGGTGTCGACGGTGACGGTGAAACGTCCGGATTTGAGCGCCTTGGCAAGCGAGCGCGAGCAGTGAAATCCGTCGAGCGGCAGGATCGCCCGTTTGCGCGGCTCGACCCAGAATATCTCGGTATCCTCGCGCGAATCGGCCATCGGGAACAGGCCGCTGCGATAGGCCAGCAAAAGCATTTCGGGCGCGATGATCGGAACGTCGGAAGCAGCCATTGCCGGGGCTTTAGCAAGCCCGAACGCGCTCGTCGCTTGCCTTCGTGCAAAAGCCGCTATAGAGGGCCGGCTTGCCCATGCAGGGGTGTAGCTCAGCTGGTAGAGCATCGGTCTCCAAAACCGAGGGCCACGGGTTCGAATCCTGTCACCCCTGCCATTTTCCTTCCGGTTGGCCCGGATGGGCGAACACTTCCCGGCAATTCCCTGTGTCCCTTCCACCGGGCCTTAACCATAAGGCGCTAGCCCGCCCCAATGGACATCGCCGCCTTCCTCAAACGCGCCGACTGGCTCGAAAGCGAGCGGGTGCGCGGCTATGCGGCGATCATGGCGCTGGTCTCGCTGGCGCTGCTGATCGCGTCCTATGTGGATGCGATGGGGCCAGAAGGCACCGACTTCCTCGCATTCTGGGGCGCGGGGCATGTCACCGCCGCAGGCGATCCCGCGCTGGCCTACGACCTTGCCACGCAGGAGCGGGTGCAGACCGCCACCGGCTCGCAAGGCTGGTTCGCCTTCGTCAATCCGCCGCCGTTCCTGTTTATCACCGCCCCGTTCGGCGCACTGCCGTTCCCGCTCGCCTGGGGGCTGTGGGTGGCCGTGACCTTTGCGCTGTGGGCCTTCGCCTCGATCAGGGCCTTCCCGCGCTGCTGGCTCCTCGTGCTGGCCTATCCCGGCGCGCTGATCGCGGCGGGGCACGCCCAGACCGGCCTGCTCACCGGCGCGCTGCTGGTGGGCGCGGTGGCGCTGCTCGACAAGCGACCGATCGCCTCGGGAGCACTGATTGGCGCGCTCATCATCAAGCCGCACCTGGCGTTGCTGCTGCCGTTCTGGCTGGTCGCAGGCGGGCGCTGGAAGGCCTTCATCGCCGCTGGGGCCAGCGCAACCTGTCTGCTGCTGCTGAGTTGGGCTGTGTTCGGCACCCAGACCATGCTCGCCTATACCACCAGCTGGCAGGCGAGCGCGGCGCTGATGGCGGGCAACGATCCCGATTTCTTCCTCCGCATGGCCACGCCCTTCAGCCAGCTGCGGCTCACCATGCCGGCCGGGCTCGCGCTGGCCATCAGCGTGGCGATTGTTTTGGGCCTCATCGCGCTGGTGCTCGCCTCATGGCGTCGTTTCGGTACCGACCCGCTGGCGAGTGGATCGCTCGTGCTAGCGGCCAGCGCGCTCGCTTCTCCTTACCTGTTCAACTACGATTTGCCGTTCCTCATTCTGCCGACCTTGTGGCTGACGCGTGAGGGCTTGGTTCGCGGCTTTCGCGACTGGGAAAAATCCGTGCTGGTGCTACTCTATCTCGCCCCCTACGCCACGCGCGCTGCGGCCTTCCCGATGGGCGTTAACCTTATGCCCGCAGCCTCGCTGCTGCTCCTTGCCATGGTCTGGACGCGCATCAGGAAAGATACTTAGGCAGAACTGCGAGGAAGCACGGCATGATCGCGGGAACGAGTCCGGCGGCAAACACGTTTTGCCAAACAGTCGTCATGCGCGACGGACCATCAGGTGAAGGGGGATCCCATGTTCAGTTTCCTGCGCCGCGATCGCCGCATTCAGCCGCTCGAGGGCCCATCGATGAGCCAGCCGATCTATCGGCATTTCTCGCATGGCCCGATCCAGCCGATGGAGCAGCCGGGACTGTTCGAACGTCTTTTCTCCCGGCGATAGACTGCCTGTTTTCGCCGCCAGTTTGATGAATGGCGGGCAACCGGCAGCCCCAGCAACAATTCAGGTAGCGCACGATAAGCCGTTCCTCACAAGCGACGGATCGAAACGCCCGTTGCCGCATTGTTGATGTGAAGGAGGGAATTTTATGGCTAAACGTATCTACACCAGTAGCCGTCCCGACGCCTGGACGAGCCCGCGTCCTCATCGCGACGCCAGCTTGCGCTATGCCGCGCATGGCCCGATCCGCTCAATGTATGAACCGACTCTGCTCGAACGTCTGCTGCGCTACCTGCGTTTCTGACCGATAACACCGGCCCCGCACAGACTGCGCGGGGCCGGATCATCGCGCGCAATCCGATCAGTATTCGTCGGGCTCTTCTGCGGTGACGGCGGTGTGATCCTTGCCCGCCTTGCGGTGGCCCCTGGCGAGCTGGAACACCACGCCCGACAGCAGCGCCAGAGCCAGCAGGTTGGGCAGCGCCATGGCGGCGTTGGAGATGTCACCCATGCGCCAGACCTCTTCCGAGGGGCGGCTGGCACCGAAGAAGATGCCGATGCACCAGATTACCCGCCAGCCGATGTGCAGCGCCTTCTCGCCCTTGCGGTTCGAGCCGGGCACCCGGTCATAGAGGAAGGTGATCGCCCGCTCGCCGTAGTACGACCAGGTGAGCAGGGTGGTGAACACAAACAGGATCAGCGCCACCGAGGCGATCAGCGTGCCGATCGGAATGCTGGCGATGGAGAAGGGGAAGGCCGCAGCGAAAGCGGAGCTGGTCACGGCAAAACCGGACAGGTCCGATTGCCATGCATGCTCGACCGCTTGGCCGGCATGGGTGAAGTTGCCCTCCACCGTAAGGATGACGAGAGCGGTCATGGTGCAGATCACCACAGTATCGATGAAGGTGCCGAGCATGGCCATGCGGCCCTGCGTTTCGGGATCGTCGGTCTGCGCCACGGCGTGGGCGATCGGGGTGGAGCCTTGCCCGGCCTCGTTCGAGAACAGCCCGCGCGCAACACCAGCACGCAGGGCGATGATGATGGCCGCGCCAGCGAAGCCGCCGGTCGCCGCCTGCGGGTTGAAGGCGCCGTTGAAGATGCGGCCGAAGGTTTCGGGGATGTCCTGAATGTCCAGCATGATCGCCACGAAGGCCATCACCACATAGGTTGCGGCCATGAACGGCACGACCTTCTCCGCCACGTTGCCGATCGACTTGATGCCACCGATGATGACGAGGAAAACCGCCACGGCCACGATTGCGCCGCCGATGGCCTCGTTGATCCCGAAAAGCTCGTTAAGCCCGTCGGCCACCGCGTTCGATTGCACCGCGTTGCCCGTCACCATGGCGGAGAACAGCGTGCCGATACAGAAGATGACCGCCAGCCAGGTGAACTTTGGGCCAAGGCCGATCATGATGTAGCTCATCGGTCCGCCACGATAGACCCCGTCGCTGGTGCGCTCGCGAAAGCGAATCGCCAGAGCGCCTTCCGCAAAGGCGAGCGCCATGCCGATCAGGGCGGTGATCCACATCCAGAAAATGGCGCCCGGCCCGCCCAGGGCAATGGCCGTTGCCACGCCTGCCAGGTTGCCGGTGCCGACCTGTCCGGAAAGCGCGGTCGAGAGCGCGGCGAAGGGACTGATCTCGCCCGCACCCTGGCCCTTGCGGCTCTTGAACAGGCCGGCAAAGGCGCTGCCCAGCTTGACCACGGGATAGAACCGCAGGCCAACCATGATCCACAGGCCGACGCCGAACAGAACGATGACCATCGGCGGGAAGGGCAGCACCTCCTCGCCATTCCACAAACCGGCCCAGATGAAATCGGATACGTTGGTAACGTGATCAAGGAACGTCGGTTCCTGTGGCGAAATCATCATATATTTGGCCCCATGTGTTGATTTTTGAACCCGGACGCTAACAATTGGCCGCCATGCTGGCCAGACCTAATCTTCCATGGCACCGGACTTCGCCGGAATCCTGCGTGCGGCGCGTGATTGTGCGGCCAAAGCTTGCGTTTGTTGCCCATCCGTCTTACATGCTCACCCGCTTTCCGACATCGGAATTTTTCGCTGCCCCTCCCGGACTTGTCCGGGGCGGCGATGATCCCTACCCGGAAGTGACTATATTTTTTGCAGGCTAACAGCAGGCGAGCAATGGCTGAACAGACGAAGAAGAAGACCTCTCCCGGCGAGTTTTTCCGCCAGGTGCGCGCGGAGACCAACAAGGTGGTCTGGCCGAGCCGCGAGGAAACGGTGCGGACCTCGATCTTCGTCTTCATCCTGACAGCGATCCTCTCGCTGTTCTTCCTCGGCGTCGATTCGTTGTTCGGTGCCGCGGTGCGCTGGCTGCTCACGCTGATCTGACCTGCCTCACCGAGACGAAAGAGACTGACATGGCTGCCCGCTGGTACATCATCCACGCTTATTCCGGTTTCGAGAACAAGGTGCGCGATTCGATCCTCGCCGAGGCCGAACGGCTGGGCCTTTCCGAAGGCGTGGAAGAGGTCGAAGTGCCGACCGAGACCGTGACCGAGATCAAGCGCGGCAAGAAGGTCCAGACCGAGCGCAAGTTCATGCCCGGCTACGTGCTGGCCAAGCTCAACATGACAGACGACGTCTATCACCTCGTCAAGAACACTCCGAAGGTGACCGGCTTCCTCGGCAACAACAACAAGCCGCAGGCTATCTCCGAGAAGGAAGCCGCGCGCTACTTCGGCGGGGTGGAAGAGGCCAAGGCCGCGCCCAAGCAGGAAGTCCACATCGACTACGAGATCGGCGATCAGGTCAAGGTCAACGCCGGCCCCTTCGCCAGCTTCAACGGCATCGTGGAAGAGCTCGATTTCGAGAAGGCCAAGGTCAAGGTTTCGGTCTCGATCTTCGGCCGCGCAACCCCGGTGGAACTGGGCTTCGACGAGGTCGAGCTGGTCAAGTAAGCCAGCGGCGAATTTGCACGCCAATCCGCCTTGCGGTGCAGCATTGCTGCGCCGGGTAGGCTGATCGCGTGAAAATTTCTCCGACAATTGTTCAGCGCTTATCCTATGCTGGCGGTATCATTCCGATCAGCAAGCAAAGGTGCGCGCCCATGTCTGACACGAATCCTCTCCTTGTCGCAGCCTTAGCGCTTGGCGCTCTGGCCGTGCCGCTTCCGGCGCAGGCCGAGGCCAGCCCCGAACTCAAGGCCGAGGTGATCGCTGCCGTAGAGGCGCAGCGCAAAGACATCCAGGTGATGGTCGACACGGTCTTCGCCTTTGCCGAACCCGGCTTCCAGGAAGTCCGCACCAGCGAATATCTGAGCGGCATTCTGGAGGAGAACGGCTTTACGGTGGAACGTGGGGTCGCTGGCATTCCTACCGCATTCACCGCCACCTGGACGCACGGCAGCGGCGGCCCCAAGATCGCGCTCGGCAGCGACATCGACGACCTGCTCGGCCTGTCGCAGATGCCGGGCGTGCCGGATATCCGTCCGATCGTCGAAGGCGCGCCCGGCCATGGTGAGGGGCATAACAGCGGCATGCCGATGATGATCGCCGCCGCGCTCGCTGCCAAGCAGGTGATGGAGGCGCACGATATCGATGGCACCCTGATGCTGTGGCCGGGCGTTGCCGAGGAACTGCTGGCAACCAAGGCCTACTATGTGCGGGCAGGCATGTTCGACGGGGTCGATGCTTCGATCTTCTCGCACGTTTCGAATGCGCTCACCACCGGCTATGGCAACCTCGGCCTTAATGGCATGATTTCGGTTGAATACACCTTCCACGGCAAGCCTGCGCACTCCGCCGGCATGCCGTGGGACGGGCGCAGCGCGCTCGATGCGGTGACGGCGATGGACGTCATGTGGAACATGCGCCGCGAGCACCTGCCGGTCACGCAGCGCTCGCACTCGATCGTCACCAACGGCGGCAACCAGCCGAACATCGTCCCCGAGACGGCCTCGGCCTGGTACTTCTTCCGCGACAACACCTTCGCCAATGTGCGCACGCTTTATGAGACTGGCAACACCATCGCCGACGCTGCCGCGCTGGGCACGGGCACCACGGTTGCGCGCCGGGTGCGCGGCTATGCGGCGCCCAATTTCGGCAACAAGCCGCTGGCCGAGGCCGCCTATGCCAATATAGAGGCGGTGGGCATGCCCGCATGGACCGAGGCCGACCAGACCTTCGCCCGCCGGGTGCAGGAGGCCAACGAGTTGCGCGTCGCGCCGCTTTCGACCGAGGTCGGCCCGCTGTCCACGCCCGAACTGCGCGGCGGGCGCAATTTCGGCGCGTCGGACGATATCGGCGACGTGATGTGGACCGTGCCGACGATCACCATCGGCTACCCCGCGAACATACCCAATGTTATCGGCCACCACCAGACTGCGGCCATGGCCATGGCGACCCCGATTGCGCACAAGGGCGTGGAGGCAGGCGCCAAGGTCGCCGCGATGACCGTGCTCGATATCGCCACCACCCCGGAGTTGGTCACCGACGCATGGACCTACTTCAACGAGGTGCAGGCCGCCGAGGACACGTACGATCCGCTGCTGGCTCCGGAAGACATGCCAACCATCGAGATGAACAAGAAGCTGATGGACGAGCTGCGCCCCGAGATGGAGCCTTACTACTACGATCCCTCGCGGTTCGATTCGTACCTCGAACAGCTCGGCGTCGACTATCCGGGCAGCGACTAGGGCCTGATCAGGCCCACCGCCTGCGCATAGCCGAGGCTGAGCATCACGGTGTCGATGGCGGCATGGCCGATCACGCCTGCCCAGATCGCGCCGCCTGCCATGCGCCGGATCAGGCCGAACCACAGCCCGATGAGGCCGGTAATCACCACGCCCGCTGCGCCCTGATAGGCGTGGGCGAGCCCGAACACGGCCGCCTGCGCCACCAGCACGGCGGCGGGCGAACGGGTAAGTCCGGGCAGGCGGGTGAGGCGGTCCATCAGGAACCCGCGCCACAGCACCTCTTCGCCGAACCCCGCGCCGAGCCATGCGACAAGCACGATCCACATGGCGAGGTGCGCGGGGCTCTGGGTGGCGAGCGCGATGGTCTCGCCCACGGCGGGCGCGGTAAATCCGAGCAATCGCGCCGCAGCGCCGCCGACAGAAAAGATCGCAAAGGTGCCGCCAGCCGCGAGCGCCGCCAGCGCCAGCGTGCGCGGCCAGCTCGCCACCCGCACCAGGCCGAGTGCATGTGCGAACTCGCCCGAGCGGCGCAGGATTAGCCAGGCTGCGCCGACCCCGCCGAGCATTCCGGCCGGGCTCGACAGTGCCAGTCCGGCCGATGTTTGTCCGAGCGCCAGCACCGGCACGGTCGAGGCGGCGACATAGGCCAGTGCTACGCCCACAAGCTGGAGCAGCAGCCGGAAAGGCCCGGTGCGGGCAGGCGGGGTGGTCATTTTGCCGGTCATCGCCTAATCATAAGGGCGCGCGGGTTAGGCGCGAGTTAAGCGCGCGGGATACCACAGCGCTTGCAATCGCCACCGATTTCGCTATGCGCACGCGATCCCGAAAGGGTGCTTCGCGCGGGAGGTGGCTCAGCCACCGTTTGACCGCTTACCATGAAGGTGCGCCGCAAGGCACGCCTGACAGTGAGAAAAAGGAGGCCACCATGGCCAAGAAAATCGAAGGTTACATCAACCTTCAGGTGCCTGCCGGCGCTGCCAACCCCTCGCCGCCGATCGGCCCGGCGTTGGGTCAGCGCGGTGTCAACATCATGGAATTCTGCAAGGCGTTCAACGCCGCGACCGACAGCCTCGAAAAGGGCATGCCGATCCCGACGAAGATCACCGTCTATGCCGACCGTTCCTTCACCTTCATCACCAAGACCCCGCCCGCCAGCTTCCTGCTGAAGAAGGCCGCGAACCTGAAGTCGGGTTCGAAGGAGCCGGGCAAGGCTGTGGCTGGCAAGGTCACCGTCTCGCAGATCAAGGAAATCGCGGAGACCAAGATGAAGGATCTCAACGCGAACGACATCGATCAGGCCATGAAGATCATCGCGGGCTCGGCCCGTTCGATGGGCCTCGACGTGGTGGAGGGCTAAGCACATGGCCAAGCAGACCAAGAAGCAGCAGACCGTCGCCAAGCTCGACGCCGAAAAGCTCTACACCGTTTCCGAAGCGCTTTCCGTGCTGCGTGAACACAAGGGCAAGTTCGACGAGACCGTCGAAGTTGCCATGAACCTCGGCGTCGATCCGCGCCACGCCGACCAGATGGTCCGAGGCATGATCTCGCTGCCCTCGGGCACCGGCAAGACCGCCAAGGTCGCGGTGTTCGCGCGCGGTGACAATGCCGAGAAGGCGCTGGCCGCCGGTGCCGACAAGGTCGGAGCGGAAGACTTGATGGAAGACATGCAGAACGGCAACCTCGACTATGACCGCGTGATCGCCACGCCGGACATGATGGGCGTTGTCGGTCGTCTCGGTAAGGTGCTGGGCCCCAAGGGCCTGATGCCGAACCCGAAGCTCGGCACCGTGACCCCGAACGTGGAGCAGGCCGTGAAGGACGCCAAGGGCGGCCAGGTTGAGTTCCGCGTCGAGAAGCAGGGCATCATCCACTCCGGCATCGGCAAGCTGAGCTTCGACGACGACGCTCTGAAGGCGAACTTCGAAGCGCTGACCCAGGCAGTGGTCAAGGCCAAGCCGTCAGGCGCCAAGGGCAAGTATGTGCGCAAGGTCTCGCTGACCAGCACGATGGGCCCGGGCCTGAAGGTCGATCTCGCCGAGATCGAAGGCGCCTAAGCCTGGCTTATTACCGCCTCGCTATTGAGCGGGCTGACAGCAAAGGGCCGGCGGTGCGAACCGCCGGCCCTTTTGTTATGCGCCGCTCGCGGGGCGCTCAGATGCCGCCCATGGTGCAAGGGTAGCCTGCCGCTTCGAGCGCCTCGGCCAGCTCCTGCGACGCTGTGCGCAGCACCTCTGCATCGGTCGAGCGGATGACGAAGTTCGCCCCCGTGCGGCCCTCACGGAAGAAGGGATAGCTGCCGATCTGGATAGCCTCGTGCGCCTTCTCGATGCGGCGCAGGATCTGGGCGACCTCGCTTTCCGCCACCCAGCTTCCCAGCGTCTCGCTCAGCAGCACTTTGCCGCCTTCGAGTGTGCCGGTGAGTGCATCGAGCATCTGCGCGGTGATCGTGGGTACGCCGGCCATGATATGGACATTGCCCCACTTGATGCCCGGCGCCGCCGACATCCGGTTCGGGATCAGGCTCGCGCCCTCGGGCACGCGCGCCATGCGCAGCCTAGCCTCGGTGAGGCCGCCAGGCTTATCGGCGTAGTAGTCCTCCAGAATCGCGCGTGCCTCAGGGTGGACCACCACCGGCACACCCAGCGCCTGCGCCACGGCATCGACCGTGATGTCGTCATGCGTGGGGCCGATCCCGCCGGTGGTGAACAGATAGTCGTAGCTGGCGCGCAGCGCGTTCACCGCCGCGACGATAGCGTCCATATTGTCCGAAACCACGCGCGCTTCGGTGAGGCGAATGCCCTGCACCTGCAGCCAGCTGGCGATCTGGGCGATGTTCTTGTCGTGCGTGCGGCCCGAAAGGATTTCGTCGCCGATAACCAGCAGGCCGGCGGTCCAGATACGGTCTTGGCTGCTCACTGGGCGGGCTCCTCGGTTGGGGCAGGACTGGTGAAGCGCAAAATGCCGTCAGCCACCGGGCGGCTGCGGAAGTCGCGCGCATCCTCATAGTAGTCGTGGTTCAGGCGCCAAGGCAATTCGGCTGCGCTTTTGGGCATCTGCGATCGGGCGCGCTGGAGATAGCCCGAGGTGTAGTCGAACGGCGCGACCGGCTCGGGTTCGTCCTCGGGCAGCAGTTCTGGCGTGGCCACGCTGGTGCCGGTGCGGCGCATGTGGGCGACCGCTTCGGCGGCGAAGCGGGCATTGTTGTCGGCGCGCAGGGTCCAGCTGGCGTTGAGATAGCCGAACACCACCGACAGGTTGGGCACGTTCGAAAACATCGTGCCGCGATAGAAATAGCGCTGCGTGAAGTCGACCGGCTGGCCGCCCATCGACACCGCGGCCTTGCCCGCCAGCACCAGCCGGAGCCCGGTGGCCGTCACCACGATATCGGCGGGCAAATAGGCCCCCGAGGTGAGCCTGACGCCGCCTTCGTCGAACCCGGCCACGGTATCGGTGACGAGCTTCGCCTTCCCGCTCTTCACCGCCGCGAACAGGTCGCCATCGGGCACGAGGCAGAGTCGCTGCTGCCAGGGGGTGTAGGGCGGCTCGAAGTGTTTGGGATCGTAGGCCGGCCCGAGCTGCTGCTTGAGCATCTTGCGCAGCATGCTCGCCGCTCTCGCCGGATTGCGCCGCGACAGGCCGAAGAAATAGGCGTTAAGTGCGATATTCTTCTGTCGGATCAGCCAACTGGCCCAGCGCTCGGGCAAAATGCGTTGGAGCAGCATGCCGAATTGGTCCTGCCGAGGGGCGGCGGTCATCCATGTCGGGGTGCGCTGGAGCATCGTTACATGCGCTGCTGTTTCGGCCATGGCGGGCACGATGGTCACGGCCGTCGCGCCCGAGCCGATCACCACCACCCGTTTGCCCGCATAGTCGAGATCGTCGGGCCAGAACTGCGGGTGAACCACCGCGCCGCCGAATGCGCCGAGGCCCGGAAGCTCGGCATCGTGGGGGGTGTCGTAGTCGTAGTAACCGCTCGCGAAATAGAGCCAGCGACAGGTGACGATCTGTGTCCTGCCATCGCTCAGCCGCGCGGTGACGCGCCACAGCGCCTTGGCCGCGTCCCAGTCGGCGGAAAGCACCTCGCGGTCGAAATAGATATTGCCGATGATCCCGCGCTCCTCGGCCACCTGTTCGAGATAGGCGAGGATGGCGGGGCCGTCGGCGATGGCGTTCTCGTCGCGCCATGGGGCGAAAGAGAAGCCGAGGGTGTGCATGTCGCTATCCGAGCGCACGCCCGGATAGCGGAACAGGTCCCAGGTGCCGCCGATGGCCTGCCGCCGTTCGAAAACGGCATAGCTCGCTTCGGGGCAGATCATGCCCAGGTGCGCGGCCATCGAAATGCCCGAAATCCCGGCTCCGACAATCAGGACGTCGAAATCGGGTTCGGTCATTCAGAACCTTTCGGAAGGCAGCTAGCTCGCGGAAGTGTGCATAGAGCGATCGGGCGCATCGGCATAGTCGCTCTCGCCGTTATCGTTTCCCTGCGCCACGCGCTCGGCGACCTGCACGGTGTTGGCGAGCAGGCACGAAATCGTCATCGGGCCGACGCCGCCGGGCACCGGAGTGATCGCCTTGGCGTGCTGACATTCATCGAAGGCCACGTCGCCCACCAGCTTCTCCTTGCCGGTGGCCTCATCCATGATGCGGGTGATGCCGACGTCGATAATGACCGCGCCATCCTTCACCCAGCTCCCCTTGACCAGCTCGGGCGCGCCGGCGGCAGCGACGATGATGTCGGCCTTCTTGGCAATCGCGGGCAGGTTGTGGGTGTAGATATGGGTGACGGTGACGGTGCATTCGGCATCGAGCAGGAGGTTCGCCACCGGCTTACCGACGATGTTCGACTTGCCGATCACCACCGCGTCCTTGCCCTTGAGATCGTCGATCACGGTGCCGAGCAGGATCATCACGCCCAGCGGAGTGCAGGGCACGATGCCGCCGGTGCCGGTGGAAAGACGCCCCACATTGACCGGGTGGAACCCGTCGACGTCCTTGTCCGGGCTGATCGAGCGCAGCACGAGGCGGGTGTCGATGTGATCGGGCAGCGGCACCTGGCACAGGATGCCGTGCACCGCCGGGTCGTTATTCAGCTGATCGATCAGCTTGAGCAGGTCTTCCTGGCTGGTGTCGGCGGGCAGGCGGTGCTCGCTCGAATTGATGCCGACCTTCTCGCACGCCTTGATCTTGCGGCGGACGTAGACCTGGCTCGCGCCGTCCTCGCCCACCAGGATCACGGTCAGGCCCGGGCGCGGGTGCCCGGCTGCCACCAGCGCGTCAACGCGCGCCTTGGTCTTTTCGTCCAGGTCGCGCGCTACGGCGCGGCCATCGATGATATCGGCCATTTCTCTTCCTTCGCTGGTGCGCAGCTTAGCTGTGCTTGGCGTCGTAGCCGTTGATCCACTCGGCCGACGCGGTGAGCGCGCCGAACGGATAGAAGTGCAGGCGCACGCGGCCGTGGCGCTCGGTCAGCTTCTTCTCGAGATTGCCGACCAGCTTATCCGGGCCAGCGCTGCCGATCAGGTTGGTGATCGAGATGCCGTACTTCTTCATCACCGAAGCCGAGGCCCCCACGCCGCAACGCTTGGCGAAGCCGAGCAGGCGCTTGATGCCAGCCGGGCCGGGTACGCCGAGGCGCACCGGCACGTCGATGCCGCGGTCGCGCATTTCGGCGAGCCATTCGACAATCGCATCGTCATCGAAGGCGAACTGGGTGACGACCAGCGGGGTCATGCCGTGGGCGCGCACCGCGTCGATCTTCTTCTGCATCCACACCCACAGCTCTTCGGCCGAGTTGTTGGGGTGGCCTTCAGGGTGACCGCCCACGCCGACGATGGTGATGCCGTGCTTTTCGAGCAGGCCCGATTCGATGATCTGCAGCGAGTTCTCGTAGGGGCCTTCGGCCTCGGGCGGATCACCGGCGATGATGAAGACGCGCTTCACCTCTGCCTTCTGCGTGATCTCGCAGAGATACCAGTCAAGCTGCTCCTCGCTCTCGATGCGGCGGGCCGACAGGTGGACGATCGGCTCGAACCCGAGCGCGCGCACCAGCACGGCGGCTTCGACGCGCTGCGACAGCTCTTCGCCGGGCAGGAAGGTGACGGCGACCTGGGTGTTCGGCCGGATCAGCGGCGCGGCTTCCTTGAGGCCTTCGATCTCCTTCGCGGTCATCTCCAGCGAATAGCCGTCGACCATGTTCGAGGCGGGGTTTTCCCAGTTGGGGTGAATGGCGGCGTAGGACATCGCTTGTCTCTCCTCTCGGGCCACAGAATCGTGCGCTCGCGCGACCCTTTAGGCCAAATGATCTCTCGATAGAAAGCCCCTAGCGGCGCGCTGGTTATTCGTATAGATGAAATTTTCAAGAACGCGAAGAGAGAGGCGATTCCGGTCTTCCTACCATGCTGATTTTTCTGCCAGGCCTGATCTGTGATGCGACTATCTATGCCCCGCAAACGGCGGCCTTTGCCGATTCGCACGCGGTCGATTCCTACGGCATGGCCAGCAGCCTCGAAGAGATGGCGCGAATCGCACTGGCCGATGCCGACCGACTCGGTGCTGAACGTTTCGACCTGTTCGGCCATTCGATGGGCGGCCGGGTCGCACTTGAGGTTTATCGCATGGCGCCCGAACGCGTGCGTCGTCTCGCTCTGGTCAGCACCGGTATTCATCCGCTGAAGGAAGGCGAACCGGCCAAGCGCGAAGCCCTGAAGCAGGTCGGCTACGATCACGGTTTCGAAGCGCTGGTCGACCAGTGGCTGCCACCGATGGTGGCCGAGGCCAACCGCGCCAAGCCCGAGCTTTACGATCCGATGCGCGCCATGTCGTTGGCCATGGGGCAGGACGTGTTCGATGCGCAGATCAACGCGCTCGTCACCCGGCCCGAGGTCGACAGCGTGCTTGCTTCCATCACCTGCCCGACTCTGGTGATGACCGGAGAACTCGACGCCTGGGCCCCGCCCGCGCAGCACGAGCAGATCGCCGCATCCATCGCCAATTCGCAACTCGTTGTCGTGCCGGGGGCTGGACACATGATCCAGCTCGAAGCACCCGACGCGGTCAACGAAGCAATAACCCGCTGGCTCGCAACGCCGGCAACCTGATCAACCCGCAACCCTCGAGGAGAGGACAGTAGTATGAGTGAGAACCTGCAGCAGAAGCTGGATTCGAAGGGCGACGTCGTCGAATTCCTGCGCAACCAGCAGCTTGGCCCGAACCCCTATCCGGGCGTTCCCGCCGAATATTCGAACTGGCGCAACGAGCAGCGCGCATGGGCCAAGACCGCCGTGCTGTTCAACCAGAGCTACCACATGGTCGAGCTGTACGTGCGCGGCCCGGAAGCGAAGGCGCTGCTCGAGTACACCGCGATCAACTCGTTCAAGAACTTCGCGGTCAACAAGGCCAAGCAGTACGTGCCCGTCACGCCTGAAGGCTATGTCATCGGCGACGTGATCCTGTTCTACCTCGACGAGGAAGAATTCTCGCTGGTCGGCCGCGCGCCTGCCATCGAATGGGTCGAGTTCCATGCCCAGTATCCCAAGCCCGACGGCAGCAAGTGGGACGTGACCGTGGAGCGCGACGAGCGCACCGCGATGCGCACCGACGGCGTTCGCAAGAACTACCGTTTCCAGCTCCAGGGCCCGAACGCGATGAAGATCCTGTCGCAGGCCATGGGCAAGGATGCGCCTGACCTCAAGTTCTTCAACATGGCCCACATCGACATCAACGGCAAAGACGTGATTGCGCTGCGTCACGGCATGGCCGGCCAGCCGGGCTACGAACTGTTCGGCCCCTGGGCTGACTACGAAGCCGTGCACTCGGCGCTTGTCGAAGCTGGCAAGAACGACGGCCTGACGCTGGTCGGCGGCCGTGCCTATTCGTCGAACACGCTGGAATCGGGCTGGCTGCCTTCGCCGCTGCCCGCCTTCTTCACCGGCGACAGCCAGATGATGAAGGACTTCCGCCAGTGGGCCGACGGCAAGAGCTATGCCGGCATGTGCTCGATCGGTGGCAGCTACGTTCCTGACAGCATCGAGGGCTACTACCTCACGCCGTGGGACATCGGCTATGGCCACATCGTGAAGTTCGACCACGATTTCGTGGGCCGCACGGCGCTCGAGAAGATGGCTGACCAGAAGCACAAGCAGAAGGTCACGCTGGCGCTCGACGACGAAGACATGCTCCGCGTGCTCTCCTCGCTCTATGCCGAGGGCGACCGTGCGAAGTACTTCGAATTCCCGAGCGCGGTCTATGCCATGCACCCGTTCGACGAAGTGAAGAACGCCGACGGCAAGGTCATCGGTGTGTCGACCTGGGTCGGCTACTCGTCGAACGAAGGCAAGATGCTGACCCTCGCCATGATCGACCCCGATGAGGTCGAGATGGGCAAGGAAGTGAAGCTGGTGTGGGGCGAGCCGAACGGCGGCACCACCAAGCCGACCGTCGAGCCGCACGTCCAGACCGAGATCAAGGCCGTCATCTCGCCGGTTCCTTACTCGAACGTCGCCCGCACGGCCTATGCCGACAGCTGGCGCGCCACGGGTGTTGGCGCCAACAGCTAAGGCTGGCGGCTCTAGCCAAATCGAAGGGGCGTCCCGTGCGAGCGGGGCGCCCTTTTCGTTTGCCATCTGGGGGTAACACTTGGCAGGAGAGGGCCATGCTGAACCGTCTCGCGCTCGCCCTTGCTGCCCTGCTGATGCTGCCCTGTGCGGCCATGGCCGAGACACTCGAAGGCACCTGGGCGTTGCGCATTGATGACACGACCATTTTCCGCTTCGATCTGCGCCAGGGCGATGATGGCAACTGGCAAGGCGTCTGGGCCCGCCCGCGCAGCTATCGCAACAACGGCGTGATCTTTTCGAGCCTCGACGGGCGGGCCGAGGTGATGTCGCGCAGCGCAAGCATACAGGGTGATGCCTTGCGGCTGACTTTCAACGATCCGCGCCCGCGCTCCTTGCCCGAGGTCTTCCGTTTCCGCGTTACCGGCGAGGGTACGGCGGAACTGACCTATGTCGATACCGGCTTTGCACCGCTCCCGCTGGTACGCGTGGGGCAGGGCACCGAGGTTGGCCCGTTCGAAGATGGCCGCCTTTACGATCGCGACAATGCCCAGACCGAGCCCGCACGGCTGGCCGTGCCCGCGCGCGCCGCGCCCGCTCCTACGCCACAGCCGGAGCGGCCAGTGCGAGCAGCGCAGCCGGTTCAGGAGCTACCCGCGCTTGCAACGCCTGCGCCGCGTCCACAGCCGGTTGCGGAACTGCCAGCTCTCGCAACGCCAGCGCCTGGGCCCCGAGTGCAGCCTGAGGCTCAGCCCCAGATGCCCGCAGAACCTGCCTCGAGCGTGCCGCAAGGCGAGGTGTGGCGGCCTGACCCCTCGGTCAGTGCGGCGATTGCCACGCGTGCCGCCGCGCTTGACGGGGCAGCCGCTCCGGCAGCCGCGCAGCCAATGGCGGAACCTGAACTTCCTGCAACAGGATCTGCCGACTCGCAAACCGGCGTGTGGCAAGCCGATCCATCGGTCAGGGCAGCAATCGCGGCGCGCGCTGCCGCCCTGAATGGATTGCCCGAACCTGCCGAGGAATCGGAAGCGACCCCCGCCAGGCCCGATAGCGGCCTCGGGGCGGATTTTCTGGAAGGGCTTTAGCCCGCTTCGAGCACGCTGGCCGTGCGTTCGAGCAGGTCGAACACGCGCGCGGCCATTTCCCTGTCGTAGCGGACCTTGGGCACGGCCACCGACAGCGAGCCGACCGGTTCGCCATCAATCGTGATCAGCCGCGCAATGCCCTCGATCCCGATGGAATACTCCTGATCGGTGGTGGCAAAGCCGGTCTCGCGTGCCTGGGCCACCTGTCGGCGCAACTCGGCCTCGTCGGTCACGGTGCTGGGGGTGAAGGTCGCGCGCTCGACCTCGGCGAAATAGCGATCGAGTTCCTCCGCCGAGAGCGCCGCGAGCATCACTTTGCCCGCGGCCAGCGCATGCATCGGCAGACGGCGGCCCCGTGGCACCGAATAGCGCAGCGCCTGCTCCGAGCTTTCGGTGACGATGGCCTCGATTTCCCAATCGTAGCGCACGAAGAAGCTTGTTGTCTCGTTCAGCTGCACCCTGAGCGAGCGGACCAGCGGTGCGGCCCGGTCGGCCAGCGAAAAGCCGCCGCCCGACGATTGCAGCCGCGCCAGCCCCGGCCCCGCCAGATAGCGCCGCCCCTCGCGGATCAAATAGTTCCGCTCAACCAGCGTCGCGAGCAGGTAGGACAGGCTGGAAACCGGAATGCCCAGCGCCGTTGCGATCTCCTGTGCCACCAGCGGCCGGTTGTGCGCGACGACATATTCGATGATGTCGAGTGTGCGCGTGGCCGACTTGACCTGGCTGTTGTGGGCCGGGGGCGTCAGCTCGGCCACGATCAGCCTATCCGCTTCTCGGCCAGATCCGCCCCGGCGCGTAGGGCGGCGAGCTTGGCCCAGGCAACCTTGGGGTCGATCTTGCCATAGCCGGCGAAGGTGCCGAAGCCGCAGTCGGTGCTGGCGATCACCCGGTCCTTGCCGACGATATCGGCAAACCGCATGATTCGCTGCGCGATAAGCTCGGGCGTCTCGACATAGTTCGAACAGGTGTCGACGAGACCGGGCGCGAGCACCTTCTCTTGCGGAAGGTCGGCCTTGGCCCAGACTTCCCATTCGTGCTCGTGGCGCGGGTTGGCGGCCTCGAACAGGATCGTGGCGGGACGGGCCGAAAGCACGATGTCCATGATCTTTTCGAGCGGGATATCGTGCGTGTGCGGGCCTTCGTAATTGCCCCAGCACACGTGCATCCGCATCTTCTCGGGCGCGATGTTGGCGGTGGCGGAGTTAAGCGCCTCGACATTGGCGGTAATCGCCTTGAGGAACTCCGCCTCGCTCATGTCCTGATAGCCGGTGTGGCGGCTCATCGCGAGGTCGGGGCAGTCGAGCTGAAGCTGGAAGCCCGCATCGACAATCGCCTCGTACTCGGGCTGCATCGCCTTGGCGAGGTCAGCGAGATAGGCTTCGTGGCTGGGATAGAACTGGTTGGGCTGGAAGGCGGTGATCAGCCCCGGCGAGGCCGAGTTCATGAATGCTTCCACGCCTTCGCCGGCAGCATCGAGCGCCGCGCGGAAGCGGCGAATATCGTCGTGCAGGGGCTCAAGGTTCACCAGCTCGACCTTGGCGATGGCGCTGGCGCGCGTGAATTCCTGCGCGCCCATGATCGCGCTGAGCTTCTTGGTCAGCTCGGGCACTTCGGCCAGGTCCATCGCGGGCTTGCGCGGCGTGTGCCCGCCGAAGCCGGAAAGCCGCTCGATAATGTAGGTCGAATAGCCGACCTTGCCGATCTCGCCATCCGACACCACCGAAACCCCGGCGGCAACCTGCTGGCGCACAGCCTCGGTCACGGCGGCTAGCACCAGCCGGTCGAATTCCTCGGCATCGTAAGGTTCGCCCTTGTCGCGGGCGAGGAGCAGGGGAACAAGTTCAGGGCCGCGCGGAAGGCTGCCGACATGAGAGGTTTTGATCATGCCCGACGTATTTCATATATGCGAAAAAGCCGCAAGTATGAAAGAGCGCCTGGGTCGTTATCGCAGACAGCTTTTTGTCTCATGGCTTGGGGGTGGCTGGAGGGCAATAGCCAGTCCGCCCCCTGAGCCGAAGGATTACACCAGCGCGCAGCCGACGCTGGCGATCTTCCCGCCTTCGAGGTGATAGTGGATGTATTGCCGCATCTCCTGCACCTCGCCTTCCTTGATCGGGAAGAACTGCTCCATCCCGTTGGCGTCGAGATCCTCGCGCGTGAGGTCGCGGAAGCACTCGATGCGGATCAGGCCTTCCACTGCGGCCAGCTCGTCGCTGCTGGCGAACTTCTCGATTTCGACCGTTTCGCGCACATAGGAATGCAGGAAGCTGTAAAACTGGCGCAGCTGTTCGCGGGTGGTGATCTCTATCCCGAAGAAGGCCATCTTCGGGGTGTCGGTGTAAAAATCGAACACCGCGTCATAGTCGCGGGTGTTGAAGGCCTGCACATATCGTTCGTAATCTTCGCGTGTCATTCGCTCTCCCCTTCTTGCGTCCAATCGTAACGAGCGTTAGCAAGTGAAGGCAAGGAGAGAGTGATGCACGAAGCGGATACCGACTATATCGTCGTCGGCGGCGGCAGCGCGGGCTGCGTGATCGCCTCGCGGTTGAGCGAAGACCCGAAGACCAATGTCATGCTGCTGGAGGCCGGCGGCGATGATAGCCATCCGTTCATCCAGATGCCGCTGGGCTTCCTGCGCGCGATGGTCATGCCCAGCCTCAACTGGACTTACATGACCGAGCCTGAGCCGGGCCTCGACGGGCGCCAGATGCCCCTGCCGCGCGGCAAGGTGATGGGCGGATCGGGCTCGATCAACGGCATGTTCGCGATGCGCGGCCACCCGTCGGACTATGACCAGTGGGCGCAGATGGGCGCGCGCGGATGGTCCTATGCCGATTGCCTGCCCTACTTCCGCAAGATGGAGAACAGCTGGCGCGGCGAGGACGACTATCACGGCGTCGATGGGCCGGTGACGATCCGTCCGATCGATTCGCCGCACGTGCTGCACGAGGTGATGATGGAGACGGCCGAGAACGCCGGCTTCTCGACCACCGAGGATCTCAGCGGTGCCACGCCCGAAGGCTTTGCGCGCGGCGAGCAGTCGGTCGATGCGCGCGGACGGCGCGTGTCGGGGGCGAGCGCCTATATCAAGCCTGCGCTCGGACGGCAGAATCTCGACGTGCGCACCGGCGTGCAGGTGCGCCGCGTCGTGTTCGAGGGCAAGCGCGCGGTGGGCGTGGAGGTCCAGGTGGGTGAGGGTACCAAGGTGCTGCGCGCGCGGCGCGAGGTGATCTTGTGCGGCGGCACCTACAATTCGCCGCATCTGTTGATGCTCTCAGGGATCGGCCCCGCCGAACACCTGCGCGAACATGGCATCACCGTGCTGCACGACAGCCCCGGCGTGGGCCGCAATCTGCAGGAGCATCCGACCACCAGCCTCGAATGGGCGGCCAAGCAGAAGGTCACTTTCCTGCGCCAACTGCGCTGGGACCGGCTCGCCCTCAATGCGGTGAAGTGGGCGCTGACAGGCACGGGCACCATGGCGAGCCAGCTTAATAGCTGCAACGTGGTGGTGCGCACCGACGACCGCCTCGAACGGCCCGACATGCAGATCATGGTCAACCCGATCCGCTTCGATGCGCAAGCCTGGTTCCCGCTGCTGAAGCCCGAGCAGGAGCACGTGTTCTGGGCAGGGGTGGTTCAGCTTCACCCCGAAAGCCGGGGCTGGGTGGAGCTGAAAAGCGCCGACCCGATGGAAAGCGCCGCCGTCACGCTCAACATCATGACCGAAGAGGCGGACCTTGCACAGATGCGCCGCGCGATCCGCGCCACGCGCCGGATTTATAACTCGGAGCCGATGGCGCAGCTGGTGGGGGCAGAACGTGCGCCCTCGGCGGGGGCCGAAACCGATGATGAGCTGAATGCGCTGATCCGCGCCACCTGCTATGTCGCGATGCACCCGACCAGCACCTGCGCGATGGGCATGGGCGAAGGCAGCGTGGTCGATGCCGATTGCCGCGTGCTGGGCGTGGAAGGGCTGCGGGTGGTCGATTGCTCGGTCATGCCCACGGTGCCGGGCGGCAACACCAACATCCCGGTGATGATGCTGGCCGAAAAGGCCGCCGATCATATCAAGGGCAGCGTGCTCGCGCCTGCCGATGTGCCCGCGCGGGCTGAGGCGGCATGAGCCGCACGCCGCAAGAGGAGGCCAACCTCGCGCTGGTGATGGGCATGTTCGAGCAGGTGCTGGGGCCGATGGATTCTAGCCGCGTCGATGACTTCATCGCGCCCGACTACATCCAGCATAGCCAGCTCGCCCCGCCCGGGCGCGATGCGCTGAAGGCCTTCCTCGACATGATCCGCAAGGAAACGCCCGAGGCCGTCCACGACGTGAAGCGCGCCTTCGTCGATGGCGACCATGTCACCGTGCACTATCACGTACGCCGCTGGCCGGGCGATCTGGGCTGGGCGGTGATCGACATTTTCCGTGTGGAAGATGGCAAGATCACCGAACACTGGGACGTGTTGCAGGACGTGACCGAAGGCGGCCCCAATCCGAACGGGCCGTTCTGACCGAATAACAAGCGGGGAGAGATTGATGAGGTTCAAAGATAAGGTCGTGCTCGTACTGGGCGGCAACTCCGGCATGGGCCTCGCTTCGGCGCAGGCCTTTGCGGACGAAGGCGCGAAGGTTCACCTCACCGGCCGCAACCAGCAGACCATCGACGAGGCCGTCGCCTCCATCCCCGGCAGCACCGGCTATGCCGCCGATATCGCCGATCCCGCCGCCACCGAGAAGGTGGTGCAGCAGGTCGAACAGGCCGATGGCCGCATCGACGTGCTCTATATCAACGCGGGCGTGGGCGGCTTCGCCCCTCTCGAAGCGATCACCGAGGACGACTGGGACTTCGTCCACTCGATCAATCTGCGCGGCTGCGTGTTTGCTTTGCAGAAGGCGGTGCGGATCATGGGCGAGGGCGGAGCGGTGGTCGTCACCGGCTCGATCGGCGCGCATGGTGCGGTAGAAAGTAACGGCACCTATGCGGCGGCCAAAGCGGGCCTGGCCATGGCGATGAAGGTCTTCGCGAAGGAATTGCTGCCGCGCAAGATCCGCCTCAACATGGTTTCGCCCGGCCCGATCGATACTCCGCTACTGCACCGCAACCCGGGCATGGGGCCGGAAGATGTCGAGCGCCTGCGCGACATGATGATCGCCAACATCCCGATGCACCGCATGGGCACCAGCGAGGAAGTGGCGAAAGCCGTGCTGTTCCTCGCCTGCGAGGACGCAAGTTTCATCACCGGCGCCGACCTCCTGGTCGACGGCGGCCTCATCGAACTGGGATAAGCCATGACCACCTTCTCCGACACCACCCCCTTCACCGCCCCCTTCAGCGAGCTGGACAACCCCCGGCTCGAATTCGTGATGGAGGTGCGGCTCACCTTTCCCGAGGTCTACACCATAGCCCCGCACCCCAACGGCGGGACGCGTAGCGCGGTGCTGGTCAAGGGCGGGACCTTCGAGGGGCCCAACATCAAGGGCCGTGCAGTGCCCGGATCGGGCGGCGACTATGCCTATTTCCGCCCCGACGATGTCGCCGTGTTCGACGCGCGCTACCTGCTCGAGGAAGACGATGGCACGATCATCCTGCTCAACAACAAGGGCTTTCTGTGGGGCCGCCAGCCCGACACGATGCAGCGCCTGCGTGACTGGGCGTTCAACGATGGCGAGCCGGTGGCGCACCCCGAATACTATCTGCGCGGCAACCCCACGTTCGAATGCCCGGTGGGCAAGCACGACTGGCTCACCAAGCACGTGTTCATCGGCGTGGGCGAGCGCAAGAGCGACGGCAACTGTCTGCGGTATTACGCGCTGACGTGATCTGCACAGCTATCGCCAATTCGATTTACAAGCTGCGAAATTGACTTAGTCTCCCTCGCCAGCGGCCCGCACGACGAGGCCGCACTTTGGAGAGAGGGGTACACAATGTCTGGATATTTTGCGCTCGCTGTGTCGGTGGGCTTGCTGGCTGTGATCGATACATGGTTGTTTGGCGTGCCCTTGGCCGATTTCCTGCCCGGCCTCGTGTGGGTTTCGTTTATCGCCTGGGGCTGTTTCTTTCACTCGGGCGCAGGCACCAAAGGACTGATCCCCGCGATCGTCGGCATGGCCTTCGGAGCGGCGGTGGGCGTGGCGGCGATCTGGGCGCTGATGGTGCCTTTGGCCGGGCTGGGCCAGTTCGCAGGGCCGGTCGCGGTCGGGCTGGGTGCCTTCGCGATCTGTCTCGCCAGCAAGGTGCCCGTGCTGGCGACCATCCCGGCCAGCGTCTACGGCTTTGCCGCCGTCGCAGGCGCCACCTTCCTGATGGCAGGCAGCGCCGAGATGGACCCGGTGGGGGCCTATATTCCCACGGTGGTTGCGGTGATTATCGGCGCGCTGTTCGGCATCGTGTCGGAGAAGTTTGCCGGCCTGATGACGAAGGCATGATGGTGCGGCGGCGGGGCGGCCGGCGCGGTCCCGCTGCCCGGCAGATCAGTCCTGAATTCCGGCTCGGCCGGAAAAGTCGGGGCGCCCGTTCCAGACGAACAGCGGCCAGTAGTAGCGCCGCCACGGCCATAGCAGGATCGCGTTGAACAGCAGCGTCAGACCGCCGAAAGTATATTCGACCGTCCCCACCTCGAGTACGAAGTTCCAGTAGAGGATCACGAAGTTGATCGGCACGATTGCAGCCGCGACGAGCGGCATCATGCGGTTGGCGAGAATCAGCAGGCCGAACACGATCTCGGCCACCTTGATCCACACCATCAGCCCCGAGGCGATCAGCGCCATGGTGAAGTCGATTGCTGCCTGTTCCTGCCCGAGCGGTTGCCAGGCCGGGTCGATGAAGGGCATGACGCCCGAATAGACCCACCAGCCGCCGAAGATGAGGCGGCTGAGGTGGTAGACCCATTTCATCGTCGGCCCCGGAAGTTCGTCGGGCAGGTCGTCTTGCCGGGGATCGGCAGCAGCATTCATCGTATTGGCACTCCGCTTTCGGGTTCTTCGCCCCGCTCGCGCCAGGTGGCGGCGCGTTGTTCGGCAAAGCGCGGGCTGGTGGCCGTAATATAGCCGCGCACCTGCACGTTGCCTTCATGGCAGGCATATTCGAACATTTCGTAGTCGTCATCGCGCCGCCACGGAAAATCCACCTTGTATGTGCCTTCCATTACGACCGGATCGCTGATCCATGCTTCATAGCGGATCTGGTCCGGCCCCATCGGGGTGAGCCGCTCGGTGATGCGCATCTGATCGGAATTGGGAGCGGGGCCGGCTGACATGCCGGGGCGGAAATTGCTGGTCTCTATCACCAGCGTATCGTCCTCCCAGTGGCCGACCGAATAGCCGAGATCAAACTGCACCTCGGGCGGCGGCGGTGCGCGCCCGTCGAGATGGACGAGGCGGGTCTCGTGGATCATCTCAACCGAGATGGTGACGAGGCCGGGCGCCTGCATCACCCGAATCCCCATGTTGTAAACTGCGGGCAACATGGAGCCGGGCATGCCGCGCGTAAGGCACCGGTCCATGATCCCGAAATCATCCATGTTTTCGAACACGTAGGTGTTCCAGCTGGTGCGTTCGTTGGCGGCCAGCTCCTTGCCCCGGTCGGTCAGCGGCGGATACTGGCCATTGGCGGGCTCCATGATCAGCGAGGTCTGTCGCAGCGGCAGCTGGCGTTCGTTCCAGTGGCCCATGGCCATCAGCCCGGCGCGCTCTTCCTCGTCATAACGCGCCATATCGGCTTCGGCATTGCCGGTGGCGCGGGCATATTCGGCATCGGTCATGAAGGCCCGATCGCCGAACTGCGGCGGGCGCGTTCGCGGCGTGGCCGAGAGGTAATCGAGCGGCCACATACCCCTGAGGTCGGGATCGCCCCAAGCGGTGCGCGGCACCTGCCATCCGGCGGGCGGTGGATCGAAACGGGCATCCATAAGCGCCTGCTTGTCGGCATCCTCCTGCGCAAAGGCAGGAAACGACGCGGCAAGCGCGAGCGCGGCGAAAGCTATTGCTGTTTTCATGCGTTCTCTCCCCAGAGACGCGGAAGGTTATGCACCTTGCGCGCCTCATGGGGCAAGAGCGGCTTACTTCACCTTCGAATTGTCGAGCTTTCCGCGGCTGACCCAGGTGCCGTGGACCTGGCTACGCAGCGCGAGCCCGGTCTTCACCTTGGCCACCGGGCCCTTCTCGACCGCGTCAGCCTCGATCACCCAGACCTCGCTCGCATAGTCGGCAGGGTTGCCGCCCGGGGGGCCGTTGGGAATGTCGATCACGCTGAGCAGCCAGCCGCCATGACCTTCCTCGCTTGAGGGGATGTGAGCCGGTTCGCTGATCGCGCTGCCCGGAGGCACTTCCATCATCGACACGCGGCCATTGCCGACTTCGATCCGCAGCAGCGCGTTGAAGTTCGCGCCGACCGGGCCGCCGAGCATGGGCGGGCCTTTGGCCTCGGGGTTCATGCTCAGATACCAGGCATGGTTATAGGGGCGGCCCTGATCCTTGTCGGCCAAGCGGCACAGGTCTCCGGGAGGGCCGAGCGGGCGCTCGCTGAGTTCGGGTGTGTCCTTGCTCATGTCGAGCGTCCAGCGGGTGAGCGCGCCCTGCACGTCCTGCTGCTCGCGCTGGATGCCGCCCGCTTCGCGCATGAAGCTGAACGCATTGGTGTCGCTCAGGCACAGGTCGATGTGGACCAGATCGCCATCGTCATAGGCATTGACCTCGTGGAAGCACGACACGCCGACCGGGCCTTCCACCCAGATCATTTCCGATACGTCGCCATAACGCGGCATGATGCCGATGTAGCTGGGCTTGGACTGGTCATGCGCCCAGTGTGCGCCGCCATCCTTGAGCCGGGCGAGATCGGCCAGCGTGGGGAAGATCGGGAAGATCGCATATTTCTCGGTGATCACGAAGTCGTGAATGGTCGAGAGATAGGGCTGCTCGAACCACTGTTCCTTTGTGAGGTTGCCGTCCTTGTCGGCGATGCAATAGGCGACATTCGGGTCGCACAGCCCGCCCGCTTCATAGCCGAAGAAGAACATCTCGCCCGTCTCCGGGTCGATCCGAGGGTGCGCGGTGAAGGTCTGGCTGCGCAGCTTGCCCTCGTAGTCCCACCGTGCCACGGTCTCCAGCGTATGCGGGTTGACCTCGTAGCCGCGCCCGTCTTCCTTGGTCATGAACAGCCGTCCGGCGTGCCAGACCGGGGTGGTGTTGGCGAGGGTGCGGTCGGCGCCCTCGACGCTGGGATCGTCGGTGAAGGGGTTGCGATAGCGCCCGAACAGCGCGCGGCGCGCCTTCTTCTCCAGCTTGTAGCGTTCGGTCTCGACATAGCGGATGTCGAAATCGACCGCTCCGCCCTCGAAGTTGAAGCGCGCGATCATGCCATCGTGGTTCAAGGCGATGTCGTCGTCGAACATCGGGGCATGAGCATTGTCGGGCACGGCGCGGAAGAAGGCGCCCTCGATCTCGTCCGGGATCTCGCCCTCAACCTCAAGATTGCGAAGCGACATTTCCACCCGCCGCGGGGTGTTCGTGCCCATGAAATGGATAGTTTGCGGATAGCTCGCCACGAGGTTACTCCCAAGATTGCTGTGCTGATTCTTGGCGGCGACGCTAACGACTGTTACGGTATAGGGAAAGGCCCCTCCACTGAGTGGACCATGGAAAAAGAGCGAGCCGGGAGGGAAGCGCGTTGGTGATTTACAGACAAGGGGCGGTGGAAGACACCGAACGCGGACATCAGATGTACTTCGCCGATAGTGAGGAAGCCGTCGTGCTGCACCGGCTGCTGAAGCTCACAAACCGGCTGATGGCACCGTTCAGCATGCATCTGTCGCACCGTTATCGCATCAGCCTGAACGAGTTCCGACTGTTGATGAGCATCGGTGCGCTGGGCCGCACCGCCAGCCACGAGGTCGCCGAACTCACCGGCGTCAACGCGATGAGCATATCGCGTGCGGTGGCGACGCTCGAACGCAATGGCCGGATTTCCGTCACGGTCGACGAGGCGAACCGGCGACGCAAGTGGCTGAGCCTGACCGAAGAGGGCGAGCGGCTCTATCACCTGATGAAGCCGCAGAGTGAGAAGGTCGCACACTATCTGTTCGATGCGATCAGCCCGTCCGAGCTGGCGGCATTCGGCGGGATCGTCGAGAAACTGATCGAACGGCTCGATGCGACCGACGAGAACGGCAACTCGGTGTTTCTCGAATCGACGAAACCGCCAGCGGAAAGCTAGACCGCGAAGGTTCGGGCGGATAAGCCGCACCTATGACACACACACCTTATGGCATGGACGAAGACAGTCGCCGCGCCGTCGAAGCTGACGTCACTCGGCTGATCCACGAATATACCTGGGCCAACGACACCCAGGATTGGGAAGCCTGCGCAAGGCTTTACACCGAGGATGCGGTGTTTCGCCGCCCCAGCGGGGGCGACCCGGTGATTGGCCGCGCGGCGATCCTTGAGAGTTTTCTGGCTCGCAAGCCCCGTGCACAGCGCCATGCGATCGCCAACGTGCTGGTCGATGTCGAAGGCCCCGCCACGGCCTGCGCGCGAAGCGTGATCGTGCTTTATATGGGCGATGCGGCCGACGATGGCGGCCTGCCGGTGCAGGATGCCAAGAGCCCGCTCATCGGCACCTTCACCGATCGCTGCGTGCTGACGCCCGAGGGCTGGCGCTTTGCCGAGCGGGTCGGCGGGCTCGACTTCAGGCCGTAACCGCCGCCGGCTCCACCCGCTGCCGCACCAGCAGCGCGCGGCTCACCAGCAGGGCCACCAGCACACAGACCAGCGCCGGGATGGCGGCCACGCCGAGGAAGGTCTGCGCGGGCACATTGGCCGCGATCATCGCGCCGCCCAGCGGCGGCCCCGCAAAGGCCCCTAGGCGTGCCACCAGCACGCCCATGCCGACCGCGCTCGACAGCAGCCTTGCGGGGAATAGGTAGGCGCACAGGCCCGGCAGCACCATTCCGCCCGCATTGGCTCCGCCCACGCCGACCATCAGCAGCAGCGTCCAGCGGGTCTGATCAGGCGCGGTGAGAGCGATGGCGGCAAAGCTTGCGGCCATTGAGCCAAACAGCAGCGCCAGCGTCAGCCCCTTGTGCCAGCGGTCGAGCAGCAGGCTGGCGGCAATGCCGATGCCAAGCCCGGCAAGGTTGGCAACACCGGCCACGCGCGCCGCATCGTCGAGGCTCAGGCCCGCGCCGGGCAGAACGGTCGGCAGCCATGAATTGAGCAGGTAGAGGTTGAGCGCGTTAAACGCGAGCATCGCGGCGAACACCGTGAAGGGGAACAGCCAGGGCGCGCTGAACAGCACGAGCTGCGGCAGTTTTGCCTTGGGCGCCGCACGGTCTGCCGGTTCACGCGCGGGCGCTCCGCCTTCGAGCGTGAGGAACAGGGCGAGCGCCAGCACCACGGCAAAGGCGCCGGGTACGAGGAACAGACCCTCCCAGCCCCACGCACCAATCAGCTCGGGCGCGATCAGCCCGGCCAGCGCGAGGCCCACCGGAATGCCTGCCGAGACCACCGCCATCAGCGTGGCGCGCAGCTTCTCTGGCGCGAGTTCTGACGAGAGCGCGCTGACATTGGGAAGGCACGCCCCAAGCGCGAGGCCGGTGATCGTACGCCAGAACAGGAAATGCTCTATATCGCTCGAAGTGGCGGTGCCGAGAGTCGCCAGACCGGTGCCAAGGCACCCGAGCACGATCAGCGTCCGCCGCCCGAACCGGTCGCCCAACGGCGCGATCAGTGCGCCGCCGAGGCCCAGCCCGACCAACAGGGCGGTGAAGACCCAGCCGAACCCGGACGGATCGAGCCCGAGCGCGGCTTCGAGGCGTGGCACGGCAAGGCTCATGGCGGCAATGTCGAAGCCTTCCATGATGAACACACCTGCCAGCAAGGCGAGGGCGACGATGCGGCGGCTGGTCATGCGCTTCCGTTCTCCCACATCCCTCCGCTCATGGTGAGCTTGTCGAAGGATCGTTCTTATGTCTTTGACGCAGTGCTAGAAGGAAAGACCGCCCCTCGACAAGTATACCCTGAGCCTGACGAAGGGCTCAGGGCGAGCGGTGGTGGTTCACCTCCGCGAATCCCACGGGCTCGGCATCCGATAGGGCACCGTCAGAAAGTCGGCCTCGACCTGACGAATCGCTCCGTCGACGATCTTGAACGCCTCGGCCAGATAGTAGGAATGCGGGCGACGTACCGGGCTTTGTGCGGGCGTGCCGTCGGTGAGGGTGTAGTCGCCGATGCGGCCCGAATGGTCGATGAAACCATAGGCGAGCACCAGCCCTTGTTCGATATCGACCAGCGGATAGCGGCGCGCGCGCAGGTCGTCGTCATAGCGATACCAGCCGAGTGCGAACTGCTCCTCGCAGCCGAGCCGTGCGATGGGGAGCGGGAAATCGGCATTATTGCTGGTCTGCACACCGTTCTCGACCCGGTTACAGTCCGGGTGGAAGCGGGTGTGGATCGTGCCGTCGTTGCGCTCGATCGTTTCGAAATAGCCATTGGCGATGCGTACCAGCTCCTCGCGCTCTGCAGGCATGGCAGGCAGGGCCATCTCGGGCTTATCTTCGAAAAACTGCGGACCGAAAGGGAAGCCCTCATCCTTGTTGCGTGCGACTATTGTTTCGACCCCGGTGACTTGTCCGCCCTCAACCTCAAGCCTTATGCAACAAGGGTTTACCGCATCGCTTTCCTCCACTGCGGTGAACACAGCCACCTGCCCGGCGGCGGGTTCGGCCATGCGCAGCTGATAGTCGTGGCGGGCGGTGATCGTGTTCCACAGCCCGTCGCCCGGGGCGAGCGCGACATTGTTTTCGGTGTTGAAAATGTCATCCGCGAAAGGCGCCCGCGCCGGATCGTGCGCATCGAGCGCGGCGAGATAGGCATCGAGCACGGAATAGAGATCGCTTCTGTTGGTCAAGTTCCTCTCCCTCTCTTGACTTGATGCCTCTCTAGAGGAAAAGTAACGCTCGTTAAAGTCGCGAACTGAGCGACAGGGAGAGGGCGATGGATCCGGCAGGCAAGGTGGCACTCGTCACCGGCGGCAACTCAGGGCTTGGCGCCGGTGCGGCAGAGCGACTCGCTTCGCTCGGAGCAACGGTCGTGAGCTGCGACGTGGCGGGCGAAGCCCCTGCGGGCGTCGATTTCATCTCTTGCGACGTATCCGACGAGGCAAGCGTCAAGGCTGCTGTGGCCGAGACCGTGGCGCGCCATGGCCGGATCGACATCTGCTGCAACAATGCGGGCGTGGGCGGCCTCGGCCCCATCGCGACCGCCGAGGGGCCTGGCGATATCGCCGACTTCGCCCGCGTGATCGGCATCAACCTGATGGGCGCGGTGCGTGTGGCCGCCCACGTCGGCCATGCCATGATCGCCAACGAGCCGAGCGGCCCCGATGGCGAACGCGGTGTGATCGTGAATACCTGCTCGATCGCCAGCTTCGAGGGACAGGAGGGCATGGGCGCCTACACTGCCGCCAAGGCCGCGCTGAAGGAGCTGACTCTGGTCTGGGCGCGCGATCTTGCCCGCCATGGCATTCGCGTCAATGCGGTCGCACCGGGCTTCATGGCGACCCCGATGGTGGCGATGCTTCCGCCGGACCTGGTCAATGAATTGTTGCGTGACGTGGAGTTCCCCAAACGTGCGGGAACCGGCGAAGATTTTGCCGCTGCAGTTGAATTTCTTATCCGCACCCCGCTGGTCAACGGCGAGGTGCTGCGGCTCGATGGCGGCGCGCGGCCGCCTGCCCGCACACAATGGGCCTCCGGCCAGTAAGGACGCTTGAACATGGCAGACATACCCCTCCCGCCCGGCTTCACAGCCATGAAGATGGATCAGGCCCGCGCCGAGCTTGAAGCCTTGCTTGGCGCGTCGAAGGTCTTCTTCGAGGATCTTGATCGGATTTCCTACAAGGACAAGTTCGCGATCAACGATGCCGGGCACCATCCCGCCGGTGCCGTGGCACCCGAAAGCGTGGAGGAGGTGCAGGCCGTTCTACGGGTGGCGAACCAGTATCGCCTGCCGGTCTTCCCCATCGCGCGCGGCAAGAACCTTGGCTACGGCGGCACGGCGCCGGTGCTGGCAGGCAGCGTGGTGCTCGACCTGTCGCGGATGAAGAAGATCGAGTTCGATGCCGAGCTGGGCACCGTGCTGGTCGAACCGGGCGTCGGTTTTTACGACCTTTACGACTATGTGAAGCGCAACAATCTTCCGTACTGGCTGTCGGTCCCGGCCAACAGCTGGGGCTCGGTCATGGGCAATGCGCTCGATCGCGGGGTCGGCTACACCCCCTATGGCGAACACACGCGCAATATCTGCGGGCTCGAAGTGGTCATGCCCGATGGCGATGTGGTGCGCACCGGCATGGGCGCCTTTTCCGATGCGCCAACCTGGCAGGCCTATCCGTTCGGCTTCGGCCCGGCCTGGGATCAGATGTTCGTGCAGTCGAACTTCGGCGTCGTCACCAAGATGGGCATGTGGCTGATGCCCGAGCCGGAAAGCGTGCTCGGCCTCGATGTCCAGTTCGACAAGCCCGAAGATCTGAAAACCATGGTCGATGTGATCGGCCCCCTGCGGCGCGAGCGGGTGCTTCAGCAGAGCCCCTCGATCGGCAACTGGATGCGCGCCGCCGCCGTGCTCACCCGCCGTACCGACTGGACCGACGAACCCGGTGCCTTGAGCGACGCGGTGATCGACGCGATCCGTCAGCGCTTCAACATCGGCTGGTGGGGCGTGGAACTGCGCGTCTATGGCCGCGAGGGCATTACGCGGGCGAGCATGGACATCTTGCGCAAGGCGATGGGCGATGCCGGGCCGCTGTCGATGACAGAGACGAGCTGGACCAAGGGCGAGCCCCTGCCGCCCTCGACCTGGAACGGCGCGCCGACCACCTTTCCGATGCAGAATGTGAACTGGTATGGCGGACGCGGCGGACACATCGGCTTCTCGCCGGTGATTCCGCAGGATGGCGATGCTGCCGTGGCGCAGTTTGCGCGCACCTATGCCCGCTACAAGGAATACGGGATGGACTATCAGGGCAGCTTCGCTTTTGGCGAGCGGCACCTGACCAATGTCAACGCGATGGTGTTCAACAAGGACAACCCGGAGATGATGGGGCGGATCGACCCGTTCTTCCGCGCGCTGGTGGCCGATGCGAAGGAGCACGGCTACGGTGAATACCGGACCCATCTCGATTACATGGATCTCGTTGCCGATACCTACGACTGGAATGGCGGTGCGCTGTGGCGGCTTAACGAGAAGGTGAAGAACGCGCTCGATCCGAACGGGATCGTGGCGCCGGGCAAGAGCGGCATCTGGCCCAAGGGTTTTGAACAGGAGCGCGGACAATGAGCAAGTTTGGACGAAATCGCCGCACCCTGGCCATCGTTGGCAGCGTTGCGATCCTCGCGGGCGGGGCCGGTGTGGTTTCGGCGCAGGGCGATCCCGGTCCGCCGCCTCCGAATATGCAGGGTCCGATCACCTTGGTTGACCGTCCTGACGCGACCGAGGGCGAAGCGCTCTATGTCGAGAAGTGCATCATGTGCCACGGTCCCGTGGGCATGGGCACCGGCCTTCTGGCGCGCAAGGGCCGCTCGCCTGCCGAGCTGGAAAAGCGCGGCGATCTGGCCGCTGCTTTCGTGGTGCTGGCCGCGCGCAACGGCATCGGCAACATGCCCGCAGTCCCGCGCGGCGAAGTGTCGGACGAGCAGTTGCAGGAAATCGCCGACTATCTCGCCGCAGGCCCGCATGGAGGCGACCAGTGAAGCTGACCCGTCGCTCGTTCGTCGCCGCTGCTGCGGTTTTGCCCGCCGTCGCGTCTGCCGCCGAGATCGGCTGGAAGGACGGCCACCAGACCGTGCTGCTGTTCGATGCAGCGCTGGCCGAGGGCCGCGCCTTTGCAGATGCCGGCTCGGCCTGGAACCGCGCGGTCATCGCCATCGAGGGCGACCGTGTGCGCTTCGGACGCGAACTGTTCGCGCGTCGTCCGGCGATCGTGCAGGGCGTGAGCCTGCAAGCCGATGCACTGCTGCTCGAAGAGGTCGCGCGCGAGGCGGGCTACGAACGCGTCTCGCTCGAACGCGAGGGCAAGGCGATGAAGTGGGTGCTGATGCCACAGCTGCGGCGTTGAGCTAGGCCAGGTATCGCGCGGGCCAGATGCCCTGTTTGCCCGGGGCGAGGATGCCCGCCGGGTCGAGCATGTCTTTCACCCGCGCGTTAAGCTGTGCCATCGCGCCGTCGTTCCAGTCGAAGGTGGCGGCGACCGCGTCCATATAGTCGATATGGGTGCGATATTCGCCGAAGCCTGCCGCGTGGGTATCGGCGATCAGTGCTTCGAACAGCGCGCCGACGCGGGCCTGCTGGTCGGGATCGTCGCGGTTGTAGAGGATCTCGTTGACTGCGACCGTCTGCCGCCCACCGACGCCGAACGCGCCATAATAGTCGATCCCGAACTCGTCATAGCGCGCGCGGGTGCGGCGGAACTGCGCGGCGGCCAGCTTGGGGTCGGACGGCATGACTGGCGAGAAGCCGAGGTGCCCGCCGCGTCCGCCGAGCCAGTCGATCATCATCATGTCGCGCGTGGCTGGAATGCCGCGCTTGCTGGCGGTAATCGGATCGCCTTCGCGCCACACGGTCCATTCCCCCGCCGCGATGCCCTTGTCGCGCAGTTCCACCTCCACCGCCTTGGCCTTGGCCGCGATCACCGCTTCCTCGCCATAGAGATTGACCTCGGCATTCCACCAGCCGAGCCCGAAGTCGCGCCGGATTTGGGCCCCAACGCTTTCGGGCAGCAGGCCCTCGCCGTCCCAGAACATCGTGCGCGGGCCGATATAGCTGGCGATGCCGACATAGCTGACCCAGGCCGCGTCATGGTCGATCAGCCCGCGCAGGCGCAGCGGCTGGAAGGCGGCGATGCCGCGCTCGATATCGTCGGCCTCGGGCAGTTGCAGGCTGAGGCTCATCGTGGCTGGCGGGGCGGGCATCAGCCACAGGCCGAGCCGCGTCACCACGCCGAAGTTCGACTGGCAGAACAGCTGATCCCACCCCGGGCCATACGAATTGCGGGTGACGTGGAAGGCAGGGTTGTCCGCCATCGCCCCTGCGCCGGTGCGGACCGTCTCGCCGGTGGGCAGCACCACCTCCAGCCCGCAAATCTGCGCGGCATGGTCGCCATAGGGCTGCGGGCCGACCCCGCGTTCGAGCGCATTGCCCGCCACCGAGCCCCAGGCATTGCCCGGCACGCTCATCCACAGCTTGTGGCCACGCTCGGCCAGCGCATCGTAGAGATCGTAGAAGCCGACGCCGGGTTCGACCACGCAATAGCCGAGCGTCTCGTTGATCTCGAGGATGCGGTTCATCCGGCTGAGGTCGAGCACCACCGCGCCCGCCTGCACGGGGGCCGAGCCGCCATAGCCGAAGTTCTTGCCCCGGCTGATCGGCCACAGCGGCACCCCGTGCTGCGCCGCCAGCCTGAGCAGGCTGCCGACCTCTTCCGCGCTGGTCGCCGCCACCGCGCCCGAGGGCTGGTGGCGGCTGGTGTCGAAGGCCATCTGGTCGGCATAGGTGGCCCCGTCGGAGGCGCTGTCGAAGACGCGCGCCTCGCCCAGCAGCGCCCGCGCGCTATCGAAGAAGCGCGCCAGCGCGGCGCTGTCGGAAAAGCGGGGAGTGGTCATCGGGTCAGATCACCGTTTCAGGGCAGGGCGCAGGAAAAGCTCGCGGCGACGTTCGGGTCACCCGTGCCATCGTACTTCGCCACCCACGGCCAAGCGCAGAGCGGGCGCTGCATCGGCTCGCGCGGGGCAGCCGGGGGCTGGCCGGGGAAGGTCGGCGCTACTGTCGGGCGGTTGGCGAGAATGCGGTTTGGGGCCGCGCCGCTTGTCGCCCACTCGTCGATAATGCCCAGCGTGTCGATCTCGCTCGGCCCTGCGCCGCCCGAACAGTGATCCATTCCCGGTGCCATGAACAGCCTGAGCTGGCTATCGCGCTGGGCGGCGGGAAGAGCATTGAACAGGCCATAGTGGAAGGCGAGCGTGTTGGTCGCCGGGATCAGCCCGTCGGACCAGCCGTGGCTCAGCAGCAGCTTGCCGCCGCGAGCGAAGTAGGTGCCAAGGCCATCGGTCGGCACGTTGAGAATTTCGCTGCCATAGGCGTAGCCATCAGCCGCATAGGTGCGGTAATCGGTTGATTTCCAATCCCAATCTGACTTTCCGGCATAGACCAGATCACGGAAATAGCTCATCGCGACGGGGAAGGGCTCTTCGCCCATCACCAGCAGCGCCATTTGCATTTCCGAGCCGTAGGGCCAGCCCGGCAGTAACAGGCTGCCATCATTGGCGCGGGTGCCGCCGAACAGGTTGCTCACCGCGTGATACTGGCCGGTGGACAGGCACGAACCCTCCTGCCCCGCGCGGCATTGCAGCTTCGCAAGGTCGGGCCGGCATTGCAGCGGCGAGGAGACGATCCCGTCGGTCACGCCGTCGTTTGCGTCGCAGGCGCGCAGCACTTCCGAGTGGACCAGCCCGAGCACATCGGGCGTGAGCTTCACCCCGAAGCGCACCGGCTGGAAGCCCTGCCACATGGTCTGCGTCATCAGGTCGGTCATCGGGTTGGCCGGGGCCATGGCGCTGATCGCGTCGAAATCCTCCGGGTAGCGATAGGCTGCCATCAAGCCCTGTCGCCCGCCGGTCGAGCACGAGTTCCAGTAGGACTTGCTCGGGGCATCGCCATAGTTCGCGGCGACGATCCGCTTGGCCGCCTCGGTCGTCACGTGAACCGCACGGTAGCCGAAATCGACCAGTTTTTCCGGGTGGCCTATGGCCCAGCGCGCGTCCATCCCGCTGCCGACATGGCCGGTGTCGGTGGCGGCGGTGGCATATCCGCGCGCCAATGCCCGGCCCATCTCGGCATAGGAGATCGAGCCAGCCCAGATGCCGTTGCCAATGCCGACATATTTGCCGTTCCAGCCCGACAGAGGCAGCCAGACCTCGCTCTTGATATCCGAATCGCTGCTCGGCGTGAGCGTCATCTCCACGCGGCAGAAGGCGGGCACGTCGGCGAAGGGGCTCGCGGCGACACCCGGCGGCGGGCCCATGCCGTTGTCGGGCGGGGTGAAGGCGCCCTTGGACACCTCCGTCGCCGCAGTCACTTCGCCCGCGCCCAGATCGAGCCCGACAAGATCGCCGCAGGCCGCATGAGCAGGCGTTGCAAAGACAAAGGTTGCACTGGCGAGCGCCAGCATGGTCTTGGTGTGCATCGTCACTCCCTCCCGTTTTGTGCGCTATCCTAGCGCAAGCGGCGCGCCGGAAAAGTCGCCATTTGTATTAACCGACGCGATTCCCCCGAGAGCGCGTTCTCCTGTTGAACCAACACTAACATCCGTTATGATCGTGTCCAACAAAGGAGAGGACAATTGGGCAAGATCATCGTCTCGGGCGCGTCGGGTGGGTTCGGCCATGCGGCAGCCAGCAAGCTTCTGCACATGGGCTGCGAGGTTATCGCGCTGACCCGTTCACCCGACAAAGTGGCAGACCTCGCCGAACGCGGCGCCGAGGTGCGCGCGGCCGACTTCGACGACCTCGAAGGGCTGACCAAGGCGATGGAGGGCGGCGAGAAGCTGCTGCTGATCTCCACCTTGCGTGTGGGAGAAAGGGTCGAACAGCATCGCAATGCGGTGGAAGCGGCCAAGGCCAACGGCGTGAAGCATGTCGTCTATACCTCGATTGTCGGCGGCGGGATCAAGGATCACCCCGGCGTCGAGCAGACCGACCACTATGAGACCGAACGCCTGATCGAGGAATCGGGCCTTGCCTACACGCACCTGCGCAACAGCCTCTATGCCGATGCCGTGGCCACCGCCATGGCGATCCCCGCGCTTGCCTCGGGCCACAAGCCCGAGAACGGCGGTGCGGGCAAGGTGGCGATGGTCGCGCGCGACGACTGCGTGAACGTGGCCGTGGGCGTGCTCACCCAGGATGGCCATGAGAACAAGGCCTATGACGTGACCGGGCCGGAAGCGATGACGATCCATCAGGCCGTCGCGATGATTGCCGACATGGCGGGCAAGCCCATCGCGGTCGAGGACGTCGATGACGAGGGCATGTATCAGTATTTCGATTCGCTCGGGGTGGCGCGCAAGGCCTCCGACATCAAGCCGGATGGCCCGATTCCGTGGGCGAGCGAGGGCATGGTGACCTTCGGCCAGTCGATCCGCGAGGGCTTCATGGATGTCGTTTCCGACACAGTGGAGAAGATCACCGGCAAGAAGCCGCAGAGCCTCAAATCGGTGCTGGAGGCGAACAAGGGCGCTTGGCCGCAATGATCAGGCGCGTGCTCAAGGCGCTGATCGCCCCTCCCGTTCACGGGAGGGGCAGCGAGACTAGGCGGCGCGCAGCGACGCCTAGTCGCAGCGGGGTGGGCCTCAAGCGGCTTATCCAACGTCTGAAGCCCACCCCCGCCCTCTCCCGCACACGGGAGGGGAGTGTTGTTGCACTATTCGCAGCAGCCCTCGCGCTGGCCGCGTGCTCCGACAGTGCGCCGCAAGTCGACACCTCGGTTTATGGCGCGGGCGACAACTGGGACAATCCCGGCGGCGACTGGGCCGAAAGCCATTTCTCGCGCCTCGGCGACATCTCGCAGGAGAACGTCGGCGAACTGGGCCTCGCCTGGGAATACGATCTCGGCACCGAACGCGTGCAGGAATCGACCCCCGTGGTGATCGACGGCGTCATGTATGCCTCGGGCAACCTTGGCCGCGTCTATGCGCTCGATGCGGCCACCGGGGCGGAGAAGTGGACCTTCACGCCCGAGATGGACATGCAGATCGCCCGCTCCGCCTGTTGCGACTGGGCCAACCGCGGGCTTGCCGTGGCCGATGGCAAGGTTATCACCGCCGCACTCGACGGGCAGCTCTACGTGCTCGACATGGAAACCGGGGCGGTCGTCTGGAACGTCGATACCTTTGTCGACAAGGATCGCGGCTACACCATCACCGGCGCGCCCGAAGTGGCGGGCGACATCGTGGTGATCGGCAATGCCGGCGCCGAATACGACACGCGCGGCTATGTCACCGCCTACAGGATTTCCGATGGCAGCGAGGCATGGCGCTTCTGGACCATCCCGCACGATCCCGCCGAAGGCCCGCAGGAAAGCCCCGAGCTGGAAGCAGCGGTCACGACCTGGAGCGAGGACACCCGCTGGGACATCGGCGGCGGCGGCACCGCCTGGGATGCGATCACATACGATCCCGAGTTCGATCAGGTCATCGTCGGCACCGGCAATGGCGGGCCCTATCCACAGGCGATCCGCTCGCCCGGCGGGGGTGACAACCTCTACCTGAACTCGCTCGTCGCGATCGACCGCAAGACCGGCGCGATGAAGTGGCACTTTCAGGAAACGCCGCAGGATAACTGGGATCTCACCGCCACGCAGCCGATGGTGCTGGCGCAGATGGACGTGAATGGCGCGAGCCGTCCGGTGATCCTGCACACGCCTAAGAACGGCTTCTTCTTTGTGGTCGACCGCGAGAGCGGTAAGCCGCTCGCCGCCAATGCCATCGTGCGCACCAGCTGGGCCGACGGGTGGAACCTTGAGACGGGCAAGCCAAATTTCACGCTCGAGACCTCGGACTATTCGCAAGGCCCGAAGATCGTTTACCCGGCCTCTCCGGGGGCGCGCAACTGGTATCCGGCGGCCTTCGATCCCACGCGCAACACCTATTTCGCCCATGTGCTCGATATGGGCAATCTGATGTTCCTCTCCGGCGACCCGGCCGAGGCAGTGCACGAGAAGAACTTTCTCAATGCCGGCGCGGCGATCATCTTCACCTCTGACCTCGAGGCCGCCGCTGCCACGCTGCCTCCACCGATGCGCGCCGCGATCGAGGCCGAACCGACCTGGCAATGGGTGAAGGACAATCCTTTCACCAGCGAGCTGCGCGCGATGGATCCGCTCACCGGCAAGACCAAGTGGGCCGTACCCAGCGCAGGCTGGCAGGACCGGCAGGGCGTGCTTGCCACGGCCAGTGGGCTCGTGTTCCACGGCAGCGTCACCGGCAAGTTGACCGCGCGCGACAGCGAGACGGGCGAAGAGGTGTGGAGCGTCGATACCGGCTCCTCGATCATGGCCGCGCCGATGACCTACCGCGTCGATGGCGTCCAGTATGTCGCGGTGCAGACCGGCTGGGGCGGCGGGGGCTGGGGCTTTCTGCCCGGCTATGCCGCCGCCTATCGCAAGGGCAATGCCAACCGCCTGCTGGTCTACAAGCTCGGCGGCGGACCAACCCCGCAACCGGCGGACCTGCCCCCGCTCGAACCCGCGCCTGCGCCGCCCGAGCAATATGCCGATGCCACGCCCGAGATGCTGGCCACGGGCAGCGCGCTGTTCACTGCAAACTGTTCGATCTGCCACTCGAACCAGCCGCGCGCGCCGCTGCCCGACCTGCGCCGGATCGCGCCCAACGTCCATGCCGGTTTCGAGCAGGTGGTGCTGGGCGGTCTGTTCAAGATGAACGGCATGCCATCGTTTGCAGATCGGCTCGACGCTTCCCAAGTGAAGGCCATCCACGCGTGGCTTATCGATACGCAGGGCAAGCTGCGCGCCCGCGAGCTGCAACTGCAGGCTGAGGGCAAGCCGCTCGACAGCCGTTCGCTGACCATTCTTTCGAGTTACTAGGAGACTCTCTATGACCCCCGCAGGCGTAACCATCAAACATCCCGATAAACTGTTCATCGGCGGCGAATGGGTCGATGCGACCAGCGGCGCCCAGATCGAGCTGGTCAATCCGTTCAGCGAAGAGGTCGTGGGCCGCGTCGCCCATGCCAGCAACGCCGATATGGACAAGGCGGTCGACGCCGCGCGCGAAGCCTTCGACAACGGCCCCTGGCCGCGCCTCTCGCCCAAGGTGCGGATGGCCAAACTGATGCAGTTCTGCGACGAGCTGGAAAAGCGCGTGCCCGAACTGGCCACGGCCTGGACCGCGCAGATCGGCGGTCTCGCCACGGCAGCAGGGCCGATGCACGGCGGCGCTGTTGCGGGCCTGCGCGGGATTGCCGCGCTTGGCGAAAGCTTCGAATGGACCAGCCAGCGCAAGGGGCAGGCGGTCGATACTGTCGTGATGGCGCGCGAGCCGGTGGGTGTGGTTGCTGCCATCGCGCCATGGAACGGGCCGTTCGCGATCATGGCCAACAAGGTGTTCTACTCGCTGATTGCGGGCTGCACCGTGGTGATGAAGCCGAGCCCGGAAACCCCGCTGGAAGCCTATATCATCGCCGAATGCGCGGATACTTGCGGAATGCCGGCTGGCACCGTGAACCTCGTGCCCTCGGACCGCGAGGCGGCCGATCACCTGATCCACTCGACCAAGCTCGACAAGATCACCTTCACCGGTTCGTCGGCGGCGGGCAAGCACATCGCCAGCGTTGCGGGTTCCAACATGACCCGCGCCACCTTCGAGCTGGGCGGCAAGTCGGCGGCGATCATCCGCGACGATTTCCCCACCGAAGCCGCCGCGCAGATCCTCGGCAACACCATCACCGTGATGAGCGGGCAGGTCTGCGCGATGCTGAGCCGCGCCATTGTCCCCAAGGCACGGCATGACGAACTGGCCGAAGCAATCGCGGGCGTGATGAAGGGCGTGAAGATCGGCGATCCGAGCGATCCGGAAACCCAGCTCGGCCCGGTGGCGATGAAGCGCCAGCTCGACCGCATCGAGATGTATATCGAGGAAGGCAAGAAGACCGCCGACCTCGTGACCGGCGGCAACCGCCCCTCGCACATGAACAAGGGCTATTTCATCGAGCCGACGCTGTTCGCCAATGTCGATAACTCCAGCCGTATTGCGCAGGAGGAAATCTTCGGCCCTGTGCTTTGCCTGATCCCGGCGGAAGATGAAGAGGACATGATCCGCATCGCCAACGACAGCGAATATGGCCTTAACGGCTCGGTCTTCACCAACGACGCGCAGGCGGCCTATGACATCGCGCGGCAGGTGCGCACCGGTGTCGTTGGCCAGAACGGAATGCGCATGGAGTGGACCGCGCCGTTCGGCGGGTTCAAGTCGTCGGGCATCGGCCGCGAGGGCGGGGAAGAGGGCCTGTGGGGCTACCTCGAAACCAAGACGATCCTCACCGACGCCAGCGTGACGATCTGATCCCCCCAAAGCCCTTCCCCTCGGGGAAGGGTTGGGATGGGGGATCGGGCGTCAAACCCCCACCCCCGACCCCTCCCCAAGGGGAGGGGAGATTGGATGAATTATATAATTTCAAGCGCTCGCATTGTAAAATGCGGGCGCTTGATCTATATAGGCCTCGTTCAAACGTCGCCTGTCTTTGATCGGGTGGCCGGAAATGGCTTGCGAACCACTATCGCGCCATCATTTCCATTTTGCACATCACCGCTTGTTTTGCGCCTTCTCTGGCGTGGGGCAGGCCCATATTTTATCGAAAGCGAGGCTCGATTTGGCGAAGGAAGAACTGCTCACCTTTGAAGGGGAAATCGAAGAGGTTTTGCCCGACGGTAGGTTCCGCGTTCTCCTCGACAACGATCATCGCCTCATCGCCTATACTGCAGGCAAGATGCGCCGTTACCGTATCCGTACGGTGGCAGGGGACCGGGTTCACGTCGAAATGACGCCCTATGACCTGTCGAAGGGGCGCATCACCTTCCGCGAACGCACGCCGGGGCAAGGCCCGGGCGGACCGCGCGGCAGGCAGTTCCGCAGGTAGGCGGCAATCGGGCAGGCGCCACGGTGGCGCCGCCCGCACAAGGATTTTAATGCATATTACGAATACCCGCGTGGCCCCTTGGTCGCGCTTTGATTTTCTGTCTGTCGAACTTTCGCAGGCTGTTATTCCCTTTACCCGCTCCGCCCAGCTGACCTCGCGCGAACTGCGCCGACTGGTTGCGGAGATGATCGACTAGGCGAACTGGCCCGGTCACCTAACACCTTACGAAATATCTTCTCGTCGCCCCGGACTTGATCCGGGGCCGGGCTTTTCTGTGCGCGCTTACCTGGCACAATTTGGTCAGGTGGCGGCTAGTCTATGCCGATTGCTTTGAGCAGCGCCTCATCCGTGTCGAGAGCGGTACCTGCAGGATAGTCGTTCGCCTCGAGCAGATAGGCCGTCACCGCCAGATAGTTCGCATCGCCCAGCGTGTGCCCCGCGCCCACCGGCATGGTGTCGCGAATATAGGCGAACAGATCGCCCACGCTTCGCCCCTGCCACTTGGCTTTGAACGCGGCCCCCGCCACCGGCGGCACTCCGCCCGAGCCCGCAAAGTTGCTGCCATGGCAAGCCGCGCAACTCTGCTGATAGACCTGCCGCCCGGCCTCGGCCTGTGCGGCGGAAAACACCCCTTCGCTCGCGTTGCGGGCGAAGTTCGCATTGGCAAGATCGGGGCTTTCGAACCCCGCCGCACCGCGTGCCGCGACGAAGGCCCGCTCCGGTCCCTTAGCGCCGATACCGGCTTCGGGCAGGGCAAACACGAAGAGTGTGTTCTGCCGTCCATGCGTCAGTTCCGGGGTAAAGGAATCGGATAGCCACAGCCCGGTCGACACCGCCAGATACTGATGCCCGTCAAGCATGAAGGTGCTGGGGTAGCCAGTGATGCTGGAGCCCAGGTTCATCTGCCACAGCACTTCGCCCGTCGCCTGATCGAAGGCTTTGAGCCATCCCCCCGCATCGCCTGCAAACACCAGCCCGCCCCCGGTGGCGATCACGCTTTGCATCCCGGCGCGCTGGCGGTGGATCCAGCGGGTGTGTCCCGTCACCGTGTCTAGCGCATAGAGCACGCCGAGCAGCCCCTCGGCCTCGGGGTCGATCGCGATCCGGTTGCTCACGCCGTAGGTGCCCACGTCACCCTGCGACGGATCGAGCGCGATCATTTGCGCGCAGGTTGCCTGCATCGGCATGAACAGGCTCGTGGTGAGCGGCGAATAGGAGCCTGCCGGATAGTTTGCGCCGCCGGTGGGGCCAGGGCAGATATCGTAGCTGCGACCATATTCCGTCGGCACCGTGGCCGGGTTCACTGTGACCCGGCCCGAAGCGCCGTCGATGCTCTCGACGAAGTTCTGGCGTACGGTCGGTCTCGCCCAGAGGAATTTGCCGGTCTCGCGGTCGAGCGTATAGACCACGCCGGTCTTGCCCGGAACGCCGGTCAGCGTCTTGTAGGTGCGGCCCGGTTCGAGATCGGGCGCCATCCATGCCACCTCGGCAGGGTCGGGCATGGCCTGCTGATCGACCAGCATCCGGGGGAAGGTGTGGTCCATGTCCCACTGGTCGACGAGGTGCTGGTAGTGCCAGCGGATTTCGCCCGTTGTCACATCCAGCGCGAGCGTCGAGTTGTGGTAGAGGTAGCTGTAATCGTTGCCCGCCAGCGAAATCTTGGGCGCGGGCGCGCTGACCGATGTGCCCATGTAGATGAGGCCAAGCTCGGGATCGTAGCTCGCGAGCATCCACGCGCCGACCTGCTGCCGGTCTTCCAGCGGCACGCCGCCCCATGTGGCCTCGTTCGGATCGTCGCCTTGCGCGATGATCGGGGTAGACCAGACGAGCTTGCCGGTCAGGGCATCGTGCGCGGTGATCACGCAGGCTGCCGGGCCACCTTCCGGCTCGCAGCTCCTGCCGGTGATGGCGAGGCCCTCGGCGATGATCGGGCCGCTCGATTGCTTGGCCCCCGTGCGGTAGTCGAGCACCTCGGTTTCCCACACCAGTTCGCCGGTGCGAGCATCGAGCGCATAGACATGGTCGTCTGCCGAATTGCCGATCACGAGGTTGCCATAAAGCGCCACGTTGCGGGTGGTGTCGTAGACGGGCAGATAGTCGCCAATGTCCTCGGGCAGCTGGCGCTTGTACTGCCAGATCATCTGGCCCGAACGAGCGTCGATGGCTTCGATGGTGTCCGCGGGGCCGGAGAAGAAGATCGTGCCATCGTGCATGAGGGCGGTGCCCTCCTGATGGCCGGGCGGCAGCGGGCGCGCCCAGACCATGCGCAAGCCGCTCACGCTCTCGCGATTGATCTCGTCGAGCGGGGAATAGCCCCAGCTATCCAGCGTGCGCCGCCAGCTGAGCCATTCGGCCGGGTCGGGTCGCTGGATCTGGGCATCGGTGACGGGGGTGTATCCCGTCACGGTTTGTCCGACGGCCTGCGTCATGGCGAGGGCGATCACGGCCCCCGCCAGCGCGGCCCGACCGGCCAGGCGCATCAGTCTTCGAGCCGCTGCGAATTGGGGTCAATCTTCGCGTCGTTGCGGGTCATCGGGTCCCAGTGCTCGGCGATCTTGCCATCCTCGATACGGAACATGTCGAACCAGGTGGTGTAATAGGTCTCGCCCTCGGCATCGACTTCGCGGCGCACGAAGGAGGTGATCACATAGTCACCCTCGGCGACGAGGTTGATCAGTGGCAGCTCGATCTTGTCTTCGAGGGGGCGCTCGGGCCGGGTGGAGCGAATATAGTCCTCGATCCCCGCCAGCCCCTGTGCGGCATTGGGGTTGTGCTGGACATAATCCTCGCGGATGAACTCTCCCGCGCGGTCGGCGTAGCCGCCTTGCAGCACGATCCGGTACATGTCGTAGACCAGCCGCTTGTTGGCTTCGAGCCGCGGGTCGTCGCTGGCGATCAGGGCTTCGTGGTCCTGTGCAACGGCGGGAGGGGTGGCGGTCATCGATGATTCTCCGGAAGCGGGGCGCGCGGCATCCTGCGCCCGCGCCGGGGTTGTCAGGGCCGTGTCAGCGCAGCCGGCCAGCAAGGCCGCCACGAAACAGAACGCGGGTTTGTGCATGATTGACTCTCCCTCTATGGGCTTCCTGCCATTGCCGGGGTGACGCGACAAGCCCGAGCCGCTAAGGCGCTTTCCGGACATAATCAATTTGACGAGTTGTTGCCTCATGAAATCCTTGCTTTGCGCCAGCGTTGCCGCTTGCATCTCGGTCCCCGCCATGGCGCAGGACGATGTCGACGCTGACACCGATGTCATCATTGTGCTGGGTGAAGGCTTGCCCGATACGCCTGCCGAGCCGGCCTATTCGACGCTCACGATCGAACGCGATCAGGTTGTCTCCAGCAGTTCGGGGCGGATCGAGGACGTGCTGGCCAATATTGCCGGGTTCCAGCTCTATCGCCGGTCGGACAGCCGGGCCGCCAACCCGACGACGCAAGGTGCCAGCCTGCGCGCACTGGGCGGCAATGCGACCAGCCGCGCGCTGGTCCTGCTCGATGGCGTGCCGCTTACCGATCCGTTCTTCGGTTACATTCCGCTCAATGCCGTAGCGCCCGAGCGGCTTGAGAGCATCCACGTGACGCGCGGCGGCGGGTCCGGTCCGTTCGGGGCGGGCGCGTTGGCAGGCACAATCGAGATGGAAAGCGGCAACCCGCAAGCGCTCGGCCTGTTCAACGGGCAGGCGCTGGTGAACGACCGCGGCGAAACACAGCTTTCGGCCACCGCAGCGCCCGAAATCGGCGAAGGGTTCGCCGTGGTCAGCGGCCGCTGGGATCGCGGCAAGGGTTTTTACACTACGCCCGAGGACCAGCGCGTCGATGCTTCGGTGCGCGCGAAGTTCGAAAGCTGGTCGATCAGCGGGCGGCTGGTGCAGCCGCTTGGCGACAATCTCGAAGTGCAACTGCGCGGCCTCGCCTATGATGACAAGCGCACGTTCCGCCTGGCCGGGGCCGACAACACCAACGAGGGACAGGACCTGAGCGCGCGCGTAGTAAGCCGCGGGCCGTGGCAGGTCGATGCCATCGCCTATGTCCAGTGGCGCAACTTCACCAATATCGTGATCTCGTCGAGCAGCTTCAATCCGGTGCTCGACCAGCGCGACACGCCTTCCACCGGCATTGGAGGCAAGCTCGAAGTGCGCCCGCCCGTGGGGCCGGACCACACGCTGCGCCTGGGCGTCGACTATCGCAGCGCGGAGGGGGACCTGCTGGAAGTGAACGCCTTTTCCGGCGTGCGCCGCGCGGGCGGCGTCAACAGCGATTTCGGCGTCTTTGTCGAGGATGACTGGCGTCTTACCGAACGGCTCACGCTGACCGGGGGCCTGCGCGCCGACCGCTCCTCGATCCGCAACGGCTATTTCGAGACCGAGGCCGCCGGACGCACGAATTTTGCCGATCGCGGCGAATGGTATGCTTCCTATCGCGTCGGCGCGCTGTTCGCGGCGAGCGACGCGCTGCGCCTGCGCGCGGCGACCTATACCGGCCTGCGCCAGCCGACCCTGAACGAGCTCTATCGCCCCTATCAGATCTTCCCCGCAAGTTACCTTGCCAACGAAGACCTCGATGTCGAGCGGCTCCAGGGATACGAGGTGGGGATCGACCTGGTCCCGATGCCCGGCGCGCGTCTGTCGCTTACGGCCTTTGACAACGAGGTCGAGAATGCGATCACCAATGTCACTATCGGCACCAACCTGAACCAGCGGCAGAATCTCGACGCGATCGAAACGCGCGGGCTGGAGTTCGCTTCGCAGCTCAAAATGGGCGAGGTCAGCTTCGACGGGACGCTGACCTATATCGACGCCGAAGCGCGCGCTTCAGGTGATGCCGCGCCGCTTGACGGGCTGCGTCCGGCACAGACGCCCGAATGGGCCGCCAGCGCGACGCTGAGCTGGCGCCCGGTCGAGGGGGCCATCGTCGCCGCCACGCTGCGCCATACGGCCGACCAGTTCGAAGACGATCAGGAGATTGACGTGCTGCCGGCCGCGACCACGGTCGATCTGTTCGGGCAGGTGCCACTGGTCGGCGATCTTTCGGTCGTAGGCCGGGTGGAGAACCTGTTCGACGAGGATGTCGTCACCTTCAATCGCGGCGGCACGATCGATCTTGGAGCACCGCAGACGTTCTGGATTGGCTTGCGCTACGGATTCTGAAGGCGGATGTAGTTCCAAAGAGGAACGATTGCTGTTGTGATCCGCTGCGGCGGCGCTAGCTTGGCGCCGCCAAAGGGAGAGACGAATGGCAACAACGCAGCAGATGCTCGCCGTGCGCAATCCGCGCAGCGGCAAGGTCGATCACAAAATCGCGGTTTCCTCGCGCGAAGAGGTGGCGCAAAAAGCTGCAGCCCTGCGCGCGAACCAGCCCGCATGGGAAGCGCTGGGTGTCGAAGGGCGGTGCGCGGTGATGGCGCGCTGGCTCGGCGCGGTGAAGGCGCAGGCCATGGCCATCGGAGAGGCCGATGCGCACGACACCGGCGGCTGCCACACCAGCTACATCCAGGGCTTTATCACCATGGGCAATATCGGTGGCTGGCTGGAGGATGCGCCCAAGGCCTTCGCCGCGCTCGAATACGACGCGATGAGCACCTCGATGCCCAGCGTGCGGGTGCAGTCGCAGGTGGTGGCCTATCCGCTCACTGGCGTGATCTCGCCGTGGAACGCGCCGCTGATGCTGGCGCTGCTCGATGCGGTGCCCGCGCTGTTTGCCGGTTCCGCCGTGCTGCTCAAGCCGAGCGAAGTGACCCCGCGCGTGATCGAGGCGCTGTTTGAAACCGTGCGGCAGGTGCCTGAGCTGGCCGGCGTGTTCGATTATGTTACCGGGCCGGGCGAGGTCGGGCAGGCGGTGATCGAGGAGGCAGACACGATCTGCTTCACCGGCTCGGTGCCCACGGGCCGCAAGGTTGCGGTCGCCTGTGCCGAGCGGCTGATCCCGTGCAACCTCGAACTGGGAGGGAAAGACCCCTGCATTGTCACCGCCAGCGCCGATCTGGAGCGAGCGGCGACGGCGGTGCTGCGCGGCGCGGTCTATGCCACGGGGCAGGTCTGCTATTCGGTCGAACGCGTCTATGTTCACCGCTCGGTACATGACGATTTCGTCGCGCTGCTGGTGGAGAAAGCGGCTGAGGTGCGGCTCAACGCCGATAACCCGCGCGCCGGGCATATCGGGCCGTTCACCCATCCGCCGCAAGGTGCCATCGTGGCGCGTCACCTCAACGACGCGGTGCGCAAGGGCGCGATGGTGCGCAGCGGCGGCACGGTCGAAGATATCGACGGCGGCCTCTATCTGCGCCCGACCATTCTTACCGATGTCGATCACACCATGGCGATCATGCAGGATGAGACCTTCGGCCCCTGCCTGCCGGTGATGGCCTATGACGACGAGGACGAGGCAGTGCGTCTTGCCAACGATACGCGCTTCGGCCTGACCGCCAGCGTGATCGCCGGGACCGAGGAAGAGGCCGAGCGCATCGGACGGCGGCTGAATGCGGGTGGGATATTCCTGCAGGATACCTTTCTCACCTTCGCCAAGATGCGGACCTTCGGCACCGACAGCTTCGGCTGGTCGGGCTATGGTGCGCCGAGGATCGGGCCGGAAAGCCTGCGCCGGTTCTTACGCAGGAAAAGCCTGCTGACGCAGACCGGCGAGGTGGCCGATATCCGCAACGATCATCATCTGGGGGAAGGCGGGTGATCCAGGTCCCGTTCGTCCTGAGAAGCCCACGAAGCCGCAGGCTGAGCGGGCGTCTCGAAGGATCGCGTCGGACGGTTCGAGACAGGGCCTCTGCCTTCGGCTTCGGTCCTTCCTCACCGCGAACGGTAAATAGATCGCACCTTTCCTACACCGCCCCTCATGCGCCATGCCTCGGCCATGACACTGCCCCGATCACCCCGCAGGTTTTTCCGCTCAGGACAGTGTCACACCTGTCACACCTTGCCCGCTAATCCCGAAGGTAGCCCTATGAAGATCACCGCAGCCCTGTCCGGCCACGGAGGCGAAGCGCCGCACCTGGTCGACCTCGAACAGGAGGCTCCGCGCGCTGGCGAGATGCGCGTGCGGCTGGTCGCGACCGGCATCTGCCACACCGACCTGCACGAGCATCCCGGTCGCCACGCGCCGCAGCCAATCGTGCTCGGCCACGAGGGCGCGGGCGTGGTCGAGGAACTTGGCGAGGGTGTCCGCTCCTTCGCGGTGGGCGACCATGTGGTCCTGTCGGGCAGCTCCTGCGGCAAGTGCCCGAGCTGCCTCGCGGGCAGGCCGACCTATTGCGACCTTGCCATGCCGCTGTGCTTCGGCGGCAAGCGGCTCGATGGCAGCACGGCGCTGCGCGGCGACGAGGGGGCGATCCACTCGCACTTCTTCGGTCAATCGAGCTTCGCCAGCCACGCGATCGTGCCGCAGCGAACCGCAGTGAAGATGCCGAAGGACTTGCCGCTGGAGAAGCTCGGCCCGCTCGGCTGCGGCGTAGTGACCGGCGCGGGCGGAGTGATCGAGGCGCTGAAGGTTGGCTTCGGCGACTCCATTGCCGTGCTCGGCACAGGGGCGGTGGGCCTCTCCGCCGTCATGGCGGCAAAGCTGGTGGGCGCGCGGCGCATCGTGGCGGTTGACCTGTCGGACGAGCGGCTCGAACTGGCGCGCGAGTTTGGCGCGACTGACACCCTGCGCGGCGACGAAGACGACCTCGCGGCAAAGCTGCGCGCGATTACGGGGCGGGGCATGGACTTCACCTTCAACACCACCAACGCTGTGGCTGTGCACCAGCTTGCGCTAGAGGTGCTGGCGATGAACGGCACGGCGGGCTTCGTGGCCGCACCTCTCGGGCCGTTTGACCCCAAGATGTTCGGGATGCTCGCTGGTGGCAAGCAGCTGCGCGGCATCCTCGGCGGTGATGCCAACCCGCAGACCTTCCTGCCCCTGCTGGCCGACTACTGGCGGCAGGGCCGCCTGCCGTTCGATCGCATGATCGAGTTCTACCCTTTCGCCGAAATCGACCGCGCTTTCGCCGATGCCCGCGCGGGCACGGTGATCAAGCCGGTCCTGTTGATGGAGAATGATGCATGACCCCCGCAATCCGCTCAAAACTGGCCGCGCTAGGCAACGACCTCAGCCCTGAGATGGTTCAGGGTTCGATCGGCCTGATGGCCGGGATGAACAGGGGACTGTCGTCCGACACGCAGGTTTTGAGAGACATCTCCTATGGGCCAGACCCGCGCCACCGGCTCGACTTGTTCCGCCAAGGGGATACCCGGCGCGCGCCCGTCTTCGTGTTCGTCCATGGCGGCGGCTTCCTCATGGGCGACAAGCACACCGAAGGCTCGCCGTTCTGCTCGAACATGGGCGACTTCGCGGCGCGGCACGGCATGATCGGCGTCACGCTGACCTACCGCCTCGCGCCCGAGCATCGCTTCCCATCCGGCCCCGATGACATGGCCATGGCCGTCGACTGGCTGCGCGCGAATGTGGCGGAGCATGGGGGTGATCCGGCCAGGATCGTGCTGTCGGGCCAGTCGGCGGGGGCGGTGCATGTCGCTGGCTATCTCGCGCACCGGGGCGACCATGCCGAAGGCATCGCTGGAGCCGCTCTGATGAGTGGCATCTACGACACGCACACCTGCTCGCCCAATGCCTCGGCCGAGGCCTACTACGGCGCCGACCGGCGCCAATGGGGTGCCGCCTCGTGCATGGACGGCCTGCTCGGAACGAAGGTGCCTGTGCAGTTCTCGGTCGCCGAGTTCGATCCCGACGACTTCCAGCAACAGGCCGCGCAGCTGGTCGAGCAATGGTATGCAGCGCGCGGGCGCTATCCCGAGATGCACTTCCTGGCCGGGCACAACCACCTCAGCCCGGCGCTCTCGGTCGGCAGCGACCAGACCGAAGTCGAGCGGATGCTGGCCGCGTTCGTGGCGCGAGTGGCCGGTTGAAACAAAGGAGGGAACCTTTGGGACCTCAGCAGTGTTTATGCACGAGAACAAAGGAGTGATCGATGCGTAAACTGATGACCTTCGCCCTGGCAAGCACTGCCGCCATGGGCCTCGCCGCCTGCGACGTGGAACAGACTGACGAAGGCGAAATGCCCGAAGTTGACGTGAACGGTGGCGAACTGCCCGAATACAATGTCGATGCGGCCGATGTGGATGTCGAGATGAAAGAAGAAACCGTCGAAGTGCCCACGCTGGAAGTCGAGGAAGCCGACGCCAGCGAGTAAGTGCTCGCGACAGTTTGTGCCCCCGTGCGTGGCGCGGGGGACCAAGGCCCGTCAGGCCAGCAGTGGAACGTGATCCATTGTTGGCTTGCGGGCCTTCTCTTTGTGGGCGAGAGCGTGCCAGCAGCGAGGTCAGGCGGGAATCCAGCTCCCGTGGAAGGCCATCGGCAGGCCGAACGGCAGCTTGACCGTAGCCAGCGGCGGGCGGCTGACATCGCGCCCGTCGAGGATCAGCAGCTCGGCGCGGCGTTCCTCGAACCGGTCGACCACGGTGAGGATGAAGCCGTCACCTTCCGCGCTGTCGGCGCTGCGCGGCACGAACAGTGGCTCCTGTGCGGCGGCGCCTGTGAGCGAGTGGACCTTCAACTCGCCGGTCTCCCAGTCGATCTGGCCCACGCCCATCTCGGGGAAGGCGCGCAGCGAGAAGTAGCCAGTCCGGTACTTCTCCATGGCAAAGCGGTCGTCGATCCGCGGCATGTCGCCCAGCGCTCCGTCAACCGGCTCCAGCGTAACAGCCTCTGCCTTGGGCTTCGAAAGGTCGAAGGTGATGCGGGTGAGCTGGGTGACGGTCTCGGGCATGGTGGGCTGGTTGCCGTGCTTGTCGCGGAAGAAGCTGAAGCAGTTGCCCGGCGAACAGGGCGTGTCGACCACCACCTTGTCGCCATCGGTGTAGGCATTCATGATGTGGCCGAGCACGAGGCCGGGCACGTTGAACCAGCGCATGTCTGCGGCCGGATCACCGGCGCGCGGCATGATGCCCCAGGCCGAAGGTAGCTCCGGGTCATACTGGTAGTACTGCCCGCCTTCGCGCAGCCGCGCCTCGCTGGCGGTGAGCGGCATGATCGGGAACACGAGATGCTCGCGGGTCACGCCCCAGTCGTGGCTGAGGCCGGGGAAGGGGGTGTGAAACCACTGCTCGCGCACCAGCTCGCCGTCCTTGTCGAACACGTGGAGTGAGGCATCGGTGGTCGGCTCGCCGCCTGCGAAGACGCCGTAGCTCCACCATTCGCCCGTAACGGGATCGATCTTGGGGTGCGCGGTGAGCGCGGTGCTCCTGAGGTCGCCCCACTGGCCTTCGCCAAGTGTTTCGAGCGTTTCGGGATCGACCCGGTAAGGCCGTGAATCCTCGCGCAGCATGAACAGCTCGCCATGGTGCGCGAAAGCATAAGTGTTGCCGGTGTTGTCGCGCTGGGGCAAATTCGAGACACTTGGATCGTCGGTATGACGGTTGCGGTAGTGGCCATAGAGCCGCCGCCGCACCTCCCGCTCGGCCTTGAGCCGCTCGGTCTGGACGTAGCGGCTGCGGAAGCTGACGTGGCCCTTCTCGAAGCGGAAGCTTGACACCAGCCCATCGCCGTTCAGGATGATGTCGTCCTCAAGGCTGGGATACTGCCGGTCGCCTCCGGTGCGAACATAGCTGCCCTCCAGCTCGGCCGGGATTTCGCCCTCGACCTCGCATTCGAACACGTCAGCCTCGAACCGCATGGTCGGACGCTTCTGAAGGCCGAAGCTGTCGTAGAGATGGAAAATTTCCGGCACCGCATCGTCTCCCACTTGGGCTTTTCGCTCTTGCCGCTACAATTAGCCTATATAAGCATTTTGCAAGTCCAGAATAACGGGAGATGACCAGATGACCGACTGCTGCTGGCCCGATGGGGTGCCAGAGATCATGCCGGTGGCCGATCGCGCGGAGATCGAGGAGCTGTTCGCCCGCTATGCCTGGGGGATCGACCTGGCGGACGAGGAACAGGCGATTGCCACCTTCGCTGAGGATGCAGAGTTCGACCATCTGTGGCAGGGCAAGGTGAAAGGCCACGAGGCGATCCGCGCCAACCTGCGCAGCCTGTGGAACGACCGCCAGCACTGGTGGTTCGGCCGCCAGCACCTGATGAACCACTTTATCATGGACCCGAAGCCAGAAGGCGCGCGGGTGCGCTGCTTCTTCCAGATCATCCAGTGGAACGCCGACTACCGCACCAACTTCGTGTTCGGCATCGGCACGCGCGACGATCGGCTGGTGAAGCGCGACGGACGCTGGAAGTTCTACCGCTTGCACGTCAACGCATGGACCGAGGTCGATCAGGTGCCGTGGAAGGGTGACCTCTCCATGCGCCAGCGCCCGCCTTATCGTAGTCCCCCGGCGGACACCCGCCCGTTCGATGAGCAGACGAGCGATCCGTTCTAGGAAGCGGTTACTTCTTCTGTCCGGGGATCGTCGCCAGCTTGCGCTTCTTCTTGCCACCCTTGCCGACGGTCTTGCCGCTGGTGGCCTTGGAACCGGTCTTGGCCTTGGCAGACTTCTTGCGGGCCTTCTTCAGCTCGGCGACATCGCCTTGCAGCGCCAGAACTGCCTTGGCCAGACGGCGCACAGTGGCCACGCGTGGGCGGAAATCCCGTGCGAGCACGCCTTCTGCCAGCGCCGTCAGTCCGAGCGCACCCTGATCAATACTGCTGTTCTCGTTGGCGGCCTCGTGTTGGGCCACCGCTTGTTTCGCGACCATTGTCGGGCTCGCCTCCAATCTCTTTCCCGCACTGTGTATCGGGCGCTTTGGGGAGGGCAAGCTTAGCCGTCATAGTGTCACCAAACTGTCAAGAATGGCTACTCCATGCGCCACTCAAGATCGAGCCAGCGGGCCAGCGCCTTGAGGTCGCTCTCGACGCTGCCCGAGCGCAACTGCTCGCGCGCGGGGTCGATCCACAGCGTGAGCATGTCGTCCTCGCGGGTGAGCTTGCTGGTGAGCAACGACAAGCGCGATCCGGCGCCGAGGCGTCGGCAAAGGCGGATGGCCAGGCCCCACCCGGCAGCGCGGCGCAGGTCTTCGCTGCTGGCCAGCTCTTTGAGCAGGGCGGTCGGTTCAGGCTTGCCGCAGGCCCCGCGCAGCGCGGCGGCGATCAGCGCCCGCCCGCGATGGTCGAGCCCCAGCCATCGCTTGTGCAAGGCCCAGTCGGTGCAATGCACGAGCCGCATGTTGGGCTCGATCTGCGCCGCCGCCAGCGCCAGCATGGTCGCCGCCATGCGCAGCCGCTCGTCTTCGTTGACCCCGCCGCGCGCTGTTGCGGCGGTCCAGCCTGCAATCAGCGTGGCCTGGGTGGGCGTGACACCGCGCGGGCGGGTGAAATGCTCGACGCCCGAAAGCAGCGGGTCTTTCGCGCGTTCGAGCGGATCGAGCTGACTGTGCAACAGGCCTTCGCGCAGGCCCCAGGACGAGAACACCAGCGCCTGCGGCTTCAGCGTGGCGATCAGCGGGCGCAGCATGGCGCAGGCATCGGCCAGCCCCGCCGCGCGCGAGGACGAGACGCCGGGAATGGCGGCCAGCTCTTCGGCGCTCATCTGCGCTGCCTGCTTGGCGAAGTGGTCCGCCTCCTTGGGGGAGAGCGTGTAGGCGTGTGGATCGGACAGCGGATAGTCCTGTGCGTTCATTGCGAACTTGGCGAGCGCGCGCCATGTGCCGCCCACGAGATAGAGCGGGCCTTTCTGCTCCCCGGCCCACTGCGCCTTCGCCAGCTCATCTTCGATGGCCTTGCGGAAGGGTGCCGAGCCTTGTTCGCGCAGGGCTGGCAGGCGCAGCGTGCCCAGCGGCAGCGAGACCCCGTGCGAACATTCGCCATCGGCAATGGCGATCAGTTCAAGGCTGCCCCCGCCCAGATCGGCGACCACGCCTTCGGCCTGCGGAAAGGCGCCGATCACGCCCATGGCGGCGGTGCGCGCCTCTTCCTCACCCGAGAGCACGCGCACATCGAGCCCCAACTTGCGAAACTGTTCGACGAATTCCGGCCCGTTCTTGGCATCGCGCACGGCGGCAGTGGCCACCACATCGACTTGCGTCACGCCGATATCCTCGAGGATGGCGGCGAACCGGGCCAGCCCGCCCAAGGCAAGGTCGGTCGCCTTGTCGGGCATGCGGCCGGTTTCGGCGAGATCGCGGCCGAGCCGAGCGGTCACCTTCTCATTAAGCCAGATCATCGGCGCGCGGCGCGGCCCGCCGTAGATCACCAGTCGCACCGTGTTCGAACCGATGTCGATCACCGCACGTTCCGGCCCCGGTGCGGTAACGCCTGAGCTACGCTTGGAAGTAGAAATCATATTGCTCCCTTGCGCAGGGTCAGCTTGGGCACGAGACTTTCCTTCAATGCGCCCCCGCGGCCCGATAGCGAGGGATTGGTCATGAAATAATCGTGGCAGTTGAAGCCGGGCACGCCGTTCCCGTCGGTATCCTCTTCGTCTGCGTCAATCTGCACGCGTTCGTATTCCCCGGTTTCGCCATCGAGCAGCCAGCTTTGTTCGGTGTCGAGCAGGTTCGCCAGCAGCACCTGATCGAGCACCTGATCATGCACTGTGTGGTTCGCAATCGGCACCAGCGTTTCGACCCGGCGGTTGAGGTTGCGGTCCATTGCGTCGGCGCTGGAGATGAACACCAGCGCCTTGTTCGAGGGCAGCGGCTCGCCGTTGCCGAAGGCCCAAATGCGGCTGTGTTCGAGGAAGCGGCCGATGATCGACTTGACCGTGATGTTGTCCGACAGGCCGGGCACGCCGGGGCGCAGACAGCAGATGCCGCGCACCACCAGCACGATCTCCACGCCGGCTTGGCTCGCTTCGTAAAGCCGGTCGATGATGCCCTGTTCGGTGATCGAGTTCATCTTGGCCCAGATCATGGCTGGCTTGCCGTCCTGCGCGAAGGCGATCTCGCGGTCGATGCACTGGTTGAGTTTCTCGCGCAGGTTCAGTGGCGAGATCGCCAGCTTTTCCATCGCCTGCGGCTCGACATAGCCGGTGATGAAGTTGAACAGCTTGGCCGCATCGCGCGCCAGCGCCGGATCGGCGGTGAAGTACGACAGGTCGGTGTAGATCTTGGTCGTGATCGGGTGATAGTTGCCGGTGCCGAAGTGGCAGTAGGTGCGGTAGCCGTTGTCTTCCGCGCGCACGACCATCGAGATCTTGGCGTGGGTCTTCCAGTCGACGAAGCCATAGATCACCTGCACGCCCGCGCGTTCCAGCTCGGTCGCCCACTTGAGGTTTTGCTCCTCGTCGAAGCGCGCCTTCAGCTCGACCACGGCGGTGACCGACTTGCCGTTCTCCGCCGCGTCGATCAGCGCGTTGATGACGGGCGATTGCTGGCCTGCGCGATAGAGCGCCTGCTTGATCGAAATGACCTTGGGGTCGCGCGCCGCCTGGCGCAGGAAATCGACCACCACCTCGAAGCTTTCGTAAGGGTGGTGGATCACGATGTCTTTCTCGCTGATCGCGGTGAAGACGTCGCCGTCGTGCTCCATCACCCGTTCGGGATAGCGCGGCGAATAGGGGGTGAACTTGAGGTCGGGCCGGTCCTCGCCGACCACGTCGGACAGACCCGAAATGCCCAGCATGCCGAGCGTCTTGGTAACGAAGGCCTGCTTGAGGCCGAGTTTGTCGCGCAGCATCTCCTCTGCCGCGCGGTCGAAGTTCTCGTCCAGCTCGATGGCGATCACCTGCCCGCGCCGCCGCCGCAGGATTGCGCTGCGATAGTAGCGCACCAGATCTTCGGCCTCTTCCTCGATCTCGATGTCGCTGTCGCGCAGGAGGCGGAAGGCGCCCTGGCCCGTGATCGTGAAGCCGGGGAACAGCAGGTGAGCAAAGCGCAGCACGAGTCGCTCGATGGCGACATAGACCGCCTCGCCATCGGTCGCCTCGTCGTCCACCCGCACAAAGCGCGGGAGCGCGGAGGGGATCAGCACCATCTCGATCAGCTGGCTGCCGTCGATGGTTCGCTCAAGATTGAACAGCGCGCCGATGCCGAGGTTGGAGACGAAGGGAAAGGGGTGCGCCGGGTCAATCGCCTGCGGGGTGAGCACCGGGATGATGTGCTCGATGAAATAGCGTTCGAGCCATTGCTCGGCCTTGGGGCCGGTGCGATCCCCGCCCTTGATGTGAATGCCCTGTTCGGCCAGCAGCGGGCGCAGCTCGGTCAGTGCCACTTGCTGGCGGCCTTCGATGGCGCGCATCCTCTCGTTGATGGCGGCGAGTTGCTGGCTGGCGGTGCGTCCATCGATCGATGTTTCCGAGATGCCCGTGCGGACCTGCCCGACGAGGCCGGCAAGGCGGATCATCGTGAACTCGTCGAGGTTGCTGCCGCAGATCGAGAGAAAGCGCAGACGTTCGAGTAGCGGGTAGGCGGTGTTGGTCGCCTCGGCCAGCACCCGCTCGTTGAATTCGAGCCACGACAGCTCGCGGTTGAAATAGCGCTCCTCGGCGCTCAGCAGCGAAGGATCGGGGGCATCGTCGGGACTTGTCGGCGCGGTGCTCATCTGTTCTCGCTCTCGTGCAGGGTCATGACCTTGCGGGGTGGGCGGTTCGGCGGGGTCTTAGGCAAAGCTACCATGCCTGAAAATACTGCCCAGGCCCATGTCACGAATCATGGGAAATCACGCGATATCGGCGGCCCTCGCAATGGCGGTGATGCCGCGCTTGCCCTCCGACCGGCCAAGCTGGACGATCACGTCGATCACGCCGGCGGCATAGGCGAGGGTGTCCGACCGGGTGAGCCCGATGCCGGTCTGCATGACCATCAGCGAAAGCTGTTCGAGCGCGCCGCGCAAGCTGTTCGCGTGAATGGTCGAGAACGAACCGGGATGTCCGGTGTTGATCGCGCGCAGGAACGAGACGCTCTCCGCGCCGCGCAATTCGCCCAGCACGATCCGGTCAGGCCTGAGGCGCAGGGCCGATTGCAGCAGCTCGTTGGCGGTGACCTTGGCTTCGCCCAGTTCGCCTTTCACCGCGACCAGCCCTACGGCGTTGGCACCGGGGAACTTCAGCTCGGGCGTGTCTTCCACCAGCACCACACGCTCCTCGCGCGGGATTTCTCCGAGCATCGCATTGAGGAAGGTCGTCTTGCCGGTCGAGGTGCCGCCCGAAACGAGGATGGTTTTGCGCGCCTTGATCGCCGCGCGCAGGAAGGCGATTGGCTCTTCCGCCGGATCGGGCATGTCTTCTTCGGCAGGCGCGCGCAGCGGCCCGTGGTCGTATGCGTCGAGCGGGAGATCAAGCTGGCGGTGGCGGCGGATCGACAAGGCCCAGTGCTTGCGCGTGGCGGGCGGGCCGCAGAACTGCACACGCGCGCCGCCATAGCCTTCGGCAGGCAGCGTCGCGCCGAGCAGCGGGTGTTCGCGGTTGATGCCCTGATGGCTGATGCGCGCGACCTGCTCGGCAAGGCGCTGCACCAGCTTATCCGTAACCTCGGAAATTTCGATCCGCTGCATTCCGGGATGGGCCGCGTCCTCGATCCAGACCTCGCCCGGTTTGTTGACGAGGATTTCCGTCACGGTATCGCGATCAAGCCACTGGCGCAGAGGCGCAAGGTAGGCGTCGAGATAGACCGAGCCGCCGGGGATCACCGGGGCCTCCGGCAGCGGGCCTGTAATGGCGGGTGCAGAGGCCGGATCGCCGCCAAGCTGATGGATTTCCGCGCTCATCGCGTCTTAGTTCACCTGACCGAAGTCGAGATCGCGCGCGGTGTAGACGCGAACCGGCTCGCCCATGCGCACGCGCACGGTGGGCGGACGCTGGCCGTCCTGCTGGAGCGCGGTGGAGGCCGCGCTCTGCCCGCCGCCGAGGATTACCGAGCTTCCGCCGCTGGCGATGGTGGTCAGCCCGCCGATGACCGAGAGCAGCATGGCCGAGCCGAACCGGCTGAAGAAGTGCGAATCGACCTTGCCTTCGAGCCCCGTGGTGCCGTCGAAGGTGGTGCTCGGCGATTGCAGCGCGACCGACACGCCATCGGGGCGGATCAGCCGGGTCCACACCACGTATGCGCGGGTCTGCCCTGCCTGCAGGCCCGACTGATATTGCCCGACCAGACGGCTCGACCGCGGCACCAGCACGCGGCTGCCGTCGTAGCTCTTCACGTCCTGGCTCACCACGGCGCGAACATAGCCGGGCACGTCGGTGTTGATGGCGGTTTCGAGGATCGCCGGGATCATCGTGCCCTGCGCCACGGTGGTGGCGGGGTTGATGTCCTGCCGGGCCTGAGCCGGGCCGCCGCCCACGCCGCCGATGCGGGCGGCAAAGTCGTTGGCCGAGCTGCCACCCGCTCCCGGCACGACCGAGCCATCGGGCGAAGCGGTGGTGACCGCACCAGCGCTCACGGCGGCATTGGCAGCCTGGCTGCTGTCGAAAGTGAGGGTTGGCGAGTTGTAGCGGTTGGCGGCAGGGGCCTGCTGCGGCTGCTGCGACATCACCGGCGCGGGGGCCGGATCGGCCTGCGGTGCGGGCGCGACCATGGCGGCTTCGGCCGGTTCGGGCTGAAGTACGACCGGCGGCTGCGCGGGTTGCGGCGCGGGCGCGACATCCTGCGGGGCCTGCGCATCATCGCCCATGCGGCTGGCGTTGAGGCCCCACAAGGTCGCCCCGCCGATAAGCGCGACAAAGCCGATCCCGGCGATCAGGCCGAGCGCGTCCGAGCCGCCCTTGCGCGCCGCCACGGCGGGATAGGCGGTGCGGCTGGCGAGGTCGATCACCTCGGCCGGCGCCTGCTCGCGCGGGTCCGCATCGTTGGCGACACCCTTGGTCTTTTCGGGAAGGCGCATGGCAAGTTTCATCGAACGTCGCTCCGCTTCAAAGGTGTCAGGCGCCGGGCGCCGGGGCATCGGTGCCCGTGTTGATCAAGGTGGCCACATCGTCGCCCGAGCGCAGGATGATCTCGCGCGGCACCCCTTCGAGCACCACGGTATCGCCGCGCACGGCGAAGTTCACCGGGCCTTCCATGCCATCGCGGTCTTTCACGAGGATCGCAGGCATCGCCGCGCCCGAGGGCCAAGCGAGGAACGTCGCCGTGCCGTCATCGTAAACCTGTTCGGGCAGCAGCCGCTCGGCTCCATCGCTGGCCCAGTCGAAGTTGAGCGCAGTCGGGTCGACCACGGCCAGCTGGTCGCTAGCGGCGGCAACTTCGAGCGCATTGGGCATCTGCGAGGGATCGCGCGGCGCGCTATCGGCCAACTGCGTCTCTTCTTCCACCTCTTCCACTGGATAGGTGAAGCGCAGCACATAGACCGGGGTGCGCGTGGCGGGGCTAGCCACCAGATCGAACAGGTAGGTGCGCTTGTTGGTGACCACCGTCATGTTGGTCACCGCGCGCGGTTCGAGCGGTTTCACGAACAGCAGGTTCGCGCGCCGGTTCGGCGTGACCTGCCAGGTCTGCGAATTGCCGATGGCGACATTCTCGATCGCCTCGTCGTCGCCGAACTGGATGGTCGACTGCACGTTCACGCGGCCATTGATGGTGACCACTTCGCTCTCGTCGTAGAAGTGCTCGACAAGGCGCGGATCGGCCTTTGCGGGCAGGGCGGCGAGGCTGCTGGCGGCGAGCGCCATGGCCAGAAACGCGCGGGACATCATCGTTTGGACTCCGGTGAGCGAATGGGGGCAGACTTGAAGCGGCTGCCAATACCGCGCGCGCGATTGCCAGAGCCTGACGGGCCGCTTGTGAGCGGGGAGACCTGCGCCCCTTGCGTCACCACGCGGGTCTCGCGGGTGCTGGTGGAGCCGCCGGTGTCGTTGGCGGCGAGCGGCATGGCGGCAGCGGCGCTGACACGGATATCACGCGCCTGCGCCGTGCTGGCCGCCGTCGCGGCGGCGCGATCAGCGGCAGAGGTGGCGAGCGCCGGGTTAAGCGGGCTTTGCGCCGCGGCAGAGCTACCACGCGCACGTTGGTCGGCCTTGTCGCTGGTGGCGAAGCCGAACACGGTCCAGCCTGCGACCATGGTCGAGGTGACCTTGAGGATCATCGCCATCAGCGCCAGATGCACGGCGCCGATCATGAAGAAGGCCATGGCCGGACGTATGTCGATCTTGCCTGGCGTTTCCATCAGGCTGGCGAGCACCGGCACCGTCATCTCCAGCATCAGCGACCCGCCGAGCACGGCGAACAGCGGGGCGAGCGCCATCAGCACCACGCCCTTGAGCCAGCCCACGAACAGCCCGCGCGTGCCGTTGAACAGGGCCATTACGATGAAGATCGGGCCAAGCCCCATCAGTATCGCCAGCGCGATCTTGCAGGTGGCGAGCACGCCCACGGTGCCGAGCAGCAGCATGGTGCCGCCGCTCCACAACAGGCCCGGCGGTGAGAAGATCGAGGTGTCGTTCTCCATCGCGTCGCCGCCCGAAATGTCCATCAGTGCGATCATGACGGAGTCTAGCTTGTCGGCAAAGATGGTGCTGGCCGAACCGTCGGTGCCCATCAGGAGGGTCGCGATCTCATCGGGCGCGCCGACCGCGAGGTTCCAGAACACGGACTGGAACGCGACCCAGCTGGTGGCGAAGGTGATCACCATCACCAGCGTCACCATGCGCGGCGTCAGCGAGGACAGGCCCAGTCGTGTGCGCCCGGTGATCAGCGCGAAGCCGAGGAAGGCGATCCAGATGGTGAGCATCGCTGTCAGCACCGGGCCAAGTGTGCCCTCGGCGCTGAACAGGCGGTTGAAAGCGGCCTGCGCCATGCTCGATGCTGCGCAGTCGACGCCGCGCAGGCTCGCGCCGATACCTGCACCCACGCCGTCCATGGCGCGCATGCATTCGGTGCTCACGCTGGCGGCGGCGGAGATGTCGAGGATAGCGCTCATTCCGCAGCTTCCCAGCTCAGGCTTTCGGCCTCGCTCGCCTCGGCGCGGTAGTCAGCTGAGCCGGGCCACGGTTGGTTGGTGAGCGCCGGATACCACTGCGCCGGATCGTTGCCGACCGCCTCGCGCAGCAGGTCAAGCCGGCGCACCGTGCTTTCGCGGCCCGACAGCATGGCGATGACCTCGGGCGCACCCGACAGATCAAGCCGCACCACCACGCTCGCATCGGGCTGGCGCACGAGGAAGCAGCGCGAGTGCGCGGGCAGGGTGCGGATCAGCGCCAGCTCGTGCTCGGTGAGGCCGAAGCCCTCGCAATAGTCCTCGGGTCGCGCGCGGCTGTTGGGCATGAACACCATGGTCGCAGTCTGCTCGACCAGCGCGGTGCTGATCTTGCTGTCGAGCGCATCGCGCGCCGACTGCGTGGCGAAACCGACCAGCGCATTGCGTTTGCGCAGCGTTTTCAGCCAGTCGCGGATACGCGCGGCGAAGATCTCGTCGTCGAGCGCCTTCCAGCCTTCGTCGATCAGGATCATCGTCGGCTTGCCGTCCAGACGCTCGTCGATGCGCTGGAACAGGTACATCATCGTGGGCGTGCGCAGGCGCGGGTTGTCGAGCAGCGCGGTCATGTCGAAGCCCATCACCCGCGTGGAAAGGTCGAGCTTGTCGGCCGCGTTGTCGAACAGCCAGGCGAATTCACCGTCCTCGATCCAGGCCGAGAGCCGGTCCGCCAGATCGCCCGGTTGCGGACGGCGGCTGCCGCTCAGCAACTCGCGGAAATAGCGCAGGCGGCGCAAGCTCGGATCGTTGGCGTAGGCGGCATCGACAGCGGCCGCGATCAGGCCGTTCTCCTCCGGCCCCTCGGCCTTGAGCAGCACCGTGAGCCAGTCGCGCAGGAAGGCGCGGTTGCCGGCGGTGTCAGGCATGGCGAGCGGGTTGAACCCGGTCGGCTCGCCCGCGTGGATACGCTCGTAGCTGCCGCCGATGCCGCGAATGAACAACTCGGCCCCGCGATCCTTGTCGAACAGGATGGTGCGAGGGGAGAACTTCTGCGCCTGCGCGGCCAGGAAGTTCATCACCACCGTCTTGCCCGATCCCGAGGGGCCGATGACCGAGAAATTGCCGAGGTCGCCGTGGTGGAAGTTGAAGAAGAACGGCGTGGCGCTGGTGGTCTGCAGCAGCGTAACCGCCTCGCCCCAGTGGTTGCCCTCGGCCTGCCCCAGCGCAAAGCCGTGGAAGCTGCCGAAGCCCGCCATGTTGGCGGTGGAGATCAGCGCGCGGCGCACGAGATATTGCTCGTTGCCGGGGAACTGGCCCCAGAAGGCTGGTTCGAGGTTGGTATCCTCGCGCACGGCAATCGCGCCGGTGTCGGCCAGCGCGGCGGCGACCGAAGCGGTGGCATCGTCAAGCCGGGCGAGATCGCGCTCGCGCACCAGCACGGTGAGGTGATGATCGCCAAAGCCGACCGAGCCCGCGCCCAGTTCGTCACGCGCGGCCATCATATCGAGCCGTTCGGCCTGTGCTTCCTCGTCCGCCGAGCGCAGGCGGCGGATTGCAAGATCGATCTTTTCGCGCGCGGTCTGCCGCTCCTGCGGGGCGAAGCTCTCGGTCACGACCATCTCGAACGGCAGCCGCAGCATCGCGTCGAGCAGGCCGGGGCTGGTGGCCTCGGGATAGTCCTTCAGGCTGATGATCGAGGAGAAATCGGTGCCTTGCGCGCCGCGCAGCTCCATCGCGTCCAGCCCGAAGGATGCTCGGCGATAGGGCAGCATATTGCCGATATCGGTCGCCTCGTCGGGGCGGCGCACCGGGCGCATCTCGCCGTTATAGAGCGCTGAGAGAAGTTCGAGCAGCTCGTTGTTCGTCGCCCCGCTGTTGCCCACGTAGTCGCCGAGCGGCTGCGCGCCATAATCGCCGAGCGAGGCAGCCAGCGCCTGCACTGCGGCGCGCAAGCTACGTAGGTCTTTGGGGTCGACTTCTTCGCCTTCGCCCTTGCGGCCCTTGAAAAACTTGCTCGCCTTTTCGGCAAAACCGGCCTTTCCGCGGGCCGGGCGGCGCACGAGGGTGATGAACTGGTCGTTCACGAACAGCGAGCCGGATGACAGCTTCTCGCGCCAGGCCTTGTCGATATGGGCCGAGAGCGGATCGGGGAACCGAGCTTCCAGCTCCACGCTCACACGGCGGCGGATGACGTGGTGATAGAGCACGAACCGCGCATCGAGGTTGGAGCGCAGCATCACCTCGCGCGTGGCGGCGTGGGCGTTAAGCGCGTCTGTATCCTCGGTCTCGAACAGCAGGCCGGGCACCTGCAACGCGCTCATCAGCGAGCCGTCGCGCAGCAGCAGCGTGCCCGCGTCGACGAGGCGCGCATAGGGCAGACGGTCACCCGCCTGCGCTTCCTTCGCGCTCCATGCCGCGGCTCCCAGCCATTTGGTCATTCGTCGTCGCTCCATGCCGCCTCAATCAGGCGGACTGTCGGGCACTCAGGCGGCGTAGGAATTGCAGCCCCAGCGCTTGTAGTTCTTGACCCGCGGACACTTCGAAACCTTGGTCAGCCAGAGGTCGAAAATGCGCGGCTCGCGCAGGCACGCGAAATAGCCGATGGCGTGCATGATCAGCGGAATCGGCAGGATCCAGAAGCTCTTGAGGATCAGGAACGCCTCGGTGGTGACGAGCGCGTTGATCACGAAGAAGTTCAGCGTCACGCCCGCAAACATCTGCGGCCTGGTCAGCGCGCGGTGAACACGGGAGCGGGCGAGTTGCATCAGCCTGCCGCGCCCTGAATACCGGCCACGATCGAGCCGGCACCGAAGATGATGAACACGCCGATGATCACGGTCGCGCCGAAGCGCCAGTTCATCCGGCCCGTCAGCATCATGAAGCCTACCGCCGCCACGGCCATGACCGCGACTGTGGTAGCCACCGTGCCGAGCATGGTCTGCTGCATCCACGAAAACGCGTTGTTGATCGGCGAAGAACCGGCCGGGTCCTGTGCAAAGGCAGCCGAGGGAACAAGCAGGGCGGCAAGCGCGACGATACGGGCAAGAAACGACATGGTTACTCAGAACTCCGGGAATGGTTGGCGAGGCGGCCCATGATGGCGGCCACATATTGCTGCGTTTCGCGAATGCGCGGAATGCCGCCCGCGCGCTCTACGCGCCCCGGTCCGGCATTATAGGCGGCGAGCGCCTTTTCGAGGTCGCCGTCGAACCGGTCGAGCTGCTCGCGCAGATAGCGCGCGCCGCCTTCGAGGTTGGCAAAGGGATCGCGCGCATCGACGCCGAGATAGCGCGCCGTGCCGGGCATCAGTTGGGCCAGACCCTGCGCGCCGACGGGGCTGCGCGCATTGGAACGCCAGCGGCTCTCCTGCCACACCAGCGCTTCGATCAGCGCGGGGGAGAGGTCGAACCGGGCGGCCAGCTCTGCGACCTTGGCCGCATATTGGTGCGGCACCTGGTCATCATGCAGCGCAGTATTGGCGACCGCGCTTTCGGGCACGAGCGAGGAAATGTCTGTCGGAACCTCTACAGGGCCGGGAACCATCGGGTAGCTCGCGGATAGATCCTGCGAAGCGGCCACCGCCATGGCTGGCCCTGCCACCCAACGCGCATCGCCCGACGCACCCACTTCGAGCACGTCGGCGCGGGCCGGCAGCGCGCCGACCGCGATCACCAAGGCAGTTGCCGACAAAGTCAGCGCGCGCAGAATCATCCGTACCCTCCGAAGCGCCCCCAATGCTTACAACAGGTGACAACCGTGTGACAGCCCCATGAGGCCTGCGGCGAATGCATAGAAAAGCCCCGCCGGGCACCATGGCGCGGCGGGGCTTGTTCGGGGCCGGGGCGATAGCTGCGCCAGGGCAGGCGTCATCCCGACCATATATGATAAGGCCTTAGTTCATCGCGACGGCGGTTTGCTCCAGCGCGCGCAGGGCCAACCGTGCCGCGGCACGCGAATCGACCCACTCGCCGTCGGCCAGTTCGAGCCGGTAGCGCACGTCGGAACTGGCGGCGGCGCGATAGTAGTCGGCGGCCTTTTCCTTGTCGCCGCGCACGGCCCAGGCCGAACCGAGGTTGATCAGCAGCGCCGGATCATCGGGGTTTTCAACCAGGTTCGCCTCAAGCCGGGCGATGGCGGCATCGGTTTCGCCCTGGCTCAGCTCCTCATAGGCCGCGTCACGCTGCTGCGTGTCGTTGATTCCGGCCATGAGCGCGGGCGGTGCGGCCTGAGCGACCATCAGGGCTACGACGGTTTGAAGTGCGATCATTTTCTATTCTCCCAAACTGTGAATGATCGCAGAATGCGGTTGGACTGCAGCAAATGCAATCAAACTGTCATAATGTCATAAATGTGAAACCTGAGATTTGATCGGCGCGATTATGGCGCTTTGCTGCGGCGCAGCGGCTTTCTGACGGCCGTGTCATCTGGCTGTCATGAGATGATCAGAATTAATTCCAGCCCATTGCAAACAAACTGTCACGCGAGGCTCCTAGCGAGCGTTTCGCGACATTCATTCGCATTCCTGATTCTCGGTTTTTTGAGGGGACCGTTCGCTGTGACTAACCTTTCTCGCTCGCTCATCATAGGCTCCAGCGTGCTGGCTTTGGCCGCTTGTGGTCCTGAAAGCATTGGCTCGCCCGGCTCCAACGGCGATATCAACATCGGTGACATCATCACCAACCCGACGCCTGCGCCGACCCCGGCTCCGACGCCCACCGGCTCCGTCGCTGCGGCAGATTGCCCGACGCTGCCTGGCACGAGTGACGTTTTGGTCGACAGCGGCACCATCAGCGGCCCCGAAGGTGAATGGCGCGTCTGCACGCTGCCGTCACTCTTCAGTGCCTCGACCACGCTGCCCTATCAGGCTGGTACGCTTTATCGCATGAGCGGCCGCGTTGATGTTGGCGTCGATGACGGCCCGACCGTCGACAATAGCGACAACGTGACCGGTACCCTTGTCGAGCTGATCATTGAGCCCGGCGTCATCTTGTACGGGGAGGCCAACTTCTCGGGCGCTTCCTACATGGTGGTTAACCGCGGCAGCAAAATCTTTGCCGACGGCACGGCTGCTCGTCCGATCATCTGGACCGGCGAAGACGACATCACGGGCAACGCCACCAGCACGACCAGCGGTCTGTGGGGCGGCCTGGTTCTGCTTGGTCGCGCTCCGGTTGCAGACTGCTTTGCCGGCGGTATCAATCAGACTGATCAGACCAAGTGCGAAATGCGCGTTGAAGGCATTGCCAACAACATCCCGTTCTTCGGTGGTGACACCCCGACCGACAGCTCGGGCAGCGTGACCTATAACCAGATCCGCTACTCGGGCTACACGCTCGATCTCGGCGGGGAACTGCAATCGCTCACGCTGGGCGGCGTCGGTTCGGGCACCAACCTCGACTACATCCAGTCGTACAACAGCTCCGACGACGGTACCGAGTTCTTCGGCGGCCACGTCAACATGAAGCACTTCGTTGCCGTTGGCGCCGAAGACGACTCGATCGACGTGGACTCGGGTGTCCAGGCTAACTTGCAGCATGTTGTGGTCGTACAGCGCGACAATGTCGGTGACCGTGCGCTGGAAAGCGACTCGCCGCCGGACGACAAGGGCACGGGCACCACGATCCCGAACGCGTTGCCGCGCAGCAAGACCACCATCAGCAACTTCTCGTTCTGGGCCACCGGCACCAATGACGCCGCCGAATCGCGCGGCGCCAGCGACATCACGCTTGCCAACGGTGTGATCTACAAGCCGAGTTCGGCGAACGGCGTCTGCGTCGACGACAACGACAATATCGGCGGTGGTCGCGGCGCTGAGCAGATCCTTTATTCGGTCCTGCTCGACTGTGCCACCAACAGTGACACGGACGAAGCGATTGCTGCTGGCAGCGGCAACACCGAGGGCACCAATACGCTCAGCGACAAGTACATCAACGGCGCCACCGAGCAGACCTACACCCCGGTTTACGATGTCTCCTCGCTGTCGAGCTTCTTCGATACGGGCCTGACCTACATCGGTGCCGTTCCGACCCCGGCTGCCGGCGTTACGCCGTGGACGCGTGGCTGGACCTGCGACAGCACCACCGTTTCGTTCGGATCTGGCCTCTCTTGCCAGGCCCTGCCGGTTTATAACTGAGCAGGAAAGCGATTGGAGGGAGGGGCTCGTTCAGCGGGCACCTCCCTCTTTTTCACGCACGGCACCAGCCGGCACATACGGTTTCAGGCCTGATACTGAGGGGGTCTTTGTCATGATCACTGGCAAGCAGTTTGCGGCACTGCTTATGCTCACCACCGCTTTCACTTTTCCTGGCGCAGCATTTGCCCAGGACACCGCTCCCGCTTCGAACACCGGCGCTTCCATGCCGGACGACGGCGAGACCAGCGGTGAGGAAGAGGTCTACGATGAGCCCGATATCTCGGTAGCAGGCGGCAACACCATTATCGTCACGGGCCGCGTCAATCGCGATCCGACGCGCAATTCCTCGCAGGTCATCAGTGTCCTTTCGGCGGAAGAAATCGCGCGTACCGGCGAGGGCGACATCGCCGGCGCGCTTGGCCGCGTCACCGGCCTGTCGGTGGTCGGCAATGGGCGCGTCTATGTTCGCGGCCTTGGCGACCGCTACTCGCTCGCCCTGCTGAACGGCCTGCCGCTGCCGAGCCCGGAACCGCTCAGCCGCGTGGTTCCGCTGGACATCTTCCCGACCAACGTGGTCGCCTCCTCGCTCGTGCAGAAGACCTATTCGGCCAACTTCCCCGGCGAATTCGGCGGCGGTGTGATCAACCTGACCACCCGCGCCGTGCCCGACGAATCGTTCCTTACGATCAGCGGCAGCCTGAGCGGCGATACCGAGACGACCTTCCAGAACGGCTATTCCTACTACGGCAGCGATACCGACTGGACCGGGTTCGATAGCGGCGCACGCGACATTCCCGGGGCGCTGCAAAACTACTTCGACCAATCGATCGCCACTGGCGCTTCGGTCGGGTCGTCGCCCGAGTTCGACCCCGAAACCCTCGGGCGTCTGCTCACCCCGCCGCAGCTTTCCACGCTTCAGATCATCGGCGATCAGCGTCCGAACTGGTCGGCTGGGGTCACCGCGGGCACCTCGTTCGATGTCGGCAGCGATGCCCGACTGGGCCTGGTCCTTACCGGCAGCCTGAGCAATTCGCTGCGTAATCGCAACATCTCGCGCCAGCAGGCAGGCGATAGCGTCACCACGCTATCGCGCGATGAGCAGTCGTTCGTTACCGACAACCGGATGCTTGCCAACGCACTCTTTGCAGCCGGTCTGGAAGTGGGCGATCACACCATTCGGTGGACCAACCTGTTCATCCGCGACACCGTGAAGCAGGCCAGTTTGACCGATTTCAAGATCTTCGACGGCGACCTTGATAACGTCGACTTCCTTGAACAGAACACGGCCTGGTACGAGCGCCAGCTGATCGACACCCAGCTCGTCGGTGAGTTCGATTTCGATCCGCTGAGCATCGACGTGCGCGGTGGCTATGCCCGCACCGACCGGCGCGCGCCGTTCAACCTGAACTACGTCTACGCCCGCACCAACCTGTCCGAAGAGCAGGACCGGTTCGGCGGCGTCTACCGTGTCGACCTTAGTGGCTCGGGCCAGCAGGCGTTGCAGGAAACCGGCGTTACCTCGTCCTTCTCCGATCTTGAGGAAGAGGTCTGGTTCGGCGGTCTCGACCTGAGCTATCAGGTTCTCGACAACCTGTCCGCCACCATTGGCTATGCCTATACCGACACCCAGCGCACGACCACGCGCCGTGCCTTCCAGCTGCGTGCCATGGTGGACCCGGATTTCCATAATCCGGGCGGTGAGCCGCTCGACCCGGCGGTTATCGAGCAGCTGCAGAACGTGGTTCTGCCTGCGGTCGGCACCCGCAGCCCGGCGCTGCTGTTCAACGGTGCGACATTCGACATGTTCGATGTGACGCTGCTCGAGTTCGGCAGCACCACGCCGGCATTCGATGCCGGGCTGGAAATCCACGCCGGCTACGGCCAGCTTCAGTGGCTGCCGATCAACACCTTCACGGTGCAGGCCGGTGTCCGCTACGAATCGGCCACGCAATCGTCGATCCCGGTCGGGGTCAACAACACGGCGCAGCCGCGCACGAACGAGAACGATTACTTCCTGCCAGGGCTGACCCTGACCTGGGAGCCGATGGACGATCTGCAGGTTCGCGCCAGCGGTTCGCGCACGCTTGCCCGCCCGCAGTTCCGCGAACTCGTCTCGCAGATCTACTTCGATCCCGAGACGAACCGCACCTACGTTGGCAACACCTTCCTCGACGACAGCGAACTGCTGAACTTCGAAGCGCGTGCGGAATATTACCTTTCGCGCCAGAACAAGTTCTCGATCGCGGGCTTCTACAAGAAGATCGACAACCCGATCGAAGCGTTCCGCACCGGTGCAGGTGACATCACCTATGCCAACGCCCCCGAGGCCACCCTCTACGGCGCCGAGGTGGACGCGCAGTACTTCTACGACCTCTACGACCTAGGCGGCTGGTTCGAAACCAAGCAGCTCCTGCTCCTTGTGAACTACACCTACACGCAGTCGGAACTGAGCGTTGGCGACGAGACGGTCATCATCGATCAGGGTGGAAACCCGATCGAGCGTGCGGCCAACACCATCTTTGTCGATGGCTCGCCGTTGGTCGGCCAGTCGGACCATCTGGTCAACTTCCAGGTTGGCATCGAGGACGTTGACCGTTTGCAGCAGCTGACCGTGCTGATGTCCTACGCCTCGGAGCGCCCGACCTTCCGAAACCTCGCGCCGCTTCCCGACACGGTCGAGAAGCCCGGTGTTCAGCTCGATATCGTCGCGCGCCAGGGTCTGGATCTGTTCGGCGTCGAAGCGGAACTGAAGCTGGAGGCACGCAACCTGCTGGGTACGCGCAACCAGGAGTACTACGTGAATTCCACCGGTCTGCGGGTCGAGCAGAACACCTACGACATTGGTCAGTCGTTCTCGGCCGGTTTGTCGGTGACGTTCTAAAGCCGGCAACGCGCAGGCGTTGTTCGAAGAGGCCTCCCGCGAGAGCGGGGGGCTTTTTTCGTTGCGGCAGCCGATGAGAGGCGACGCGGCACCCCGGTGAGAGGCCTCTGGTCAGGGCAGGTCGAGCACGTAGCCCTTGGAATGGACGGTGCGCAGCAGATCGCCAGCGCCAGCGTTGCGCAGCCCGAAGCGGAGCCGCTTGATCCACACATCGACCGTGCGCAGATAGCCCGGATCGCCTGCCTTGCCGAGCGCATCTACCAGTTCCTGCCGGCTCAGCACGCGGTTGGGGTTCTCGGCAAGAAAACGCAGTACGCGGAACTCGTTCGGGCGCAGCGTGATCTGCTGCCCTTTCCAGCGTGCCTGTTCGCCCGCGACGTTGATCTGCAGATCGCCTAAGTCGAGCACTTGCAGTGCGCTTGGGCTGCGGTCGGTCGCGTAAAGCGCCAGCACCCGGTCGAGCATCGCCTTGCGGTCGAGCGGGCCGATTGCATAGTCGTCGGCTCCGGCCTTGATCGCGCGGCGGCGGTCTTCGGGGTCGTCTTCGTCGAGCACCATGGTGACATGGGCATCGCGAGTGCGCGGATCGGCGCGCAGGCGGCGGCACATCTCAAGCCCCGAAAGGTCGTCGAGAACCCAGTCGACAAAGGCCCAGGCGCTGCCATCGACAAGCTTGTTCGGCCCGGCCGAGGTCAGTTGCTCGAACACAAATTGTGCATCGCCATGATCGAACCGGTCATACCCGGCCGCTTCCTCGCTGGTGGCGAAGATGGTGACGTGTTCCATCCACTCATTCCCCAATTGGACGGGGAATCCCTGCAAGCTGCAAATGACCGTGCTATGACAGATGCGCGCGCCGTGTTCAGCGCAGCTATGAGGAGGGTAAATCGTTCACCAGCCCCTTGGGGAACCTACCTGGAGGCGAGCGTCACCAGCACTTCGTCATAGGGCATGCCATCGCCGCCACGGTTCACAACGATATGCTGATAGCCCTGCGACCGCGTTCCGCTCGCCCCATAGGCCGTGGTCTGCAGGGGTTCGTCGAGCGCGATGCGATAGAAGGTGGTGCGCATGAACTCGGACAGCTCGCCCGCGGTGATGGCACCATCTCCGTTCGCATCGGCGCGGCCTTCCATCGCCTGCTGAAGGATATGCGAGATATAGCCCCCCGCCTGGAACTTCTGCGCCACCAGGCTGGTAAGGTCGCTGTCGGAGCTGAACACGCCCATCCGTCCGGTCTGGCGATTGATCACATCGTCGAACCCGCCCGAGAAACATGAATCGAGCACCAGCAGGGTGCGCGCGTGGATCGGTTCAAGCATCCGCGCAAGTTCATAATCGGTAACCGCAGCGTCGAACAACTCGATGGTCTCGCTGGTGCCGTCGCGCTCCATGAAGCTTTCCACACGCTGCTTCGCTCCATGGCCCGAGTAGAACAGCAGGAACAGGTCGTCCGGGCCGATGGTCCCGGCGATTTCGGAGATCGCCTCGATGAAGTTTTCGCGCGTGGCTTGCTGGTTGATCAGCGTGGCACTTTGCTGGGCCAGCATGCCGGTGTGCTGGAGCGTTTGGGTTAGCTTGGTCGCGTCCTGATCGGTCATGCTCAGATTGCCCGCGCGCCCGCCATAGTCGGCTACCCCCACGCTGAGCGCGAAGATCCGTCCCCCCGAACGTCCGGCCAGAACCGGCGCATTGCCGCCGCCAGTGCTGACGCTGGAGCTGATGGTGTAGCGCCCCGTTTCGCCGTCCTGATAGCTGGTTGCCACCAGCGTATAGGTTCCGGTTTCGGGTAGGGTGACGGTGAGGCGCGAGTTGGTTTCGCCATCGCCGCCGGCGCGGTCGTCGTTCTCCTCGGTGCCCCCGCCGGGCATCAGCAGCGAGAGGTAGGTGTCGAACTCCGAAGAGGTCATATCGAAAGTCACACGCTGGCCGCGCTGGCCCGCGAAGCTGTAGGCGTCGATGAATTCGCCCGATGGGATCGTATCATCTCCGCTCGCTAACGACCCGCTGACCGAACTGCCAAGCGTCAGCCGCGTGAGCCCGTTGAGCGACGAACTGGCCGTGGTGCCTGAATCAAGCCGGTAGCTGCCGAGGCCGCCTTCGGAATAGCTAGCCACCACTACCCGGTAGGTGCCGTCGCGCGGCAACGTCGTCTCGACCAGGCTGTTGAGCGTGCTGCCCGCAGGATCGTCGTCGTTCTCGACCGAGAAGCCACCGGGGCCTTCCACGCGCAGGAGACTGTCGAAATCCTCGGAGGTCAGGGCGAGGCGCAGGCTCTGACCGGCGCTGGCCTCGATCAGGTAGACGTCCTCGACCGAATGGTCGCCGCGCGGATCGGACGCGGCAAGCGTGCCGTTGACGCTGCGCCCCAGCTCGAGCCGCTGGTCGCTGGCCGCACGCGTGGATGAGCCGGAGAGGTCGGCGCGGATTGTGTAATGGCCGGTTTCCGCACCCGCGTAACTGGTTGCGGCAATGGTCAGCGCGCCATCGGCAGGGATCGTCAGCTCAAGCCGACTGTCGGTGCCACCACCGTTGGGATCGTCGTCATTCTCGGCCGAGAAGTCGTTGGCACCGACCGCCCCGAGATAGGTGTCGAACTCGGAGCTTTGCATGGTCACGACCACCCGAGCACCCGGGGTGCCCCGCAGCGTGAAGACGTCGAAAAACTCGCCCGAATCGAGTTCGGCATCGCCTGCCGCCAGTTGTCCGCGCGCCGGGGTGCCAAGCGTGAGCGAAGTGGCCGCGCCGCCTGCCGCCGATGAGTCAGAACTCTCGCTGGAGCTGAGCTGTGCACCCTCGATGATTAGCTCGTAGCTGCCCGTCTCATCGCTGGTGAGGCTGTTGGCGATGAGCTGGTACCGGCCGCTCTCGGTGAGGTCGAGGTCGAGCTGCGAATTGGTTGAGCCGTCGTCGCCATCGTCGTTGCTGAAGGTCTCGCCGCTGGGGCTTTCGACGCGCAGATATGTGTCGAAATCGGTGGATGTCATCCGCAGACTGACATGCTGGCCCCTGCGTCCTGCGAAGGTGTATCTGTCGTAATAGGATCCGTCTTCGAGCGTCGAATCGCTGGGCGAAAGAGTGCCCGAGATGCTGTCGGTGAAGGCCCCAGCGACACCATTAGTGCCCTGAAGCCGATAGGCACCCGTTTCGCCTGGCTCGAAGCTGGTGATGACAAAGCGATAGCGACCATCTTCGGGCAATGTCGCGGTGATGCGCGAATTGGTGCTCGTATCGCCCTCGGCATCGTCGTTCTCGACCGAGAAATCGCCGTCGTTGCGCAGCATGAGGTAGGCGTCGAAATCACTGCTGGTGAGCGTGACATCGATCTCGTCGCCAGCGTTACCGTCGAAATAGTAGACGTCGTACAATTCGCCTGACGGCAGCTCTTCATCGCCGGAGCGCAATTCGCCCCTTGAGCTGATCAACTCCTGCGCTGCCCCAGGCGCTGCGAGCCCCGCGCACAGGATGGCTGCCATGGCCGTCTTGCCGAGAATAACAGATTTCATGCGATGCCCCCGCCTTGAAAAGCACTCCGGAGGCTAGTGGCATAACGCCGTGCCAAAATCAGCACAAAGGTGCCTGAATATTTCTGACTATTGGGTGCGTCGCGCCGACAGAGGCGAGTGGCGGAGTATGTGCGGGAATAGCGTGCAGGCCTCTAAGAGACCCTCAGAGGCTACCGGGCGAAGAGGCCCGGAGATGGCTGGTGGCGGAGAGCGGGGGGATGGCGCGAAATTGCGCCGGAAGATGGCCTTTCAGCGACAGAGGTAATTCGGGCACTCCGCAAGGGCAGCAGAAGGCAATCGCAAGGTTGTCTTACGATTGCCTTCTCGCCAGCGGTGAACCTGCCGGATTTTGTCCGCAATCGAGCGCGGGTTGATGGCCCTAGAATGCGTCGGCGGTGTCGGCCTCGTCGATGATGCCATCCTCGTTGCTGTCGAGGCGCGAGAAGGTGCGGGTGCCTGATTCGTTCAGTTCCTCGAGGGTGAGGGTGCCATCATGGTCGGCATCGAGCACGCCGAACCGGAAGTGTGCCTGGCGCAGGCGGTTCGCGCGGATTTCGGCCAGTTCGGCATCGAGGCGGTACTGGTAGTCGTCCACATATTCGACCTGGCTGACCCGTCCGTCGCCGTCCATGTCGTAGCCCTCGTGGATCTTGGCGCGTTCGGCGTTAAACTCGGCCATTGTCACCACGCCGTCGCCATCAGCGTCGTAGCTTTCGATGAAGGCTTCCTTACTGTGACCACCGGACGTGCGGCGTTCAGCGCGTTCGGCTTCGTCGCCATCCTGAGCCAGTGCGGGCATGGCAAGGCCGGCTGCGCAAAGGGCTATCATGCCGGTCGTAAATGCTGATTTCATTGTCGTATCCTTATTCTTCTTTGATTGTTCGCGCGTGAAAAACGGGGTGGCAGGGCGCCTGCTTCGTCAGGACCCCTTGATGCCGAAATCGAATGTGTGGCTGGTTCCATCTGGTGGGCGGGGGAAGGGCGAGGCGCGGCGCACCATCTGCAAGGCAGCCCGGTCGAACCGGCTGGAGCCGGAGCTGTGGACGATGCTGGTTTCGCGTGCGGAACCATCGGCCAGCACGGTCAGCCGGATGCGGACAAGGCCGGGGCCGACCACGTTGCTGGTGCGATAGCGCAGGAGGTGAGCATAAACGCTGGCCCCATAAGCGTCGCCCTCTCCTGCCTGAGCGGTGCTGTTCGAACTGGCGGAAGTCTGCGCAGCCGCGTCCTGCTGCGCAGCGTTCCGCTGGTGCGGGTTCGATCGCGGCGCAGCCTGCGCCGGTGGTGATATTTCTCGCGCTTGCGGCTGCGGGTGCGACGGTTCGATGGAAAGTGGCGTCGGCTGCTGCGGCGGCTCTTCTTCGGCTTCTTCCTCCGGCGGAGCAGGCCGGGGCAGGAGCACCAGTTCAGGCTTCTCCATGGCGCTTTCGTGTGGCTTTTGTGGCGAAGGGGGCGTTTCCGGCGGTGGCGGAGGTGGCGCAGCTGCTTCCTGTGCCGCTTCATCCCCCTGCGTGCCGAGAGCAAATACGCTCAGGCTTTCTTCCTTGCCGGACACCACACCGCTGAGCTGGGTGAACATGGCAAAGCCAGCGAAGATGCCGAAATTGATGCACACCGACAGGCCGACAGAAGCGAGTTTCTGCCTGTTCCATCCAATTTCCGTCTCGGCATACATTCCGGCTTGCTCCTGTGTGCATACCCGGAGGAACCGGGCCGGGCATGAGCCCGGCCCGGACCATGAGGGTCCGTCAGAACTGGAACGTCATCGCCGCCTTGAACGTGCGGCCGGGGGCCGGGCGGGTGGCGAGGGCAGGGGTGTAGAATTCGTCGAACACGTTCTCCAGCGCGAGGCGGAAGGTAATATTGCGCAGCGGTTCGATGTCAGGCGAATAGGCCAGGCGGATGTCGTGGACGTTGTAGCCTTCCGTATCCAGCGTGCCGTCGAGCACGAGATCCTCGACCAGGCGGCCTTCCCAGCGCAGGTCCAGCCCGAAGCCGAACCGCTTGCCGATCGCCAGGCGATAGGAGCTGGCGGGCATGTTGTTCCAGTCCGCCCAAACGCCGGAGGCGTTGAGGAAGGTGCCGTCGACGATATTGCCGTTCATGTCGATGTAGAAGCCCGAAGCGGTGGCATAGGAGGCCTCGATCTCGAACCCGTCGATGTCGATCTCGACTGCGTTGGAGAGCTGCGAGGTAACATCTGTCAGCTCGCTGTTGTAATAGTTGACTTTGAGAGCGACGTTGTCGTTCTCGGCAAGGATGCCGCGACGGTTGAACGAGAGGCCGCCTTCCCAGGTCGTCCCCAGTTCGGCCGTGGTCCGCTTGCCCACCGTTTCGATATCGTCGAGGATCGGGAAGCTTTCGGTCTTGGCCCAGCTACCAAATACGGCGAGCCCGAAGGGAAGCTCGTAGCGTGCCGAAACGCCGCCCATGAACGAATCGTAGTCAAGCGAGATCGGCGCTTCGTCCGGGGTACCATCGAAGATCACCGCGTCGAGCGTCTGCTGCTCGTAGCGCAGTGCCGGGGTGATGGTGAAACCACGCGCCAGTTCGATTTCGTCGATCAGGAAGGCCGCAAAGCGCTCATCCGTTCCGCCCGGTGCTGAACTCGCATCGAGGCGATCCTTGGAGATATATTCAAGGCCTGCGCGCACGGCATGACGAACCGGGCCGGTGGTGAACAGTGCGCCGTTCTTCAACGTTACCTTGGTGGTTTCATAGCGCAGATCGGCGTTGAGCAGGGGGTTGTTCGCTGCCGGAACCGCCTGCTGATCGATCTGCTGATCGGCATAGGTATATTCGAGACTCAGGTCGACAAGGTCGCTGAGCGGGTTGAAATAATAGCCCGCGCTGAGCGTGCGCTGCTCGGTGTCACGGTCGACATTGCCGAAGAAGCCGCCCGAGGTGCCGAAGCTGTCATAAGGCCTGTCGCGTTCGCTGTTTTCCGTCTTGGTATAGCTGGCCTTGACGGTGTGGGCATTGTCGGCGCCAAAATGGAACGCCGCTTTCACCAGGAAGCTGGGCAGCGAGAACTCGCTGTTGCCGATCTCGCTGCCATCGCCGGCGTGGCGGGTGCCGCCTTTGCGGTAGGTATAGTTGGCGAGAAACTCGAAGTTCTCGTTCGGCATGGCAGCTACGGTCGTGGAGGTGTTCCAGCCGCTCTCTCCGCGATCCTCGAGCAGGCCAAGCGTTTGTGCCGCTGTGATGCCGGTCTCCCCGCCGAGCAGGTCATAGGCGTCGATAGTTTCGAGAACAATCGTGCCACCCACGGCACCCGATCCATATTCGAAGCCGCCCACCGGTCCGCGGATCACCTGCACGGACTTGTAGAGAAGGGGGTCGGTGAACAGCTGGGTGCCGACGCGGTAAATCTCTTCCGCGCCGGTGCTGGCCCCGTCGATCAGGATATTGATCTTCTGATCGTTGCCATAGGTGCCGTTGGCGCCGAAGCCGCGGATGTTGATGCCCGAACCGATCGGGGTCGAGCCATTGATGAGCGTCACGCCGGGGACAGAATCGAGCAGTTCGGCGATGGTACCGGCCTGCCGGTCCTCGATTTCCTCGCGGTTGATCTTCGTAACAGGGGTGGCCGTATTGGTCTGGATCGCGCGGGTGCTCTCACCGATGTCGATCGTACCGAGATATTCGCTGTCCGGTTCTTCATCGACCTCCTGAGCCTGGGCCCCGCTGACGGAGAAGATGGCCACCGCGAGCCCGGCACTGAAACGGAGAGAAGACTTGAAACTGGAAATGGTCGTCACGTTGGCCCCCTGAGGCGAAATAACACAAGATACTGCGAGTCAATCGCAATATCGGCGCACTATGATTCTTGCGACGCATTTGCAATTAAAAAATCGTCCAGTTTCGCGATTAGTAAAGATCGTGGCGCAAGCGGCCTGTTTCTCGTGCTTCGTCGAGCCAGTCCTGGCTCAGCATTCGCGCCAGCTCGGCCAGACAGGCCTGCCCCATGGCGAGCCGGCCGCACAAAATCACGCCAGTATCGGGGCCGCACAGTTGAACCAATTGTGCGGCCTTTTGCGCGACAATATCCTGCACATAAGGCCCGCCACCCGATGACAAGGCAAGGTCGAGATGGAGCAATTGGCCTTCACGGTGCCAGGCGCGCATTTCCGCCAGCAGGGCATCGTTGTCGGCGTCTTGGCGCTCTCCGTAGATCAGCCAGCATGGTCGATCATTGGCCATCGCGTGGAGCACGTGAGGGCGCAGTCCGGCCCAGCCCGAGCCTGCTCCTATTGCCAGCAGTGGGCCATCGCCAGCAGGCGGGCGAAAGCTCGGGTGCGGGCGAATGCGCCCGTTAACCACCTGATTTTGCTCGCTGGTAGCGGTGAGCAAACCGGAGCCGCGACCAGTCCGCCCTTGGTCGAGCACCCGTCGCACGATCAGGTGCAGCTCTTCGCTTCCCGGTCGATTGGCAATCGAATAGTCGCGGAGATGGCCGCAGGGCGTGTGCAGTTCGAACAGGTCGCCGATCTGCCACTGGCGCTCATCGTGATCCTGCGGTTGCAGAACCAGGTGATAGAGTCCGTCGCTTGTCTGCCCGCTGCCGCTCCCGGGTGATGCCTTTGCCACCTGTTCGCGACGAACCACTTTCCACGATTTTACAGAGGCGTCGCTATCCTGCTCCGCCTCGGGGAAGCCCGTTTCGCGCAGCAAGGCATCCCATCGCTCCAGGTCGGCCGGCGCGTGATCGTCAACCAGCACCGGCGGGCCCAGAAAAGTGGCCCGATTATGTTCCAGCCACTCGGCAACACGCTGGCCAAACGCGCAAAACTGGTCGTAGCGGCGGTCGCCGAGAGCGAGGATGGCAGCCAGCTTGCCCGTCAGATCGGGCGCACTTGCCATCACCTCCCGTTCGAAGCGCAGGGCGTTGTCGGGTGCCTCGCCCTCGCCGGTCGTCGCAACCACAAAGCAGAGGGCCTCGGCGCGGGCGAGATCACTCTTTGTAACAACGTTGGCGGCTGCGAGGCGGGCCGTCCTGCCCTGCGCCTCCAGCACTTTTGAAACACGCCGAAAGGCGGTTTTGGCAAGATCCTGCGCCTGCCCTGTCTGCGAGGCATGGATGATCAGCCAATGCGCCTCGGTGGCCCCTTCCAATGGCATCTTGCGCAGCCAGCGCCAGCTTGCCAGCAGCCAGAGCAGGAGGAGCAGGGCGGACAGCGCCCAGTGCGTCGGTTCGCCTGACACGGCGAAGGTGCTGTCAGTCATCGTCCCGCCACTCCTGCAAGGCTGCGCTCAAATGCGCGATCTCCCCGTCGGTGCCGACCAGCAAACAGGGTATCGCCAGCCTTTCTGCCATTTCCGCACCTTGGCGACTGCCAGCCACCAGCAGCGCCGTGGCCAGCGCATCGGCCCGCCAGCACTCACGATCGAGCACGCTTACCCCGGCCAGATCGTTCTCGATCGGCTCGCCTGTGCGCGGATCTATCGTGTGGGAGTAGAGCCGCTCGCCCTTGGTGAAATTGCGTTCGGCCACGCCTGACGATGCACAGGCCCAGCCATGCAAGGCGAGCCGCATTGGCGGCGTCGCGCCATAACTCGACCAATCGAGATCGACCCACCAGGGCATGGCATCGGACTTGAGGCCGAACCCCTTCAACTCGCCGCCGATCTCTACCAGCACCGCGCCGACTTGCGGATCGTCAGCAAGGCCCGCAGCGACAAGATCCACCGCCAGCCCCTTGGCAATGCCGCACAGATCGAGACTGAAGTGATCGCTGCGAGGAAGCGCTGGCCCAGCGAAAGCTGGCGCTGCGCTGGCCCTTCGCAGGCGCAATGCCATGCTGCGTTCGCTATCTCTCACCGTGGGATCGAAGGGGGACGGGCCAAAGCCCCACAGGTCGGTGGCTGCACCAACGAAAGGGTCGAACAGGCCGCCGGTCAGGTCGCGCAAGGATATCGCATCGCGCACGAGGCTGCGCATCGGTTCGGGCAGGACCATGGCGGACCCGGGCGGCAGGCGATTGTAGGCATTGCTGCTCGATGTGGCGATCCACGGGCTCATCTGCCGGTCGACCAGCGCCAGCACATCCTCGCTCGCCGCGCGCAACCGTGCTGTCCACGCGGCCGCGCAATCGGGAGTTTGCGGCGTGGAGGCGATCGCGCGCACCTGCCAACTGGTGCCGAATACCTCGCCGCCGAACACGACTTCTCCGCCTTGCGGCAGCTCTACGGCCTCATCGGCCCGTGGCGGCAACAGCAGCATCGCGCGTCGGGCGGCGAACTATCAGGGCCGGATCGCGACGCTGACCTGCCCGACCTCGCGGCTGCCGCTGGCCGAGGCATTGGCGGCGCGGCCGCGCTGCAGGCGGAAGGGCACTTTCACCAGTTCGCGGCCCCCGTTCTCGCGGGCAGCTTCCACCACAACCGAATAGTTGCCGGGGGTAAGCCGTTCGAGCCCGGTAAGAGCGAAGCGGTGCTGGCCCGGCGCGCGGGTGGGCGAAGAAATACCGTCGGCTGGCATAGACATGGCATTACCGCCCTGCCGCCACCATGAGCGCAGATCGGGTAGCCAGCGTCGCGCAATGCGGGCCTGATCGTGCAGCACCTGCACCGTACGCACGTTATCGCCAGCGGCATTCTCGATCCAGACCGCCACGAAGGGCTTGCGATAGGTGCGCACGGATGCCTGGGGGATTTCCACCGTGACGGTGCCGGAATTGGCGAGCGCCGGGGCGGCGAGGGCAGGGGATGCCAGCACAGCGGCGGCGGCGAAAGAGGTAAGGCGCATGGGCGTCTCCTATGCGTGGACGAACAGAATGTAGGCGATGAGCGGCAGGACCGCGCCGAGCGTAGCCAGCGGCCATGTCGCGGGCTGCATGCGCGCCTGGAGCCACAAGAGGCCAAAGCCGGTGACGGCGAAAACGACGAAGCAGGCAGCTGCGAAATCTATCATCAAGGACCAGACAGCCCCCGCATGGCGGCCCTTGTGCAGGTCGTTGAGCTTGGCGATCGTCCCGCGATCGATCTGATCGGAATAAGCCATTGCGGCGTTGAGATCGAGGATCAGGCTGGCATCCTTGCCGGGCCGGGCAAGGTCGAAAATCATCTCGCCATACTCGTTGCGGGCGACCCGGCCGGACAGGTCGACTCCGGTGGCATCTTGGATGGCTCGGGCCTGCGCCGCAGTTAGTTCAGCTTCGCCTTCAATTGCCGACAGGTCTGCAACCAAGGTTGCCGGAAGATCAAACTCCGCCTGCGTGCTCACCCCTTCTGCTTCCAGCGACGCGGCATGGTTGAGGGTAAACCCCGTCACGGCAAACAGGAACACAAGTGCAAGGCACAGCGCAGAACTGATCCAGTGCCACTGTCGTAGCTGGCGGCGCCAGAACGACGCGCGAAGGCTCCGAGACCCAGCCTCAGATTTCTGTGTGCCTTTCCGGATTGCGGAGATCATCAAAATACACTCTGAATCAACTATTGCGAAGCAATTGCAATTGCGACTAAGGGGGGCTGTAACACCTGTCAACCTGCGAGGACGCCTCGTCCTCGAGGTAATGGAAGTTTCAGCAGAAGGGCTCGACGTCGTGCAATTTCATCTCCGCAATTCCTCTCAGCGAATAGAGGCGCGCGGGATTCGTCGGAGAGTGGAGGCTGGGCCACGCGCGACACTCGAGCAGCGGTGTCGCCTGGCTTTGAAGGAGGGCTACGGTTCTCCGCTGGTCGGGTCATTCCCGTTTGGCGATGACCTGCCTGATTTTCTTTATGAACCAGCATTTGTCCAGCGTGCGCCTTACCACGCTCATACCCAATCGAAGGCCGTTGCGCCTGCCTCGATCGAATTGTCGGCGTTCGTCGCCCATCCAACCGAAGCCGACTTTGCACGCATGGTCGAGCAAGCCCTCGATTTGCTGGCGCAGCAGCCCGGATCGGCGCTCGAAAAAGTGGTGCTATCGCGCCAATTGCAGCTCTTTGGTGCGTCGGGCCTCGACTACGATGCGCTCTTGGATAGTCTCTCGCAGGATTTGGCTGCAACTGCCTTTCGGGTCGACCTTAGCGAACAAGGCGATCACCTCCTGATCGGGGCGACGCCTGAAAAACTGATTTCGCGAAAAGGCCTGCACGTGTCGTCCCTGCCCCTTGCCGGATCGATTCCTCGCGGGAAAACCGAAGTGGAGGACCGGGAGCGTGCCGAGCAGCTGTCGCGTTCCGAAAAGGACAGCCGCGAACATGCGATGACGCGCGAGTTCGTGCTCGACACCCTGAACCCGTTCTGCCGCGAACTGGGCACCCAGGAAGGCACCATTCTCTATCCCACCGCGACGATGTGGCATCTAGGAACGGCAATCGAGGGCAAGCTCAAGGGTGCCGATATGCCGAGCGCGGCAGGGCTTGCGGCAGCGCTTCATCCGACCCCGGCTGTAGGAGGCTTTCCGCGCGAGGCTGCGCGGGCGGCGATCGCCGATATCGAACCGTATGATCGCGGCTTCTATGCTGGCGCCATCGGCTACGTCGATGGCTCCGGCGACGGCGAATGGTATGTCTCCTTGCGCTGTGCGGAGCTAACCGATGACAGGCTGACCCTTCATGCGGGAGCGGGAATCGTGGCGGGCTCCGAGCCCGATCAGGAAGTGCGCGAGACCGCGGCGAAGTTTCGCGCCATGTTGCGGGCGATGGGAGTGGCAGACGTAACGTGGGCAGGACAGGAGGCAGCCGAATGATACCGCTCAGGCAGGAATGGCCGGCACAGGCCGCCGAACGCTATCGCGCGCGCGGGCTTTGGCAGGGGCAGACCTTTGCCGAGCTTCTGGCCGAGCAGGCAGAGCGCTTTGCAGACCGTCTCGCCGTCGTGGCTGGCGACCAGCGCTGGACCTATGCCGAACTGGCCGCGCGGGCAGAACAGGCAGCGAGCGGTTTCGTGGCGCTTGGCCTTGCGCCAGGCGATCGGGTTCTGGTGCAGTTGCCCAATATGGCCGAATTTCTTTCGGTGGTATTCGGGCTGTTTCGTGCCGGGCTGGTGCCGGTGTTTTCCCTGCCAGCCCACCGCCTGACCGAAGTGACCCACTTTGCCCGCAAGTCCGAAGCGGCGGCCCTCGTGGTGTGCGAGCGTCACGAAGGGTTCGACTATCGCGACCTCGCGCGAGCAGTGCAGGCCGAGGTGCCGACCCTGCACCATGTCGTGGTGGTGGGCGAGCCAGACGAGTTTATCGGTTTCGGCAGTTTTGGCAAAGGCCAGCCTGCCGCGCCGCCTGCGCCGAGCAAACCGACGGATGTGGCGCTGGTGCAGATTTCGGGTGGCAGCACCGGCCTGTCCAAGCTTATCCCGCGCACGCACGACGACTATCTCTATTCGATCCGCGCCAGCAACGCGATTTGCGGCCTGACCGAGGATAGCGTCTATCTTGCCGCGCTGCCGGTGGCGCACAATTTCCCGATGAGCTCGCCGGGCATATTCGGCGCGATCTGCGCGGGCGCGACTATCGTGATGGCCCCTGCGCCCAGCCCCGATGTCGCCTTTCCCCTGATCGAACGCGAAGGGGTGACGATCACTGGCCTCGTGCCTCCGCTGGCGCTCCTGTGGCTGCGCGCGGCGGCCAAGGCGAAACACGATCTTTCCAGCCTTCAGGTGCTGCAGGTTGGCGGGGCGAAGTTCATGCCCGAAGCGGCGCGGCGTGTGCGGCCCGAGCTTGGCTGTACCCTGCAACAGGTGTTCGGCATGGCCGAGGGGCTGGTCAATTACACCCGGCTCGACGATCCGGAGGAAATCATCGTCGAAACGCAAGGGCGCCCGATCAGCGAGGACGACGAAATCCTCATCCTCGACGATGCCGGCAATCCCGTTCCCGAAGGCGAAGCGGGGAACCTGCTCACGCGCGGGCCTTACACGATCCGCGGCTACCACGACGATGCCGCGGCCAATGCGCGCGCCTTCACCGAGGACGGGTTCTATCGCACGGGCGACGTGGTGAAGCGCGTGGCGGGCGGCTATCTGGTGGTGCAGGGCCGCGCCAGCGACCATATCAACCGCGCGGGTGAAAAGATTTCGGCAGAAGAGATCGAGGATCACTTGCTCGCACACCCACAGGTGTTCGATGCCGCCGTGGTTTCGATACCGGACCAGTTCCTTGGTGAAAGAAGCTGTGCCTTCATTGTGCCCGATGGCGATCCACCCAAGGCTCCGGAGATCAAGGCGTGGATGCGCGGTCGTGATATTGCCGCCTTCAAAGTGCCCGACCAGATCGTCATTGTGGAGAGCTTCGCGACCACTGCGGTGGGCAAGATCAGCCGCAAAGAGCTGCGCGCCAAGCTGCGGGCGCAATTGTTGGAAAGTGAGGGCAAGCCATGAGCGAGTCGCGCCGTCTGCCCAGCATCGCGCCTTACGACTTGCCGCAGCAAGCCGACCTGCCCGCCTCGCGCGCGGACTGGTTGCCTGATCCTGCTCGCGCGGCGCTGCTGGTGCACGACATGCAGGCCTATTTCGTCGATGCCTTCACGCCCGATTGTGCGCCCATCGCACCGATGATCGCCAATCTTGCGCGGCTGGTGGCAATGTGCCGCGCGGCGGGTGTGCCTGTATTCTACACCGCCCAGATCGGCGCGCAGGAGCCGCATGATCGGGGGTTGCAGCGGCACCTTTGGGGGCCGGGGATGCGGCATGTGCCCGAACACGAACGGATCGTTGCCCCGCTCGCGTCGGCAGAGGGCGACATTGTGCTGGTGAAGCACCGGTACAGCGCCTTCCAGCGCTCGAACTTTGCCGAGCTGCTGGCGGCACGCGGGCGCGACCAGCTGCTGATCGGAGGCGTTTATGCCCATATCGGCTGCCAGTGCACCGCCGCCGAAGCCTTCCAGCGCGATATCGAACCCTTTTTCATTGCCGACGCCCTGGCCGACTTTTCGCGTGACTGGCACGAGGCATCGCTGGCCAATGTCGCCGATTGTCTCGGTGTCGTGCTGTCGACCGAACAGGCGCTGGCCTCCTTTCAGAGAGATGACGATGACGCTTGAAGACCTGCGCGCGCAGATTGCCGACGTGATGGACCTCGATCCTGCCGACTTGCCCGATGACGGCAACCTGATGGACCTGGGCCTCGATTCCATGCGCGCGATGAACCTTGCCATGGCGTGGGAAGAGCAGGGGCTGGATCTCGACTTTGCCGATCTCGGCGAAACCGAAACGCTCGCCCAGCTGTGGGCGCTGATCGAGGCCAGACAGAGCCAGAGCGGCACGTGACGCAAGCCGGCTGGCGGCTGACCGAGGCGCAGGAAGGCCTGTGGTATGCCCAGGCACTCGATCCGGCTAACCCCATATTCAATACCGGCCAATTCATAACGCTGAACGGGCCGCTTGCTCTCGATCACTTCCGCGCGGCGGTCAATCAGGCGAGCGCCGAGGCCGAAGTGCTGGCGCTGCGTTTCTCGCAAGCCGATGGCGAGCCGCGTCAGTGGCTCGATCCGGCAGGCGCGCCCCAGCTGGAGTTTCTCGACCTGAGCGGCAATCCGGCTGCGGACGACGAGGCTAGGGCGATGATCGCCGGTCAGATAGCCGCTCCGTCCGATCTGGCGAGCGGCCCGATCGCGTTGCAGCGCCTTTACCGGGTTACGCCCGAACGGCACATCTGGGCCTTGCAAGCCCACCATATGGCCAACGACGGGTTCGGTATCGTGATGCTCACCAAGCGCGTGGCCGAGCTTTATTCCGCCCTGTGCGAAGGTAGCGAGAAGAGCGGGCGACCCTTTGCGCCGCTGGCCGATCTGCTGGCGGAGGACGCGGACTATCGCACATCGGCAAAGCGTGCCGACGATGCGGCGTGGTGGCGGGCAAGTCTTGCCGCCATGCCCGAAACCATCGCCATGAAACCGGGCCGCGCCACCTCCGCCCACACGTTTCTGCGCCGCGCCATGCCGATGCCGCAGCGAGCGCGCGAGGCGGTCGCCACTCTCGCCAAGGCTGCGGGCGTCTCATGGCCCGATACGCTTACTGCGCTGGTCGCCGCCTACTGCGCCCGTTTTGTCGAAGGCGGCGAGGTGGTGATCGGGATGCCGCACATGGGCCGCTTCGGCAGCAAGGCTGCGCGCATTCCCGGCATGGTGATGAATGTCCTTCCGCTGATCGTGCGCACCGATGACGAAGCGCCGCTGGCGCAGTGGGTACAGGGGCAGGCGGCCTCCATGCGTGAGGCGCGCCGCCATGGCCGCTATCGCAGCGAGCATCTGCGGCGCGATCTGGGCCTCATTGGCGGAGCGCGGCGGCTCTATGGCCCGCTCGTCAACGTGCAGCCTTATGACAAGCTGCCGCGCTTCGCCGATCTGCAAGCCGAGCTGACCGTGACCGGCACCGGGCCGGTCGACGACATCCACTTCACCTTTCGCGGCGATCTTGGCGATGCCATCACGCTGGAGGTCGATGCCAACCCCGATCTCTATGATGAGCAGGAGATCGCGGACCATGCCGAACGGCTGGCCGAGTTCCTCGCCGCTGCGGGCGAAGCGGATTGTTTGGCCGCGATCCCTACGGCCACGCCGGCAGAGGCGCACCGCGAGCTGGAACAGTTCAACCGGACCGCGCGCAACATTCCCGAGACCTCGCTGGCGGCCTTGATCGCTAAGACCATGAAGAGCCAGCCAGAGGCAGAAGCCCTGCGCTTCGAGGGCGAAAGCCTGACCTATGCCCAGCTCGACCAACGCAGCGCGGCCTTGGCGCAAGCCTTGCGTTCGCGCGGGGTGGGGGCTGAGACCATCGTCGCGGTTTCCCTGCCGCGCAGCCTGGAACTGGTGGTGGCGTTGCTTGGCGTGATCCGCGCAGGCGGAGCCTATCTGCCGCTGGACCTCGATCATCCACCGGCGCGCATCGCCACCATCCTCGAAAGTGCCGCCCCGCTCGTGGTGTTGGCCGATAACGATCCGCACAGCCTATATGGCGAGAAGCTGCTGCGCCCGGAAGACTGGCCTCTGGATGGAGCGGGCGACCTGCCGCTGCCCGATCCCGACCACGCCGCCTATGTCATCTATACCAGCGGCTCGACCGGCGCGCCCAAGGGGGTGGTCATTTCCCACCGCGCCATCGTCAACCGGCTCTTGTGGATGGGCACCCATTACGCCTTCGGCCCCGCTGACCGTATCCTGCAGAAGACACCGGCGACCTTCGACGTTTCGGTGTGGGAGTTTTTCCTCGCCTTCGTGACCGGTGGCACGCTGGTGGTCGCCCCGCCGGATGCACACCGCGATCCGGCTGCAATCGCACGGATTATCCGCGAGGAGGCGATCACCACGCTGCATTTCGTGCCCTCGATGCTGGCCGCTTTCTGCGCCGCGCCCGCAAGCGAGGGGCTGGCGCTGACACGGGTGTTTTGCAGCGGCGAGGCTCTGCCTGCGGACCTGCGCGACCGCTTCCATCGACGGATCGAAGCGCAGCTGCATAACCTCTATGGCCCCACCGAGGCGGCGGTCGATGTGAGCTACTGGGACGCTGGCGCGACTGATCGCTCCGACCCTGTTCCGATCGGCTGGCCGGTTTGGAACACGCGGCTGGTTATTCTGGATCGGTTTTTGCGCCCCGTGTCGCCGGGGCAGACGGGCGAGCTGTTTCTGGGCGGGGTGCAATTGGCGCGCGGTTATCTGGGGCGTCCCGATCTCACGGCAGAGCGCTTCATCGCCGATCCGTTCCACCCCGGCAAACGCCTCTATCGCACTGGCGACGTGGCGCGGCGGCGCGGCGATGGCGCGGTCGAGTTTCTCGGTCGCAGCGATCATCAGGTCAAGCTGCGCGGCCTGCGGATCGAACTGGGCGAGATCGAGGCGGCCATGGCGCAAAACGGGCTGGTGGCCAGCGCCCATGTGCAGGTGCACGAACAGCATATTGTCGGCTATGTGGTGCCCGAAGCGCTCTATTCACGGCAAGAACTGCTCGATGCGCTGGCGGCGCGCCTGCCTGCCTACATGGTGCCTGCCGCGCTGATCGAGCTGGAAGCGATGCCCGTCACCGCGAACGGCAAGCTCGATCGCAAGGCGCTGCCGCTGCCGCAATTCGGCTCTGCAGGCGGGGCCGCTCCCCAGGGTGAGACGGAAATCGCGCTGGCGCGCCTCTATCGCGAGGTGTTGGGTCTCGAAACCGAGGTGTCGCGCGAGGACGATTTCTTTGCGCTGGGCGGAGATAGCCTTTCCGCGATCATCCTGCTGCAGGAAATCGCGGGCGCCTTCGGGCGCGATCCGGGGCTGGGCGTGTTGTTCGAAACGTCCGACATCGCTGGCCTGGCGCAGGCGATCGAAGCTGACGACGGCATTCGCAACGAGGGGCTGGCCGCGTGCATCACCCTGGCGCGCGGACAGGAGCAGCGCGCACCTTTGTTCCTGATCCATCCGGCGGGCGGGATTTGCTGGGGTTATCGCAGGCTGGCCCATGCGCTTGGGGATGGGCGGCAGGTCTATGGCCTGCAGGCACGTGGGCTGGACCTTGCAGAGCCGCTCCCCGCCAGTATCGATGCCATGGCGCGCGTCTATGCCGCGCAGGTTCAAGAGCAGGCCCCGGTAGGGATCGTGCATCTTGGCGGATGGTCGGTCGGCGGTATGCTGGCGCAGGCCGTGGCAGAGCAATTGCAGACGGCGGGCCGCGAGGTCGGTCTTGTCGCGATGCTCGACAGCTATCCGGCGGAATGCTGGCGCAACGAACCTGAACCTACCGCGGCCGAGGCGCTGCGCGCGCTGCTGGCCATCGCGGGTTACGATCCGGAGGGGCATCCCGAACTCGATACGCGGGTCAAGGTCGTAGACTTTCTGCGTTCGGGCACGAGCGCGCTAGGCAACCTGCCGCCTGCTGTGCAGGATGGGGTGATCCGCGTGGTGCTCGACACCAACCGGCTGGTGCGCGCGCACCATCACCGGCGCTACCTTGGCACGCTCACCCATGTGCGGGCGGCGAAGGATCATCAAGACCGGCCCGATCTCGCGGCGAGCTTGTGGCGCGCCCATTGTGCAGCGCTCGAAGAAATTGCGGTGCCATTCCTTCATAAAGACCTGCCTGGCGCAGCAGCAAGCGCGCTGATCGGGCCGATGCTGGCAGAACGCATGGCGAAACTGGAAAGGGTGACAGCATGACAAGCGGACTGGACGGCAAGCTGGTGCTGGTTACGGGCGCAGCCGGGGGCATCGGGCTGGCGGTGACCCAAGCCCTGCGCGAAGAAGGGGCGCAGGTGCTGGCCACAGATCATTTCGCGGGCGATGGCATTACTGCGCTCGATGTAACCGATTCCTCCGCTGTCGATGCCTATGTGGAGCAGGTGGAACGCGATTGGGGTCCGATTTACGGCGCTATCAACGTGGCGGGGGTGCTCGCCACCGGCTTTGCGCATGAGACGAGCGATGCCGAGTGGGACCGTGTCTTTGCCGTCAACACCAAGGGCGTCTTCCATGTCTGCCGGGCGGTGGCGAGGCCGATGCGCGAGCGGCGCGGGGGCTGCATCGTGACGGTCGGCTCGAACGCCGCCGGAGTGCCGCGCCATTCGATGGCAGCCTATTGCGCCTCAAAGGCGGCCACGCACATGTTCATACGTTGTCTGGGGCTGGAGCTGGGCGCGTTCGGCATTCGCTGCAACACCGTTGCCCCCGGCTCGACCATGACCGCGATGCAGACGGGCATGTGGGCCGACGAGAACGGGGCCGCTTCGGTGATCGCGGGGCAGCCGGAGATGTTCAAAGCGGGCATTCCGCTAGGCAAAATCGCCCAGCCGCAGGAGGTGGCGCAGGCGGTGTTGTTCCTGCTTTCCGACCGGGCAAGTCATATCACCATGGCCGATCTCTATGTCGATGGCGGTGCAACCCTGAGAGCTTAGCCGAGCCTGTCTTTCACGATGGTCGCGAAGATGCTGGCGGCCACGGGCAGCAGGCTATCGTCGAACCGGTAGTGCGGGTTGTGGCACATGGCGCTTTCCTGCCCAAGGAACAGGTAGGCACCGGGTGCGGCTTGCAGCAGCAGCGCCATATCGTCGGTGAAAGGGTAGGGCAGGTGATCGGCCACGAGGCCCGCCTCGCCCAGCACCTTGGCGCAGGCACGGGCGGCGGTGGCTGCAGCATCAGGGTGATTCACACAAGGCGGAACCTCGGCCTCGATGGTGAGCGCGATCTCGCAGCCTGTCATCGCCGCCATGCCCTCGCACGTTTGCCGCAGGCGCGCGAGCAGCGCCTCCAGCACGGTCGGATCGAGCGCGCGCAACGTGCCTTTGAGCACGGCGCTGTCCGCGATGATGTTGTGCGACGAGCCGGCTTGCAGCGCCCCCACATTGACGAGCGCGCTATCCGCCGGGCTTACATAGCGCCCCACCAGCGAAGAAATCTCAACCGCCAGCCGGGCTGCCGCCTGCAAGGGATCGGTCGCCTTGAAGAAGGCCGCGCCGTGGCCGCCCACGCCGCTCACGTCGATGCGCCAGATCGCATAGCCATTGAGCACGCCGCCCGCCCTTGCACCTGCCTCTCCGGGGGCGAGCAAGGGCATGTTGTGAAAGGCATAGACCTCGTCGAACGAGAAGCGGTCAAGCAGACCATCGGCGATCATCGCCTTCGCTCCCTCGCCGGTTTCCTCAGCGGGTTGGAAGATCAGCACCACGCGTCCTGCCGCGGGCGGGTTGGCAGCGAGATATTGCGCCGTGCCGAGCAGCGCGGCGGTGTGCCCATCGTGCCCGCAGCAGTGAGCGGCCCCCGCAGTCTGCGAACGGAAAGGCAGGTCGTTGTCCTCCTCCATCGGCAGCGCATCCATATCCGCGCGCAAGGCGATCGAAGCGCCGGGGGCAGCCCCCTCGATCACCACGACCACGCCGGTTCCGCCGATGCCCGTTTCCGGTGCAAGGCCGAAATCGCGCAGCTTCTCGGCCACGAAAGCGGCGGTGCCGACTTCTTCAAGCGCCAGTTCGGGGTGGCGGTGGAGGTATTGGCGCCACTCGCTAAGTGTGGCGGCCTGTGCGGCGATGGGGGCGAGTATGGCAGGAGCAGCATCGGTCATGGCGTCCAAGGCTCTTGCCAAACCTTGCAAGAATTGCAAGTTATTCGCAATAGCCTTGACTAAACGCGGGCGCCTAGCCAACCGCATAGGGAATGGATGTTCTTTCACAGACCAACCTGCGTGACCTGGCTCTGCAGGACTATCTGCGCACCGCGCAGCGGCGGACCATGCTGTTGCTGGCGCTGGCTCTTGGCTGTGCTCTCGCCCTGGCGCTCGACATTTCCACCGGCCCTTCGTTCCTGCCGCTCGATCAGGTGTTCGACGGGTTGTTTCGTCCAGACCGGCTTGACCGGGCCGCGCGGGCCATCATCCGCGATGTGCGCTTGCCGATGGCGCTGATGGCGCTGCTGGTAGGCGCGGCGCTGTCTCTGGCGGGTGCCGAGATGCAGACCATCCTCGATAATCCCCTTGCCAGCCCGTTCACGCTCGGGGTCTCGTCGGCGGCGTCATTCGGGGCTGCACTGGGAATCGTCTTGGGCGTGGGCCTGCCGGGGCTCTCGGCTGACTGGATCGTGCCGGTTAACGCCTTTGCCTGCGCGCTGGGATCGGTTGCCCTGCTAGAAGCGCTGGCACGCAGCCGTGCAGCGGGCACGCAAGGGGTGGTGCTGTTCGGCATCGCGCTGGTGTTCACCTTCAACGCAGCGGTGGCGCTGCTGCAATTCGTCGCCTCACAGGAGGCGCTGTCGCAGCTGGTGTTCTGGACCATGGGCTCGCTCGCCCGCGCAACCTGGGCCAATGTGGCGATCCTCGCTGGTGTGCTGGCGCTGGTGCTGCCCTTTTCGCTGCGCGCGGCTAATGCGCTAACTGCCATGCGGCTGGGCGAGGATCGTGCGCGCAGCTTCGGGATCGACGTGCGTCGCCTGCGCTTGCTCTCGCTGCTCAGGATCAGCGCGCTGTCGGGTGCATCGGTGGCCTTCGTCGGCACCATCGGCTTTATCGGGCTGGTCGGCCCGCATATCGCCCGGCTGCTTTTGGGCGAGGATCACCGCTTTCTGCTGCCGGCCTCGCTGCTGGCGGGGGCGCTGTTGATGTCGCTTGCTTCTGTAGCGAGCAAGCTGATCGTGCCCGGCGTGCTGCTGCCCGCCGGGATCGTCACCGCGATGATCGGGGTGCCGGTGTTTCTGGTGCTGATCCTGCGGCGGCCCGACCGGGTATGAGCGGGCACCTTTCCATCACGGGACTTGCCGCCGGATACCGCGGCAAAAGCGTGGTCGAGCAATTTACGCTTGCTCCGATTGCCCCGGGCGAGGTCGTCGCGTTGCTCGGCCCCAACGCGGCCGGCAAGACCACGGTGCTGCGCTCGCTCGCCGGGCTGCACAAGGCGAGCGGTTCGGTGAAGCTGGGCAAGCAGGAGCTGATGCACCTGCCGCTGGCGGACCATGCGGCCTATGTCACCTATATGCCGCAGGCCCTGCCCGATCGGGTCGGTTTGACCGTGCTCGAAGCGGTGATGAGCGCGCTGCGTGCCTCGATCCCTGCGGGAATGGGGCCGGATGACCTGTTGGTGGCGGCGCTCGATGTGATTGAGCGTGTCGGCATCACCCATCTTGCCGCGCGCGAGCTGGGACAGCTTTCCGGCGGCCAGCGCCAGCTCGCCTCGCTGGCGCAGGCGCTGGTGCGCCGCCCAACGGTGCTGCTGCTTGACGAGCCGATCAGCGCGCTCGACCTGCATTTCCAGCTGAAGGTGATGAAGCTGGTGCGCGAGGTGGCCGCGCAAAGCGGGATGATCGTGATCATGGTCTTGCACGATCTGACCATAGCCGCGCGCTGGTCGGACCGGATCGTGCTTCTGTCGGGCGGCAAGGTCGAGGTGGAGGGCTCACCCGCAGAGGCGCTCACTGCCGAACGGCTGGCGCAGGTCTATAAGGTGTGCGCCGCCGTATCCGAGGGTGAGCACGGCCTGCAAATCGCCATCCACGACGTGCTTTAGCCAAACGAGAAGGGAGCAGGCCCGCATGCGAGCCTGCTCCCTTCTTACCAGCCGTCTGCGGGCAATCAGTTGGCCGGTGTGATCCGGGTTACCATGTCGCCTGCTTCGCCGCCGCGCTTGTCGATGAGGAACACCGCGCCGTCGGGGCCGTCGGCAATGTGGTTGGCGCGCGGGAAGGTTCCGAGATTGGCAACGAGGTTGCCGTCGACATCGACCACGCCGACCACTTCACCATTGCGGGCCGTGGCATAGGCATAGCCGCTGTCGCTATCGAACATGACGTTGATGGCGTAGGAGCCGAACGGTGTGGTGGCCACATGCGCGCCGGTTTCGCCATCAATGATGGTGATCGCATCGCTGTCGCGCCCGACCACGAAAATGCGGCCTGTGGCGGGATCGTGCGAAACACCGATAGTGGCGCGGCCGCCGGGTACGGGCAGGATCTTGCTCACGGTATCGGTCTGCGTTTCGATCACAGCCACTTCCTCGGTCGGGATACTGGCGACATAAAGCTTGTGCGCAGCCTGATCGAGCGAGAGCGAGGCTGTTCCGGCGGATTGGCCGCGCTGGGGGGTGTCGATCTCGATCACCTTTACGAGTTCGAGCGTGCCGGTGTCGAACACGTAAACTTCCGGCGTCATCGAGGCGGTGACATAGGCCTTGCCCAGTTCTTCGTCGATCACGACGTCGCGTGAGTGATAGACCGTGCCTTCGGGGAACTGCTTGATCAGACTGAGATCGGCCTGGTTGTAGACCGCAACAGTGTTGTGGAAGGTGTTGGTGATCCAGATGGTGCCCTTGGTGTCGTCCACCCCGATGCCGAAGGCGGCATAGGTAAGATCGGTCATCATCTCGCCGCCGCGGCCCGGGCGGTCGGGCGCTGCGGGTGGAGTAGCGCGCGCCGTCACCGCCAGCGTTTCGGGATCGAGCCGCATGATTTCGGAGCTGATCTTTTCGCCAAGCTCCGTCGCGGCGACGAACAGGGCGTTGTTCGCCTCGGAATAGGCTGACTGGTACAGTCCGTTGCCCGGGTGACTGGAGGTCACTTCAAAGGCGTCGCCGCCTTGCACCGGCACCTGCGGCCAAACCTTCAGTTCGGCGACCAGCGCCGAATAAGGCTCCTTGGTATAGACGATGATCTGGTGAATGCCTTGCGTGGCGGAGGCGGGCAGGGTGAGCGTGGTGCCGATGTTGCCATCGGCATCGGCCACCAGCGGCTCGGGGGTAAGAGTGGTATCGCCGTAGTGCAGCATCACACTCTGGCCGGGGCGGAAACCTTCACCCTTCACGGTGACCGCGCTGCCGCCCACCACCGGTGCGCCGCGTTCGCTGGCGGAGAACGTCACATCGGGTTTGGAGACGATGTCCGTCGCGCCGAACAGGGTTTGCGCCGTGGCGCTCGTGGGGAGCGCTGCAACGCTCGCCAGCAGACCTGCGGCAATGGCGGTCTTCACCGCCGGATTGATCGTAAACATATGTCCTCCTGCTTGAATTTCATGGGGGGTACGGAAAGGCGTTCAGGGCTTGAGCGCGATCCAGTAGGATCCGGCTGGGGTGACCGCGCCGAAGTCCTCACCGATCCGGGTGAGGGTTTGCGCCGGATCGAGCGCGGCAAAGCGTTCGGGGTGAAGCCATTTGGCGAAGGTCTCGATCGCCACGATGTCGAGCGGCGAGTTGAGCAACTGGTGCGAATAGCCATAGGCCTTGCCTGCGCGCACAGCGGCCAGATCGGCAATGCCAGGCCGCGCAGTCACACGCTGGAGCGACTGGCGCGCCGTCTCGGGGCTGAACCCTGCGCCCAGCACAAGTCCGCCCTTGGCCGCCAGGTGCGGGCCGCCGGTGCCGATATAGACCGCCGGATTGCGCGACAGGACATATTCGAGGCTCAACTTGCCTGAGGCCTGCGCAATCGTGTCTGCACCAATATTGTGCCCGCCGACCAGTTCGAGATATTCGCTGGCATTGCCGCTGCCGGGCGAGTTGCAGCAATCGGGGCTGCCACCGGCATGGGCTTCCATGAACACCAGCTTGCGCTCGCTGTCCGGCAGATCCGCCAGCGCCGCCTCGATCGCCGCGATGCGCTCGCGACGGAAGGCGAGGAAGCGTTCGGCCTGCTCCTCGCGCCCGGTGATCTTGCCCAGCACGGTCACGCTACGCTCGAGATTCTGCATCGGGCTGGTAAAGAAGTCGAGCATGACCACCGGGATACCGGCCGCTTCGACCCGCGCGATCTGATCTTCGGTCACACCGCTTTCGGTGGAAAGAATGGCCACATCGGGCCGCGCTGCAATCAGGCTTTCGACATTGAATTCTTGCGCGGAACTGGCGATGCGCGGAAGATCGGCAAGGCCCGGCGCCCGTTCGAGCATCGCAGCATAGGTTTCCTCGCCCAGGCGGTTGCTGTCGTGTGCCCAGCCTGCCAGCAGGCTTGCCGGGTCTTCGTGCAGGAGCGAAAGGGCGATGAGATAGCGGCTGTCGTCAATGGCAAGGCGCGTCTTCTGGCCCTCTATGGCGACCTCGCGGCCAGCCACGTCCACAATTGTCGAGCTTTCCGTAGCGACGGACACCTCTGCTTCTGAGCAGGCGGCAAGCACGAGCAGTGCCACGGCGACCGCAAGCGCCTGCATTGCGCCGCGCCAGTCGCGATGGATGTGGGAGATGGTGGACATATCTGCCTTTTGCTTGCGGATCCGGAATAATCGTCCGGCGGTCAATCTCCTAATTGCGAATGATTGTAAAGAGCATTAGCATATTAGGCATAGGCATGGAATTTTGGAGTGGCCGTTTGCGTGACTGACCATGAACTCATCCAATGTGCGCAGGAGACCCCGAACCACTGTTCATGGCTGCTCGCTGCCGATGGCAACGCGCCCGAATATCATGTGCGCGTGGCCTTGCCGGACGCGGTTGAACCCCGTGAAGGCTGGCCTGCGCTGTTTGTTCTTGATGGCGAGTGCCTGCTGGGCACCTTTGCCGAAGCCATTGGCCGACTGTCGCGCCGCGGTGATGCAACCGGTGTCATTCCTGCCGCGATCATCGCCGTCGCAGCCGTCGCGCAGCCAGGCATCGACCACCGCAAGCGCGATTTCGCAACCCCCGCATCCCAATCCGCTGGCGACCATGCCGAAGCCGACCGCTTTCTGCGCTTGATCGAGGGCCCGATGCTTGCCTCGCTTCTGGCACGCCTGCCCCTCGATCCCGATCGTATCGCGCTGCTCGGCCATTCGCTGGCGGGCTATTTCGTTCTCCACGCAATAGGTTCGCCGTCGACCCCCTTCAGCCAGTTCGTTGCCCTTAGTCCATCAATCTGGTGGGATGCGGCGCATCTGCGCAGACGCATCGAGCGCATTGAACCGGCCGACCGCCGCGCGTTTCTTGCAGTAGGCGAATGGGAGGGCGCCCTGCCGCCTTGGCAAGTGGGACAGCCCCTGGCCGAATCGGCTCTTATGCGCCGACGCGAGCGGCAGATGATTGCCAATACGCAGAATATGGCACAGGCCCTTGTGGCAAGGCTGGGTCCTCACGCCGTATCCATGCGCCTGTTCGACGATGAGGACCACGCCTCGATGCTCACCCGCAGCGTGGCCCCGGCGCTTCGCTTCCTCACCGAAGGCTGGCGCACCTAGCCCACGAAGGCGCGTTCGAGCACGAAATCGCCAGGCTTGTTGTTCGCGCCTTCGACAAAGCCCGACCGCTCGAGCATTTCGGCAAATTGGCGGTTCATTTCCATCGACCCGCAAAGCATCACGCGGTCATCGGCCGGATCGAAGTGAGCCGGGCCAGTCACGTCGCGGAACAGGGTGCCATCCGCGATCAGCTTGTCGAGCCGCCGGTTGTTGTAGAAGGGCTCTCGCGTCACGGTTGGGACATAGTGCAGCTGTACGAGTGCCTCGTCCGCGACCAATGGGTCGGCTGCGAGATGGCTTTCCAGTTCTTCGCGATAGGCAAGGTCGGCCACGCGCCGCACCGAATGGGCGACGACGACTTCGCTATAGGCGGAATAGACGTCGGGATCGCGGATCAGGCTCAGAAACGGGGCAAGCCCGGTGCCGGTAGCGAGCAGGAACAGCCTGCGGCCCGGCCGCAGGGCATCGAGCACCAGTGTGCCGGTAGGCTTGCGACCAAGATAGATCTTGTCGCCCGGCTGGATATGGCAGAGCCGCGATGTGAGCGGGCCATCCGGCACTTTGATCGACAGGAATTCGACCTCCTCGGCATAACTCGCGCAGGCTATCGAATAGGCCCGCAACAGGGGTTTCCCGCTGGCGGGCAGGCCGATCATCACGAACTCGCCCGAGCGAAAACGGAAACTTGGCGGACGGGTGACCGCGAAGCTGAACAGCCCATCGTTCCAGTGATGCACCCAGAGCACCTCTTCCACGCTCAGGCTGTCGGTGGGTTCCATGGCAAAGTTCTCATGGACCATGATGTCGTTCATTTCGTTTCCAATCTTTGAATACTATCTAGCTTGGCTGCCGAGGCGAACGGCTGACGGAGGTAAGGAGAGGCGCAAGCCGTGTGAACGCACTCACCAGCGGGACCACCTTGGCTGGCGCGACAAAGCCCTCAAGCCGCCCCATCATCTGCCAGCGCGGACGCCAGCCAGCCTGATCAATGAGCGAGAGCAGAATGGCCTCATCCTCGGAAACCGTATCGCCTCCGATCACAAACGGTTCGATCTTGGCGTGGCGGACGATGGTCATGGCGATCTCGAAGAACGGCAGGGCCGTGATCATCCCACAGGCATGAAAGGCCGGCCCAACACGAGTGCAGCCGCACCCGGTCGTATCCATATCGAGCTGCCAACGCCGCGTGCTCCAGACCAGCAAGCTGTCGCGCGCGTCGAGTCTGGAAAGCGGACGATCGAGCCATTCATACATCGCGGCTGACCGGGCCTTGATCGCTGGCACCCCAGAGGGCGCTCCGGAGGGAGAGGGGGAGGCCTGAGAGCGCCTGCTGGACGATGCCTCGCAGCGTACCCTCCGCCATTCCAGGGGCTCGTACGCCCACCTTGTGGCCCGAACAGTCGAGACTCCGGGATATACGGTAAATCTGTTCTGCCAGGGTTGGCGCCATCGGGGCATGAACCAGATGGGACGCAAGCCTGCGAACCGACTCTTCGCCTTCCCCGTTGTGGGCTTGCGAGTGCGCTAATGCTTCAAGCAATAGCGCTTCGTGGGCCGTTATGGTCTCGCGATCGCGCTGCCCGAAATAGATCGACGTCTGCGCGTGGCCAGAAATGGTGCGCATCATGCGGTGAAAAGATGCGGCCACCTGCTCCACGCGGTAGGCAGTAAAGGCCCTGTCAATCGTCGCACAGACGCAGCGGCGGCTTTGCGCACCGATGACCCACTCCCGCATCGCCGAGACAAGGAAGTGCGCACCGGGCTCAAGGCGATCAAGCCGACATCCCGCAAAATCAGACACGGATCGGCTCCTCCGTTGTAAGAAGGCGCTCCTGATTCAGTTGCGCAATCATCTGTGCCAACCGGGCGCATTGCGGCCAGCATCCTTGGGCAGCTTCCTCGCTGGCGGGGCGCCATTGCGAACATCGGCCATAGATAGATACCGAAGTCACTGAAGCTGACCGGGTCTGTGCAGGAATTGTCATGTCCATCGCCACCTCTATGGGCACCCATACCCACTAATGCGATTAACTTGCAATAGCATTTGTATGAGCGCGAGGAGCGTTTTCCTCGTCCCTCTTTCCAACGCGGTGGTTCTAATGTGGGGCGGGTGCGCTGAACCTACGCAACCTTTCCACTGCTGGAGGTCCCCTTGTGGGCAATTGTCGCCGACGTGCTCCCCTGATCGTTACCATTCAGAGGTAGCGTCTCGCTCCTTCTGCCCTGCCACCCAACCTCGGACCACTCGGGTCTGGAGTTTCCCGCCTTTCCCAGATCCGGTGGCCTGGTTTCACCGGCTGAGTTTGACAGCATGATCGGTGGGATATTCCCGATCGCGCTGTGCGGTCGCTCTTCGTTGTAGTGTCTACGCCAAGCCTCCAGCTTTTCGCAGGCGTTTTGCAGATATCCTTGATACCATTATTCAGAAAGGCCGGATCAGTACGGCGGGATTGGTAATGTTAGGTCGAACGATCAAACTGCAAGGCTGAACGTGCCCTGCGGATCGTCACCTGCCAGTCCTGCCGGACCACGTCGATGATCTCACGCTTCCGATCCGGCCTCAGAGCTCTCGCTTGATGACATTCTGCAGCATCTCGCGATCCAGCGTCAGGTCAGCCACGATCTTCTTCAGCCGGCCGTTCTCGTCTTTCAACTCACGCAGCCGCCGCATCTCCGATGGCATCAACCCTGCGTATTTCTTGAAGTGGGTCACCTGGCTTATGCCTGCCTTGTGGCAGACCTCCGCCACAAGCGTCGCAAGCGGCGATATTGTAAAGCTTCTTAGGGAGATATAGGTAATGCCGGACTGCCTTGGAAGGCCCGGTGGCGGAGACGGAGGGATTCGAACCCTCGATACCCCGATAGAGGTATGGTTCCTTAGCAGGGAACTGGTTTCAGCCACTCACCCACGTCTCCGGACCCAGCGGCAAGCCCGGCCCTATAACCGCGCCTCGCCAACGCATCAAGACCGCGCAACACCTAAATTTCACCGCGCGCGGTCGACGGCACTGCCCGCCCACTTACCGATTCGGTTCACCGCAAAAGAGACTCGCCTTGCCGCGCGTTCATTGCCGCTTCAGCCGCCGGGGATTCTTGTGCGAGCCACGGAAGATACACGCGCAATTTGAAGAGGGCGCCACCATGAACATCGCCATTGTCACCCGCTGGGCGGGCCTTGTCGCCGCGAGCCTCGCGCTTGTCGCGGCCCCGGTCAGCGCGCAGCAGATCGAGACGGTCGACCCGAACCTCGTGATCGACGGCGACCTCGAAGGTGAAACGACCACTCCGCAAGTCCCCGCCGACAACGGCGATGGATGGATCACGCCCGAATACGACACCAGCACCCAATCGCCGGAAACGCCGCGCCCCTCGCTCGACCTGCCGTCGAGCCGCTATGACAGCCTGCCGGAAGACAGCACGACGACGACCGCGCCCGCCACCACTGCGGCCAATGACGATACCTATGCCGAAGACGACCTGATCGGCGCCGCTGAAGGGCTATTCGGGAAGGGCGCCGAAGGCCTCGCACGCTTGATCGAGGATATTCTCGCCAAGCAGGGACAGCCCAATGGCTATATCGTCGGGCGCGAAGGCGGCGGGGCGTTCATCGTCGGCGTGCGCTATGGCTCGGGCACGCTGCACCACAAGATCGAGGGTAACAAGCCGGTCTACTGGACCGGCCCGTCGATCGGGCTCGATGCGGGGGCCAATGCCGCCAACACCTTCGTGCTGGTTTACAACCTCTACGACACCGAAGAGCTGTTCGAACGTTTCCCGGCGGGCGAGGGGCAGGCCTACTTCGTCGGCGGGTTCAACGTCAGCTATCTGCGGCGCGGCGACATCGTGCTGATTCCGATTCGCGTCGGCGCGGGTCTGCGGCTCGGGATCAACGCGGGATATATGCGTTTCAGCCACAAGCAGCGCTGGTTGCCGTTCTGATCGCAAAACGGCCTTGCCCTTGACGGCGGTGAACGGCAAAGGGCGGCCACTATGCTCGACAGACTCGACCAACAACCGCCCGACGCGCTGCTTGCGCTGATCAAGCTCTACGACGCCGACCCCCGGCCGACTAAGATCGACCTTGGCGTGGGTGTCTACCGCACCAGCGATGGGGCGACGCCCGTATTCGGCGCGATCAAGGCTGCCGAGCAGCGGCTGGTCTCGGAGCAGCCGAGCAAGGCTTACCTCGGCCCTGAGGGCGACATGGGCTTCGTCAAGGCGCTGATCCCGCACGTGTTCGGCGAAGCGGGCGATATGGGCGGCCGGATCGACGGTATGCAGACTCCCGGCGGCACCGGCGGTGTGCGTATCGCGGCAGGCCTCGCCAAGAAGGCGGGCGTTGCCAAGGTGCTGATGGGCACCCCGAGCTGGCCTAACCACGCGCAGATTTTTGCCGATCTCGCGATGACTGTCGAAGGATTCGACCATCGCGCGGAAGACGGAAGCGCCAACATGGATGCCCTGCGCACGGCGCTGCAGAACGCAGGCAAGGGCGACGCCGTCCTGCTGCACGGCTGTTGCCACAACCCGACCGGCATCGACTATACCCCCGCGCAGTGGGACGAGATCGTCGACCTGCTGGTCGAGCGCGAGATCCTGCCAATCGTCGACCTCGCCTATCAGGGCCTGGGCGATGGGATGGAAGAAGACGCCTATGGCCTGCGCAAGGTTGTCGCCTCTGTGCCGGAAGCTCTGATCGCCTACAGCTGCGACAAGAACTTCGGCCTCTATCGTGACCGTGTCGGTGCGTTCTATGCGCTCGGCAAGACGGCTGACGACACGGTGCGGATCATGTCGAACGGCTGTGCGCTGGCGCGTGCCAACTGGTCGATGCCGCCCGATCACGGGGCTGCCGCCGTGGGCCTGATCCTGAACGACAAAGCGCACACCAAGCAGTGGTTGGATGAACTCGACTCGATGCGCGCGCGTATCGGCGAAGTGCGCAGCCAGCTTGCCGCCGCCGGCAAGGCGGGCTCGGTCGACCTTACGCCGCTGGGCGAGCAGAAGGGCATGTTCGCTATGCTTCCGCTCGACAAGGATCAGATCGGCGCGCTGCGCACCGATCACGGGGTCTATATGGCGGGCTCGGGCCGCATCAACGTGGCGGGCCTGACCAGCGGCAATATCGGCAATTTCGTGAAGGCGCTGGAGGCGGTTGCCGGTTAAGCACCCGCGTTCGCGCGCAGAGCCTGCATCCGCTGGAGGTAGCGGGCGATGGTGTCGATCTCGAGATTGACGCTCGCCCCCTGCCGAAGTTCGCCGAGCGTGGTGACATCGGCGGTGTGCGGAATGATGTTCAGCTCGAACTGAACCGAGCCGTCGGGCGTGTCGCTCACTGCATTGACCGTCAGCGACACGCCATTGACCGTGATCGAGCCCTTCGCGGCGATGAATGGCGCAAGGCTGGCGGGGGCGGCGATGGTGAGGCGGGTTGAATCGCCGTCGGGCCGCCAGTCCGCCAGCGTGCCCACGGCATCGACATGGCCGGTAACGATATGTCCGCCCAGTTCGTCGCCCAGCCGCAGCGATGGTTCGAGGTTGAGCTTGGCTCCCTTGGTCCACATGCCCGGCGCGGTGCGCGAGACGGTCTCTCCCGAAATATCGACCGCGAAGGTCATAGCGCCTTTGGTGCCGCTCTTGGCGACGACGGTGAGGCAGACGCCAGAACAGGCGATGGAAGCGCCGATATCGAACGTGGCGGGATCGAACGGGCAGGCGATGACTGCACGCAGGTCGCCGCGCTGCTCGACGCTCTGGATAATGCCGATGGCGGTGACGATGCCGGTGAACATGCTCGCTTAGATCCCTTCGTTGCGGGCGCGGGCATAGACTTCGAGTCGGTCGCTGCCAAGTTGGCGCGATCCGGCGAAGGTCCAGCGCCCGTGGGCGTGGGCCAGAGAGCCAAGGCCGATGTCGGCAATAGCGGGGAGGCCACCGCCGATGAGGATCGGCGCGCGGTAGATCAGTAGCCGGTCGACAAGGTCGGCGCGCAGGAAGCTTGCCGCCGTGGCCGCACCGCCCTCGACGAACAGGTAGCGTACTCCGTCCATGGCGGGGATGTCGGCGGGCGAGGCGAGCTTTTGCCAGCCAGCCGGGACTTCGCCCGAGGTCAATGCCCAGCGGGAAGGCGAGCGGTCTTCCAGCCCCGGCAGGCGCACGTCCAACCGGGGATTGTCGGTGCGCAGGGTGGTGCCGCCGACGAGGATCGCATCCGCGCGTGCCCGTTCGCGGTGGCAATGCGCACGTGCTGCCTCTCCAGTGATCCACCGACTCTCGCCTTGCGCGGTGGCGATGCAGCCATCGAGCGACAAAGCGAGCTTCAACGTCACATGCGGGCGGCCCAACGATAGCGCACAGGCATGGCCTTCAAGCCCCATCGCCGCCGCGCTGCTGTGCGTTTCGGTGACGGCGATTCCCGCCTCGCGCAGACGTGCAGCTCCCTTGCCGCAGGTGCGTGGATCGGGGTCTGCCATGCCTATCACCACCCGCGCGACCTCCGCAGCCACGATCAGGTCGGCGCAGGCTGGCCCGCGCGCTGAGACATGGGCACAAGGTTCGAGTGTGACATAAAGTGTGGCCCCGCGCGCCTCATCACCCGCTTCGGCAAGCGCAACAGCCTCTGCGTGGGGGCGGCCGCCCGCCTCGGTCCAGCCGCGCCCGACCACGCGGCCATCGCGCAGGATCAGCGCGCCGACCCCGGGATTGGGGCTGGCCACAGGTCGCGCGCGCTCGGCCAGCGCGGCAGCGGCAGCGAGCCAGCGCGCGTCGTTAGCCGGCGGCACGTGCGCAATATTCCTCGACGCTCTTGGCGACCTCTTCCTCGCTCGGCCCCACTTCGCCTGCCGCCTCGGCAGCGGCACGGGCGGCGGCCTGTTCGGCCTCGATCTCGGCCTGCATTTCTTCGACGTCGATGAAGGTCGCCCGGCCAAGCGCGGCATAGGCTTCCTTGCGCGCCTCCTCCTGCTGTTCGAGCTTCGCCTCCAGTTCGTCCTTCAGCTTCTGGTTGGCGCAGTTCGAGGCGATGATCTCGGCATCGGTGCGGTTCTCGTCGAGCGTCGAGATGTAGACAACCTCGGGCGGGACAGGGGCGATGCGCACGCTCTTGGGGATGAACAGCATGAAGATGGCAAAGGTCATGGCCATGGCAATGCCGAGGATATGCCAGCGGTAGGGCGTCTCGGCGCGCCATTGGGAGGCGAAGTCCTGCGCCGCGTGCTTGGGCGAAATCCGACGGAAAAAGCGTTTCATGCCCGTCCTTGATAGGGCCTTTGCCGCAAGACCGCCAGTACCCCGCGCTTAGACGAAAGCAGCGTAGAGCTTCGGTCCTTCGGCCTTCAGCCAGTGGTCGGCGGCGCGGACGTCGCCTTCGAACAGGCGGGCCAGATGCGCGTGGAAGGCGGGCGAATGGTCGAAGTGGGCGAGGTGGGCCACCTCATGCGCGACCACCGAGCGGCGCACGAAGTCGGGCGCCATCGCCAGTCGCCAGTTGATGCGGATCGTTCGCCCATTCTGCCGGTCGCCCGAGCACGAGCCCCAGCGCTTGCGCGCGCGCGACAGGCCGAGATTGGGCAGGGCCTCCTCCGCACGCGCGCAATAGAAGGCAAGGTCATCGCCTGCCAGCCGCAGGGCCTCGCCCTCTAACCAGCGCTGGACTCGGGCTTCGATCCGCTCTTGCGGGCCGCCCAGCAACAACGCGCCATCGTCGGGCACCGGGTTGCGCGGAAAGGTCTTGTCCCAAGCGATCCGCAACGTGTCGCCGCGAAAGGCGATGGTGCTGCCGTCTATTACCGCCACCGGAGGGACAGCCTTGGCGAGCTGCGCCGCGATCCAATCATGCCGGGCATGGGCGAAGGCGAGCGCGTCCGTCGTGCGCGCCCAGGTCGGCATGGTGATCCGCACCTCGTTGCCATCGCGCGCCAGCCGCATGGTGAGGCGGCGCGCATGCTTGAGGCGGCGGATGGCAAGCGGCAGGGTGCGACCGGCGATCTCGATCTGCGGATCGTCGAGCGGGTGAGCCTGACGATTGCGCAGCCAGTCGATCATTCCTCGGGCCAGTCCACAATATGGTGCTCGATCGGCCCGGCTTCCGTCTCGCTGATGCAGCGCCCGGCGACACATGCGCCTGAGGCGATCATGGCATCTTTGCTGCCGGTCAACAGCGGGTGCCATCGCGGGATCGGGCGATCATCGGCGCGGCGCTTGTAGGCGCAGGTTTCGGGCAGCCAGGGCACCTGCGCTACCAGCTTGGGGGTCAGTCGCAGGCAATCGGGCACGAAGGCCTTGCGGTGGGCATAATCGCTGCACCGCGCGGTGCCGGTGTCGAGCAGCTTGCACGCGACGTTGGTTTCAAGGATCGCGCCTGAGTCCTCGTCCTCCAGCTTGTGCAGGCAGCAGCGGCCACAGCCATCACACAGCGCCTCCCACTCGTCGCGCAAGAGGCTGGTCAGCGGCAGTTCCCAGAAACGGTCCCTTAGCGCACCCATTTGGCCAGTTCCGCGGCGACTGCCTGTCCCTGGTCCTTCACATCGACCGGCATCAGGGCGACGGGATTGCCCTCAGGGTCCATCAGGTAGGCGGCGTTGGAGTGGTCCATCATGTAACCGCCGTTCTCGTTTACCTCGCCCTTGGCGAAATAGACCGAATAGGCGTCGGCGGCGGCCTTCACCTGTTCGGGCGTGCCGGTGAGGCCGATCAAGTCGGGCGAGAAATTGGCGGTGAACTCTGCCAGCACCTCGGGCGTGTCGCGCTCGGGGTCGATAGTGATGAAGAGCGGCTGCACGTCCTTAGCGAGATCGGGATGCTCGGCGGCATACAGCTTCAGCCCTTGCCCGAGCCGCTGCATATCGAACGGGCAGACATCAGGACAAAAGGCATAGCCGAAATAGACCACCTTCCACTTGCCGTCATAGTCCGACGCGTGAACGGTCTTGCCGGTCTCGTCGACGAGCGTGAAGTCGCCCCCGATCGAGGAGCCCCAGAGCGCGCCCTGTTCGAGCGGCGGCTGGCCGGGGCCGCAGCCAGCGAGCGGCGACAGGGCAGCAAGGGCGAGCAGGAGCGGGCCTAGGCGTCTGGAGGCGAGGCGTGCCGGAAGTATTGTGGGCATGACGAGGGGTTCATGCTCTGCTAACGCGCCACAGGCAAGAGCCGGATGCCACGAAATGCGCGGCTTTTGCGCAGAAGCTTGGTGCAGCAACAGGAGGACGGCGTGGCGCAGCCCGCTTTTCGCAAATTCATTATCGTGCTTGCAGCCCTGGTGCTGGGCGCGGTTCCCGCTTCGGCGCAGATGTATTCCGATGGCTACAAGTTCCTCCAGGCGGTGAAGGACAAGGATGGCGACGTCGCCACCTCGATGCTCAACGAGCCCGGCTCGACCGTGGTCAACGCACGCGATCTCTCCACCGGCGAAACCGCCTTGCATTACACGGTCCGCCGCCGTGACAACACGTGGACCGGCTGGTTGCTGCAGCAGAACGCCAACCCGAATATCGCAGACAAGCAGGGCGTGACCCCGCTTGGCCTCGCGATCCGGCTGAACTTCCTCGAAGGGGTGGAGACGCTGATTGCCGGTGGTGCGCGCGTCGATGAGACCGACTTTACCGGGCAGACCCCGCTGATTTCCGCCGTACTCTCGCGTAATGGCGAACTGGTCGAGGTCCTGCTCAAGGCCAATGCCAATCCCGACAAGACAGACAATGCCGGCCGCAGCGCGCGAGACTATGCTAGCGAGCGCGGCGCAGAACGGATGCTGATGCTGATCGAGGAGCACGACAACGCCGCCGATGCCGATCCCGATGATGGGCGCATCTACGGGCCGAGCTTCTGATGGGCGCGGCTGCTGATACGCTGGAACAGGCCGGTTCGCTGGCCGATGTGCGCATCGCGCTGGCTCCGGCGCTGGCGCAGGCGGCGGTGTTCGACGGCTGGACCGAGGCGGCGGTGCATGCTGCGGCTGAAGCCGAGGGCGTCGATCCGGCCGTGGCCCGGCTGGCCTTCGCGGGCGGCCCGATGACGATGATCGAGGCTTTCGTCGCCGCGACCGATGCCGCGATGCGGACGCACTTCGCCGATGGGCGGCTCGGCAACATGAAAATTCGCGACCGTATTGCTGCGCTGGTGCGGTTCCGGCTCGATCAGGCCGCCGGGCTCGAGGAAGCGCTTTCGCGCGCGCTGGCAATTCAGGCCATGCCGACCAATGCCCCGCGTGCTTTGAAGCTCGGCTGGAGCAGCGCCGACGCCATGTGGCGGCTCGCCGGTGACACCGCGACCGACTACAACCACTACACCAAGCGCGCGATCCTAGCATCGATCTATGCCGCCACGCTGGCCGTGTTCATCGAGGACCAGAGCGAGGGCAAGGCCGAGACTCACGCCTTCCTCGACCGGCGGATCGACGGGGTGATGAAGTTCGAGAAGGCAAAGGCACAGCTCACCAGCAAACGCGAGCATTTCGACATTGTCCGCTTTCTCGGGCGCTTACGCTATCCGCAAAGCTGATCTCGATCAGTCTTAATGACAATCAGTTGCAGCAGCACGGCGGTTCTGGCACGGGAGCGCTTGTGGATACGCAACTGACACTAGACCAGATCGCTCCCGGCGCCCGCGCCGAGATTACTGCCGTTGACTGGGATGCACTTGCGCCCGAGGAAGCCAAGCGCCTGCGGGCGCTGGGGCTCGACGAAGGGGCGAGGGTGGCCGTGGCCCATCGCGGCATTTTTTTCGGCAGCGATCCCATGGCCATCATCCTTGGTCGCACTACGATAGCCATTCGCCGCGCCCATGCGCGCGCCATGCAGGTGAAGCACCCATGAGCCGGGTTCCCGTTATCGCCCTGGTCGGCAACCCCAATGCCGGCAAGTCCGCCCTGTTCAACGCGCTCACCGGCGCGCGCCAGAAGATCGCCAACTATCCGGGCGTGACGGTGGAGCGCAAGGCAGGCCGCGCCGCGCTGCCTTCGGGCCAGCCGATCGAGCTGGTCGATCTGCCCGGCTCCTATTCGCTCGATGCGGCGAGCCCCGATGAGGAAGTGACCAGCCAGGTCGTAATGGGCCGCTTTCGCGGTGAAGCCATGCCCGAGGTGCTGGTGGTGGTGGTCGATGCGGCCAACCTCGAACAGCATCTGGTCTTCGCGCAGGAGCTGATCGCGCTGGGGCGGCCGGTGGTGGTGGCGCTCAACATGGTCGACCTTGCCGAACGCGACGGGCTGGTGCTCGATCCGGCGGCGCTGTCGACGGCGCTTGGCGTGCCAGTGGTGCCAACAGTGGCCGTGCGCAAGCGCGGGCTCGATGCGCTGCTGGCCGAGATCGAGAAGGCACCGCAGCAGGATAGTTCGCTGCGCCACGAGGTGGCCGAGCTGAGCCTGCCCGAACGGCGTCTCAACGCGCACAACATGGCTGCGGGAGCGATCCTGTCGGAAACGGTGGCGTACCGCTGGCACTCGCGGCTCGACAAGGTGCTGCTGAACCCCTGGGCCGGGCCGGTTATCCTGCTCGCCTTGCTGTTCGTGATGTTTCAGGCGGTGTTCGCCTGGGCCGATCCGTTCATCGGACTGATCGAAGGCATGATCGAGACGATGATCGGCTTCGTCGAGGCCACGGTGCCCGCTGGCATCCTGCAGGATTTCCTGACGCAGGGCGTGCTGAGCGGAGTCGGCTCGGTGATCGTGTTCCTGCCGCAGATCATCATCCTGTTCGCCTTCATTCTGGCGATGGAGCAATCGGGCTACATGGCGCGCGCTGCCTTCCTGATGGACCGGCTGATGGCCTATGTCGGCTTGTCTGGGCGCAGCTTCATTCCGCTGCTTTCCAGCTTTGCCTGCGCCATTCCCGGCATCATGGCAACCCGGGCGATTTCCGACCCGAAGGACCGGCTGACCACGATCCTGATCGCCCCGCTGATGACCTGCTCGGCGCGATTGCCGGTCTACGCGGTGATCATTGGTGCCTTCATTCCTGCGCGCAGTGTCGGGCCGGGCATTGGCCTGCAGGGGCTGGTTCTGTTCGGGCTCTACCTGTTCGGCATCGTTGGCGCGATGCTGGTGGCGCTGGTGTTGCGCCGTACGGTGACCAAGGGCGCAGCGTCTGGCTTCATCATGGAAATGCCGCGCTATCAGGTGCCGCCGCTGCGCGATTTGCTGATCGGCCTGTGGCAGCGCGCGTTTATCTTCCTGCGCCGCGCAGGCACGATCATCTTCATGGCGACTGTGATCCTGTGGGTGCTGTTGAGCTTTCCCAAGGCGGATCCCGGCGAAAGCCAGGTCGAGGCGAGCATTGCCGGCCATATTGCCGATGGTCTGAACGTCGTGATGGAGCCGATCGGCTTCAACCACGAGATCAGCCTCGCGTTGATCCCTGCCATGGCGGCCCGCGAAGTGGCGGTTTCCGCGCTGGCGACCACCTATGCCATCGACGGTGACGAGGATGAACAGGCCGCAGGGCTGACCGAAAGGCTGGCTGCGAACTGGAGTCTGCCCACGGCACTGGCGTTCCTCGCCTGGTTCGTGTTCGCGCCGCAGTGCCTTTCGACCATCGCCGTCGCTCGTCGTGAGACGAATGGGTGGAAATGGCCCGTTGTCATGTTGGCCTACCTGTTTGGTTTGGCCTATGTCTTCGCCGGAATCACCTATTGGGGCGCGGTCGCCCTGGGATTGTAGCGAAGGATAGTTGGCAAATGGCGGGAAGCCTCAACAAGGTAATGCTGATCGGGAACCTGGGCGCCGATCCCGAGGTGCGCACGTTCCAGAACGGCGGCAAGGTCTGCAACCTGCGCGTCGCCACGTCGGAGACGTGGAAGGATCGCAACACCGGCGAGCGGCAGGAACGCACCGAATGGCACACAGTGGCGATCTTCAACGAAGGTCTGGCGGGCGTTGCCGAGCGGTTCCTCAAGAAGGGCTCGAAGGTCTATCTCGAAGGCCAGTTGCAGACCCGTAAGTGGCAGGACCAGAACGGCAATGACCGCTATTCGACCGAGGTCGTGCTGCGCGGCCCCAATTCGGTCATGACCATGCTCGACGGTGCGTCCGGCGGCAGTGGCGGCGGCGGTGGCGGAGGAGGCTACGGCGGCAGCTCGGGTGGTGGCGGCTATGGCGGTGGCGCGCGCAGCGGCGGTGCGGCCAGCCAGGGCGGCTGGAACCAGGGCGGCGGCGGCCAAGGCGGCAATGCGCCTGCCAGCGGCGGCTCGAACTACGACGATCTCGACGACGACATCCCATTTTGAGTCGCGCCGTCTTGTTTCGCTGGCTCAGTCTTTCTTGAGCTGAGCCAGCGCTTCGGCCAGCGCGCCGCCCTTGGCCGGATTGTCGAGCCCCTTTTCGCTGCGGACCTTGTCCGCATTGGGGCCGGTGGCGAAGGGATCGATGGCCAGCACAAGGCTCTGCGCCACCGCTTCGCCCAGATCGAAGCTGGTTCCGTCATAGGGCAGGGCGTCGAGATCTTCGGCTCCCAGCTCCACCTCTTCCGCCTCGTAGTCGGCCCAGTCTTCCTCGGGCACGAATCGCAGCGAGAACGCGTCTTCGATCGCGACAGGCAGATCGTCGCCACTCACAGCGCAACTCTGCACTATGTCGGCACGAAGGTTGCCGCTGGCGAGCACATCGTCACCTGCAAGATCAAGCACGATATCGGCCTCCAGCCGTAGCACCGAGACCAGCCCGAAACGCTTGGCCAACGCCTTGCATTCGGCTTCGCTCGCGCCGATTCGCACCGGGGCCTCGCCGACCGAGCGGCGATCGACGATGCGGGAAAATTCGGGAGCGGCGTTGTCGCCTTCGCTCATGGTCGCACCTTTCCGGCCAGCAAGGCCTCGTCTGTCTGCGCGGCAAGGTCGGCATGGAGGGCGCGCGTGCGCACGGCGAGTTGGAAGGGCTTCTTCTCTTCGTCCGCCAGCCGCACGTTGCGAGCGAGGATAACCGCCAGCGTCGCATCGCTTTCGGTCATGGCCTCGCGCAGCGCGCCCATGCGGCCGCCCAGCGCGCTCATGATCTTGCCCATGCGCTTGCCCACCATAAGGTCGCCCACGCCCGTTTCGCGCAGTTGCCGGTCCATGTCGGCGACGAACAGCTCGGTCAGCCGCGCGGTTTGCGGGGTAAGCTCAGGGCTCTTTTCCATTCGGAGCAGCACCAGCGACAGCACCAGCGCGATCATGTCGAAGCGCCCGTCGACAGTATCGGCCACGCCGCAGTCGGCATACCACTCGCATTCGCGGCTGACGATCACGATATCGTGCCACAGCGGGCGCAAAGCCTCGCGCGGGTCCGCGTTGGGCTTGAGAAGGCGGGAAATGAGCGACATCTTCGGTGGACAAGTCCTATCGTTAAGCCATGGTTCAATGCGCGAGCCGCACCCGGTGGCCCCGGCTGCCATTGCGCAAGCGGGCAGGCTTGCTTAAGGCGCTGTTGCATCCAATAGAGTAACCGCCGGGGCGCTGGCAATCGCGCGTGGTGACAAAGGAAGTGAGACTTATGGCAGGGTTGTTGCGAGCAGGTGGACGGATCGGCATGGTCGCCACGCTGGCAGTGCTGGCCTCGGCTTGCTCCTCGATCACCAATCATCGCGGCTACATCATCGACGAAACGCTGGTCGCTTCGGTCGCGCCGGGGCTCGACAACAAACAGTCGGTACGCGGTACCCTGGGCGAGCCGACCATGGTGAGCGAGTTCGGCGATCCGATCTGGTACTATATCTCCAGCCGCACCACGCAGGCGCCCTTCACCCGTCCCCGGATCGATGAGCATACTGTGTTTGCGGTCCACTTCGATGCGGCTGGCACCGTTACCGCGGCTGATCGCACCGGGATCGAGCAGGTTGTCCGCCTCAACCCCGAAAGCGACGAGACACCGACGCTGGGCCGCCATCGCGGCTTCCTCGAAGACCTGTTCGGCAATATCGGCACGGTCGGCGCGGGTGGTCTTGGCGGCGGCGGCGCGGGTAGCTGATCGCAGACGCTTGCAGGCGGTGGGTATCCTGCCCATATCCGCCGCATGAGTGACGATAGGGCGAGCCACGGCCTGATCCAGTGGCACGGCACCACCATCATCGGCGTGAAGCGGGGCGAGCAGACCGTGATCGCGGGCGATGGGCAGGTTTCCATGGGCAACACCGTGATGAAGCCCAATGCACGCAAGGTGCGCAGGCTGGGCGAGGACGGCAAGGTCATCGCCGGATTTGCCGGCGCGACTGCCGATGCCTTCACCCTGTTCGAACGGCTCGAAAAGAAGCTCGAACAATATCGCGGCCAGCTTCTGCGCGCTGCGGTGGAGCTGGCGAAGGACTGGCGCACGGACAAGTATCTGCGCAACCTCGAAGCCCTGATGATCGTGGCCGACAAGGACACGCTGCTGGTGCTGACCGGCAATGGTGACGTGCTCGAGCCCGAGGGCGGGATCGCGGCAATCGGCTCGGGCGGCAACTATGCGCTCGCCGCCGCGCGCGCCGTGGCAGATTACGAGGACGAGGCCGAGGCAATCGCCCGCAAGGCGATGGCGGTTGCGGCAGATATTTGCGTCTTCACCAATGGCAACGTGACGCTGGAAAGCGTTTAGTACTTACCACCGTTCGTGCTGAGCTTGTCAAAGCACTGCTTTTCTCTGGGCCCGCGCGCCGGATTTGAAGAGAAGTGCAGCCCTTCGACAAGCTCAGGGCAAGCGGATTTCCTGATCGGGACCAAACACATGGACAACCTCACCCCCAAGGCGATTGTCGCCGCGCTCGACGAGCACATCATCGGCCAGAAGGAGGCCAAGCGCGCGGTTGCCGTGGCGCTGCGCAATCGCTGGCGCCGCCAGCGCCTGCCCGATGACCTGCGCGACGAGGTCACGCCCAAGAACATCCTGATGATCGGCCCCACCGGCTGCGGCAAGACCGAGATCAGCCGCCGCCTCGCCAGGCTGGCCGAGGCGCCCTTCGTGAAGGTCGAGGCGACCAAGTTCACCGAGGTCGGCTACGTTGGCCGCGATGTGGAGCAGATCGCGCGCGATCTGGTGGAAGAGGCGATCCGGCTGGAAAAGGATCTGCGCCGCGAGAAGGTGCGCGAGGCGGCCAGCGGGGCGGCGATGGAGCGGCTGCTCAACGCATTGGTGGGCGATGGCGCGAGCGAGGCGACCCGCGCCAGCTTCCGCGCCCGCATCGTCGAGAACGCGATGAACGACACCGAGGTGGAGATCGAGGTGGTCGACCAGCCCAACATGCAGATGGACATCCCGGGCATGGGTGGCGGCGCAACCATGATCAATCTTTCCGAAATGATGGGCAAGGCCCTCGGTGGTCCGCCCAAGAAGCGGGCCAAGCTGAAGGTGCCCGAGGCATGGGACCGGTTGGTCGACGAGGAAGTCGAGAAGCGCACCGATTCGGACGATGTGGCGCGCGTGGCGCTTGCCAATGCCGAGACCAACGGGATCGTTTTCCTCGATGAGATCGACAAGATTGCGGTCTCGGATGTGCGCGGCGGCGGTTCGGTCAGCCGCGAAGGCGTGCAGCGCGATCTGCTGCCGCTGATCGAAGGCACCACGGTCGCCACCAAGTATGGCCCGATGAAGACCGACCACGTGCTGTTCATCGCCAGCGGGGCGTTTCACGTCTCCAAGCCGAGCGACATGCTGCCCGAATTGCAGGGCCGCCTGCCGATTCGCGTCGAGCTACGCAGCCTCACCGAAGAGGACTTCATCGCCATCTTGTCGGAAACGCGGGCCAATCTCGTCACGCAATATAGGGCCTTGCTCGGCACCGAGGACTTGCAGGTCGAACTGGGCGAGGAAGCCATTGCCGAGATCGCGAAGATCGCCGCGCAGGTGAACGAAAGCGTCGAAAACATCGGCGCGCGGCGCTTGCAGACGGTGATGGAAAAGCTGTTCGAAGAGCTGTCGTTCGAAGCCGAGGACCGCAAGGGCGAAAGCGTCACCATCGATGCCGCCTATGTCCGCGAGAGGCTCGGTGAGCTGGCAGGCGATGCCGATCTCAGCAAATATATCCTGTAAGGGGTAAGCCATGGCCAGCAGACCACCCGAGGGCGCGCTGCCCTATCGCTTGCTCACCGGCAAGGACGACCGCGCCTTCTGCGAGAAGGTCTCCAAAGCGCTCGAAGAGGGCTGGGAGCTTTATGGCGAGCCGAAGCTTAGCTACGACTGGTGGCGCGGCCAGACCAGGTGCGCGCAGGCAGTGGTCTGGCCGGGCTACGAACCCGGGAACTAGGCCCTATGGGTGCGGCGCGAGGCCGATCTCGACGCCAGTCTTGTCGGTCAGTGCGAACTTGTCGACGAGGTCGGCGCTCGCTTCGTTGAGGCCGACCACCTGCACGCTGCGCCCATGGCGGCGCATCCGTTCGACCACCTTGTCGAGCGCGCCCACCGCCGAGATATCCCAGAAGTGGGCCTTGGTAACGTCGATCACAACATGGTCGGCGGCGTCGGCATGGTCGCCCTCGGGGCCGAGCTGGGCGTAGAACCGGCTGACCGAGGCGAAGAAGATCTGCCCCGTCACCCAATATACGGCCTTGTCGCCTTCGCGCACCCGCTCGACCTTGAACATGCGCTGCACCTTGCCGGTGAAGAAGATGCCCGACAGCAGCACGCCAGCGACCACGCCGAGCGCGAGGTTGTGCGACCAGACCACGATTGCCACCGTCGACAGCATCACCACGCTGGAAGGCCAGGGGTGGTGGCGGATATTGGGAATCGAGTTCCACGAGAAGGTGCCGATGCTGACCATGATCATCACCGCCACTAGCGCCGCCATCGGGATCTGGCCGACAACAGGGCCGAGCAGCGCGAGAAGGATCAGCAGGGTGAGGCCGGCGGTGAAGGTCGAGAGCCGTCCGCGCCCGCCGCTGGTCACGTTGATCACCGACTGCCCGATCATCGCGCAGCCGCCCATGCCGCCGAAGAAACCGGTCACGAAGCTGGCAATGCCCTGGCCCGCCGTCTCGCGCCGCTTGTCGCTTTCGGTGTGCGTCATGTCGTCGACGATCTGGGCGGTGAGCAGCGATTCGAGCAGGCCTACCGCTGCCATGGTCAACGCATAGGGGGCGATGATCTGCAGCGTCTCCCAGGTGAAGGGCACCTGCGGAATATGGAAGAACGGCACGCCTTCGGGCAGCTCGCCCATGTCGGCCACGGTGTTCACCTCAAGGTCGAGCCCGATGGTGATGAGCCCGATCACGATGATCGCCACCAGCGGGCTGGGCACCACAGTGGTGAGGCGCGGAAGCAGGTAAATAATTGCCAGCGCCCCGGCGACGAGCGGGTAGGTGATTATCGGCACGTCGATCAGCTGCGGCAGCTGCGCCACGAAAATCAGGATCGCCAGCGCGTTGACGAAGCCGGTGATGACCGAGCGCGACACGAACTGCATCATGAGATCGAGCCGCAGCACCGATGCCACGCCCTGGATCACTCCCATCAGGATGGTCGCGGCAAACAGGTATTCCACCCCGTGATCGCGCACCAGCGGCACCACCACCACGGCCACCGCGGCGGTGGCGGCCGAGATCATGCCCGGCCTGCCCCCGGTGAAGGCGATGACCATGGCAATCGTGATCGAGGCATAGAGGCCCACGCGCGGATCGATGCCCGCAATGATCGAAAAGCCGATCGCCTCGGGAATGAGCGCGAGGGCAACGACGATCCCGGCGAGGATATCGGCACGCGGCTGGCCGAGCCAGTCACGCCGGAGCGTGGCAGTGTTGAGCATGGGGCATGTCCGTTTGCTGGGGGCACACCGGATCGGCGCGCCGCTTCAGTCAGAACTGCGCGCCTGCCTTATTGCGCGCCGCAATGCAAGGCGTGGCCCATCCGGATCAGCCCTGTTCGGGGTACCAGAACACGTCGTGACACGACTTGCAGCTGGGCTGAAGATCGTTGACCAATTGGGTGACCCGGGCCGCATCCTGCGCCTGCGCGGCCAGCAACAGCTGCGCGGTCTGGGCGCGCATTGCGGTCGCCATGGCGCGGAAAGCCTGCGGCGAAGTATCGAGCCGCTGCTGGATTGCGGCAAGGTCGGTGCCTTCGGGCGCTTCGGTCAGCTCGCCATTCGGATCGGCTGCCACGAAGCGCTCGGCCCCGGCCATTTTCGCGGCCTGGATATCGAGGTTGGCGGCATGGCTCTTGAGCGCGGCCCAGGTGTCGGCGGTCATCAGCGCGGGGTCGAAATTGCCTTCGTCGTCCATCACCTCGACCTGCATGTCCCAGATCGCGGTGATCGGCGGGTTGATCTGGTCCACCATGCCTTCGCGCACGAAATAGGTGTCTGGGATCGTCGATGCCTGATCCACCGTCGCGCAGGCAGCCAGGGCCAGCGCAAGACCAGAGATTGCCGTTGCCCGCCGTGACCATATCTGCATTATCCGTGCTCCCTATTCTGCGGCATCCTGCAATTCGGCCGCTTCGCTTTGTTGCCGGTTCCACATCTCGGCATATAGCCCGCCTTGGCGCAAAAGCCCTGCATGATCGCCTTGCTCGACCACGCGGCCATCATCCATGACATGGATCAAATCGGCATCGGCAATGGTCGACAGGCGGTGCGCGATGGCGATGGTGGTCCGCCCCGCCGATACCCGATGCAGCGTTTCGAGGATATCCTGCTCTGTCCGGCTGTCGAGCGCGCTGGTGGCCTCGTCGAGCAGCAGGATGCTCGGGCCTTTGAGCAGGGTGCGGGCAATCGCCACGCGCTGCTTCTCACCGCCGGAGAGCTTTAACCCACGTTCGCCGACCTGTGTGTCGTAGCCGGTGGCCAATTTGTCGATGAAGGGAGCAATGGCAGCATCGCGTGCGGCCTGCGCAATCTCTTCGTCGCTCGCGCCTTCGCGGCCATAGGCGATGTTGTAGGCGAGCGTATCGTTGAACAGCACGGTATCCTGCGGCACGATCCCGATTGCCGCGCGCAGGCTCTCCTGCGTAACATCGGCAATGTCGGTGCCGTCGATCGTTATGCGACCCTCCCACGGATCGTAGAACCGGAACAGCAGCCGCCCCACCGTGCTCTTGCCCGCGCCCGAGGGGCCGACCAGCGCGATATGCGCGCCTGCCTTCGCTTCAAAGCTGAGCCCCTTGAGGATCGGGCGTTCGCGATCATAGCCGAAGGTGACATTGTCGAACACGACGGTCGGCTCGCGCAGCACCAGCGCAGGGGCGCCCGGCTTGTCTTCCACCTCGACTTCGCGGTCGAGGAGCTTGAACATGTCGGCCATGTCGACCAGCCCCTGCCGGATCGTGCGATAGACCCAGCCCAGCATGTCGAGCGGGCGGAACAGCTGCATCAGATAGGTGTTCACCAGCACCAGATCGCCTGGCGTCAACTCGCCCTTGCTCCAGCCCCATACGGTCCAGGCCATGGCTGCGGCCATCATTCCCTGCAGGATCAGCGCCTGCACGATGTTGAGCAGCGCGAGCGAGTTCTCGGTCTTGATCGCAGCCTCGGCATAGGCGCCGGTGGCCGAGGCGAACCGCTCCTTCTCGCGTGCTTCGGCGCCGAAATATTTCACCGTCTCGTAGTTCAGCAGCGAATCAACCGCGCGGGCCATGGCGGTGCCATCGAGGTCGTTCATCTGCTTGCGCAGGCCCACGCGCCACTCGGTGATGGCTTGCGTGATCCAGATGAAGCCCACCACCGTCACCGCCGTTGCGGCGACCAGCTCCCAGCCGAAGATCGTCCAGAAGATCACGCCCACCACCACCAGCTCGACCACGGTCGGGGCGATGTTGAACAGCAGGAAATAGAGCATCTGGCTGATCGAGCGGGTGCCGCGCTCGATCACGCGGGTGATTTCGCCCGTCCGGCGCGACAGATGAAAGCGCAGCGAAAGCTGGTGCAACCGCTCGAACACATCTTCCGACAGTCCGCGCACGGCATCCTGCCCCACGCGGTTGAACACCATGTTGCGGCTCTGGTCGAACAGGACCGTGGCAAAGCGCCCGGCGGCATAGGCAATCACCAGCCCCAGCGCGACCCACAGCGCGGGGTCGCCCTCGGCCGCCATGGTGTCCACCGCTCCGGCATAGGCGAGGGGAAGCGTGAGGACGACGACCTTGGCGAGGAGCACGAAAAAGGCCGCGCCGCCAATCCGGCGTTTGAGATCGGGCCGGCCTTTGGGCCACATATAGGGCAGGAACCGCCGGATGGTGGCCCAGTCGGCGATTTCTCCGGTGGCGGGGGTCTGCATGTCGCGCATTATCGCCCCAAGTGGGGCCTCGCGCGCGCGCTGGCAAGTTTTACCGGAACAGGCTGCGGTCGCCGATGCGCGAGCCGTCGGGCAGATCGAACAGCACGCGTCGGCTTTCGAAATCGATCGCCACACGTTTGAACAGGCGCAACTCGCTCATCCCCAATACCATGGCGGGCCGGTCGGCCAGCCCGAGCGCCGTGAAGGTCGGCGAATCGGCGAAGGTGATGGCGATATTGTTGATCGCCGCCCGTTGGAGCCGCAGGGTGCGTGCGATCCGCGTGTTGCCGACAAGGCTGACGCCATTGACGTCTGTCATCACGGCATTGTCAGCAGACCGCGCCCTGCGCAGGCGGTTTTGCAAAGCGAGATTGCCCACTGAGCCTTGCGCTCCAGTGTCGATCACCACATCGACATCGACCCCGTCGATCTCGGCACGCTGCACGATCAACTGGTTCTTCCGCTGGCGTGCGCGCACCACAATATCGAATCCCCGGTTGCCGCCCAGTTCGTCGGCGTGGGCGACGGCGATGTGACTGTTCTCAAAATCGAACAGCACGCGCTGATCCTGCAACGAGTCGAGCCCGAGGATACCGTCGGCATCGCCGATGTGCGCGCCCTCGAGGATGGCCGCCGTGGCCAGGTCGAACTCGCGGCTGCCAAGGCCGATGGTAGGTAACGCCGTGGTTTCCACCTCGCGCTGGCTGGCCATGGCGACCAGCATTACCGTGTCGCGGTCGAACAGTTCGAGCTGGTCAGCCACATTGCGTGCGACCACAGTTGCTTCGGCACCTGTATCTACAAGGAAGCGGAAGGGCCCTTCGCCGCGGATCGTCACGGGCACGGTCATGCGGCGATAACGTTCGGTCTCGAAGGCGATGATCTCGGACAGCGTCAGCTCGCGCTCAGGCGCAGGCGTTGCGGTGGCCTCGGGGGCGGGGTTGGCGACGGTGGCGATAAGCGCGCTCGCCATGGCGATCAGGCTCATGGTCTTTCTCCCGAACGGCAAGTCGGTGCCTGCCGTTTCATGAGTGGTGTTATAGCACCGATTGCTTGTCGGCCAAAGCGAGGGGAACCGGAGCATGGTCAACGCTTTATTGAGAAGCGGGAGCTATGCCCTGTGCACACCGCCGCGTGCCGCGCCTGAAGCGGCGAGAGACGATGACCAGAAGGTATCCGATTTGAGCAGCCTGCCAGCAAGGATTATCCGCCGCCTGCGCGAGCATTTGTTTCCGAGGCGGATCGCAGGAATACTTTCGACGCCCCCGGTTGCGGCACGCGAAGACGGACTGGTGCTGTTCTCGATGATCGGTACGCGCGTGCTGCTGCCGTATCTGGTCGCTGCCAAGAGCCTTCATGCGCGCCTCCATGCGGGGCGGTTCGTGATCCTTGACGATGGAACGCTGACTGGCCGCGACAAGGAAGTGCTGGCGCACCATTGTGACAATCCGGAGATTATCCCGATCGCGTCGGTCGCCACAGGGCCCTGTCCGCGCGGAGGCACCTGGGAGCGGCTGCTGGCGATCCTCGACCTGCGCCGCGATAACTACGTTATCCAGTTTGACAGCGACACCGTTACAACCGGCGCGGTGCCGGAAGTGGTGCAGAGCATTGCCGCAAACCGCAGCTTCACGATCCGCGGAGACGCCGATGCGCAGATCCTGCCGGTGGCCGAGATTGCCCGGCGGCATCGGGGCCATCCGACCGAGCATGTTCAGGCAGCGCTCGAGGCGCGGATGGACGAACTGGTGGTGCCGAGCCTTTCCGATCCGTACTATGTGCGCGGGTGTTCGGGCTTCACCGGGTTTGCAAAGGAAGCGGCTGGACCGGCGCTGGCGGTGGAGTTCTCGCAAGGTGCCGAGGCCTTGCTTGGCAGGGCGAAGTGGTCCGAATGGGGGAGCGAACAGGTCACGAGTAACTTCGTGGTCGCCAATGCAGAGAGTGCGCTGCTGTTACCCTACGACCGCTATATGAATTTCTGGGACGAGGGGATTTCTGATGACGTGCGCTTCATCCACTTCATCGGCACCTATCGCTTCCACCGCGGCGCATATGTCGCGGCCTGCCGCGAGGTGATCGCCAGCCTGCGGGACTAGCGCAATACTCCTGCGATGGCTTCTGCCATGTCGCGGACCTGACGCTCCATTGAGAAATTCTCCACCACCCGCGCGCGTGCCGCTACGCCGTGTGCCGCGCGCAGGGCCGGATCGCGCAGATAGTCCTCGACGGCCTCGGCAAAGCCGGCCTCGTCGTCGAGCGCCACCAGCCTTCCGGTGATGCCGTCGGCGACGATCTCGCTCGGCCCCGCGGCGGCGCAGGCGACCACCGGCACTTTGCAGGCCATCGCCTCGGCCAGCACCAGCCCGAAGCTCTCGCGCTCGGCTGCGTGGACCATCAGGTCTGCCGACTGGAAGAAAGGCAGCAGGTCTGCCCGCGCGCCGATGAAACGGAAGCGTTCGGCAAGGCCCATGCCGGTAGCCAGTTCCTGCCATTCGCCGCGCATTTCGCCGTCGCCGACGTAGCTGAAGCTGACATTTGCGAACTCCGGTTGCGTCAGAACGCGCTCTGCGCAGCGTAGAATTAGTTCAATCCGCTTTTCCCGGCGCGCCTGCCCGGCGCAGAGCACGTGCACGTTGCCATCTTCGCGCGATTCGCTTGGAGGCACGAAATGATCGGTGTCGATGCCGTTGGGAATGATCACCAGCCGTTCGGGCGGAATCTTGGTGTAGCTCTTCAGCCATTCGCCTTGCGAGGCAGAGTTGGCAATGTGCAGATCGTGCAACTGGCGCTTCAGGATGCGGCGTACCACGAACTTGGCGATCTGCCGGGGAAGCGAATCGCGCACCCGGTGATCGAAGCTGTCTTGCTCGGTATTGATCGTCTTCACCCCGAGTGAGCGCAGGAAGGCCATATCGAGCGAGGTGGGCAGGGCGCTCATATAGACGATGGCCGCGATATCGTTCGCGGCGACGAACTGCGCCAGCTTCTCCTTATTGACCGCGCTAAGATGGTAGCAGTCCAGCTCCACCGGCCGCATGTGTTCGATACGGTGGACCGAACGGCCGGTGAGAGTTGGGAAGGCGACGTACGAATCGTAATCGGTGAGCAGCCCTGCAATCCGGTCGCGCACGCGCACCACCGTGCGCCAGACGAATCCCTGATCATCAGGGTAGCGCATGCAGAACAGGATACCCTTGCGGCTCATGCAGTCTTCTTGCTCCCAAGCGGAGACAGTGGGATGCCCAGCTTGCCTGCCAGCATCGCCACCTCGTCGAACAAAGGATGGCGCAAGATGCGCAGCATTGCCAGCCAGCACGCGGTTACGGGTACCCCCAGCACCAGCAGCCGCACGATCGGCCAGCCGATTCCGACCTTTGCGATGGCGAGCTGGCTTATATAGGCCACGCCCGCGCAGACCACGGCGACTACGGCGCCTGGCAACAGTATCCGCGCGAAGGAGGTCAGTCCGCAGCCCAGGTGGCGCCGCTGGAGGGTGAGCCATACGCTTGAGCTTGTCAGCGTCGCCAGCATCATGGCCCAGCCGAACGAAACGATATCGCCGTTCCACAAGATCAACCCCAGCCCTATCCGGAACAGCGCTGTGCCGAGCAATGGCATCGAGGCGAGATAGGGCCGCCCGATCGCGTTGAAGGCAGCGGTGTGATAGTGGAAGGTCAGGTCGATCGCCGCCATCAGCGCGAGCGGCGCGATGGCAGGCGCGGCGGGGAGCCAGGTCTCACCGTAGAGGCCGACCACCATGTCTTCGGCCACGATCATCGTCACCGCCAGCAGCGGCCAGCCAATCGCGGTCACGAGGCCAATGGCCCGATGCAGCAGCGGCTCCAGCGATTCGCCAGCATGGTGCGCCTTGGCGAGATAGGTCTGCGAACCAAAGGTGATTGCCGAACCTGCCACATACATGAAGATCGAGACGGTCGAATTGGCGCGGCTGAGCAGGCCGACCTGCCGCGCGGAGCCGATCTTGCCGAGAATCAGATCGGGCAGGGCATTGTTGCCAGCCTTCACAAGGTTGGTGAACAGCGCGCCCGAACCGAAGCGGAGAATGCCGCCGGTCTCGCGAAAGCGCGGGAGGTATGCCATGTGCAGGGGACGTAGCCATATATAGACGACACCGGTCGAAACGACATTGGCCAGATTCGCCCAAGCCAGGCTCGCTGCCCCCAAGCCAGCCAGCGCCAGTCCAATCGCAGTCGCAGAATAAGCCGCCGTGCCAACCGCCGTGCCGACCGCAATCTTCTTCGCATCGTATTCGCGCAGCAGGAGCGCGAGCGCTACCGAGCTAAAGGGGATGAACAGGAAGCTCACCGCAAGGATGCGCATCACCGGGCCTATTGCGTCATAGCCGAACCAGCCGGCGACCCAGTCGCTCGCGAACCAGACGCCCGCCGCCACAGTCCAGGTGATTGCGTAGGCTACGCCCAGTGCCGAGCGCACCTGCGCCCTGGTGAGGCCATCGGCCCGCTGCAGATAGGAGCTGACGCCGAACTCGCGAAACACGTGGGCGATGTTCACCAGCACGATCGCAATCGAGTAGATGCCGATCTCGGCTGGCGTGAGGATGCGCGCCACCACCAGCGACACGACGAACATCACCATCGTCGCCCCCGAGGAGGCGACGAAGTTGATCGCCAGCGATTTGCGGAACGTGCTCATACGCGTGAGCCTACCGGGCCCAAGCCGCGCGGTCACGATTCGTGTTCGGCAAGGGATTCAAAGGAAGGAATCATCGCCGCCTTATGCCGCCGCTGCCTTTAGATGGCGTAAAGCGGATCATTGTTGGTTGTGTGCTGCCGGTAATTGGGTTGGTGAGGGCCAGAAGGCCTGCCGGAATCGCCCGGATTCGCGGGAGGCGCGGTGGAGCTTACGGGAAGCGCCTGAGGGTCAGAGCAGAAAGTCGAAGAAATTCTCTTTTCCAGTCAGTGTTTTGCGTAAAAACGACGTGATAATGCGAAAAGCGTGTTGACCGAATCCGAGCCTCCGCCTAAATGGCTCCACCGACGCGGCGCTGGCGGTTTTCACCGGCGCTTTGCGGAGGTCGCCATTTTTGACGGATAGCCGGCTCCCCCGGTGAAAATCGGGGAACCGATCGCTGTCCGCTTTTGAATTTGGT